>NZ_JACLQD010000003.1 GCF_014243445.1 Paragemmobacter straminiformis
CAAACCGTGAAGCTGACACTCACATCATCGGAACTCGAAAGCCCCTAGTGAGCCGATATGCTGCGATCAGACGCCGATGCGCCCAAACCGCCCGCATATCCCTTCATCAAT
Organism: Paragemmobacter straminiformis; assembly: GCF_014243445.1. GTDB lineage: Bacteria > Pseudomonadota > Alphaproteobacteria > Rhodobacterales > Rhodobacteraceae > Paragemmobacter > Paragemmobacter straminiformis. The sequence goes on from NZ_JACLQD010000003.1 coordinate 112, forward strand.
TCAATTGTCAAAGAGCCATCCAGAGACAAAATTGACCGAAGCGCTAGTTTCCTAGCGATCCTTGTCCGCCGTATCTTCAGATTTTCCGAACCGTTACGGGCGTTCCGCTTTCGCTTCCGGCGCCGTTTCGTTCCGTCACCGTCACGTCTCCGCTTCGGTGAGGCGGTGTTTACGGAAGGGTGTCGGGAGCCGCAAGAGGGAAAAACGAAGAAAGCGCGACTTTTTTCAGAATGGCGGATTTATCCACAAAATCTTGGGCTTGGCGAAACAATCGGCACCAGAACCACGCGACGCCAGCAAGAAAATGTCATCAACCCGTCATGACCGGCCCCCGCCCGGCCAAATCAGGCCGAGACAGGAAGAAAGCGTGCGCGCGCCTTCCATGCGCGGGCGGCAAGCAGCAGGATCGCCGCGCCAAGATAGAGCAAAGGCTCGACCGGCCATGCCTTGACCAGCACCACATAATGCACCGCCCCTGCGAGAACCGCGACATAGGTCAGCTTGTGCAGCCGTCTCCAGGCGGCGGCCCCGAGCCTTTTGACCGAGGCGTTGTTCGAGGTCACGGCCAGCGGAATCATCGCGGCGAAACCGGCCATGCCGATGATGATGTACCAGCGCTTGACCAGATCGTTGGCCATTTCGCTCCAGCGCAATCCCATGTCGAGAACGACCCAGGCCGACAGGTGCATCGCAATATAGAAAAAGGCGACAAGCCCGACGGCGCGGCGGAATTTCATAAGGTTGAGGCCGAACCAGCGCAAGGGCGTGATGACCAGACCGCCGATCAGGAACTGAAGCCCCAACTCGCCCAAGCGCAGTTCGATGGCCTTGACCGGATCGGCCCCGAGACCGCCTGTCACGGCCAGCCAGACGATCCAGAGGAAAGGCAGCACGCCGGCAAGATAGACAGCCCATGTCGGCAGGCGGCGGAACAGTTGGTTGAGAGACTCCACCTCAGAAATCCTTGGACAGGTCTTGGCCGGCATAGAGCGAGGCCACCTGCTCTTCGTAGCCGTTGAACATCAGCGTATCCTGACGGCCGGCGAAAAGCCCCGCCCCGACGCGGCGTTCCGAGGCCTGCGACCAGCGCGGATGGTCGACCGTGGGGTTCACGTTGGAATAGAAGCCGTATTCGCTGGGCTGCAACATGTTCCAGGTGGTTTGCGGCATGCTGTCGGTCAGGCTGATCTTGACGATGCTCTTGATCGACTTGAACCCGTATTTCCACGGCACGACCAGACGGATCGGCGCGCCGTTCTGCTTGGGCATCTCTTCCCCGTAAAGGCCCGTCGCCAGAATCGTCAGCGGATGCATGGCTTCGTCAAGGCGAAGCCCCTCGCGGTAGGGCCATTCGAGGATGGGGGATTTCTGGCCGAACATCTCTTCGGGGCGGACAAGGGTTTCGAACGCGACATATTTCGCGCCCGGCTGGACGCCCACGCGGTTCAAGAGACCGGAAAGCTGGAAGCCGATCCACGGCACGACCATCGACCAGGCCTCGACGCAGCGGAAACGGTAGATGCGCTCTTCGAGCGGCTGCCCTGACAGCACATCGGCAAGGTCATAGGTGCCGGGCTTGTCGACCATGCCGTCGATGGTGATCGACCACGGGTCGGTGGTCAGCGCGGCGGCGTTGGCGGCAGGATCTTCCTTGCCGGTGCCGAATTCGTAGAAATTGTTGTAGGTGGTGATCTCTTCGAATGTGTTCGGCGTGTCGCTGATCGACAGCGGGCTTTTCGCGGCTTCGATCTTGGCCAGCGCGGGCGAGGCGAATGCGGCGGCCCCCGCCGAGGCGATCAATTGGCGACGGTTGAGCCAGAGCGGCTTGGGCGTCACATCGGACCATGTCAGGCGCTTGGGCATCGTTCGTCCTCCTTTGGGGGTCGCTATGCAGAAAGTGACAGGATTTGCCGGAAAAGCAAAATGCCCGTCCCACTTTGGCAATACGGGTGAACCCTAGGGTTGGTTTCATTCACGCGCGATAAAACATGCTCGCGGTCTTGTGTCTAGAAATTGGCCGGAGGCGCGGCTTAGTGCGCAGGCGGATGCAAGCAACGGCTGTTAACATGAATGTCAGACTCATCCATTGGTTGCCGTGAGGACGTAGCACTTACGCCAATGACGGCATTCATGGGAGTGACACCATATGATCCGCAGAACCTTTCTTGCACTGACCACCGCCACCACGCTGTTCGCCGGGCAAGCCTTTGCCGAAGCGCATTCCAAGGACATCGTCGACACCGCCATCGGTGCAGGCAACTTCACCACGCTGGTTGCCGCTGTGGAAGCGGCCGGTCTGGTCGAAACGCTGAAGGGCGCAGGCCCGTTCACCGTCTTCGCTCCGACCGATGCGGCCTTTGCAGCACTGCCCGCCGGAACGGTGGAAGACCTGCTCAAGCCCGAGAACAAGGACAAGCTGGTTGCGATCCTGACCTATCACGTCGTTCCCGGCAAGGTCATGTCGACCGACCTAACCGAAGGCATGACCGCGGCGACCGTGCAGGGCGCGAACGTCACGATCACGCTGGAAGGCGGGGCCAAAGTGAACGGCGCGCCGATCTCGACCGCCGATATCGAGGCGACGAACGGCGTGATCCATGTGATCGACCAGGTCATCCTGCCGCCGGAAGGCTGATATCCTGATCCGATGACGGAAAAGGCCCCCCGGAGCGATCCGGGGGGCCTTTTTGTCTGTTCGCCCTTCAGTGGACGACCGCCTGCACGGGCCGTTCACGGCGCGAGGCGCTGACGCGGTCGCCGATGATAAGCCCCTCGGGTCCGGCGGTGACGCGGATGGTGGCCCCGTCAAGAACATCGCCCGACAGGATCATCTCGGCCAACTGGTCTTGCAGATGGCGCTGGATCACCCGTTTCAGCGGACGCGCGCCAAAGACCGGATCGTAGCCTTCGTCGGCCAGCCAGTCCTTGGCATCCTTGGTCAGATCGAGCGTGATCTTGCGCGATGCAAGGCGGGCTTCCAGACGTTTCATCTGGATGTCGACGATGGCCCCCATATCCCCGCGCCCCAGACGGTCGAATATGATGGTTTCATCCAGACGGTTCAGGAACTCGGGGCGGAAGTGTCCGCGCACCGCCTCCATCACCTCGCGCTTGGCCTCCGAGGCATCTGCGCCATCGGGCAGTTGCGACAGCGCATAGGCACCGAGGTTCGAGGTCAGGATGATCAGCGTCTGCTTGAAATCGACGGTGCGGCCATGACCGTCGGTCAGGATGCCGTCGTCGAGCACTTGCAAAAGCACGTTGAACACGTCGGGGTGGGCTTTCTCGACCTCGTCGAACAGGATCACCTGATAGGGGCGGCGACGGACGGCTTCGGTCAGCACGCCGCCTTCGTCATAGCCGACATAGCCGGGGGGCGCGCCGATCAGGCGGGCCACGGCGTGTTTCTCCATGAACTCGGACATGTCGATGCGGACCATCGCGTTCTCGTCGTCGAACAGATAGGCCGCGACAGCCTTGGTCAGTTCGGTTTTCCCCACGCCGGTCGGGCCGAGGAACAGGAACGACCCGAGCGGGCGGTTTTCGTCGTTCAGCCCGGCGCGGGCGCGGCGGACGGCGTTGGCCACGGCGGTAACCGCCTGACGCTGGCCGATGACGCGTTTGCCAAGCTCTTCCTCCATGCGCAGCAGCTTGTCCTTTTCACCCTCGAGCATCTTGGTCGTGGGAATGCCTGTCCAGCGTTCCACCACCTCGGCGATCTGTTCGGGGCGCACGGCTTCGGCAACAAGGGCTTCGCCTTCGCGGGCTTCGGCATCGGCAAGCTGCTTTTCCAGCGCCGGAATGCGGCCGTATTGCAGTTCGCCGGCCTTGGCAAAGTCACCCTCGCGCTTGGCCTGCTCAAGCTCGGCGCGGGCGCGGTCGAGCTGTTCTTTCAGGTCGCGCGCCGCTTCAAGGCTATCGCGTTCGGCCTGCCATTTGGCGGTCATTTCGGCCGAGCGTTCCAGAAGTTCGGCAAGCTCTTTCTCAAGCTTTTCCAGCCGGTCCTTCGAGGCCGCGTCATCCTCTTTCTTCAAGGCTTCGGATTCGATCTGGCTTTGCAGGATCTGGCGGTCAAGCGCGTCGAGTTCCTCGGGTTTGCTGTCCACTTCCATCCGCAGGCGGCTGGCCGCTTCGTCGATCAGGTCGATCGCCTTGTCCGGCAGGAAGCGGTCGGTGATGTAGCGGTGCGACAGCGTGGCCGCCGCGACGAGTGCCGAATCCGAGATGCGCACCCCGTGGTGGAGTTCGTATTTCTCCTTGATCCCGCGCAGGATCGAGATCGTATCCTCGACCGTCGGTTCGTTCACCATCACCGGCTGGAAGCGGCGGGCGAGGGCTGCGTCTTTCTCCACATATTTGCGGTATTCGTCGAGTGTGGTGGCACCGACGCAATGCAGTTCGCCCCGTGCAAGCGCGGGTTTGATCAGGTTGGCGGCATCCATCGCCCCTTCAGAGGCGCCCGCACCGACAAGGGTGTGCATCTCGTCGATGAAAAGGATGATCTCGCCATTGGCGCCCGTCACCTCGGACAGGATGGCTTTCAGCCGTTCCTCGAATTCGCCGCGATACTTGGCGCCCGCGATCAGCGAACCCATGTCGAGAGCCATGAGCTTCTTGTTGCGCAGGCTTTCCGGCACATCGCCGTTGACGATGCGCAGGGCCAGACCCTCGGCGATTGCGGTCTTGCCGACGCCGGGTTCGCCGATGAGAACCGGGTTGTTCTTGGTGCGGCGCGACAGGACCTGCATCGTGCGGCGGATTTCGTCGTCACGGCCGATGATGGGGTCGATCTTGCCTTCGGCGGCCGCTTCGGTCAGGTCGCGGGCGTATTTCTTCAGGGCGTCGTAGCCGGCTTCGGCGCTTGCCGTGTCGGCGGTGCGGCCCTTGCGGATGTCGTTGATCGCAGCGTTCAGTTTCTGGGCGGAAACGGCGCCGGCATCGAGCGCGTCCTTGGCCTTGCCGGGAACCATCGCCAGCGCCATGAGGATACGTTCCACCGGAACGAAGCTGTCGCCCGCTTTCTTTGCCAGCTTTTCGGATTCATCCAGAACCTTGACCAGACCGGGGTCCATGAAGGGTTGGGCATCGCCCGTCACCTTGGGCATCTTGCCCAGAGACAGGGCAACCGCCTCGGACACGCGGGCGGGTTCGCCCCCGGCGCGGCGGATCAGGTTGGACGCCAACCCTTGGTCATCATCCATGATGGCTTTGAGCAGATGCTCGGGGGCAAGCCGCTGGTGGCTTTCCCGAACGGCGATGGTTTGCGCGGCTTGCAGGAACCCGCGCGAGCGTTCCGTGAACTTTTCAAGGTTCATCGGCAAATCTCCTTTTCTAAAGCACCGCTTGTGGACGCCCTGAAAAGGCACGCCCGCTTCGGCCTTGAGCCAAAGATGGGGCGGCATCCGGCCCGTTGCAAGACCGCTGGTTTCATACTCGTCCAAATATCCGCGGGGGGGCCGCGCAAGGCGCGGCGGGGGCGGCAGCCCCCTTCACCCGTAGTGGACAAAGGCAAAGGCCGATCCGTCGGGCGCCCAGTTCGGCACGTTCATGGTGCCCTGCCCGCCGGTGAATTCCATGATGCGGCGGCGGTCGGTGCCATCGGGGCGGCACAGGACAAGCGCAACCGGCAAGTCGCGCGGGTGGCCAAGCGTGCCTGCGGGATAGGCAAGGTAGAGTAGGTGTTTGCCACAGGGTGACGGATGGGGGAACCAGTTGACGCAGTCGTCGGCGAAAAGTTTGCGCTGGTCGGTTCCGTCCGCCTTCATCACCCAGATTTGCGCGTGCCCGTCACGGTCGCAGTTGTAATAGATAAGGCTGCCATCGGCGGAATAGTCGGGGCCGTCGCAATGCCCCTCGCCCCGTGTCAGCCGGGTTTCCGCGCCGCCCGCCACGGGGATCGTATAGACATCGATCACGCGGCTGCCGCGCGCGGCGACATAGGCCAGCGTCTTTCCATCGGGCGACCAGCCGTGCCACCAACTTGGCGCGGCCGGAGAGATCAGGCGGGGGGTGCCGCCGCCTGCGGGCATCAGGAAGATTTCCGAGCCGCTCTCGCGGTGGTGCGACAGGGCGATCAGGCTGCCATCGGGGGAAATGCCGTGGTCGTTGTTGCATTTCACGGCAAAACCCGTGTCGACGGGCACCAGCGCGGGCGCGTCGAGCGGGACGCGGAACAGGCGGCCATCGCCGTTGACCAGCAGCGATGCGCCCGACGGGTCCCAGTTCGGTGCCTCGATCAGGCGGTCGGTTTGCAGCACCACGCGGGCGCTGTTCGTGCCGACTGTCCAGATCATCAGCGCCGATGTCACGGGCGCTCCTTTGCTTTCAAAAGCTTGGCGGGGCGCAGGGCTTCGGCCTGTTTCATCAGGCTGAAGGTCTGGTTCACGTAATTCACCACGCCCGAGATCTTTTCCATATAGGCCGTCAGCTCGGGGGTCTTTTCCGCCTCGACCATCTGCACGGGGCGGTCGGGGCCGTCATGTTCGAACTGGCAGTAGAACAGCGGCTCGCCGCGCTTCAGGATCAGGTCGCGGTCGGTGTCGTGCCATTCAAAGGCCCACATCAGCGGGCGCGGCCAAAGCGAGAGCGGAAAGCGCCCGCCAAAGATCGTGCCGGGAAGCGGGTCGCGGCGGTAATGGGCAAAGGTGCCGATCTGCGTCAGCCAGACGGGTTCGTCGGCAATGAAGCAATAGGGCAGCGACAGTTGCACCGTGGGGCGGTCGGGAAAGCGCCATTCCGGTTCCGAGACCAGCGTCAGCACCTCGCCCAGCTTGTTGCCACGGATGGGCGATGCGGTTCCGGCGCGGTTGACCAGCAACGCCTTGCCCTTGTCATCACGGGAAAAGCCGATGTGCAGATCGAAGGGGCATTTCACCACGAAGTAGCGGCTTTCCATCTGGATGACCGCAGGGCAGCGGCTGGCGCTTTTGGCATGGGTGCGGTTGGGCGGGCGCGACACAAGCCGTTCGGGCGGGTCGTAAAGCACCGCGCCCTTGTCCTGCGTCAGGAACCAGCCCACCTGCACGGGGCCAGAGCGGGGGCCGTCTTCGGGGCGGTCGTATGTGATGTTGATCTGCACCGTTACTCCTTGAGCGCCTGTTTCAGCGCCCGCACTTGGTCTGCCGATGTGTCGCGCCGATGCGCGGGGCCGAAGCCGAAGGCGGCGACGGCGGGGTCTTCCTCTGTGGCGAGTGAACAGGAGGCATGGAGTTCGCACAAGCCCGCAGCGGTGAAGAGGGGCGCGTTTTGCGGCATGATGCCGCCGCCCGCAAGAAGGATGATGCGGCCAGCGGCCTGGATGTGCAGGCGTGCGATGAGGGCGATGCCTTGGGGTGCTGTCGCGGCTTGGCCCGAGGTGAGAATGCGCCTGAAGCCCAGCGCGATGGCCTTTTCGAGCGCGGCGAAAGGGTCGGGCGTCAGGTCAAAGCAGCGGTGGAGGGTGGTTTCCATGCCCCGCGCTTCGTCCATGAGCGTGGCAAGGGTGTCGGTGTCGAGCGACCCGTCGGGATTGGATGCGCCAAGGACGACACCCGCAAGGCCCGCGCTGCGGATGGCGGCAATCTCGTGCCGCATGGCGCGGGTTTCGGCGCGGGTCCAGACAAAGCCGCCCGCGCGGGGGCGGATCATGGCAAGGACGGGGCGGGGTGCGCTGCGGGCGGCTTCGATCAGCCCCGCCGAAGGGGTCAGCCCGCCGAGCGCGAGCGCCGCGCACAGCTCGATCCTGTCAGCCCCGCCTTCGATGGCGGCTTGCAGCCCGTCGGGCGTATCGACGCAGACTTCCAGAAGCCTAGCCAAAGGCGGCGGCCCCCGCTTCGGCGGCACCGATCAGGCCGGGTTCGATGCGGCATTGCGCGGGGACGACCAAGGGGCGGTCGGTCTGGCGCAGGATCATGCCGCGCACGGCTGTATCGAGCGTTGCGACCAAAGCCGTGACATTCGACAGACCCCCGCCCACAGGCACGATGGACGCGCCGACCGTATTCAGAACCATCGCAAGCGGCGGGGCGATAAGGGCCGTCCAGACCTTGACGGTTTTGGTCGCCCTCACCTCGCCCGCTTGCCAGTCGGTCAGGATGGCGGGGGCCAAAGCCTCGACCCCGTGCAGGGTGCGGTAAAGTTTCTCGATCCCGCGCGCGCTGCAAACGGCATCGATGCAGCCCGTCAGACCGCAGCCGCAGGGGTATTCGGGCAGGGTGACGCCTTCGACCTGCGTCTTGGCAACGGGGCCGTGGCCCCATTCGCCCGCAAAGCCGCCCGGACCGCTGACGAGCTTGCCGTCGATCACCAGCCCGCCGCCGACCCCTGTGCCGAGGATGACGCCAAAGACATTGCGATGCCCCTGCCCCGCGCCCTGTCTCGCCTCGGCCAGTGCGAAGCAATCGGCATCGTTGAGGATGAGCGTGGGCAAGCCAAGGGCGGCTTCGATTTCGGGGGCGAGGGCGCGGTGATCGGCGCAGGGAATGTTGGCGACGCGGATGCGCTGGCTGTCGGGATCGACGACCCCGGCGATCGAGATCGAAACGGCGCGGTGTCCGGGGGCGCGGTAACTGCGCAGCGCGGCAAGGAAGGCTGCGAAATCGGCGGTGGGGGTGGGCGTGTCGCCCAAAGGTGTCACGGTGCCACCCGTGGCGCTTGCGGCCTTGATCCGGCTTCCGCCGATGTCGAAACAGAGGATCATCTGCACCTATCCCTTTGCCGCGATCCTAGCGGCAGTCTTGTGCTGTTGACAGGGGGGCGATGCCGCCGCACTACGCCTGCGGCTTTTATGGAGACTGACATGTCGGATGACCGCCTGATCGTTGCCCTTGATGTGCCGAACGTGGTGCAGGGGTTGGAACTGGCCCAGCGCATCGGCGATGCGGCAAGCTTTTACAAGATCGGGCTGGGAATGCTGACCGGCGGCGGCCTTGCGCTGGCGAACGAGCTGAAGGGCGAGATGGGAAAGCGCATCTTCCTTGATATGAAATTCTTCGACATCGGGGCCACGGTCGAGGCGGCCGTGCGCGGCGTGGCGCGTTACGACCTCGACTTCCTGACGGTGCATGGCGACCCGCAGGTGGTGCGCGCGGCGGCCGAGGGCAAGGGCGGGACGGGGTTGAAGATTCTGGCGGTGACGGTGCTGACCTCGCTCGACCGTGCGGACCTTGATGCCAATATGATCAAGGCCGGGGATATCCGCGAGATCACGCTCGAGCGGGCGGCACGGGCGCTCGAGGCGGGGGCGGATGGGGTGATTGCCAGCCCGCAAGAGGCCGCGCTGATACGCGCGCTGCCGCAAGCCAAGGGCAAGCTGATCGTGACGCCGGGGGTCCGGCCTGCGGGTGCGGCGCTGGGCGACCAGAAGCGCGTGGCAACGCCGTGGCAGGCGATCACGGACGGGGCAGACCATATCGTCGTGGGCCGTCCGATCTGGCAGGCGGCAGACCCGGCCGCCGCCGCGCGTGCGGTGATTGCCGAACTGCCCTAAGGAAGAATTGGCCTAAGGAAGAACTGGCCTAGATCGGCTTTCCCGCCAGCAGGCGCGGCAGGTCGCCGTTCAGCCCCGCCGCCTGACGGATGAAACCGCGACGCAGGGCAGGGATGCGGTTCACGAGGCCAAGGCCAAGGTCGCGCCCTGCCCGCAGGATCGGGTTGTCGTTCGAGAAGATGCGGTTGACCGTGTCCATGCCCAGCGCAAGTGCCGTGGAATCGAACCGTCGCCAGCGTTGATAGGCATCAAGCGTGGTGGCGGAACCGATATCCTCGCCGCGCCGTGCCGCTTCGATCACGACCTGTGCCAAGGCGCCGACATCGCGCAGGCCAAGGTTCAGCCCCTGCCCTGCAATGGGATGCACGCCGTGGGCGGCATCACCCACCAAGGCCACGCGGGGGGCGATGAAGGTTTCGGCCAGGGACAGCGACAGCGGATAGGTAAAGCGATCTCCGGCAAGTTCGATGGGGCCGAGAAAGTCACCGAAGCGCGGGCGCAGGGCGGCAAGATAGTCGGCATCCGACAGCGCCTGTATGGCCTTGGCGTTCTGTTCCGTCTCGCTCCAGACGATGCTGGAATGGTGGCCGCCCGCAAGCGGCAGAATCGCAAGCGGGCCTTCGGGCATGAAGAACTGGTGCGCGATGCCGTGGTGGTCTTTTTCGTGGCTGATCGCGGTGACAAGTGCTGTCTGCCCGTAGCCCCAGCCGATGCGCTTGATGCCCGCGCGCGTGGCCGTGCCGCTGCCACGGCCGTCGCAGCCGACAAGCAGGCGGCCGCGCAGCGTCTGGCCCGAGTTCAGGGTGATCGTCACGCCCGATGCGTCGACCGATTGGCCGGTTACGGTCTGGCCCGACAGAAGGGTGATTTTCGGATGCGCCTGCATGGCGGACAGGAAGGCTGCGTAAAGGTGCCGGTCTTCGAGCAGGAAGCCCATCGGCCCCTCCTCGATCTCGGCGGCGTCGAAGGTCAGGAAAAAGGGGGCTGGCCCCTGCCCTGCCAGACCGTCGCTTGCCTTGATCTGGTGGATCGGCTGCGCCTTGTCGCCTACCAACGGCCAGATGCCGATTCCTTGCAGAAGGCGCCGCGAGGCGATGGCAAGGGCATAGGCGCGCCCGTCAAAGCCCGCTTCGGCCCGCGCGGGGGCAGGGCGGGCATCGACGACGGTCACCGACAGCCCGCCGTTTGCAAGCGCAAGGGCAAGTGCGGGGCCGTTCAGGCCACCCCCGGCGATCAGGATATCTGCATCTATTGTCATGCGCCCAATATGGCCGCCAAGGCGGGATTGTCCATGCGCCGCTCTGCCGCTACCGTTCGGGAAACCAACGGGGACGACCGATGAGCAGAACCTGGCTGAATATGCGGGCCGCCGAACTGGGGCGCGAGATCGGGGCGGGGCGGATCAACCCCGTGGACCTGACCGAAATGTTCCTCGATTCCATCGCGGCGCATCCCTTGGCCGAGCGGATCTATGCCCGCACCACCCCCGCAAGGGCGCGGGCCGAGGCGATGGCCGCGACCACGCGGGCGCGGCGGGGATGGCGGCACGGGTTGCTCGACGGGGTTCCGATCAGCTGGAAAGACCTGTTCGATACGGCGGATGTGGCGACCGAGGCGGGGTCGGCTCTGCTGCGCAACCGCATTCCCAAGCGCGACGCCGAGGTGTTGGGGGTTGCGACGCAAGGGGGCCTTGTCTGCCTTGGCAAGACGCATATGAGCGAGCTTGCCTTTTCCGGCCTTGGCCTGAACCCCGTCACCGCAACGCCGCCCTGCATCAATGACGAGGATGCGGTTTCGGGGGGGTCGTCTTCGGGGGCTGCGGCATCGGTGGCCTATGGGCTGGCCCCTGCGGCGATCGGGTCGGATACGGGCGGGTCGGTGCGGATACCGGCAGCGTGGAACGATCTGGTCGGGTTGAAGACCAGCGCGGGGCGGCTGTCGCTGCGGGGTGTCGTGCCGTTGTGCGAAACCTTTGACACGGTGGGGCCGTTGGCGAAATCGGTCGAGGATTGCGCGCTGCTCCTCGCCGCGATGGAGGGGAGCAGACCCACCGACCTGAGCGGGGCTACACTGGCCGGAACGCGGATGCTTGTGCTTGAGACCGTGGCGCTGGACGACCTGCGCGAGGGGCCGGAGCGCGGTTTTGACGATGCGGTCAGCCGGTTCAGCGGCGCGGGCGCGCGGATCGAGAGGGCAAAAGCCCCCGAGGTGGCCGAGGCGATGGCCCTGGCCGGGCGTCTTTTCGCGACCGAAGCCTATGGCATATGGCGCGACACCATCGAGGCCGCGCCGGACAAGATGTTTCCCCGCATTCTCGAACGCTTCCGGTCGGGCGAAGAGGTCAGCGCGCCCGACTATGTCGCGGCTTGGCGGCGGCTGGAGCAGTTGCGCCGCATCTGGGCCGAGCGCGTGGCGGGCTATGACGCCGTGCTGGTGCCGACCTCGCCCATCCTGCCGCCCCATGCCGAGCGGTTGATGACGGATCAGGATTATTACGTCACCGAAAACCTTCTGGCGCTGCGCAATACGCGGATCGGCAACCTGATGGGGCTATGCGCGTTGACGCTGCCGACGATCGAGCCAAGCTGCGGCGTGTCCCTCATGGCGGGGTCGATGGCCGAGGAACGGCTGCTGCGGCTGGGTGTGGCGGCCGAAAAGGCGCTGCGCTAGGGGCGCAAAAGCCACAAATCTTGTGCTCAAGCTGCGGTTGATACAGGCTTTTTCTGGACCGCCGCCATTCACTTGGCTATCGTGGCCATCAAACGGGGCGATACGACCCCGGGTATGAGGCATGTATGGCGTTTCCTGAGCGGTTTCAAAGCCTGCCGGATTATGCATTTCCGCGTCTGCGGAAGTTGCTCGACCCGCATAAGCCGGGGGCCGAGCCCATTGCCATGACCATCGGCGAACCGCGCCACCCGATGCCCTCCTTTGTGGCCGAGGTGATGGCGGCGAATATTGCGGGCTTCGCGGTCTATCCGCCCAATGACGGCACGCCGGAACTGCTGGCGGCGATTTCGGGCTGGATCGCGCGGCGTTACGGGGTTGCGCTGGGCGAAGAGCGGCTGATGGTGCTGAACGGGACGCGCGAAGGTCTGTTCAACGCCGCCGTAGCACTGTGCCCCGAAACCAAGAACGGCAAGAAGCCCGTCGTGCTGATGCCGAACCCGTTCTATCAGGTTTACGCGGTGGCCGCTTTGGCGATGGGGGCAGAGCCTGTCTATGTGCCCGCCACGGCAGCGACGGGGTTTCTGCCCGATTACGCCAGCCTTCCGGCCGATGTGCTGGACCGTGTGGCGATTGCCTATCTGTGTTCGCCCGCCAATCCGCAGGGGGCGATTGCTTCGCGCGGTTATCTAGCGGACTTGCTGCGATTGGCTGAAAAGCACGATTTCAGGGTTTTCTCGGACGAATGCTATTCCGAGATCTGGCGTGTCGCGCCGCCCGTGGGTGCGCTTCAGGTCGCTGCCGAGATCGGGGCCGACCCGGAACGTGTCGCGGTGTTCCATTCGCTCTCCAAGCGGTCGAACCTGCCGGGGCTGCGGTCGGGGTTCGTCGCGGGGGGTGTGGAAAGCATCGCCCGCATCCGCAAGCTGCGGTCCTTTGCCGGTGCGCCGCTGCCCCTGCCCGTTCAACGGGTGAGCGAGCGGGCTTGGGCAGACGAGGCGCATGTGGACGAGAACCTTGCGCTTTATCAGGAAAAGTTCCGCATCGCGGACGAGGTGTTTGCCGGCGTGCAGGGGTTCCAGAACCCCGAAGGCGGGTTCTTCCTGTGGCTTCCGGTCGATGACGGCGAGGCCGCGGCCTTGACGCTGTGGAAAGAGACAGGCGTGCGGGTGCTTCCCGGAGCGTATCTGTCACGCGATGCCGGGGGGGATAACCCCGGCAAGGGTTATATCAGGGTCGCCCTTGTGGCGCCCAAAGACGAAATGCAGCGCGGGCTGATCAAGCTCCGCGACTGTCTGTACGGGTAAGGGACGGGCAAGATGGCATCCTATCAGGCACGGCAGCGCGATCCGCTTCTGGACCAGAACATGCAGGCGATGCTGGAACGGCGCGGGCGCGAATTGATCGGCATTGTGCTGGTCGGCGTGGCGCTGCTGTTCGCGCTGATGCTGTGGAGCTATTCGCCGGAGGATCCGGGCTGGATGGTGGCAACGGACGAACCGGCCAAGAACTTGCTTGGACGTTTCGGCGCGGCGCTGGCCTCGACGCTGATTATCATCGGCGGCAAGGGAACCTGGGCGATTCCGGTGATCCTTGGCGCTTGGGGGCTGCGGTTTACGCTGCATCGCGGGGCCGAACGGGCGCTGGGGCGCATCGTATTTGCCGTGATCGCGGTGGCGATGTGTTCGGTCTATGCGGCATCGCTGGTGCCGGGGGCGGATTGGCCGCATTCCTTTGGCCTTGGCGGGCTGTTCGGCGATACGGTGCTGGGCGCGCTGATCGGGATGGTTCCGGGCGGGGCCGGGTTCGGGCTGAAGCTTGTGTCGCTCCTGATGGGTTTCGGCGTGCTGGCGATGATGCTGTTCGTGACCGGATTCGATGCCCGCGAGGTGCGGGTGATCCTGCGGTTCCTGATGGTCGGGTCGGTGATCTGCTACAACGCCGCGCTGAACCTTGCGGGAAGCGGCGCCAAGACCACCGCGCGGGCCGCGCAGACGATGCAGGAACGGCGGCGGGCGGCAGGGACCGATCCGCGCCGTGTGGACGACACGCCGCGCCCGCGCCGCGCCGGAGAGCCGCCGCTGGATGCACGGCGCGACACCGCGCCCGAATGGGGCCGGCCGACGCAACTGCGCGCCGATCCGCGCTATGGCGCAACCCTTGCCGAGGCACCGCATTACGCGCCACCCAAGGAAAAACAGGGGCTTCTGTCGCGCGTGCCCGGCCTGATGCGGCGCACGGTCGAACCCGAACCCGAGCTGGTCGAGCAGGAACCACTGGACTACGGCGATGATTTCCGCCCCGACGAGGATCGTATCAAGGCGCGGATTTCCGACGTCATCAAGTCGCGTATCCGGCATCCGAACGGGCCGGTGAACGTGTCGTCGGCGCAAGGTCGGCGCGAGCCTGCGGTGACCCGCCCGAACCGTCCTGTCACACTGGTGGCAGATACGGCGCGCCGCGTGGCCGAACCGCCGCTGTTTGCGGCGGCGCCGGTCGTGGCCCCCGCTGCCGCTTCTGCCTTTGGGCGGATCGTACCGCCGCCGCCGGAACTGCCAGAGGAACTGGACGGGGAAAACCTGTTCCGCGCCGATCTGGACGAGGATTGGTCGCCCGAAACAGATGAGGCCGACGCGGCCGATTTCCCGCCTGCCCCGATGCCGGTGCCGCGGCTTGGTGCTGCCGAACGGCGGCCCGTGGTGCAGCACGGCATGAAGAAGCCCGTCGCGCCATCGCGTCAGGCGATTGCGGAATCGCAGCCGAAACTGCGCTTCGACGACCCTGCGCCCGCCTATGAACTGCCGCCGCTGTCGCTGCTCTCCTCGCCCGAGGGGATCACGCGGCACACGCTTTCGGACGAGGCGCTGGAAGAGAATGCGCGGATGCTTGAATCGGTGCTGGATGACTATGGGGTCAAGGGCGAGATCGTCTCGGTCCGGCCCGGCCCCGTGGTCACGATGTACGAGCTTGAGCCCGCGCCGGGGTTGAAGGCGAGCCGTGTGATCGGGCTGGCCGATGACATCGCGCGGTCGATGTCGGCGCTGTCGGCGCGGGTGTCGACGGTGCCGGGCCGGACGGTGATCGGGATCGAATTGCCCAATGCCGTAAGGGAAAAAGTGGTGCTGCGCGAGATCCTCTCGGCCCGCGATTTCGGCGATTCAAACATGCGGCTGCCGCTTGCGCTTGGTAAGGACATCGGGGGCGAGCCGATCGTGGCGAACCTTGCCAAGATGCCCCACCTGCTGATTGCGGGGACCACCGGGTCGGGCAAGTCGGTTGCCATCAACACCATGATCCTGAGCCTGCTTTACAAGCTGTCGCCGGAAGAATGCCGCCTGATCATGATTGACCCGAAGATGTTGGAACTGTCGGTCTATGACGGGATTCCGCATCTGCTTTCGCCCGTGGTGACCGATCCGAAGAAGGCCGTCGTGGCCCTGAAATGGGTCGTGGGCGAGATGGAAGAGCGGTATCGCAAGATGTCCAAGATGGGCGTGCGCAACATCGAGGGCTATAACGGGCGGGTGCGCGAGGCGCTGGCCAAGGGCGAGATGTTCAAGCGCACGATCCAGACGGGATTTGACGAGGACACGGGCGAGCCGGTCTTCGAGACGGAAGAATTCGCCCCCGTCGCCCTGCCCTATATCGTTGTGATCGTCGACGAGATGGCCGACCTGATGATGGTGGCGGGCAAGGAAATCGAAGCCTGCATTCAACGGCTTGCGCAGATGGCGCGGGCAAGCGGCATCCACCTGATCATGGCGACGCAGCGGCCTTCGGTCGATGTGATCACCGGCACGATCAAGGCGAACTTCCCGACCCGCATCAGCTTCCAAGTGACGTCCAAGATCGACAGCCGGACGATCCTTGGCGAGCAGGGGGCCGAGCAATTGCTGGGCATGGGGGATATGCTTTACATGGCGGGCGGGGCCAAGATCACCCGTATCCACGGCCCCTTTGTCAGCGACGAAGAGGTCGAGGAAATCGTCAATCACCTCAAGAGCTTCGGGCCGCCCGCCTATATGTCGGGCGTGGTCGAAGGGGTCGAGGACGAGCGGGCCGACGACATCGACATGGTGCTGGGGCTGGGTGTCGGAGAGGGCGGGGACGACGCGCTTTACGATCAGGCGGTTGCCATCGTGGCGCGGGACCGGAAGTGTTCGACCAGCTATATCCAGCGCAAGTTGGGGATCGGCTACAACAAGGCGGCGCGGTTGGTCGAGCAGATGGAAGAACAGCAGGTGGTTACCCGCGCGAACCATGTGGGCAAGCGCGAGATTCTGGTGCCCGAGGCCTGACCGGCAAATTCCTTCGAAGGAATTTGCAGACAAGGCCGCCCTTCGGGCGGCCTTGTTTTTATGGGCTTGGCGCGGTAGTGCGCGGGCCATGAAAGCGGCGGTTTCCCTGAATGATCTGGTGGTGCGCGGGCTGGTCGGAGAGGCCGAGGCCCCTGCCCTGTTGCCTGTGGAGCAGGCGTTCCGCATTCGGGTGACGGGGGCGATGGAGGGGGCGATCGCCAATCGCGCGGACCCCGTGGCGCGGCAATTTCTGCCGGATGTTCAAGAGCTTGAGGTTCGGGACGGCGAATTGTTCGACCCCATCGGGGACGAGGCGCATTCGCCGGTGAAAGGGTTAACGCATCGTTACCCCGACCGTTGCATTTTGCATGTCACCAAGACCTGCGAAGTGTATTGTCGGTTCTGTTTCCGGCGCGAGGCGGTGGGCGACGAGGGGCATCTGACCGAAGCCGAGATCATCGCAGCTTTGGATTACGTTGCGGTTAACCCGCAGATTCGCGAGGTGGTTCTGACCGGCGGCGACCCGTTGGTGCTTTCCACGCGGCGAATCAAGGACTTGGTGGCGCGGATCGGGGCCATTGCCTCGGTCGAGACGCTGCGGGTTCACACGCGAATTCCGGTGGTTGCGCCGGAACGGGTGACAGGGGAATTGGCCGAAACGCTGGGGAAATCGCGGCTTTCGGTAGTGGTCGTCGTGCATACGAACCACGCGCAAGAGATCACGGACGGGGCAAAACTGGCGCTGGGACGGTTGCGGGGCGCGGGAATTATGCTGCTTTCCCAATCGGTTCTGCTGCGCGGGGTGAACGACAGCCTTGATGCGTTGGAAGGGTTGTTCCGCGAGTTGATGCGCAACGGGGTGAAACCCTATTACCTGCATCATTGTGATCTGGCGCGGGGGGTTTCGCATTTCCGGACCACGCTGGCGGATGGCATGGCGCTGATGGCGGGGCTGCGGGGGCGGCTTTCGGGGCCGCTGCTGCCGACCTATGTCATTGATATTCCTGGTGGATTTGGCAAGGTTCCGGTCAATCCGGCCTATGTGGTTCCAGCCGGCGCGCCGAAGGAATGGCGCATCACCGACTGGAAAGGCGGGGTCCACCGATATACGGACTCTTAAACAGAGCGGATGCACAGATGATGCAGACGAACGATTCGTCGCGTTAAGGGCCTGTTGACGCTTAGGCCGCGACGGGGCGGCGGATGTTCGCGGCGGCCTCGAGGACGAGCGGGCGCAGACCCGTGCCGCCCGCATCGACGATTTCGAAGAACTTGCTCCGCATCCGCGGCTCCCAGAAATCGTTGATATGGGACGCGATGCCCGCGACGCCTTCGTCGTGGGGCTTCGATTCGAAGAACTTGGCGATCTGGTTGGCCATGTAGACCAGCTTGGTTGTGGTGTCAGCGGACATGGGCGGCCTTTGTCAGTCGGTCGGAGTGGGTGAAAACCTCGAACCTGTCGGAACGGGCGAGGGCGATGAGGGTGATGCCCGCCTCGTCCGCCAGATCGACGGCGGTGGCGGTGGGGGCCGAGACGGCGATCAGGATCGGCGCGCCGAGGGTGGCGATTTTCTGCACCATGTCGATGGACACGCGCGAGGTGAGGATGACCGCGCCTTGCGGGCGGTTGTTGCGGACGAGGTGGCCGACGAGCTTGTCGAGCGCGTTGTGGCGGCCCACATCCTCGCGCGACCAGAGGATGCCCGAGGGCGTCCAGAAGGCGGCGCAATGGGCGGCGCGCGTGATGTCATGCAGCGGCTGCTGGGCCGTAAGGGCCGAAACCGCGGCGTTCACCTGTTCGGGCGTCATGCGAAAGGTCGAGGGCGGAACATGGGCCACGGGGCGCACGGCCTGTTCGATGCTGTCGAGGCCGCAGAGGCCGCAGCCGACGGGACCGGCCATTGTGCGGCGGCGGGCTTTCAGGCGGTCTTCGGCATCAGCGCGAAGCCAGATCTGCACGTCGATTCCCTTGGGGGTTTCGACGGTCTCGACCGATTCGATCTGGTCGGGGGTGGCGATGCCCTCGGTCAGGGCAAAGCCGTAGGCGAAATCGGCGAGGTCGGCAGGGGTTGCCATCATCACCGCCTGGGTCGAGCCGTTGAAGGAGAGGGCGACCGCCACCTCGGTCGGCAGGGGGCGGGCCCCCTGCGCGATGCCGTCTGCGCCAAAGGTCAGACGGGGAAGGCGGCGGACGCTTTCCATCACTCGGCCGCCAGAACACGCCGCGAATGGGCGGCTTGGGCGTTGTATTCCTCTTGCCACTCGGTCGGGCCGTTGGAGGGGCTGACCTGAACCGCCGTCACCTTGTATTCGGGGCAGTTGGTCGCCCAGTCGGAATAGTCGGTGGTGATGACGTTCGCTTGCGTGTCGGGGTGGTGGAAGGTCGTATAGACCACACCGGGGGACACGCGGTCGGTGATCTTTGCCTTGAGCGAGGTTTCACCCGAGCGGCTGGCCAGTTTCACGAATTGACCATCGCGCACGCCGCGAACCTCGGCGTCGTGCGGGTGGATTTCGAGAACGTCTTCGTCATGCCAGACGACGTTTTCGGTGCGGCGGGTCTGCGCGCCCACGTTGTATTGCGACAGGATCCGCCCCGTGGTGAGCAACAGCGGGAAGCGCGGGCCGGTCTTTTCATCGGTCGCCACATATTCGGTGACGATGAACTTGCCCTTGCCGCGCACAAAACCGTCGATGTGCATCAGCGGCGTGCCTTCGGGGGCCTGTTCGTTGCAGGGCCACTGGATGGAGCCCATCTCTTCGAGGCGTTCGTAGTTCACACCCGCGAAAGAGGGGGTGAGCATGGCGATTTCATCCATGATCTGGGACGGGTGGGTATAGGCCCAGCCCGCGCCCATCGCATTGGCGAACATCTGCGTCACTTCCCAGTCGGCGTAGCCCTGTTTCGGGGCCATCACCTTGCGGACGCGGTTGATGCGGCGTTCGGCGTTGGTGAAGGTGCCGTCCTTTTCAAGGAAGGAGGACCCGGGGAAGAACACGTGGGCGTAGTTTGCGGTCTCGTTCAGGAAGAGGTCATGGACGATGACGCATTCCATCGCCGCAAGGCCCGCCGCCACGTGTTTGGTGTCGGGGTCGGATTGCAGGATGTCTTCGCCCTGGCAGTAAAGGCCCTTGAAGGTGCCTTCGACCGCGGCGTCGAGCATGTTGGGAATGCGCAGGCCGGGTTCGTTGTCGATCTTGACGCCCCAGAGGGATTCGAACACTTCGCGCACGCTATCGTTCTTCACATGGCGGTAGCCCGGCAGTTCATGGGGGAAAGAGCCCATGTCGCAGGAGCCTTGGACGTTGTTCTGGCCGCGCAGGGGGTTCACGCCCACGCCACGGCGGCCGATGTTGCCGGTGAGCATGGCAAGGTTGGCGATGCCGATGACGGTGGTGGACCCCTGGGAATGTTCGGTCACGCCAAGGCCATAGTAGATGGCCCCGTTGCCGCCACGGGCAAAGAGGCGGGCGGCGGCGCGCAGTTCCTCGGCCTTGACGCCGGTGAGGAGCTGGGTCGCCTCGGGCGAGTGGCGGGGATCGGCGACGAAGGCGGCGTAGTCCTGGAATTCGTCCCAGTCGCAGCGGGTGCGGATGAACTCTTCGTCAAAGAGGCCTTCGGTCACGATGGTATGGGCGATGGCGGTGACCACGGCGACGTTGGTGCCGGGGGTCAGTTGCAGGTGGTGCGCGGCCTTGATGTGGGCGCTGTCGACAAGGTCGATGCGGCGCGGGTCGACGACGATGAGCTTGGCCCCGGCGCGCAGGCGCTTTTTCAGGCGGCTGGCAAAGACGGGGTGGCCATCGGTCGGGTTGGCACCGATCAGGATGACGACATCGGTTTCTTCGACCGAGTCGAAGTCCTGCGTGCCGGCAGAGGTGCCGAAGGTCTGGCCCAAGCCGTAGCCGGTGGGCGAATGGCAGACGCGGGCGCAGGTGTCGGTGTTGTTGTTCTGGAACACCGCGCGGGTGAGCTTTTGCACGAGGAAGGTTTCCTCGTTCGTGCAGCGGGACGAGGTGATGACGCCGACGGAATGACGGCCATGTTTCGCGATCAGGCCGTTCATGCGGTTGGCTGCGAATTCCATCGCCTCGGGCCAGGACACCTCTTTCCACGGGTCGTTGATGGAGTCGCGGATCATGGGCGAGAGGATGCGGTCTTTGTGCGACGCGTAGCCATAGGCGAAGCGGCCCTTGACGCAGGAATGGCCGCGGTTGGCCTTGCCGTGTTTGTAGGGGACCATGCGGACGAGTTCGTCGCCGCGCATTTCAGCCTTGAACGAGCAGCCGACGCCGCAATAGGCGCAGGTGGTGATGACCGAGCGTTCGGGGGTGCCGATTTCGATGATCGACTTTTCTTGCAGGGTCGCGGTCGGGCAGGCCTGAACGCAGGCACCGCAAGAGACGCAGTCGGAGGTGATGGCGGTATCGGTTTTGGCGCCGAAGGAAATGCGGCTGTCGAAACCGCGGCCTTCGATCGTCAGCGCGAAGGTGCCCTGCACTTCCTCGCAGGCGCGGACGCAGCGCGAGCAGACGATGCACTTGGCGGGGTCGTAGGAGAAATAGGGGTTGGAGTCGTCTTTCGGCAGGTATTGGGGGTTCGCCTCGCCCGAGGTGTTCTTGGCCTTGAAGTGGGTTTCCACGGCTTCGTAGCGCACATCGCGCAGGCCGACGGCGCCCGCCATGTCTTGCAATTCGCAATCGCCGTTGGCCGAGCAGGTCAGGCAGTCGAGCGGGTGGTCGGAGATGTAAAGCTCCATCACGCCGCGGCGGAGTTGCTTGAGTTTGGCGTTCTGGGTGTGGACCTTGAGCCCCGGTGCGACGGGGGTGGTGCAGGAGGCGGGGGTGCCGGCGCGGCCTTCGATTTCCACCAGACACAGGCGGCAGGAGCCGAAAGCGTCGATGCTGTCGGTGGCGCAGAGTTTCGGAACGGTGATCCCGATTTCGGCGGCGGCGCGCATGATCGAGGTGCCCTCGGGCACGGTGATGTCGAAGCCGTCGATGGTCAGCGTGACCATCGTCTTGGACTTTGCGGCGGGGGTGCCGAAATCGCGGTCGGGGATGATGAAGTCTTTCATCTCAGGCACCTTTTTTCTTGGCAAGCTGGTGGGCCACGATGGCATTGGCATGGCCGTGGCCCATCGCGTGGGCTTCCTTGAGGAAGGAAACGATCTGCATGTGCGAATGGTCCAGCCGATCTGCGATCTGGTCGAACCAGTGCTGCATCGGCTGGCCGTATTTCTTTTCGATCGAGGGGAAGTAGGACGCCGGTCCCTGAACCTTTTCGGTCATTCGGCGGCTTCCTTCATGGGGGCGAAGTCATCGGGGAAGTGGGTCAGGGCGGACATCACCGGATAGGGGGTGAAGCCGCCAAGGGCGCAGAGCGACCCCGATTTCATGGTATTGCAAAGGTCGGTCAGCAGCGGGATGGCGGCGCTGTCACCCTTGGCGATGCGGTCGACGGTTTCGACGCCGCGCACGGCACCGATCCGGCAGGGGGTGCATTTGCCGCAGGATTCGATGGCGCAGAATTCCATCGCGAAACGGGCCTGTTTCAGCATGTCGGCCGAGTCGTCGAAGATGACGAGTCCGGCGTGGCCGATCAGCCCCTCTTTCGCGCCGAATTCCTCATACCCGAAGGGCGTGTCGAAAAGGGCGCGGGGGAAATAGGCGCCCAGCGGGCCGCCGACCTGCACCGCTTTGACGGGGCGGCCCGTCATGGTGCCGCCGCCGATGGCGTCGACGATCTGGCCGAGGGTGAGGCCGAAGGCGCATTCGAACAGGCCGCCATGTTTCACGTTGCCCGCGATTTGCAGCGGGATTGTGCCGCGCGAGCGGCCAAGGCCGAAGTCTTTGTAGAAGGCCGCGCCGCGTTCGAAAATCACCGGAACGGTGGCGAGGGAGATCACGTTGTTGACCACGGTCGGGCGGCCAAGGAAGCCTTGCAGCGCAGGCAGCGGCGGCTTGGCGCGGACGACGCCGCGCTTGCCTTCGAGCGAGTTGAGGAGAGAGGTTTCCTCGCCGCAGACATAGGCGCCTGCGCCGACGCGGATTTCCATGTCGAAGGCATGGGCCGACCCCATGACCGCAGCGCCGAGGACGCCTGCCTTGCGGGCGAGGATCACGGCTTCGGACATCACCTCGATCGCGTCGGGGTATTCGGAGCGGATGTAGACGTAGCCCTTGGTTGCCCCCGTGGCGAGGCCCGCGATGACCATGCCTTCGATCAGGGTGAAGGGGTCGCCCTCCATCAGCATACGGTCGGCGAAGGTGCCGCTGTCGCCTTCGTCGGCGTTGCAGACGATGTATTTCTGGTCGGCCTTGGCCTCGGAGACGGTTTTCCACTTGATGCCCGTGGGGAAGCCCGCGCCGCCACGGCCACGCAGGCCGCTATCGGTGACCTCGGCCACGATGGCGGGGCGGTCCATGCCCAGCGCGCGGCGCAGGCCCGAAAGGCCGCCGTGGGCTTCGTAATCGGACAGCGAGAGCGGGTCGATCAGGCCCACGCGGGCAAAGGTGAGGCGGGTTTGCTGCGCCATCCACGGCAGCGCGTCGGTCGGGCCGAGGGCAAGGGGGCCGCCGTCGAAGATTTGCGCGACATCGGCTGCGGTCATCGGGCCAAAGGCGGTGCGGCCGTTCGGGGTTTCCACCTCGACCAGCGGTTCGAGCCAGACCATGCCGCGCGAGCCGTTGCGGACGATCTGGACGGTGAGGCCGCGCTTTGCGGCTTCGGCCTGAACGGCGGCGGCGACCTCGTCAGAGCCGAGGGCGCGGGCGGCGGCGTCGCGGGGGATGTAGATTTTCATGCGCTGACCCCTGCGAGGATGCTGTCGATTCGGGCTTCGTCCACGCGGCCGACGAGTTTGCCGTCGATCATGGCGGCGGGGGCGCAGGCGCAGAGGCCAAGGCAGAAGATGGGTTCCAGCGTGACCTGACCGTCACGGGTGGTTTCGTGCCATTCGATGCCCAGTTTGTTCTGCGCATGGGCGGCGACGCGGTCTGCGCCCATCGACTGGCACGCCTCGGCGCGGCAGAGTTTCAGGACGTGGCGGCCTGCGGGGTCTTCGCGGAAGTCGTGGTAGAAGGACATGACGCCATGCACTTCGGCGCGGGAGAGGTTCAGGCTTTTCGCGATCACGGGAAGGGCGTCTTGCGGGACGTAACCGAAGCTTTCCTGAATGGCGTGGAGGATGGGAAGAAGCGGACCTTCCAGCCCGTCATGCGCGGCGAGGATATCATCGACGCGGGAAAGGATTTCGGCGGTTTGCAGAGTCATGGCGGGCCCTTTGTTCGTTACAGGGGTGATACGCCGTTTGATAGGGGAATCAATATCGATTTCCCGTTGTTTGATAGATGGCGTCTATTGAGCGGGGATGGGGAACGGTAGGGGCGCGGCCGAACCGGGGGGGCTTGTATACGTGCACCCGCCCCGTGGGGGCGGAAAAGGAAACGCGACCCGCGTTTCCCCGCCCTAGGCGCAGCCTGTCACCCTGGATCCGCTGCCACGAGGAACGACAGAGGCCAGCGCCTGCCCCGGCGGGCGAGAAGCGCCCGCCATGGGCGGGGCGGGCGCTGGCCGGTGGCCTTTGGGCCACCGGCGAATTGCGGACCCCGCAGCGCGTGGCAAAGGCACGCGCCTTTGCCATTTTCAGTCATGGCTTACAGCCCCGACATCTTCCCGAACCGCTCGGCTTCCGCGATCAGCGCGGCGAGGACGGGGGTCAGCGGGTCGCGGCGGGCGGCGATAAGGCCGACGGTATGCTCGACCTCGGGTTCCACGATGGGAATGGCGCGCAGCTGGCCGCCGCCCGCGAACATCAGTGCCAGTTCGCGCGGCACGACCGAGGCCCAGCGCCCTGTCATCACATGGGCGGTCAGTGCGATGGTCGAGTTGCTTTCGACCTGCGCCGTGACGCGCGCCCCGGCCTCGGCCAGATGCTGGTTGATGATGCGGCGGTTCTGCATGTCGCCCGTAAGCAGGCAAAGCGGCTGTTCGGCCACCTCGGCCCATGACACGCTTTCGCGGTCGGCGAGGGGGGAGGAGGCGGCGCAGAGCAGGCGGTAGAATTCGGCGTAAAGCGGGATCTGCGCCACGCGGCCAAGGGGTTCGTTGTCGAGGTAGGTGATGCCTGCATCGAGGTCGAGGGATTCGATGCCCGACAGGATCTCGGCGCTGGTGCGCGACAGGATCGAGACGCGGACATTGGGGTGGCGGGCGATGAAAGGCGCGGTCAGGCCCGCGATCATCGGCAAGGCGGTGGGAATGACTCCGATGCGGACGTTGCCCGACAGGCCCGCGCGGACGGTGCGCATTTCATCCTTGAGCGCGCGCATGTCGCCCACGATGCGGCGGCCCCAGTCGAGGACGCGCTGGCCTTCGGGGGTCAGCCCCTGAAAGCGCGATCCGCGAAAGACGAGTTGCACACCAAGCTGGTCTTCGAGCTGGCGGATGGCAGAGGAAAGGGTGGGCTGGGTCACGCCGCACACCTCGGCCGCGCGGCCGAAGTGGCGCTCGTTTGCGAGGGCGATGAACATTTCCAGCTTGTCGATCATGTGACGAGCCTGACCCCATTCGCCGCTTGTCCGCAAGGGGCGGGGGGCTTACGTCTTGGGGATGAAACATCTTATCCCATTCATTCCGAAGCCCGCCTATGTGCCTGTGATCCGCCTTTCGGGCGCGATCGGCGGGGGAGCGCGCGGTTTGTCGGATGCCGGCCTTGCGCCGTTGATCGAGCGGGCCTTTGCGCGGGGCAAGCCTGCGGCGGTGGCCTTTGTCGTCAATTCGCCCGGAGGGTCGGCGGTGCAGTCGTCGTTGATCGCGGCGCGCATCCGGCGACTGGCTGACGAGAAGCAGGTTCCGGTCCACGCCTTTGTCGAGGATGTGGCGGCGAGCGGGGGCTATTGGCTGGCCTGTGCCGCCGATGACATCTGGGTCGATCCGGCAAGCATCGTCGGGTCGATCGGGGTCATCTTCGCGTCGTTCGGATTTCCCGAGCTGATGGCGCGGCAGGGGGTCGAGCGGCGGGTGGTGACGGCGGGGCGGTCGAAAAGTTTCGCCGACCCGTTCCTGCCGCAGAAGCCCGAGGATGTGGAGCGTTTGCGCGCCTTGCAGGAGCCGATCCATCAGGCGTTCATCGACCATGTGAAGGCGCGGCGCGGGGTGCGGCTGGACGCGGGGGCGGACCTGTTCAACGCCGATGTCTGGGTGGGACAGCAGGCGGTGGCGCTGGGGCTGGTCGACGGGCTGGGCCATGCGGTGCCGAAGCTGAAGGCGCTGTACGGCGAGAAGGTGCGGCTGGTGCCGTTCGGGCAAAGGCGCAGCCTGCTCCAGCGTCTGGGCATGGCGGCGACCGACGGGCTTTTGCAGGGTGTCGAGGAACGCGCCCTTTGGGCGCGGTACGGGCTATGATCAAGGGCGCGATCTTCTTTCTGCTGGTCATGGTCGCCATCGGCATGATCGGAAACGCCATTGCGCCCAGTGCGATGCGGCGCATCATCCGGCGGCAGTTGCCGAAAGCCTCTACCTGTCCGCGCTGCGGGCGCTATCTGGTCGGCAAGGGCGGGTGCGACTGCAAGAAGAGGGCGTGATGCGGGCTTTGGTGACGGGTGCGGGTAAGCGGCTGGGGCGGGCGATGGCGCTTTATCTGGCAGGTCGCGGATATGACGTGGCAGTCCATTACGCCCGCAGCCGCGACGAGGCCGAGGCCGTGGTTGCCGAAATCCGGGCGATGGGGCGGCAGGCGGTGGCGCTGCGGGCCGATCTGCTGGTGGAAGCCGAGACGGCGACGCTGGTCGCCCGCGCGGCCGAGGGGTTGGGCGGGGCGTTGACGGTGCTGGTGAACAACGCAAGCATTTTCGAGCATGACGATCTGCGCAGTTCGACCCGCGAGGGGTGGGACCGGCATATGGAATCGAACCTGCGCGCGCCCTATCTGCTGACACAGGGATTCGCGGCGCAGGCCCTGCCCGCCGAGACCGACGGGAACGGCGAACCTCGGGCGCGGGGGCTGGTGGTCAACATGCTTGACCAGCGGGTGCTGAAGCCGACGCCGGAGTTTTCGACCTATACCATCGCCAAGATGGGGCTTTGGGCGCTGACACGCACGGCGGCGCAAGGGCTGGCGCCGGATGTGCGGGTGAACGGCATCGGGCCGGGGCCGACATTGCGGGGCGGGCGGCAGAGCGCGGAGCAATTTGCGAGGCAGCGGGCGGCGACGGTTCTGGGCCGTGGCGCGAACGAGGCCGATATCTGCGCGGCGCTGGGCTTTCTGCTCGATTCCCCTGCCGTTACGGGGCAGATGATCGCCGTGGATGGCGGGCAGCATCTGGGCTGGCAAACGCCCGATGCGCTGGATGTGGAGTAACTGTAAGGGGATGGCGACACTGAGTTGTCCACTTTGGGCAGACAGGATGACGAGCTGTCACGAATTCGTTAAGTTTATCAAAGATTTGCCGGGCGATCAAAATTCTTTCCCATGAAATCAATACGTTACAAATTCGCCTAAAAATTAGGCAGCGTAGCGAACAGGGCCAAAAACAAGGAGAATCCGGCGATCCGGAAAACTTGCCCACGAAGTTATCCACAGAAAGCGTGGACAGCTTTGCTCTTGCCCTTTGCCGCGAGGTCAGTGCAGCCGTGGGTAGAATCGATGACTCGGTGATATAGGTGTAAGGACCGTGACCGAAGACGTGCAGAACAACGGGGCCGAGACGCCCGAAGGTGCCACCGGGACGCCTGCCAAGACGGGCGCGGAGGCGCGCGTGCCGACGGGGCATGCGGTGATTCACGGCTATTTGCGGTCGCTCGACGGATCGCCCGGGGTTTACCGGATGCTGAACGCCAAGGCCGAGGTGCTTTATGTCGGCAAGGCGCGGAACCTGAAGGCGCGGGTTACGAATTATTCCCGCCCGTCGAACCAGCATTCGGGGCGGATCGCGCGGATGATCTCGGAAACCGCGTCGATGATGTTCCTGACCACGCGGACCGAGACCGAGGCGCTGCTGCTTGAACAGAACCTGATCAAGCAGCTCAAGCCGCGCTACAACGTGCTGCTGCGCGACGACAAGAGCTTTCCGAATATCCTGATCGGCAAGGAGCATGGTTTCCCGCAGATCAAGAAGCACCGCGGCAAGCGGAGCGAGAAAGGCAGCTACTTTGGCCCCTTTGCCAGTGCGGGGGCGGTGAACCGGACGCTGAACCAGTTGCAGCGGGTGTTTCTGCTGCGGACATGCAGCGACCCGATGTTCGAGAGCCGGACGCGGCCCTGCCTGCTGTTCCAGATCAAACGCTGTTCGGCGCCTTGTGTGGGCAAGGTGACCGAGGCGGAATATGCGGCACAGGTTTCGGATGCCGAGCAGTTCCTGTCGGGCAAGTCGACGCAGATACAGGCCGAGCTTGCCACGGCGATGGCGGCGGCATCGGAAGCGATGGAATTCGAGCGGGCCGCCGCCCTGCGCGACCGTATCCGCGCGCTGACCAATGTGCAGCAGGCGCAGGGGATCAACCCCAAGGGCGTGGCCGAGGCGGATGTGATCGCGCTGCACCTCGAGGGCGGGCAGGCCTGTGTGCAGGTCTTTTTCATCCGCGCCAACCAGAGTTGGGGGAACCGCGATTTCTACCCGCGCACCGGGGCGGGGGCCGAGGAGGCCGAAATTCTGGAAGCCTTTGTCACGCAGTTCTATGACGACAAGGAGCCGCCGAGGCTGGTGCTGCTGTCGCATGCCGTCGAGAACCCCGATCTGGTGGCCGAGATGCTGGCCGAACGGGCGGGGCGCAAGGTGGAGCTGGCCGTGCCGCTGCGGGGCGAAAAGGCCGAGCTGGTCGAGAACGCGGCGCGCAACGCGAGGGAATCGCTGGCGCGGCGGATGGCCGAGGGGGCGGCACAAACCAAGCTGTTGCAGGGTTTGGCGGATGCCTTCGATCTGGACGCGCCGCCGAGACGGATCGAGATTTACGACAACGCGCATATCCAGGGGTCGGACGCCGTGGGCGGCATGGTCGTTGCCGGAGCCGAAGGATTCATCAAGGGCCAGTATCGCAAGTTCAACATCAAGTCGAAGGCGGGCGCGCTGGGCGATGATTTCGGCATGATGAAAGAGGTGCTGACGCGGCGCTTCGAGCGGTTGCTGAAAGAGGACCCCGACCGCAAGACCGACGCCTGGCCCGACCTCTTGCTGATCGACGGGGGTGCGGGGCAGGTTTCGGCGGTGGGCGAGATCATGGCCGAGCTGGGGGTGGACGACATTCCCTTTATCGGGGTGGCCAAGGGGATCGACCGCGACGCGGGAAAGGAAGAGTTCTATCGGCCGGGCGAGCCTGCCTTTGCGTTGCAGCGGAACGACCCGGTCCTGTATTTCGTGCAGCGTTTGCGCGACGAGGCGCACCGCTGGGCCAATGGCGCGCATCGGGCGAAACGGTCCAAGGCGATCAGCGTGACGCCGCTTGACGATGTGCCGGGGGTCGGGGCGACACGGAAGCGCGCGCTTCTGGCGCATTTCGGCAGCGCCAAGGCCGTGGCGCGGGCGGGCGTGTCGGACCTGATGGCGGTGGACGGGATTTCAGAGGCGATGGCGCAGGTGATCCACGATTTCTTTCACGATCGCTGAGGATGCCGCCGACGGCAGGGCAAGCGCGCAACCCGTGTTGCACGCTTCTGGCTGACGGTGGGGACAGCGACGCCCGTGCGTCTGGCGCAGGGGCCGCACCCGCCCTGCGGGGGGCGGGCATGACCCGTGCCTGAAATGTCGGGATGGCGTCAGGCCCCGTCCCCGTCCCCGTCCTCGTCCTCGTCCTTGGCGGCGATGTCGCGCTGCACGACCTTGTCCGCGAAAAGGCGGCGGGTTTCGTCAAGGCGGTCGAAGGTGAGGTCGGGCAGGAAGCGCAGTTCGGGCGCGTATTTCAGTGTCATTTCCTTGCCCAGACGGCGGCGCAGTTCATAGGCGTTGCGCGCGAGGGCGGCCACGGCCTCTTCCACCGATGCCGTGCCCATCAGCGGCATGACGTAGATCGTCGCCACCTTGAGGTCGGTCGAGCAGGACACCTCGCCGATGGTGATGGACATGCGGTTCAGGTCGGGATCGTGGATCTCGGCCCTGTTGAGCATGTCAGAAAGCGTGCGGCGGATGAGTTCGCCGACGCGCAACTGGCGCTGCTTGGAGCTTTGGGATTGGGCGGGACGTTTTGACATGGCGCTCACATAGGGGTTTTGGGGCTGCGGCGCAACGGCAGGGTTTATCGCAGGGCGGGTTCGGGCTAAAGCGGGGCAAAGCATGGGGGTTGGCATGGATCTGCCGGGTATCGTGATTACGGGCGCTTCGGGGCGCATGGGGCAGATGCTGGTCAAGGGCGTCATGGCCCATGACAGGGCGCGGCTGGTGGCCTGTGTCGAACGGGCGGGCCATGCGTGGGTGGGGCGCGATGTGGGCGAATGCATGGGCGGGGCGGCGCTGGGTGTAACCGTGACGGACGACCCGCTTGAGGCCTTTGCCAAGGCGCAGGCGGTGATCGACTTTACCGCCCCTGCCGCGACGGTCGAGTTTGCGGCGCTGGCCGCGCAGGCGCGGGCGGTGCATGTGATCGGCACGACGGGGCTTGAGGCATCGCATCTGGCCAGGATCGACGCGGCCTCGCGCCATGCGGTGATCGTGCGGGCGGGGAATATGTCGCTGGGCGTGAACCTGCTGGTGAAGCTGACGCAAAAGGTGGCCGCGGCGCTGGATGCCGATTGGGATATCGAGGTGATCGAGGCGCATCACCGCATGAAGGTCGACGCGCCAAGCGGCACGGCGCTGATGCTGGGGCAGGCCGCCGCCGAGGGGCGGGGCGTCAGCCTTGACGATGCCCGCGTGTCGGGGCGCGACGGGATCACGGGCACGCGGGAGCGGGGGACCATCGGGTTCAGCGCCATTCGCGGCGGGGATATCGTGGGCGAGCATGACGTGCTGTTCGCCGCCGATGGCGAACGGATCGTGCTGCGGCATGTGGCGACGGACCGGACCATCTTTGCCCGAGGGGCGATCCGCGCGGCGCTGTGGGGGCAGGGGCAGAAACCCGGCCAATATGATATGATGGATGTGCTGGGGCTGTGAGTCGGCCCCCGCCCGGCGGCGGATTGATCCATTCGCCGGAGTGATGCGTAGAAATCCCGTTGATCGGGGGTTCAGATGCGTTTCGGACTTATCCTTGTGGCCCTGCTGCTGCCCGCCATCGCGCGGGCGGACGGCTATGCGCGTATCAGCGAGCGCGACCAGTTCCTGAACACGGTGGCGGGGAAAGAGCTGCGGATGCGGCTTTTGGGCATTTCGCTGATCGTCGAGCCGGATGGCGCGATCAAGGGCAATGCGCTGGGCTGGGATGTGACCGGAACGTGGGAATGGCGGGACGGCTATTTCTGCCGCGAGATGGACTGGTCGGGCTATCCCATCCCGCTGAATTGCCAGCTGGTCGAGGCGGGGGATGGCGCGGTGCGGTTTACCGTCGACAAGGGCGCGGGGGAATCGGCCGCCTTCAGCATCCGCTAGAAGTCGATCGCGAGACCTTTCTTCTCCCAATCGCCGTAGCGCACGGGTTCGGGGCCGTCGCGGCCACCCAGTTCGGGGGGGAGGTCTGCCGGTTTGGCAGCCTTGCGCCGTTCTTCGGCCTCGGCCAAGGCGCGGAGAGCTGCGGGGGGAAGGGCTGCGGGGGGAAGGGCTTTTTCGTCGGACATGGCGGGTTCCTGTTTCTGCCGTGTTGATATACGTCGTTGGGCCAAGGCAACAAGGGTGCGGGTCATGGCGGCAGAGGGATTGGCGGCGCGGGCGGCAGCGGTTGGCCTATTGGGCGCGGTGCTGGCCGAGGGGCAGTTGATGGCGCAGGCCGTGGCCGACGGTCAGGGACCGCTGGCGGGGCTGACCCCGTCGGACCGGGCGCGGGCGCAGCGGCTGGCACTGGCGACGCTGCGCCATGTGGAGCAGGCCGACAAGGTTCTGGAAAAGCACATGCGCAAGGCGCCGCCGCGCGTGGTGCAAAATGCCTTGCGGCTGGCGGTCACCGAACTGGCGATGGGCGGGGCCGCGCATGGCGTGGTGAATGCGGCGGTCGAGATTGTCCGGCGCGGCAAGCGCACGGGGCATATGGCGGGGCTGGTCAACGCCGTGTTGCGGCAGGTGCCGGAAAATCCGTTCGACGGTTTGGCGGTGCAGAAGATGCCGCGCTGGCTGCGCCAGCCGCTGGTTCACGCATGGGGCCGCGAGGTCGTGGCCGCGATCGAGGCCGTGCAAGCCGCCGTGCCGCCGCTTGACCTGACGCTGCGGGCGGGGGGAGAGGCGCCGGAGGGCGAAGTTTTGCCCACCGGCAGCCTGCGGCTGGCCGATGCGGGGCAGGTTTCGGCGCTGGCAGGATTTGCGACGGGCGGTTGGTGGGTGCAGGATGCCGCCGCCGCGCTGGCGGTAAAGCTGCTGGCCCCGCAAAAGGGCGAGCGGGTGCTGGACCTTTGCGCCGCACCGGGGGGCAAGACGATGCAGCTTGCCGATGCGGGGGCTTTGGTCACGGCGCTTGATATCTCGGGCCCGCGGATGGAGCGGGTGAGGGAGAACCTTGCGCGGACGGGGTTGCGTGCCGAGCTGGTCGTGGCCGATGCGCTGCAATGGCAGCCCGAAGGGCTGTTCGATGCGGTGCTGCTGGATGCGCCCTGTTCGGCCACGGGGACGATACGGCGGCATCCTGACCTGCCCTTCGTCAAGGACGGGTCGGAACTGGCGGAACTGGTGACGTTGCAGGCGGCGATGCTGGATCGGGCGCTGGCGCTGGTCAGGGACGGGGGACGCGTGGTGTTCTGCACCTGTTCGGTCTTGCAGGACGAGGGCGAGGCGCAGTTGGCGGCCGCGCTGGTGCGGCACCCTGCCCTTCGGGTCGAGCGGGTCGAGATCGCGGGGGTGCAGCCCGAGTGGTGGACGCCCTCGGACGGGCTGCGGTTGCGGCCCGATTACTGGGCCGAGCGCGGCGGTATGGACGGGTTTTTCATGGCGCGGCTGGTGAAGGGTTAAAGCCAGTTCTTCCAGCGGAAATAGGCCCAAGCCACGGCCGAGGATGCGACCATGCCAAGCAGCGCCGCCGGATAGCCCCAAGGCTGGGGCAGTTCGGGCATATGGGCAAAGTTCATCCCGTAGATGCTGGCCACCAGCATGGGCGGCGAGAACAGCACCGCCACGACCGAGACGATGCGGACCGTCGAGTTCTGCGCGAGGTTGATCATGCCGAGCGTGAGATCGGTCGCCTGCGCGATGCGGGCCGAGAGGAAATCTGTGTGAACCTCGAGGGCGTTCACGTCGCGGCGCAGGGCCTTGACGGTGTTGTCCTGCGCCGGGTCGCGGTCGTTCTGGGCGTAGAAGCCAAGCGCGCGGTCAAGCGTGAGAAGCGCGAGGCGGAGGATGCCGATCAGGTGGCCTTCGCGGCCAAGCTGGCGCAGGGCCACTTCGAGCCGTTCCTGTGCGCGGCTGCGGCGCGGGGTGTCGTGGATGGCGTTGCCGAGCGTGTCGAGGCTGCGGCCCGCGGATTCGAGCAGATCGGCAAGGCGGCCGGTGATTTCCTCGACCAAGGACAGGAAAACCGCGTGGCTGCGGGTGCAGCCGAGGGCGAATTTGTCGGCGCGGGTGGGGTAGGTTTCAAACGGACGCGAGGCGTGGTGGCGCACGGTCACCAGCCGGTCGGGGCCGAGGATGAAGCTGACGGGGCCTGAAATGGGCGTGTTGGTCTGGGAATGGCCGGTCAGGACCACGGTCATGCAATCGACAGCGCCTTCGCGGTAGAGGCGGTTCGAAATCTCGATTTCTTCCATGTCGGCAAGGGTCGGAACGTCGAGGCCAAGGGCTGCGACGGCGGCGGCCTCGTCCGGGGTGGGTTGGAACAGGTCGATCCAGACGGCGCGCGACAGGGGTTCGCCTGCGGGGAGCGGGACGAGGCGGCCTGCGGAGGGAAGAAAGGCGGATAGCATCGCGCACCCCTATGGTTCAGGGCGCAGCTAATCGCGGAACGGGTGCGGCGTAAAGCCTAGCACGAGATCAACGCGGCAAGCGGCGCGTTCTGGCGCGCCACGCAGTCGTTGAGCTGCGGCAGGGTCATCGCGTCGTCCTTGACGAATTCGATGAACATGGCGTTGAGGTTGTTGAACACCACCTCGCCCAGCGCGCGGGTGTCGATATCGGGACGGACCACCGCGCGGCGCTGGAGTTCGGCCAGAAGGGCGCAGACCTGATCGGTCAGCATGCGGTCAAGGTCGGTGAAGCGGGTGGAAAAGCGGGTGGCGGGGGCTTCGATGGTGATCGCCATCGCGGTGCGCCACATCTCTTTCGACAGGTAGACAAGCGAGTGGTCGTAATAGCCGCCGATCAGCCGCGCGAGGGCGCGGGCCACATCGGCGGGCGGGTCGGCGAGAAGGGTCTTGCCGAAATCATGGACCTCCTCGACCTCCATCGAGACGATGGCGAGGAGAAGATCACCCTTTGTCTCGAAGTAGTTGTAGAAGGTGCCGACCGAGATTTCGGCCGCGCGCGCGATGTCGTCGATGCGCACCGCGCCATAGCCGACCTGACGGAAAAGCTGCGACGACGTTTCAAGGATACGCCGCGTTCTGTGGGCTTTCTGTCTTTCGCGCAGGCCGGTCATGGGTGCCTATGAGTTTATTGCTGTTTTGACATTGACTTCAAAAATGAACGAACTCAATTATTTTCTGAGAGCGCCGCAGAAGCGCGGATTAACCCCGACATGGAGAGATTTGATGGTTCTGACGTCCCGCCTGCCGTTGACCGCCGTTGCCTTGCTGGCGCTTGCCAGCCCGTCCTTTGGTCAGGAACTGAACGCCCTTGTGTGGTGCGACCACACCGACCCGTCGCTGGTGGCGCCCTTCGAGGAGAAGTTCGGGGTCAAGGTGAACCTGAAGGAATACGAGGGCACGGCGGCGGGGATGGCGATCCTTGACCAGAGCCAGCCGGGGGATTGGGATGTGCTGGTGATCGACGCGGTCGATGTGGGCCGTGCGGTCGAAGCCGGAAAGCTGGCCGAGATTCCCGCCGACCAGTTGCCGACGGCGGATTTCTTTCCCGAGCTGGTCATGCCCGCGAACAACACCGTGGACGGCAAGACCTATGCCGTGACCGAGAAGTTCGGCTACAACACCATTTCCTACGACAAGACCAAGGTAGACCCCGCCGACATGCAGGACATGGCCGCGCTGACGGGCGGCAAGTATGACGGGCGGATCGGGATTTACGACTATTACCTGCCGGTTCTGGGGCTTGTCGCGCTGGGTCAGGGGGTGAACACCGCCGACATCAACGCCGAAACCCTGCCCGCGCTGAAGGAGCCGCTGATGAAGCTGCGCGCCGCGTCCAAGCAGGTGTCGGATGTGGTGAGCGCGCAGACGGCGCTGGCCACGGGCGAGGTGGATATCGTCGTGGGCGGGGGCGAATGGCTGACGGCGGTGCTGGCGGCGGACAATCCGAACCTCGACTGGACGATCCCCAAGCAGGGCGGTTTGCGCTGGGCGCAGTCGATCGGCGTGGTGGCGGGGACGACCCAGCCGGATCTGGCGCTGGAGTTCGTGAAATACATCGTCTCGCCCGAGGGGCAGGCGCGGCTGGCGACGGCGTCGTGCTACTGGGGGATGCCCGCCAACGCCAAGGCCGGCGATGCGCTGACGCCCGAGCAAAAGACGGTGCTGCGCTGGGATGAGCAGCCCGAGTTCCTGAAGCGGGCGCAGCTTTACCCGATTCCGGATGCCGCGACCGATACCGCGATGCAGGACATGTGGACCGAGATGCTGAACCAGTGACGTTGGAAGCCAAAGAACGGCGTCTGGGCTGGGGTCTGGTGGCCCCGGCCCTTGTCTGGACGGGGGCGTTCTTCGTGTTGCCCTTTGTCGCGATGCTGGCGCTTTCCTTCGCCCATATGGAGGGGCGGACGGTCGTGCATGGCTTTGGCGCCGGAAACTATGTGCGGGCGTTCACCGACTGGACGATGGTCAAGGCGCTGGTCAACAGCCTTGAGATCACGGTGCTGGTGACCGTGGTCTCGGTGGTGCTGGCCTATCCGTTGGCGGCGATCATCGCCTTTCGGGTGCCTGCGCGGTGGCAGCGGCTGGCGTTGCTTATGGCGGTCTTGCCGTTCTGGACGTCATACGTGGTGCGGTCTTATTCGTGGCTGCTGGTGCTGGGACAGAACGGGGTGGTGAACAAGACGCTGCTGGGGCTGGGCCTGATTGCCGAGCCGCTCGAGATCGCGTCGACCCGCACGGCGACGGTAATCGGCTTTGTGCATTTCTTCGTCATGCTGCTGACGCTGACCATTTACGCGAACCTGATCCAGCTATCGCCCAATTACATGCGGGCGGCGCAGGACCTTGGCGCGGGGCGGTGGCAGACATTCCGGCATGTGGTGCTGCCCCTGACCTTGCCGGGGGTGGTGACGGGGGCGTTCCTGACATTCGTGCTGTGCATCGGGGATTACATCACGCCGCAGATTCTGGGCGGGAATGCCGAGCTGACCTTGCCGCAGCTGATCATGCTGCAAATGGGCAGGAGCGGGAATTTCCCGCTGGCGAGTGCCTTGTCGGTCGTGCTGATGGGGGTGGTGACGCTGGCCTATTTCCTGTCGGCGCGGTGGCTGAGGCTGGACCGGCTATGAGGGTGCTTGGCTGGATCTACATGGCCTTGGCCTATGTCTTCGTTTTCCTGCCCGTGGCGGTGCTGGTGGCGTTTTCCTTTCAGGACGGGCGTTTGCCCGTGCCGCCCTTTCAGGGCTTTTCGCTGCGCTGGTACGAGAAGGTGCTGGGCAACGATGATCTGATGGCAGCCTTGGGCAATTCGTTTCTGGTTGCGGTGGTGTCGTCGGCCATTGCGCTTGTCCTCGGATTTCTGGCGGCGCATGCGCTGGCGCGGGTGCGGTTGCCGGGGTCTGTGCTGATGCGGGGGGTGCTGATCGCGCCGATGACGGTCAGCTATCTGATCATCGCGCTTGGCCTGCTGACGATGTTCGGCGCGGCGGGGGTGAAGCTGTCGCTTTGGACGGTGGGCGCGGGGCATGTGGTGATCAACCTGCCGCTGTGTTTTGCCATCTGCTTTGCGGCGATGGGCGACCAGCAGCGCAGCGCGGAACGGGCGGCGCGTGATCTGGGGGCGGCAGAGTGGCAGGTGCTGTGGCACATCTCGGCCCCGATGCTGGCGGCACCGCTGGCGGCGGCGTTCTTCCTGTCGGTCACGTTCAGTTGGGACGAGTTCATCATCGCGTTCCTGCTGACGCGCTTTGATGTGACCTTGCCCGTGGAAATCTGGTCGATGCTGCGGTCGGGGTTGTCTCCGGCCACGAATGCGGTCGGGTCGCTGGTGTTTCTGGTTTCGGTCACGCTGGTTGTGGCGTTGGAATTGCTGGTTTTCAGGAGGGCGAAATGACCGCTGGGGTTTCGGTGCGCGGGGTTTCGCAACGCTATGGTGGCGCGCTGGCGCTGGATGACGTGTCGCTTGAAATCATGGCGGGAGAGTTCGTGGTGCTGCTTGGCCCGTCGGGCTGCGGCAAGACGACCTTGCTGAACCTGATCGGGGGATTTGCCGAGCCGACGCGCGGGCAGGTGCTGATCGGCGGGAAGGATATGGCGGGGGTCGCGCCCAAGGAGCGGCCCACGACGACCGTGTTTCAGGACTACGCGCTGTTCCCGCATATGAGCCTTGCCGAGAACGTGGGCTTCGGCTTGCGGATGCGCGGCGTGGCCAAGGCCGAGCGGATGGCGCGGGCCGAGGAGATGCTGGCGCTGGTGGGTCTTGACGGGCGGGGCGACCGGCGGCCGCACGAGCTGAGCGGGGGCCAGCGGCAGCGGGTGGCGCTGGCGCGGGCCTTGGCGGTTTCGCCCGACGTGCTGCTGCTGGACGAGCCGCTGGGGGCGCTTGACCTGAAGCTGCGGCGCGCCATGCAGGACGAGTTGAAGGCGATCCAGCGGCGGGTGGGGACGACCTTTGTGCATGTGACGCATGACCAGGAAGAGGCGATGGGAATCGCCGACCGGATCGTGGTGATGAATGGCGGCAAGATCGAGGATCAGGGGCCGCCGCGCGAGGTTTACATGCGCCCGAAGTCGCTGTTCGCGGCGGGGTTCATGGGGGAAGTGAACCGGATCAAGGTAAAGGGCGGGGTGTCGGCGCTTGGGATGATGGCGGTGCCGGACGGGGTGCTGTGCATAAGGCCCGAGGCGATTTCGACGGCGGGCGCGCTGCGGCTGGGGCCGTGCCGCGTGCGGGATGCAGCGTTCTTCGGCGGCTATGTGCGGGCGCATGTGGTGCCCGTGGCGGCACCGGATATGGTGCTGGTCGTGCATCTGCCGCAGGGGGCCGAGGTGGCCGAGGGGCAGGTGCTTGACCTTGGCGCAAGCGCGCATGTGGTGTTGTGATGGAACGGATCGGACCAAGGGACTGGTGGCGCGTGCGGTCGGTCGGGGACGGGGTGACCTGGATCGACGAGCCGCATATCCGCGCCTTTTACCGCTGCAATGTCTGGCATGTGCGGGGCCGTGATGGCGACATGCTGGTAGACAGCGGGATGGGGGTCGTGTCGTTGCGCGACTGGGTGCCGCTGGTGACGGAGCGCCCTTTGGAGGCGGTGGCGTCGCACACGCATTTCGACCATATCGGCTGCCACCACGAATTTCCCTGCCGGTCGTACCACGGGGCCGAGGCAGAGATGATGCGGAACCCGACGCGGGTGAACACGCTGGCCGAGCCCTATGTGACGGACGAGATTTTCACGGGTCTGCCCCCTGCCCCGTACCAGTCGGCGCTTTATGCGGTGAAGGCGGCACCGGCGACGCGGCTGCTGTGGGACGGGGATGTGGTGGACCTCGGGGACCGGCATTTCGAGGTGATCCATACGCCAGGCCATTCGCCCGGCGGGATCGCGCTTTGGGAGGCGGCGACGGGTGTGCTGTTTTCGGGCGATATCGTCTATGATGGCGAGTTGATCGAGGACACCTACCACTCCAACGCGGCGGACTATTACCGCAGCATGGTGCGGCTGTATGATCTGCCCGTGCGGGTGGTGCATGGCGGGCATTTCGAAAGCTACGGGCGCGAGCGGCACCGCGAGATCATCGGGAACTGGCTGAAGGAAAAAGAGCAATGAGCGCGTTCAACCAACCTTTGGGCGGCAATGACATGCCCCGCTTCGGCGGGCCTGCGACGATGATGCGCCTGCCCGGCGCAGAGACGGCGGCGGGGCTGGATGTGGCCTTCATCGGGGTGCCGATGGATCACGGCACGTCGAACCGTTCCGGCACGCGGCTGGGGCCGCGCCAGATCCGCGACGAAAGCCGGATGCTGCGGCCGTTCAACATGGCGACGGGCGCCGCGCCCTTCGAGCATTTGCAGGTGGCGGATATCGGGGATGTGCCGGTCAACACCTTCGATCTGAAAAAGACGGTCGATATCATCACCGCGCATTATCGGGGCGTTCTGGCGCATGGGGCCAAGCCCCTGACGCTGGGGGGCGACCATACGCTGACTTGGCCGATCCTGCGGGCGATGAAGGAAAAGCACGGGCCGGTGGCGCTGATCCATATCGACGCGCATGCCGATATCAACGACACGATGTTCGGCGAGACGGTGGCGCATGGTTGCCCGTTCCGCCGCGCGTGGGAGGACGGGTGTCTGCAAAACGACAAGGTGTTCCAGATCGGGCTGCGCGGGACGGGCTATAGCCCCGACGATTTCGACTGGGCGCGGGGCAAGGGCTGGACCGTGGTGCAGGCCGAGGAGTGCTGGGGCAAGTCGCTGGTCGGGCTGATGGCGCAGGTGCGGGCCAAGATCGGGGATGCGCCGGTCTACATTACCTATGACATCGACAGCCTTGACCCTGCCTTTGCGCCGGGGACGGGGACGGTCGAGGTGGGCGGGCTGACCACGTGGCAGGCGCTCGAGATCATTCGCGGCTGCGCGGGGCTGAACATCGTGGGGGGTGATTTGGTCGAGGTGTCGCCGCCCTATGACACGAGCGGCAACACGGCGCTGATCGGGGCGAACCTGCTTTACGAGATGCTGTGCGTGATGCCCGGCGTGCCGCAGAAACCGTCGCGGTTTTCGGGGCTGACGTTCTAGGCAAGGGGGCCTTCTGCCCCCTCGGGGCGCGCGGGCGCGCCCCTCACCCCCGAGGATATTTGCGCGAGTATGAAAACGCGTATGAACGGGCAGGCGGGTAAAGCGCCTGCCCGTTTCCTATTCGGCCACGTGCAGCGACGGGCGCTTGCCGGACAGGGCATCGACGCGGGTCGAGAGATCCTCGATCCGTTCGGCGAGGATATGGGCTGCGGGTTCTTCGGGTTCATCCTCTTTCGGGCCGATCACGCGGCTGAAGATGCGGCCGACGATGCGCGACAGGTCATCCATGATGAGGAAGAAGGCCGGAACGATCACCAGCGACAGCACGGTCGAGACGATGATGCCGCCGATCACGGCCGTTGCCATCGGGGCGCGGAACGACCCGCCCTCGCCCACGCCCAGCGCCGAGGGGAGCATGCCTGCCGACATGGCGATGGAGGTCATGACGATGGGACGGGCGCGCTTGTGGCCCGCCTCGATCACGGACTGGAAGCGGTCCATGCCCTGACGGCGCATCTCGATGGCGAAATCGATCAGCAGGATGGCGTTCTTGGTCACGATGCCCATCAGCATCAGGATGCCGATCAGCACCGGCATCGACAGGGCGCTGCTGGTCAGGATCAGCGCCGCCGCCACGCCGCCGATGGCAAGGGGCAGCGAGAAGAGGATTGTGAAGGGCTGGATGACCGATTTGAACAGCAGGATCAGCACGGTCAGCACCAGCATCAGGCCCATGATCATGGCATTGCCGAAGCTGGTCATCAGTTCGGCCTGAACCTCGGCATCGCCGGATTCCTGGATTCGGGCGGTGGGCGGCATTTCGACCGAAGCGGCGAGTTCCTTGAAACGGTCGCTTGCGGTGCCGAGCGCCACACCCACGGGAAGGTTCGCGCCGATGGTGGCGCGGCGTTCGCGGTTGAGGCGGTCGACCATCGACGGGCCTTCGGCGATCTTGATGTCGGCCACGGTGGAGAGCGGCACCGATCCGGTTGCCGTGGGCACGCGCAGGGCGGCGATGCGGGCGAGGTCTTCGCGGCTGGCATCGTTCAGGCGGACGCGCACCGGGATCAGCCGGTTGTCGATGGAGAGTTTGGCCAAGGCGGCGTCGACATCGCCGATGGTGGCGACACGGACGGTCTGGGCGATGGCCTGCGTGGTGACGCCAAGGCGGGCGGCTTCGGTCGCGCGGGGGGTGATCTGCACCTCGGGGCGGGGAAGGGCGCCTTCGGAGGCGACGTTGGCAAGAAGCGGGTCGCCGGACAGCGCGGCTTCGAGACGGGCCACGGCGAGGTTCAGGTCGGCTTCGTTCTCGGCAAGGATCGAGAAGGAAAGATCACGCTCGCCACGGTCGTTCAGCTTGAAGGCGCGGATATCGGGGATGGCGTGGAGTTTCTCGAAGATCTGCGCCTCGATCACGTTTTGCGGGGTGGCGCGGCCGTGGTTTTCGGCATCGGGGACGATCAGGCCCAGAAGCGGGATCTTGTTGGCCACCTGCGAGAGTTTCAGCACCAGAGAATGGTCGAGACGGTCGAGCAGCACCGTCACCGAGGCGCGCCGGATGTCGCGGTCTCCGGTGGGAGAGGAGCCGCCGATCACCATGACCTTGTCGACGCCGTCGATGGCCTGAATGGTTTTCACCATGTCTTCGGTGGTGCGGTCGGTTTCGGCCAAGGTCGCGCCGGGGGGCAGTTCGACCGAGATCGGGATGCGGCTGACATCTTCGGGCGGCAGGAAGCTGCCCGGAACCTTGAGCATGAAGAAGATCGACACGGCCAGCACGCCGAACGCGCCGAGCAGCGTGAGGTAGCGGGCGGGAATGATCCACAGATGCCCCGAGGTGGTGGTTTTGACCAGCCGCAGATAGCCGCGCATGAAGGGGCCGTCGCCGTGGCTGTCGTCATGCGCG
This sequence comes from Paragemmobacter straminiformis, assembly GCF_014243445.1. GTDB lineage: Bacteria > Pseudomonadota > Alphaproteobacteria > Rhodobacterales > Rhodobacteraceae > Paragemmobacter > Paragemmobacter straminiformis. Next base: position 41,558 of record NZ_JACLQD010000003.1, read on the forward strand.
TCTTTCGACCGCATGAGGTAGGCGGCCATCATCGGCGTGATGAGGCGCGCGACGAGCAGCGAGAACAGCACGGCGATGGCCACCGTCAGGCCGAACTGGCGGAAATACTGGCCCGGAATGCCGGGCATGAAAGAGACCGGCACGAAAACCGCGACGATGGTGAAGGTGGTGGCAATGACGGCAAGGCCGATTTCGTCGGCCGCGTCGATCGAGGCGCGGTAGGGGGTTTTGCCCATGCGGATGTGCCGCGAGATGTTCTCGATTTCAACGATCGCATCATCGACTAGGATGCCTGTGGCCAGCGTGATGGCAAGGAAGCTGACAAGGTTCAGCGAAAAGCCGAGCAGGTCCATGATGTAGAAGGTCGGCACCGCCGAGAGCGGCAGGGCCACCGCCGAGATCAGCGTGGCGCGCCAGTTCTTGAGGAAGGCCAGCACCACGAGAACGGCCAGAAGCGCGCCCTCGAGCAGGGTGTGCAGGGCGGATTCGTAGTTGCCGTAGGTGTAGAACACCGTTTCGTCGACCAGCGTGATGGTGACGTTGGGGTTCTTCTGGCGCAGCAGGTCGAGCTGGGCGTTGACGGTTTCGGCCACCGACACCTCGGACGCGCCCTTGGCGCGGAACACGGCGAAGGTGACGACCTGTTCGCCGTTCACCTTGGCGAAGGAGCGAAGCTCTTCGTAGGTGTCGATGATCTGGCCAAGGTCGGAGAGGCGGACATGGCGGCCCGACGGCAGGGCGATGGTGGTGTTGGTCAGCTTTTCGACGGTGGCGGCATCGCCCAGCGTGCGGATTGCCTGTTCGCCCGCGCCGAGTTCGGACCTTCCCGCGCCGAGGTTGGTGTTGGTGGCGCGCAGTTGCGCGTTCACGGCGGCGGCGGTGATGCCGTAGCTGTCGAGCTTGACCGGGTCGAGCAGGACGCGGATTTCACGGTCGGCCCCGCCGTAGCGGTCGACGCGGCCGATGCCGGGGCGGCCCTGAAGGGCGCGGACGATGATGTCATCGACGAACCAGGATACCTCTTCCATCGTCATGTCGGGGGCGCTGACCGCAAAGGTCATGATCGCCTGCCCCTCGACATCGACGCGGCTGACGATGGGGGCCTCGATATCGCCGGGAAGGTCGCCGCGGACGCGGTCGATGGCGTCCTTGGTGTCTTGCACGGCCTTGTCGGTGGGAACCTCCATGCGGAATTCGACGGCGGTGGTCGAGACGCCATCGGTCACGGTGGAGTTGATGTTCTTGACGCCGGTGATGCCGGCGACCGCGTCCTCGATCTTTTTGGTGACCTGCGTTTCCATTTCCGCCGGAGCGGCGCCCGACTGGGCAACGGTGATGGCGACGACGGGGACGTCGATGTTGGGGAAGCGGGTGATGGGCAGGGTGTTGAAGCTTTGCCAGCCGAGGACAAGCATCATGAAGAAGAAGAGCAGCGGCGCTACGGGGTTTCGGATCGACCAGGCGGAGAAGTTCATCGTTTGCCCCCCTCAGTTCGCGTCGGACGGGACGGGGTTGATCTTGTCGCCATCGCGGACGAAGGCGCCTGCCTTGGTCACGATGGTGTCGCCCTCTTGCACGCCCGAGAGGATTTCGACCCAGCCACGGTCGCGGATGCCGGTCTGGACCTGCACGCGCGACACGATGCCATCTTTGACCAGCATGACCGAGGCACCCTCGGCCGAGGCGCCGACGGCGGTGACGGGGACAGAGACGGCATCGCGTTCGGCCACGAGGATTTCGGCGTCGAGGAACATGCCCTGACGGATCTGTTCGGGCTGGTCGATGCTGATGCGGGCGCGGCCGAGGCGGGTGGTCTGGTCGATGCTGGGTTCGACGAGGCGGACGGTGCCTGACAGCGGTTCGGTGCTGCCGACGCCGACCATGCTGACCTTTTGGCCCACGGCGAGGCGGGTGAGGTCGATTTCCGAGACATCGGCGTTGAGTTCCAGCGCGCCGTCGCGGATCAGCGTGAACATCGGCTGGGAAGCGCCCGAGGCGATGGCCCCGACAACGGCGTTGCGCTGGGTGATGGTGCCTGCGACGGGGGCTTTCACCTCGGAGCGTTCGAGGCTGAGTTCGAGGTTGGCGAGTTGCGCCTGCACCAGATCGACCTGCGCGCGGGCGGCTTCGAGCGATTGGGTGGCGACCGTCACGCGGGCGGTGGCTGCGATGGCGTTGGACGAGGCCTGATCGGCGGCAGCCTGACTGGCGGCGCCCTGTTTCACCAGAGCGGCGGTGCGTTCGTTGACGCGCTGGGCTTCATCGGCGCTGGCGCGGGCCTCGAGCATCTGGGCTTCGGCCTGCGCGATGGTGGCACGGGCCGAGGCGAGCGAGGCGGTGAACTGGCTGCGTTGCAACTCGAGCGTGCTTTTCGACAGGGTGGCGAGGGTCTGGCCCGCCTGAACCTGATCGCCCACATCGGCAAGGAGGGTTTCGATGGGCTGCCCCTCGATCAGCGGGGCGACGCGGATTTCCTCGACCGGGCCGACGAGGCCCGAGACGATCACCCTGTCACGCAAGGGACGCGAGGCGACAGTCGAGACGGTGATCGCGGGCAGGACGACCGTCGCTGCGGCGGGCTGCGTTTCGGCTGCGGCAAAGGCCGGAGCGGCGAGCGCGGAGATGAGGGCGGGAAGGATCAAAAGGGAACGCATCTAAAATCAGCCTTTCAAATCGTCATTGGCGACATCGTCGATCGTGCGGGCGACGGTGTGCAATAAAAGGTCGGTCAGGCGCTGCTGCGCGCGGGGGTTTTCGGCGGGGTGCATGGCACTGGCTTTCACCAGCATGACCAGAAGCATGGCCTGCGGATAATAACGTTCGCGCGCGTCAGCTTCGGTGAGGTTCTTTGCCTTGGCAAAGATAGATGTGAGATAGCCGATTATTTCATGCTCCATATGCGTGGTGATGGCGCTGATTTCGGCTTTGCGCAAAGCGGCGGCGGTGATCTCGGCCCAGAGCTGGCCTTCGCCTTCGCAGTCGCCCTGCATGATGCGGGCGTTGATGGTGGCGCGCAGGCCCGAAAGCGGATCGGGCGAGCGCAGGATTTCGCGGAAGGTCGCCTCCATCTCGGCCAGATCACGCAGGATCAGGGCGGCGACGATGGCGGCTTTCGAGGGGAAGTAGCGGTAGAAGTTGCCGACGCTCATGCCGCAGGAACGGGCGAGGTCTTGCATGGAGGCGCCGTCGAATCCCTTTTCCGCAAAGGCGCGGCGCACGCCTTCGAGGATTTCGGCGCTGCGCTGGTCCATGCTTTGCGCATGGGTGAGGTGCAGGGGAGGGGCGGCTGTCATCGGTTCTTCGGTCTGCGAATGAATGTTCATTCACTCAGATACTCCTGACAGGGCAGAAAGCAAGGATTTTGTTAACGACCTCCGAATCACTGCGCGTGATTCGTGGCTGAGTTGTGTCCAACTGTTTTCGCATGGGAAACACCCCGCAACCTAAGATTGTAATTTGGTTTCGAATTTGGCGCAAAAACGGAAAAGGGGGCCGATTGAGGGTTAATCGTGGCCTGAATGTGGCAGGAATTTGACCGACTCGTTAACGAATGTTAATGAGAGTTAATGCCGCTTTTCTCGGCGTTTTCTTCCTTTAGGAGCCACACATGGGACGCAAGTTCGGTTATTTGCCCTACCGCTCGACCGTAGTTAAAGCATTTTGCGTTGCTTCGGTCGCGGCCGCCACGCTGTTCGTGCTGCCCGAGAGCGGCAAGGCGCAGGTCCGCAAAGTCAAAATTCCCCAGGAACTGTGCGTTTATTCGCCGCTCGGCAAGAAGCTGATCGCGGTGATCAAGGCACGTCCCGATTACGCACGCATCCTTGAGTATCTGAGCAACGAGTGCCCCGAAGTGGCGCTGCTGTTCGTAGACGAGCCGACCGCGACGATCCCGGACGAGCCGGGTGGCGGTGGCACCCCGACCGATGGCGGTGGCACCCCGACGCCGACGCCGACCCCCACTCCGACCCCGTCGCCGACGGCTACCCCGACCCCGACGCCGACTGCTTCGCCGTCGCCGGAAACGACTCCGACCCCGACCCCGACCCCGACCGCTTCGCCGTCGCCGGAAACGACTCCGACCCCGACCCCGACGGCTACCCCGACGCCGGAACCGACCCCGACCCCGTCGCCGACAGCTACCCCGACGCCGGAACCGACCCCGACCCCGACCCCGACGGCTACCCCGACGCCGGAACCGACACCGACACCGACGCCGACGGCAACTCCGACGCCGGAACCGACACCGACACCGACGCCGACGGCAACTCCGACGCCGGAACCGACCCCGACCCCGTCGCCGACGGCAACCCCGACCCCGCCGCCGCCGCCGCCGACTCCGACTCCGGAGCCGACCCCGTCGCCGTCGCCTTCCGCTTCGCCCTCGCCGTCGCCCTCGTCGACGCCCGCTCCTTCGCCGACGCCGAAAGGCAACAACGGCAATGGGAATGGCGATGAAGGTGAATGCAGCGGCGCCGATTGCACCGACCCGTCCAACCCCGGCAACGGTGGCACCGGCGGTAATGGTGGCAACGGTGGTAATGGTGGCAACGGTGGTAATGGTGGCACCGGCGGCACGGGTGCTGTCGCTCCGACCGACACCACGACGACTGATACCGGCAACGGTAACGGCGGTGGCAACGGCAACGGCGGTGGCAACGGTAACGGTGGTGGCAACGGTAACGGTGGAAACACCGACCCCGCCCCTGCCGAGACGGCTCCGTCTGATACGGCACCCTCGGAGACCGCCCCGTCGGATACTGCTCCGTCGGATACCGCTCCGACCGAGTGATCGGACCTGAAGAAACGAGAAATGGCCGCCCTTGGCGGCCATTTTTCATTTGGGGGGGCGGATGCCCTGCCCCGCGCGCGCGGCTTAGCTGATGCGGTCCATAACGCCGCCTGCGAACACGGCGACCCAGCGGCTGGGTTGGCGGGGGTCTTGCAGACGCAGGAAGGTGTATCCGGTTTCACGCCACGGCTTGATGCGGCCGGTCATGTTGTCGAGCACGAGATCTTGCGCGCCGGTGCGCAGAACCAGCACGGCATGCGAACGGTTCTGCCGGTCAAGCACGGTGGCGATGAGCAGTTGATCGGGCGAGAAGCCTGCCTCGATCAGGCGTAGCTTCTTGTAGAGGACGTAATCCTCGCAATCACCGCCACGGCTGGTCGGCAGGCTCCAGCGTTCGGCGACGGACCATTGGCGCTGGTCCGAGATCGGGCGGACGGTGCGGTTGGCGCTTTGGTTCACCTGCTGGACGGTTTTCAACGCCTCGATATCAAGGCGCTGGACGCGGCCGGTGCGGGCGCAGGCCCATTCATAGGTGCGGCACAGATTGGTCGCGCCCGGAGGGGCGGAGACCGTTGCTTTCACGGGAATAAGGTCACGGTGCATCTTGCGCGCGTCGATCGCGTGAGCGGGCATTACAAAAGACATCAGCACGGCTACGGGCAGCAAGCTGCGCAGCACCGCGCTGAGGTGTAGGATTTGGCGCATGACATCCCCCCTCGGGCAGAACCTCGGATGGAGGTAATTGACCGTGGGACCGCGACCTTGGTTCGACCGAAGCAAGGCAATTTCGCGCTGAGAGACTAAACCTTAGGGCGAGTTTTAGCTTTTGAAAATCAGGGCGTTAGCGCGAAGGCCAAGCCAAGCGCGGCAGGATTTGGGCAGGTAAAGCGCCCTTAAGGCCATGTTTTGAAGAGCATGCGCGATTCGTAGGCGGCCGGAGTGAGCGGTTCGCCATAGGTGAAGGGCTTGAGGAAAAGAAAGAAGCCCGCAAGCGCCACAACCCAGACGAATCCTGTCACGCGCGACAGGCCGAGGCGCGTGGCAAGGACCGCGGTGGCAGCGACGGCAAAGGTCAGGCTGGGCATGTAGTGATACAGGAACATGGGCCGGTCGATCAGCGCATAGGGCAGGAAAAAGGCGCTGTAGGTGATGGCCATCCATGCGGGGGCGCATTCCTCGCCGGTCTTCCACAGGGTCAGCGGGCGGCGTGTCCAGAGGAAGAGCTGGTCGAGCAAGAGCTTGGCCATGAAAAGCGTGGTGGTCCACAGGAGGACGAGGTTGGGCAAGAGGTAGATGCGCGACAGGTTCGGTTCGAGGCTGTCGGTCCAGTAGTAAACGCCGCGTATGCCGAGCGGCCAAGTATACCAGCGCGAGGCATAGGGGTGGTCCCCCACGTTGCCGGCGACCGTGGCCATCGTGCGGTTGAGTTCGGCTATGGCGGCAAACAGGCCGAGCGGCACCGTGCCATCGGTCGCGGCGGGGTGGCCGTGCAGGCGGGCGTTGAAAGAGGGGATCATGAAATCCGCGCCCGAACCGGTATTGGGCAGAAGCAGCAGATGGGCGGCGAAGCCCGCGACATACCAGACGCCGATGACGGCAAAGATCGTCAGGGCCGCGACGACCGAGCGGCGGAACTGGCCGGCCAGCGCCTCGCGCCCCAGGATCAGGAACACGGGGACGAGGAAGGCGAGCGCGGTCCATTTGATCGAGACGGCACAGGCAAGGAAGAAGGCGGTGCCCAGCAGCGTGCCAAGACTGCGGCTGCGCAGCCATTCGCCCAGAAAGACTCCGGCGGCGAGGCCGCAGAAGATGAGCGGGCCATCGGGCAGGACAAGGCGGCTTTCGGCAATGCGCAGGTTGTCGAAAACCAGCGCCCAGCCCGCGACCATGCCCCAGAAACGGCTTGCCCCCATCAGGATCGCCATGCGCGCCATCAGAAGCGGGCAGGCGGCCGCAAGCCCGCAGAGGAAGCCGCGCTGAACGACGAAATAGGCGCCGTCATAGGCTTGCTGGAAATCGGGCATCCCCTGTCCGTGATAGCCGCCAAGCCATGCGAGTGCCGCGAAGAGAAGGCGCAGGTGCGGGGGGTGGATGTCGATGTAGAACTCGCCCGTGAAATAGGCGGCCCAGAAGGTGCCGTAGCTTTCGTCGAACACCACCGAAGCCGGAGAGCCGAGGCCGCGGAAGGCCGTGGCAAAGGACACGGCGGCGAGGGCGATCCACAGAAGGCGGTCGGTCTGGGTCGTGCTTTGCATCAGTGGGCTTTCCATGTGTGCCGCTTGGACAGGCGGTAGTTCCAGACGGTGCCCGCCGCAATGCCGACAAGGGTGGCAAGCGGCCAGAAGGGCGCGAGGCGGATGGTGATATAGGCTGCCGCCACGTTGATCAGCGCGCCGAGGCTGCTGATGAGGCAAAAGCGCAAAAGCCCCGCAGCAAAGGCGCGGCCATGCAGGCGGTGGCCGGGGAAGGTGAAGCGGTTGTTGAGGACGAAGTTCAGCACCATGACCGCAAAGGTCACTGCCGTATGCGACGGCAGGAAGGGCAGGCCGAGGCCGTTGAGCAGGACCGCGAGCAGCGAAAAATGCACCGCAGCACCAAGGGCGCCGACACAGCCGTAAAGCAGGAAATCGAGGGGAAGAGAGGTCGCGCGCGACAGGCCTTGCAGCGCCGCCATCAGGCTGGCGGGCAGTTCGGACCGGATCGGTTCGTTTGGCAATGTCACACCCGACGGCTTCGTTTTGCGATAGAAGTAGCCCAAGCCGGTGGCATCATGTTAATTAAATTTAATAGCATGGGCCAACAGAGGTGCAGGATGGCGATTTCGGGTGACACCCTCACCTTGATTGTGCCGGTCTTCAACGAGGAAGAGGCTGTCCCGCGCTTTCTCGAGGAAATCAGCGCCAAGCTGGCGGGGCTGGATGCCGCGCTGGAGATCCTGTTCATCGACGACGGGTCGAAGGACCGCACCTTCGAGGTGATCCGCGAGGCGGCGGCCAAGGATGCGCGGGTGCGATACATCAAGCTGTCGCGGAATTTCGGCAAGGAAATCGCCCTGACGGCGGGGCTGGAACTGGCGCGGGGCGATGCGGTCGTGCCGATGGACGTGGACCTGCAGGACCCGCCCGAGCTGATACTCGAGTTCGTGCGGCTGTGGCGGCAGGGATACAAGACGGTCTATGGCGCGCGCCGCCGCCGCGATACCGACAGTTTCATGAAGCGGATGACGGCGGGCGGCTTTTACCGCGTGTTCAATGCCGTGGCGGATATGCGGATACCCGAGGATGCGGGCGACTTCCGCCTGATCGACCGCGAGGTGGTCGAGGTGATCCGGCAATTGCCCGAACGGACGCGCTTCATGAAGGGGTTGTTCAGCTGGGCCGGGTTTTCCACCATCGGCGTGCCCTATGACCGCCCCGCGCGCGAGGTGGGGACGACGAGCTTCAACTATCGCAAGCTGTTCAGGTTCGCGATGGACGGGATCACCAGTTTCTCGACCCTGCCGCTGCGGGTCTGGTCGGCCTTTGGCGCGGTGATGGCGCTGGCGAGCCTTGGTTACATGCTGATCGTCGTGGTGCGGACGCTGGTGTTCGGGGTCGACTGGCCCGGCTATGCGTCGCTGATGTCGGCGGTGCTGTTCTTCGGATCGGTGCAACTGATCTCGGTCGGGGTGCTGGGAGAGTATATCGGGCGGATCTATTTCGAGACGAAGCGGCGCCCGCTTTACGTGGTCGAGACCAGCAACATCGGGGCGAGCGCGATCAGGGCCGCCGATCCGAGCGGATCGGGTCGAACAGCAGCCTGAGGCCGTTGAGGACGACAAGCACGGTCCCGCCTTCGTGGCCCAGAACGGCAAGGGGAAGCGGCAGGTCGAAGAACAGGCCGCCGACAACCAGCACGCCCATGGCGCCCAGCGCAAAGATCAGGTTCTGGCGGATGATCGCGGCGGTGCGGCGCGCAAGGCGGTGCGCGGCGGCGAGGCGGTCCATGTTCTCGGACAGAAGGGCCACTTCGGCGGCCTGAAGCGCGACCTCGGAGCCTGCCGCGCCCATTGCAATGCCGACATCGGCGCGGGCAAGGGCGGCGGCATCGTTCACGCCGTCACCGACAAAGGCGACGCGGCCCCTTGCCGCAAGGTCGCTGACTAGACGGACCTTGTCGGCGGGCAGAAGATCGGCGTGGATTTCCTGCGGCGAGAGGCCCAGCGCCTGACCGATGCGCAGCGCGACGGGGCGGCGGTCGCCTGTCATCATCACGATGGTCTTGATGCCTGCGTGGCGCAGGGCGGCCAACCCCTCGCGCGAGGTGGCGCGGGGCTGGTCGGCTACGGCGACCGCGCCAAGAAGCACGTCGCCGCGCCCGAGGTAGACCACGGTTTCGCTGCCGTCTTGCAGGATGGCGAGGGCGGGATGGGTGAGATCGGCCCCCATGCGGGCGGCCATGCGGGGGTTGCCGGCCCAGATCGGGCCGGATGCGTGGGTTCCGGTGATCCCCTCGGACGGGTGGGCGGTGACGTCGGTGACGGTTTCGGGGGTAAGGCCCCGCAGTTCGACCGCGCGGCGCAGGGCATCGGCAATGGGGTGTTCCGAGTGGGATTCGATGCCCGACATCAGGGCAAGCAGGGTGGTTTCATCGATGTCGAGGGGAAGGAGGCGCGTCACCTCGGCCCGTCCGGTTGTCAGCGTGCCGGTCTTGTCGAAGGCGAAGGTCTGCACGGTGGCAAGGGTTTCGAGCGCGGCTCCGCCCTTGAACAGCACCCCGCCACGGGCGGCGGCCGACAGGGCAGACAGGATCGCGGCGGGGACCGAGATGACCACCGCGCAGGGGCTGGCGGCGACAAGGATGGTCGCGGCGCGGTAGAGCGCTTCGTCAAAGGGTTGGCCGAGATAGAGGAAGAGGCCGAAAAGCAGGATGGAGCCTGCCAGAACCGCGACGGTGTAGCGCTGGCCGAACCATGCCGAAAAGCGTTCGGAGGGGGCCTTTTGCGCCTGCGCCTCGGTCACCATCGCGATCATGCGGGCGACGGTGGATTCGGCGATGGGGCGCAGCACCTCGACCGTCAGGATGGCGTGGAGGTTCACGGTGGCTTCGTGGACGCGGTCGCCGGGCGATTTGACGACGGGGATGGATTCGCCGGTGATGGTGGATTCGTCGAGACTGCCCTGGCCGACGGTGATGCGGCCATCGACCGGCACGCGCGCGCCGGGGCGCAGGACGACAAGATCGCCGGGGTTCAGCGATTCGACGGCGACTTCGGTCACGATGCCGTCGGGACCAAGACGGAAGGCGGTTTCGGGGCGCAGGGCCATGAGCGCCTCGACCGCGCGGCGGGCTTTGCCCATCGCGCGGTGTTCGAGCATGTTGGACAGGCGGAACAGCGTCAGCAGGACCGCGCCTTCTAGGGCCGCGCCGACAGATGCCGCGGCAAGGGCGGCCACGACCATGAGCAGATCGACATCGAGAACGCGTTCGCGGAACAGCTCGCGCAGGGCGGTGAAGGCGGCGGGGGCGCCGCCGGCCAGAAAGACGGCAAGAAGGGCGATGTCGGTCTGCGGCAGCGGGGTGAGGAAACGGTTGGCCAGCGCATAGGCCATGCCCGCAAGGGTGACCACCGTCAGCGCGAGGTCGAGCCCTTCGGGCATTTCGGATGCGTGGGAATGTTCGTGCGCCACCGGATCGCCCCCATGTGTTGCTGCGCGCCAGTTTGAACACCGTTTGGCGCGTGCCGCAACGCGGCATGGTGACGGGTCATCGCGGTTGTGCCCGGATTTTGCCACAACTCTGGGGGTTGGGGGCGCGGCTTGGCCCGCAAAGCGCCCCAATCGCATGTTTCGGCTTGCAGACGGAGGCCGCCGATGAACATTCGCACGAATGATCTTGTTAAAAGGTCGGAAAGAACGCCGGAGGCTGCGGTGTCGGACATCTCGCTGGTGCGCCTGTTGAACGAATTGGTGCGGACCCCGCTCGCGGGTCTGGATGCGATGGTTTCATCGGTGATCGGGCGGCTGGCCGAGGGGGCCGGGGCGGGCTGGGCCTGTCTTTACCGGCTGGAAGGTTCCGGCCTGACCCTGACGCATGGATGGGTGGCGGCAGGGCGCGCGCCCGTGGAATGCGATCCGGTCAAGGTGCTTTCGCCGGTGATGGGGCGGCTGCTGGCGAATGAAACCGCGGCGCTGCATGACGGGTTACAGGGGCGAAGCGCGCTGGCGCTGCCCATCAACGACGGGACGAGGCTGACGGGCGTGCTGGGCTTTGTGTTCGACGCAGACCTGCCTGCGCTGCCCGAGGCCGAGATCGAGCGGCTGAAAGCTGCCGCCGAGGTGATCGAGACGGTTCTGGCGCGGCATGGCGAGGCCGCAAGGCACCGAGATACGGCGCGGCGGCTTGAAGCGACGCTGGCGGCCCTGCCGGACCTGTTGTTCGAGGTTGGCGCCGATGGCATCTTTGCCGGCTTCAGCGCGGGGCCGCCCGAATTGATGGCCGCGCCGCCTGACCGGCTGGCGGGGATGCATCTGTCCGAGGCGCTGCCGCCCGATGCCTGCGCCGTGGCCCTGCGCGGGCTTGAGATGACGTTGCGCGACGGGCGGGTGACGGGGCTGCGCTATCCCCTGGCGGTGAATGGCAAGGACCACTGGTTCGAACTGGCGGGCGCGCGGAAACCTGCGGCCGTGCCGGGGGCGGAGCCTTCGGTCATTTTCCTTGTGCGGGATGTGACCGACGACATGCAGATGCGCGATCAGGTGTCGCGGCTTGGCAAGATCGTCGAGACGATGTCGAACCTTGTCGCGATCCTCGATCTGGACGAGCGGGTGGTCTGGGTCAACGCCGCCTTCGAGACGCAGACGGGTTGGCGGCTGGACGAAATCAGGGGCAAGCCGCTGACCGACCTTGTGCGCTGCGATGCGGATGTGGCGGGCAATGCCGGACATGTGGCCGATGCGATGAAAAAGCGTCTGGGCTATGCGGGGCAGACGATCAACCAGGACCGCTGGGGGCGGCGCTACTGGATCGATTTCCATGTGGTGCCGCTGCATGACGGTGCGGGGCAGGTGAACGGCTTTGTCACCATCGAAACCGTGGTGACGAAGTCGAAAGAGCAGGAAGCGGCGATGGCCGAGCTTGCCCGCAGTGCGACGGTGGCGCGCGAGCAGATGGAGAATGCACTGCGCGCGCTGCCCGATGCCGTGGCGGTGCTGGATGCCGAGGACCGTCTGGTTGTGGCGAACGAGGCCTATTTCGCCATGTTTCCCGAGCTGGCCGGGGTGGCGGTTGTCGGCGCGACGACCGAGGAGATCTTGCGCGAGGGTGTCGCGCGGGGGATATTCGGGCCGGGGCGCGGGGCGGATGCCGCCGCGCGCGAGGCATGGGTGCAGGACCGCTTGCAGACCTATCGCGCCGCGCGGGACGTGGACGAGGTGCAACTGCCCGACGGACGCTGGATGCGCCGGATGCATATGCGCACCGCCGATGGCGGCTGCATCGCCGCGTCGATCGACATCACCGCACGGCAGAACCAGATTGCGGCACTGGATGCCGCGAACCGCGACCTGAGCGCCGCGCTGGAAGAACGCGACCGCGCCGAGCGGCATTTGCTGGGGATCATCGACGGGGCCGAGGTGGGCACCTTCGAGCTGGATCTGGTGACCAACGAATTGCGCGTTGGCGGGCATTGGGCCGAAATGCTGGGGCGCGACCCCGAGGCGGACAACGTCTTTGAATTCATCGATTTCCACGAACTCGTCCATCCCGAGGACCGGCCACGGATTCCGCTGCCGGCGTCGGGTTTACCCGATCCGGGCGACGGGTTCATCGAGCTTGAATTCCGGATGCTGCACGACGACGGGCATTGGGTGTGGATCCTGTCGCGCAGCCGGGTGACGGCGCGGGATGCGGCGGGCAACCCGCTGGCCGTGGCGGGGGTGCATCTGGACATTTCCGACCGCAAGAGGCTGGAGCAGGAAATCCGTGCGAGCCGCGCCTACCTTTCGGAGGTGATGGACACCTCGATCGCCGCGCTGGCCGTGCTGGATGAGGCCGGGCGGATCACCTATGCCAACCTCGAGGCCGAGCGGATTCTGGGGCTGAGCCGGTCGGAGATGCGCGGCAAAGCCTATAACGACCCGTCCTGGCGGCTTGAGCGGGTCGAAGGCGGGCCTTTGCCGGATGGCGATTTGCCGTTCCGCCGCGCGCTGGAAGAACAGGGCACCGTGCGCAACATGCGCTTTGCGCTGCATTGGCCCGATGGCGAGCGGCGGGTGCTTTCGGCCAATGCCGTGCCGCTTGCCCATGTGGATGGCAACCGGCAGGTCGTGGTGTCCTTTTCCGACATCACCGAGGAAATCGCCGCGACCGCGCGGCTTGAGGAAGCGCGGGCGCGGGCCGAGGGGATGAGCCGCGCCAAGTCGGTGTTCCTTGCCAATATGAGCCACGAGATCCGGACCCCGCTGAACGGGGTGCTGGGCATGGCCGAGGTGCTGGATTCGGTGGTGACCCCGCCGGAGCAGAAACAGATGGTCGCCACCATCCGCCGGTCGGGCGAGACGCTGCTGACGGTTCTGAACTCGATCCTCGACATGTCGAAGATCGAGGCGGGGAAGATGGAACTGGAAACCGTGCCGCTGCGCGTTTCCGAGATCGTCGCGCAGGCCGAAGCGGTGTTTTCGGTTCAGGCCGAGGAAAAGGGGCTGGAATTCGAGGTCATGTCCCATGCCGGCGCCGACCGCGCCAGATTGGGCGACCCGCACCGCATTGCGCAGGTGCTGAACAACCTGCTGTCGAACGCGATCAAATTCACCGAAAGCGGCGGGGTCGAGCTTAAAGTCTCGAGCAAGCCCGGAAAGCCGGTGACCTTCGAGGTGAGCGACAGCGGTGTCGGCATGACGCCGGAACAGGTGGAGCGGGTGTTCGACAGTTTCGAGCAGGCCGACGGGTCGACGACGCGGCGCTTCGGGGGGACGGGGCTTGGCCTGTCCATCGTGCGCGAACTGGTCGAGTTGATGGGCGGCACGGTCGAGATGTCAAGCGCGCAGGGGCGGGGCACGCGGGTCAAGGTGACCTTGCCCTTGGCCGAGGCGCCCGAGGGGCCGCACGCACCCGAACTTGTCGAGCAGGTGCCGGACATGACGGTGCTTGAGGGGCGCAACGTGCTGGTTGCGGATGACAATCTGACCAACCGCATCGTGTTGAGCGAAATGCTGACCCAGACGGGCGTGCAGATCACGATGGTCGAGAACGGGCAGGACGCCATCGCGGCGTGGAAGAAGGCCGGAGGCGCGGGGCGGGGCTTCGACCTGCTGCTGCTCGACATCACCATGCCGGTGCTGGACGGGATGAGCGCGCTGTCCGAGATCCGCAGGGCCGAATGCGCGACCGGCGCGCCGCCGGTTCCCGCGATTGCGGTGACGGCCAACGCCATGCCCAATCAGGTCGCAGATTACATCATGGGCGGTTTTGACACCCATCTGGCAAAGCCGTTCAAGCGCAAGGACCTTTTGCATGCTATAAGGTCTTTGTTGCGCGGCTGAGTCGAATTCTAATTTCTTTTTCCACTGTATTAATGTTTGTTTAGATGCTGACACTTTATACCACAATATCGCCCTTAAGCTGTGCTGTACTGGCATGGCGGGCGAGGGTGTCTCGACGGGGTATTGCACGATGAGCGATCAGTCTTCCGATCAGAAGTTCCGCATCCTTCTGGCCGAGGATGACGAGGTGAACCAAGAGGTCATCAAGGCCTTTCTGGCCGGCCAGTCGCATATCGACCTGACGGTGGTGGGTGACGGGCGGTCGGCGCTGGAAGCGGCGCTGGGAACGCGGTTCGACCTGATGCTGTTCGACCACAACATGCCGCATATCACGGGGGATCGGGTGATCCGCTATCTGCGGTCGGGCAATTCCAACAACTCGCGCACGCCGGTGGTGCGGTTCACGGCCGAGGCCGACCACGCCACCATCCGCGAGACCGAAGGGCTGATCGAAGCCGTCCTGCCCAAACCGCTGCGGGCCGAAACCTTCCTGACCACCATCGACACGATCCTGCGCAAGGGCTGAGGGCATGACCTTTGAAGGCCGTGGCAAACCCGTCGAGGACGATGCCGTAACACCCGCCGCGCTGATCCGTGGCGAAGAGCGGCTGCGCGATGTGATCGAGGGCGCGCAGGTCGGCACCTGGACATGGGATTTCGATACGGTCACCCAGCTTGTCAACGACGTCTGGGCGCGGATGCTGGGCTATGACATGGTCGAACTGTCGCCCGTGACCTATGACACGTGGAGCCGGATCGTGCATCCCGACGACCGCGAGGTCGTGGAAGCGATGATCGACCGTTGCCTGACCGGGGCCGCCAACGGCTACGAGGCCGAATACCGCATGCAGCACCGGGACGGGCACTGGATGTGGGTGCTTGACCGCGGGCGGGTGGTGCGCCGGAAGCCGGACGGATCGCCCAAGATCATGGCGGGAATCCAGATCGAGATTTCCGAGCAGAAATCGCGCGAGGCCGCGCTGATAAAGGCCAAGGCCGAGCTGGAAAGCGCGTTGGCCGAGCGGGCGAGTGCCGAGCAACGCTTCATAGATATCGCGGCGGTCAGCGACGGCTGGTTCTGGGAGCAGGACGCGGACCTGCGCTTTTCTTTCCTGTCGCAGCCGGAGTATTTCGAGAAGATCGGCGTGCCGCCCGTGAACATCATGGGCAAGACGCGGGAAGAATGGCTTGAACATTATCCCGACGTCCGGGCGAGTGCGGATTGGGAGCTGGTGCTTTCGGCGCTTCGTGACCGGCGGCCTTTCCGCGATTTCGTCTATCGCGCGCCGGATTCGCCTGATGGCGAGGAGCGGTGGTTCCGGATTTCGGGTGCGCCGGTCTTTGACGCGGCGGCGAATTTCCTTGGCTATCGCGGCGTCGGATCGGATGTGACGCAGTTGTATCTGGCCAAGGCGCGGGCGGAAGAGGCGAGCCGGACCAAATCGATGTTCCTTGCCAATATGAGCCATGAAATCCGCACGCCGCTGAATGGTGTGCTGGGCATGGCCGAAGTGCTGGATTCGTCGCTGACCAACCCTGAACACAAGCGGATGATCGGCACGATCCGGCGTTCGGGCGAGACGCTGCTGAACATTCTGAACGACATCCTCGACATGTCGAAGATCGAGGCGGGAAAGCTGGAGCTTGAATCGGTGCCCTTCAGCCCGATGGAATTGGCCGAGCGGGTCGAGGACCTGCACAACCTGCGGGCCGAGGAAAAGGGGCTGGATTTCGAGGTGCTGGTCAGCTCGGGGGCCGAGGCGGCGCGCATCGGCGATCCGTTCCGCGTGCAGCAGATCATGCACAACCTTGTGTCGAATGCGATCAAGTTCACCGACAAGGGGTCGGTGACGGTCAAGCTTTCGGGGCGGCGCGGGCAACCGCTGGTCGTCGAGGTGCGCGACACGGGCATCGGGATGACGCCCGACCAGATGGCGCGGCTGCACGACGAATTCACCCAAGCCGACAGTTCGGTGACGCGGCGTTTCGGCGGCACGGGGCTGGGCATGGCGATCACGCGCAATCTGGTGCTGAAGATGGGGGGCGAGGTTTCGGTGCAATCGGAACCCGGCGAGGGGACGGTGATCCGCGTATCGCTGCCGCTGGCCGAAAGCGATGTGCAGCCGACCGCGGGCCGTGCGGCCCCGATGGCCCCGGCCGAGGGGCGGCTGGACGGGTTGCGGATTCTGGTGGCCGATGACAACGGAACGAACCGCTCGGTTCTTGAGCTGATGCTGACGCGCTGCGGGGCCGAGGTCACGATGGTATCGGACGGGTTGCAGGCCGTTCAGTCATGGGAGCCGGGTCGCTATGACGCGATCCTGCTGGATATCGCCATGCCGGTGATGGACGGGAAAGCCGCGCTGCATGAAATCCGCCAGAAGGAAGCCGCGCTGAACGTGCCGCGCGTGCCGATCGTGGCCGTGACGGCGAATGCCATGTCGCACCAGATTGTCGAATATCTGATCTGGGGCTTTGACAGCTGCGTGTCGAAGCCGATCACCATGTCGGATGTGACCAAGGTGATAAGGTCGCTGCTGCGGCGGGCCTAGGGGCGGGGCAAAGCCTCGAGCGCCTCCATGAGCGGATCAAGGACGGGCATGATCTCGGGTCCGGTGGCGCCTATGGCTACGAGGCGCTCGACCTCGGCCGCGATGCGACCGATATCGGCATGGCCAAGGGTCGCGGCCGTTCCGGCGATTTTATGGGCGATGCCGCCGATTTCGGCCAGCGCCTCGAACGGGGCGCGGCCTTCGCTGTAGCGCAGGCGCGCATCCTCGAGCGCGTCGAGCCGCTCGGCCGCGAGGCGGCAGAACAGGCGTTCGGCGGCTGCGAGGGGCGATTCGACGGCTGCGGGGGCGTTCATCAGGCCACCATTGTCGGCTTGCTGCGCTTGTCGGGCGGGGTCGAGGCGGACAGGATCGCACGCTCGAGGATGCGGGTGGGCTTTGTCGGCGACAGGAAGGACGAGCGCGCGACCTCGCCCACGCGGACCTGCGGGACGGGGATGCGGTCGGTGGCGTAGATCGATTCGAAATCCATCAGGCCGATGTTGATGAGGATTTCGAGATCATCGGTCGCGGCGCCCAGATCGCGTTCGGACATGCAGACAAAGTTGCCGCTGCCGGCATAGGCGATCTTGGCATCCTCGGTCTTGAGTGAGTCGACGATCTGCGCGGCGACGTCGCCAAGCATCTGCATGTAGACCGCGCCCGATGCCTTGTTGAAGATCATGCTGGCATTCTTGATGTGGATGCCAAAGGCGCTGGTCGAATACATGCGCTTGACGCCAAGGGTGAGGAGATAGTTTTCCATCGCCAGAAACTCGATCCCGCGGTCGAAGCCGGGGATCAGGATCGGGGTGTCGAAATCGGCGTTGATCTCGACCTGGGCGGCGCGCTGGCCGACGAGGCGGGCAAATTCGGCAAGGCGGTGACGTTCCGACAGCAGGCGGGCGACCATGCCGATGCGGGCCTTGAGTTCGATCATGTCGAGGGGCTTGGTGATGTAGTCGGTCGCGCCTGCGGTGAAGGCTTCGTCGACAAAGTTCTTTCCGGCGAGGGCGGTGATCATAAGGATCGGCGTCTGGCGATAGGCCGTGCGCAAGCGGATGGCCGTGGTCAGCGCGGTGCCATCGAGACCGGGCATCTGCATGTCGGACAGGATGCAGTCATAGACGTGATTCGACGTATCGACTTCGTGCAACGCCTGTTCGGCGGTGCCGACGGTGGTGACATGGCCGTAGCCGATGGCCTTGAGCATCCCCGCAAGGAGTTCGAGGAAAACCGGATCATCATCGACAGCGAGAATACGCATTGTTTGGCCCTATCTTTCCCCGGTGCTGCACGCGCGCCGGGGCCGTTTCGTTACGCTTGCCCTGTGGTGCAATCTGGAGGCGAAACGCGGCGAGATTTGGGCCTGTTAACAGTTATTAAGGGGCAGTTTTCGGACGGTTCCGGACGAGGCCCGCCCTTGGGCCGCAGGATCAGGCAGGGTCAGCCCATGATCCGTTCAACGAACCACCACGCGCCGACCAGTGCGATGGCCCCCGAAGCGGGAACGCTGATGCGGGCGCGATACCACGGTTTCTTGCGGAACCAGAGGCCGACCAGCAGGAAAGCGGCCGTAATGACGGCGAGTTGGCCCAGTTCGACGCCGACGTTGAAACCGATGAGGGCGGGGAAGAAATTCCCCTCGGGCAGTCCGATTTCGCCAAGGACCGACGCAAAGCCCAAGCCGTGCAGAAGCCCGAAGCAAAAGACCACGACTGGGCGCCAGCGCGAGAGGCCCTGCGTCAGGATGTTCTCGACCGCGACGAAAACGATGGAGGCGGCGATGACCGGTTCGACGATGGAGGCCGGAACCGCGACATAGCCCAGCGCGCCAAGGCCAAGGGTGACGGTATGGGCAATCGTGAAGGCGGAAACCTGCCAGAGCAACGGGCGCAACTGCGTGGAGAGGAAGAACAGGCCAAGGACGAAAAGGATATGGTCCAGCCCCTTGGGCACGATGTGGTCGAAGCCGATGGGGATGTAGGAGGCAAAGGCCTGCGCCGGCGACATGGCATCGCCGCCGCCCAGAGCGATGGGGTCCGACATGGCCCCGGCTTCGAGATAGCCGTCATAGGGTTTGTCGACACCGTTCTGGCGGATGACGAGCGCGCCGAAGGGGGCGGCCCATCCGACCTGCACGGTCTTGGCGCCGGCAGGAACGGGGGCGGTGAAGCTGATGGTCGAGGCGCGGGGCAGGTTGACATCGCCCACCTCGGGCACCGAAACGCCAAGCAGGGTCAGCGGTTGGTCGACCCCGTCGATGCGGACGAAAACGCGCGGGGCCATGCGGGGCCAGAAAGACCGGAAGCGGGATTCGAGCGCGGCGGGCGGCAGGGCGCGCAGGCTGTCGTAGCTTGCGGCTTCGGGGGCGGCGTTGGTGTCGGCGGTCAGGGTGAGGTCGATGCCCGCGACGAAGCCTTCGAGATTGGTGCGGATATCGAATGCGAGCGTGTCGCCATCTTGCTGGAAATCACCGATGGAGGGCAAAACCTCGTGCGCGGCAAGGGGTTGGGCCAGCGCCAGAAGCAGGCCGAGCGCAAGGCGGCGCAAATGTGCGAACATGTTTTTCTTGACCTTTCGCTTGCCGAAGCGTGCCGTCGGACAATCTATGGCGTGGGGACCGAAATGAAACGTCACGAATGAAGGAAGACGGAAAATGTTCATCTCAAGGTCCGTTGTGCTGGTTGCAGCGCTGGCGGCATTGCCCGCAGCGGCGCATGAATTCTGGATTTCGCCCCAAGACTACCGCGCCGAAGTCGGGCAGGTGGTGAAGGCCGAGCTGCTGGTCGGTTCGGATATGGCGGGGCAGGCCTTTCCGTGGCTGAAGCGGAACACGGCCGAGGCGCGGATGATTTCGGACAACTGGAAGATCGATATCACCGGACGCGAGGGGGATTTGCCCGCGCTGAGCTTCACCCCGCAGGAGGAAGGGCTGCACCGCGTGATCTTTCACGCGCAGCCGTCCTTTGTGATCTTCGACAAGCCCGAGACCTTTCCGCATTATCTGGAATACGAGGGGCTGGACTGGGTTTTGGCGGCGCACAAGGCGCGCGGCCTGCCCGAGGTGGATTTCGGCGAGATGTATACCCGCAACGCGCGGGCGCTGGTGCAGGTTGGCCCTGCGACGCCGGATCAGCTGGACGCCCCGACGGGAATGCCCTTCGAGCTGGTCGCCCTGCAAAACCCCTATGTCGAGGGGACCGAAGCGATCGACGTGCGGTTGACGTGGAACGAGGAACCGCAACCCGACGAGCAGGTGGCGATCTTCGTCAAGGCGCCGGGTGGCACGGCACCCAAGGATGTGACGCGAAAGCTGGTGAAAACCGGTGCCGACGGGGTGGCGCATATCGTGCTGGATGCGGCCGGGGAATACATGCTGTCGTCGGTGCATATGGAACCCCTTGAAGGCAATGTGGCGGCGGTCTGGCAAAGCCACTGGGCGACGCTGAACTTTCGGGTCGGCGAATAGGGAAAAGGCCCCGGCGACAGGCCGGGGCCTTTGCCGCTTTACTGGTGGTTGCCCAGTTTTGCGCGCGCCAGTTCGCTTTTGTCACGCGTGCCGTTCTGCGCTTCGATCTTTGCGTCGCGGGTGCCGTAAGAGCCGTCGGCGTTCGGGCGCTGGCCGTCGGCAACGGCGCCGGGCGGCAGCGAGCCTGCGAGCATCGCTCCGAAGCCCTGGTCATGGCCCTTGGCAAAGGCCATCGGGGCGGTAAGCGCGGCGAGGGTCAGGGCAAGAGCCGTGGTTTTGACGAACATTCTGTAGCCTCTCTCTGTTGGTTGAGTGGCCAAGCTACGGGCGCGGACGGGCAGAAGTTTCGGCGCGGCCCGTCTATTTTGCCTGACGCGGCGTCAGGCGCGGCGCGGGGGCGGGGAACTCGCGCCAAAGTTGACGGGTCGCGGGGCGGGGGCCTAGGCTTGGCGGGTCAACAGCGGGGGAACGGGATGCGGGCATTGCTGGCACTGGCTGCGGGAATCGACAGGATCAACGAAAGGGTCGGGCGCGCGACGGCATGGCTTATTCTGGTCGCGGTGCTGGTGAGCGCCGCGAATGCGGTGGTGCGCAAGGTGTTTTCGGTATCGTCCAACGCCTGGCTGGAGATGCAGTGGTATCTGTTCGGCGCGGCCTTTCTGCTGGCGGCGGCCTATACGCTGAAACAGAACGAGCATATCCGCATCGACATCGTCTACGGGCTGTTCTCGCGCAGGGTGCAGCACTGGATCGACCTGTTCGGGCATGTGGTGTTCCTGATGCCCTTTGTGCTGCTGATGGTGTGGTATCTGGTGCCCTATGTCGCGCAGTCGTTCCGCAATGGCGAGGTGTCGACCAATTCGGGCGGTCTGGTGATCTGGCCTGCCAAGGGGTTGCTGCTGGCGGGGTTCGTGTTGCTGGCGGCGCAGGGGATTTCCGAGATCATCAAGAAGATCGGCGTGATGCGGGGGCTGATACCGGACCCCACACCCTTTGTTTCGGCGCATGAGGCGGCCGAGAAGGAAGGGGCAGCACTGGCGCAGGAGATCGGCAAATGATGCTTGAATTCATTGCGCTGAATATGGCGCCGATCATGTTCGCCAGCCTCGTGATCTTTCTGCTTCTGGGCTATCCGGTCGCCTTTGCGCTGGCGGCCAACGGGCTGATGTTCTTTTTCATCGGCGTCGAACTTGCGCCCCTGTCGGGGGGGTCGATCTCGTTGGACTGGCCGTTGCTGAACACCTTGCCCAACCGGTTCTGGGGGGTGATGTCGAACGAGACGTTGCTGGCGATACCCTTCTTTACCTTTATGGGGATCGTGCTGGAGCGGTCGGGGATGGCCGAGGATCTGCTGGATACCATCGGGCAGTTGTTCGGGCCGATCCGCGGGGGGCTGGCCTATGCGGTGATCTTTGTGGGTGCGTTGCTGGCGGCAACGACGGGGGTGGTGGCGGCAAGTGTCATCGCGATGGGGTTGATAAGCCTGCCGATCATGCTGCGCTACGGCTATGACCGGCGCATCGCATCGGGCGTGATCGCGGCAAGCGGGACGCTGGCGCAGATCATCCCGCCGAGCCTTGTGCTGATCGTTCTGGCGGACCAGTTGGGGCGGTCGGTCGGGGATATGTACACGGCGGCGATGATACCGGGTTTGGTGCTGACAGGGCTTTATTGCCTGTATGTCTTTGCCATGTCGATGCTGCGGCCCGCATCGATGCCCGCGCTGCCGCCGGAAGCGCGCACGCTGGGAAGCGGCGTCACCTCGCTTTTCGTGGCCCTTCTGGCTTGCGTCCTGATCGGCTATGGCGCGCATCGCTGGCTTTATGCGACCCACGGGGCGAATGCCGATGTGCTGGGGGCCACGGTGGGGGTGATTGCGATCTATGCCGTGGCCGTGGCCGACAAGGGCCTGAAGCTGGGGTTGATGTCGCGGTTGGCGCAACAGGTCATCATCGTGCTGATCCCGCCCTTGGCGCTGATCTTCCTTGTGCTTGGCACGATCTTTCTGGGCATCGCCACGCCGACCGAAGGCGGGGCGATGGGGGCTGTGGGGGCGATGCTTCTGGCGGCGGGGAAGCGGCGGCTGAGCTATGGGGTGGTCAGTCAGGCGCTGACGTCGACGGTGCGGCTTTCGGCCTTTGTCATGTTCATCCTGCTGGGCGCGCGGGTGTTTTCGCTGACCTTTTACGGGGTGAACGGCCATGTCTGGGTAGAGCATCTGCTGACCGGCCTGCCGGGGGGAGAGACAGGGTTCCTGATCGCGGTGTCGGTGCTGATCTTCCTTTTGGCCTTCTTCCTCGACTTCTTCGAGCTGGCGTTCATCATCGTGCCGCTGCTGGTGCCTGCGGCCAACGCGCTGGGAATCGATCTGGTGTGGCTGGGGATCATTCTGGGCGTGAACATGCAGACGAGTTTCATGCACCCGCCCTTTGGCTTTGCGCTGTTCTATCTGCGGTCGGTTGCACCCAAGGCGGCCTATGTGGACAAGGTGACGGGGGTGCGGACGGACGGGGTGACGACAGGGCAGATCTATCGGGGTGCGGTGCCCTTCGTCGTGATCCAGGTGGTGATGGTGGGGGTGGTGATCGCGTTCCCGCAGATGGTGATGCATTACAAGGGCGCGGCGGTGGACCCTGCGACGATCGAGATGAAGATGCCCGAGTTGCAGCCGCTGGGCGGGTTGGGCGGCGGGTTGGGGACGAACAATGCGCTCGGCGGCGGGTTGGGGGCGCCGAAGATCACGCCGTGAGGGCGGCGGGGGTGCGCAGCGAGTGCGCACCCTACCCATGAACCAACGCAACGGTCGGGTTTGACCGTGGCCCAAAGCCACGGTCCGCGCGCAGCCCGCCCCCTCGGGCTGCGCGCCAAGGCGCACAACCCGGCGGTCAGCGCGCGAACCTAACGGCGGCGCAACGAAACGCTCCACCGGAGCCTTTCGATGCGCCTTTTGCCTGGACTACAGCTTTCCCGCGTTCTGCTGGAGCATCATGAAGGTGTCGTAGTTGTATTCGGCCACCTGCGACCATGTGTAATGCTCGGACCGGAAGGCCTTGATCGAACCCCAGATCTTGGCGAAGGCGGGGTTCGAGGCTTCCATTTCGGCATAAACCTCGTTGGCGGCGGTGAAGCAGGCCTGAAGGATTTCGGGCGAGAAGGGGCGAAGCTGCGCGCCCTGACCGACCAGGGTCTTGATGGCCGTGGGGTTCTTGTAATCGTAGTTCTGAAGCATGTTCGCATCGGTCGCCTGACAGGCGGTGCGGAGCAGCGCCTTGTAGGCGGGGGGAAGTTCTTCGTATTTCGCCTTGTTGAACATGAAGTGGACGGTCGGGCCACCCTCCCACCAGCCGGGGTAGTAGTAGTAGGGCGCGACTTTGACGAAGCCGAGTTTTTCATCGTCATAGGGGCCGACCCATTCGGCGGCGTCGATCGTGCCTTTTTCCAGCGCGGGATAGATGTCGCCGCCCGCGATTTGCTGCGGGACCACGCCCAGTTTTTCCAGCACCTTGCCCGCGAAACCGCCCACCCGCATCTTGAGACCGGAAAGATCGGCTACGGTCTTGATCTCTTTGCGATACCAGCCGCCCATCTGGACGCCCGTGTTGCCGCCGGGGAAGGCCACGATGTTCTGCGCGGCGAGGAATTCGTTATACAGGTCGATCCCGCCGCCGTGGTAGTGCCATGCGTTGATGCCACGGGCGGAGAGCGAGAAGGGGACGGCTGCGGCCAAGGCCCAGGTCGGATCCTTGCCCCAGTAGTAGTAACCCACGGTGTGACAGGCTTCGATATTGCCGGCTGTCACCTCGTCGGCCGCTTGCAGGCCGGGGACGAGTTCGCCGGCCGCGAAAACCTGCAACTGGAAATTGCCGTCGGTGGCTTCGGACAGGTGCTTGGAAAGAACCTCGGCCCCGCCATAGATGGTGTCGAGCGATTTCGGGAAAGACGAGGTCAGACGCCACGTCACCTTGGGTGCCGCCTGCGCAAGAGCGGGGGCGGCGAGGGTTACGGCACCTGCCCCGCCGATGGCGGCTTTGGTCAGGAAAGAACGGCGATCCATGAAACTTCCTCCCGTATTCTTGATGATTTGGTCGGGCAAGTTTCTGCAACCCTGCGGTGAATGCAAGCCTTTCAAATGGAACGCGGGCGGAATGACGCTGCGTCAGCCGCCACGGCGGACGATGGCTTCGACGTCGATCACTTCGGGTTCGGGCGCGGCGGGCGCCGGTTCGACCACGGGCTTCGGGGGCGAGACCATCAGCGGCAGGCTTTCGGCCCCTGTCGCGCTTGGCCCGGTCTTTTCGGGCGGTTCGCGCCACGAGAGCGTGTCGAAGCCGCCGCAATTGTCGCAGATCGGATCCCAGCTTGCGTGGACGGCCTGACACTTGTCGCAGCACCATTGCGGGCCGCGCGGGGCGGTCATCGCCTTGGCCATCCAGCCGCGCACCACGGCATCGTCGCTGCCCGACCCGCGTTCGATGGCGGCCATGATGGCAAGGGCGCGGCGGGTCGGATGGGTTTCGACAATGCTGCCCAAGGCGCGGCGGGCTTCGGGGTAATCTTCGGCCGCGATGTTGAGTTCGGCCATGAGAAGGCGCGTCTCTTCATGGTCAGGATGGTTGGCGACAAGGGTCTTGAACCGCTTGAGCCGCGCCTGGGGCGTTTCGGCGGGTTCGATATCGGCGAAGGCGGCGGCAAGGTCGGGGTGGGGTTTTGCGTCCCACGCCTTTTTCAGCACACGGGTGGCGGTTTTCCTGTCGCCCTTGTCGATCAGGGCGCGGGCGGCCATCGAGGCGGCGGGGATCAGGTCGGGTGATTGCTTGTTCGCCTCGATCGCGGCTTCGCGGGCTTCGGCGCTGGCGCCTTCGTCAAGCACGCCCTGGGCCTGTTGCAGGGCAAGCACGGCATCGCGGCGACGGTAGACATCTTTCGGCAGCGCGCCCGCCTTGAGCTTGGCGCCAAGGGTGGCGCGCGCGCCCTTCCAGTCGCGGCTTTCGGCCTGAAGCTTCAAAAGGATATCGTGGGTTTCAAGGTGCTTGGGTTTCAGCTCATGCGCCTTTTGCGCCAGTTTCAGGGCGGTTTCGGTATCGCCCTCGGCCAGCTTCTGGTTCAGGAGGCCACGGATGGCGACAAAGCGCGTCGTGTCCGAGGACAGCAGTTCCTTATACGCCTCGGTCGCGCGGCGGGTGTCTCCGGCGGCTTCGGCAGCCTGTGCCACGAGCAGGGTCGTCAGGTGCGGTTCGGCCAGATACTTCTCGGCCTTGATGGCACGGTTGAGGGCAAGGCGGCCTTCGCCTGCGGCAAGGGCCAACATGCCTTCGGTCAGGGCCTGAAACCCCTTGCGTTCGCGGTTGCGGTCGAAATAGCGCGAGATCGCGGTTTCATCCCCGTTGAGAAAGCGCAGGATGGCGACGAGAAGGCCCGCCAGTTTCATCACGAGCCAGAGGGCCGCGAACATGGCGGCCAGAAGGATCAGCGCCTGTAGCGGGCCAAGGGTGAATTCGTAGCCCGCCGCCTGAATATGCAGACCGCCACCCGTATCGAGCAGCACCCCCGCGCCAAGGGTGAGGGCGGCGACGATGAGAATGAAGAGCAGGACCTTGGCGAGCGTCCAGAGCATCATGCGCCTTTCTTGAGCGAAGCCAGCGCCGCTTCGGCATCGAGCCGGAGTTGGGCCTGGGCGATCCAGTCGGCAAGCGCGGGCTTGGCGGCTTCGGGCAGGGCGGCGAGTTCGGTCAGGGCCGTGGCGACATCGCCTGCGGAAAGGGCGGCTTCGGCGCGGGACAGGACGGCATCGGGGTCATCCCCTTCGCGCGGGGAGAGCGAGCGCAGGCCCGTCTGGCTGCGCAGGAAGGACGAGACGCGGTCTGTCCAGCTTTCGCCCATGTTGGCACGCAACGCGGCGGCAAGCGCATCACGCGCGGCGGCAGGGAACGCATCGCGCAGGGCGGCGACAGAAGGCAGGCCCGTGGCGGCATGGTCGGCCAAGGCGGGGGGCAGGTCGGGAAGGTCTGCCAAGGTGGCGGCAAAGGGCGCGCCCGAATCCATCGCGGCGGCGACCCTGTCGAGTGCGGCATCGCGGCGGGTCGCTTGCGCGGCGGCTTCGGCCTGCGCGGCAAGGGCGTTTGCCTTTTCCTCGGCCTGTTTCAGGCGGGCTTCGGCGGCTTCGACGGCGGCGGTGATGTCGGCGGGAACGGCGGCACCGTTGGAAAGGGTGGCGACTTGCTCCTGAAGGGCGGTCACCTGCGCGGCAAGGGCGGGGTCGGCGGCGCCTGCGGGGCGGGATTCGACGGCGGCCACGCGATCGGAGAGTTGCGTCAGGGCCGATTCGAGCGCGGCGAGGCGGTCGGCCAAACCGGCATCGGGGGCGGGAAGGGCCGCGATCTGGTCTTTCAGGGCCTGAAGCTCGGCGCTGCTGTCGGCCTGCGGGGGGGTGATGGCAAGAAGTCCGGGCTGAAGGCGGGCAAGGGCAAACCCTGCGCCCGCCGCAACCGCACCGCCCAGAACGAGCGCGAGGAAGGTCGCAGGGGCCGCGTTGCGCGGTGTCGCAGCCTTGGGCGCGGGTGCTTGCACTGGGGTGGCGGCAGGTTCGGCGGTGATTTCCGGCGCGGGCGCGGGGTGGGGCGTGTCGGGATCGGTGGCTTCGACGGTTGCCATAAGGTCGGCATCGGGTTGGGGGGTTTCGCTTTTGCCGCGTGCCATTGCCGTTCCTTTCGCCTCCCCGTCAGGCGGGGCTGTTGCGGCCACCCTAAACCCTTGCGGGCAAAGGGTTCAAGCGGCGGGGCCGTTCACAAAGATTGACACGGCGGTTAGCAGCGCGTCGGCGTCGGGTGCATCTGCCGTGGCAAGGCGGGCAGGGTGGAGCCGGGCAGCGGCTGACGCCACGGCGGGAGAGAGGGCCGCAACCAGAAGCGGGGCGCGGAACGGGCCGAGGCTGGCCAAGATTTCGGCGGTGCGCGGAGAGAAAAGCGGCAGCAGAACAGGCGTTTCGCCGTTCAGAAGCGCGGCGGCTTCGGGGCTGAGCGGTTGCGGGCGCTGGTCGTAGGTGACGGCTTGGCGCGTGGGAATGCCCGCAGCCGTCAGGATGGCTGCGATATCGCCCCGCGTGTCGGCGCCGCGCAGGTGAAGAAGGGGGCCGCTTTCCCCCGACCCGCGGATCAGGGCGATCAGGGCCGCGGCATCGCCCTTGGCCGATACGGCGGCAAAGCCGGCAGCGGCGGCGGCGGCGGCGGTTCGGTCACCCACGCAATAGGCCCGGCGCGGAAGGCCGGGAAAGCGGGCCGAGGTGACAGCGGTTTCCGAGGTGAAAACCAGCGCCGAGAAGGCAAGCGCCGGGATCTCGGGCACAAGGTAGGCGGGTGCGATAACGGGCGAGGTGGTGACCGCGATGCGGTTACCGAAGCGGTCGGCCAGTTGCGCGGCGAAACGGTCGCCCTGTGCTTGCGGGCGGGTCAGAAGCACGGAGAGGGGGCGGGATTGCGGGGTCATGCTTGCGGTGTTACCCCGATGGAAACCCTGCGGGCAATGGATATGGCACGGCTGACCTTTCTTGGCATCGAATCGAGCTGCGACGATTCCGCGGCTGCGGTGGTGCGGCTGGGCGAGGGGGGGGCAGAAATCCTGTCATCCATCGTCGAGGGGCAGGTGGCGCTGCATGCCGATTTCGGCGGTGTGGTGCCGGAGATCGCGGCGCGGGCGCATGCCGAGCGGCTGGATGGCTGCGTGGAGCGGGCCTTGGCCGAAGCGGGGCTGACGCTGGCCGAGGTGGACGGCATCGCGGTCACAAGCGGGCCGGGGCTGATTGGCGGGGTGCTGTCGGGCGTGATGCTGGCAAAGGGGCTGGCGGCAGGATCGGGCAAGCCGCTGGTCGGGGTGAACCATCTGGCAGGGCATGCGCTGACGCCACGGCTGACGGACGGGTTGGCGTTTCCCTATCTTATGCTGCTGGTGTCGGGCGGGCATTGCCAGTTTCTGATCGCGCATGATGTGGACAGGTTCGAGCGGCTGGGCGGCACGATCGACGATGCGCCGGGCGAGGCGTTCGACAAGACGGCGAAGCTGCTGGGGCTGGCGCAACCCGGTGGTCCGGTGGTGGAGCGCGAGGCGGCACTTGGAGATGCGGGGCGGTTCCGCTTTCCGCGCCCGCTTCTGGACCGCGAAGGCTGCGATATGAGCTTTTCGGGCCTGAAAACCGCGCTGCTGCGGGCGCGGGATGCGCTGGTGGCGGAAAAGGGCGGGATCACCGTGCAGGACCGCCGCGACCTGTGCGCGGGGTTTCAGGCGGCGGTGGCGGCGGTGCTGGCCGAAAAGACGCGGCGGGCTTTGGCGGTCTATCTCGACCATTCTCCGGCAGAACCCGCTTTGGCCGTGGCGGGGGGTGTGGCCGCGAACGGGGCCATTCGGGCAGGGTTAGAGACTGTTTGCGCGGCTGCGGGGGTGCGGTTTCTGGCGCCGCCCCTGCGGCTTTGCACCGACAATGCGGCGATGATCGCCTGGGCCGGGATCGAGCGGTATCGGGCGGGGATCGGGGACGAGGGCGATCTGGTCGCCCGTCCGCGTTGGCCGCTGGATGCTTTGGCCGCGCCCATGATCGGGTCAGGCAAAAAGGGGGCCAAGGCGTGATCGGGGTCGTCGGAGCGGGCGCTTTCGGCACGGCTTTGGCGGTTGCGCTGGCGCGGGACGGGCGCGCGGTGCGGCTGTGGGGGCGGGACGTCACGGCGCTGGCGGCGCGGCGGGAGTCGGCGCGTCTGGCGGGGGTGAGGCTGCCCGAAAACGTCACTATCACCGCTGAAATCGCAGATTTGCGCGGGGCCGAGGCGGTGCTTCTGTCGCTGCCGATGCAAGCCTTGGGCGGGTTTCTGGCCCATGCCGGATTGCAGGCGGAAAGGCTGGTGGCCTGTTGCAAGGGGGTGGACCTGCGCACCCTGACGGGGCCTGCGGCGGTGATCGCGGCGGCCTGCCCCGATGCAACGGTGGCGCTGCTGACGGGGCCGAGTTTTGCTGCCGATATCGCGCGGGGGCTGCCCACGGCCCTGACGCTGGCCTGTGCCGACGAGGCCGAGGGCGAGCGGTTGCAGCATCTGCTGGCGACGCCCGTGTTGCGGCTTTACCGGACGGCCGATGTGGCGGGGGCCGAGCTGGGCGGGGCGTTGAAGAACGTAGTCGCCATCGCGGCGGGCGTGGTGATCGGCGCGGGGCTGGGAGATTCGGCGCGGGCGGCGCTTATGACGCGCGGCTATGCCGAGATGGTGCGGCTTGCCCTGTCGCTTGGCGCGCGGGCCGAGACGCTGGCTGGGTTGTCGGGGTTTGGTGACCTTGTGCTGACCTGCACTTCGGAGCAGTCGCGCAACTTTCGCTTTGGCCGTGCGCTGGGCGCGGGGGCCGGGTTCGACCCGACCGTGACGGTCGAGGGGGCGGCCACGGCGCGGGCGGTGGCGCGGCTGGCGGCGGAGCGGGGGATGGATATGCCCGTGACGGCGATGGTGGCCGCGCTGGTCGATGGCGGGATTGACCTTTCGGCGGCAATCCAGTCCCTTTTGAGCCGACCTTTGAAAGCGGAGTGAACCATGCGCGTGGCGCTGATCTGTATCGACAAGCCTGACCACCTGCATGTGCGGCAGGAAAACCGCGCGGCGCATCTGGCCTATATCGAGGCGACCGGAGTGGTCGAGATGGCGGGGCCGTTTCTGGACGGTGACAGCATGTGCGGATCGCTTGTGGTGCTTGAGGTCGAGAACCTCGACGCCGCGAAGGCCTGGGCGGCGGAGGATCCCTATGCCAAGGCGGGGCTTTTCGCCTCGGTCGATATCCGTGCGTGGAAGAAGGTGATCGGCTGATGGCCTTTTGGCTGCTGAAATCCGAGCCCGATGTTTTCGGCTGGCCGCATCTGGTGGCCAAAGGAGAGGCGGGCGAGGAATGGAGCGGCGTGCGGAACTATCAGGCGCGCAACAATATGCGGGCGATGCAGGTCGGGGAGCTAGCGTTCTTTTACCATTCCAACATCGGCAAAGAGATTGTCGGGGTGATGGAGGTGATCCGCACATCTGCCCCCGACAGCACGACGGACGATCCGCGTTGGGATTGCGTGATGCTGCGGGCCAAGCAGGCCTTCAAGCGCGGTGTCGGGCTGGACGAGATCAAGGCCACGCCGGGGCTGGAAGGGATGGTTCTGGTGAAGAACTCGCGCCTTTCGGTGCAGCCTGTGACGGCGGATGAATGGGCGCTGATTTGCCGGATGGGCGGGCTGTAAAACGGAGGGCCCCGCACCCCTACGGGACCCTCCATCCACCCCACGCGCTCCCCATAGCACCACGCGTGACTGTAAATCGGGTCCCGGGCATCCTGCCCTGTTCGTGAAATCTGCCGCAATGCGGGCGATTCCGCAAAGCGGAACTGCCCGGCATTTTAGGCGAATTGGCGGGAAGGATCAGGCGTAGACGGCCTCTTTGCCGAAATGCTTGACCAGCATGTAATAGATCACGGCGCGGTATTTGTTCCGCTCGGATTTGCCGTAGGTGTCGATCACGGCGGCAATGGCTTCGGCAAGTTTGGGGCTGTCGGGCAGACCCAGTTTCTTGATGAGGAAGTTCTTTTTCAGGGTTTCAAGCTCGGACGGGTCCGATGCGGCGACGGTTTCGCTGTCGGCGCTGTAGATCGCGGGGCCGCAACCTATGGTGACCTTTTCCAGAAGGGCGAGGTCGGGGTTGATCTTGCATTTCGTTTTCAGGTCTTCGGCGTATTTGGCGACGAGTTCGGTGCGTTTGCTCATGACGAAGCGTCCCTGTTGACTGCGGCTACACCCGCAGAGCGAATGGTAAACGCAACCTGAAACGGAACAAGCGGGAAGTGCGCTGCGGGTTTCATGCAAAAAGGCCCGGGGCGCGTGCGCCCGGGCCTTTCGCCAGCCTTGCGGCAGGATCAGTAGCGGTAATGTTCCGACTTGAACGGGCCTTCGGGTTTGACGCCGATATAGGCGGCCTGTTCGGCGCGCAGTTCGGTAAGTTTGACGCCGATCTTCTTGAGGTGCAGACGCGCGACCTTTTCATCGAGGTGCTTGGGCAGGATGTAGACGCCGGGGGCGTAATCCTGACCTTTGGTCCAAAGCTCGATCTGGGCCAGCACCTGATTGGTGAAAGAGGCCGACATCACGAAGGACGGGTGACCCGTGGCGTTGCCGAGGTTGAGCAGACGACCTTCGGAGAGAAGGATGATGCGGTTGCCCGAGGGCATCTCGATCATGTCCACCTGTTCCTTGATGTTCGTCCACTTGTGGTTGCGCAGGGCGGCGACCTGGATTTCGTTGTCGAAGTGGCCGATGTTGCCGACGATCGCCATATCCTTCATCTCGCGGATATGTTCGATGCGGATGACGTCGCGGTTGCCGGTGGTGGTGATGAAGATGTCGGCGGTTTTCACCTCGTCTTCCAGCAGGGTCACTTCGAAGCCGTCCATCGCGGCTTGCAGCGCGCAGATCGGGTCAACCTCGGTCACCTTCACGCGGGCGCCTGCGCCGCGCAGCGAGGCGGCGGAGCCTTTGCCCACATCGCCGTAACCGCAGACCACGGCGACCTTGCCGGCCATCATGGTGTCGGTGGCGCGGCGGATGCCGTCGACCAGCGATTCCTTGCAGCCGTATTTGTTGTCGAACTTCGATTTCGTGACCGAGTCGTTCACGTTGATCGTCGGGAAGGGCAGTTGGCCGTTCTTGTGCAGTTCGTACAGGCGGTGGACGCCCGTGGTGGTTTCTTCCGAGACGCCCTTGATCGCGGCCTTGGTCTTGGTGAAGAAACCGGGGGTTTCCTTCATGCGCTTGAGGATCTGCTTCTTGATCACCTCTTCCTCTTCCGAGGCGGGGACGGGAATGATCTCTTCACCCGCTTCGGCGCGGGCGCCGAGGAGGACGTAAAGCGTGGCGTCGCCGCCGTCGTCGAGGATCATGTTCGCGCCCTCGGGGAACATGAAGGATTTGTCGAGGTAATCCCAATGCTCGGTCAGGGTTTGGCCTTTGACGGCAAAGACCGGAATGCCCGCGGCGGCGATGGCGGCGGCGGCGTGGTCCTGGGTCGAGAAGATGTTGCACGATGCCCAGCGCACATCGGCGCCAAGGAATTTCAGCGTTTCGATCAGGACGGCGGTCTGGATCGTCATGTGCAGCGAACCGACGATGCGGGCGCCTTTCAGCGGCTGGGACGCGCCGAACTCTTCACGGCAAGCCATCAGACCGGGCATCTCGGTTTCGGCGATGACCAGTTCCTTGCGGCCGAACTCGGCCAGTGCGATGTCCTTGACTATGTAATCGGTCGGCATGTGCCTCTCCTTGAACCCTTGATTTTGCAGGGGCAGATAGCACGGACCGTGCCACTCGACAATCCGACGCGGGCTTGGGTAGGGTTTGGCATCGACAGGGAGACGGGAATGCGACAGCCGCGCGCGTGGCAAAGGATGCTTTCGGGGCGCAGGCTTGACCTGCTGGACCCGACTCCGGTCGATATCGAGGTGGAGGATATCGCGCACGGGCTGGCCTTTGTCGCGCGGTGGAACGGGCAGACGCGGGGGGATTGGCCCTATTCCGTGGCCGAGCATTCCCTGCTGGTCGAGGCGATCTTTGCGCGGGCCAATCCGGGGGTGGGCGCGCGCTGGCAACTGGCGGCCCTGCTGCATGACGCGCCGGAATATGTGATCGGCGATATGATCAGCCCCGTAAAGGCCGCCATCGGGCCGGACTACGGCGTGCTGGACGAACGCCTGACGGCGGCGGTGCATCTGCGCTTTGGCCTGCCCAGCGCGCTACCCGTTCCGATCAAGAAGGCGATCAAGGCGGCGGACAAGGTTTCGGCCTGGCTCGAGGCGGTGCAGATTGCCGGTTTCGCCGTGGCCGAGGCGGACCAGCTGTTCGGCAAGCCCGATGCATTGGTGGTGCGCGGGCTGGAAATAAGATTAAGGCCGCCGGCAGAGGTGCGGGCGGCCTTTGTTTTGCGGCACGGTGAATTACTGGCGGCCTGCGCGGCTTAAAGCGCCATATCTTCCGGACGTTTACCCGATTTCAGTGCGGCATCGAACCAGCGCGGTTTGCGCCCGCGACCCGACCATGTTTCGGCGGTATTGGCGGGATTGGCATATTTTGCGGTGGCGGGCGCACGCTTGCGGGGAACCGAGTTTCCGGTCAATTCGGCAAGGGAAAAGCCCATTTGGCGGGCCTTTTCTTCCAGTTCGGCCAAAGCCAGTTTCTTTTTGCGATCCTCGAACGAGGCAATGGCGCGCGCCACTTGCGATTGCAGGTCCTTGAGTTCCTTCAAGGACATTTCATTGAGATTAATGTCAGCCATGATCTACTTCCCCAAATGATCAATTAGGGGCGTTTTAAGCGCGGAATCAAATTATGGCAAACGAATTGATTTAGCGGGGGCTGCGCTTTGCCAGAATGCGCTGAAGCGTGCGGCGGTGCATGGAAAGGCGGCGCGCGGTTTCCGATACGTTGCGGTCGCACATTTCATAGACGCGCTGGATATGTTCCCAACGCACGCGATCGGCGGACATGGGGTTTTCCGGCGGGGCGGGAAGGGATTCTGCCTTGGACAGCAGGGCGTTGGTGATGTCGTTGGCATCGGCGGGTTTCGACAGGTAGTCGGTCGCGCCGATCTTGACGGCAGCAACGGCGGTGGCGATCGCGCCATATCCGGTCAGCACCACGATGCGGCAATCGGGGCGGCGTTCGCGCAAAACCTCGACCACGTCGAGGCCATTGCCATCTTCGAGACGCAGGTCGACCACGGCATAGGCGGGCGGGCGGGCTAGGGCGATGGCGCGGCCTGCGGCAACGCTTTCGGCGGTTTCGGGAATGAAACCGCGCTTTTCCATCGCCTTGGCAAGCCGTTTTACAAAGGGTTCGTCGTCATCGACCAAAAGCAGGCTGCGGTCCGGCCCCAATTCGGCAAGCAGATCATCGGCCATGTCTTTTCCCCTTCAGGCAATGCGGAAAAAGACTAGGCGCTTCTCCGGTTGCGGTCAATTTCACTTGGACAGGTAGCAGGCGGTGCGTTCGGCAATCTGGTCGGCGGTATCATCGCGGCGAAAGAAATCGACAAAACCGACCTTGGGCAGAACGAGATAGGTAAAGGTCGAATGGTCCATCAGGTAATATTGCGGGTCATCGCCTTCCTGTTTCTTGAAATAGGTGCGGTATGCTTTGGACGCCTGCTGCACCTGTTCGGCTGAACCGGTCAACGCGATCATCCGGTCATCTATGTTGGAGGTGAACTCCTTCAAGGCCTCGGGGGTGTCGCGTTCAGGGTCGATGGAAATGAAAACCGGCTGAACATCGAACCCCTGCTCGGTCAGGATATCGACCGCTTCGGCATTGCGGGCGGTGTCGAGGGGGCAGACATCGGGGCAGAAGGTATAGCCGAAATAGATCAGGCTGGGTTTGGTAAGGACCTCGGCGCTGGTGACGGTTTTGCCGTCCTGATTGACCAAGGTAAAATCGCCGCCGATGTCGCCGCCACCCACCGAGCTGGTGCGGCAATCGGCATAGGGGTCATCGGAGGCCGCATAGCGGGTGTAGGCATAGGTTCCGCCCAGACCGGCAACGACGACGGCCACCGCTAGTCCCGCCAAATACCTGTCCATTCCGTCGCCCCCGCTGCTTTCCGCGTTGCATTGATCCGTTATAGGCTGCGGCTTAACAATGCGAAACTTCGTCATGCAAGGCCTTGTCCCATGTCCAGCACCGGTTTCGGCCTTTTGTCGCAGACGACGCGCAGCGACTGGGTGCGGTTGCGGACGCTTATATTGTTGCGCTGGCTTGCCATCGGCGGACAGTTGGCGGCGATCACCGTGGCGGATCAATTCTACGGGATCGTGCTGCCGCTGGGGCTTTGCTACATGGCGGTCGGTGCGTCGGTCATTGCCAACCTGATCTCGATTTTCGTCTATCCGGAAAACAAGCGGCTGAGCGAACTCGAGGCGATGCTGACGCTGCTGTTCGATTTGTCGCAGCTTTCCTTTCTGCTTTACCTGACGGGCGGGCTGACCAACCCCTTTGCGTTGCTGATCCTTGCCCCCGTGACGATTTCGGCCTCGGCGCTGGAATTGCGGACGACGCTGGTGCTGGGGGCGCTTGCGATCCTGTTCACCACGATCATCACGCTGGTCAACGTGCCGCTGCGGCTGGCGAATGGCGTGGCGCTGCGGGTGCCTGTGGTGTTCGAATTCGGCTTCTGGCTGGCGATCGTGATCGGGATCGTCTTTCTGGGTGTCTATTCGCGGCGGGTGTCGACCGAGATCAGGTCGATGTCGGACGCGCTTTTGGCAACGCAGATGGCGCTCGCCCGCGAGCAGAAGCTGACCGATCTTGGCGGGGTGGTGGCGGCGGCGGCGCATGAGCTGGGCACGCCGCTTGCGACCATCAAGCTGGTGAGCGCCGAGATGATGGAAGAGCTGGCCGACAATCCGCAGATGTTCGAGGATGCCAAGCTGATCCGCGATCAGGCCGACCGCTGCCGCGACATTCTGCGCGGGATGGGGCGGGCGGGGAAAGACGACCTGCATCTGAGGAATGCCCCGCTGGAATCGGTGCTGCGCGAGGCGGCGGAACCGCATCTCGGGCGGGGAAAGACGCTGCACTTCACCGTCTATCCCGGTCCGGGCGGATCTGAGCGGCAACCTGTCATTCTGCGACGACCCGAGGTTATTCACGGGTTGCGGAACCTGATCCAGAACGCCGTGGATTTCGCGGCGGGCAATGTCTGGGTTGACGGGGAATGGACCGAAAGGCTGGTGACCGTGCGGATCGTCGATGACGGGGCGGGCTATCCGGCGCAGGTGATCGGGCGGATCGGTGACCCCTTTGTGCGGTCGCGGCGGTCGGCGCAGGACCTTGAGAAACGGCCGGAATACGAGGGGATGGGTCTGGGCCTGTTCATCGCCAAGACGCTTTTGGAGCGGACAGGGGCGGAGCTTTCCTTTGCCAACGCCTCGGACCCTTTCCTGCAACCGGACGAACGGCCCGAACGCTGCGGCGCCATCGTCGAACTGGTCTGGCAGGCGGCCGAGATCATCGCGCCCGAGGGGGGTGTGACGGGCAGCAACCGGCCCATCGAGATCTGAGCGGAAAATAATGTTCGATTTCGTATGAAAATGGCCGCTTCGCCGTTTTAGGTTAATTAAACCTTTACGATTTCTCCCCGAGGTTGAGCCCGTGGTCTTCGGGATGGAATGTGATGGATGTCTGGTTTCTTGTGCAATCCGGCGCTGCGCTGGCGGTTGGCTTTGCCCTGATCGCGCTGGTTCTGGCGGGGCGACACGGGGCAAAGCACGGGGCGGCGGGGGGCGGGCTTGATCCGGATGCCTTGGCGATTCCGGTCTGGTCGGTCGATGTGACGGGGTTGGTGACGGCGCGGAATGCGGCCTGCCGGACGCTGGGCGAAGCGCTGCCCGCCGCTGCGGGACGGGTCGAGATCGCGTCGCATTGGTACGAGGTGATGGCCCAGCAATCCGGCGGGGGGCGGATGTTTGCCGCCGTGCCGATGGATGCGGCGGTGCGGGCGGAATCCGCGCTGCGCGACTTTCGCAACACGATGGGGGATACGTTCGCCCAATTGGCGCTTGGGCTTGGCCTGTTCGATGCGGCGGGGCGGTTGCAGATGTTCAATCCGGCTTTCGGTGAATTGGCGGGGGTGCCGGTCGATTTTCTGTTGCGGCGCCCGCATCTGGGCGCGCTGCTCGACGCGCTGCGCGACCGTGGCATGTTGCCCGAGCCGAAGGATTGGCGCGGATGGCGGCAGATGATGCTGGAATTGCCGTCGGGCAGCACGACCTATGAGGAGGTTTGGGGACTGGCCGGGGGCGTGACCTATCGGGCGACGTTGCGACCACAGGCCAAGGGAGCCTTTGCGCTGCTGCTTGAGGACATATCGACCGAGATGTCGCGGTCGCAACGCTATCGGGCCGATATGGAGCTTTCACAAGCGGTGATCGACACGCTGGACGAGGCGATTGCCGTCTTTGCCGGCACGGGGCAGCTGGTGCTGAGCAATGCCGCCTATGCCGAATTGTGGGGCCATGACCCCGGCGCGATGATCGGCGAGGGGAGCATAAGGCGGATCGCGGCGCATTGGCGCGAGGTTTCGGCCCCGACGCCGCTGTGGTCCGAGATCGAGGAGTTCATCGGCACGACCGGCCTGCGGGATGGCTGGCGGGCCGAGGCGCGGTTGCGTGACGGGCGGCTGATCGCCTGCCGCATCGCGCCGATCCGCGAGGGGGCGACTTTGGCGGCCTTTCGCCCCGTGTTGCCCGATGGCGCGCTGCCCGAGCGGGCGGCGGTGCTGCGGTATCAGGACATCCGCGCTGGCTGACGTCTTGCGGACAGGGCGGGGCGCGGTAAGACTGCGGGGATGATCCTGACGATTGCCCTGCCTGACGAGGAAGCCACCGCCCGCCTGGGCGTCTGGCTTGCCGGACATTTGCAGGGGGGCGAGACGCTGCTGCTGGAAGGGCCGATCGGGGCGGGAAAATCGCATCTGGCGCGGGCGCTGATACGGGCGCGGCTGGGGCGGTGGGAGGATGTGCCCTCGCCCACGTTCACGCTGGTGCAGGTGTATCAGGCCGATGTCGAGATCTGGCATGCCGACCTGTATCGGCTGACGCATCCGGACGAGGTGTTGGAACTGGGGCTGGAAGATGCCTTTGGCCATGCGATCTGTCTTGTGGAATGGCCTGACCGGCTGGGATCGGCCCTGCCGGAACAGGCGGTGCGCATTGCCTTGCGGGCCGAGGGCGAGGGGCGTTTGGCGCTGGTCACGGGCGATGCGCCGTGGATGGCCGATCTGGCGCAGGAGTTTGCCTGATGGACCGCAGGGCGCTTTCCGAGGCTTTCGTGGCAAAGGCCGGTTGGGGCGATGCCGGGCGGCGGTTTCTGGCGGGCGATGCCTCGGACCGGAGCTATGACCGTTTGGTGCGGGGCGGCGCTTCGGCGGTGCTGATGGATGCGCCGCCGGGCAAGGGGGACGATCCGGCGGTCTTTGCGGCGATGGCCGCGCATCTGGCAGGCTTGGGGCTATCGCCTCCGCGCGTGCTGGCTGCGGATTACGAAAACGGGTTCCTGCTGCTGGAAGATCTGGGCGACGGGCTTTATGCGCGGCTTTTGCAGCGCGAGCCGGAGCGGGAGGCAGAGCTTTACGCGGCGGCGGTGGATGTGCTGGTGGCGGTGCAGGCGGCGCCCGCGCCGAAGGGCTTGCCGGATCTGGCGGCCGGAGACTGGGCCACGGCGGCCGAATTCGCCTTTGGCTGGTACAAGCGGGCGGTCACGGGGGACGGGTCGGGCGACCTGTCGGTTCTGGCGCGGCTGATGCGCGAGCATGCAGACGGACCGCGTGTGTTGATCCTGCGCGATTACCACGCGGAGAACCTGCTGTGGTTGCCCGATCGGCAGGGCGTGGCGCGGGTGGGGTTGCTGGATTTCCAGCTCGGCCAGATGGGGCAGGCGGGCTATGATCTTGTATCGCTGTTGCAGGACGCGCGGCGGGATGTGTCAGAGGCGACCGAGGCCGCGATGATCGCGCGGTTCGTGGCAGCGACGGGGGCGCGCGGGTTCGATGCGGCCTATGCCGTGCTTGGGGCACAACGGGCGCTGCGGATATTGGGCATCTTTGCGCGGCTGTGTCTGGTCGCCGGAAAAGCCGGATATGTCGATCTGATCCCGCGGGTCTGGGGGCAGTTGCACCGCAATCTGGCGCATCCGGCGCTAGCGCCGTTGCGGGCTAGCTGCGCGCTGTTGCCAGAGCCGACGCCAAGGAATTTGCAAAGGATACGCGCGCAATGCGGCACGATTTCCCCCTGATGCTGTTCGCGGCGGGGTTTGGCACGCGGATGGGCGCACTGACCGCCGACCGCCCCAAACCGCTGATCGAAGTGGCAGGCAAGCCGCTGATCGACCATGCCTTGGCGCAGGCCGAAGGGGTGGGCCGGATCGTGGCCAATGTGCATTACAGGCCCGAGGCGCTGGCGCGGCATCTGGAGGCGCGCGGGGTGGCCGTATCGCGCGAGGACCCGATCCTTGAAACCGGCGGGGGGTTGCGGACGGCGCTGCCCCTGCTGGGCGAGGGGCCGGTGATGACGCTGAACACCGATGCGGTCTGGACCGGAGAAAACCCGCTTTCGCAACTGCAAGAGGCATGGGACCCCGCGCGGATGGACGGGTTGCTTTTGCTGCTGCCGGACCATGCGGTCGGCAAGGGTGCCGGTGATTTCGTGATGGATGCCGAGGGCCGGTTGAACAGGGCCAAGGGCGCGCGGGGGGCGGTTTACCTTGGCGCGCAGATTCTGCGGCCCGAGGGTCTTTTGGCCATAACAGAGACTGTTTTTTCGGTGAACCTGCTGTGGGACCGGATGATCGCCAAGGGGCGGCTGTTCGGTGTGCGGCATCGGGGTCAGTGGTGCGATGTAGGGCATCCGGCAGGGATTGCGGATGCCGAGAAAATGCTGGGTTACACATGAGCAAGGTTTTCGGGCTGGCGGCTGGCATCGACTTTCCGGCCATTCTGGTGGCGGGGCTGCGGGCACGGATGGCGGGGCAGGCGCCCGAGGCGATGGCGGGGGTGACGCTTTATCTGAACACCCAGCGCATGCGGCGGCGGGTGACCGAGATTTTCGCGGCAAGCGGGGCCGCCTATCTGCCGCGCCTGCGGCTTGTGACGGACCTTGGGCAGGATATGCTGATGGCGGGGGTTCCGGCGGCGGTGTCGGGGCTGCGGCGACGGCTTGAGTTGACGCAGCTTGTGGCAGGGTTGCTGGCCAAAGAGCCGGACCTTGCGCCACGGGCGGCGCTGTATGATCTGGCCGACAGCCTTGCCACCCTGATGGACGAGATGCAGGGCGAAGGGGTGACACCCGACCGTGTGGCGGCGGTCGATGTCTCGGAACATTCGGCGCATTGGGCGCGCACCAAGGCATTTCTGCGGATCGTGACGCCGTTCTTTCAGGACGGCGCACCCGACGCGCAGGCGCGGCAGCGGATGGTCGTCGAGCGTCTGGTTGCGCGCTGGGCGGCGAACCCGCCGCAGGAGCCGGTGATCGTGGCAGGCTCGACCGGGTCGCGCGGGACAACGGCGCTGCTGATGCAGGCTGTCGCGTCTTTGCCGCAGGGCGCGCTTGTGCTGCCCGGTTTCGATTTCGACATGCCGCCCGATGTATGGGACCGGATGGGCGACGCGATGACGGCCGAGGACCATCCGCAGTTCCGCTACAAGCGGCTGATGGATGCGCTGGACATCGGGCCTGCGGATGTGCGGGTCTGGCACGATGCGGCGGTGCCGGACGCGGGGCGCAACAAGCTTGTGTCGCTGTCGCTTCGGCCTGCGCCGGTGACTGACCAGTGGCTGACCGAGGGCGAGGGATTGCCCGACCTGCTTGCGGCCACTTCGGGACTGACCCTGATCGAGGCGCAGACGCCGAGGGCCGAGGCCTTGGCGATTGCGCTGATGTTGCGCGAGGCGGCAGAGAACGGGGTGCGGGCGGCGCTGGTTTCACCCGACCGGATGCTGACGCGGCAGGTGACGGCGGCGCTGGACCGCTGGGGCATCATGCCCGACGATTCGGCGGGGCGGCCCTTGGCGCTGTCGCCTCCGGGGCGGTTCTTGCGGCATGTCGCAGGCCTGATGGGGCGCAAGCTGACATCGGACGCGCTGCTGGCCTTGCTGAAGCATCCGTTGACGATGTCGGGGGGCGGGCGCGGGCTGCATTTGAAGCTGACGCGGGAATTGGAGCTGGAGGTGCGGCGCAAGGGGCCGGCCTTTCCGACGGGCGCGCATCTGCGCAACTGGGCCAAGGGGCGCAAGGACGAGGGGGCCGCGGACTGGGGCGAAGCGATCGCTGCGGCGCTGGAAGATCTGGCAGGGGCAGGCGTGGCCGATCTGGCCGACCATATCGCGCTGCATCGCCATGTGGCCGAACGGCTTGGCGGGGTGGAATTGTGGGAGAAGGAGGCGGGGCAGAAGGCGCTGGAGCTTGTCGAGGAGTTGCAGGCCGAGGCCGATGCGGGAGGCGTTCTGGAGGTGCCGGATTACCGCGACCTGTTCGAGGCGATTCTGGCGCGGGGCGAGGTGCGCGAAAGCGTGACACCCCACCCGGATATCATGATCTGGGGCACTCTCGAGGCGCGGGTGGCGGGGGCGGAGCTGGTGATCCTTGGCGGATTGAACGACGGTATCTGGCCGAAGCTGCCCGAACCCGACCCCTGGCTGAACCGCAAGATGCGCAAGGATGCGGGGCTGCTTTTGCCCGAGCGGCAGATCGGTCTTTCGGCGCATGACTACCAGCAGGCGATTGCAGCCCCCCGCGTGGTGCTGACGCGGGCCACGCGAAATGCCGAGGCGGAAACCGTGCCGTCGCGCTGGTTGAACCGCTTGATGAACCTGATGGAGGGTTTGCCCGCGAAAAACGGAAAGCGCGCGCTCGGGGCGATGCGCGAGCGCGGGCGGGTCTGGACGCGGCGGGCGGTGGTGCTGGAAGCGCCCGTTGCACCGGTTGCGCCGGCGCACCGCCCGTCGCCTCGCCCGCCGGTCGGGGTGCGGCCGCGGCGGTTGGCGGTGACGAAGATTGCCACGCTGATCCGCGACCCCTATGCGATCTACGCGCGCTATATCCTGCGGCTTTTCCCACTCGACCCGCTGCGGCCCGAGGCGGATGCCGCGCTGCGCGGGCAGGTGTTGCACAAGATTCTG
The DNA here is from genome assembly GCF_014243445.1 of Paragemmobacter straminiformis. Lineage (GTDB taxonomy): Bacteria > Pseudomonadota > Alphaproteobacteria > Rhodobacterales > Rhodobacteraceae > Paragemmobacter > Paragemmobacter straminiformis. Next base: position 83,599 of record NZ_JACLQD010000003.1, read on the forward strand.
GAAGAGTTCGCCAAGGGGCGGTTGGCGGAAGAAACGCGGGAAGCGGCCAAGGCCCGGCTGATGGCCGTCGCCGAGGCGGTCTTGCTGGAATACACGCCCTGGCCTGCGGCGCGGGCGCTGTGGCTGGCGCGGTTGATGCGGGCCGCGGATTTCTTCCTGAGCTTCGACGCCCAGCGCGGCGGGGTGCCTGTGACACTGGAGGAAAAGGGCAGGGTTGCGCTTGCGGGGGTGGATTTCACGCTGGAAGGCACGCCCGACAGGATCGACCGTTTGCCGGACGGGTCGCTTCACATCATCGACTACAAGACCGGAACGCCGCCGACCGAGGCGCAGCAGAAGGCTTTTGACAAACAGCTTTTGCTGGCGGCGGCGATGGTCGCGCGTGACGGTTTCAAGGGGCTTGAGGGGTCAGAGGTTTCGCTGATCAGCTATGTCGGTCTGGGCAGCAACCCGAAGGCCGAGGAAACGCCCATTACCGAGGCGGTGACGGACGAGGTTTGGGAAGGCTTGTGCAAGCTGGTCGCGCATTACATGACCGAAGGGGCGGGCTATACCGCGCGGCGGGCCGTGATGAAGGAACGCTTTGCCGGCGACTATGACCACCTGTCACGCTATGGCGAATGGGAAACGACCGATGATCCGGTTGCCGAGGAGGTGGGCAGATGAGCGTTCCGGCCTTTGAACGGCAGGTGCAGGCCTCGATGCCCGACGCCTCGACCTGGCTTTCGGCGAATGCGGGGTCGGGCAAGACGCGGGTGCTGACCGACCGCGTGGCACGGCTGCTGCTGAAGGGGGTAGAGCCGCAGCATATCCTGTGCCTGACCTATACCAAGGCGGCGGCGACCGAGATGCAGAACCGCCTGTTCAAGCGGTTGGGCGAATGGGCGATGCTGCCCGATGCCGATCTGCGCAAGTCGCTGGCCGCGCTGGGCGAGGCGGGGCGGCTGGACGCGGAATTGCTGTTGCAGGCGCGGCGGCTGTTCGCGCGGGCCATCGAAACGCCGGGGGGATTGCGGATTCAGACGATCCATTCCTTTTGCGCCACCTTGTTGCGGCGGTTTCCGCTGGAAGCGCAGGTTTCACCGCAGTTCAGGGAATTGGACGACCGCACCGCCAAGATGATGCGAAACGAGATCGTCGAGGAATTGGCCGAAGCGGGGCACCCTTCGGTGGCCGAGGTGGCGCGGGCCTGGACGGGCGAGGATTTCGGAACGCTGATCGGGCAGATCGTGGGGCAGCGCGCGAAATTCGCGCAAGAGATGACCCAAGCCGAGGCGCGGCTGCTGTTCGGCGTGAAGCAGGGCGAGACGTTCGAGACCTTGCTGGGGGATGTGTTCCTTGGGGACGAGGGTGTCTGGATGCCTGCGGTGGTGGCCGCGATGGCAAAGGGGTCGGCGACCGATGTGAAGGGGGCCGAAAGGCTGGCAGCGCTGGATTTCGCGGCGCCGACGATGGCCACGCTTTTGGCCTGCGAGGAGCAATTCCTGTTCAAGACGGGCGAGAAGGCGAACACGGCCAAGATCGGCGGCTATCCCACCAAGGACACGCGCAAGGCGCTTGGCGCCGGGATGGACAGGCTTGAACAGCTTATGGGTCGTGTGGAAGCCGCCCGCGTCGCGCGCTGCGGGTTGATGGCGATGGAGCGGGCCATGACGCTGCATCGTTTCGCACAGGCGTTCCTGCCGCTTTACGAGGACCGCAAGGCACGGGGCGGGTGGCTGGATTTCGATGACCTGATCACGCGGGCGCGGATGGTTCTGACCGATCCGGGGGTGGCGGCCTGGGTGCTGTTCCGGCTGGACGGGGGAATTGACCATATCCTTGTGGACGAGGCGCAGGATACCAGCCCCGAACAGTGGCGGGTGATCGAAAGTCTTGCGGCCGAGTTCACCGCCGGACGGTCGGCGCGGGATGTGGAGCGGACGCTTTTTGTCGTGGGCGACAAGAAACAGTCGATCTATTCGTTCCAGGGTGCGGATGTGGCGGCGTTCGATGCCAAGCACGGGACGTTCGAGCAGCAGTTCCGCGCCGTCGGGCGGATGTTCCAGAACCTCGAGCTGGAATACTCCTTCCGCTCGTCGCCTGCGATCTTGCGGGTGGTGGATGAAACCCTGAAGGACCGCTTCCCCCATGCGCTGGGCGACAAGGTGCAGCATATCGCCTTTCGCGGCGAGATGGCGGGGCGGGTCGATCTTTGGCCGCTGATCGAGAAGGCCGAGCAGACGCCCGACGACGACTGGAAAAACCCCGTCGATCTGGTGACCGAAGAACACCATTTCGCGCGGCTTGCAGGGCAGATCGCCGACGAGATCAAGGCGATGATCGATGCCGGCACCTCGATTCCGCTGGCCGAGGGGGGGTCGCGGCCGGTGCATGCGGGGGATTTCCTGATCCTTGTGCAGCGGCGGTCGGACCTGTTTCAAGAGATCATCCGCGCGTGCAAGGCGCGGGGTCTGGCGATTGCGGGCGCGGACCGGCTGAAGCTGGGGGCAGAGCTGGCGGTCAGGGACATCGCGGCGTTGCTGGCCTTTCTGGCAACGCCCGAGGACGATCTTTCGCTTGCCGCGGTGCTGCGGTCGCCGTTGTGCGGGTGGAGCGAGGCGCAGCTTTTCGCGCTGGCACAGCCGAGAAAGGGCTATCTGTGGCAAGAGATGCGGCAGCGCGCCGAAGAATTTGCGGAAACCTTTGCGATGCTGTCGGACCTGCTTGATGAGGCCGATTTCCTGCGGCCTTTCGATCTGATCGAGCGGGCGCTGACACGCCATGACGGACGCCGCCGGTTGCTGGCGCGGCTGGGGGCCGAGGCCGAGGACGGGATCGACGAGTTGCTGTCGCAGGCGCTGCAATACGAGCAGACCGAGGTGCCGAGCCTGACGGGATTTCTGACCTGGCTTTCGACCGACGAGGTCGAAGTGAAGCGGCAGATGGACAGCGAGGGGCAGCGCATCCGCGTGATGACGGTGCATGGCGCAAAGGGCCTCGAGGCGCCGATCGTCATTCTTCCCGACACGGGCGACCGCAAGATTCAGGACCGGGACGAAGTGGTCGAGGTTTCGGGGCGGCCGGTCTGGCGCACCCCTGCCGAAACCAGCCCGCCTGCGATCACGGCGGCGCAGGCCGAGCGGAGGGCGCGCGTTCAGGCCGAAAACCTGCGGCTGCTCTATGTGGCGCTGACGCGGGCGCGGGTCTGGCTGATCGTCTGCGGTGCGGGCGAGGTGAAGACCGAGGGCGCGTGGTGGAAGCTGGTCGAGCAGGGGATGAAGCACGCGGGGGGCGAGGAAATCGGGGGCGGGCGGCTGCGCCATGCCTTTGGCGACTGGCCTGATCCGGCGGCGCGGGTCGAGGTGGTCGAAGCGGCGGTCGCGCTGCCGGATTGGGCGGGGCATTCGGCGGCCGAGCCTGCACGCGCGGCGCGGCTGCTTTCGCCTTCGGACCTTGGCGGGGCGAAGGCCATCGCGGGCGACGGGTTGGATGAAGATGCCGCCAAGGCGCGCGGAACGGCGCTGCATCTGTTGCTGGAACATTTGCCCGATGCGGATGATCCGGCAGGGGTGACCGCGGCTTTGGTGCCCGATGCCACGTTGCGGGCGGACCTGCTGGCCGAGGCGCAGGGCGTGATCGCCGCACATCCGGCGCTGTTCGATGCGGATCCGGCAGGGGTGGCGCTGGCCGAGGTGGTGGTGACGGCGGATTTGCCGCAGGGGCGGATGCTGGGCACGATCGACCGGCTGCTGATCGGGCCGGACCGTGTTCTGGCGGTGGATTACAAATCGAACCGCGTGGTGCCGAAGCGGGCCGAGGACGTTCCCGAGGGCATTTTGCGGCAAATGGGCGCCTATGCCGAGGCGTTGCGGCAGTTGCACCCCGAAAAGCGCGTCGAGGTGGCGGTTTTGTGGACCCGCGATGCCAGCCTTATGCCGTTGGACCCCGAAATGCTGCGGGCGGCCTTGCTGCGGTCTACCATCACTTGACGTTCTGTCGCCGCATCCCTAGGTTTCTTGCCCGATAGCCGCATTTGGAGAGATGAAGATGGGCAACGCTACCGTCGCCGTGACCGATGCCACCTTCGACGCCGAGGTCCGCCAGTCGGACGTTCCGGTCGTGGTGGACTTTTGGGCCGAATGGTGCGGCCCTTGCCGCCAGATCGGTCCGGCGCTTGAAGAACTCGCCACGCAATACGCGGGCAAGGTGAAGATCGTCAAAGTGAACGTCGACGAAAACCCCGACAGCCCCGCCCAACTGGGTGTGCGCGGGATTCCGGCGCTGTTCCTGTTCAAGGACGGTCAGGTGGTTTCCAACAAGGTCGGCGCGGCCCCCAAGGCAGCGCTGGAAAACTGGATCCAGTCGGCGATCTGACCGCCTGCGCGTTTGCGTGAATTTCGGGGCGGTCCTGACGGGCCGCCCTTTTGTTTCGGTCGGGCATGGTGCGCAATGAATGCGCACCCTACGGGATTTCGGAGGCATTCGATGAGCGATGACAGGTTTCCCGGTTGGCACGGAACCACGATCCTTGCGGTGCGCCGCGGGGGCGAGGTGGTCGTGGCGGGTGACGGGCAAGTCAGCCTTGGCCAGACGGTGATCAAGGGATCGGCGCGCAAGGTGCGGCGGCTGTCGCCCGGCGGGCGCGATGTGGTCGCGGGTTTTGCCGGATCGACCGCGGATGCCTTTACGCTGCTTGAGCGGCTGGAGAAGAAGCTCGAGGCGGCGCCGGGGCAATTGGCGCGGGCTTGTGTCGATCTGGCCAAGGATTGGCGGATGGACAAGTATCTGCGCAACCTCGAGGCTATGCTGATCGTGACGGACGGGCGCGATCTTTACGTCATCACCGGCGCGGGCGATGTGCTGGAGCCCGAGCATGACATCGCGGCCATCGGGTCGGGCGGGAATTATGCGCTGGCCGCCGCGCGGGCGCTGATGCTTACCGACATGGCGGCCGAGGATGTGGCCCGCAAGGCGATGGCGATTGCCGCCGACATCTGCGTTTACACCAACGGCAACCTGACGGTCGAGACGATCCGGGCCTGACCGGTCAGGCCCGCTGTTTTTCGACCAGACCTTGCAGCAGGGTCAGCCGGTCGGCGGAAAAATCGCCGTCGCACAGGCTGATGCCGTCCATCGCGCGGACGAAGAACTGGCGATAGCCCTGACGGAGCGCACACCACGCCATGAGTTTTACCCCCTGTGGCGGATGGACAAGCGCGAGGGGCAGAACCTGACGCTGCGAGGGTTCGTCATTCTGGTCGGTGTAGGAAAAGACGACCGGACGGGCGCGGGTGATCGCGCCGTGCAGAAGATCAAGCGCCTCGATCCGCGCGGGGGGCAGGTCGGGGCGGTAGTATCCGGCGGGGCGAACGTCGAGGGCGGCGTAAAGCCGGGCGAGAAGCGCGCCCTCGGGATCGGTTTCGGCAAGGCGGGCAATGGCTTCGCGGGCGGCGCGGGCTGCCACGGGGTCGCCGCGATAGCCGGCAAGGGCTAGGCCGCGCAGCGCGGCATCGCGCAGGGCGGGATCGACGGCCAAAGCTGCGGGCTGCGCGGCGGCGACAGGTTTCGCAAGACCCAATGATGCGGCGCCCGAGGCCAGCACTTGCGCGAAAGCGCGGCGGGTGAGTTTGGAGAAGGGCGCTTGGGACATTGGAATACTCGTCAACAACAGATGCGCAGGGGTATATGCAATCAGAGGGTGAATCAAGCTTTTCGCCAAGCCGCCCTTGGCCTGACCTTTAACAGGGGTTACATCGGGACGGGCGTTGAAAGGATACCCTCATGACCAACCTGACCCCGCGCGAAATCGTGTCCGAGCTGGACCGTTTCATCATCGGGCAGCGCGATGCCAAGCGGGCGGTGGCGGTGGCGCTGCGCAACCGCTGGCGGCGCAAATTGCTGGGCGACGATCTGCGGGACGAGGTTTACCCCAAGAATATCCTGATGATCGGGCCGACTGGCGTGGGCAAGACCGAGATCAGCCGCCGTCTGGCAAAGCTGGCGAAGGCGCCTTTCCTGAAGGTCGAGGCGACGAAGTTTACCGAAGTGGGCTATGTGGGCCGCGATGTGGACAGCATCATCCGCGATCTGGTCGATGCGGCGATGGTCGAGACGCGGGCGCGGATGCGCGACGATGTGAAGGCCAAGGCGCAGAAGGCGGCGGAAGAGCGGGTCATCGAGGCATTGGCGGGCAAGGACGCGCGCGAGCAGACGCGCGAGATGTTCAGGGCCAAGCTGAAGCGCGGTGAGCTGGACCAGACGGTGATCGAGCTTGACGTGCCGGACGCCGCGATGCCTGCGGGCATGTTTCCCGGCGGAAACGGGATGGAATTGCAGATGCAGGGCTTGCAGGACCTGTTCAAGGCGTTCGGCGGGCGCACCAGCCGCAAGCGGATGACGGTGGCCGACAGCTATGACATTCTGATCGGGCAGGAAGCCGACAAGCTGCTGGACGACGAGGCGGTGAAGGCCACGGCCCTTGAGGCGGTGCAGGAAAACGGGATCGTCTTTCTTGACGAGATCGACAAGATCTGTGCGCGGGCCGATGCGCGCGGCGCCGATGTGAGCCGCGAGGGGGTGCAGCGCGATTTGCTGCCGCTGATCGAGGGAACCACGGTTTCGACGAAATACGGGCCGGTCAAGACGGACCACATCTTGTTCATCGCAAGCGGGGCGTTCCACATCGCCAAGCCTTCGGACCTGTTGCCGGAATTGCAGGGGCGCTTGCCCATTCGCGTGGAACTGACGGCCCTGACCGAGGACGACTTTGTCCGTATCCTGACCGAAACGGAAAACGCGCTGACCTTGCAATATTCCGCGATGATGGCGACCGAGGAGGTTACCGTATCGTTTACCACCGACGGCATCGCCGCGATTGCCCGCATTGCCGCCGAGGTGAACCGCAGTGTCGAGAATATCGGGGCGCGGCGGCTGTATACGGTGATCGAACGGGTGTTCGAGGAGCTTTCTTTCAGCGCACCGGACCGGTCGGGGGAAACCGTAACCGTGGATGCGGCGTTTGTCGAAGCGAACATCGGCGCGCTGTCACGGTCAGCCGATCTTTCCCGTTACGTGCTGTAAGTTTCCGACAGCAGGATTCTTCAAAAGGGCCTTTGCGATGCGCGCCATGCTGCTTGTCTGCCTGATGCTGGTTTCGGCCTGCGCGCCACGGGGAACGATGTATATCGTCTCGCCCGAGCTGGCACAGGGAACGGTGCAGTCGGTTTTCGTCGGCACAACGCGGGCCTTGGGGCCGAATGGCATCTATGGCAGCGGGCGGTCGGAGGTGATGCAGTTCGCGCGCTATGACGTGGCGATCCCGCCGGACCGTGTGGCGGGCGAGATCAAGTATCCCAAGCGCAAGAAGCTTGACGCGCGGACCGATTTTCTGACCACGGCACAGGTGCATTACCCCGCCGACCCCGCCTTTCGCGCCGATCTGGGCAAGGCGCTGCGGGCGAACGGGCGGGAAGCGGTGATCTTCGTTCACGGGTTCAACAACACCTTTACCGAAGGGCTGTATCGCATCGCGCAGCTGCACAACGACCTGAAATTGCCGGGCGTGGCGGTGCATTATTCATGGGCTTCGGCGGCAGAGCCGCTGGGCTATGTCTATGACCGCGACAGCATGCTTTTCGCACGCGACGGTCTGGAAGACCTGATCCGCGAAGTGACGGCGGCGGGCGCCACGCGGGTGACGCTGGTTGCGCATTCGATGGGCGGGTTCCTGACGATGGAGACGCTGCGCGACATCGCGATGCGCGACGGGCGCATCATGCCGCAGATATCGGGCGTGGTGCTGTTTTCGCCCGATATCGACGTGGATGTGTTCCGCATGCAGGCGCATTCGATCGGGCAGTTGCCGCAGCCCTTCCTGATCTTTGGATCGGGGCGTGACCGCGTCTTGCGGTTGTCGGGGCTGATTACGGGGCAAAGCGGGCGGCTCGGGTCGATGACCGATGTGACGCCGCTCTCGGACCTTGAGGTGACCTATTACGACGTGGGCGCCTTTTCGACCGGAGGCGGGCATTTCGTGGCGGGCACCTCTCCGGCGCTGATCGCGCTGATGGGGAATATCGCGCAGGTCGAGCAAGCCTTTGGCGGCGACGTGTCGGGGCGGACGGGCCTGCTGCCCGGGGTCGTGCTGACCGTGCGCAGCGCCACGCGGATCATCCTGCGGCCGGTGGGCGATTTGACGGGGCAGCAGCTGAACTGATTGGGGGTTTCGCTGGCGGGCGAAGGGTGGAATGACTGTGCCCATGTCATTCACGGCCTTTCTGCGGGCGAACGCGCCCTATCTGCTGGCGGGGTTCCTGCTGTCGTTCCTGTCGGGGTTCGGGCAGACCTATTTCATCTCGACCTTTGCGGCGGAGTTGCGCGGCCTGAACGGGCTGAGCCACGGGGAATGGGGGGCGCTTTACGCCTCGTGTACGATGGCATCGGCGGTGGTCATGCTGTGGTCGGGGGCGCTGACCGACAGGTTCCGTGTGCGGCATCTGGGAACGGTGGTTCTGGTCGCGCTGGCGCTGGCCTGTCTGGCGATGGCGCTGGGGCCGAGGGGCTGGGCGCTGCCTGCGGTGATCTTTGCGTTGCGGCTGTTCGGGCAGGGGATGGTGGTGCAGACGGCCGGTGTCGCCATGTCGCGCTGGTATGTGGCGCAGCGCGGGCGGGCGATGGCGGTGGCGGCGCTGGGCTTTTCGGTGGGCGAGGTGGTGATGCCGCTGGGCTTTGTCGGGCTGAAACAGGTGTTGCCGTGGCAAAGCCTGTGGGTGGTGGCGGCAGGGGTGATCGCGCTTTGCCTGCCGGTGATCTGGCGGTTGCTGCGGCTAGAGCGCACGCCGGCGGCGGTTTCGGCGGCGAATGACGTCGCAGGAATGGGCGGGCGGCACTGGACGCGGGGCGAGATGTTGCGCCATCCGCTGTTCTGGTGCGTGCTTCCCGCGCTTGTCGGGCCGCCCTGCTTTATTACGGCATTCTTCTTCCAGCAGGTGCATCTGGCCGAGGTGAAGGGGTGGAGCCATCTGGGACTTGTCGCGACCTTTCCCGCCTATACGGCGGCATCGGTGGTCGCGATGTTCACCGGGGGCTGGGCGGTCGACCGTTGGGGATCGGGGCCGTTGATGCCGCTATATATCCTGCCGCTGGCGGTGTTCTTTGCCGTGTTCCCGATGGTGGACCATTTGCCGATGGTGGCTGCGGCGCTGGCGGTCATGGGGTTGACGGCGGGGTCGCAACTGACGGTTCCGATGGCATTCTGGGCCGAGTTCTACGGCACAAGGCATCTTGGCGCGGTGCGGGCGACGGTGGGGTCGGCGATGGTGTTCGGCACGGCGGCAGGGCCGGCGCTGTCGGGCTATATGATCGACAGGGGTGTGGAATTGCCCGCGCAGATGCCGCTATGGTCGGCGTATTTCGTGGCGGCCTCGGCGCTTGTCGGGCTTGGCGTCTGGCGTCAGCGGCGGCGCAGGTAGACGTAATAGGCGCCCGATCCGCCGTGCTTGAGATGCGCTTCGGCCACTTGCAGCACGGCAGGGCCAAGCGGGGCCATGCGCAGCCATTGCGGCACCTGATGGCGCAAGGCGCCCATGCGCTGCGGGATCGGGCCTGTATCGTCGCGGCGCTTGCCCTTGCCCGTGATCACCAGCACAAGGCGCAGGCCGTCGGACTGGGCGTTCAGGATGAAACGGATCAGTTCGGGATGGGCCTCGGCCAGGGTCATGCCGTGAAGGTCGATGCGCGCTTCGGGGGCGAGTTTGCCGCGTGTCATCTTGCCGAAGGCTTTGGCATCCATCTGCACGGGCGCTTGCGACAGGCTTTCCGCGATGGAGGGTGCAAGATTGTGACCGGTGCGCGGCTTGGCCTTTTCGCCAAGGCGGAAAGGCTCGAACATCGGGGTATGGTGTTTGGGCGGTTCGGGCGCGGGCGGGGCGGGCTGGGTTTCGATGCGCCGCTGCATCGTGGGGGCGTGCATCGGCTTGGCGGTGCGGGCCACGGCGTGCCAGAGGTCTTCCTCGTCCGGGCGGAGGTGGCGGCGGCGGGCCATGTTACAGCCCGTCGATGGCGGCATAGGCGCGGTCGATGGGAAGCAGAACCACCATGCGGCCTGAATCCTTGACGGTGCCTGCCGCATCGCCCGCTGCGGGGCCGGTGCCGAAATAGATGTCCGCGCGCTGCGGACCCTTGATCGCGCCACCCGTGTCCTGTGCGACCATCAGGCTGCGGATCGGGGCGGGGCCGTCCTTTTCGATCCAGACGGGCGCGCCGAGGGGGGTAAAAGCCGGGTCGATGGCCACGCTGCGGAACGGCGTGATCGAGCGGGTCATCGCGCCGATGGGGCCAAGTTCGGGTGCGAGGTCGAGTTTGCGGAAGAACACGTAGGACGGGTTGATCGAAAGAAGATCGCTTGCGCCTGCGCGGACGTAGCGGGCGATTTCCTGTGCCGAAACCTCGTCAGGGCGATGGGTGCCACGGCGGACCATTTCTTGCCCGACCGAGCGGTATTCGAAACCGTTGCGACCCGCATAGCCGACGCGAAGGACCGAACCGTCGGGCATCTTGATGCGACCCGAGCCTTGCACTTGCAGGAAATAGACATCGACCGGATCGTCGAGCCATGCGAGTTCCAGCCCGCGCCCGCGCAGCGCCCCGCCGTCGATGGCGGCGCGGCTCAGGAATTGCTCGCCATCGCGCAATTCGGGGGGGCGGGCGTAAAGCGGGTAGGCAAAGCGCGGGGTGCGGGTGGGAGAGCCGGAAAATTCGGGTTCGTAATAGCCGGTGAACAGCGCGGGCGGATCACCGATCAGGACCGGACGGAAGAAAAGCTCGAAGAACTGGCGCGCGGTCCGGTCGCTGGCGGCGGCATCGGGGGCCAGATTGCACAAGGGGCGCCAATCGGCGCCTTCGATCAGGTCGCAGGTTTGCAGGAAACTTTGCAGCGCCGCGCGGTGGTCATCGGTTTCCCAACCGGCGAGGTCGGAAAAACGCAGCTCTTGGGCCTGTGCGGAAGCCCCGGTCATGGCGACCGCACAAGCAAGGGCTGCGAGGGCGGCACGCATCAGTCCCCGGTTGCGACAAGTTGCCAGTTGGGGTCGTTGGCCCCCATCTTGCGGGCAAAGGTCCAGACGTCGCGCTGACGTTTGATTTCGGTGGGCTTTCCTTCGACGATCTCGCCTGCGGCGTTCTTCACGACGCTGGTGATTTCGCCCACGAAGCGGACCGAGATTTCAGCCTCGCGCGTGGTGGCGTTGAAGGTCGCATCGTGCAGGGCTAGTTCGCGCATTCCGACGAATTTCGACTCGATCGTCAGGCCCTGTTCGCGGCGGGCCTCGATGGCTTCGCCGAAGCTGTGTTCGACATCGGCACCGATAAAGGGGCGGATGCTGTCAAGATCGCCCTTGTCGAAGGCCATCAGGATCATCTCGTAGGCGCTGCGGGCGCCGGACAGGAAGGTGCTGACCGAAAAACCGGGTTCGGCACCCTTCATCGCGGCGAGGGCTGCGGCGGCGGGCGACCCTTCGGTCACGTGGTCGGTGATGTCGCGGTCGGCGCCGCCTTCGATCACCTCGAAGTCGCGACGGGGGCGCGGGGTGACATCGAGCGGAACCGGAGGCTTTTCAAAGCCTTCGCGGGTGCCGAGGACGGCACGCAATTTGATGACGAGAAAAATGGCGATCCCTGCCAGAACGAGTAGCTGGATCAGCGAATTGGTCATTAGGAACCTCGGCGTGCGATGCCCGAAAGGGCAGGGCGTGGGGGTTGGTAAGTTCGGTTTCGACCTCTTATGTAGGGGTGAGGGATGGCTGTGTCTATGGCAGCACCCGCTGAAATGCCCGTGAGGAGCCAAAGGGATGCCCGTTTTCGCGTTGTTTCTGATCTGGCCTTTGGTCGAGATCGCGCTTTTCGTCACGCTGGGGTCGGCGCTTGGCCTGTGGCTGACGCTGCTGGTGGTGCTGGGGACGGGGGCGCTGGGGGTGGCGATCTTGCGCGGGCAGGGTTTGCAATCGGCGGACCGGTTGCGGCAGCGGATGGCGGATTTGCGCAACCCGCTGGCGGTGGCCGGATCGGACGCGCTGCGGATGCTGGCGGGCGTGCTGCTGATCTTGCCGGGGTTCCTGACCGATGCGCTGGGGCTTTTGCTGCTGGTGCCCTTGGTGCGGCTGCTGATCGTGGCCTGGCTTGCGCGGCGGTTTTCGGTGGCGTCGATGCAGTCGGACCAACCGGCACGCCGCAGCGACGGGATCGTGATCGACGGGGAATTCACCGAAATCGACAGCGGACGCGCGGACGGAGGGCCAAGGCCCCCATCGGGGTGGACGCGGCATTGAGAAGGCCGGGGCGGTCTGATAGGAAGCGGCGAACCGGTTTTGTCGACAGGGAGTGAAGCGATGGCCGAGGAAAACAACGGCGCGAACGGCGCCGCCGAACAGGCCCCCGCGCCGCAAGTGAAGATGCAGGTTCTTGCACAATTCGTGCGGGATATGTCCTTCGAGAACATGGTGGCGCGCAAGGGCATCACCAGCGGCGACGTGCAGCCGGATATTCAGGTGGGTGTCAGCCTTGATGCGCGCAAGCGCGGGGTGGACCACCAGTATGATGTCATCTCGAAATACAAGGTGACGTCGAAGAACAAGACCAATGGCGAGGCGCTGTTCATCCTCGAGGTCGAATACGGCGGGATCTTCCATATCGAGGGCGTGCCGGACGAGCAGCTGCATCCCTTTCTGCTGATCGAATGCCCGCGTTTGCTGTTTCCCTTTGTCCGCCGGATCATTTCGGATGTGACGCGGGACGGTGGCTTCCCGCCGCTGAACATCGACACGGTCGATTTTCTGGCCCTTTACCGTCAGGAAATCCAGCGCCGGGTCCAGACGCCCGCAAACTGAGGCGCGGACCGAAGCGACAGGGGGGCGGGGAAATCCCCGACCTTTTTCATTGCCGTTTCAGCCAGATCGCGGCGTCGCCCAGTTTTGCGACAAAGGCGGCATGGGCTGCGGATTCGTCAGCGGTCAGGCGCGGGGGCAAGGGTTCTGGGCGCGGACGGGGGCGCCAGTCGGCCTGTATTTGCGCGGCGGACCCGGGGGTCATGTCGACGCTGGCGGCAAGACCGAAATCGGGTTGGCGGCCGCCGACGAGTTCAAGATAGACCTCGGCCAGAATTTCGGAATCGAGCAATGCCCCGTGCTTTTCGCGCGACGAGTTGTCGACCCCGAAGCGGCGGCAGAGCGCGTCGAGCGAGGCGGGCGAGCCCGGAAACTTTGTGCGGGCGATCATCAGCGTATCAATGGCGCGGTCGTAGGGAAGGGTCGGATAACCCGCCCGTTCCAGTTCGGCATTCAGAAACTTCATGTCGAAGGCTGCGTTGTGGATCACCAGTTTCGCATCGCCGATGAAGTCGAGGAAGGCTTGGGCGATGGCCTTGAAAACCGGTTTGTCGCGCAGGAAGTCGTCGCCCAGACCATGCACCTCGAATGCAGCGGTGGGCATGAGGCGTTCGGGGTTGATGTATTGGTGATAGGTGCGGCCGGTGGGCAGGTGGTTGAACAGCTCTACCGCGCCGATTTCGACGATGCGATCGCCCTGCGAGGGCTCGAACCCTGTGGTTTCGGTGTCGAGGACGATTTCACGCATGGGGCACCCGCCGGATGTAATCGATCAGGGCATGCACGAAGGCGCGCGTGCTGTCGAGGGTGAGGGTTTCGACGATATGGGTCGCACGGGCGCGCTTTTCGACATCGGGCATCTGGCGGGCATGGATCAGGTCGAATTGGGCGGCGGTCATGCCGGGACGCGCAAGGACACGGGCGCGTTGCAAGGCCGGCGGGGCGGTGACGAGGAGCGTGGCGTCGAATTCACCCTCGGACCTATTTTCGAAGAGAAGCGGGATGTCGAGAACGACGATGTCGGCCGTGGTTGACGCAAGGAACGCCGCGCGGTCGGCCGCGACGAGCGGGTGGACGATGGCCTCGATACGGCCAAGGGCCGAGGGGTCGGCGGCGATGAGCGATTTCAGGGCGGCGCGGTCGATGCCTTGGGCCGTGACTGCGGCCGGGTGCAAAGCGGCGAGAGGTGCCACGGCAGCCCCGCCGGTGGCGTAAAGGCGGTGGACGGCTGCGTCGGCATCCCAGACGGGAATGCCCGCGTCGCGGAAGAATTGGGCCGTGGTGGATTTTCCCATGCCGATCGACCCTGTCAGGCCAAGGCGGAAGGTCATGCCGAAAGCACCGCGGCGCGTGTCGCCTCGTCCACCTCGGGGCGGTGGCCGAACCAGCGTTCGAAGCCGGGGGCGGCCTGATGCAACAACATGCCAAGACCGTCGACGATGGTGGCGCCGCGGGCCTCGGCCTCGATCAGGAACTGGGTTTTGAGCGGGGTGTAGACGAGATCTGTCACCAGCGTTCCGGCGGCGAGCGTGCCGAGGGGAAGGACAAGATCGGGTTTGCCGGTCATGCCGAGGGCGGTGGTGTTGACCACGGTGGCCGCGCCGTCGATCATGTCTTCGGCCTGCACCCATTCATGCACGCGGACCTTGGCCCCGAAATCGCTGCGCAGCGCATCGGCGCGGGCGCGGGTGCGGTTGGCGAGGCGGATTTCGGGCACGCCCACCTCGATCAGGGCGGCGATCACGGCGCGGGCGGCACCGCCGGCACCGAAAACGGCGGCGGGGCCGGATGCGGGTTGCCACTGCGGGGCATGCTGGCGCAGGTTGGCGATAAAGCCGGAACCGTCGGTGTTGTCGGCCTGTATTTTCCCGTCCTTGCGGAAAATCAACGTGTTGGCGGCACCGATCAGGGCGGCGCGGTCGGTGATGACATCGGCGATTTGGAGGACCGCTTCCTTGTGCGGGATCGTCACGTTGCATCCGACAAAGCCCATGCGGGGCATCATGCGCAGGGCTTCGGCCAGATCGGACTGGGCGATATCGAGAGGAATGTAATGACCCTTGATGCCGTAGCGTTTCAGCCAATAGCCATGCAGCGCCGGAGAGCGGCTGTGGGCGATGGGCGAGCCTATGACGCCCGCAAGGGGAATGCGCGGATGGTTGGTCATGCGGCGATGAAACCCCGTTGGGACAGATAGTTCAAGAGCGGCAGAAGCGGCAGGCCGAGAACGGTGAAGTAGTCGCCCTGGATTGCGGTGAAGAGGCGGACGCCTTCCTCTTCGAGTTTGTAGCTGCCGACGGCGTGGCGGATGCTGTCCCAGTGGCGGGCGACATAGTCGGACAGATAGGCGTCGGAGGCGTTGCGCATGGTCAGGCGCACTTCGCCCACATGGCGCCAGACGGGTTCGCCACGGTCATACAGCACGGCGGCGGAGAGAAGTTTGTGGGTCTGGCCGCGAAAGGACTGAAGCTGCGACAGCGCCTCGGCCGGGGTTTCGGGCTTGGACCAAATGGCATGGCGGAATTCCAGCACCTGATCGCAGCCGAGGACGAGGGCCTCGGGGTGCTTTTCGGACAGTTTGCGGGCCTTCATCTCGGCCAGGGCATCGGCGATGTCGCGGGGGGTGGCAGCTTCGGATTGCAGGCTGGCACGGATTGCCGCTTCGTCGATGCGGGCCGGCAGGGCCTGCACGGTCAGGCCCGAGTTGCGCAGAAGCGTGGCGCGGATTTCGGATGCCGAGGCAAGAAGAAGGGGGCGGTCGGTCATGTGCGTCGTTTGCGAAGCCTTGGGGCGGGTCTGTGGATAGTCCGGTTTTGTTCTTGCGAGGGGAGCGGGGGCGAAACCGGCGCTTTTGCCGAGGAGGGGCCGCAGGGGCCGGTTTGTCAAGGGACGGGTCCGGCTTGTCCACCTGTTGACGGGCGTTCCGGCCGGCTGGGGATGGTGCGTTGCGGCGCTGTCTGGGGAAGGATTGGATGTGGATGGAACTGGCTTGCCTACATGTCATTAACACATTGTTTAATAATGGTTTTATGTATCTAGATCAGGATCGCATCCGGCACGGGGGCGCTGTTTTCCACAGGGTTCAGGCTGTGGATTAAGGACGGGAGAAACAGGCGCATCCCGTTGTCCACAGGGCCTACATCCTCTATCAAGTAAGAATCTTCTTTCTTTTAGAAGAAGAGGTAGCAGGGAGCGTTTGGAGCCGATGGTGGGCGATTTTCTGGCCGAGTGGTATGTCTGGACCAAGGCGCTTCATGTGATTTCGGTGATCGCCTGGATGGCGGGCCTGTTCTATCTGCCGCGGCTTTTCGTGTACCATGTCGAGGTCGTCGAGGCGGGAAGCCCGACGGATGCGATGTTCCAGACGATGGAGCGGCGCTTGCTGCGGGCGATCATGAATCCGGCGATGATGGGGGTTTGGATCTTCGGCCTGGCGCTTGTCTTCACGCCCGGCATCGTGAGCTGGGACGAGGTTTGGCCCTGGACCAAGGCGGCATCGGTTTTGGGGATGACGTGGTTTCACCATTGGCTTGGCCTGCGGCGCAAGGATTTCATCGCGGGGACCAACAGGGTATCGGGACGGCATTACCGGATGATGAACGAGGTTCCGACGCTTTTGATGGTGGTGATCGTCGTTTCGGTCATCGTGAAGTTCTGAGGGCCGAAACCCGCGCCGGATTGACTTTGCGGGGTCGGTTGCGTATGTGCGGCTTTGCTGGGCCGTCCGGTCCGATGCTTTTCCCTTTCCCATTCTGCCTGCCAGCCCCATTCGGGCGGCTATAGGACTTGCGTATGACCGAGACCGTCGAACGTCTGAATCTGTCTGATCTGAAAGCCAAAACTCCGGCGG
The DNA here is from genome assembly GCF_014243445.1 of Paragemmobacter straminiformis. Classification (GTDB taxonomy): domain Bacteria; phylum Pseudomonadota; class Alphaproteobacteria; order Rhodobacterales; family Rhodobacteraceae; genus Paragemmobacter; species Paragemmobacter straminiformis. The sequence goes on from NZ_JACLQD010000003.1 coordinate 100,309, forward strand.
ACCTGCTGGCGATGGCCGAGGAATGGGAGATCGAGAACGCCCCTTCGATGCGCAAGGGCGAGATGATGTTCCAGATCTTGAAGGAACATGCCGAGGACGGGTTCGAAATCGGCGGGGATGGCGTTCTGGAAGTGTTGCAGGACGGGTTCGGGTTTCTGCGCTCGCCCGAGGCGAACTATCTGCCGGGTCCGGATGACATTTACGTCAGCCCCGAGATGATCCGCCAGTTTTCGCTGCGGACGGGGGACACGATCGAAGGGGTCATTCAGGCGCCGCGCGAGACCGAACGGTATTTCAGCCTTGTGAAGGCGACGAAGATCAATTTCGACGATCCGGAACGGGCGCGGCACAAGGTGCATTTCGACAACCTGACGCCGCTTTACCCCGATGAGCGGTTGAAGATGGAAATCGAAGACCCGACGATCCGGGACCGGTCGGCGCGGATCATCGACCTTGTTTGCCCCATCGGGAAGGGTCAGCGCGCGCTGATCGTGGCACCGCCGCGGACCGGTAAGACGGTTCTGTTGCAGAACATCGCGCATTCGGTGGCGACCAATCACCCCGAATGCTACCTGATCGTGCTGCTGATCGACGAACGCCCCGAGGAAGTGACCGACATGCAGCGCTCGGTTCGCGGCGAGGTTGTTTCGTCGACCTTTGACGAACCGGCGACGCGGCACGTTGCAGTTGCCGAGATGGTGATCGAAAAGGCGAAGCGTCTGGTCGAGCACAAGCGGGATGTCGTGATCCTGCTCGATTCGATCACGCGTCTGGGTCGGGCGTTCAACACTGTGGTGCCGTCGTCGGGCAAGGTTCTGACCGGTGGTGTCGATGCGAACGCCTTGCAGCGGCCGAAGCGGTTTTTCGGGGCGGCGCGGAATATCGAAGAGGGCGGGTCGCTGACCATCATCGCCACGGCGTTGATCGATACCGGCAGCCGGATGGACGAGGTGATCTTTGAAGAATTCAAGGGCACCGGCAACAGCGAGATCGTGCTGGACCGCAAGGTTGCGGACAAGCGTGTGTTCCCTGCGATTGACATCCTTAAATCCGGCACGCGGAAAGAGGACCTGCTGGTCGACAAGGTCGATCTGCAAAAGACCTATGTGCTGCGGCGTATTCTGAACCCGATGGGCACGACGGATGCGATTGAATTCCTGATTGGCAAGCTGAAGCAGACCAAGACCAACGGCGAATTCTTCGAATCTATGAATAGCTGATCCTTTTCAAAGGGTTAATCAGGTGGATACGATCTACGCCCTCGCCAGCGCACGCGGCAAGGCCGGAGTTGCGGTATTGCGCATCTCGGGGCCTGAGGCGCATAGGGTGGTGGAGATCCTGTGTGGATCGGTGCCGCCGCCGCGTCGCGCGGCGTTGCGGCAGCTTGTCTGGGACGGGCGGGTTCTGGATGAGGCGCTGGTTCTGGTGTTCGATGCGGGGGCCAGTTTTACCGGCGAGGCCGTCGCAGAGTTGCAGGTGCATGGGTCGGTTGCGGTTGTTCAGGCCGTGATGCGGGCGTTGGGTGCGCAAGCGGGTTTGCGTTTGGCCGAGGCCGGAGAGTTTACGCGGCGGGCTTTGGAGAATGGCTGTCTGGACCTTGCGCAAGTTGAGGGTCTGGCGGACCTGATCGATTCCGAGACAGAGGCGCAGCGGCGGCAAGCCCTGCGCGTGTTGTCGGGTGCAATCGGGCAGCGGGCCGAGCTGTGGCGGGCCAAGCTGGTACGGGCCGCGGCCTTGATCGAGGCGACCATCGACTTTGCGGATGAGGATGTTCCGGTTGATGTGACGCCGGAAGTCCTTGGTTTGATTGCCGAAGTCGAGGCGGATTTGCGCCTCGAGCGGGCCGGATCGGCAGCGGCCGAGCGGATCAGGGACGGGTTCGAAGTGGCTATCGTCGGCCCGCCCAATGCCGGAAAATCGACGTTGCTGAACAGCCTTGCGGGGCGGGAGGCGGCGATCACCTCGGAAATCGCGGGGACGACGCGGGACGTTATCGAGGTGCGGATGGAGATCGCCGGTCTGGCCGTGACGCTGCTGGATACGGCCGGATTGCGCGAAACCGAAGACAAGGTCGAGCGGATCGGGATCGAACGGGCGATAGCGCGTGCGCAGGCGGCGGATTTGCGCGTGTTCCTTATGGGGGATGGCGAGGTTGTCGGGCTGTCTCCGGCGGGGGATGATATTGTCGTTCAGGGCAAGTCGGATCTGGGTGGTGCGGGGGTTTCCGGAAAGACGGGGCAGGGGATAGCCGAGTTGATTGCGTTGATCGGCGCGCGATTGTCATCGGTGACGCAGGGTGCCGGCGTGATTACGCGCGAGCGGCACAGGTTGGCGGTAGAGCGGTCGATCGGGGCTATGGAATCGGCGCTGCATGAGATAGAAAATGGTCCGCAGCGGGCCGAGTTCGCGGCCGAGGCGTTGCGCCGTGCCGTGCGGGGGCTGGAATCCCTGGTCGGGCGCGTGGATGTCGAGAATTTGCTGGATGAAATCTTCTCCAGCTTCTGTATCGGGAAGTAGGGTGTTTCACGTGAAACAGTTTGACGTCATCGTCATCGGCGGCGGACATGCCGGATCGGAAGCGGCTGCGGCATCGGCGCGCAAGGGTGCGGCGACGGCGCTGATTACGTTGCGTGCGGATGCGATCGGCGTGATGTCGTGCAATCCGGCAATCGGTGGTCTGGGCAAGGGCCATCTTGTGCGCGAAATCGATGCGCTGGATGGCGTTATGGGTTTGGCGGCAGACCGCGCGGGCATCCAGTACCGGTTGCTGAACCGGCGTAAGGGGCCGGCCGTGCAAGGCCCGCGCACGCAAGCAGACAGGAAGTTGTACCGGCTGGCGATGCAGAGCCTTTTGGCAGCGCAGCCGAATCTGACCGTGGTTGAAGGCGAGGTCGTCGATCTGGTGCAGGACGGCCCGCGCGTGGTCGGGGTTGTGTTGAAAGATGGATCGAAAATCGCCGCGCGTTCGGTCGTTTTGACGGCTGGCACCTTCCTTAACGGTTTGATCCATATCGGAAACGTCAAGCGGCCCGGCGGCCGGATGGGGGATGCGCCATCGCTTCCCTTGGCGGAGCGTCTGGCGGCGCTGGAACTGGGGCGGGGGCGATTGAAGACCGGCACGCCGCCGCGTCTGGACGGCAAGACGATTGACTGGAGCAGGCTTGAAACGCAGGACGCCGATGACGAGCCTGTGGTTTTTTCCTTTCTGAACAAAGGCCCGCAGGTGCGGCAGATCGCCTGCGGCATCACGCACACCAATGAGCGCACCCATGATATCGTGCGCGCGAACCTTGGTCTGTCGGCCATGTATGGTGGACATATCGAGGGCGTCGGCCCGCGGTATTGCCCGTCGATCGAGGACAAGATTGTCCGGTTTGCCGACAAAACGAGTCATCAGGTCTTTCTCGAGCCGGAAGGCCTCGACGACGACACCGTCTATCCGAATGGAATTTCGACTTCGCTGCCTGCGGAAGTGCAGGAGGAATACGTCCGGTCCATTGCGGGGCTTGAGAATGTCAGGATTTTGCAGCCCGGCTATGCGATTGAATACGACTATTTCGACCCCCGGGGATTGACTGCGGGGCTTGAGGTCAAGGCGGCACCGGGCCTGTTCTTTGCCGGGCAGATCAACGGAACCACGGGCTACGAAGAGGCCGCCGCGCAGGGGTTGATTGCGGGTTTGAACGCGGCCGCCAATGCGCTGCAACAAGATGTGGTTAGGTTCAGCCGAAGCGATAGCTATATGGGCGTTATGGTTGATGATCTGATCACGCGGGGTGTCACCGAGCCCTACCGCATGTTCACCTCGCGCGCCGAGTTCCGACTGGCGCTGCGGGCGGATAATGCCGACCAGCGATTGACAGCAAAGGGTGCAGAGATCGGGTGTGTCGGGCCGGAACGGCTGCGCGTTTTCTCTGAAAAGATGGATCGGCTGGCAGTGGCGCGCGACATATTGGAGTCGGCGCGGTTTTCTTCGCGCGATCTGTTGGAGAGCGGCCTGCGGATCAGCAATGACGGTGCGCGGCGCAGCGGGTTCGAGTTGCTTGCGTTTGGCGAGGGCGCCCAAGACGCAGTCGAAGCCCTTTTGCCAGAGTTTTCGGCGCTCGATCCGGAAACCAAGACACAGATCGCCACCGATGCGCTATACGCGCAATATCTCCACCGCCAGCAGGGCGATGCAGATCTTTTGCGCCGCGAGGAAGAGGCGATCATTCCGCGCGACTTTGACTATGATGCGATGTCGGGCCTTTCGAATGAGCTTACCGCCAAACTGAAGCGCATCTTGCCGGAGAACCTCGCGCAGGCTGGACGGATCGAAGGGATGACCCCCGCGGCGCTGACGTTGATCCTTGCCCATTTGCGGAAGGCCAAGCGTGCGCGGATCTCCGCATGACAGAGTTGCTTGCCGGTCTCGATGTTTCACGTGAAACAATCGAGAAACTGAAATCGCTCGAGTCGCTGCTCGCCAAATGGAATCCCGCGATCAATCTGGTTGCGCGCAGCACGGTCGATGCGGCGTGGAGCCGACATATTCTTGATTCTGCGCAGCTTTTCCAGATCGCCCCCTTCCGCGTCTGGGCTGATCTTGGCAGTGGCGGGGGCTTTCCCGGGCTTGTCATTGCCGTTCTGGCAGAGGGGCGCGGGTCTGACGCCAGGGTGGTTCTTGTCGAGGCCGACCAGCGCAAGGCAACCTTTCTGCGTGAGGCTGCGCGTGGTTTGGGGGTGAGGGTTCAGGTTGAAGCGCAGCGGATCGAGTCCGTCGACCCGCTGGCCGCCGATATCCTGTCAGCCCGCGCCCTTGCGCCACTTTCGGCCCTGTGCGGTTTTGCCGCCCGCCACCTTGCGCCGGCTGGGACGGCGATTTTCCCGAAAGGGCAGAACTGGGAGGCCGAAGTTGCCGAAGCGCGCAAAAGCTGGAAGTTTGACCTTGATGTCCGGCCGAGTCTGGTTGAAGCCGGTTCCGTTGTTCTTGTGATGAAGGCCATTGTTCATGTCTGATCCGACCCGCCCGCGCCAACCCCGCATCATTGCGATCGCCAACCAGAAGGGGGGGGTCGGCAAGACAACGACGGCCATCAACCTGGCGGCCGGATTGGCGGAATTGGGCGCCAGGATCCTGCTGGTCGACCTCGACCCGCAAGGAAACGCCTCGACCGGATTGGGAATCGAGGCCGAGAACCGCAAGCTCACGACCTATGATCTGCTGATCGACGATGCCGCGCTGTCTGATGTGATCCAGGAAACCGATGTGCCCGGCTTGCTGATCTGCCCCGCGAATGCCGACCTATCCTCGGCGGATATGGAGCTTTTCTCGAACGAAAAGCGCAGCTTCCTGTTGCATGACGCCCTGCGCCAACCGGCGATGGATGCCTTTGCGCTGGATTTCATCCTGATCGATTGCCCGCCCTCGCTCAGCCTTTTGACGGTGAACGCAATGGTGGCTTGCCATTCGGTTCTGGTGCCGTTGCAGTCCGAATTCTTCGCCCTCGAAGGTCTGTCCCAGCTCATGCTGACGGTCCGCGAGGTTCGTCAGACCGCGAACCCGTCTTTGCGTATCGAAGGTGTTGTGTTGACCATGTACGACGGCCGCAACAGGTTGAGCCAGCAGGTCGAAACTGACGCGCGGCAGAACCTCGGGGATCTGGTCTTCCAGACGATCATTCCGCGCAACGTGCGCGTCTCCGAGGCGCCGTCCTTCTCGCTTCCCGTCCTCAGCTACGATTCCGCCTCCAAGGGAAGCGAGGCCTATCGCGCCCTTGCCGCCGAGTTGCTGGCGCGTCATCCCATCGCCCATACGGAGACCGTTTGAATGGAAAAGAAAAACGAACGCCGTGGTCTGGGGCGCGGGTTGTCTGCGTTGATGGCGGATGTCAGCGTCGAGGTCGATCCGCAAACCCCCGACCGCGCGCGGCGTCCCGATCTACTGGTTCCGGTGGAGCGGCTGGTTCCCAACCCCAACCAGCCGCGGCGCGATTTCCAGCCAGAGGCCCTGCAGGAATTGGCCGATTCGATCCGGCTGAAAGGCGTCATTCAGCCCCTGATCGTCCGGCTGATCGCCGAGGACCGCTACGAGATCGTCGCGGGTGAACGGCGCTGGCGGGCTGCGCAACTGGCGCAGGTCCATGAACTGCCCGTGATTTTGCGCGACTTCAGCGATTCCGAGGTGATCGAGGTCGCGATCATCGAAAACATCCAGCGCGCTGACCTGAACGCGGTGGAAGAGGCTTTGGCCTACAAGCAGTTGATGGAACGCTTTGGTCATACACAAGAGAAGGTAGCAGAGGCGCTTTCGAAAAGCCGCAGCCATATCGCCAACCTGCTGCGCCTGCTGACCTTGCCCGAGGACGTTCAGGCCTATGTACGTCAGGGAAAGCTGTCTGCGGGCCATGCGCGGGCGCTGATTACCTCGCCTCGCGCGTCGGAACTGGCGCGGCAGGTGATCGAGCGGAACCTTTCCGTCCGCGAGACCGAGGCGCTGGCCAAGCACCCCGAGCAAAAGGGGGCCGGCAAATCGTCGGGGCCGCGACCCAAGGGCGAGAAAGACGCGGATACGCGCGCGTTGGAGGGGGATCTTTCCGCCAGTCTGGGTATGCGCGTGGTGATCGACCACAGTGCGGGCGGCGAGGGGGGCAGCCTGACGGTGCATTACCGCACGCTGGACGATCTCGACATGCTTTGCGCGGCGCTGTCGGTCGCGCGGCGGGATCTGGCGATCTAGGCGCGCAATTCGCGCAGCACGCCGTTCAGAACGGTTCGGCCCTCGGGCGTGGCGATCAGTTGGTCATTTTCGACCTGAACAAGGCCCAGATCGGCCAATCCGGCGATGCGGTCACCTTCGAGCGGCGCGCCGTTCAGGCGTTCGAAGCGGCCGAGGTTCATGCCCTCGGCAAGCCGCAGCGACATCAGCAGATATTCGGTGGCCTGATCGGGCAGGTCCACGGTCTCGCGTGCGAGTTCTCCGGCCTGACCCGCTTCGACACGGTTTAACCACTCTTTGGGCGCGCGGGGCGCTTCGGTTGCCCAGCGGGTGCCGTTCAACGTCAACCGCCCATGCGCGCCGGGGCCTATGCCGATATAGTCGCCCATGCGCCAGTAAATCAGGTTGTGCCGGCTTTCCGATCCGCGCGCGGCGTGGTTCGAAACCTCATAGGCCGGCATGCCGTGAGCTGCGCAAACCTCTTGCGTCAGGGCATACATATCGGCCTGAACATCATCGTCAGGCAGCCCCTTCAGCCCGCCGCGGGCAAAGCGGTCGCCGAATGCGGTGCCGTCTTCGATGGTGAGTTGATACATCGACAGGTGGTCCACGGCCATCGACAGCGCTTCGGTCAGCTCTTTGCGCCAATCGGCAAGGGTCTGGTCTTGGCGTGCATAGATCAGGTCAAAGCTGACACGATCAAAGCATTTTCTAGCGATATCAAATGCTTGCCTTGCCTCGGCCAACGAATGCAGCCGCCCGAGGCGGCGCAGGTCCGCGTCGTTCAGCGCCTGAACGCCCATCGAGACCCGCGTCACCCCGGCCTCGCGGTAGCCCTGAAAGCGGCCCGCCTCGACCGATCCGGGATTCGCCTCGAGCGTGATTTCGGGGTCATTCACCATCGGCCATGTCGCGCGAACGGCGTCGAGGATGGCGTGGACCACATCGGGTTGCATCAGCGAAGGGGTGCCACCGCCGAAGAACACGGTTTGCAACACGCGGCCACGGGTTTCAGCACCCACTCTTGCGATCTCGCGCAGATAGGCATCGCGCCAGCGGGTCTGGTCGATGCTGGCGGCGACATGGCTGTTGAAATCGCAATAGGGGCATTTCGACTGGCAAAACGGCCAGTGCAGATAAAGCCCGAAGCCGCCTGCCTGCCAGTCTTCCATCGTCAGCCCCTGAAGGCCGTGACTTCGATTTCGATCTTCATTTCCGGTTTGATCAATCCGGCGATCACCATCGTTGCGGCAGGGCGGATGTCGCCCAGGGCCGCGCCCAAGGCGGGGATCAGCGCGTCTACCAGCGCCACATCGGTGACCGTGTACTGGACGCGGACGATATCCTCCATCGTAAAGCCCGCCTGCGCCAGAACCGAGGCGATGGTTGCAAAGCAGTTGCGCGCCTGGTCGGCGACATCGTCAGGAATGGTCATCGTGGCGTAATCATAGCCCGTGACGCCCGACACAAAGCACCACCCGCCTTTGACGATCGCGCGGCTGTAGCCCATCGTCGCCTCAAAGGGCGATCCGGTCGAGATGCGTTTCATGTGAAGCAGCCTTTCACCAGTTTGCGGAATGCGTCGGCGCGGTGACTGATCTCGTTCTTCTTCCAGCGGTCCATCTCGCCGAAGGTGATGTCGAAACCGTCGGGTTGGAAGATCGGGTCATACCCGTGCCCCTGATCGCCGCGCATCGGCCAGACAACCTGACCGGGCATTACGCCCTCGAACACTTCGTCATGCCCGTCGGGCCAAGCCAGAACGAGGGTGCAGCGGAATTGCGCCCTGCGGGGGTAGGGGGCGTCTGCCGCTTCCAGCGCTTGCCATGTGCGTGTCATGGCAAGGATGAAATCGCGCCCCTGCGGTGTTTCGGCCCAATCGGCGGTATAGACCCCCGGCGCGCCGTTCAGGCCATCGACCGAAATGCCGGAATCGTCGGCCAATGCGGGCAGGTTCGCGGCCTTGGCTGCGAAGTGGGCCTTGATGCGCGCGTTGCCGACAAAGGTGGATTCGGTCTCGGCCGGTTCGGGCAGGCCAAGGTCGCCCGCCGAGACGACATTCACCGAAAACGGCTCTAACAAGGCTGAAATCTCTTCCAGTTTGCCCTTGTTATGCGTGGCGACCACAAGCCGGTTTTCGGTGAATTTCCGCATCACTTGCCCAGCGCCGCCTTTTGCGCCGCGACAAGCGCCGCGCAGCCTGCTTCGGCCAGATCGAGCAATTTGCCCATTTCGTCGCGCGAGAAGGTCGCGCCTTCGGCAGACATCTGCACTTCGATCAACCGGCCACGGCCCGTCATGATAAAGTTGCCGTCGGTGCCTGCGGTCGAATCCTCGGCGTAGTCGAGATCGCAGACCGCCTGACCCGCATAGATGCCGCAGGAAATGGCGGCCACGTGGTCGATGATCGGGTCGCTGACGATGGCGCCGGATTTGAGCAGTTTGGCCACGGCCAGTTGCAGCGCGACCCAGCCGCCCGTGATCGAGGCGCAGCGGGTGCCGCCATCGGCCTGGATCACATCGCAGTCGATGACGATCTGGCGTTCGCCAAGGGCCGAGCGGTCAACGCCCGCGCGCAGGGCGCGGCCGATGAGGCGCTGGATTTCCTGCGTGCGGCCCGACTGTTTGCCAGCCGCCGCCTCGCGACGGGTGCGCGAATTGGTGGCGCGGGGCAGCATGCCGTATTCGGCGGTGACCCAGCCGAGGCCCGTGTTCTTCAGAAAGGGCGGGGCCTTGTCCTCGATCGTGGCCGAGCAAAGCACATGGGTTTCGCCCATCTTGATCAGGCACGAACCCTCGGCGTGCTTCATCACATTCGGTTCGATGGAAACCGACCGCAATTCGTTCAATTTTCTGCCGGAAGGGCGCATCATTTGATCCTTGTATCACTTGGGGCCAGATAGGCCGTCAGACCCGTGCTATGCAAGTGTGATCAATGCGGCGATCCCGCCGATTGACGGGCCGCAGCCCCGCGATAAACTTCATCGCTGCTATTGGAAACGAACGATGACAGACGGTTCGAAAATCCTGTCCGACATGAACGACCGCTCGCGCGAGGTGTTCCGCCGCGTGGTCGAAGGTTATCTTGAATCGGGTGATCCGGTGGGGTCGCGGACCCTGACGCGCAGCATGACCGAAAAGCTGTCAGCGGCGACGATCCGCAACGTGATGCAGGATCTGGAGTTTCTGGGGCTTCTCGACAGCCCGCATGTTTCGGCCGGGCGGATACCGACCCAGCTTGGCCTGCGGATGTTCGTGGACAGCCTGCTTGAAGTGGGCAGCGTGGCCGAAGCCGACCGCGAGCGGATCGATGCCACCACGGGATCGAACGATCAGGATGTGGCTTCGTTGCTTGACCATGTCGGCGCGGCGCTGTCGGGCATCACCCGTGGGGCGAGCCTTGTGCTGGCGCCCAAGGTCGAGGCGCCGATCCGGCATATCGAATTCGTCTCGCTGTCGCAGGAGCGGGCCCTTGTGGTGCTGGTGCTTGCCAACGGTCAGGTCGAGAACCGCATCTTCACCCCGCCGCCGGGCCAGACGCCAAGCTCGATGCGCGAGGCCGCAAATTTCCTGAATGCGCTGGCCGAAGGGAAAACCCTGACCGACCTGCGCCGCACCATCGGGGCCGAAATCGCCAAGCGTCGGCAAGAGATTGATTCGCTGGCCGGAGATCTGGTGCAATCGGGCCTTGCTGTGTGGGAAAACCCCGGGGAAACCTCGGAGCGGCTGATCGTGCGGGGGCGCGCCAACCTGATCGAAGGCGGCGATGCGCAGGATGTAGAGCGCATCCGCAGCCTGTTCGACGATCTGGAGAGGAAGCGCGACATCGCCGAATTCCTCGAATTGGCGGAATCGGGCGAGGGGGTGCGCATTTTTATCGGGTCCGAGAACAAACTCTTCTCACTTTCGGGTTCAAGTCTGGTCGTTTCTCCCTATATGAACGCGGATCGGAAAATCATCGGCGCGGTGGGCGTGATCGGTCCGACCCGGCTGAACTATGGCCGGATCGTTCCCATCGTGGATTACACCGCGCAACTCGTCGGGCGGTTGGTGTCTGAACGGGGCAAGTGAGAAGGCTGTAGGAAATGGCAGACGACAAGACGGTATCGGAAGACTTCGCAATCGAAGAGGGCCTGAACGAATTCGCGGAAGCGGACGAGATCGAGGCGCTGCGGGCCGAGCGCGATGACATGCGCGACCGTTTCATGCGTGCGCTCGCCGATGCGGAAAATGCCCGCAAACGTGGCGAACGTGACCGGCGCGAGGCCGAGCAATATGGCGGATCGAAGCTCGCCCGCGATCTGCTGCCGGTTTACGACAACCTGAACCGTGCGTTGCAGGCCGCGACCGACGAGCAAAAGGCCGCAGCCGCCGCGCTGTTCGAGGGTGTGCAACTGACGCTGCGCGAATTGACGAATGTGATGACCAAGCACGGCATGAAGCCGATTTCGCCCGTGGTGGGCGATATGTTCGACCCGCAGAACCACGAGGCGATGTTCGAGGCGCCCTTGCCGGGGACGAAGGTCGGGCAGATCATTCAGGTCATGACCCAGGGTTTCATGCTGCATGATCGCCTGCTGCGTCCGGCGCAGGTCGGCGTGTCGTCGAACACGGCCGGTTGACCCGAGCGGGGCGGGGGGCTTTCCGCCCCCCACGGCGCGTTCCGCGCCTCCCCCCGAGGATATTTGGGGCAAGAGGAAGCGGTCAGTCCTTGGCCGCTTCTTTCAATTCGTAGATCAGCCGCAGCGCCTCTTTCGGCGTCAGTTCGTCGGGGTGGATGTCTTTGAGCATCGCGTTGACCGCCGAGGTTTTTGCCACAGGCTTCGGGGGCGGGGCCGCTGGGGCGATGCTGAACAGCGGCAGGTCGTCGATCAGCGCCTTGGGCCTTGCGCCGCCCTGGCGTTCGCCGCTTTCAAGGGCTTCCAGCACCACCTTGGCGCGGTCGATCACGCTTTGCGGCAATCCGGCAAGCCGGGCGACCTGCACGCCGTAGCTGCGGTCGGCCGCGCCTTTCTTGACCTCGTGCAGGAAGATGACGTCGCCTTCCCATTCCTTGACCGTGACGGTGGCGTTTTCGACGCCGTCGAGTTTGGCCGAAAGGGCCGTCATCTCGTGGTAATGGGTGGCGAAGAGCGCGCGGCAGCGGTTTGCGCCGTGCAGGTGTTCCAGCGTGGCCCATGCGATGGAAAGGCCGTCATAGGTGGCGGTGCCGCGACCGATTTCGTCGAGGATCACAAGGGCGCGGTCATCGGCCTGATTGAGGATGGCGGCGGTTTCCACCATTTCGACCATGAAGGTCGAGCGGCCGCGCGCAAGGTCATCTGCCGCGCCGACGCGGCTGAAGAGCTGGCTGACAAGGCCGATATGCGCCGAGGCGGCGGGAACATAGCTGCCCGCCTGGGCCAGCAGTGCGATCAGGGCGTTCTGGCGGAGGAAGGTCGATTTACCCGCCATGTTCGGGCCGGTGAGCAGCCAGATGGCGGGGGTGTCGCCGGTCGTCAGGGCGCAGTCATTGGCGACGAACGGCCCCGCGCCCTGTTTGCGGAGCGCGCGTTCCACGACCGGATGGCGGCCTGCGGTGATTTCAAAGGCGCGGCTGTCGTCTACGGTCGGTTCCGACCAGTTCTCTTCCGCCGCAAGGTCGGCCCATGCGGCGGTGAGGTCGACTTCGGCCAGCGCGCGGGCAGCGGCGCCGATGGGTCCGGCGCAGTCGAGGATGGCTTGCCGCAGGGTTTCGAAGTGGCGCTTCTCGATTTCCAGCGCGTGGTTGCCCGCGTTCAGGATGCGGGTTTCCATTTCGGACAGTTCCACGGTGGTAAAGCGCACCTGTCCCGCGGTTGTCTGGCGGTGGATGAACCGTTCGGAAAGCGGCGGGGAGAGCATCTTTTCGGCGTGGGTCGAGGTGGTCTCGATGAAATAGCCCAGCACGTTGTTGTGCTTGATCTTGAGGCTGGAAATGCCGGTTTCGGTGATGAAATCGGCCTGCATTGCGGCGATGACGCCGCGCCCCTCGTCGCGGAGGCGGCGGGCCTCGTCGAGTTCGGCATCGTATCCGGGGGCGATGAAGCCGCCATCGCGGGCAAGCAGCGGGGGTTCGGCGACGAGCGCCTGATCCAGCAGGTCGGCGAGCGGGTCGTGGCCGACAAGCGCCTTGGCCGCCGCCGCCAACAGGGCGGGGGCGTTGGTCAGGCGTCCGGCAATGCTGCCCGATTGTGTCAGGCCGGCGCGGATGGCTGTCAGGTCACGGGGGCCGCCACGGTCGAGCGCGAGGCGCGAGAGGGCGCGGTCCATATCCGGCACGCGGCGCAGGGCATCGCGCAGGTCTGCGCGGAGGCGCGGTTCGTCCAGCAGGTGGCGCACGGCTTCGAGCCGTGTGTGGATGGTGGGAAGGTCGCGCGAGGGGGCCGAGATGCGGCGTTCAAGCAGGCGGGCGCCGGGGGCGGTGACGGTGCGGTCTATGGCCGAGAGAAGCGAGCCGTCGCGGCCACCCGAAAGCGCTGCGGTGAGTTCGAGGTTGCGGCGGGTTGCGGCGTCGATCTGGACGGTGCTGCCGCTGGATTCCCTGAGCGGCGGGCGAAGAAGCGGAAGTTTGCCGCGCTGGGTAAGATCGAGGTAGTCGACCAATGCGCCCATCGCGGACAGTTCGGCGCGATCGAACAGGCCGAAGGCGTCGAGCGAGCCGACATTGAACAGGGCGCAGAGGCGTTTTTCGGCCGAGGTGGAATCGAAAGACCCGCGCGAAAGCGGGGTCAAGGCGGCGCCCGATTCAGTCACTAACATGGCCAAATCGGCCTCGCGCGCTTCGCTTACCAGCACTTCGCGGGGGGACAGGCGGGCGAGTTCCGGTGACAGGCGCGCGGGTGTGCAGGCCATGACGCGCAGCTCGCCCGTCGAGATATCGGCCCATGCGAGGGCGCTTTCGTCGCGCACCTCGGCCCATGCGCAGAGGAAGTTGTGGCGGCGGGCTTCCAGAAGGGCATCTTCGGTCAGCGTGCCGGGGGTGACGAGGCGGACGACATCGCGTTTCACGACCGCCTTGTAGCCGCGCTTCTTTGCTTCGGCCGGGTCTTCGAGCTGTTCGGCGATGGCGACGCGGAAGCCTTTGCGGATCAGTTGCAGAAGGTAGCCTTCCGAGGCGTGGACCGGCACGCCGCACATGGCGATGGGTTCGCCAAGATGCGTGCCGCGCTTGGTCAGCGCGATGTCGAGTGCTTCGGCCGCCGCCACGGCATCGTCAAAGAACATCTCGTAGAAATCGCCCATGCGATAGAACAGAAGCGCGCCGGGGTTCTGCGCCTTGATCTCGAGATATTGCGCCATCATCGGCGTGACGGTGTCTTCGGTCACTCTGTCCCCCATGTTCTGGGCCGAACCCTACAAAAGCGGGGGGGGCGCGGAAAGGGCCATTGCGCGGGGCGGTTGCTTCGTTAGGTTTGCGGCAAAAGACAGGGGCCGTCATGACAGACCACGTTTCCACCCATGCCGCCGAGGAAGACGCGCGGAACGAGCAAATCCTGATCTATGTGAACGGCCGCATCCTGCCCAAGGCGCAGGCGGTGGTATCGGTTTACGATTCCGGCTTCATGCTGGGGGACGGGGTTTGGGAGGGGATACGGCTTTACGAGGGCAAGTGGGCCTTTATCGACGAGCATATGGACCGCCTGTTCGAGGCGGCGAAGGCGATTGATCTGGATATCGGGATGACCAAGGATCAGGTCGTTTCGGCAGTGTTAGAGACGCAAAAGGCCAATGGCATGGTCACGGATGCCCATGCCCGGCTGATGGTGACGCGGGGCGTCAAGACGCGGCCGTTCCAGAACCCGCGCTTGTCGCAGCAGGGGCCGACGGTCGCGATCATCATGGAGCATTCCAAGCCGAAAATCCCGCGTCCGATCACGCTGGCCACCGTGCCGCATCTGCGCGGCCTGCCGATGACGCAGGACCCGAAGCTGAACAGCCATTCCAAGCTGAACTGCATTCTGGCCTGCATCGCTGCGCAGAAGGCGGGGGCGGACGAGGCGCTGATGCTGGATGTGCATGGCTTTGTGAACACGACGAATGCCTGCAATTTCTTCATCGTGCGCAAGGGGCAGGTTTGGACCAGCACGGGCGATTACTGCATGAACGGGATCACGCGGGGCAAGGTGATCGATGTTTGCCGCGAGAACGGTATTCCGGTGTTCGAGCGGAATTTCAGTCTGGTCGATACCTATGGCGCGGACGAGGCGTTCCTGACGGGGACGTTCGGGGCGCAGACGCCTGTGGGCGTGATCGACGGGCGGGTGATCGGGACGGGGCAGATGGGGCCGATGACGGAACGGCTGCGGGCGCTGTACAAGGCGAAGGTTGCCGCATCGTGAGAATCGCGATGTGGAGCGGGCCACGGAACCTGTCCACGGCGCTGATGTATGCCTTTGCCGCGCGGGGCGATTGCGCGGTGTGGGACGAGCCTTTCTATGCGGCCTATCTGAAGGCCACGGGCATTGACCATCCGATGAAGGACGAGGTGATCGCGGCGGGCGAGGCGGATGCCGCGCGGGTGGCGGAAGCCTGTCTGGGGCCGCTGCCGGACGGGCGGGCGATCTGGTACCAGAAGCATATGACCATGCATATGGTGCCGGCCTTTGACCGTGGTTTCATGCGGGGGCTGACCAATGTGTTTCTGATCCGCCATCCGGCGCGCGTGGTGGCGAGCTATTCCAAGAAACGCGAGGCGGCGACCTTGGCGGATATCGGCTTTGTCCAGCAGGCCGAGTTGTTCGAGCAGGTCGCGGGGTTCACGGGGGAAACCCCGCTGGTGGTCGACAGCGCCGATATCCGCGCCGATCCACGCGGAACGCTGGGGCGGCTGTGCGCGCGCCTTGGCATCCCTTTTGTCGAGTCGATGTTGCGCTGGGAGGCGGGGCCGAAACCCTTTGACGGGGTCTGGGCGCCGCATTGGTACAACGCGGTTCATGCCTCGACGGGGATAGATGAACCCGAGGGGGATTTGCCGTCACTCGCAGCGGGCTATGCGCCGATCGTCGAGCAGGCTTTGCCCTATTACCAAAGGCTGGCGGCGCATCGGCTGTAAATGGGTCGAAAGAAAAGGGCCGCGTCGGTGGCGCGGCCCTTTTGCCTTTATTTCTTGGCGACCCGCGCGTTGCGCGTGGCGATCAGTTTCAGGCGAAGGGCGTTCAGCTTGATGAAGCCTGCCGCGTCCTTCTGGTCGTAGGCGCCCGCGTCCTCTTCAAAGGTCACGTGCTTTTCGGAATAGAGCGAATGGTCCGACCAGCGCGCCACGGTGCGGGCGCTGCCCTTGTAGAGTTTGACGCGGACGGTGCCGGTCACATGCTCTTGGCTCTTGTCGATCAGGGCTTGCAGCATTTCGCGTTCGGGCGAGAACCAGAAGCCGTTGTAGATCAGTTCCGCATAGCGCGGCATGATCGAATCTTTCAGGTGGCCTGCGCCGGCGTCGAGGGTGATCTGTTCGATGCCGCGATGGGCTTCGAGCAGGATCGTGCCGCCGGGGGTTTCGTAAAGGCCACGCGATTTCATGCCGACGAAACGGTTTTCCACAAGGTCGAGAAGGCCGACGCCGTGCTTGCCGCCAAGTTCGTTGAGGCGGGTCAGGATGGTGGCTGGCGAGAGGGCCTCACCGTTGATCGCCGTGGCGTCGCCGCGTTCGAAGGTGATTTCCACGTATTCGGGCGTATCGGGCGCTTTTTCGACCGGCGTCACGCGCTGGTAGACGAATTCGGGTGCCTCTTCGGCGGGGTTTTCAAGAACCTTGCCTTCGGACGAGGTGTGCAAAAGGTTCGCGTCGACCGAGAAGGGGGCATCGCCGCGCTTGTCCTTGGCGATCGGGATCTGGTTCGCCTCGGCAAACTCCAAAAGCTTGGTGCGGCTGGTCAGATCCCATTCGCGCCACGGGGCGATGACCTTGATCGACGGGTCGAGCGCATAGGCGGACAGCTCGAACCGGACCTGATCGTTGCCCTTGCCGGTCGCGCCGTGGGCCACGGCATCGGCGCCGGTTTCATGCGCGATGCGGACAAGGTGCTGCGAGATCAGCGGGCGGGCGATCGAGGTGCCGAGGAGGTAAAGCCCCTCATAAAGCGCGTTGGCGCGGAACATCGGGAAAACGAAGTCGCGGACGAATTCTTCGCGCACGTCGACGATGTGGATGTTTTCGGGCTTGATGCCCAGAAGAATGGCCTTCTGGCGGGCGGGTTCAAGCTCTTCGCCCTGGCCGAGATCGGCGGTGAAGGTGACGACCTCGCAGCCGTATTCGGTTTGCAGCCATTTCAGGATGATCGAGGTATCGAGGCCGCCCGAATAGGCAAGCACGACTTTTTTGGGCTTTTGCATCGGACGCTCCATCGCGGTTTCGCCTGCGATTAAAGGGAAATGCAGGGAGGCGCAAGGATGGCTGCTTGACAGGGGGAATCCGTGCTTGGCACGGTGTCACAGGTTCGTGAATTGATGGGGCGGAAGATGAAGGCTTGGCAGATTTTTACCCACTCGCTGCGGCAGGTGTTCGGCAATATGGGCGCTGCGGTGCGGGTGTCGCTGGTGCCGTTCGTCGGGCTGATCGTGGCTTTCCTTGTGCTGGGTGGCGGCATGATGTTTTCCATGATGGGCCGGATGGAGCAGGGCATGGAGGGCGGCATGGGCGGCGGCGGCATCGTGCTGATGCTGGTGCTGATCGTGGTCTATATCGGTGTGTTCACCATGATCGCGGTGAACTGGCACCGCTTTGTTCTGCTGAATGAACCCGTAGGCTGGATGCCGCAGGTGCGGATGGACCGGATTCTGGCCTATTTCGGAACGGCCTTGCTGGTTGGCCTGATCATGGCGGTCCTGTTTCTGATGGTCGGGCTGCTGGTTTCGTTGACGGGGATGGTCGGCATCATCGTCGGCATACCGGTGTTCGTGCTGCTGGTGTCGCAGAGCTTCCGCTTCACCACCGCTTTGCCGGGGGCGGCGCTGGGGCAGGGCGGCGGCATTTCGGGCGCGATGGCCGCGACCTCGGGGCAATGGCTGACGCTGCTGGGGCTGACGGTGATCTATCTGGCGGCAAGCATCGTGGTCGGGCTGGTCGCAGGGCTGCTTTCGATGATTCCGCTGCTGGGTATCCTGATCTACATCGCGTTCCAATGGGCGGCGATGATGGTCGGGCTTTCCATCCTGACCACGCTTTATGGCCATTACGTCGAAGGGCGCGCGCTGGCCTGACATGCAAAAGGGGCGGCCCGAAGGCCGCCCCTGTCGCTTGCGGGTTCGGGTCCGTTCAGCCTGCGGTGGCTGCCGCGATGGCGGCAAGCTCTTCGTCGGTGAAGCGGGCGCGCAGGCCGTCGAGCAGGGCCTGCTCTTCGGGGCTGATCGTTGCCGGATCGGCGTCGGGGTTCTTGTTCCAGTCAGCCAGAACGGCGGCTTCGGCCTCGGTCACTGCGGCGGCGGCTTCGGCAGCGGCGGCTTCGGCGGCAGCAAGTTCCTCGGCCGTCGGGCGCGTTTCGGTCGGCGCGGCGGTGGTCAGGTAGGTGTCGATGGCCTCGACCGCGACAAAGGCGCTGCCGTCGGGCGCTGTCGGAGCGGCGGTCGACTGGTCGGTGGCAAGCCAGGCGTCATAGTCGCTTTTGACCTGCGCGTATTGCTCGGCCGAAGTGTAGGACGTGCCGGCAAGCGCGTTGGTTTCCGCGGTTTCATAGGCAACCCATGCCGCTTCGGCTGCGGCCAGAGCCTCGGCCTCGGCCTCGGCTGCGGCGACGCCGGCGTCTGCGACCAAGAGACCGGCAAGCAGGCCGACGGGGCCGTTGGTGTTGCCGTTGCGGATATGGGCAAGCACGGCGTTCACGTTCGCATGGAGCGCGCCGTTCATGTTGCCGAGGCCGCTTGCGCCCTTGCCCTTGCCGTTCGATGCGACGGTGGTTTCGGTCGCTGCGGCAGCCTTGGCCGAGGAGGAATGCGCGGCGCTGTTTCCGCCACCGTTCCCGCCGGCATTGCCCGCGTTTCCGCCAGCATTGCCGCCGCCGTTACCCCCACCGTTGCCATTGCCGTTTCCGCCCTTGGCGGCAAATGCGGCATCGACTCCGGTCAGGTGAAACGCGGGTGCGAGAGGGGTCAGCATGAAGGTCGAGAGGCTGAGAACGACGATAAGCTTCTTGGGGTGGATCATGGTGTGGTCCTCGCTTAGGTTGCCTGCATGTTGCCCTTCAATCGGGCTGATGTTGGACGCTATTAAGTTATCTTAATGACACTGTGTAGGGGCAACACCGGATGAGTCGCTTTGCTGAGCGGGCAATCGCCACCACGCAAGCCCTGCGGGAGTTGTTTCCCGAAACGCCGTTGCAGCGGAACGAGCATCTTTCGCAACGCTATGAGGCGAACATTTACCTTAAGCGCGAAGATCTTAGCCCGGTCCGCAGCTACAAGTTGCGCGGGGCCTTCACGGCCATGCGCAAGGTCTTGGCGGAAAACCCCGACAAGACCGTGTTCGTCTGTGCCAGTGCGGGGAACCATGCCCAAGGCGTGGCCTTTGCCTGCCGCCATTTCGGGGTGACGGGCGTGATTTTCATGCCCGTGACGACGCCGCAGCAGAAGATCGACAAGACGCGGGCCTTTGGTGGCGACGCGGTCGAGATTATTCTGACAGGCGATTACTTCGACCAGACGCTTGCGGCGGCGCAGGCCTTTTGCGCCGAGCGGGGGGCGCATTTCCTTTCGCCCTTTGACGACGAAGATGTGATTCTGGGGCAGGCCACGGTTGCCGTGGAAATGCTGGAGCAGTTGGGCCAGGCGCCGGACATGGTGATTTTGCCGGTGGGCGGCGGGGGGCTTTCCTCGGGGGTGACGGCCTATCTGCGCGAGGCGGCGCCGGGGGTGGAATACCGGTTCGTCGAGCCATTGGGCGGGGCAAGCCTGATGGCGGCGCTGCGGGCGGGAAAGCCCGAGAAACTGGCGCGGGTGAACAGTTTCGTCGACGGTGCGGCAGTGGCGCGGCTGGGCGACCGGACCTATGCGCGGCTTGACTGGGTCGATGCGGCGCATGTGTTGCTGGCGCCCGAGGACCGGATTTGCGTGACCATGCTGGAAATGCTGAACGTCGAGGGGATCGTGCTGGAGCCGGCGGGGGCGCTGTCGGTCGATGTGCTGCCCGAACTGGCCGACGAGGTGCGCGGCAAGACGGTGGTCTGCGTGACCTCGGGCGGGAACTTTGACTTTGAACGCCTGCCGGAAGTGAAAGAGCGGGCGCAGCGCTATTCGGGGGTGAAGAAATACTTCATCTTGCGGATGCCGCAGCGTCCGGGGGCATTGCGCGAGTTTCTGGCGATGCTTGGCCCCGAGGATGACATCGCGCGCTTTGAATACCTGAAGAAATCGGCGCGCAACTTCGGCTCGGTCCTGATCGGGATCGAGGCGAAGCGGCCCGAGGCGTTCAAGGCGCTGTTCGCCAAACTGGACGAGGCGGCTTTTGTCTACCGCGACATCACGAATGACGAGATTTTGGCAGAGTTCCTGATCTAGACGGCCTCTGCCACCAGCGCGGCCTTGCTTTGCGCATATAGCGTGGCGAGGGCGGCGGGGTCGGTTCCGTCGCGGCAGCTTTCGGCCAGATCTGCAAAGCCGAGGTTCAGCGCCGCGCCGCGCAGAAAATGCAGCTCGGCACCTGTGACGGTTTCGCCCGCGTCGATGCGGGCGATGACGGCATCGCTTTCTTCCAGAAACAGGGCGACGACGTCTGAAAAGCTGTCGCCGCCGATTTCGTCACGCAATTCGCGGACGCGTGCCCAGTCAATCAGCATGAATGCACCCCTTTTGGTCCCACGGCGGCAAG
Organism: Paragemmobacter straminiformis; assembly: GCF_014243445.1. GTDB lineage: Bacteria > Pseudomonadota > Alphaproteobacteria > Rhodobacterales > Rhodobacteraceae > Paragemmobacter > Paragemmobacter straminiformis. The sequence goes on from NZ_JACLQD010000003.1 coordinate 120,822, forward strand.
CTTGGCGCGGCAGGCTTAAGGCAAGGTAAGCGTGGCGAAGTGGAATGCGGACAAGTCGAGCCTTCACCCCGTGTTAAACCTTGTCGGGCAGGCTGTGCGTCATGGGAGAGACGCGGATCAGGGTTCTGGTGGCCGATGAAAGCAGGGCGCAGCGGATGATGCTGGCGCTTCAGCTTTCGCGCTGGGGGTATGAGGTGCTTGAGGCCGCAACCGGACCCGAGGCGCTGGCGCTGGCGGTCGATGCCGATGTGATCCTGTCGGGCTGGGTGTTGCCCGGTATGGATGGGCCGGACCTGTGCCGCGCGTTTCGCGCCCTTGGGCGGGACCGGTACGGGTATTTCGTGCTGCTCACCTCGCGCACGGGAAAGGAGGATGTGGCGGGCGGTCTTGATTGCGGGGCGGATGACTTTCTGGCCAAGCCCATCGGCGCCGGAGAGTTGCGGGCGCGGCTGCGGGCCGGAGAGCGGATTTTGGGCATGCAGGCCGAACTTCTGGCCAAGAACCGCGCGCTGCGTGGCCTGTACGATGCGGTGGATCGTGACCTGGCCGAAGCGCGGCGGCTGCAAGAGTCGCTGGTGCCCGAGCGGGTGTTCCGCTTTGACGGGGTCGAGGTGTCGTTGCTGATGCGGCCTTCGGGCCATGTGGGGGGCGATCTGGTCGGCTGTTTGCGGCTGACGCCGGATCTGGTGGCGCTTTATGCCATCGACGTGTCGGGGCATGGCGTGGCGGCGGCGATGATGACGGCGCGTCTGGCGGGGATGCTGTCACCCCATGCGCCGGACCGGAATGTCGCATTGCGCGACGGCGTGCCGCTGCCGCCCGAAGAGGTCGCGGCGGTGCTGAACCGGATGATGCTGCGCGAGATGCGGGTGGACCAGTATTTTACGATGGTCTTTGCGCATCTGCGCCTGTCGACGGGCGAATTGCGGCTGGTGCAGGCGGGGCATCCGCATCCGGTGGTGATGCATGCAACGGGGTTCGTCAGCCGGATCGGGGCGGGGGGCTTTCCGGTCGGGCTGGTCGAGACGGCCGAGTATCCGGCGGTGTCGCTGCGGCTGGCGGCGGGCGACAGGGTGGTGATTCCCTCGGACGGGATCACGGAATGCCCCTGCGCGGACGGCGATCTGGGCGAGGCGGGAATGGTCAGGATGCTGCGCGGCAAGCGTGGCTTGGCAGGAACCGCGCTGCACCGGGCGTTGTTGCAGGATCTGGCGGCCGAAGCCGGTGGCGACGACCTGCCTGACGACGTGTCGGCGGTGATCGTCGATTACCGCGGCGGGTCGATGCCCAGAACCCCCGCAAGCATGGCCCTGTCGCCTTCGTTGCCAAGCAGGTGAACGGCGTCTTTCGCCGCCATCCAAACGGCGGAATGTCCGGCTTCGGACGGGGGGCCAAGGCGCATCACGGGGCGGGCCAGATAGACGGTGCAAAGCTTTTCGGCCCAGAGGTCGTATTCGGGCATATAGGTAAAGCGGCGGAACGCCCCGAGGCGCTGGGCGATGTCGATTTTCCAACCCGTTTCTTCGAACACCTCGCGGTGCAGGGCGGCTATGGGGTGTTCGCCCTTGTCTATTCCGCCTCCGGGAAGCTGGAATTCGGGGGTGGGTTCGGCCTGATGGGTGGCCAGAATGTCGGCGCCGTTCAACAAAATGGCATAAACGCCCGGCCTGCGCTTGTAGCGTTGACCTTTTCGCACAGTCTCACCATATCGACGGATCATGTTCATGCCTTTGGTCCGAAGGTTGCCGTAGCCATATTGGCGCGGTATGCCAGACGGACACAATCAGGAAACCCGATGACTCTTGGTTCTCAACTCGCATGGGACGATACCGTCCTGCCGTTTCAGCTTGACCGCTCGGATATCCGCGGGCGGGTCGCGCGCCTTGATGGCGTGCTCGAGCAGGTGTTGCGCCAGCACGATTACCCGCCGGTGATCGAGGCGCTGGTGGCTGAAGCCGCATTGCTGACCGCGCTGATCGGCCAGACAATCAAGCTGCGCTGGAAGCTGTCGTTGCAGGTGCGCGGCAAGGGTCCGGCGCGGTTGATCGCCACCGATTATTACGGCCCGACCGAAGATGGCCAGCCCGCGCGCATCCGCGCCTATGCCAGCTATGACGACGAACGTCTTGACCATGCGGCCGAACCGTTCAGCCAGATCGGCGAAGGCTATCTGGCCGTGTTGCTGGATCAGGGCGAGGGGAACGTGCCCTATTCCGGGATCACGCCGATTGCGGGTGCTTCGCTGTCGTCCTGTGCGGAAACCTATTTCGCGCAGTCCGAACAGCTTCCGACGCGCTTTGCCGTGACCTTTGGCAAAAGCCGGATGCCGGGCGGGGTTTCGCATTGGCGGGCGGGCGGCGTGATGTTGCAGCATATGCCCAAGGCCTCGCCCTTTGTCGCAAGCGAGGGCGGGTCGGGCGAGGGCGGGTTGCTGAGCCATAGCGACATCCTCGACGGTGCCGAAGCCGAAAACTGGACGCGGGCCAATGCGCTGCTTGATACCGTCGAGGAGATGGAGCTGATCGGGCCGACCGTGCAGCCGACCGAATTGCTGGTGCGCCTGTTCCACGAGGAAGAGCCGCGGGTGTTCGACGCGCAACCCGTGCGCTTCGGCTGCACCTGTTCCGAGGCGAAGGTGCGCAATTCCCTGTCGATCTATTCGGCCAAGGATATCCGGCACATGACCACGCCCGAAGGGATCGTGACGGCCGATTGCCAGTTCTGCGGCGCGCATTACGAACTCGACCCGCTGACGGTCGGCTTCGAGGCGGTGAAAACCCCCGATGCCGAGTGACGAGGAACGGCTGCGCGAGGCACTGACCCGCCCCGCGCGGCCTTCGTCGGATTTCGACCTCAACCCTGCGATCGTTCTGCCCGAGGGGCGGGTCTTGCGGCCTGCTGCCGTTCTGGTTGCCGTCTGGCTTCGGCCCGAGGGTGCGCGGCTGATCCTGACGAAGCGGGCATCGCATTTGCAGCACCATCCCGGCCAGATCGCCCTGCCCGGCGGTAAGGTGGATGCGGGCGACGATGGCCCCGTGGGGGCCGCGCTGCGCGAGGCGCGGGAAGAGATCGGCCTGCCAAGCGCGCAGGTCGAGGTTCTGGGTGAATTGCCCGCGCACGAGACGGTGACGGGTTTTTCGGTGACCCCGGTTCTGGCGCTGATGCGCGGCGATTTCGTGGCTGTTCCCGAAGCGGGCGAGGTGGACGAGGCGTTCGACGTGCCGCTGTCCCATGTGCTGGACCCTGCGCGCTACCGGATCGAGCGGCGGCGCTGGCGCGGGGAATGGCGGCGTTATTACGCGGTGCCGTGGGGGCCGTATTACATATGGGGCGCCACGGCGCGGATCTTGCGCGGTTTGGCCGACAGGGTGCAGGGATGAGGGTCGCGGGTCCGTGGATCGGCGATGCGGATGCCCAGGCGGTTTGCGCGGCGATTGTCGCGGGCGGATTTAAGGCGCTTTTCGTGGGTGGCTGCGTGCGCAACGCGCTGCTGGGCGCTGCGGTCGCCGACTACGACATCGCCACCGATGCAACGCCTGAAACAGTCACTAACCTTGCGGAAAAGGCCGGTCTTAAGGCGGTGCCTACGGGAATTGACCACGGCACGGTGACCGTGGTTTCAGGCGGAAAGCCGCATGAGGTGACGACATTTCGCCGCGATGTGGAAACCGACGGGCGGCGGGCGGTGGTGGCCTTTTCCCCGGACGTTGCCGAAGATGCGGCGCGGCGCGATTTCACCATGAACGCGCTTTACGCGACCGCCGAGGGCGAGCTGATCGACCCGCTTGGCGGCCTTGCGGATTTGCAGGCGCGGCGGGTGCGCTTTGTGGGCGATGCGGGCCAAAGGATCGCCGAGGATTATCTGCGCATCCTGCGGTTCTTCCGGTTCCATGCCTGGTATGGCGATGTGGCGGGCGGGATAGACCCCGAAGGTCTTGCCGCATGTGCAGCACTTTCGGCCGGAATAGAGACGCTTTCGCGCGAACGTATCGGGGCCGAGATGCGCAAGCTTCTAGCCGCGCCCGACCCCGCCCCCGCAGTGGCGAGCATGGCGCGTGCGGGGGTTCTTGCGGCGGTGCTGGCGGGGGCGGATGACCGCGCCTTGGCGCCGCTGGTCCATCTGGAAGCGGGGCGCGCGCCGCGATGGCAGGCGCGGCTGGCGGTGCTGGGCTTGCAGGATTGGTCCAAGGCGCTGCGCCTGTCGCGGGCCGAGGCGCGGGATATGGCGGCGCTGCGCGAAGCCGTGGGGTCGCTGCACCGGCCTGCCGCCCTGGGCTATCTGCTTGGGGCCGATCTGGGGGCGGATGCCGTGTTGGTGCGCGCCGCGCTGATGGAACAACCCCTGCCCGACGGGTGGCAGGCCGAGGTTGCGCGCGGTGCCGCATCGGTGCTGCCCGTGACGGCGGCAGACCTGATGCCCGCCCTGTCTGGCCCCGCGCTGGGCGCGCGGTTGAAACAGATCGAACAGCGGTGGCTTGCCGCCGATCTGCGGGCAAGTCGCGCCGAGTTGCTTGGCTGACGGTTTCCCTTTGGTTTCAACGGGCCTATATCGTTTGCGAACAGTGCGAGAGGCTTTGTGGTGTTTTCCTTCTTTGAAGGCCTCGTCGACCCTTATGGTCCTTACGAGCAGAACGATACGCCCGCGCGGCGGCTTTGGCCGTTTCTGCGCGAATACATCCGCCCTTTCCGGCGCGTGTTCGCGATTACGGGCTTTCTGTCGGTCGTCACGGCTTTTGCCGATGTGGCGCTGATCTGGTACGTCGGGCGGATCGTCGATCTGCTGTCGGTGGCAACCCCGGCCGAGTTCTGGGCGGCGCACGGGACCGAGGTGATGCTGGTCGCCCTTGCGCTGGTCGCGGTGCGGCCGGTGTTGCAGGTTACGCATGTGGCGCTGCTGCACAACACGATCATGCCGAACTTCGGCACGATGATGCGCTGGCGGGCGCATGGGCATGTAATCCGCCAGCCCGTCGGCTGGTTCGAAAGCGATTTCGCGGGGCGCATCGCCAACCGGATCATGCAGACGCCGCCGGCGGCGAATGATGCTGTGTTCCAGACATTCGACGCGGTGAGCTTTGCGTCGGTCACGGTGGTCGGCGCGGGGATCATGCTGGCGGATGCCGACTGGCGGCTGCTGGTGCCGCTGGTGGTGTGGTTCGTTCTTTATGCCGCGCTGGTGCGCTGGACGGTGCGACGGGCAGGGCCTGCGTCGAAGGCGGCGTCGGATGCGCGGTCGGCCATCACGGGGCGGGTGGTGGATGCCTATACCAACATCCATTCGGTCAAGCTGTTCGCCCAGAACGACCGCGAGATGGTCTACGCCCGCGAGGTGATCGAAACCGCGCGCGAGGCGTTCAAGGCCGAGCAGCGCATCACGACCAAGATGGACCTGTCGCTGACGTTGCTGAACGGGGCTTTGATCGTGACGATCACTGGGCTGGCGGTCTATCTGTGGATGCAGGGGTCGGCCACGGTGGGGACGGTGGCGGCCGCCTCGGCGCTGGTGCTGCGGCTGAACAATATGACCTATTGGATCATGTGGGCGTTTTCGTCGCTCGTGCAGTCGCTTGGCGTGGTGCAAGAGGGCATGGAGACGATCACCCAGCCGATCACGCTGGTCGATGCGGCGGGGGCGCAGCCCTTGCGGTTCGAACGCGGGATGATCGAGGTGCAGGAGGTCAGCCACCATTACGGGCGCGGGTCGGGCGGGTTGGAGAAGCTGTCGCTGACGGTCAAACCGGGCGAGAAGATCGGGCTTGTCGGCCGCTCTGGCGCCGGAAAATCAACCTTGGTGCGGCTGATGCTGCGGTTTTACGACTGCGAGGGCGGACGCATCCTGATTGACGGGCAGGATATCGCGGGCGTCACGCAGGACAGTTTGCGCCGCCAGATCGGGATGGTGCAGCAGGACAGCAGCCTGATGCACCGTTCGGTGCGGGACAACATCCTTTACGGACGCCCGGATGCCGGCGAGGCGGCGATGATTGCCGCCGCGAAACAGGCCGAGGCGCATGATTTCATTCTGACACTGGAAGACCCGCAGGGACGGCGCGGCTATGATGCCCATGTGGGCGAGCGCGGGGTCAAGCTGTCGGGCGGGCAGCGGCAGCGGGTGGCGCTGGCGCGGGTGATCCTGAAGGATGCGCCGATCCTGATTCTGGACGAGGCGACAAGCGCGCTGGATTCCGAAGCCGAGGCCGCGATTCAGGCCGCCCTGTCGGGGGTGATGCAGGGCAAGACGGTCATCGCCATTGCGCACCGGCTTTCGACCATTGCCGCGATGGACCGGATCGTCGTGCTGGAAGATGGCCATATCGCCGAAGACGGCACCCATGCGGAACTTTTGCAGCGGAACGGTCTTTATGCGCGGTTCTGGGCGCGGCAATCGGGCGGCTTTATCGGATCGGAAGAGGAGGCGGCGGAATGAGCGCCCTGTCACGGCTTGGCGACTGGATCGATGCCTTCCGCCCCGCGGATGGCCCGCCGCCGCAAAAGCTGGGCGCGTTCATGAACTGGTGCCTTTCGGGGTCGTGGCCGATGCTGGTTCTGGCGGGGGTGATCTCGTCGCTGTCGGGGGTGACCGAGGTTGTTTCGGCGCTGATCATGGGTTGGGTGATCGATGCGGCCATTGCATCGGGGCCGACGGGGTTTTTCACCGACCATATGCGGCTGATCGTCGGGTCGATCCTGTTCTACATGGTGCTTCGGCCGCTGGCCTTTGGCGTGTCGTCGGCGTCGAACGCCATCGTCATCGGGCCGAACGTGATGCCGCTGGTGCTGAGCCGCCTGCATCGCTGGACGCTGGGGCAGGCGGTGACCTTTTTCGACAACGATTTCGCCGGACGCATCGCGCAAAAGCAGATGCAGGCGGCGCGGGCTGTCACGGATGTGGCGACCGAGATCATCAACACGGTGTGTTTCGCCTTGGCCTCGGTCATCGGGTCGGTGATCTTTTTGCTGGCGATCGACTGGCGCATCGCGGCGGCGCTGGCGGTCTGGCTGGTGGGCTATGTGCTGCTGATCCGGTTCTTCATGCCGCGCGTGCGGGTCAACTCGGCCAGCCGTGCCAGTGCGCGGGCGATGGTTTCGGGGCAGGTCGTCGATACGATTACCAATATCAAGACCGTTAAGCTGTTCGCCCACGCCGCATTCGAGGACCGGGTCGCGCTGAAGGCGATGGAGGTTTTCCGCGAGAGCAGTGTCGAATTCGGAGAGATTTCCACCTGGTTCCGCTTGTCGCTGATGGGGATCGCGGGGGTGTTGCCCGTGCTGCTGATCGGCGGATCGGTGCTGTTGTGGCAGCAGGGGCTTGCGACCGAGGGCGCGATTGCGGCTTCGGGGGCGATTGCCATGCGGATCGCGCAGATGTCGGGCTGGGTCAGTTTCACCCTGATGTCGATTTACACCAGCGTGGGCGAGGTCGAGGACGCGATGAAAACGCTGTCGGTGCCGCATACGCTGGCCGATGCCGAGGGCGCGCAGGACCTGCCGCGCGTGACCGGCGAAGTGCGGTTCGATCACGCCTCGTTCGCCTATGGGCGGCGGCGCGGCGGGGTCAGGGACATAGACCTGACCATCCGCGCGGGCGAAAAGCTGGGCATCGTGGGGGCTTCGGGGGCGGGGAAATCCAGCCTCGTGTCGCTGCTTCTGCGGCTTTACGACACCGAGGAAGGCGCCGTTCTGATCGACGGGCATGATGTGAAGACCGTCACGCAGGAAAGCTTGCGGCGGCAGATCGGGATGGTCACGCAGGAAACGGCGATGTTCAACCGCTCGGCGCGGGACAACATCGCCTATGGTCGGCCCGATGCGACGATGGACGAGATCATCGCGGCGGCGAAACAGGCCGAAGCGCATGATTTCATTCTGAACATGGTCGATCACACGGGGCGCAAGGGGTATGACGCCTTTCTTGGCGAACGCGGGGTGAAGCTTTCGGGCGGGCAGCGGCAGCGGATCGCGCTGGCGCGGGCTTTCCTGAAGGATGCGCCGATTCTGGTGCTGGACGAGGCGACGAGCGCGCTGGATTCCGAAGTCGAGGCCAGCATCCAAGAGGCGTTGGACCGTGTGATGGTGGGCAAGACGGTGCTGGCAATCGCGCACAGGCTTTCGACCATTTCCGCGATGGACCGGATCGTCGTGCTTGACGATGGGTGCATTGTCGAAGAAGGCACGCATGACGAATTGCTCGCCCGTGGCGGGCTGTATGCCCGTTACTGGAACCGCCAATCGGGCGGATTCATCGGGGTGGATGACAAGGAAGCGGCCGAGTGAAACTGACCATCGAGCGGATCGGGCATCTGGGCGACGGAGTTGCGCAGGGGCCGGACGGGTCTGTGTTCGTGCCGGGCGTGCTGCCGGGGGAAGAGGTCGAGGTTGACGGGTCCGTGGTGCGGATCGTGACACCAAGCGTCGACCGCAAGAAGCCGCCATGCGTTCATGCCCGCACCTGTGGCGGTTGCCTGATGCAGCACGCTTCGGATGCTTTCGTCGAGGGCTGGAAAACGGGAATCGTGCGCGGGGCGCTGGCGGGGCAGGGGTTGGAGGCCGCGTTCCGGCCCACCGTCACCTCGCCCCCGCAAAGCCGCCGCCGGGCGACGCTGGCTGCGCGCAAGACCAAGGGCGGGGCGTTGGTGGGGTTCCATGCGCGGGGGTCGGATGTGATCATCCCCGTGCCGAATTGCCAGTTGTTGCATCCCGATCTGGTCGCGACCTTTCCGGCGCTGGAGGCGCTGGTCAGGATTGGCGGCTCGCGGTCGACCGAAGTCGACCTGACGGTGACGCGCAGTCTGGCGGGGCCGGATGTGGCGGTGCAGGGCGGCAAGGAGATTGACGCGCAGATGCGGCTTGAACTGGCGCGGCTGGCGGAATCGCACGGGATCGCGCGGCTGACATGGGGGGGCGAGGTGATCGCCCTGCGCACCGCGCCGATGCAGCGTTTTGGCGCGGCGCTTGTCTCGCCGCCGCCGGGGGCGTTCCTTCAGGCGACGGCCGAGGGCGAAGCGGCCCTGCTGGCGGGCGTGCGCGAGGCGGTGGGCGGGGCGAAACGGATCGTCGATCTTTTCGCAGGATGCGGGACATTTTCGCTGCCCCTGTCCGAGCAGGCCGAAGTTCTGGCGGTAGAGGGCGAAGCCGCGATGACGGCGGCGCTTGAAAAAGGCTGGCGCAACGCGCAGGGGCTGAAGCGGGTGACGGTGGAAACCCGCGACCTGTTCCGCCGCCCGATGGAGCCGGACGAGCTGAAAGGCGTGGATGCCGTGGTGATCGACCCGCCCCGCGCGGGGGCCGAGGCGCAGGTGGCCTGTCTGGCCGCAAGCAAGGTTCCGGTGATTGCCGCCGTGTCGTGCAACCCCGTGACCTTTGCCCGCGATGCGAGGGTGCTGGTCGCCGCGGGCTGGAAAATCGACTGGGTTCAGGTGGTTGACCAGTTCCGCTGGTCCTCGCATGTCGAATTGGTCGCACGGCTGTCACGGCAATAACGAATCCGTGAGGGATCAAGCCGAATGGCTGCCTATGCAGGCGGCCGATTTTTCGCTATGCGCTTGGGAAAAATATAAACAGGCACGGCGGACAGGCAAAATGTGGTTGGTCAGAGCGTTCTTCGTAGTGGTATTGGCGTTGGGTCTTTCCGCCTGCGGCGGCAAGTTCCGCACCTATAACGGGCCGGAGGTCACCTCGATCCAGGTGCATAAATCCGAGCGGAAGATGTATCTGCTGCACAATAACGAAGTGCTGGAACAGTTCGACATCTCGCTGGGCAAGGAACCGGTCGGACCCAAGCAGTTCGAGGGTGATTTCAAGACACCCGAAGGTGCCTATTACATCAGCCACAAGAACCCCAAGTCGCAGTATCACCTGTCGCTGGGCATTTCCTATCCGAACCCCGCGCAGGTGGAATATGCCGCGTCGCAGGGCAAGGCGCCGGGCGGGGATATCTTTATCCACGGCGGGCCGCCGCGCCCCGTGAACAAGCGCGACTGGACGGCGGGCTGCATTGCCGTGACCGACAAGGAAATGGAAGTGATCTATTCGATGGTGAAGCCGGGGACGGTGATTCACATCCTGCCCTGACGGGCGGGGAATGGCGGAAAGACGAAGGGGGCCGCGTGGCCCCCTTTTTGTTGCAACCCGCCGGTTCTTACAGACCGCGCACGCCGCCGGTGACCATTGTCCACCAGATCTTGCCGTTGGGTTCCTGGAACCATGCAAAGCCGAGTTCGGTCGCCTTGGGGTCGAGAATGACGTTGCGCATGTCGGGCGCGCCCATCCATGTCGCAAGGGTTTCAAGCTCGGTCTCGTAGGTTTCCGAGATCAGCTCGCCCAGAAGCTTGCCGGTATAGCCGACGCGGTTGACGCGATCGAGCGGCGACGACCCGTCAGAGCCGAAGTGCCACGGGCGGTTCTGCACCGACATGTCGCGCGAATGCGTAGCCGCGGCGGCGTTGAGTTGCGCGTTATAGGCAAGCGGGCCCATGCCGCGCGACGACCGCAACGTATTGACCGAGTCGAGCAGGCGGTAGGCAATGGTGCCTTCGCCCTGTGCTGCGATATTGTAGACCTGCGGCAACGGCTTGCCATCGGCGCCGAGCTGCGGGCGGGGGCCGATGGCCCCGCAGGCCGACAGGAAAGCAAACATGCCTGTCACCAAAACTGTGCGTCTGTCCATCATGCCCATCCGGCTTTGTTCTGCTCTTGAAGATGCTCATAGCGAAAGGGCGGGGGCAGTTCAAACCCAACTGTGCGTGACCGGTCGGCGGTCGGCGGCGCAGTGACATGTCTTTGATTTGCTGTAAGCCGCGCAAAGCGGTAAGGAGCGGGTAAATCAGAAACCAAATGGGGCAAGCAGATGAGTGATGACAAGCATGCATTGAACCGCCGCCTGTTCGTGGGCGGGGCTGCCGCCGTGCTGGGGGCTTCGGCGCTGCCCGCGATGGCGATGGAAAATACGACCGAGATGGAAACGGCGGCCTCGGCCTCGGTCCGGCACAATGCGTCGAGCTTCCGGATGCTGGATTGGCAGCCCTATTTCGCGAACACGCGCAAGGGGGCCATTCTGGTCGATATCACCTCGCGGGCGCTGCATTTCTGGTCGGAGGACCAGTCGATCTACAAGCTTTATCCGACCTCGGTGCCGCTGTCGGACGATCTGACGCGCAAGGGCAAGACCGAGGTGATCCAGAAGGTCGAGAACCCGACCTGGCGGCCCACGCCGTCGATGAAACAGCGCCATCCGGAATGGCCCGATGTCGTCGAAGGCGGCGCGCCGGACAATCCGTTGGGCGTGCGCGCGCTGTATCTCTCGTGGCCCGCCTACCGGATCCACGGCACGCATGACACGCGCAAGATCGGCCGCCGGTCGAGCAATGGCTGCGTCGGGCTTTACAACGAGCACATTCTTGAATTGTACGCGCTGGCCCAAGTCGGGACTCAGGTGTTGCTAATTTGACGACAAGGCCTTGAACAGCGGGGGGAATGCTTGCTGTAAGTTGCATTCTTCCCATCAAGCTGTTTAAGAGAAATCACGAGGAATAATCTTGGGTGCATGCCGTCGCCTCTGCAACATCCGGCGTCATGCGAAATCTGGAGGTCTTATCATGAAGAAACTTGCGCTCGTCGCCGCTCTGTCGCTGGCTGCTACCTCGGCTTTCGCCGGCGGTATGGCTGAACCGACCATGGAACCGGCTGTTGTCGAAGCGAACACCTCGTCGTCGGCTGGCGGCATCGTTGTTCCGCTGCTGCTCCTCCTGGTCGTCGCGGCTGCTGCCTCGAACTGATCACTGGATCAATTTCAGGAAAGGGTCGGCGGGTTATGCCCGTCGGCCCTTTTCTTTTGTCCGGCGCCGTGATGGCGGTGGAAAAGGCGGGGGCCAGCCCCCGCGCCCCCGGAGTATTTGGGCAAGGATGAAGGCGGCTTCGGGTTAGCGGAGCCAGCCGGTCAGGTTTTCACCGATCACCGCCGACAGGGCTGCGATATGCGCATCATCGTCGTTCAGGCAGGGGATGTAGGTAAAGGATTCGCCGCCCGCGTGTTCGAAGGCTTCGCGAATCTCGCCGTTGATCTCTTCCAGGGTTTCGATGCAATCGGCAGAAAAGGCGGGGGCGATCACCGCGATGCGCTTCTTGCCCTGTTTTGCCAATTCCGCGACATGTTCGACGGTATAGGGTTTCAGCCATTCTTCGGGGCCGAACACCGACTGGAACGTCGTGTCGATCGCGCCTTTGTCCCAACCCAGACGTTCGCGCAGCAGGCGCGAGGTTTTCTGGCATTGGCAGTGGTAGGGGTCGCCCTCCATCAGGTAGCGTTGCGGCATGCCGTGGTATGAGGCGACGAGGACATCGGGCTTTTCCGGCAGCGCGGCATAGGCGCGTTCGACGGATTGGGCGAGGGCTTCGATATAAAGCGGGTGGTCGAAGTATTCGGCCACGGTGCGGACGGCGGGCTGGCGTTTTTCCTTCATCAGGGCGCGGAAGAACTGGTCATTTGCGGTGGCCGAGGTGGCGCCGGCGTAATGGGGATAAAGCGGGAAGAAGAGGATCTTCTCGCATCCGGCCTCGACCATCGCGCGGACCTTGGAGTCGGTCGACGGGTTGCCGTAGCGCATGCAGAAATCGACCATGACGTTATCGCCGTGCGCGGCTTTCAGGGTTTCGGCGATCTTGCGCGTCTGGTCCTTGGTGATGGTCAGCAGCGGGCTTTCGTTCTTTTCGTGGTTCCAGATCAGCTTGTAGTTCGCACCCGAGGAGAAGGGGCGTTTGGACAGGATCACCAGTTGCAGAAGCGGCTGCCAGATCCAGGCGGAATAGTCGACGACCCGCTTGTCCGAGAGGAATTCGTTCAGATAGCGGCGCATCGACCAGTAATCGTAATTGTCGGGCGTGCCGAGGTTGGCCAGAAGGACGCCGATTTTCGCCTGCCGCACGGGCGGGTGTGACGCGGGCGCATGGGCAAGGCGGCCGGTGCCGGGGGTGACCATCTGGTCGGTCGGGCCGGTCATGGGCTTTGCGTCGAGCATGGTCGCGTCCTTTGATAGGTCAACGTGCGGGACATATAGGCTTATGCGGCGGGGTCAACCTTTGGGGGGAGGGTCGCGCAGCGGCAATTCGGCGGTATTGAGCGCGTCGGCCAATCTTTGGGCGGCAGAACCGGGGCGGAGCGGCTTTTGCTGGCTTTCGTGCGGGGCCCAGCCGGTCAGGCAGATGATCTCGAACGTGGCCTTGATGCGGCCATCGGGCAGGGCGTGGTGATGGTGGTAAAGCTCGGCCGCGCGGGAAATGACGGCGCGGCGGGTCGGGTGGCGCAGACGTGACTGGAGGGCATTTGTTTCGCCCATCGCCCGAAGGTCGCGCATCAGGGCGAGGGTATCGGGATAGGTGACCGTCTTGGTGAAGCTGTCGGCAACCGGAAGGTTGAAGCCCGCCCGTTGCAGCAGGCCACCAAGGTCGCGGATTTCGGCCATCGGCAAGACGCGGGGCGAGAGGCCGCCGGTAACCTCGGATTCCGCCTGGGCCAGACAGGCGCGGAGTTCGTGCAGCGTCTGGCCGCCGAAGAGGAAGCCGAGGAACAACCCGTCAGGCAGCAGCGCGCGGCGGCACTGCACCAGCTGGCCGACGGGGTCGATGGTCCAGTGCATGCACAGGGCATGCACAACCAGATCATGCGACTGGATCGCCAGGGCAAGGATTTCTTCATCCGGCACGGTCGGGGCGAAACCCTGCCAAAGCCCCGGATAGGGGGTCACCACGGCGGGGGCCGTAAAGGTTCTGTTAACCTCGGCCAGTCTTTCCTGAGTTTCGGCCACCACCTCGTCGTGAAGGAAAAACGCGGGCGCGCGCAGGGCGCGGGCGCGGTTGCGGCCAAGAGCGGTGCGGTCGGTCAGGATCGGTGGGGTCTGCATGGGCGGGACCATAGGAGGCGGGAATGGGATTGCAAGCGGCGCTGCGACTGATTTACCCGCCGCAATGCGTGAATTGCGGGGAACGGGTCGACAGCGATTTCGGTCTGTGCGGGCCATGCTGGCGCGAGACGGGGTTCATCGCGGGGCTTGTTTGCGAAACCTGCGGCCTGCCCCTGCCCGGCGAGGGTGAGGGCGAGGGCGCGCAATGCGACGATTGCCTGATGCTGGGCCGCCCCTGGGAGCGGGGGCGCGCGGCCTTTCTGTACCGGGATGTGGGGCGCAAGCTGGTTCTGGGGTTGAAACATGCCGACCGGACCGACCTTGCGCGGCCCGCGGGCGAATGGCTGCACCGCGCGGCGCGGCCGATCTTGCAGGCGGGGATGCTGGTCGCCCCCGTGCCGCTGCATTGGCGGCGGCTGTTCCGGCGGCGCTACAATCAGGCGGCGCTGGTTTCGGCGCGGCTGGCGCATCTGGCGGGGTTGGCGCATTGCCCCGACCTGTTGCAACGTGTGCGACCGACCGGATCGCAAGAGGGGCGCGACAGGGCCGCGCGCTTCGGCAACCTTGCCGGAGCGATGCGGGTTCACAAGCGGCGGGTGGCGCTGGCGAAGGGCGCGCATGTGCTGCTGGTGGATGATGTGATGACCAGCGGCGCCACGCTGACCGCCTGCGCCGAGGCCTGTCTTGCGGCAGGCGCAACACGGGTATCCGTTGCGGTGTTGGCCCGCGTTGCTAAGGATGCCTAAATCCTTATAGTTTGCTGCAACTGCAAAGGAAGCCTGCGATGAAACCCGTGGAAATCTACACGACGCCGCTGTGCGGCTATTGCCACGCCGCCAAGCGATTGCTTGGAAAGAAGGGCGTTGCCTTTACCGAGATCGACGTCAGCACCGATACGACGCTGCGCGCCAAGATGATGGAGCGGGCAGGCGGGCGCCGGACCGTGCCGCAAATCTTTATCGGCGGCGCGCATGTGGGCGGCTGCGACGATCTGCATGCTCTCGAGGCGGACGGCAAGCTCGACCCGATGTTGGCGGGCTGATGCGGGTCGGGCTGGTCCAGTTGAACGTGAGCGACGATCCGGCGGCGAACCTGCCGGAGACGGTGGCGCTTGTGCGGGCGGCGGTGGCGGGCGGGGCGGGCTTTGTGCTGACGCCCGAATGCACCAACGCCCTGTCGTCAAACCGCGCCAAGCAGCGCGAGGTCTTGCGGCACGAGAGCGACGATCCCACGCTTGCCGCCCTGCGGGACGAGGCGGCGCGGGCGGGTATCTGGCTGCTGATCGGGTCGCTGGGCGTGTTGACGGACGATGCCGACGGGCGCTTTGCCAACCGGTCTTTCCTGATCGGGCCGGACGGGGCGATTGCGGCGCGCTACGACAAGATCCACATGTTCGACGTGAACGTGTCCGAGACCGAGGTCTATCGCGAATCCTCGGGCTACAGGCCGGGGGGGCAGGCGGTTCTGGCCGAGACGCCCTATGGTCGCGTGGGGATGACGGTTTGCTACGACGTGCGCTTTGCGCATCTGTACCGGCGGCTGGCGCAGGCGGGGGCCGAGATCATCACGGTTCCGGCGGCGTTCAACCACATTACCGGTGCCGCGCATTGGGAAATTCTGCTTCGGGCGCGGGCGATCGAGACGGGATGCTATGTGCTTGCCCCCGCGCAGACCGGTTTTCACCCCGAGAAAGACGGCAAGGGACGGCGGACGCATGGCCATAGCCTTGTCATCGCGCCCTGGGGCGAGGTTCTGTCGGATGCGGGTGCAGAGCCGGGAGTGACATTCGCGGATCTCGACCTTGCCGAAGTGGCCAAGGCCCGCGACCGCGTTCCTTCGCTTTCGCACGACCGGATGTTCGACGGGCCATGAGCGAGCGGAACGAGGATATCGCGGTTGCGTTGTTCGGTGAGCTGTTCATGGCTGACCAGCTTGCGCGCAACCGCATATCGAAGGTTTTGCCCAAGGGAATGGAATTGTCGCATTTCGGAGTGCTGAACCATCTGGCGCGAAGCGGGGACGAGCGGACCCCCGCGCAGCTGGCGCGGGCGTTCCATGTGACGCGGGGGGCCATGACGAACACGCTGACGCGGCTGGAATGGGCGGGGCATGTGCATATCCGCCCCGATTGGGACGATGCGCGGCGCAAGTTCGTGGCGATTTCCCCTGCGGGGCGGGCCGCGCGGGATGCGGCGGTGCAGGCCGTGGCTCCGGTGATCGCAGAGGTGGTGCAGGCGCTTGGCGCTGACCGCGTGCGGGCGCTTATTCCGGTGCTGCGCGAGATGCGGACGCGACTGGAAGACGAAGGATGAAGATCCGCTGGGGCATTCTGGGCGAGCTTTGGACGCTGAGCGACGAGCGCGAGCTTGACCTGATCGCCGCAGGGATCGCGTTCTACGGTTTTCTGGCCCTGTTCCCCAGTGCCGCCGCCGTCATCGCCATCTGGAGTTTCTTTGCCGATGCCAGCGTCATCCGCGAAGAGCTTGCCCTTGCGCGGGCCTATCTGCCGGATGACGCGTGGTCGCTTATCGCCAATCAGGTGGAATCCTTGCTGTCGCTGAACAGTGACAATCTGGGAATCGCGACGGGGCTTTCGCTGCTGCTGGCGCTGTGGACGGCGCGGGCGGGGGTGGCGGCGCTGATGCGCGGCTTGAACGCGATACACGGTTTGCCGAACCGGGCGGGGCATTGGCACCATTTGCGCGCGCTGGTGCTGACACTGGTGATGATCGGGCTGGTGATCTGCGCGATGTTCGCGGCCGTGGTGGGGCCGGTCCTGCTTGCGCTTCTGCCCTTGGGGCGGTTTGCGGCGCTTGGACTCGAGATCGTGAACCTTGGGCTTTCGCTGTTGCTGGTGGTGGTGGGCGTGGCGCTGGTTTACCGCCTGGGTCTGAACCGGAACATCCACCATCCGCTGTTCACGCGGGGAATTCTGGTGGCCGTGGTGATCTGGATCGCCGCATCGCGTGGCTTTGTGGTCTATCTGGCGAATTTCGACACCTATAACCGTATCTACGGGTCGATCGGTGCGGTGGTGGCGTTGCTGATGTGGCTTTACTTTAGCGGTTACGCGATCTTGCTGGGCGCGGCGGTCGATGCCGCGCGGGCCGAGCGCAAGCGGCTGAAGTCTGTCGTTCAGTAATCCTTTTCCCAGAACAGGCCGACGCCGGTGCCTCCGGTGCTGCCCGCCGATCCGCGCAGGGTCAGGCTTTTCGAGATGTCGAGGTTCAGGTTGATCTGGCTTTGGCCGTTCTGGCCGACCTCGACCTCGGTATAGACGTTCTTCGATAGGTATTTGCCCACGGTCAGGCTGGCCGCGCCGGTTTCGTCGGTCTGCACGTCGAGGTCGTCGAGACCGAAGCCCTGACGCAGGCGGTCAATCACGCTGGCGCCGCCGCGTCCGGCAAGGGTGGCGACGGCATTGGCAAGCTGGGCGGCTTGCAGGGCCGAGAGGTTTTCGAGGCCGCGCCCGAAGAGGAGGCGGGACAGAACCTCTTCCTCGGGCAGTTCGGGGGTCGAGGTGAAGGTGACCTCGGGCGAGGTGGCGGGGCCGTCGATGCGGACGTAGCTGGTGATGCCGTCGCTTTCGGTCGAGGCGGCGATGGCGAGGGTGGGGAGGAATTCCCCCTCGAGCAGGAGGGTGGCTTCCGACAGGACAAGGCGGCGGCCGAGGATGTCGAGGCGGCCCCGGATCAGCGAGAAGGAACCGGCGGGTTGCACATTGGCGGTGGTGCCCCGCAGGGTAAGGCTGCCGCCGAGTTCGGCATCAAGGCCGCGGCCGCGGATGAACACCTGCGAGGGGGCGGAGATCCTGAGATCGAGGGCGAGGGGGCGGGACGCGGTGCCCCCGCCCGTTGTCGCACGGGCCAGAAGCCCCGCGCGGTCGCGTGTGGCGCGGACGGGGGCGGGTTCGTTCAGGTGGCGCAGTTCCGCCAGATCGGTGCTGCCGCCGAAGCCGGTCGAGGGGATTTGCAATTCGGTCTCGCCCAGATCGATGCGGCCGGCGACAAGGGCGCCTGCGGCGAGCGGGCCGGTGAGGGCAAGATCGCCGCTTGCGCTGGTCTGGAACAGGCGCGGATCGCGCAATACGGCGTTGCGCAGCGCGATTTGCAGGTTGGCACCGAAGGGCGGGGCAAGGCCGACAGAGCCGTTGACCTGCACCTGACCGCCACTCGACAGGCGGGTGGATGCGGTGATCCGGGCGCTTCCGCCGCGCAGGCTGGCGTTCAGCGTCACCGCTTCAAACCCGAAGGCGAGGGCGGGGTCGGCAATGCGCCCGCCGGTCAGCGAGACTTGGCCCGACAGTGATGCGGGGCTGAGGGGGCCGTTCAGCGCAAGGTCGAAGCGGGCCGGGCCGGACAGCACACGGCCCGACAGGAAGGGAGAGAAGAGGCCCGCTTGCAGGCTGCCCTTTATAGCAAGATCGCCGCGACCGAAATCCTGCGCCATGCGTCCTGACAGGCGGGCGTCGATCTGTCCCGGACCTTGGGCGCGAAGGTTCAGGTCATAGCCTGCGGCATCGTCGATGGCCGTGCCGGTGACGGTGACGGGGCCGGGAAATTCGGGCAGGAACAGGCCGAGGTTGGCAAGGCGGGCGGTCAGGTCGATGTCGCGCTGCGCTTGGGTCGCGGTGCCGGTGGCGCTGGCGGTGAGTTGCGGATTGGTCAGGCGCGCGGCGTTGACGGTGATGCGCCCCTTGGTCAGGGCAAGGTCGAGCGTCAGGTCGGATGCGCCCGCAAGCAGGCGGTCGGCCTGCGCCTGCCCGAGCCGCAGGTTGCTGCCCTTGGCGGTGGCGGTGATGCGGCCGGTGGCGGGCACACCCTGAAAGGCGATGTCACCCGAAAGGCTGCCGCCCCATGCTGGGTCAAGCGTGCCAAGGTCGAACAGGGCGAAGCTGCCGCCGAGGTCGGTGCCTTCGGTGGCAAGGCGGCCTGTCGCGCTGGCGGTCATGGTGCCCGCGTCGATGGTCAGCGCCCGCAGCGTGGTGCCTTGGGTGTTGCGCGAGACATTGGCCTTGATGGTGGATCGGCCCGAAAGCAGGCGGTCAAGCTGCGGTTGGGCAAGGGTGACGTTCTGGCCCGCAAGACCTGCGATCAGGTCGAACTCGCCGCCAAGGGGGCTGCCGTTGCCCGTGACGGTCAGCGTCGCCGCGCCCGAGAGCGGCCGTCCGGCAAGGGCCGAAAGGCGGGTCAGGTCTTGCAGCCTTGCCTGTGCCTTGCCCGACAGGCGGAAGCCTTCGGTCAGCCCGTCGAGCGTGCCCGAGGCATCGAGGCTGTAATCGGTCCCGTCAAGCGAGAGGTTGCGGATGTCGAGCGTGCTGCCGCCCTGAACCGCGCCAAGGTCGGCGCGGCCCGTCATGCGGGTGCCAAGGGCTGCGGCAAGGGCCGGATCGTCGGGCCTGACCCCGTCTCCGGCAAAGCGGAAGGCGGCGTCGAAGCGGTCGGTTTCGCCCTCGTGGGTGATGTTTCCCGAGCCGTTCAGGGTAAGCCTGTCAGCCTTTAGCCCCGCACGGTCGAGGCCCTGAATGTCGATGCGGCCGCGCCAGCCCGTGCCGACGGCGGCGTTGAACCCGAGAGAGAGGTTCGCGGCGGTGACACGGGTTTCGGTTGCGCCGAGGGGCAGAAGCACGGGCGAGCCGTCGGGCAGGCCGATTTCGCCCTGCACGTTCAGCCGAAGCGGCACGTAATCGGGCGCGAGTTGCACCGCGCCCGACAGGTGGATCGCCTGCGCCGCAAGATCGAAGGCTTGCAAATCAAGCGTGCCGTCGGGGCGGGATTCGCCGCGTGCCGTCAGGCGGATGCTGTTGCCGAAGAACGAGGCGTATTCGGGCAGGAACAGGGGGGCGAGGTCGCCTGCAAGACTGGCGTCAAAGCCCTGCCCGCCAAGACCCGTGCCTGTAAGGGTGACGCGGCCTGCCAGACGGTCGACCCCGTCGCTGCGCAGGGCGATGTCGGCGGCGAAGGCATCGAGCGGTCCGGTTCCGTCGATGGTCAGTTCAGTTGCCGGAGAACCGGGAAGCCCGAGTTTGCGCACGGCGATTCCGCCAGCGGCCTCGGCGGCGGTCAGCTTCAGGCTGAGTGCCTTGGTCGCGTTTGAATAGGCCGCGTCGAGCGACAGCTTGCCTGCGGGGCCGCCATCGGTGCGTTCGAGCAGGAGGGTGGCTTTGCCCTCGCCCCCGGCAAGCGACATGGATGAGGAAAGCCGCGCTTCGACCGCCTCGCCCAGAACGGCGGGGCCAAGGGCGATGCGCTTGGCGGCAATGCTCCCGATGTCGATGGAAACGGGCAGGTCGGGCAGGGAAAAGCCCTTGGCTTCGGTGCCGGTGCCGGTATCGGTGACGGGGGGGCGGGTCAGGATGATTTCGTCGGCGGAGAGTTCGGTCACATCGACCACGCCGAGCAGAAGGGCCGAACGGCTCCAGTCAAGGGTGACGCCGTTCAGGGTGATCCAGACGCCCTCGCCATCGGCGATGGAAAGCGACTGGATGGTGGCGCGCGAGGAGAGGGCGCCCGCAAAGCCGGTGATGGTGACCTGACGCCCCGCGCCGGACAGGTTTTCTTCCAGAAGGGCGGCAAGATAGCCCTTGTCGGTTTCGGCCTGCGTCTCTTGTGCCGGGGCGTGAAGCGGCGACAGGGCAAGTGCTGCGGCGAGGAGAATGCGTTTCATCAAAACGATTGCCCCAATCCGACGTAGATCTGCACGCCGCCATCGGTCGTTCCGCCGACCGGCTTGGCGATGTCGAGGCGGATCGGGCCGAAGCCCGTGTCGTAGCGGAAGCCGATGCCCGCGCCGGAATGGCTGCGCGACTGGTCGGTGAAGAAGCCGTCGACGCCGATCTGGCCGTAATCGTAAAAGCCGACGATGCCGATCTTTTTGGTCACGCCAAGGCGGGCTTCGAGTTGCGAGCCGAGGAAATACGAGCCGCCGATGCGCGAGGTCTGGTTGTTGATGCGCAGCACGTTCACGCCAAGCGACTGGTAGGGCTGGCCGCGCACGGTGCCGCCGCCGCCGGAATAGAACAGGGCGTCGCGCGGGGTGCCAAGCAGGCTTGCGCCATAGATCGCACCGCCCTGAATGCGGGCGGCAAGGGTGATGCGGCCCGTTGCGAAGCTGTGATAGGCGCGCGCGTCCCATGTGAAGCGGACGCCGCTGTCGGTGGTGCCGAAGCCCAGAAAGGGTTTCGCCTCGGCGTCGACAAAGAAGCCGCGTGTGGCATCGGTCGCGTCGTCGCGCCGGTCCCATGTAAAGCCGAGGGGCAGCGAGACGTTGCGGAACTCGAAGGCCGAGACGGTGTCGCGCCCTTTGGAGAAATCGTAGCTGAAGCCGGTGCGGGCGGTGAGTTCTGTCGAAAAGATCTGCGTCGCGGTCAGTCCGACCGAGGCGAGATCGGCGCTGTAGTCGAGATCGTCGACATGGCCGATTTCGGCCCGCAGGCCGACGGTTGTGTCGGCGGTGAAGGTTGCGGGGCGGTCGAGCGTGACGCCAAGGTTGTAATCGGTGCCGCTGGATTGCGCGCCGAGATTGCCGATCTCGCCGTAGACCTTGAGCCGCTCGGCCCCGCCCAGAAGGTTGCGGTGCATCCAGTAGCCGGACAGGGTGACGCCGTCGAGGCTGGCCACTTCGGCGCCAAGGCTGTAGCGGCGGGTCTTTTCTTCGACCACGGTGGCGGTGATGGGCAGCAGGTCGGGGGCGGTGATCGTGTCGGACTCGGCCAGCGAGACGGATTTGAACACGCCGGTCCGGCGCAGGCGGGTGGCGGCGAGGTCGAGTTCCGCAGGGCTGAAGGTTTCGCCCGATGGCAGGCCCGCGATGGCGCGGATGCGTTCGGGGCGCATGCGCTCTTGTCCCTTGATGACAAGCGGGCCGAAGCGCAGGCGCGGGCCGGGGTCAAGGGCGATGCTGGCCGAGAGCAGGGCGCTGGCATGATTGGCGGTGATGTCCTGACCGGCCACGCCGGCCTTGGCATGGCCGCGCTTGCGCCAGCCTTCGACGCCTGCGGCGGCGGCGCTGCGGATGCTGCCGGAGCGGGCGATCCCGCCTGTGCGGAAATCGTCGGGCAGGGTGGTGCCACGGGCGAGCGGGGCAACCGTGGCGCGCGAGAAGCGGAAGGCGGGGCCGGGTTCGACGGTGACGCGGATCACGTCGATGCGGCGGGGCGCGTCGAGCGGGGCGATGGAGGCGGCCTCGCGCCCGTCGATCAGGATGTGGATGACGCCCGAGTAATGGCCCGCCGCGTAAAGCGTGCCGAGGAGCTGGGCATATTCGGCCTGTGCGGCGGCAAAGAGGTCTTGCGCGTTGGTCTGGTCGTCGCTTTGCGAGATAAGAAGCAGCGACGAGGCCCGCAGCGCCGAGGCGAGGTCATCGGCCGCGCCGGGGGTGAGAAAGTCGATCCGGTCAAGCGCCAGTGCCGGTTGCGCCGCAAAAAGCGCCGCGCAGGCGGCCGCGATGGACAGGCGGCGCAGGGCATGAAGCGGGGATGGCGGCACAATCAACCTCGGGGCGCTGGGCTTTTAACTATTGCAACTAGCCCAAGCCTGCGCAACGCAAAGAAGTTCCGTGTGCGACCCGCGCGATGCGGCGTTTTCCCGCTTGGGCCGCGCCGCGCGGTCTATTGGGCGGCGATGTCGCGGGCCGGTTGCAGCAGCCCTTCGCTGACGAAGGAGAGGGCGAGTGCCGCCGCGCCATGCGCCCAGAGCAGGTCGCCCCAGGCGTGGATTTCGATGGGCGGGCGGGGGCGGCCCGACTGGATGGCAAGGTTGTCCATCTCGGCCAGCGTTTCCTGCGCGTAGAGGTAATCGTAGCGCATCCGTTCGCCCGACAGGATGATAAGGGCGGGGTCGAACAGGTTGATGACGTTGGACAGGCCCACGGCAAGGTAACGGCCCGCACGGCGAAAGATCGACCGCGCGGCGGTGTTGCCCGCCTTGGCGTGGTCGTAAAGGCTTTCGAGGAGGATGGCGATGGACTGCCCCTCGCGGTGGGTCCAGTTGAGGGCGGTCGTCGCCTCGCGCGCAAGGGCGTAGTCGGCGATATAGGCCTCGAGGCAGCCGCGCTGGCCGCAGCGGCAAAGCGCGCCGTCGAGCTGCACCTTGGTATGGCCAAGTTCCATGCCGAGTCCGTGGGCGCCGCGATAGATGCGGTGGTTGATGACGTAACCCATGCCCACGCCGTGTTCGATGGTGACGACGGCAAAGTCGGCAAGGCCGCGGCCCGCGCCGAACCACAGTTCGGCCAGCGTGACGAGGTTGGCGTCGTTGTCGATGGTCACCGGCAGGCCGACACGGGCCGAGGCGGCGGCGGCAAGGGGAACGGTGCGGTCGGACAGGACCGAGGACCACATGACAGTGCCGCTTCCGGTATCGACGAAGCCCGGCACGCCGACGCCGAGGGCGGAGAGGTCGGATCTTGCGATGCCCGCCTTGGCGCAGACGCGGTTGAGCAGGGTTTCGATGGCGTCAAGGATTTCGGGCGTGGTCATCGGGCCGGGGCGGCGGGGGATGACATCGTCGGCGATGAGGTTGCCCGCGAAATCGATGATGACGGCGGTATGTTCGCGGTCGGAGAGCTTCATTCCCGCCACGCGATGGGCCGAGGCGCGGACGCCAAGCGCCACGGCGGGGCGGCCGCGCCCCTGGTCGATGTCGCGCGGGGCAGCGATTTCCTCGATCAGTCCCGCTTCGATCAGCTCTTGCGTGATGGTCGTGACCGAGGCGGGGCTGACGCCAAGATCCTTGGCGACCTGCACACGCGGAATGAGGCCCGCCGCGCGCACGCGTTCGAAAACCTGCTGGCGAAGCGGGCGCAGCGTGTCGCTGAGCGGAGGAATCAGCGGGCCGCAGCCCCGCCGCCCCTCTGACCGCTCGCGATGCTCGACGCTGTGCATTTCTTCGACCTTCAAAGTAAAAAGCTAAGCGTTCATGGGCTTTTGCCGCATAGCTCGCCCGAAAATTGCTGCAGAGCGGCATGAAACCGCCCTGATTTGCAGCGTCTTTAGCCTGAAGCAGCATTTTTATTTTGACAAGTGAAATAATTAACGGCAGTTTTCCCCGCGTGCCGACGAATCTGTCGGACCGGCCATGCGTTGGCCGCATCCATGGGAGGATAAAAATGCATAAGGTATTTCTCGCCGCCGTCGTCGCGGTGGCCGGCTTCTCGTCGGCCGCGCTGGCCGAGGGCAAGAAGATCGGTGTGTCCTGGGCCCAGTTCCAGGAAGAGCGCTGGAAGATCGACGAAGCTGCCATGAAGGCCGCCATCGAAGCCGCCGGCAACGAATACGTCTCGGCTGACGCCCAGTCGTCGGCTGAAAAGCAGCTTTCGGACATCGACGCGCTGATCAGCCAGGGTGTCGACGCCCTGATCATCAACGCCTGGGACAAGGACGCCATCGGGCCGGCCATCGAAAAAGCCGCTGCCGAAGGCATTCCGGTCGTCGGCTATGACCGCCTGATCGAAGACAACCGCACCTTCTATCTGACCTTCGACAACGTCGGCGTCGGCAAGATCATCGCGGAAAACGTGTTCGCCGCTGCCCCCAAGGGCAACTATGCGATCATCAAGGGCGACCCTGGTGACCCGAACGTCGGCTTCCTGCTTCAGGGCATGATGTCGGTGATTCAGCCGGCCGTCGACTCGGGCGACATCAAGATCGTCGGTGAAGCGAACTCGGACGGCTGGAAGCCCGAGAACGCCCAGAAGAACATGGAACAGATCCTGACCGCGAACGACAACAAGGTCGACGCTGTCCTGTCGCAGAACGACGGCATGGCCGGTGGCGCTGCCGCTGCTTTGGCAGCACAGGGTCTGAACGTTCCGCTGGGTGGTCAGGACGGCGACCTTGCCGCGATCAACCGTGTGGCCCGTGGCACCCAGACCGTTTCGGTCTGGAAAGACGCGCGCCAGCTTGGCAAGGCCGCTGGCGAAATCGCTTCGTCGCTGGCTGACGGCGCTGCGCTTGACGCGGTTCCGGGTGCGACCAAGTTCTCGGGCGGCGAGAAGGGCGTTGAGATGAATGCGATCCTTCTGACCCCGACCGCGATCACCAAGGACACCGTGAACCTGGCGATCGACGCCGGCCACATCACCAAGGAAGCCGCTTGCGAAGGCGCGGTTGCCGGCGTGAAGGGCTGCGAATAATCGCTTGAACGCGGGGCGCCGGTCCGAAAGGGCCGGCGCCCTTGTTTATCGACGGGCCGGACATGACCGGCCGATGCGTCCTCACCGGTTTGACGCTGCCGATCCGGAGTGACCCGATCCGCAGGCGCCGCCTCTCAGCATCATTGGACGAGACATGACCGAAACAACCCATCAACCCCAAGCCCAAGACAAGGCCGAGGGAGCGATTGCCCGCTTTCTGCGCGCGACGGAACTTGACCCGCGACTGATCGGCATGGTCGGTGCGCTGCTGCTTATCTGGGTGGGTTTCCACCTTTACGGCGCGCTGGTGCTGGGTGACGGATCGTTCCTGACGCCGCGCAACCTGTGGAACCTGTCGGTGCAGACGGCATCGATCGGGATCATGGCGACGGGGATGGTGCTGGTCATCATCACGCGCAACATCGACCTGTCGGTCGGTTCGATCGTCGGTGTGACGGGCATGTACATGGGCCTGTTGCAGGTGGAATGGCTGCCGCAATATGTCGGCCTTGGCCATCCGATGATCTGGATCGTGACGGTCGCCTTCGGCATCATCATGGGGGCGCTGATCGGCGCGCTTCAGGGCGGCATGATCGCCTATCTGAGCATTCCTTCCTTTATCGTCACGCTGGGCGGTCTTTTGGTCTGGCGCGGCGTCGCCTTTCTGGCATCGAGCGGGCGGACGATTTCGCCGGTGGATTCGACCTTTGCGCTGATCGGGGGCGGGCCATACGGATCGATCGGCGCGACCGGAAGCTGGATCATCGCGGCCATTGCCAGTGCCGGTGTGATCTGGCTGGTGCTGAACGGGCGCAAGAACCGCAGGCTGCACGGCTTTCCGCTGCGTCCGGTCTGGGCCGAATGGTTCATGGGGCTGCTGGGCTGCTCGATCATCGTGATCGCGACGCTGATCGTGAACTCGTATCCCTGGCCGAAGGGTATTCTCAAGGACTATTACGCCACGCTGGGACAGGACGTGCCCGAGGGCGTGTTCATCGCGCATGGCTATGCCTATCCGGTCATCCTGCTGGCGGTGGTCGCCATTCTGATGACGATCCTGATGACGCGGACGCGGTTTGGCCGCTATGTGTTCGCCATCGGTGGCAACCCCGAAGCGGCGGCACTGTCGGGGATCAATACCCGCGCCATGACGGTGAAGATATTCGCGCTGATGGGCGGGCTTGCCGGTCTGGCGGGGGTCATCGCCTCGGCCCGTCTGAACAGCGCCACCAACGCGCTGGGGGATCTGGACGAACTTTACGTGATCGCCTCGGCGGTTGTGGGGGGCACGTCGCTGGCCGGCGGCGTCGGCACGATCTACGGCGCGATCATCGGCGCGCTGGTGCTTGTGTCGTTGCAGACCGGCATGGTGCTGATCGGCTTCGGGGACGGTTCCTACCGCAAGATCGTAATCGGTGCGGCGCTGGTTCTGGCCGTCTATCTCGACATCATCTACCGCAAGCGCATCAAGTAAGGGGAGAGAAGCCATGAGCACCAACCGCGGAACACCCCTTGTCGAAATGCGCGACATCTCGATCTCGTTCGGGGGGATCAAGGCGGTCGACCACGTGACGGTCGACCTTTACCCCGGCGAGGTCGTGGGGTTGCTGGGCCATAACGGCGCGGGCAAGTCGACGCTGATCAAATGCCTGTCGGGCGCCTATCAGGCCGATGCGGGCGAAATCCGCATCAACGGCGAAAAGGTCGAGATCACCAGCCCCCGCGATGCACGGGCGCAGAACATCGAGACGATCTACCAGACGCTTGCGCTGGCCGATAACCTCGATGCCGCGTCGAACCTTTTCCTCGGGCGCGAGATCGTCAACAGCTTCGGTTTCGTGGACGAGACGAAGATGGAAGCCGAGACGCGCAAGATCATGGCGCGGCTGAACCCCAACTTCCGCAAGTTCAACGTGCCGGTAAGCGCGCTTTCGGGCGGGCAGCGCCAGTCGGTCGCCATCGCGCGGGCGGTCTATTTCAACGCCAAGATCCTGATCATGGACGAACCGACCGCCGCCCTTGGCCCGCACGAGACGCAGATGGTGGCCGAGCTGATCGAAGAATTGAAAAAGCAGGGACTTGGCATTTTTCTTATCGAACATGACATTCACAACGTCATGAAGCTGTGCGATAGGGCGAGTGTGATGAAGAACGGACAGCTTGTCGGCACGGTCAACGTGAACGAAGTGACCGATGACGACATTCTTGGCATGATCATCATGGGCAAGAAACCTGCAAAGGCAGCATGATGTATATCGGACTTGATCTTGGCACCTCCGGCCTCAAGGGGGTGTTGATCGACGACGCGCAGAAGGTGCTGGCGGAAGCGTCGGCACCTTTGACCGTGCAGCGCCCGGCCGAGGGGCACAGCGAACAGCTTCCCGCCGACTGGATCGCCGCCGCCGAGATCGTGATGGAGGCTTTGGCCGCCCACGGTCTGGGGTCGGTGCGCGGGATCGGGCTGTCGGGGCATATGCATGGCGCCACGCTGCTGGATGCCGCGGACGAGGTGCTGCGTCCCTGCATCCTGTGGAATGACACGCGCAGCCATGAAGAGGCTGCCGAGCTGGACGGCGACCCGCAGTTCCGCCGGATCACCGGCAACATCGTGTTTCC
Source organism: Paragemmobacter straminiformis (assembly GCF_014243445.1). Lineage (GTDB taxonomy): Bacteria > Pseudomonadota > Alphaproteobacteria > Rhodobacterales > Rhodobacteraceae > Paragemmobacter > Paragemmobacter straminiformis. Next base: position 148,466 of record NZ_JACLQD010000003.1, read on the forward strand.
GGGCTTTACCGCGCCGAAACTGGTCTGGGTGCAGCGCCACGAGCCGCGCATCTGGGAAAAGGTGGCCAAGGTTCTGCTGCCCAAGGACTATCTGCGGCTTTGGCTGACGGGCGAGCATGTGGCCGAGATGTCGGATGCCGCAGGGACGAGCTGGCTTGATACCGGCAAGCGCGACTGGTCCGAGGAGTGTCTGGCCGCGACAGGGCTGAGCCGTGCGCAGATGCCCCGTCTGGTCGAGGGGTCGCAGGTTTCGGGATCGTTGCGTGACGCGCTGGCAAGCCGCTGGGGATTGCCCAAGGGCGTTGTCGTGGCCGGTGGCGGCGGCGACAATGCGGCTTCGGGCGTGGGCGTCGGCGTGGTGCGGGCGGGCGATGCCTTTGTGTCGCTTGGCACAAGCGGCGTGCTGTTCGCGGCGAACGACGGCTATCAGCCCGCGCCCGAGACGGCTGTCCATACCTTTTGCCACGCGTTGCCGGACACTTGGCACCAGATGGGCGTGATCCTTGCCGCGACCGATGCGCTGAACTGGTATGCGGGTCTGGTGGGCGAGACGGCGGCAAAGCTGACCGGATCGCTTGGGGATTTGCAGGCTCCGGGGAAGGGTATTTTCCTGCCCTATCTGGGCGGAGAGCGGACCCCGCTGAACGATGCCGCCATCCGCGGCGCTTTCCTTGGGCTGGAACATGCGACCGACCGCGCGGCGGGCACGCGGGCTGTGCTGGAGGGCGTGACATTCGCCATCCGCGACAGCCGCGACGCGCTGGCGGCGACCGGCACAAAGCTGGAGCGGTTGCTTGCGGTCGGGGGCGGGTCGCGGTCGGAGTATTGGTTGCGTGCGATCGCGACGGCGCTGGACATTCCGGTGCAATTGCCCGTGGCGGGCGATTTCGGCGGGGCATTCGGTGCCGCGCGCCTTGGCCTGATGGCCGCCACCGGCGCGGGCGCAGAAGTGGCGACCTTGCCGCCGATTGCAAAGACCATCGAACCTGACCGCAGGCTTACGGCGGCCTTCGACGCGGGCCATGCCCGCTACCATGCCGCGCAAACCGCTATTCGAGGCTTGAAATGACCGATTTCTTCAAAGGCATCCCGCAGATCAAATACGAGGGGCCGGACAGCACAAACGAGTTCGCCTTCCGGCATTACAACCCCGACGAGGTGATTCTGGGCAAGCGGATGGAGGACCATCTGCGCTTTGCGGTCGCCTATTGGCACAGCTTTGCCTGGCCGGGCGGTGACCCGTTCGGCGGGCAGACGTTCGAGCGGCCGTGGTTCGGCGAGACGATGGCGCTGGCCAAGATGAAGGCCGATGTGGCGTTCGAGATGTTCGATATCCTGAACGCGCCCTTCTACTGCTTCCACGATGCGGATGCGCGGCCCGAGGGGGCGACCTTTGCCGAGAGCAAGCGCAACCTTGAGGAAATCGTTGACTACCTTGGCGAGAAGCAGGCCAGCCACAAGACGCAGCTTCTGTGGGGCACGGCCAACATGTTCAGCCACCGGCGCTGGATGTCGGGTGCCGCCACGAACCCCGATCCGGACGTTTACGCCTATGCCGCCGCGACGGTGAAGGCGAACATGGATGCCACGCACAAGCTGAACGGCGCGAACTATGTGCTGTGGGGCGGGCGCGAGGGCTACGAGACGCTGCTCAACACCGATCTGAAGGCCGAGCGCGAACATGCGGGGCGCTTCCTTCAGCAGGTGGTCGAATACAAGCACAAGATCGGTTTCAAGGGCACGATCCTGATCGAGCCGAAGCCGCAAGAGCCGAGCAAGCACCAGTATGACTATGACGTGGCGACGGTGTACGGCTTCCTTGTGCAGTTCGGTCTGGAAAAAGAGGTCAAGCTGAACATCGAGCAGGGCCATGCCATTCTGGCGGGCCATTCCTTCGAGCATGAAATCGCGCTGGCCAACGCGCTGGGAATCTTTGGTTCGATCGACATGAACCGGAACGATTACCAGACCGGATGGGATACCGACCAGTTCCCGAACAACCATGCGGAAAAGGCCGTGGCCTTCTACGAAATCCTGCGGGCGGGCGGCTACACCACCGGCGGCACCAATTTCGATTCGAAGGTGCGGCGGCAATCGCTGGACCCCGAGGACCTGATCCTTGCCCATGTCGGCGGGATGGACGTTTGCGCCCGCGCGCTGAAATCGGCGGCAGCGCTGATGCAGGACGGCGCGATGGAGCGGGCGCGGGCCGAACGCTACGCCGGCTGGAACAAGCCCGAGGCCAAGGCACTGCTGGCCGGGTCGCTGGAAGATGCGGCGGCGGTGGTGACCGCCAAGGGGCTGAACCCCGAGCCGCGCTCGGGCCGTCAGGAGCGGTTGGAAAACCTTTGGAACCGCTTCGTCTGATTTGTTGATATGATGAACAGAACGGGCGGCGGTGTGGATGGCACCGCCGCCCTTGTCATGATGGAGGACGCGATGACCTATACCCCCGCCGCCGACCGCTATACCAAGATGGTCTATCGCCGCTGTGGCAAATCGGGGCTGCAATTGCCCGCGATCAGCCTTGGGCTTTGGCACAACTTCGGCCACGACACGCCGCATCAGGTGAAGCGCGACATTTGCCGCACGGCCTTTGACCTTGGCATCACGCATTTCGACCTTGCCAACAACTACGGCCCGCCGCCCGGCAGCGCGGAAGAGGCGTTCGGCGATATCCTGAAAACCGATTTCGCGGGCTATCGGGACGAGCTGATCGTCAGCTCGAAGGCCGGTTACAACATGTGGGACGGACCCTATGGCGAATGGGGAAGCCGCAAGTATCTGATCGCATCCTGTGACCAGAGCCTGAAGCGGATGGGGCTGGATTACGTCGACATCTTCTATTCGCACCGCTTCGACCCGGACACCCCGCTGGAAGAGACGATGATGGCGCTGGACCATATCGTCCGGTCGGGCCGCGCGCTTTATGTGGGCATTTCAAGCTACAACAGCCAGCGCACGCGCGAGGCTTATGCGATCCTGAAAGAGCTGGGCACGCCGCTTGTCATTCACCAGCCGAGCTACAACATCCTGAACCGCTGGGTCGAGCATGACGGGCTGAAAGAGACATTGGCCGATCTGGGGGTGGGGTCCATCGCCTTTACCCCGCTTGCGCAGGGGATTCTGACCAAGAAGTATCTGGGCGGCATCCCGCAGGGCAGCCGCGCGGCGCAGGGCAAGAGCCTCGACCCCGCGACGATCACCAATTCGGCGCTTGAATCGGTGCGTGCGCTGGACGCACTGGCGCAAAAGCGCGGGCAGACGCTGGCGCAGATGGCGATTGCATGGGTGCTGCGCAATGGCGGCATCACCACGGCGCTGATCGGGGCATCAAAGCCCGAACAGGTGGTCGATTGCGCCGGGGCCATCGGCAACCTTGACTTCACGCATGAGGAACTGGCCGAGATCGACCGGATTTCCGGCGAAGAGGACATCAACCTTTGGGCGAAATCCTCGGCCGAGTGATCCGGTAGGGATTGCGCGTTGGCCGGACCGGGTGGTCCGGCTGACGAATGGCCATGCAAAATCCATCCGAAAGCGCGGCATTTTTGTCTGGTGCAACGATGTTTCGAGTTGGCTTTGCTTCAGTTTCGTATTTCCTTTTTACCAACGGGTCAGAATGCGCAAATACTTTGCGCGGCGGACCTTACGGGATGCGTGACTGTTTAAGATGACGACAGAGCTTTCATCCTCGGCGCGGTTGCGGCTTGTGCTCGTTTCGACGGGGCCTTCGGCGGCTTTGGCCGCCGCAACCTTGCAGCAACACCTGAACCTGCCGGAACGCGTTGCGCTGGAACGGCTCAGCTCGGCGCCTTCGGTTCTGGCCGAGGGGCTTGATGCGGATACGGCACGCCGTCTGGCCAATCTGCTCCGCAGCTTTGGCCTGCGCGTGCGGGTCGACGGGGATGGCGTGACAAGCGATCTGGTCGACCTGTCGATCCAGCTTGCCATGCCGTTGCGGGTGCAGCGCACCGTGCGGCAGATCGTGGTCGAGACGGGGCTCGACGCCGGAGAGATCGGCGCGGCCCTTGCGGGTCCGGGCGGTCTGGTCCTGACCGGATTGCCGCGGGACGAGGTCTCGCGGCTGCAGCAAAGCCTTGGCCGGATGAACAGCCTGACGCTGATCGAATCCGATCCCGCCAGCGCGGTCTATGATGTGTACCTGCCCGACGGCACCGTGAACGAAGCCCTGTCCGAACGGCTTCGCATGATGGGGGCCGAGGGCGACCCCATCACGGGTGCGGTGGCGACGGGTCTGGACCGGGCCTTGTGCCGCCATCTGGTTCAGCGCTTTCCCGATGCGGGGCTGATCGCCATCGACCGCGCGTTTCAGCGGTTTGACCTTTACCTTACGCGGGTTACGGGTTGGGTGACGCGCGATCTGGCCGATTTTCTGGCAGCGCGCACCGGTTTGCCGCGCAGCCGGTTCGAGGTGCTGTCACAGGGAACGCCGCTTCGGATCGAGCTTGGTCTGACCCATGCGGCCGCGCGGCAGTTCCGCGCCGATTACGCGACCATAGGTCTGCATACGCTGATGGTGCTTTCGGGCCTTGGGGAAGATAGCGACAATTCCATTGCTTAGGGTTTGATTCACCCCTTGGGGCCAAGCTGGCGGCGGGTGTGTGAAATCTTGGGGTAAACGATGGCCGCGCAGGGCAATGCCGCGCCGGTTATCATCAAGCGCAAGAAGGTTATCGCGGGTGGCGGTCATCACGGGGGGGCCTGGAAGGTCGCCTATGCTGACTTTGTGACTGCGATGATGGCCTTTTTCATGCTGATGTGGCTGTTGAACGCGACGACGGAAAAGCAACGCAAGGGGATTGCGGATTACTTCAACCCGACGATTCCGGTGAACCGCATTTCGGGCGGCGGCGACGGGTCTTTCGGCGGCGATTCCGTGCTGTCGGAGCAGACGCTTGCGCAGAACGGCACGGGGGCATCGGCGTCGGTTCCGACCGAAGAGATGCAGGCGCGGGGCGAAAGCGGCGAGAAGGACTCGGTCGCCGAGGCCGAAACGCTGGTCGAGGTGGAAAAGGCCCTGACCGCGCGCACGGGTGAAAGCATGACGATGGAGCGCCTGATGCGCCATGTCGTCACCCGGGTCACGGACGAGGGGTTGGTGATCGAGCTGTTCGACGTCGAGGATCAGGCCCTGTTCCTGCCGGATTCGGCCATGCCCGACCATGTGCTGACCGAGATCGCGGGCGTGCTGGTCGAGGTGCTGGACCTTGCCAGCAATCAGGTCGCGGTGAACGGGCATGTGCGAAGCTATCCCTTGCCGCTGATCGAGAACCCGACGTGGAACCTGTCGGCCGAGCGCGCGCAGGTGATGCGGGGGTTGCTGGAAAAGGCGGGGCTGGATGCGGCGCGGGTCCAGAGGGTGACGGGCTTTGCCGACCGCAAGACGGTGACCGCGAACCCGCAGGCGATACGCAACAACCGGATCGAGGTGATCTTGCTGCGCAAGAACCGGTAAACTGCATCGCATTGTCGGCATTAGGGCGGTGTTAACGCAACAGGCGCAAGGATGGGCCAACCCAGAAGGGACATGGCTACAGAAGGGCGCGTCTTATGTCGATTTCCTCATCTTTGAACGCCGGTGTTGCCGGATTGAATGCCAATGCCACGCGGCTTGCGGCGATTTCCGACAACATCGCCAATTCGGGCACCTATGGCTACAAGCGCGCCTCGGCCGATTTCGAAAGCATGGTCATCACCTCGGCCCGCGGGTCGGGGACCTATTCGGCGGGCGGGGTGCGGGCCTCGACCACGCGGTTGATCGAGGAGCGGGGGGCGCTGGTCGGCACGGCCAATTCGCTGGACATCGCGGTTTCGGGGCGGGGGATGCTGCCTGTCATTCCGGCGGTGTCGATGGGGTCGGATTTTTCGGACCAACCCTTGGTGATGACGACGACGGGTGCATTTCGCACCGATGCCAACGGGGTTCTCAAGACGGAATCGGGGCTGGTGCTGCTGGGGTGGCCTGCCAATGCCGACGGGTCGATCCCGGTCAACGCCCGCGATACGATCCAGGGGCTGCAACCGGTGGTCATCAACGCCAACCAGACAGCGGGCGACCCGACGACGGTGATGGGACTGGGCGTGAACCTGCCCGCCGTGCAGACCGAGGCGGGGGCTAGCGGCGGCACGCTGCCGCTGTCGGTCGAGTATTTCGGCAACCTCGGCACGTCTGAAACGCTGGACATCACCTTTACCCCCGACGTTCCGGCAACCGGGGCGTCGAACAAGTGGAACATGGTGATCCGCGATTCCGCCCAAGGCGGCGCGGTGATCGGGGAATATACGCTGGTGTTCGACGACAGCCGCGGCAACGGGGGCACGCTGTCTTCGGTTACGGCGGTGTCCGGCGGCGCCTATGACGCGGCGGCGGGCACGCTGGCGCTGACGGTCAAGGGTGGCCCGATGACGGTGACTATCGGGCGCCTGGGCGATCCGAACGGGCTGACGCAGCTGTCCGACAGCTTCGCGCCCGTGTCGATCACCAAGGATGGCTCGCCGGTCGGTAACCTGACGGCGGTCGAGGTGGACGAGAACGGTTTTGTCACGGCAAGCTATGACACCGGCTTCATCCGCCGCATCTACCAGATCCCGCTGGTCGACGTGCCGAACCCGAACGGCCTGCGGACCATGTCGAACCAGACCTATCAGGTCTCTCCCCAGTCGGGGAATTTCTTCCTGTGGGATGCGGGAACGGGGCCGACGGGCAAGGTGATCGGCTACGCGCGCGAGGGGTCGACGACCGATGTGGCGGCGGAACTGACCGCGCTGATCCAGACGCAGCGGGCCTATTCCTCGAACGCCAAGGTGATCCAGACGGTGGCATTGTCCTTGGCGCTGCCGACCGACTTGCCGGTCGAGATTTCGGACTGCGTCTTGCTCAGCCCCGCGTTGATGGATTTCATGGTTTGCAGCGCGACCATCGCGCTGGTGTTGGTCAGAATCGACGACATGTTTTCCGTCCTTTCGTGCAGCGCGGCTTTGGCGGCTGCGTTTTGGGAGTGGCGGCTTCTGGCCGGTGCGGTCTGTGCCGCGCCATCCCGTCGGGGATGCAGGGACCAGTCAAATCCAAGGGTGCTAAGTCTTTGCTAACGGCGCGGGCAGAGTAGGGACAATCCGATTCAAATCCGCTTTGATCCGGCAACAGGCGCGCTGCGGTCGATGCGTCGGCCCGTGCCGTCATAGGTGGTCAGGCTGCGGCCCGAGCGCAGGTCGGACAGGCGGCGCGAGGCGGCGCGCAGGCCAGCCATGGCAGCTTGCAAAAGCTGCGCGTTCTCGCGTGCGATGCACGCGGCACGGCGCAGGGTTGCGGGGTCTGGCCCGGGTAAAACAGTGTCTAACATGGCTGAAATTGCCGATATCCGCGCAAATTCCCCTTGGCGAAGGGCGGTACGAAGATCGTCAAGTAGCTGGTCAACCGGCTGCATCCTTGCCCCCCATCGCGCGAAACAGTGCTTCTGTCAGGCCGATGCCGCCCGCGCGGACCATTGCCTTTGCCTGCGCCTCGCGCAGGAACGAGGCGAATTGTTCTTCGCCGATGCCGCCTGTGAATGCGCCCTGCTGCGGACCAAGCCCCGCATGGCCCAGCATTTCGGCAAGGAACGCGGTTTCGAGGTCTTGTGCCTTGGCGCGCAGCGATGACGCGGGCGGGGTGACAGAGGAGAGGGGCGGGATCACGGGCAGGCTCCATTCTGGACTGCGAGGCAGAATGCCGGCCGCGGGTAAAGAATTCGGTAACGGATGGCGGCGATGCTGGCGGGGTGCGGCAGAAGGTCGGTGCGGATGATTCCCTTGGTGCTTGGTTCGGTGACGATGCGGGGCGAAACAGTCTCTGACATTGCGCAAACGGGTGATCTTGTGGCGTGCTTCGCTGTCGAGGGCGTGCCGGAAGCGGGCGGCTTTGCCCTGCCGGATGTGGCCGTTCCGGTGGCGGACCCTGCCGCTATGGCCAGCGCTGCGGTTGCCCTGCCCCCTGTGGCGGTGCCGCAGGCCGGCGCGATGTTCTGGCAGACAACGGGGCAGGAAGATGCGGGCGTGCCGCTTCCGGTCGCAGGGGATGCGCCGAAGGAAACCGACCTGCATGACAAGGATGCGGGGCCGCCCGCCCCATTCCTGCCGCCCTTGGCCGTGCTGCCTGTGGCTGTGCCATTGCCCTTGGCAGGCAGGGCGCCTGTGGTGGCAAAGGAAACCGCGCCCCCGCCCGATGGTGCGGCGGCGGCATCGGGGGCGGTTTTTCATGCGCGGGACAGCATATCGCAAGGTCGGGATGATCTGCCCGATGCGGACAGGGTGGCGGTCGCTGCACCCTTGCCGCCCGTTCTGTCAGGCGGGGCTGTGGCGGTCTTGCCTGTCATGCGGGCGGCGGTAGTTGACGGGGCGGCACAATCTGCCGGACAGGTGGGTGAAGTCCGCCCGGGCGCAGAGGCAGAGAGGGTAGGCCCCTTGCCCGTCGCGGCGAAAGGCGCGCCCGATGGCGGGCGCGAGGGGGTGGCGGAACGGGCATCATTCCCCCCCGCGGTTGCCACGCCGCAAGCGGGGGGGCGGGACGCTGCACCCCGACAGCCCGCAAAACCGCCCTTGGGGCCGTCAGATCGGGGCGATATGCCGGCTTTGGCCGCTTTGCCTGCGGTAGAAGGGTCTGCCCCGCCCGCGCGGGCCGTGCCTTTGGCTTTTCCCGAAGGCGTGGCAGGACCGCAAGCCCAAGTGCCTGTTGCGGGGCGGGCGGTCATCGGGCTGCCGCCTGCCGTTTCCGAGGTGCCGCACCATGCGGCGGCGGATAGGTCGGGCGATTTGGCCCCGACGCCTGCCATCGTGGTGCCCGATGCAAAGGGGGCGCCGCCCTTGGCCGCGCCCGAGCCGGAAAGCGTGGTAAAGGAAAGGCCGACGAAGGCGGATGTTCCGCCGCAGCCTGACGATATGGCCGCCAGCCTTTCGACGGCCAAGGATGCGCCCCTGCCGCCCGAACGGATCGACGCGCGGGGCGCTGGGCCGGGAATCGAAGAAGGTGCCCGCCCGTCCTTCGGGTCGCCTGCCGAAAGCGCGGCCGTTGAAGCCGCGCAACCGGCCAGCGGCTTTGCCCCCTTGCAAGGCGGTGCCGACCCCGCCGCGCCCTTGGCCGAAGGGCCTGTCGCGCACAGACCCGCCCCGATCCGGCACGAATTGCCGCCGGGCGTTCCTGCGGCGCTTGTGCAGCAGGCACAAACGGGGACCGAGGGGCCTGTGACTGTCATGCTTAGCCCCGAAGACCTTGGCCCCCTGCGGTTCGAGATGCAGGGGCGCGGCGATGCGATCCATGTGGCGCTGGTGGTCGAACGGCCCGAGACGCTGGACCTGCTGCGCAGACATTCCGACCAGTTGGTGGCCGAGTTCCGTCAGGCGGGCTTTGCCGGAGCGTCGTTTTCCTTTTCCGGCACGGGTGGCCAGGAGCGCGGGGTTCCGCACCCCCGTCACTATCGCGCTGCAGAGAGCGACGGTGAAATCGTGACGGTGAAACCGCGCAGACCGGCCCGCGACGGGCTGGATTTGCGCCTGTGAAGGAGGTGGCGATGGAGATTGCACAGGTTACGACAAAGCCCACGCAGACCACGAAACCCGCGATCAGTGCGGATTTCGATACGTTCCTGAAGATGCTGACCGTGCAGATGACGAATCAGGATCCGATGAACCCGATCGAGGGCGCCGATTACGCGGTGCAGCTGGCGACCTTTTCGGGGGTCGAGCAGCAGGTCAAGACGAACCAGTTGCTTGCCGATCTGGCCGCGCAGTCGAGCCTTGCGAATATGGCGCAGCTTGCCGGATGGGTGGGGCAAGAGGCGCGGTCCGCCGCGCCCGTGTGGTTCGAGGGGTCTCCCGTGACGATATCGCCCAAACCGGCGACAACGGCCGATGGCGCGACGCTGGTGGTCACGGACGCATCGGGCAAGGTCGTCTCGCGCGAGGAGGTGCCCGTCAACGCCACGTCCTATGCGTGGTATGGGGCCGATGCGGCGGGTGATCCGCTGCCGCCGGGGAAATACACGCTGAAGCTGGAAAGCCGCGCGGCGGGGGCTGTGCTGCGGACCGATCCGGTGGAAAGCTACGCGCCGATCACCGAAGCGCGGCGCGGGCCGGACGGGGTGGAACTGATCCTGCGCGGGGGAATCGCCGTGAAGGCGACCGATGTGACAGCACTTCGCGCGCCCTGACCCTTTGAAAGCGGGCGCAAAGCGGGTAAGCGCAGGACGATGGAACAGGCGCCCTATACCGCAAAGGCCGCGATATGGCGGCTGGACCCCGCATTGAAGGGCGTCTGCTGGCTGCCCTTGGCAGGGGGGCGCACGAACCGGCTTTGGCGGATCGGGGGGTTTACGGTCAAGAAGTATCAAGCCGATGCGGCCTCGCCCCTGTTTCCCAACGATGCGGCGGCCGAGGCGCGGGCGCTGGAACTGTTCGCACCGCTTGGCATCGCGCCGCGCCTGCGGGCGGCGGGGGCCGATTGGCTGGTATACGACCATGCCGAAGGGGCCGTCTGGAGCGGTGATCCCGCCCCCGTGGCGCGGGCGCTGCATGTCTTGCACGGCGCGCGCGTGGGCGGGGGCGTCTTTCGCAGCGCGCCGAACGGCAGCGCCGCCGTTCTGGCCCATGCGCGGGCGATACATGCCCTGCCCGATGCGCCGGATGACCCCGGCCTCGGGCCTGTGGCGGCTATGCCGATCCACGCCGATGCGGTTTCGGGGAATGTGCTTGCCACACCGCAAGGGCCGCTGCTGATCGACTGGCAATGCCCCGCGCTTGGCGATCCGGCCGAGGACCTTTGCACCTTTGTTTCGCCTGCCATGACCTGGCTTTACAGCGGCAGGGTCCTGTCAGCGGCCGAGGTGGAAGGCTTCCTTGCCAGCTACCCCGACCCCGCCGTCGTGGCGCGCGCGCGGGCGATGATGCCGGTCTATCGCCACCGCATCGCAGCGCATTGCGCCTGGAAGGCGGCGCGGGGCGATGCGGATTACGAAGACGCGCTGAGGATCGAGCTTCAGAGCAGGTGACCGAGGCCGACGCCCGCCGCAAAGATCACCACGGCCAGAGGAATGAGATACCAGCGCGAACGGCGGCGCGGCGGCACCAGCGGACGCGAGGGTTCCGCCTGCGCGATCAAGGCGGCCTCGACCAGACGCGGCAGTTTCGGGCCGAAGCGCGACAGGACGCGCGCGGTCTGCGCCAGATCGCGCAGCAGGGCGGCGGGACCGACGTTCTTGGCCACGTAGCTTTCCACCACGGGGCGGGCGACCTGCCAGATGTTGATATGCGGATCAAGCGAGCGGGCCACCCCCTCGACCACGACCATCGTGCGTTGCAGCAGGATCAGCTCGGTCCGTGTCTGCATGCCGAAGCGTTCGGTCACGTCGAAAAGATAGGCCAGAAGCCGCGCCATCGAGATGCGGCTGGCGTCCATGCCGAAGATCGGCTCGCCCACAGCGCGCAGGGCGCGGGCGAATTCGTCGATGTCGCGGTCGGCGGGGACGTAACCGGCTTCGAAATGCACCTCGGCCACGCGGCGGTAGTCCTTGCGGATGAAACCCATCAGGATTTCGGCGTAGACGCGGCGGGTGTATTCGTCGATGCGCCCCATGATCCCGAAATCATAGGCGATGATCGCGCCATCGGCCCCGACCTTGAGGTTGCCTTGGTGCATGTCGGCGTGGAAATACCCGTCGCGCAGGGCATGGCTGAGGAACAGGTGCAGCACGCGCGCGGCAAGCACCTTGCGGTCAAGCCCGGCCGCGTCGATGGCGGCGTTGTCGTTCATGCCGAAGCCTTCGGCCCAGCCCAGCGTCATCACCGTCTTGCCCGACAGGAACCAGATGGGTTTCGGAACGCGGAAGCCTTCGTCCTTTTCGGTGTTCGCGGCGAATTCGGCGGCGGCCGAGGATTCAAGCCGCAGGTCGAGTTCGCCCATCACCACGCCTTCGAAATGGGCGATCACCTCCATCGGGCGCAGGCGGCGCGCGGCGGGGGCGACGATTTCGATGGTGCGGGCGATCAGGTAGAACGCGTCGATATCGGTGCGGAAGGCGCGTTCGATGTTGGGGCGAAGCACCTTGACCGCAACCTCTTCGCCGGTTTCGGCGATCCGCGCGCGGTGGACCTGTGCGATCGAGGCCGCCGCGACCGGTTCGGAGAATTCGGAAAACACCTGATCGACCGGCACTTCCAGTTCCGCCGCGATCATCGCCTTGGCGATTTCGGTCGGAAAGGGGGGCAGTTTGTCTTGCAGGTATTTCAGCTGCACGGCCAGTTCCTCGCCCACGATATCGGGGCGGGTCGAAAGGATCTGGCCGAACTTGATATAGGCCGGGCCAAGCGCCGTCAGCGCCCGCGTTGCGGGCGGAAGCGTCGGGTCACCCTTGAGGCCGAGCCATTTGAACGGCCAGCCGAGGAGATGCGCCAGAATGCGCAGGCGGGGCGGCGCGCGGAAGGCTTCCAGCACCACCTCCATCGCGCCGGTGCGTTCCAGCGTGGCGCCGGTGCGGATGAGACGCCAGATATTGTGCGGACCGCGCATCAGAGCTTCCAGCCGGAATGGAGGGCTGCGACACCCATCGTCAGATTGCGGTATTTGACGTTGCCGAAGCCCGCCTGCCGGATCATTCCGGCAAAGGTTTCCTGATCGGGAAACTTGCGGATGGATTCGACGAGGTATTGGTAGCTGTCGCGGTCATTCGCCACGATCTGGCCCATGACGGGAATGACGTTGAAGGAATAAAGGTCATAGGCCTTTTGCATCATCGCATTGGGGATATGGCTGAATTCCAGCACCATCAGGCGCCCGCCCGGTTTCAGCACGCGATAGGCCTCGCGCAGGGCATCGGGGATGCGGGTCACGTTCCGGATGCCGAAGCTGATCGTATAGACATCAAAGCTGTTCGCGGGCAGCGGCAGCGCCATCGCATCGCCCACGACCCAATCGAGGCGTTCGGCCTGACGTTCCGCCTCGGCCCGTTTGCGGCCTTCGACCAGCATGGATTCGGTCATGTCGAGGACGACCGCGCTGGACCCCGGCGCGCGTTTGAGGAAGCGGAAGGCCACGTCGCCCGTGCCGCCCGCCACATCGAGCAAGCGCTGTCCGGGGCGCGGGGCAAGCCAGTCCATCATCGCATCTTTCCACAGGCGGTGGACGCCGCCCGACATCAGGTCGTTCATGATGTCGTAGCGGCTGGCGACGCGGGTAAAGACTCCATGCACCATTCCGGCCTTTTCGCCTTCGGCCACGGTCTGGAAACCGAAGTGGGTTGTGCCCTTGGTGCTGTCGTCGCTCATCTGCTCTTGCCGTTCCTTGCTTCGCCCCTTCCTTATAGGGCGGTAACCCGTCGCTGCAATGCGCCCCAATGTCCAAAGCCCCGATGACTGTAGGATGCCATGCCTGAACTGCCAGAGGTCGAAACCGTGCGTCGCGGGCTTGTTCCGGTGATGGAGGGGCGGGTGATCGAACGCGCGCAGGTGAACCGCGCCGATCTGCGCTGGCCCTTTCCGGAACGGATGGCAGACCGGCTGACCGGCGCGCGGGTGCTGGCCCTGCGGCGGCGGTCGAAATACATTCTGGCCGATCTGTCGACGGGCGAAACGCTGCTGGTGCATCTGGGGATGTCGGGGCGGATGCTGATTTCCCCGCCCCCCGTTTCCCTGCCCCCTGATGCAAGCGAGCGGGACGAGCAGCGCGAAACCCTTGGCGAATGGCATCACCACCACCCCGCGCCGGAAAAGCATGACCATGTGGTCTTTGACATGGAGGGCGGGGCGCGGGTGACGTTCAACGACGCGCGGCGCTTCGGGGCGATGGACCTGATGCCGACCGAAGGGGCCGAGGCGCATATGCTGCTGGCCGGTCTGGGGCCGGAACCTTTGGGCAACGGGTTCGACGAAAGCTATCTGGTCGAAAGGCTGAAGGGAAAGAACACGCCGGTCAAATCGGCGCTGCTCGACCAGCGGCTGATCGCGGGGCTTGGCAATATCTATGTCTGCGAAACGCTGTACCGCGCGCGCATCCACCCCGCGACCAAGGCAGGGGCGTTGAAGCGGGCGCAGGTGGCGGGGCTGGTGCCGATCATCCGCGACGTGCTGGCCGAGGCGATCACGGCGGGCGGATCCTCGCTGCGCGATTATCGGCAGGCGGATGGCGAGCTTGGCTATTTCCAGCACAGTTTTCAGGTCTACGGGCGCGAAGGCGCGCCATGCCTGACAGCGGGGTGCGGGTCGGTCATCGCGCGGATCGTGCAGTCGGGTCGGTCGTCCTTCTATTGCCCGACCTGCCAGAGGTGACTTGCCAAAGGGCGGGTTGCTGCTAGGACATGGCGCAGTCAGCACATGGCGGGAGAGAGCGCATGGCCTATGAGACCGTGATCGTCGAGGTGGAAGACTATATTGCCACGATCCGCCTGAACCGCCCCGATGCGCTGAACGCGCTGAACACCAAACTGATGCAAGAGCTTTCCGCCGCCCTTGCCGCCGCCGATGCCAACGAACGGGTGCGCTGCATCATCGTCACGGGGTCGGAAAAGGCCTTTGCCGCCGGTGCCGACGTGCGCGAGATGGCGACCAAGGGTTTCACCGATGTGTTCTTTGACGATCTTTTCGGCCCCGAGGCCGAGGCGATTGCACGGGTGCGCAAACCGGTCATCGCCGCCGTGTCGGGCTATTGTCTGGGCGGGGGATGCGAACTGGCGATGATGTGCGATTTCATCATCGCCTCGGACACCGCCAAATTCGGGCAACCCGAGATCAACCTTGGCATCTGCGCGGGCATGGGCGGCACGCAGCGCCTGACCCGCGCAGTGGGCAAGGCCAAGGCGATGGACATGAACCTGACAGGCCGCTTCATGGAAGCCGCCGAGGCCGAGCGGGCGGGGCTGGTAAGCCGCGTGGTTCCGGTCAAGGACCTGATGGCCGAAGCCACCAAGGCCGCGACCAAGATCGCGCAGAAGTCGATGCTTGCCGCGATGGCGATCAAGGAAACGGTCAACCGCGCGCAGGAAGCCAGCCTGCGCGAAGGCTTGCTGTTCGAGCGGCGCGTCTTTCACGCGCTCTTTGCAACGGAAGACCAGAAAGAGGGCATGGCCGCCTTCCTTGAAAAGCGCGAGCCGCAGTTCCGCGACCGCTAAGGGCGCTTTGGCCTTATTTTCCTGTTTCCTTTCGCTGCCAATTGTCCTAAAGGCCACGGCACATGCGCGTGGGCCCGCTTAGGCAAGATGATTCCCGTCTTTTCAGACGGGGCCTTTGGGTTTTCGTGCGACCAGATTGTAACGACAGACCCTAGGAAAAAAGCCAGATGGCAAATACCGCCCAGTCCAAAAAGCGCGCCCGTCAGTCCGAAACGCGCTACGCGATCAACAAAGTCCGCCGCTCGCGCATCCGCACCTTCCTGCGCAAGGTCGAAGAGGCGCTTGCTTCGGGTGATGCGTCGGTTGCGGCCGAAGCCCTGAAGAACGCCCAGCCGGAACTGCAGCGCGGCGTCTCGAAAGGCGTCCTGCATGCCAACACCGTGTCGCGCAAGATCTCGCGTCTGGCCCACCGCGTGAAGGTTCTGGCGACCGGCACCCCGGCAGCCTGAACCGGGTTTATCGATAGAATCGGGGGCGCATTCCGCAGGGAGTGCGCCCTTTTCTTTTTGCCGCAGGATGCGGTTTCGGCGTCTTGTGCCACATTTTTGCACCGCTCGGGCGCGGTCCGGCCAAGGGCGGCGTGGCGCTTTTGCACGGGGGTCCGGATTCGGTTGCAGCAAGTTTCTGTCAAGCGCGAAGTTCGGTTGCAGACGCGTTCACGGGCTTGTTAGCTTGACCCTGCGATTCACTTCGTCTTGGGGGACATGACGGGATCGCAGACTGGAACGACCGGGTCGGCTGTGCTGCCAAGCTTTGACCAGCCCGCGAAATAACAGTTTGCGATCAGTAAGTTATGATGTCTGCAGCGCCTTGCAGAACACATGGCTGTGCCTGACGGGATTGGCTTGGGGCCGATTCCCTTCGGGTCTGGAATGTCCGGCTTCGGTGCCGGATAGCGGCGCGCCGTGTTTGCCATGGGGGATGGCAGACGGGGCGCACGGTGTCCGATCTGTTGTCTAGTGCGGGATATCCCCCGCTGCCCGATCCGGAGCGTTTTGGGGTGTGTGAGCGGTGCAAACAACAAAAGGGCGCAGGGGATAACCCCGTTTTAAAAGCGCTTCATCCGGACGGGTCAGAAACGATGACAAACGAGACTTGGGGATTGGTTCGTGAAGAACTGATCAAAAGGGTTGGACGCAATAACTATGTCACATGGATCGAGCCGCTTCGACTTTCCGACCTGAACGGGGGGGTGGCCCGTTTCGAGGTGCCGACGACGTTCTTCGGGGATTGGGTCTCGCGCAATTTCGCCGACCATATCCGGGCGCAGTTGAACACGTCGGGCGTGTCGGTTGATCGGGTGGAATTCGCGGTGGGCCAGTCGGCCCGCGGGCAAAAGGGGCAGGGCCGTGCCGCCGCCCCCGCAGCACCGGTCGCAGCAGCGGTTTCGGCCGCAAAGCCCGCCACGGCCCGGGCGACCGCCAAGCCGCGCGCGGAAACCGAAGAGATGCCGGGTGCGCCGCTTGATTCGCGCTTTACCTTTGACAGCTTCGTCGTCGGCAAACCGAACGAGCTGGCCCATGCCGCCGCCCGCCGCGTGGCCGAAGGCGGGCCGGTCACCTTCAACCCGCTGTTCCTTTATGGCGGCGTGGGCCTTGGCAAGACGCACCTGATGCATGCCATCGCGCATGAATTGCAGACCCGCCAGCCGCATCTGCGGGTGCTTTACCTCTCGGCGGAGCAGTTCATGTATCGTTTCGTGCAAGCCCTGCGCGAGCGTCAGGTCATGGATTTCAAGGAAATCTTCCGTTCGGTCGATGTGCTGATGGTCGATGACGTGCAATTCATCGCCGGCAAGGATTCGACGCAGGAAGAATTCTTCCACACGTTCAACGCGCTGGTGGACCAGAACAAGCAGATCGTGATTTCGGCAGACCGCGCGCCGGGCGAGATCAAGGACCTTGAAGACCGGATCAAATCGCGCCTGCAATGCGGGCTGGTCGTGGACCTGCACCCCACCGATTACGAACTGCGTCTAGGCATCCTGCAACAGAAGGTCGAGCTTTACCGCCAGCAATACAGCGGGCTGGTGATTGCGGACGGGGTGCTGGAATTCCTTGCCCATCGCATCACCACCAACGTCCGCGTTCTCGAAGGGGCGCTGACGCGGCTTTTCGCCTTTGCCTCGCTGGTCGGACGCGAGATCTCGCTTGAACTGGCGCAGGACTGTCTGGCCGATATCCTGCGGGCTTCGGATCGCAAGCTGACGATCGAGGAAATCCAGCGCAAGGTTGCCGAGCATTACAACATCCGCCTGTCGGACATGATCGGCCCGAAGCGGGTGCGCAACATCGCGCGGCCGCGGCAGATCGCCATGTATCTGGCCAAGCAACTGACCCCGCGCAGCCTGCCGGAAATCGGGCGGCGCTTTGGCGGACGCGATCACACCACCATCATGCACGGGGTGCGCAAGATCGAAGAGCTGATGGCGACAGACAGCCAGATGTCGGACGATCTTCAGATGTTGCGGCGCCAGCTTCAGGGCTGAAACGGGCCAAAGGCGCGGGGTTGTTGCAAAACACTCGCGCCTTGGCGTGAAACTTCGTCAAAACTCTTGTGAAGCCGCTGAAAACGGCTAGTTTTGCCTTCCCCGAACGGGGCAAGAGCATGGGGTGGTTTGCATGAAACTCTCGATCGAACGCGGCACGCTTCTGAAGGCGTTGGCTCAGGCGCAATCCGTTGTCGAGAGGCGCAATACCATTCCGATCCTTGCCAACGTGCTGATCGAGGCCGAGGGCAATCAGGTCAGCTTGCGGGCGACCGATCTGGATATCGAGGTGGTGGACCGCGCGCCTGCGATGGTGGAACGCGCGGGGGCGACGACGGTGTCGGCGGTGATGCTGCATGAAATCGTGCGCAAACTGCCCGATGGCGCGCTGGTGAACCTGACCGAGGATGGCGCCACGGGGCGGTTGACGATCACGGCGGGGCGGTCGACCTTTAGCCTTGCCACGCTGCCCAAGGAAGATTTTCCGGTCATGGCGACGTCGGAATACGCCACGAATTTCTCGGCCCCCGCGCCGGTGCTGCGGCGGCTGTTCGACAAGGCGAAATTTGCCATCTCGACCGAAGAGACGCGCTATTACCTGAATGGCGTCTATATGCACACCTCGACCGCCGAAAGCGGCCCCGTGCTGCGCTGCGTGGCGACCGACGGTCACCGTCTGGCGCGGATCGACGCACCGTTGCCGGACGGGGCGCAGGCCATGCCCGGCGTGATCGTGCCGCGCAAGACGGTGGGCGAATTGCGCAAGCTGCTGGATGACGATGACGCGACGATTGCCGTGTCGGTGTCGGAAACCAAGGTGCGCTTTGCCACGCCGGCGATCACGCTGACCTCGAAGGTCATCGACGGAACCTTCCCCGATTACACCCGCGTCATTCCCACGGGCAACACGCGGCGTCTGGAAGTGGATGCGAGCGAATTCGCCAAGGCGGTTGATCGCGTGGCGACCGTGTCCTCGGAACGCTCGCGCGCGGTGAAGCTGTCGCTCGACGAGGACCGTCTGGTCCTGTCGGTCAATGCGCCCGACAGTGGCGCGGCCGAGGAAGAGCTTGCCGTGGCCTATGCCGACGAACGGCTCGAGATCGGGTTCAACGCGAAATACCTGCTGGAAATCGCCAGCCAGGTTGACCGCGAGAACGCGGTGTTCCTGTTCAACTCGTCGGGCGATCCGACCCTGATGCGCGAAGGCAATGACCTGAGCGCGGTCTATGTCGTCATGCCGATGCGCGTTTGACGCGTCGCAGCGGGGGGCTTGCCCCCCGCGCCCCCGAGGATGTTTCAAGACAGAAGATGGAGGCGAAGGTGCGGGGCTTGATGATTTCGGGCCTGACGCTTTCGCATTTCCGCAGCCATCGGGCGGGGCGGTTCGTCTGGGACGGGCGGCCCGTGGCGATTTCGGGGGCGAACGGGGCGGGAAAGACCAATATCCTTGAAGCCGTGTCGCTGCTGTCGCCGGGGCGCGGTTTGCGGCGGGCCGGGGCCGAGGAACTGGCGCGGCGGCCCGAGGCGCTGGGCTGGAAGATCAGGGCCGAGGTGCAGGGGATCGGCGGGCTCCACGAGCTTGAGACCTTTGCCGAAGGGGCCGAGGCGCGGGTGGTGCGGATCGACGGCAAGGCCGCGCCGCAGGTGGCGCTGGGGCGTATCTTGCGGGTGCTGTGGCTGGTGCCGGCGATGGACCGGCTGTGGATCGAGGCGGCCGAGGGGCGGCGGCGGTTTCTCGACCGGATGGTGCTGAGCTTCTTTCCAGACCATGCGGACGCGGTGCTTGCCTATGACAAGGCGATGCGCGACCGGAACAGGCTGCTCAAGGACATGGTCGGCGATGCGCATTGGTATGCGGCGCTCGAGGGGCAGATGGCCACCAGCGGCGCGCAGATGACGGCCAACCGCAGGGCTGCCCTTGCGCTGATCGCGGCGGCGCAAGAGGGGGCCGAGACGGCCTTTCCAAGCGCCGGGCTGGCACTGACAGGCCCCGAGGGCGAGGCCGAGCCGGAAGACCTTGGCGCGGCACTGGCCGAGGGGCGTCGGCGCGACATGGCGGCGGGGCGCACGCTGGTCGGCCCGCATCGGGCGGATTTGCAGGCGGTCTATACCGCCAAGGGCGTGGCGGCGGCGCAATGTTCGACCGGAGAGCAAAAGGCGCTGCTCATCAGCCTGATCCTGTCCAATGCGCGGGCCTTGGCGGCCGAGATCGGGGCCGCGCCGATCCTGCTGCTTGACGAGGTGGCCGCGCATCTGGACCAGTCGCGGCGGGCGGCGCTTTATGACGAGATCTGCGCCTTGGGGGCGCAGGCGATCATGACAGGAACGGAACCCGGTCTGTTCGACACATTGGGCGACAGGGCGCAGCATATAGTCGTGCAAGAGCATGGCGGGGCATCGGAGGTGCGGGCATGACGCCGCAACGGGTGACGCTGGTCACGCTGGGCGTGGCCGATCTGGCGGCGGCGCGGGCCTTTTACGCGCGGC
The DNA here is from genome assembly GCF_014243445.1 of Paragemmobacter straminiformis. Taxonomy (GTDB): domain Bacteria; phylum Pseudomonadota; class Alphaproteobacteria; order Rhodobacterales; family Rhodobacteraceae; genus Paragemmobacter; species Paragemmobacter straminiformis. The sequence continues at coordinate 168,593 of NZ_JACLQD010000003.1, forward strand.
TGGGCTGGCGCGAGCATGGCGCGACCGAGGGTGTCGCCTTTTACCAGATGAACGGAATGGCTTTGGCGCTGTTCGGGCGCGACGATCTGGCCAAGGATCAGGGGCGGGCCGGGGCCGCGCTTGGCACGGGGGCCATGACGCTGGCGCAGAACTTTCCGACCGAGGCCGCGGTGGATGCCGCCTATGCCGCTGCACTTGCGGCGGGCGGCACCGCGCTGAAGCCGCCTGCGAAAGTGTTCTGGGGTGGATACTCCGGCTATTGGGCCGACCCCGACGGTCATGTATGGGAGGTGGCGATGAACCCCTTCTGGCCATTGGCCGAGGATGGCTCGCTGACTTTGCCCGAGGCGTGAATGAACGTTACCGCATACCAGTTGTTTCTATATGCCTGCGGCATGGCGGCGCTTTGGGTCGTGCCCGGCCCTGTCTGGGTGGCGCTGACCGCGCGGGCGCTTTCGGGCGGGTTCGCGGCGGCATGGCCCTTGGCTGTCGGCGTGGCGCTGGGCGATCTGATCTGGCCGCTGGCGGCGGTGCTGGGGCTGACATGGATCGAGGGTGTCTACGGCGATTTCCTGTCGCTCTTGCGCTGGGTCGCGGCGGGGGTGTTCCTGTTCATGGGGATCATGCTGATCCGCAAGCCGGCGGCCACGCTGAACGCCGACAGCCGCCTGACACGGCCCGGAATGCTGGCGGGCTTTACCGTCGGTGTGGCGGCGGTGATCGGCAACCCCAAGGCCATCCTGTTCTACATGGGGGCGTTGCCGGGGTTCTTCGATCTGGGGCGGCTGACATGGGCCGATACGGGGGCGATCATCGCGATTTCGGCCTTTGTTCCGATGGCCGGAAACCTGTGCCTCGCGCTGTTTCTAGACCGTGCGCGGCGGGTTCTTTCCAGCCCCGAAAGCGTGCGGAAACTGAATGTCGGATCGGGTGTCCTGCTGGTCTGCGTCGGGCTGGTGATTCCCTTCCTGTGACCCAATATCTTGTGGCCCGTGCGTGACATTCCCCGCTAAGGGCGGTATAAACCCGAGACAAATTCAAGGGTCTGGAACGCATGGCTGAAGCCGCCAAGAAGGTTGCCGAATACGGCGCCGATTCCATCAAGGTTCTCAAGGGGTTGGAGGCCGTTCGCAAGCGGCCCGGCATGTATATCGGTGACACCGACGACGGGTCGGGTCTGCACCATATGGTCTACGAGGTCGTGGACAACGGCATCGACGAGGCCCTGGCCGGTCACGCCACCGCGGTGAGCGTGAAGATACACGCCGACAGCTCGGTTTCCGTGCGCGACAACGGGCGCGGGATTCCGGTGGACATCCATCAGGAAGAGGGCGTTTCGGCGGCCGAGGTCATCATGACCCAGCTGCACGCGGGCGGTAAGTTCAACAACACCGACGAGGGCGGAAATGCCTACAAGGTGTCGGGCGGTCTGCACGGCGTGGGCGTGTCGGTCGTCAACGCGCTTTCGGAATGGCTTGAGCTGACGGTCTGGCGCAACGACACCGAATACCGCGCGCGGTTCGAGCATGGCGAATGCGTCGTGCATGTCCACGAGGTCGGCCCCGCGCCCGGTATGCGCGGAACCGAGGTGCGGTTTCTGGCATCGGCCAAGTCGAACATCCCCGAGGGGACGTTCAGCAACCTCGACTACCAGTTCAAGACGCTGGAAAACCGCCTGCGCGAGTTGGCTTTCCTGAATTCCGGCGTGCGGATCATCGTCGAAGATGAACGCCCCGCCGAGCCGCTGCGGACCGAGCTGTTCTACGAAGGCGGCGTGCGCGAATATGTGAAATACCTCGACCGGTCCAAATCTTCGATCATGCCCGAGCCGATCTACATGGTGGGCGAACGCGGCGGCATCGGGGTCGAGGTCGCGATGTGGTGGAACGACAGCTACCACGAGAATGTGCTGCCCTTTACCAACAACATCCCGCAGCGCGATGGCGGCACGCATATGGCGGGCTTTCGCGGCGCGCTGACACGGACGATCAACAATTACGCGCAGTCCTCGGGCATCGCGAAAAAGGAAAAGGTCGATTTCACCGGTGACGACGCGCGCGAAGGGCTGACCTGCGTGCTGTCGGTCAAGGTGCCGGACCCGAAGTTTTCCAGCCAGACCAAGGACAAGCTGGTAAGTTCCGAAGTCCGCCCCGCGGTCGAGAACCTGGTGAACGAAAAGCTGGCGGAATGGTTCGAAGAGAACCCGGCCAACGCCAAGATCATCGTCGGCAAGATCATCGAGGCGGCGCTGGCGCGCGAGGCGGCGCGCAAGGCGCGTGACCTGACGCGGCGCAAGACGGCGCTCGATGTGGCAAGCCTGCCGGGCAAGCTGGCCGACTGTCAGGAACGCGATCCCGCGAAATCCGAGCTGTTCCTTGTCGAAGGGGATTCGGCGGGCGGATCGGCCAAGCAGGGCCGCAGCCGCGCCAATCAGGCGGTGCTGCCGTTGCGCGGCAAGATCCTGAACGTGGAGCGCGCGCGCTTCGACCGGATGCTGGGCAGCCAGGAGATCGGCACGCTCATCACCGCGATGGGCACCGGCATCGGGCGCGACGAATTCGATGTGAAGAAACTGCGCTACCACAAGATCGTCATCATGACCGACGCCGATGTCGATGGCGCGCATATCCGGACGCTTCTGCTGACCTTCTTCTTCCGGCAGATGCCCGAAATCATCGAAGGCGGCTATCTCTACATCGCGCAGCCGCCGCTTTACAAAGTCGCGCGCGGCAAGTCCGAGGTTTACCTCAAGGATCAGGCCGCGCTTGAAGATTATCTGGTCGAGATGGGCATCGAAGGCGCGGTGCTGCGGTTGAGCGACGGCCAAGAGATCGCCGGAAACGACCTTGCCCGCGTTCTGGAAGGCGCGCGCCAGTTCCGCCGCGTGCTCGATGCCTTTCCGACGCATTACCCCAAGAACATCCTTGAACAGGCCGCGATTGCCGGCGCGTTCGAGACGGGCCGCGCCGATGTCGATTTGCAGGCGGTGGCCGATCTGGTGGCCAAACGGCTTGATCAGGTCGCGGCCGAATATGAAAAGGGCTGGGTGGGCCGGATCACGCAGGATCACGGCATCCGCCTGAGCCGCGTTCTGCGCGGGGTCGAGGAATTGCGCACGCTGGACGGCGCGGTCCTGCGCTCGGGCGAGGCGCGGCGTTTGTCGACGGTCGCCAGCCAGCAGCGCGAATATTACCGCGATCCCGGCAGGCTGGTGCGCAAGGACCGCGAGCAGACGATCTACGGCCCCATGGACCTGCTGCGCGCCATTCTGGCCGAGGGTGAGAAAGGCCTGTCCTTGCAGCGCTACAAGGGCTTGGGCGAGATGAACCCCGAGCAGCTTTGGGAAACCACGCTCGACCCCGATGCCCGCACCCTGTTGCAGGTCAAGATCGACGATATGGCCGAAGCCGACGACATCTTTACCAAGCTGATGGGTGACGTGGTCGAACCGCGGCGCGAGTTCATCCAGCAGAACGCGCTGAATGTCGAAAACCTCGACTTCTGAATGACAAAGGGGCAGGCGATGCCTGCCCCCCGTGACCCTGCTCGACAGGACTCAGTTTTTCGCGCCAAGGTTCTGGTAGATGGAGGTCACATTCTCTGTGGCGGCCATCGCTTCGGGCGACAGCGAGCCGAGGATCATCGCATTCACGGCGACAAAGGCGATCGCGGCAAGGATCCGCGCATTGCGCGCGATGTTGCTGCTTTCGACGCTGCGGCCGATAAGGCCCATGCGTTCGGCCGCATAAGCATTGCGCGGCGTGTCGTCAGAGACAATGCTTCTCGAGAGGCTCATCTGGTTCCCCGGAATCGGTTAACCCTTATGAAGCGAGGGAATTGCGGAAATTGCAGGCCAGAGTTGTGGCGAAACTGTGGCAGGTGGCGACCCCGGCAGGACTTGAACCTGCAACCTTCCCCTTAGGAGGGGGACGCTCTATCCGTTGAGCTACGGGGCCACGACGCCCTTAATGCTGCGAAACCGCGCGTTCTGCAACCGTCTGTCGGGGCAAGTGAGGGGAAGATAGGGGGAGTGAATTTGGCCCACCACTCCCCCCGTGGTCCGTTGCGTCTGGGTTGAGAGCTTGCAGGACGCGCAGGATACCGTCAGCCATACGGCTGTTAGCGGTAACATAGCGCATTCGCGGGGCTTGGACAAGGGTGAAGTTTGGCGCTAACAATGGGAGTGCGCCGCTTCAGCAGGATATTGCCCGTGACCAAACCCCCCGTTCACGACCCGAGACGCACGCTGACCTTGCGGGACGTGTCGGAAGCGTCGGGGGTCAGTGAAATGACGGTAAGCCGCGTGTTGCGCAATCGCGGCGATGTGTCGGTAGCCACGCGCGAGAGGGTTCTGGAAGCCGCGCGCAGCCTTGGCTACGTGCCGAACAAGATCGCGGGGGCCTTGGCCTCGCAGCGGGTCAATCTGGTCGGTGTGGTGATCCCGTCGCTGTCGAACATGGTGTTCCCCGAGGTTCTGGCGGGCATTTCCGAGACGCTGGAAGACACCGGCCTGCAACCCGTGGTCGGGGTGACGAACTATTCACCCGAGCGGGAAGAAACGGTGATCTACGAGATGCTGTCATGGCGGCCTTCGGGGATGATCGTGGCCGGGCTGGAACATACCGAAGCGGCGCGGGCCATGTTGGCGCAGGCGGGGATTCCGATCGTCGAGATCATGGATATCGATGGCGAGGCGGTGGACAGCGCGGTCGGCATCTCGCACCGCCGCGCGGGGCGGCAGATGGCCGAGGCGATCATCGCATCGGGTTATCGGCGCATCGCCTTTCTGGGCACGATGATGCCGCATGACCACCGCGCCCGCAAACGCCTGCAAGGGTTCGAGGAGGCCTTGGCCAAGGCGGGGCTGACGCTTGCGGATCAGGAATTCTATTCCGGCGGATCGGCGCTGCTGAAAGGGCGCGAGATGACGGAAGCGGTTCTGAAACGCTCGCCCGACATTGATTTCCTGTATTATTCCAATGACATGATCGGCGCAGGCGGGCTGCTTTACTGTCTGGCACAGGGTATCGACGTTCCCGGCAAGATCGGGCTTGCGGGGTTCAACGGGGTTGAACTGCTTGACGGTTTGCCCCGCCGTCTGGCCACGATGGACGCCTGTAGGCTTGAGATCGGTCGCAGGGCGGCCGAGATCATCGCCGGAAAGCACGCAGGCACCATCGGGGGCGAGGTGATCGAACTCTTTCCGACGCTACAGGCGGGCGACACGATCCGCAGGGCCTAAAGGTCGATTTCCACGGTCAGGGGAAAGTGGTCGGATGCGGCGCAGCCCGTGTCGACCGCGACGCTGCGCACCAAGGGCGCAAGGTCGGGCGTCACGAAACAATGGTCGAGTTGGCGCAGGCGCAGCTTGCCCGCGATGGTCTTTTCATGCGTGTGCAGGCTGCCGGGGGTCTGGCCCGCCGCCGCGACGGCATCGACGAAACCGTCGGCATAGCGCGCGCCGGGATGGTAGGGGGTTTCCCCGACGATCCGGCGGTATTCGGCGCTGTGGGGTTCGGAATTGAAATCACCCATCCAGATCGCGCTGGCGGGGCAGGCGGGTTCGGCCTGACCTTCGGTCCAGTTGCGGGCGGGTTCATCGTCTGTCCCGCTCCACGGCCCGCCCTCGAAGGGGGCGCGGGCATGTTGGGCGAGCAGGAAATCGAGTTGCTCCAGCCGTTCATCCACGCCGACATGGGCCAGATGCAGCGACATCAGGCGCAGCGGGCCGCGCGGGGTCTGAACCATCGCCTCGAGTGCGGCGTTCTGCGTGTTCAACGGGTCTAGCATCCGCCGCTTGGGCAGGGGCCAAAGGCGCGACCACCGGATCGGCAGGCGCGACAGGATCATCGTGCCGAACTGGCGGCGACGGTGGATCACGCGGCCCGCGCGGGTTTCGGAAGCGTCCATGTCAAAGGCGGGGCCATAGACCCAATGGTGGCCGGGCAGCCGGTCGGCCAGCAGGGCGGGCTGGTCGTCCATGCCCGTGCGGGTCCAGTGGCGTTCGACCTCTTGCAGACAGATGATGTCGGCTTCGCGGATCACATCGGCCACGCGCGACAGGTCGTAACGGCCATCGCTGCCGAAACCGTATTGGATGTTATAGCTGACCAGCTTCAACGCAGCACCCTGAGCAGGCGAAGTTTGGACCCCTCTAGCGGCACTTCGGCCAGCCACGGGCGCAAGCCACCCTTGGACAGTTCGGTTCCGATGCTGGTTTCGGGGCCGTAAACATCGCCCGCGCAGAACAAAAGGTAGTCGGCCCTTGTGCGGTCGATGGCGGCGCGCAATCCGGCTTCGTCGCCCTCGAACGGCAGGATGCCATTGGCAAAGGCATCGGCGCTGCGGTGATAGGGGGCCGAGGTGACGGAATGGGGTGTCGCAAGCAGCAGCATCGGGCCGAAGTTCAGCGGATTGAAGATGATGCCCGCCGGAACCTCTGCAAGGCGCTTCACCTGGTCGATGGTGTTGCAGCGGTCACCCAGCGCGACCTGCCCTTCGGCGGGGCCGGAACCGCTCCACGTCAGGGTGACGAAGGCGGCGGCGATTGGCCCTGACAGGCCGACAAAGGCGAAAACGCCAAGCCCTGCGGCGCGTAGCGCTGTGCGACCGTGGTTGATGGCCCAAGCGCAGGCTGCCCCGAAGGCCATGGCGATGACGGGAAGCGCCATCGTTCCCATGCGGGTTTGCCAGAAGGACAGCACCGCCCCGAGCGCCAGAAACCCGAGGATCACAAGCCCCTCGCCGCGACGGGCGATCACCATCGCGCCGTAAAGCAGGGTGATGACGTAAAAGGGGTAGAACAGCGCGATCGAGCGCGCTCCGTCGTTGATCAGGTAGTAGAGGGCGGGTTTGATCTCCTGCACCCGCGCCAGAACGGTCCGCTGCACCTCGGGCGACAGGGCCGTGTAGGGACCGGCTAGGCAGGGTTGCAGCGATGGCAGCAGCGCCAGCGCGACGGCCGCGCCAAGGGGCAGCAGCAGCAACAGGCGCAGGGCAGGCCTTGCCAGATAGCGCCCCGCCCCGATGGCGATGGCCGATGCGGCAAATGCAGCGGTGGTCAGGGCGACCAGCGGCGGCGAAATCGCGTCGCAGACAGGCACAGACCACAGCGCCGGATCGAGCTGGCCCGCCATCAGCAAGGGCACCGCCACCGCCAGCGCCGCCGAAAACCCGAGCAGCCGCTTGTCGGCCTCGGGTTTGCACAGGGCGTGCGACAGGACCAGCACAAGGCCCGCCACCGCGATGAACAGGATCATCTCGAGCCCGATGGCCAGCGACAGGGCGGCCGCCAGACCACCGGCAATTCCCCTGCGCAGCGCGTGGTCGGGCAGGACGAGCGACCCGCAGAGCAGCAGCATCAGGATGATCTGCACCGCATGGTGGTCGGTCGCCCCGGCGCCGAAGCCGCCGTTGAACAGGACGGTAATCGTCATGAAACCCAAAAGGGCAATCGTTGCGGCGAGATAGCCGAAAAGCCGCGCGGTCAATCGCGCCGTCAGCACCATGAACAGGACGCCCAGCGAAAGCGGCCAGATCACCGCAACCCAGCGCGCTGCCATATCTGCGCCGACAAGCGGGTCAAGCGCCGCCATGATCGCCGCCATGGGCGCGTCGATATAGCGTGACCAATGCATCGACAGCCCTTCGGGCGGCAGGACGCGGTGCTGGAAAAGATCATACCACGGCTGGCCGCCCAGCAGGTCGCGCACCTCGACCAGACGCATCGCATCGTCGGTGGAAAGCCGGTCGCCCTGTTCCAGAACCTTGCGCGCACCCGTGATCTGCGTGACCAGATAGATCATCGCAAGCGGCGGCAAGATGAAGCGGAAGCCCTGCGCGGTGTCGAACAGACGACGGGAAGCGTCCATCAGAAAGAGCCCTTGGCGTAAAGGTAGATCAGAAAGAACGCGGCCCCCGCGCTTGCCCCTGCCGACCCGAGCCAGAGCGCAAGGCCGAAGAGCTTGGGAACCAGCCGGACCACAAAGACCAGCGCCACCAGCATGGTTCCGACACCGAAAAGCAGACCCATCGCACCATCCCGACCCCAATTGGCCGCCATTCATGCACCGGTGCGTGATTTTGGCAAGCATCAGCCGCGCCATATGCGGCCCCCGCGTGTTCCGGCCCGACCGGTGGCAATGCCCTGCCCGACGGGGGAGGGGCAAAGAAATTGTTACGGCCCGCGATCAGGATCGGCGCACCGGTCGCCTTGGCCGCGCAGGGGGGGCGATTCACCGGAAAGCCCGCTGCGTTTGACATGTGGAGCGGGTGAAGCCCGCCCGAAACGACAGCGAACCCTGCAAAAGCAGGGCAACGCCGTCATCGTTTCAGGATGAAGTGGTGAGCCGGACAGGATTCGAACCTGTGACCCGCTGATTAAAAGTCAGCTGCTCTACCAACTGAGCTACCGGCCCCACGCGGCGCTGATTAAGGGGGAGGGGCGGGGGGGTCAAGGGCAAAATCAGGGGCCTCTGGCAAAATCCGCCCCCAAGGCGTATATCGGCGCCCATGACCGAGATTCAGGCCCCTTCCGGCCAGCCCTTCATGAAAATGCATGGGCTTGGCAATGACTTCGTGGTGATCGACTCGCGCGGGCGCGGGCCGGATGCGGCGGGCGTGACGACGCCTGCCCTGGCGCGGGCGCTGGGCGACCGGAACCGTGGCGTGGGCTTTGACCAGCTGGCCGAGATTCGCGATGCTGCGGGGGCGGACTTCACGCTCGACTTCTGGAACAGCGATGGCAGCCGTGCGGGGGCCTGCGGCAATGCCACGCGCTGCGTGTCGGACTATGTGATGCGCGGGTCGGGCAAGGCGGCGGTCAGCCTGCTGACCCAGCGCGGGGCGCTTTATGCGGTGCGGCGGGCTGACGGGCTTGTGTCGGTGAACATGGGCCACCCGCAGCGCGACTGGGCCGAGGTGCCCTTGGCAAAGGCCGTGGATACGCTGCATCTGCCGCTGGCGGGCGACCCGGTGGCGGTGGGGATGGGCAATCCGCATTGCGTGTTCTTTGTGCCGGATGCCGAGGGGGTCGATCTGGCCGGTGTCGGGCCGAAGTGGGAGCATGACCCGCTTTTCCCGCAGCGGACCAATGTGGAATTTGCCAGCGTCACGGCCCCCGACCATTTGCGCCTGCGGGTGTGGGAGCGCGGGGCGGGGATCACTTTGGCTTGTGGATCAGGGGCTTGCGCGACCGCTGTGGCCGCTGCCTTGCGCGGGCTGACGGGACGGAGGGTGACGATCGACGCCGATGGCGGCACGCTCGAGATCGACTGGCGGGACGATGGCGTCTGGATGACCGGACCCGTGGCGCATGTGTTCGATGGTGTGCTGTCGCCCGAATTTCTGGCGCAGCACGCATGAGCGCGCCGATCTTTGCCACCCTTGGCTGCCGCCTGAACGCCTATGAGACCGAGGCGATGAAGGAATTGTCGGCTGCTGCTGGCGTCGAGAATGCGGTGGTCGTGAACACCTGCGCCGTGACGGCCGAGGCGGTGCGCAAGGCCAAGCAGGAAATCCGGCGGCTGAGCCGTGAAAACCCCGGTGCGACGATCATCGTCACGGGGTGCGCGGCGCAGACCGAGCCTGAGACCTTTGCCGCCATGCCCGAGGTGGCGCGGGTGATCGGCAATACTGAAAAGATGCAGGCGGCGACCTGGAACAGCCTGAAAGCCCCTGATCTTATTGGAAAAACCGAACGGGTTCAGGTCGATGACATCATGTCCGTGCGCGAGACGGCGGGGCATCTGATCGACGGGTTCGGGCGGCACCGGGCCTATGTGCAGGTGCAGAACGGCTGTGACCATCGCTGCACCTTCTGCATCATTCCCTACGGACGCGGGAACAGCCGTTCGGTGCCCGCCGGGGTGGTGGTCGAGCAGATCAAGCGTTTGGTGGACAAGGGTTTTAACGAGGTCGTGTTGACCGGTGTGGACCTGACGAGCTGGGGGGCGGACCTGCCCGCGCAGCCGCGTCTGGGCGATCTGGTGATGCGGATTCTGCGGCTGGTGCCCGATCTGGCGCGGTTGCGGATCAGTTCCATCGACTCGATCGAGGCGGACGAGGCGTTGATGGGGGCGATTGCCACCGAGCCGCGTTTGATGCCGCATCTGCACCTTTCGCTTCAGGCGGGGGATGACATGATCCTGAAGCGGATGAAGCGGCGGCATTTGCGCGACGATGCGATCCGCTTTTGCGAAGAGGCGCGCAAGCTGCGGCCCGATATGGTTTACGGCGCTGATATCATTGCCGGATTCCCGACCGAGACCGAAGAGATGTTCGCGCAGTCCCTGAAGCTGGTCGAGGAGTGCGGGCTGACGTTCCTGCATGTTTTCCCGTTTTCCCCCCGCAAGGGAACGCCCGCCGCGCGGATGCCGCAGGTCAAGGGGCCGCTGGTCAAGGAGCGGGCGGCGCGGTTGCGGGCGGCGGGAGATGCGGCGCTGGCGCGGCATCTGGCGGCACAGGTGGGCGTGGTCCATCGGGTGTTGATGGAGGGGCCGCGCATGGGGCGGACCGAGCAGTTCACCGAGGTTTCATTCGGGTCGGATCAGCCGGAAGGGCAGATCGTGACGGCGCGGATCACGGGGTTTGCGGGCGAGCGGCTGGTCGTGTGACGCGGCGGGTTTTGCTGCATCGCTTTCCCCTGTTTAACGCTGTGTTAAGCCTTTCGGGGCGATCTTCCAGCTGGTCGGATTTCTTTTTTGATTCAGCGGGTTGAGGAAAACGGGTGCAAACGGGTTTCATCAAACTTGAATGCACACCCTATGCAGACGCGGGTGTTGTGGGGTTACCGGACTGTTAAGGATTTTGATGGGCTGGCGGCACCAAGACGGCGGGCTTTTCTTCTGCCGCTTCTCTGATGCGGCGCCGATAGCAGGGCAGGTATGGCAAAGGCGCGTGCTTTTGCCACGCGGGACGGTTCCACCTTCCGCCGGTGGCCCCAAAGGCCACCGGCCAGCGCCCGCCCCGCCCATGGCGGGCGCTTCTCGCCCGCCGGGGCAGGCGCTGGCCTCTGTCGTGTTTGAGGCAGGCGGCCTTGCGGTGGGCGTTGCGATGCGGGCGGGGAAACGCGGTGCGTTTCCTTATCCGCCCGAGTTCAGCGGGACTGGGTCACCCTCGTCAGAAACTTACCAAGCGATCCCCTGCCGCGTCCTTGATACGGGTGGGCAGGCCCATGTCGTTCAGGAGGGTGATGAAGGGCTTGGGGTCAAGCTCTTCGACATTGGCCATATGGCCCACGTCCCACGTGCCATCGGCCACCAGAAGGGCGGCGGCGACGGGGGGGACGCCTGCGGTGTAGCTGATGCCTTGCGAGCCGACTTCGGCGTAAGCCTCGGCGTGGTCGGCCACGTTGTAGATCAGGACCTCGGCCTCTTTCCCATCTTTGACGCCGCGGATGACGTCACCGATGCAGGTCTTGCCCGTGTAGGTGGGGGCAAGCGAAGCGGGGTCGGGAAGGACGGCTTTGACGAGTTTGAGGGGGACGACCTCGAGCCCCTCGGCGGTCTTGACCGGCTTTTCCGACAGGAGGCCGAGGTTCTTTAGGACGGTAAAGACGTTGATGTAATGATCGCCGAAACCCATCCAGAAGCGCACATCGGCATGGGGGTAGCGGGCCGAGAGGGAATGCACCTCGTCATGGCCGGTCAGGTAGGCTTTCTGGTCGCCCACGACGGGAAGGGTCCATGTCTGGCCCACCTCGAACATCCTGTTTTCGGCCCAGGCGCCCTTTTGCCACGAATAGACCGTGCCGGTGAATTCGCGGAAGTTGATTTCGGGGTCGAAGTTGGTGGCGAAGTATTTGCCGTGGCTGCCCGCGTTGATATCGACGATATCGATCGAGGTGATGGTGTCGAAATACTCATCTTCAGCCAGCCGCGCCCATGCGTTCACCACGCCCGGATCGAAGCCGATGCCAAGGATGGCGGTGACGCCCGCAGCCTTGCAGCGGTCGCGGCGTTGCCATTCGTAGTTGCCATACCACGGCGGGGTTTCGCAGATCTTCTTGGGGTCTTCGTGGATGGCGGTGTCCATGTAGGCGGTGCCGGTTTCGATGCAGGCCTCCAAGACCGACATGTTCACGAAAGAGGAGCCGACGTTGATGACGATCTGCGCGCCTGTCTTGCGGATCAGGGCGGCGACTTCGGCGCTGTCCATCGCGTTGACGGCGTGGGCGTCGAACCGGCCCTGAACCTTCATCGACTTTTTCTCGTGGACCGAGGCGATCACCGCTTCGCATTTCGCAAGCGTGCGGCTGGCGATGTGCAGATCGCCCAAGCGGTCGTTGGCTTGCGCGCATTTATGCGCCACGACCTGTGCCACGCCGCCTGCGCCGATGATCAATACGTTGCGTTTCACTTCGAACCGTCTCCTTCAAGGACAGAGGGAAGTGCCCCGAGGGGCAATTTAACCAAGATTAGCCAAGATTGCCGATGAAATCGGCGTAGCCGAATTCCCGCGCCAGGGTCAGGGAACCGTCGAGTTCCTTGACCACGATGCCGGGCATCCTGACCCCGTTGAACCAGTTTTTCTTGACCATCGTGTAACCGGCTGCATCCGCGATAGAGATGCGGTCTCCGACTTGCAGGGGTTTGGCAAAGTCGAATTCGCCGAACACATCGCCCGCAAGGCAGGACTTGCCGCAGATCATCCACGGATGGGGGCCAGAGGTCTCGATCCGCGCGGGGATGCGGTAGATGAGAAGGTCGAGCATATGCGCCTCGACGGATGCATCGACGATGGCGAGGTCCTTGCCGTTGTTGAGCGTGTCGAGGACGGTGACTTCGAGGCTGGCCGCCCCCGTGATCGCGGCTTCGCCCGGTTCGAGATAGACCTGCACGCCGAAACGGTCGGAAAAGGCGCGGAGGCGGGCGGCGAGGCGGTCGATGGGGTAGCCGTCACCCGTAAAGTGGATGCCGCCGCCGAGGGAGACCCATTTCAGGCGTTTCAGGAGGGGGCCGAATTCATCCTCGATCCGGCCGAGTTGACGGTCGAAAAGGTCGAAGTCGGCGTTCTCGCAGTTGTAATGGATCATGAAGCCCGAGATGCGGTCCATCACGCCTTCGATCTTGCCCGCATCCCATTCGCCAAGGCGGCTGAAGGGGCGGGCGGGGTCGGCAAGGTCGAAGCCGCTGGTCGAGAAGCGCGGGTTCAGGCGCAGGCCGCGGTTGATCGAGGCGGACTGGTTGTCGAAGCGTTCGAGCTGCCCGATGGAGTTGAAGATGATCTTGTCGGCGTAACCCACGGCCTCGGCGATTTCATGGTCGGCCCATGCGACGGAATAGGCGTGGGTTTCCTTGCCGAATTTCTCGGCACCGAGCTTCAGCTCGTAAAGGCTGGAGGAGGTCGTGCCATCCATGTGGTCGCGCATCTGGTCAAAGACCGGCCATGTGGCGAAGCATTTGAGCGCGAGCAGGGTTTTGGCGCCCGACCCGTGGCGGAGCTGGTCCATGAGGGCCATGTTGCGGGCAAGTTTCGCGCGGTCGATCAGGTAGAACGGCGTCTGGATCATGCGGAATCCCCCCCGCGGCAAGAAGGACAAGAGGGGGGGTGTTTAAGGCCCAAGCCCCCCCTGTGCAAGCCCCTGCGCTGCGGGTGGGGGAGGGCAATTTTCTTGAAAGAAAATTGCGAAATCCCCCAAAGGATTTCGCGCGTCAGACCATGCGGATCGCGTCTTTGCCCACGGCCAGCACATAGCCGCGGCGGGCGATGGTCTTGACCAGCAGTTCGGACACCATCTGGTTGCCCAAGGCATCGCGCAGGCGCTTGATGCGGGTGGCGCCTGCGGCTTCGTCGCAGTCGGCCTCGTTCCGGCCCGAGATGACGGCCTCGATCTGCGCGCCGGTCAGAACCTCGTCGTCCATCCGCGCCTCGGCCAGAACGGCCATGGTTTCGAGCGCGGCTTCGGTAAGCGAGAACTCCATGTCGTTGATGTAGACGGCCCGCCCCTCGCGGCTGATGAGAAGGCTTGCCACCTGAATCCCCGACCGCTGGATGGCCGAGATGCGGCGGTTCAGCGCGATGATGGTCACAAGAAAGACCAGAGCGGCAAGCAGCAGGGCGGTGGAAAAGGCGAGAAGCACGAACATGACCATGCGGTAGCTGGCCAGAACCTCGGAAAAGGCCGTGCCGGACTGGGCAAGGATTTCCAGAAGTTTGATGTCGGCATAGGTCGTCAGGTCGTTGTTTTCGACGAAAAGCCGTTCGACGCGGGCGTTGAAGGCGTTGGCGTCGGGCAGGCTGATGAACAGGAAGACCGCCGCGCCGAGCAGGATCAGCACGATGGCGATGATGCCGAAGGCCACGACACGGTTGCCCGCGCGCAAGCTTTCAGTAGCGGAGGAAGTAGTCTCCTGCACTCGCTTTCCTTTCCCCGAGGCCTTCGGGTCCGAAAACCGAAAGCACGTTCAACAGTGTCCAGCCCCCTGCGGCAAGGCGGGGGGAAAGTTCGGCCTCGGCCTCGGCCTTGCCATTGGCACAGGCCGAGTCGCTCACCTGTGCCACGCCATAGTGCAAGCGGAGCGGGTCGTCCTGCTTGGCCTTGTAGTCGGCGAAGCAATCGGCGGAAGCCGGCCCGCCAAGGGCGAGAAGCAGGGCCACGGTCAGGAGAGGGCGCGTCATGGGATGCATCCTTGTGTCGTTCCTCGCATCCTGCGCAGGTCGGCGCGGTTATTCAATGTCGGACAGGGTTTATGCCGATGTTATCGCATAGCAGCGCGGCGTTATTGCCTGTCGCGGGCTGTCGGACCGAGGGTTGGCGCAGAAGGGGCAGGCGATGTGGCCCGCCCCGAGTGGACCGGATCGGAGACGGCAGATGACACATTCGGAAACCCTTGCCGAAACGATGCTTGTGCAGCGCGAGGCCAGACGGTCGAAGCTGCGGGCCTGGGTCGTGGCGTTCATCCTTGGCATGGCGGTGGCGCTTGCCCTGGCGGTGACGACAGCCCCGGCGCGGGCCGATGACAGGGATCTGGCGCGGGCGCTGGCGGCCATTGCCATCGTCGGCATCATCGCCACGGCGGCCAAGGACCGCGACAGGCCGCGGCAGGAACAGCACCCGCATTACACGCCGCGCCAAAGCCGCGCGCCGCGGGTGCCTGCGGTTTGCGGAATCGAGATCAGCGGCCGCAGCACGCGGGCCACGGTCTATGGCGAACGCTGCCTGCGCGAGGAGGGTTTCGACTGGCGCCTGCCGCAGCACTGCGCGCGTCCGGCCCGGATCTACGGGCAGAACGACCGCATCTATACCGAGCAATGCCTGCGCGATGCGGGCTTTCGGATCGGCGGGCACCGGAACTGACCATCCGGCCGTCGGGGCGCGGGGTCCCGAAACCGCGTCCGCCTTGGGGGGCGAGAGGGTGAGCAGCTCTCGCCCCCCTTCTTTTCGGGGCCTCTTCTTTTTGGCGGAATGCTGCGCTAGTCCTGCGCAATGAAAGCCCGTCTTTGCCCCGATTTCGCCTATGAGACCGCCGCCCTTGGCCGGGGGTTCACGGTTGTGGCAGGGGTTGACGAGGTGGGGCGCGGGCCGCTGGCGGGGCCGGTGACCGCAGCGGCGGTGGTGTTGCACCGCGACCGGATTCCCGCAGGCTTGAACGATTCCAAGGTGCTGACGGCAGCGCGGCGCGAGGCGCTGTATCGCGAGATCATCGAGGTGGCCGAGGTGTGCGTGGCCCATGCCTCGGTTGCAGAGATCGACGCGCTGAACATCCTGCGGGCAAGCCATCTGGCGATGGAGCGGGCCGTGGCGGGGCTGCCGCGCGCGGTCGAACACGCGCTGATCGACGGCAACCTGATCCCGCGCGGGCTGGCCTGCGGGGCCGAGGCGGTCATCAAGGGCGATGCGCTGTGCCTTTCCATCGCGGCCGCGTCGATCGTCGCCAAGGTGACACGCGACCGGATCATGGTGGATTTGGCGCAACAGCACCCCGGCTACGGCTGGGAGGGTAACGCAGGTTACCCGACAAAACAGCATCTTGAGGCGCTGCTAAATCTTGGTGTGACCCCACATCATAGACGTTCGTTCAAGCCGGTCCACAATATCTTGTATCAAGACGTTTCTGTAAGTGCTTGATTCAAAAAAGAAATTGACGGCGAATCACCGTTGACTCATCTTGGGTGCCAACAAGACGGCCAAAAGAGCCGATCATATGAGGCAGACCATGACCAAGACGAAACCGGCCGAGGCACATGTGCTTCCGCTGAACCAGATCATTGCGGGTGACTGCATCGAGGTGATGAATTCGCTTCCGGCGGGTTCGGTCGATCTTGTCTTTGCGGACCCGCCGTACAACCTGCAATTGAAGGGCGATCTGCATCGGCCCGACAATTCCAAGGTGGATGCGGTCAACGACCACTGGGACCAGTTTTCCAGCTTTGCCGTCTATGACGATTTCACCCGCAAATGGCTGGCCGCGGCGCGGCGTATCCTGAAGCCGAACGGGGCGATCTGGGTGATCGGCAGCTATCACAACATCTTCCGCGTCGGGGCCGCGTTGCAGGATGCGGGGTTCTGGATGCTGAACGACGTGATCTGGCGCAAGTCGAACCCGATGCCGAATTTCAAGGGCAAGCGCCTGACCAACGCGCATGAGACGCTGATCTGGGCAAGCCGGGACGAGGGATCGAAATACACCTTCAACTACGAGGCGCTGAAAGAGCTGAACGACGGCGTGCAGATGCGGTCGGACTGGGTCATTCCGCTTTGCACCGGGCATGAGCGGCTGAAGGACGAGAACGGCGACAAGGCGCATCCGACGCAGAAGCCGGAAGCCCTGCTGCACCGCGTGCTGCTGGCGACGACCAATCCGGGCGATGTGGTGCTGGACCCGTTCTTCGGCACGGGCACCACGGGGGCCGTGGCCAAGATGCTGGGCCGCGACTTCATCGGGATCGAGCGCGAGGAAGCCTATCGCAACGCGGCGGCCGAGCGGATTTCGCGGGTGCGGAAGTTCGACGCCTCGGCGCTCGAGATCACCGGATCGAAGCGGGCGGAACCGCGCGTGCCTTTCGGGCAGGTCGTTGAGCGCGGGATGCTGCGGCCGGGCGAAGAGTTGTTCAGCGTGGGCAACCGCCACAAGGCCAAGGTGCGGGCCGATGGCACGCTGATCGGGCATGACATCAAGGGATCGATCCATCAGGTGGGCGCGCATTACGAAGGCGCGCCAAGCTGCAACGGCTGGACCTACTGGCACTTCAAGCGCGACGGGAAGATGATTCCCATCGACATCCTGCGCCAGCAGATCCGTGCCGAGATGGATGTCGACGCGGGCGGCCGCCGCCACTAGTCCACCGGATTTCCAGAACGCCAGTGCCGCGGTCCGCCTGCGGTGCCACTCCCCGCCATGTCTTCATGGCGGGGTCTTTTCGTTTTGCCGTGCAGGGGGGCTTTCCGCCCCCCTCTTGGCCGTTCCGGCCAATTCACCCCCCGAGGATATTTGCAGCAAGAGGAAGCGGGGCATGCCTTCCTCTTGCCCTAAATATCCTCGGGGGGTGCGGGGGGCAGACGGCCCCCCGCTGCCAGCGGGTAGGGCGCTTTTGCGCCTCGCCTTTCAGGCTGCGGCGCGGGTTTTGACAGTATTGCGCCTCGCCTTTCAGGCTGCGGCGCGGGGGCGGGGGTTTTGCGCCTTGTTATAGGCGTGCCAGTCGGTGACATCGGGGTAAAATGTCCGCCGCCATGCGCGGACGCGGGGGTTCATGATGCGCCGCCAGAGCGGGGGGACAAGGGCTGCCATCGTCATCAGCGGGTAGCCGAGGGGAAGTTGCGGCGCCTCTGAGGCATCGTAGGTTTGCAGAAGGGGAAAGCGCCGGTCGGGTTTGTAGTGATGGTCCGAGTGGCGTTGCAGGTTGATAAGCAGCCAGTTCGACGCGCGGTGCGAGGCGTTCCACGAATGGCGCGGCAGGACATGTTCGTATTTCCCGTTCCCCAGGTGGCGGCGGGTCAGGCCGTAATGTTCGATGTAATTGACAAGCTCGAGTTGCCACACCGCAACCAGCGCCTGATAAAGGAACAGGCCAAGGCCCCAGATCCCGCCAAGGGTAAGGGCCAGCGCGAGCATGAGGGCTTGCAGGGTCCAGTAGCGCCAATAGGGGTTCGAGCGGTCGCGCCATGTCAGCCCCTTGCGGGCGAGGAGGGCGCATTCGGCCCGCCACGCCGAGCGGCGGCATTGGTAGAGGACGCGGGGAAAGAAGCGGTGGAAGCCCTCGTTATAGCGCGCGGTGACCGGATCGGCGGGAGTGCCGACCCAAAGGTGATGCACGCGCAGGTGTTCCGAGCGGAAATGGCTGTAAAGGACCATCGCAAGCAGGATGTCGCCCAGCCAGCGTTCGAGCCGTGATTTCTGGTGCATCAGCTCGTGGCTGTAGTTGATGCCCACCGTGCCCGAGACGATGCCCACACCGAAGAACACCGCGATCTTTTCGGCAGCGCCCAGATGGGCGGCCTGCGGGACATAGGCGATCAGGCCGAAGAGGGTGACGAGTTGGACCGGAACCCAGAGCAGCGTGACAAGGCGATAGGCGTGGAGCGATGACTCGGGGGTGGCGGGGTCGGGGTTATCCTCGTTCCGTCCGGCGAGGGCGTCGAGGACCGAGAAGAGGCCCCAGCTTGCCAGTGGCGGGAGCAGAAGCGCCCATCCGCCGAAGGCCGCCGCGGCGATGACCGAAGGCGGCAAAAGGAGCGAGAGCCAGAAGGGAAGGGCTGCCGGAAGGGGGGTGCGGTTGCGGATCATGGTTACTCGTTCATCGCCTTGCGTGCTGCACCCTGCTGCGGGAGGGGGCGGGTGTGCGGCCTTGGGGCAAGATTGCACGGCTTTGCGGCAGCGGGGAAGTGTGACGCTTGGTCAGGGGGGGCAAGGGGCGGGGTCAGGGGGGGCGGGGTCAGGGATGCGCGCGCCCGTTGGCGGCAAGGTCATGGGCCTTGCGCATGACGGTGGGCAGGTCGGCGGGGCGGAAGGTGGCTTGCGGGTGCCATTCGCCGCGCAGGGGGTTGGTGCCTTGGGCGAGGGTGGCGGTCTGGACGGTCAGGATCAGGTGGAAATGGGTGAAGGTGTGGCGCACCTCTCCCGCCGCCTGCCAGTCGGCGGGGGCGGGGGCGGGGCCGCCCGCGCCGTCCCAGCCGGTGCCGGGAAAGCCGAGCATGCCGCCGAGAAGGCCACGGTCGGGGCGGCGTTCGAGAAGCCAGTCACCGCCGGTGCTGCGGGCGATCCAGACGGTGCCCTCCCGCAGGGGTTTGGCGGCTTTGGGCGTTTTGCGGGGAAGGGTGGCCTCGACCCCCTCGGCGCGGGCGCGGCAGGGGCTGCGCCACGGGCAGATGCCGCAGGCGGGGCTGCGCGGGGTGCAGATGGTGGCGCCAAGGTCCATGATGGCCTGGGCATAGTCGCCCGCGCGCGCGGCGGGGGTAAGTTCAGCGGCGAGGCGGGTGAGTTCCGCTTTCGACGCGGGCAGCGGGTCGGTGACGAGGCGGAGGCGCGAGATCACGCGTTCCACATTGCCGTCGACCACGGTGGCGGCTTCGTCATGGGCGATCGAGGCGATGGCGGCGGCGGTATAGGGGCCGATGCCGGGAAGGGTGAGGAGGGCCTCGCGCGTTGCGGGGAAAATGCCGCCGTGCAGGTCGACCACGGCGCGGGCGCAGGCGAGCAGGTTGCGGGCGCGGGCGTAGTAGCCGAGGCCCGCCCATTCGGCCATGACATCGGCATCGGCGGCGGCGGCAAGGTCGGCCACGGTGGGCCAGCGGGCGGTGAAGCGGGTGAAGTAGTCGCGCACGGCGGCGACGGTGGTCTGTTGCAGCATCACCTCGGACAGCCAGACGCGGTACGGATCGGGCTTTGTGCCATTCCGGCGGTCGGCGGGCGGGGTGCGCCACGGCATGGAACGGGCGTGGACATCATACCAGTCGAGCAGAAGCGCGGGCAGGTCGGGGGTATCGGCGCTGTCACGCATTCTTTATGGCCTGTCATGGGTCGGCATTTGCAAGCCGGTGGGCTGGCTGCATAGAATAGCGGCAAGAGCCGAAAGGACCAGATGAGCAAAGCACCCCTGCCACCGCCCAACCCTTCGCGACGGATGCGCGGGTTCGAGCCGACCTTCGGGCTGGTGAAGGACCCCATCCGCGCGGCGGGCGAGTCGCGCGGCTTTGCCGTAACGCGGTTGCTGACGCATTGGCCCGAGGTGGTGGGCGAGGAGCTTGCCGGAATGACGCGGCCGGTGAAGATCGGCTATGCGCGCGACGGGTTCGGGGCGACGTTGACGGTGCTTGTGTCTTCGGCCCATGCGCCGATGGTGCAGATGCAACTGCCCAAGATCATCGAGAAGGTGAACGCGGTTTACGGCTATGCCGCCATCTCGCGCATCAGCCTGACACAGACCGCCCCCACGGGTTTTGCCGAAGGTCAGGCCGAGTTCATGCCCGCGCCCAAGGTCGCAGCCAAGCCCGATCCGGTGGTTCTGGCCAAGGCCGCCGAGACGGCGGCACCCATCGCCGATGCGGGTTTGCGGGCGGCCCTTGAAGCCCTTGCCCAAAACATCTTAACTCGTCGCAAGACATAAGAAGGTTGAACGATATGCTGAAGAAATTGGCCGCCGTGCTGGCGCTTGCCCTGACCCCGATGCTGGCCCATGCGCAAGAGGCGACGCCGTCGCCTTCGCCCGCTGCATCGCCTGCGGTCGAGGTGCAGGATTTCTCGCTGGGGGATCCGGCGGCAAAGGTGCAGATCACGGAATATGCCTCGTTCACCTGCCCGCATTGCGCGCGGTTCCACGAAACGGTCTGGTCGGACCTGAAGAAGAATTACATCGACACCGGAAAGGTGCATTTCACCTATCGCGAGGTGTATTTCGACCGCTACGGGCTTTGGGCGGCGATGATGGCGCGCTGCGGGGGCGAACTGCGGTATTTCGGGATCGTCGACATCCTGTTCAGCACGCAAAAGGAATGGGCGGGGTCCGAGGATCCGAATGTCACGGTTGAAAACCTGAAAAAGATCGGGCGCTCGGTCGGGATGGATGATGCGGGCCTTGATGTCTGCATGAAGGATCAGGCGCAGGCCGAGGCGCTGGTGGCGCATTTCCAGAAGGGCATGACCGACGACGGGATTGAAGGGACGCCGACTTTCATCGTCAACGGCACCAAGCATTCGGGCGAGATGTCCTACGAGGAATTCGCCAAGATCGTCGATGACGAGCTGGCGAAGTAATGTCCGCACCCCTTGCCGGAATAAAGGTCGTCGAACTGGCGCGGATTCTGGCTGGCCCCTGGGCTGGCCAGACCCTTGCCGACCTTGGCGCGGATGTGGTCAAGGTCGAGGCGCCCGAGGGGGATGATACCCGCCGCTGGGGGCCGCCTTTCATCGAGCGCGAGGGGGACCGTTCGGCCGCCTATTTCCACGCGACCAATCGGGGCAAGCGGTCGATCACCTGCGATTTCCGCGAGCCCGCGGGGCAAGAGGTGGTGCGGCGGCTGGTGGCCGGGGCCGATGTGGTGATCGAGAATTTCAAGGTGGGCGGGCTGGCGAAATACGGGCTGGATTATGAAAGCCTGCGCGCGGTGAACCCGCGTCTGATCTATTGTTCGATCACCGGTTTCGGGCAGACCGGCCCCTATGCGCATCGGGCGGGCTATGACTTCATCATTCAGGGCATGGCCGGATTGATGAGCGTGACAGGCGCGCCGGACGGGCAGCCGCAAAAGGTGGGCGTGGCGGTGACCGATGTGTTCACCGGCGTCTATGCGGCGACGGCGATTCTGGCGGCGCTGGTGCAGCGGGGGGTGACCGGCACGGGGCAGCATATCGACATGGCGCTGATGGATGTGGCGGTTTCCATCATGGCGAACCAGTCGATGAACTACCTTGCCACGGGTGTCGCGCCGAAGATGATGGGCAACGCGCATCCGAACCTTGCGCCCTATGCCGTGTTCGATTGCGCCGACGGGTGGATCATTCTGGCCACGGGGAATGACGGGCAATACCGCAAGCTGTGCGGGATTCTGGGGCTTGGCGATATGGCCGGGGCGGCAGAGTTCCTGACGAATGCCGACAGGATCGCCAACCGCGAGGCGATGACGGCGCGGATCACGGCGGCGACAAAGGGCTGGGCCAAGGCGGATCTGTTGGCCGCCTGCGAGGCCGAGGGGGTTCCGGCTGGGCCGATCAACGATCTGGCCGAGGTGTTCGCGGACCCGCAGGTTATCGCCCGGGGGATGCAGCTTGACCTTGGCGGCGTGCCGGGGGTGCGGTCGCCCTTTACCTTCTCGGATGCCGAATTGGCGCTGGACCGCGCCGCTCCGAAACTGGGCGAGCATCAGGACGAGGTTTCGGGCTAAAGGCCCAAGGCAGCAAAGGCTTTGTCGAGCGGGGACCAGTCGTCCAGCGCAAGGCGGACGGGGAAGGTCAGCACCTTGGGGCGGAAGGACGCGGGCAGGCGCACGGCGTCTTTCTCGGTCGTGACAAGCTGCGCGCCACGGGCTTTCGATTCGAGTTCGAGCCGTGTCAGCAGCGGCAGCGACAGCGGCTGATGATCGCCAAGCGCGACGGTGCGGATGAGGTCGGCCCCTTCGGCGCGCAGGCTGGCGAAGAATTTCTCGGGCCTGCCGATGCCCGCAAAGGCGATGGTGCGGGTGCCTTGCCAGTC
Source organism: Paragemmobacter straminiformis (assembly GCF_014243445.1). GTDB lineage: Bacteria > Pseudomonadota > Alphaproteobacteria > Rhodobacterales > Rhodobacteraceae > Paragemmobacter > Paragemmobacter straminiformis. The sequence goes on from NZ_JACLQD010000003.1 coordinate 191,219, forward strand.
CATGCCCATGCGCAGGGGGTTCAGGCTTGCGGTCAGATGCGGCAGGGGAAGGGCGGGCCATTGGCGGGCAAAGGCGGCCTGCGCCCCGGGCGGGCCGATGGACAGGATCAGGTCGGCGCGGGCAAGGCCCGTGGCAACCGGCTCGCGCAGCGGGCCTGCGGGCAGGCAGCGGGCGTTGCCGAAACCGGTGGCGGCATCGACGACGACGATGGACAGGTCTTTGACCACGGCAGGGTTCTGGAAACCGTCGTCAAGGATGACGACAGTTGCCCCCGCCGCGCTTGCGGCCTGCACGCCCGCCGCGCGGTCCTTGGCGACCCATGTCGGGGCAAAGGCCGCAAGAAGCAGGGGTTCGTCCCCCACGAGGGCGGCGTTGTGCTTGCCCTCGATCACCCGCAGCGGGCCTGTGGCGCTGCCGCCGTAGCCGCGTGTCACCACATGCGGGGTCTGGCCGCGCGCGGTCAGCCGTTCGATCAGGGCGATGGCCGTAGGGGTCTTGCCCGTGCCGCCGACGTTGATGTTGCCGATGCAGATGACGGGGATGCCCGCCTTGACCCCGCCTTGGCGCAGGCGGCGGGCGGTCGCGGCGGCATAGGCCCGGCCGAGCGGTGCCAGCAGCCGCGCCTGCCATGCGGGGCGGTCGGGCGGGGTGGACCAGAAGGCGGGCGGGCGCATCATTCGCCATCCGTGATGTTGCGGATGAGGAGATGGACCTTGTCCGTCACCTCGGCCCCGTCCGAGGTGACAGCCCATGCGGCCTGCGCCAGACGCGCGGCGCGGTCGGGCGAGAGAAGGTCGCCCAAAGCCTCGGCCAGATCGGTGGGCGAGCCTACGGCGCGGGCGGCGCGGGCGGCGCCCAGACGGCCGAAGGTGGTGCCGAACAGGCCGGGGCGCGGGCCGTAGAGGATGGCCGAACCAAGGGCCGCAGGTTCGAGCGGGTCACGGATGCAGCCCTGACCCGACAGGCTGCCGCCCATGAAGGTGATGGGCGCAAGCCGGTACCAGAGGCCGAATTCCTGTGCGTTGTCGGCGATGTAAACTTCGGTCTCGGTGTCGGGTTCCTGATCTTCCGAGCGGCGGGCGACGGTCCAGCCTTCGGCCTCGGCCATGCGCGCGGCGAGGGGTTCGGCGCGGGCGGGGTCTTCGGGAACGATGATCAGCAACAGGCGGTGGGCAAGGCGCAGCGCGGCGCGATGGGCGGTGATGGCGGCGGCTTCCTCGGCCTCGGGCAGGCTGGCGGCCAGCCAGACGGGGCGGGTGGCAAGCTGCCGCGCGAGGGCTTCGCGTTCGGCTTCGAGATGGGGAAGGGCGGCGGATTCCTCTTCCATCTTGCCCGTCACCTCGACCGCCGAAAGCGAGGCCCCTGCCTTGCGGAAGGCGCGGGCCGAGGCTTCGTCGATGGTCAGCACATGGCGGAAGGTCGCGAGCAGGCCGCGCATCAGGCCGGGATACCAGCCATCGCGCTCGCGCAGGATATAGGGCATGCGGCCGGCAACCATCAGGACGGGAAGTTTGCGTTCGTTGGCTTCGTGCAGCAGGGCGGGGCGCAGCTCGCCCTCGGAGAAAAGCGCGATCTCGGGGGCCCAGTGGTCGAGAAAGGCGCGGGCCTCGGCGGGCGTGTCGGCGGGCGGGCGTTGCAGGATCAGCCCCGCGCGGGGCGCGATCTCGGCGGGGCAGGTGAGCAGGACGGGAAGGCCGTCTTCGTCGATCAGGCGGCGGGCGAGTTCGAGCATGGAGCGCGCCACTTCGGCATTGGGCGCATGCAGCCAGACAAGCCGCCCGAGAGGGCGCGGCGGCCGGTCGACCGCCTGCCCCGCATCGCGGCGGTTGGACAGGTTGTAGAATGTGAGCCCTAGGGAATAGGCCATGAAATGAAAGGTTTACTCGCCCAGCTCTTCGGTCGACGAGCCTGCGGCGGCCTCGTCCCGCAGGCGGTGGATATGGGCGATGTAATAGCGCATATGCGCGTTGTCGACGGTGCGCTGGGCTTCGGCCTTCCATGCCGAAAAGGCGGTGGCATAGTCGGGAAACATTCCGACGATGTGGATTTTCGAGACGTCCTTGAAGACGTTCTTCTGGGGGGAAACCAGTTCGCCGCCGAAAACGAGGTGAAGGCGTTGGGTCATCTTTACAGCTGCTCCGAGGGGGAAGAGACGCGCCTAGGGTAACGGGTGGCGGGGCGGGTTGGAAGGGGGCGCGGGCCTGCCGGCCCCGTGCCATGCCCGGCGCAGGCGGTCTGGCCGCGCCGCCGCGATGCGGGCGGGAAGGGAAGTGGCCGCCCCGTTCAGCGCAAGAGTTCGTAAACCTCGGCGAAATCGGGCGAGAACCTTTGATGCACGAAGGTCCATTGCCCGTCGATCCGCGAGGCGGCAAGAAAGGCGTAGAGGCGGCCTTTGTCGGCGCCGAACATCATCAGATAGACCTCGAATTCGGTGCTGAGGGGGCGGGCCACCAGCACGGCGCAATCGTCATAGCCCAAGGGCGCGCGGGCTTCGAGTTCGGCGATCATCGCCTGACGGTCGCCCGTCAGCATCACGGCGGCGGGGTCGAGCGCCTCGGTCAGTTCGCGGTAGTCGCCGCGCAGGACCGAATCGATCACCGGAGTGAGCAGCGGGGCCGAGCCTGTGGTCAGGCCATCTTCGCACAGACCGGCATGGGCGGCGGGTGCTGCCAGTGCAAGGGCGGCACAGCAGGCGAGGATGCGGAAAAGCTGGGGCATGGGCCTGTCGGGGTTGGGATGTCGCCCCAAGCCATAGCCGCTGAAGGCCGGTCGGGGAAGGAAGATTAACGGCCCGCGCGACGTCAAGGCTGTATACAAAGGGCCGCCGATCCTGTAGGCGGCAGCGTGTTACGGCCCGAGATATCCGGGGCAGGGGGCGAGGAGGCCGCCCTGCGCAGGGGAGAGAGGTGCCGGACTTTTGGTGCTTTTCGGGCGCGATACGCCGCCCCTTCAGGAAATGACATGAACGATCTGGATATTGCCGCGCCTTTGGCTGCGGCCCTTTCGGCCAAGGGCTATGAAGCCCTGACCGCTGTGCAACTTGCGGTGATCGCACCCGAAATCGCAGGGCGCGATTTGCTGGTGTCGGCCCAGACGGGCAGCGGCAAGACCGTGGCCTTTGGCCTTGCGATGGCTGCCGAGGTGTTGGGCGGCGTGGACAAGCTGCTTTACGCCGACAAGCCGCTGGCGCTGGTCGTCGCGCCGACGCGCGAGTTGGCGCAGCAGGTGCAGCGCGAATTCGAATGGCTTTACGCCGGAACGGGCGCGCTGATCGCATCCTGCGTGGGCGGGATGGATTACCGCACCGAAAAGCGGGCGCTGGACCGCGGGGCGCATATCGTCGTGGGCACGCCGGGGCGCTTGCGCGACCATATCGAGCGGCGCTCGCTTGACCTGTCGGGCGTGAAGGCCGTGGTGCTGGACGAGGCCGACGAGATGCTGGATCTGGGCTTTGCCGAGGATCTGGAATTCATCCTCGGTTCCGCAGCGGAAGAGCGGCGGACCATGATGTTTTCGGCCACGGTGCCGAAAGAGATCGAAAAGCTGGCGGCGACCTTCCAGCGCGACGCGCTGCGGATCGTGGCGCAGGGGGAATCGAAGCAGCATACCGATATCGAATACCGGGCGCTTTCGGTGCAGGCGCGCGATCGGGAACATGCGATCTTCAACGTGCTGCGTTTCTACGAGGCGCAGACCGCCATCGTCTTTTGCAAGACGCGGGTGAACGTGAACCATCTGCTTGCCCGCATGGCGAACCGTGGCTTTCAGGCCGTGGCGCTGTCGGGCGAGTTGAGCCAGACCGAACGGATGCACGCGCTTCAGGCGCTGCGCGACGGGCGGGCGCGGATTTGCATCGCCACCGACGTTGCGGCGCGGGGCATCGACCTGCCGGGGTTGGAGCTGGTGATCCATGCGGATCTGCCCAGCAATTCCGAAACGCTGCTGCACCGGTCGGGCCGGACGGGGCGTGCGGGCAAGAAGGGCACTTCGGTGCTGATCGTGCCGCCGGCCGAGTTCAAGAAGGCGCAGCGCCTGCTGCAGGGGGCGAAGCTGGCTGCCGAATGGGGCAAGGCCCCGTCGGCGGAAGAGGTGCAGGCCAAGGATGACGTGCGCCTGCTGGAGCATCCGGCGCTGGCCGCCGATGCGGCGGACGAGACGGTGATGGTGACGCAGCTGCTTGAGCGGTTCGGACCCGAGCAGGTCGCCGCCGGTTTCGTGCGGCTGTGGCGCGAGGGGCGGTCGGCCCCCGAGGTTCTGTCGGATGCGGTGACGCCGGTTGCCAGCGCCCCGCGCGAACGCGGCGAGTTCGGGCCTTCGGTCTGGTTCTCGCTGTCGGTCGGGCATACGGGGCGGGCCGAGGCGCGTTGGCTGCTGCCCAAGGTCTGCGAGACGGGTGGCATCACCAAGGACGGGATCGGCGCGATCCGCGTGCAGCAGGAACAGACCTTCGTGCAGATCGCCGATCAGGTGGCGGGGCGCTTCCCCGCTTCGGTCGAGATCGAACCCGGTCTTGTGATGACCAAGCTTGACGGCGAGCCGTCGATGGAGCGGCCCGAGCGTCCGGCCTTTGGCGCCAAGCCCGAGCGGCGCGCGCCTGCGCCGCGTGCCGTGCGCGAGGAGCGGCCGGCACGCGAAGAGCGGCCGGTGACCGCCGAGCGGGCGGAGCGGCCGAGCTATTCGGGCAAGCCGCCGCGCGTGGTGGAAGAGGGCGCCGAGGGGTCGGGCTGGTCGCCCGCCACCGACACCGCCCCGCCGCGCGAGGCCGAGGGTGCGCGCAGCTATGACAAAAAGCCCTATGCGCCGCGTGCGGCCTATGGCGAGAAGAAAGCCTATACGCCGCGGGCGGCCGAGGGCGAGAAGAAGCCCTATGCCCCCCGTGCGGCCTATGGCGACAAGAAGCCCTATGCCCCGCGCGATGCGGATGGCGAGAAAAAGCCCTATGCGCCGCGTGCCGCCTATGGCGACAAGAAACCCTACGCCCCGCGCGAGGGTGGTGGCTATGGCGACAAGAAGCCCTATGCGCCGCGTGCCGCAGGGGCCGAGGGCGAAACCGCAAAGCCGCGCTGGAAAGGCGAGGCGGGCAAGTCGGCGGGTTTCAAGAGCCACGGCGGGTCGCCGGACCGTCCGGCCAAGGCCGCTGGGTTCAAGACGCATGGCGACAAGCCGGCCTATGCGCCGCGTGGTGACGGGCCTGCCAAGCCGCGGGGCGAATGGGCCCCCAAGGCGGATGGCGCGAAACCCTATCGCGGCAAGTCCGAAGGTGGCGCGGATGCGCGCCCCTACAAGGGCAAGCCGGATGGTGCCAAGCCCGAGGGCCGGACATGGGGCAGCAAGCCCGCAGGGTCGGGCGGGGCCAAGCCCTTTGCCAAGCCGAAGCCTGCCGCGCCGCGGATGGATGCCAAGGACACCTCGAAGCGGTTCGTGCCGCCGAAGAAGAAGTGATCTTTCGGTTGTGAACCGGGGGCCGTGCAGGGAACTGCGCGGCCCTTTTGCTTTGCTGCCAGCCCGATTGCCAGCCCGATCGCGCGGCTGCGCCGCATGCCTGTTGCGAAGGCGGGGGGCGTTGCCCCCCTGACGGTGCCGCGGGGCGGCACCTCCCCCCAGAGTATTTGGCGCAAGGATGAAGGGGGTTTCGGGGCGGTCAGAGACGGGCGAGGAGGGCTGCGTGCAGCGCGGGGGCGGCGGCGATCAGGCCATCGGATTGCGGGTGGGGGCGGTTGAACCGCAGGGGTTCGCCCCTGGCATCCGTGACCGTCGCGCCTGCGCGCTGGCAGATGAGCGCGCCTGCGGCGATGTCCCATTCCCAGCCCTGCCGGAAGGAGAGCATCCCGTCGAAGCGGCCCTGTGCCACGAGGGCGAGGCGGTAGGCGACCGAGGCGCGGAAGGAGCGTTTCAGGTCGGGCACGCCGCCGGGCCAGAGATCGGGCCTCATGTTGGCGGCGGGGGTGAGGATGGTCGCGCCCTCGATCCCCGCGATGGTGCTGGCGGTGATCGGATCGCCGTTGAGCGTGGCAGGGCCTTGGGCGGTGGCGGCGAAAAGGCGGTTCAGCGCGGGGAGGTAGACGACCCCCGCCGTGACCTGCCCGCCCTTTGCGATGGCGATGGCGTGGCTGAAGCTGTCTTCGCCCGCGATGAAGGCGCGGGTGCCGTCGATCGGGTCGAGGATGAACTGGGAGTCGGTCGACAGGCGGGCGGGGTCGTCGGGCGTTTCCTCGGACAGCCAGCCATAGGCGGGGCGGGCGGCGCGCAGGTGCTTTTGCAGCGCGTCGTTCACGGCGATGTCGGCTTCGGTGACGGGGCCTTCGTCGCCCTTTTCCCACTGCTTCGGGCTGCGCTTCCAGTAGCGGAGCGCGATGCGGCCTGCGATGCGGGCGGCGTCGATCAGCAGGGCAAGGTCATCAGCTTCCGGCAAGGGTCATCCCGTCGATCAGGCAGGAGGGGACGCGGGTGGAGAGGTGGTCGCGGGCGTCATTGGCGGGGACGAGGCGGAGGAGCATGTCGCGCAGGTTGCCGGCGATGGTGCATTCGTTGACGGGGTGCGCGATTTCGCCGTTCACCACCCAGAAGCCCGCCGCCCCGCGCGAGTAGTCGCCCGTGGTGGGGTTGATGGTGGAGCCGATCATCGAGGTGACGTAGAGGCCGGTTCCCATGTCGCGCAGCAACGCCTCGCGCGAGAGGGGGCCTTGGGTCAGGTCGATGTTCGAGGTCGAGGGCGAGGGCGGCGAGGAGGTGCCGCGCGTGGCGTTGGCGGTGCTTTGCATGCCCAGTTTGCGGGCGGTGCCAAGGTCGAGCGTCCAGCCCGTCAGGATGCCGTTTTCGACGATGGCGCGGCGGGCGGTGGGCAGGCCTTCGGCGTCAAAAGGGCGCGAGCCGCCGATGCGGGGGCGGTGCGGGTCTTCGATCACCGAGAGGGCGGCGGGAAGCACCTGTTGGCCGAGCGCGTCGCGGAGCCACGAGGCGCCGCGGGCGATGGCCGCGCCGTTGATGGCGGAAAGGAGATGTCCGATCAGCGAGGCGGCGACGCGTTCGTCGAAGAGGACGGGGTAGGTGCCGGTTTTCGGCTTCGTGGCCCCCGCGCGGGCAAGGGCGCGGTCGGCGGCAAGCTCTCCGATGCCGCGGGCTGCGGGCAGGTCGGATTGGTAGGTGCGCGATTCGCCGGACCAGTCGCGTTCCATCTGCGTGCCGGACCCGGTGAAGGCCACGGCGGACAGGCTGCGCGAGGTGCGGGAATAGCCGCCGGAAAAGCCGTTGGTCGCCGCGATGTGCAGGGCGCGCGCGGAATAGCCGGCCGAGGCTTCGACCTGCGAGATGCCCGCGCGTGACAGGGCGGCGGCTTCGACGGCGCGGCAATCCTGTTCCAGAGCGGCGGCCGAGGGTTCGGGGGCGCTGTCGGCAAGGTCGAGCGCGGCAAGGTTCCAGTCGCGGGCGATTTGCGACGGGTCGGCAAGGCCGACGGTCGGGTCCTGCGGGGCCTCGCGCGCCATGGCCACGGCGCGTTCGGCCAAGGCGGCAATCGTGCGGTCCGAAAGGTCCGATGCCGAAACGCAGGCCTGACGCCCGCCCAGCAGCACGCGCAGGCCGATTTCCACGGCCTCGGCCCGTTCCGCCTGTTCGAGCGCGCCTTGGCGCAGGTCGATCGAGAGCGAGGTTCCCGAGACGGCCATTGCATCGGCAGCCTCGGCCCCCGCTTTTTTCGCGGCGTCGAGCAGGCGGGCGGTGAGGGTTTCGAGCGATGCGGTCATGGCGTTCCCTTTGGGCTGCGGGATGGAGGTAGTCCGGCCGCGCCGCCGCTGCAAGCGGCGGGTCGCAAATGGCACGGCCCCCGCGAGCGGTGCGGGGGCCGTGCCATCGGTACAGGCAGGCTTACTGCAGGCGCTGGCCGTTGGCGTAGAAGCCCTTGTCCTTGAATTCGAGGGTCGAGGAAAGCTCGTCCTCGCCCGTGGCATTGGCGAACATGGACAGCATCATGCGCATACCCATGACCTGATCTTCGGGCATGAGGCCCATCGCCACCAGCTTGTCCATCAGGGTGTTGGCCCCCGTCGCCTTGAGGTCGATCTTGCCGGTGGGGGCGGGCATTCCGCCATAGGTCGTGGTGTCGGTGTTGTCGAAGGTGAAAGCCCCGTTGCCGGTGAGTTCGGCCCCCGCGAATTTGGCGCGGAGTTCCGTCACCTCGAGCGAGTTCAGCTCGCCCGGCGGGGTGGCGGTCTGGCCTGCGGCCTTCATCGCGGCGGCGTCGAAGAGGCTGGCTTTCAGCGTGGCGGTGCCTTTGGTGTCGATCACCAGTGTCGCGGGGTCGCGCGGCAGTTGCTTGGTCGGGTCGAACATGTCCCACACCTCGTCCGAGATGGTGAAATCGACGAGCTTGGTGAGAAGCTTGAAATCGGCAGGGGTTTCGGACGCGCTGACCGGCATCAGGAAATCGAACGCGGTTTCGGCGTAGGACAGCGAGATTTGCGGGAAGGGAATGTCGGGCGAGGACATGGTGGTGGTCACGCCCGTGGCGCTGCCGGAATAGGCGATGCGCTGGTCGTTCATGCCGAAGGACAGGGCGGCGGTGGCCCCCTTGCCCGACAGCTTGGTGTTGCCCCGCGCGTCGGTCACATCGACCTCGACGGTGGATTCGCCGGCATTGAAGCTGCCGTCGGTGGCGAAGCCCGCCTTGAGGGCGGCCGCCATGTCGGCCATCGCGGCGGCGTTCAGGATGGTGCCGTTGGTGGTGCCGGTGATGTCCTTCATGGTGAAGGCGACCGTGCCGCTGGACGGCGCGGCGGTGCCGTCGGTCGAGGGCGAGGGATCGGGGTCGGTGCCTGCAAAGGAAACGGTCAGGCTGTCGGCGGAATAGCTTGAGGAGAGCGCGTTCCTGTCGCCGTCGGGGGTGAAGATGTATTTGCCCGCCATATTGGCGAGTTCGGCCTTGGCGGTGATGTCGACCGCTTCGGTTTCCACGCCTTCGACCCCGGTCAGGGCGATGGTGACGCTGGGTCCGGTGAAGCTGTAGCTGGTTTCGGCAGTGTCGCCCGAGGCGAGGATGGTCAGGTCAGGCTGGTCGATCTGCAACGAGATGGTCGTGGGATCGCCCCCCGCCGCTTCGGGCGGAAGTGTCAGGGTCAGCGGGTAGCTGTCGGACATGGTGACCTTGACCGTGCCGTCGCCCATGTCGGCAAAGACCATTTCCCCGATGGTGCCCGCGGCTTTCACCCCGTTCTGGTCGTAGTTGATGGCAAGGCCGGTCACGGTGAGCGTGTCGCCCTGATCGTCGACATTGCCTGCCGTCAGCGTCTGGCCGTAGCTGGCGGAGAGGTCCTGCCATGATTGCCAGACCTGCGCGGGGGTGACATCGGCGAAGGCCGGAACCTGCGCGCAAAGGGTGGCAAGGGCAGTGCTGCCCGCGAGCGACCAGAATTTCATGAAAACCTCGTGACCTGAAGAGAAATGCGGGGAAAGCATCCTCTTCGGAACGGGAGGGGTCAAGGGATTACATCGGAAACGGTGTGCGGCTATTTGTAGGGAAAAGCGGAGGAGTGGGCATGCAGGGCAAGGTTGTGGTGATCACCGGCGCAAGCCGTGGCATCGGTGCGGCGGCGGCGCGGGAATTTGCGGCGGCAGGGGCAAAGCTGGCGCTTCTGGCGCGCAGCGGCGGCGAGATCGCGGCTTTGGCGGACGAACTGGGGCCCGAGGCGATGGCCCTGCCCTGCGATGTGGCCGAGTGGACCTCGGTTCGCGGGGCGGTGGCGGCGGTGGTGGCGCGGTTCGGGCGCATCGACGTCATGGTGAACAATGCCGGGGTGATCGAGCCGATCGCGCGGCTTGCTGATGCGGAAGCCGGAGATTTCGGGCGGGCGGTGGACATCAACCTGAAGGGCGTGTTCCACGGGATGAAGGCGGTCATTCCGCAGATGCGGGCGCAGGGGGCGGGGACGGTCATCACCGTTTCGTCCGGTGCGGCGGTGAACCCGCTCGAGGGTTGGGGCGGATACTGTTCGTCGAAGGCGGGGGCGCTGATGCTGACGCGGGTGGCGGATGTCGAGGAACGGCCCAACGGCCTGCGCGTGCTGGGCTTGTCGCCCGGCACGGTGGCGACCGGCATGCAGGTGACGATCCGGGCGAGCGGGGTGAATGCGGTCAGCCGTCTGGACCCTTCGGCCCATATCCCCGCCGAATGGGCGGCCAAGGCGCTGGTCTGGATGTGCGGGGCGGCGGCGGACCCGTGGCTGGGGGCCGATGTGTCGCTGCGCGAGGAGCGGGTACGGCGGGCCGTGGGGCTGATCGCGTGATCCGCGTTCACGACGAGGGGGGCTTGGAGGGGGGCTTGCGCCTTGTGGTGCTGGACCGCGCCGACAAGGCCAATGCGCTGACGGCGGCGATGCTGGCCGATCTGGCGGCGGCGGTGGAAACGGCCGAGGGCTTTGCTGCGCTGGTGGTGACCGGAGCGGGAAAGGTGTTCTCGGCCGGTGCGGATTTGCAGGGCATGGCCGAAGGGCTTGGCGATGCGCCCGAATGGGGGCGGCTGACGGCGGCGCTGGACGGGTTTCGCGGCCTGTCGGTGGCGGCGCTGAACGGAACGCTGGCGGGGGGCGCCTTTGGCATGGCGCTGGCCTGCGATTTGCGGGTTTGCGTGCCGGGGGCCGAATTCTTCTATCCGGTGATGAAACGCGGCTACCTGCCGCAACCGTCCGACCCGAAGCGGTTGGCCGCGCTGGTCGGCCCGTCGCGGGCGCGGATGATCCTGCTGGCGGGGGCGCGGATCGGTGCGGCCGAGGCACTGGGCTGGGGGCTTGTGGACCGCGTCGCGGATGATGCGCTGGCTGCGGCGCGGGCCTTGTGTGCCGATGCGCTGGCGGCGGGCGCGCATGGGGCGCGGATCAAGGCGCTGTTCTGAGGGCGACCACCTTTGCCCCCGGTCGCGTCGCCGCAGCAAAGGGGGCGCGGCCGTTCCGGAACGTCGGCTTCGGGTGCCGCCCGTGCTGTGAGTATTTGGGCAAGGATGAAGCGGTCAGCGTTTCCGTTTCGGCACGCGGGACAGGAATTCGGGCGGGCGTCTGGCGACCCAGTTCAGAAAGGGTTCGAGGCGCGGATCGGCCCGCAGCGCCTCGGGGGTGTTGAGGGTTCGGGCCAGCTCGGCCTCGGAAATGCGGGCGTGGATTTCCTTGTGGCAGATGTGATGCAAAAGCACGGTCGGACCGCCCTTGCCACCTTTGAGCTTGGGGATCAGATGGTGCAGGCTTTGCGGCACCCCGGGCGGGATGGGGCGCAGGCAGAGCGGGCAAAGGGGTGTGTCTTGCATGGGTGACAAGAATGGCGCGGAAACGGGCGGGGGCAAGATGGACGCGCTGGTGATCGGGGCGGGGCCTGCGGGGCTGATGGCGGCGGAAGAGCTGGCGCGCGCGGGGCGGCGCGTGGTGATCTGCGAGGCCAAGCCGAGCGCGGGGCGCAAGTTCCTGATGGCGGGGAAATCGGGGCTGAACGTCACCAAGGACGAGGAGGCGGCGCGGTTTCTGGCGGCCTACGGGTCGGGCTGGCTGGCGCCGATGCTGGCCGAATTCGGGCCGCAGGCGGTGCAGGACTGGTGCCGCGGGCTGGGGCAAGAGGTGTTCACGGGTTCCTCGGGGCGGGTGTTTCCGGTGGCGATGAAGGCCTCGCCGCTGCTGCGGGCGTGGCTGGCGCGGCTGGGTGGCATGGGGGTCGAGTTGCGCGTGCGCTGGCGCTGGGAGGGGTTCGGGGGCGAGGGAGAGGGCGAGGGCGGGGGCCTGCGCTTTCTGACGCCTGCGGGGGTGCAGGTGCTGCATCCGGCGGTGACGGTGCTGGCGCTTGGCGGGGCAAGCTGGGCGCGGCTCGGGTCGGACGGGGTCTGGGTGCCGTGGTTGCGCGCGCGCGGGGTCGAGGTGGCGGCCTTCCGGCCCGCGAACATGGGGTTCGGTGTGGTCTGGTCGACGCATATGGCAAAATGGTTCGGGCAGCCCGTGAAGGGGGCGGCGCTGCTTGTCGGGGCGCGGCGCGAGCGGGGCGAGTTCGTGATCTCGGCGCGCGGGCTCGAGGGCGGGGGCATCTATGCCGTCAGCCGCGATCTGCGCGAAGGGGCGGCGCTGGCGCTGGATTTCCTGCCCGACCTGCCCGAGGCCGAGGTGGCCGCGCGGCTGGCAAGACTGAAGCCGGGCGAGACGCTGGCGAACCGCCTGCGCAAGCTGGGGCTGTCGCCTGTGGCGGTCGCGCTTGTGATGGAATGGGGGCGGGGGCTGCCGCCCGCGCAGGCGGCCAAGCACCTGCCGGTGCCGCTGGGGGGGCCAAGACCGCTCGACGAGGCGATTTCGGTCGCCGGAGGTGTGACACAGGGGGCGGTCACCGAAGGGCTTGAATTGAAGGCCGTGCCGCGCGTCTTTGTCTGCGGCGAGATGCTGGATTGGGAGGCGCCGACGGGGGGCTATCTGCTGACCGGATGCCTTGCCACGGGGCGCCGGGCGGGCAGGGCTGCGGCCTTGGCCTGACCGTTGCACGGGGGGCTGTCTGCCCCCCGCGGCGCAGGAAGCGCCGCCCCCCCGAGGATATTTCCGCGAGTATGAAAGCCGGCTGACGGCTTTGCCCCTTCATCCTTGTCCAAATACTCTCGGGGGGAGTCGCGCCCTGCGCGACGGGGGGCGGACAGCCCCCCTTTGTGCGGTTTGCAGGCGGCGACCGGCTTGCCCTAGTGCTTGATCATCACGTGGCGGACCACGGTGTAATCTTCCAGCGCATAGGCGGACATGTCCTTGCCGTAGCCGGATTGCTTCAGCCCGCCGTGGGGCATTTCGTTGACCAGCATGAAATGCGTGTTCACCCAGGTGCAGCCGTAGCGCAGGCGGGCGGCGGTGGACATGGCGCGGCCCACGTCGCGGGTCCAGACCGACGAGGCGAGGCCGTAGTCGCTGTCGTTGGCCCAGGTCACCGCCTGATCCGGGTCGGTGAAGGGGGTGATCGACACGACGGGGCCGAAAACCTCGCGCCGGACGATCTCGTCCTCTTGGCGGGCGCCGGCGATGACGGTGGGTTTGTAGTAGAAGCCGTTCGGCATCACCTCGCCGCCGGTCGTGACCTCGATATGCCCTACCTCGCGCGCGCGGTTGACGAAGCTTGCGACGCGGTCGCGCTGGCGCAGCGAGATGAGCGGCCCGATTTCGTTGGCGCTGTCGTCATCAAGCCCGAGGGCGATGGAGGAGACGGCCGAGGTGAGGTCGGCCACCAGCCGGTCATAGACCTTCTTGCCGGCGTAGATGCGGCAGGCGGCGGTGCAATCCTGCCCGGCGTTGTAATAGCCGAATGCGCGCAGCCCTTCGACGACCTGATCCACATCGGCATCGTCGAACACGATCACCGGGGCCTTGCCGCCAAGTTCGAGATGGGTGCGTTTGACGGTCTTTGCCGCCGCGTCCAGCATCTTCTTGCCGGTCGCCACGTCACCCGTGAGCGAGATCATGTCCACGCCGGGATGGTTGATGAGGTAGCTGCCCACCGTCTGGCCGCGCCCTGTCAGGACCGAGACCACGCCTTCGGGCAGTTCCTCGGCCAATATCCGCGCCATTTTCAGCGCGGTGAGCGGGGTTTGCTCGGAAGGTTTGAAAACCACCGTATTGCCGCCGCCGATGGCGGGGCCGAGTTTCCATGCCATCATCATCAGCGGATAGTTCCACGGCGCGATCGAGGCGATGACGCCCACGGGGTCGCGGCGGATCATGCTGGTATGGCCGGCCATGTATTCCCCCGCGAGCGATCCGTGCTGGGTGCGGACGGCGCCTGCGAAGAAGCGGTAGCAATCGACGATGGCGGGGATTTCGTCGTTGCGCGCGGCGTTGATCGGCTTGCCGCAGTTCAGCGCCTCGAGTGCGGCGAAGGCGTCGGCTTCGGCCTCGATCCGGTCTGCGATGCGCAGCAGGGCGGCGGCGCGTTCGGCGGGCGTGGTGCGCGACCATCCGTCAAAGGCGCGGCGGGCGGCGGCGACGGCGCGGTCGACCTGTGCGGTCGAGGCCTCGGGCACGTCGAGGATCAGCGCGCCGGTGCGCGGGTTGAGGACGGGTTCCTTGGCCTCTTGTCCCTGCTCGAAGGCAGAGCCGATCAGAAGCTGGGTGTCGATGGTCATATGCGCGCTGTCCATGTGGACCTCCCTTTCATTTGCCCGAACCGGCGGTCTCGGCGCCGTCGCGGGTGAGGTAATAGGCGATGAGGATGGGGAAGAAGGTGGCGAGAAAGACGACGATGGCGACGACGTTGGTCACGGGGCGTTCACGCGGCCGCACCAGTTCTTGCAGCATCCAGATGGGCAGGGTGCTTTGCTGGCCTGCGGTGAAGGTGGTCACGATCACCTCGTCGAAGGACAGGGCGAAGGCGAGCATCCCCCCCGCCAGCAGCGCCGAGCCGAGGTTGGGCAAAAGCACGTGGCGGAAGGTCTGGAAGCTGTTCGCGCCAAGGTCGGCCGACGCCTCGAGGATACCGCCCGACAGGCGGCGGAAGCGGGCGACGGCGTTGTTGTAGACGATGACGATGCAAAAGGTGGCGTGGCCGAGGATGATCGTCAGCGTCGAGAACGGGATGTCCATGATCGAGAAGGCCGAGCGCAGCGACATGCCGGTGATGACGCCGGGCAGGGCGATGGGCAGCAGGATCAGAAGCGAGATCTGGTCGCGCCCGAAGAAGCGGCTTTGCACCATCGCCGCCGATACGAGCGTGCCGAGGATCAGCGCCAGCAGCGTCGAAACCGAGGCGACCCAGAGCGAGAGGTAGAGCGGCGGCCAGATGTCGGCGCGGTTCCATGCCACGGCAAACCATTGGGTGGTCAGGCCGGGGGGCGGAAAGGCGTAGGATTTCTCCTCGGTCGTGAAGGCATAGAGGAAAACGACGAGGATCGGCAGGTGCAGGAACAGCAGCCCCGCCGTGGCCGAGAGACGCAGGCCGATCGAGGCGCGGTCAGAGTGCATCGAAGGCCCCCATGCGCTTGGCGACGGTCAGGTAGAGCAGCATGATGACGATGGGCACCACGGCAAAGGCGGCGGCGAGGGGGATGTTTCCGGCGGTGCCCTGCAACTGGTAGACCGCAAGGCCGATGAAGCGGGCCGAGGTGCCGACGATCTGGGGGATGATGTAATCGCCCATCGTCAGCGAGAATGTGAAGATGGACCCCGCGATGATGCCCGGAAGCGCCAGCGGAAAGACCACCGTGCGGAAGGTCTGCGACCGGCTGGCGCCGAGGTCGGCCGAGGCTTCGAGCATGGAGTTCGGCACGCGTTCCAGCGCGGCCTGCATCGGCAGGATCATGTAGGGAAGCCAGATGTAGACAAAGACGAGGAAGGTGCCGATCCACGATGTGGACAGGGAATTGCCGCCGATACCGGGGATGGAGAGGACCGCGTTCAGCACCATCGACAGGTGCAGCGCGTCTGCGGCCCATGTGATGATGCCCTCTTTGGCAAGGATCAGTTTCCAGGCGTAGACCTTGACCAGATAGCTCGACCACAGCGGCAGCATCACGCCGAGGTAGAACACCGCCTTCCAGCGCCCCTTGGCGAAACGGGCGGCGTAATAGGCGATGGGAAAGGCGATGATCGCACAGCCCAAGGTGACGGCGGCAGACATCAGAAGTGTGCGGATGATGATGTCGAGGTTCTGCGCGCGGAAAAGCTCGGCATAGGTTTTCAGGGTGAATTCCTGTTTCACCACGCCCGAGAATTCGTCGATGGAATAGAAGGATTGCAGCAAGAGCGCCGCCAGAGACCCGAGGTAGACAAGGCCGAGCCAGATCAGCGGCGGGGCGAGCAGGATGCCCAGAAGCAGGCGCGGACGGCGCCAGAAGATTGCCGTGAGCCGGTCGGCAAGGCCGCGTTCGGCAAGGATGGCAGGGGCGGCGGCGGGTATCATCCCTCGCCCTCCATCACATGCAGGGCAGCGGGATCGAAGGCGATGCCGACGGTCGCGCCGGTTTCGGGCAAGGGCTGGCCCGCTGGGACGAGGGCCGAGATTTCCGTGCCCTGCGTCGCCACGGTCACGCGGTTGCCTGCGCCGAGGTAGCGGTGGGTCGTGACGGTGCCCGACAGCGCCACGCCGTCGGGCGCGGTCAGGCGCAGCGCCTCGGGCCGCAGCGAGGACCATGCGGCGGGGCCGCCGAAGGCGCGGGTCACATCGGGCGGCAGCACGTTGGACGAGCCGACGAAATCGGCCACAAAGCGCGTGCGCGGCCGGGCGTAGACCTGTGCCGGCGTGCCGATCTGGGCGATGCGGCCATTGTTGAACACGGCAAGGCTGTCGGCCATGCTCAGCGCCTCGCCCTGGTCATGGGTGACGAAGATGAAGGTGATGCCGAGGCGGGCTTGCAGGGTTTTCAATTCGTCCTGCATCGCCTCGCGCAGCTTGAGGTCGAGCGCGCCGAGCGGTTCGTCGAGCAAGAGAACGCGGGGTTCGTTGACGAGGGCGCGGGCAAGGGCGACGCGCTGGCGCTGGCCGCCGGAAAGCTGGGCGGGCTTGCGGTCTCCGTAGCCGTCGAGCTTGACGAGCGACAGCATCTCTTCGGCGCGGTCGTCGCGAGTGCGGCGGTCGACGCCCTTGACCATCAGCCCGTAGGCCACGTTGTCGCGCACGCTCATATGCGGAAAGAGCGCGTAGTCCTGAAAGACGGTGTTCACGTTGCGGCGGTTGGGGGGGATGTCGGAAACGTCCTGCCCGAAGATGCGGATGCTGCCCGCCGTGGGTTTCTCGAAGCCCGAGATCAGCCGCAGGCAGGTGGTCTTGCCGGAACCCGAGGGGCCGAGCATGGCGAAGAACGAGCCTTCGGCAATGGTCAGGTCAACCCCGTCGACCGCCTTCACCGGCGCCGTGGCAGGGCCGAAGTGACGCGAGACAGAGCGGAATTCGACTGCGGGGGACGGGGCGGCAGGGGACGGGGCGGCAGGGGACATGGGGCAACCGGGACATGAAGGGAAATTCCCCCGCGACGGGCGCGGGGGTCAGTCAGGTCGTGGCCCCGCTGCCGGGGCCACGGGACGCGCGGTCTTAGCGGCCGCCGATCACGCCGATGTAGTCGGACACCCAGCGGTAGTAGGGCACGCAGGCGCCTTCGCCCAGCGAGCAGTCCGAAACGGGGGTGGTCCAGAAGCGGATCTTGTCGAAGTCGTCATAGCCGTTGGCGTGGCAGCCTTCGGCGGTTTGCATGCCGCGCCCGTCGGTGCAGGCGGCGGGAACCGACGGCACCGCGCCGAACCAGACCGACAGGTCGGATTGCAGGTTGGACGAAAGCTGGTGGTCGAACCACTTGTAGGCGCAGTTCGGGTGTTCGCTGTCGACGTGCAGCATGGTGGTATCGGCCCAGCCCGTCGCGCCCTCTTGCGGGATGGTCGAGGCGATGGGCAGTTTCTCGCCCTGAAGCAGATTGACCTGGAAGGGCCAGGAGCCGGAGGCAACCACGCCTTCGTTCTTGAAATCGTCGATCTGGATAAAGGCGTCATGCCAGTAGCGGCTGACAAGCTGGCGCTGGCCGCGCAGCAGGTCGAGCGCGGCCTTGTACTGGTCCTCGTTCAGTTCGTAGGGCGATTTGATGCCAAGCTCGGGCTTGTGGAACATCAGGTATTGCGCGGCATCCGCGATATGGATCGGGCCGTCATAGGCCTGAACGCGGCCTTCGTTCGACTTGCCGTCGGGCAGGTCCATCTTTTCAAAGACGACATTCCACGAGGTCGGCGGTTCCTTGAACACCTCGGTGTTGTACATCAGCACGTTGGGGCCCCACATGTAGGGCACGCCGTAATGCTTGCCGTCGACCGTGTGCCACGGCGCGTCTTGCAGGCGCGGGTCGATGGTCGACCACGAGGGGATCAGGTCCTTGTTGATTTCCTGCACGCGGCCGCCCGCGATCAGGCGCAGCGAGGCGTCGCCCGAAGCGGTGACAAGGTCGAAGCCGCCTTCGTTCATCAGGGCGACCATCTCGTCCGAGGTGTTGGCGGTCTTGACCGTCACCTTGCAGCCGGTCGATTCCTCGAATTTGGTCACCCAGTCATAGGCGGGGTCGGTTTCGCCGCGTTCGACATAGCCCGCCCAGGCAACGATCGAGAGCGCACCTTCGCCTTCGCCGACTTCGGTCATCTGGGCGAGGGCGGGCGAGAGGCCCGTGGCGAGGGCGAGGCTGGCGGTGCAGAGGCCGGTCGTGAACTTCGTGAAGGTCATGAGATTCTCCCTGTGAGAATGTGCGTGCCGAATTTTTCCGGTCATCCGCGAAGAGTAGAGCGAGGGAGGCCTTTCGCAATATCAAAAATGGGATGGGCGGTATCGGTTTTTCCGATGGGTCGAACGGGGGGCCGCCCTTGGGGGGCATCGAGCCCCCGCGCGGGCGGGCTGCCGCGCGGCGGGTCTGCGGGGGCGCGCGGGTGCCTGCGGTTGGGCCGAGTATTTGGGCAAGGGTGAAAGGGCATCGCGCCGCGCCTGTTCATCCTTGCCGCAAATACTCATCTTGCGGCGTTTCGTGCAGGGCGCGCGGTCTAGCGTTCCGGAACGCCCGTCTGCGCCGAGCGCACGAAATTGAGCGCGGGCGGCGAGAGTGGCGCGCCGCGCCGCCATGCAAGGCCCACTTGCACCGAAGGCAGATCGCCCGAGACGTCGCGGATTTCGATGCGGTCGCCTTCGAGCGACCACGGGCGGTAGACGAGGCTGGGCAGGATGGCGAGGCCCGCGCCGGTGGCGACGAGCGAGCGCACGGCCTCGACGCTGCGGGTGCGGAAGGCGATTTCGGGTTTCACGGGAAGGGCTGCGGTGAGGCGGCGGGTGGATTCCTCGATCTCGTCCACCATGAGCTGGATGAGCGGAAGGCCCGCAAGCTCTTCGAGGGCGATGGATTCCTGCTGCGCCAGCGCGTGGCCGAGCGGCAGCCAGAGGCGGTAGGGCGAGACGAGCAGGGTTTCGACGTTCAGCGCCAGACGGTCGCGGACCGAGGAGGTGAGCAGGACTGCGACGTCAAGCTCTCCGCCGATGAGCAGATGTTGCAGGTATTCGCCCGAATCCTCGATGACGTTGAGTTCCACCTTTGGGAAGGCGCGGCGGAAGCGTTGCAGGATGTCGGAGAGGACATAGCCCGCGACGAGTTGCGTCACTCCGAGCGACAGGCGGCCCGTGGCGGTTTCGGCCTCTTCGCGAAAGGAGGAGCGGGCGGTGGCGACGTCTGACAGGATTTGCCGCGCGTGGCGCAGGAAGGCCGAGCCTTTGTGCGTGATCAGCAGGCCGCGCGCCTGACGGTCGAAGAGCGTGACGCCGAGATCGTCCTCGAGGGCGCGGATCGCCTCGGTCACCGAGGATTGCGAGATGGACAGGGCGCGCGCGGCACCCGAGACAGAGCCGGCCTCGGCCGCGGCGATGAAGAACTGAAGCTGGCGGAGCGTGAAGGCCATGACCGGTGCTGTTGCGGCAGGCCGCCGGAGGATGCATGTCGCATCCGCCGGACCCCCTGCGGGATATTCAGGTGGCTGTGAACAAGGCGTCGGTGAGCAGTGTCGCGCGGGCTTCGGCCACGAGGGACAGGTAGGCTTGCAGCTTTTCGGGCGTGAAGTGGTGGGCTTCGGCCAAAAGGTTGACCGTGGCGGTTATGGTGCCCGTGACATCGGCGACGGGGATGTTCAGCGCCGAGCCGAGCCCCATCGAGGTGATGAGCGCGTGGTCGAAGAAATGCTTCTCGAACTCGGCCGGGGTGTTGGCGAGGAAGGGTCGGGCCTTGCGGATGCAATGGTCGAACCATGCGTCATCCAGCATCGGCTTGGTGCCTTGGGCCGGATATTCGGCCGGATGCGAGGTATAGGCGCGGCGTGACAGCCCCGCCGCGCGGTCAAGGATCGAGACGGTGAAAAGCCGCGTGCCGAGGGCGGCGCAGGCTTGGTGCAATCGGGCGATGGGATGGGTCATGCGGCCCATATCGCCACGAGAGGCGGCGGCTGTCCAGAGGGTCAGGCACCGCGCAGGCGGGCGGCGAGCAGCGCGATGAGGTCGGAGCGCGTGACGAGCCCCGCGAGGGCCGTGCCGTTCAGGATGGGCACGGCTTGCTGGTGGCCGTCGGAAAGCAGGTTCATCAGCGTGGCGGCTGTGGTTTCGGGCGTGGCCGTTTCGACCGGGGTTGCCAGATCGGCGGCGGTCAGGGTGGCATCGGTCAGGCCAAGGAGGGCGGCCTGGTCGAGAAGCCCCGCGTAGTGGCCGCCGTCGGTGACGGGCAGGGTCTTGAAGCGGTGGGTGCGGAATTCCTGCGCGAGGGTCGCCAGCGGCGTCGCGGGCGGCACGGTCACCAGATCGCGCGACATGATGTCGGCGGCGGTGAGGTCGCCCAGATGGTGGGCGGCGGCTTCGGTCTCGGCGGCGGTGATGACGCGGGCAAGGTCTTCGACGCCGATGTTGGGGGTCATCCGGAGGCGGTCGAGAATGGTTGCCAGCTCGGGCGGGGTAAGGCCGAGGCGGCGGTCGGGGAGCGGATCCTTGGTGCCGTGCGGAGAGGGCGCGGGCTGGCGGAAGGGATAGACGCGGCCCGTCGCGTGGTTCCAGACGATGCCTGCGGCCACGAGAAGGGCTGTGCCTGCGGCCACGGGGGCAAGGGCAAAGGCCCATGTCGGCGGATGCGCGCCGCCCGCGGCAAGGACCGTGGCGAGTGCGACGGCCCCGGCAGGGGGATGGAACGAGCGGGTTGCCCCCATCGCGGCGATGGCAAGCGCCACGGCAAGGGGGGCGGCGATCAGCGGCGTCTGCGTCACCTGCAGCGTCACAAGGGCGGCGAGGGCGGCAAGCGTGTTGCCCGCGATGGCGCTGAAGGGCTGGGCAAGCGGGCTGTTCGGCACGACGAAGATCAGGAAGGCCGACGCGCCAAAGGGGGCGATCAGCGTCAGATGCGTGGGATCGCCGCCCGAAAGGCTCCACAGGATCAGGTCGCAGGCGAGAAGGCCCAAGGCGGCACCGAGGGCGGCGCGTGTCACCTCGGCCGCATGGGGGGTGGGCATGACGGGGCCGAACATGCGGAGGAGGCGGGACATGGGCGCGGGCCTTATGGTGTATTTCTGCCCGATGTTTAGGCAGTTGGCGCGGGAATGGCGAGGGGGCGGCACGTGCCGGGGCGTTTCTGACGCAAGATTCGGGTTGGGCGGAGCGGTTGCCGTGAGGGCGATATCCGTTTCCTGCGTCAGGAAACGTCGCAAATCCTGCGTCAGGATTTGCTAGCGGCGCTGGGCCAGCATGGCGAGGCGGATCAGCGCGCGTTCCATCAGCGCAAGCGAGGGCGCGCGCGAGGCGGAGCGGAGCGTGAGGTCGGTTTCCACCAGCAGGGTGATGGCATCCTCGAGCTTGCGGGTGCCCCAGTTCGATGCCTGCCGCTGCATCGCATCGCGGGCCTTGAAGGGAATGCCGCGCGCCTTGGCGATGCCTGCCGACACGCCGCCCGGATCGGTGACCGCGCCGTAAAGGGCGCGGAAATGGCGCATGGCGGCGATGCAGAGGGCGACGGGCTGGGTGCCCTGCGCTTCAAGCCGGCGCAGCAGGGGGGCGAGGTCGGTCACGCGGCCCTCGGCTGCGGCGGTGATGAGGTCGTCGACCTCGGCCTCGATGGTGGCGGGGGCAAGGGCGGCCACCTCGGCCGGGGTGAGGGGGGTCGCATCGCCGTATTTGTAGAGCGCGATCTTGTCGAGCGTCTGGCGGAAATCGCCGGGGTCGATGGCGCGGGCAAGGGCGGCAAGGTCGGTCATCGCCTCTCGGTCGATGTTTGTCAGGCCGGCTTTGGCAAGTGCGGCCTCGATCTCCTCGCGGCTGGGCGGGTCGTCATAAAGGCCCGCGCAGAAGGCCGAAGGGTGCTTTTCGAACAGCGTCTTGAGGGTGGATTTGCCGGTGAGGTTTCCGGCGGTGACGACGATCTGGGCATCGCCCGCGCGCCATTCCATCAGGGCGGTGGTCAGCGTGGCGGTCAGCGTGTCGGTGGCGTCTTCGACAAAGGCCACGCGCGGGCCGGGAAAGAACCCCTGCGATTTGATCGCGTCGAGCAGCAGGGCTGCATCTTTGCGCAGGTCGGCGGCGGGAATGCGACTGAGGCGCATCTCCTGTTCGCCCTGCGGGCCGATCAGGGCGGCGATCACCTCTTGCCGCTTGAGGGCGACGCGCATGGTATCGGCGCCAAAGATCAGCAGGCCGGTCTTGGCGGGGTCGGGTTTGGCGAAATAGCGGGTCGCCTCGGCCCCCCGAAGGATCATGGCGCTTCGGCGATCAGCCGTGCGACGATGTCGTCGGCGAGGATGGTCATGAGCCGCTCGGCCGCCGCCTCTTCGGCGGTGACGCCCGCCACGGTGCTGCCGGTTGCCGACCACGAGGTGAAGTTGCGCACGGTGCCGCCTGCCGCGCGGGTGCCGGTGGCGTTTTCGGTCAGCGTATAGGTGGCCTCGCCCTTGAGCGTGTAGCGCGTGATATCGTTGGCGGGCGAAATGCCGCCGCTGACACGTTCGACCCTCAGGCTGTAGGTCAGGGTGTATTCGGCGGTGCTTGCCTGCCCGAGGCGCGCGCTGAGCCGCCCGGCAAAGGCGAATTCGTTGCGGCTGTCGGGGGCCTGGACGGCGACGCGGCCGCGCAGCCTGTCACCGCCCGCGCCGGGGGCATAGGCGGGGGTAAAGCCGCAGGCCGCCACCGGAAGGGCGGCCAGCAGGATCAGGAACTGGCGACGGTCAGACGACGACATTGATGATACGCCCCGGAACGACGATGATCTTCTTCACGGGTTGCCCCGCGAGGAATTTGACCACAGCTTCGTCGGTGAGGGCGATCTTTTCAACCTCGGATGCGGGCATGTCGGCCGGAACGGTGATTTCCGCGCGGCGCTTGCCGTTGATCTGGATCGGCAGGGTGATGCTGTCGTCGACCAGCAGGGCCGGATCGGCCTTTGGCCATGCCGCCTGCGCCACAAGGCCCGCGCCGCCCAGCATTTGCCAGACCTCTTCGGCAAGGTGCGGGGTCATCGGCGACATGAGCTGCGCCATGACGCGCATGGCATCGGCCTTGGCGGCGGTGCCTGCGGCCGAGCGGTGCAGGGTGTTGGTGAATTCGTAAAGCTTGGCGATGGCCTTGTTGAAGGCAAAGCTTTCGATGCCGCGGGTGACTTCGTCCACGGCCTTGGCGGAGGCCTTGGCAAGGGCGGCATCTTCGGCCGCATTGGCAGGGGTGTTGCCGCGTGTCAGTTCGTCGGCGATGCGCCAGACGCGGGCGAGGTGTTTGTACGCGGCTTCGGCGCCCGAGGCGGTCCATTCCACGTCACGCTCGGGCGGGCTGTCGGACATGACGAACCAGCGCGCGGTATCGGCCCCGAAAGAGGCGATGATGTTCATCGGGTCGACGACGTTCTTCTTCGACTTGGACATCTTGGCCGAGGGGATCACCTCGATCGCGGTGCCGTCTTTCAGCGTCGCGCCGCTTTCGCTGCGGATGATGTCTTCGGGCAGGTGATAGACGGGGCGGCCGTTGGCATCGGTGGTCTTGTAGATCTCGTGCGTGACCATGCCTTGGGTGAAAAGCGCGTTGAAGGGTTCGATGGCCTTTTGCGGCAGGTGGCCCGTCTTGTGCATCGCGCGGGCGAAGAAGCGCGAGTAGAGCAGGTGGAGAATCGCGTGTTCGATGCCGCCGATGTACTGGTCGACGTTCATCCAGTAATCGGCATCCTCGGCCACGGTGGGGGTGGTGGCGCGGGGGGCGGTGAAGCGGGCGTAATACCACGAGGAATCGACGAAAGTGTCCATCGTGTCGGTTTCGCGCCGTGCCGCCGCGCCGCATTTCGGGCAGGTGCAGTCGCGCCATGTGGGATGGCGGTCGAGCGGGTTGCCCGGCTGGTCGAAGGTGACGTCGTCGGGCAATCTGACGGGCAGGTTCGCCTTGGATTCAGCGACCACGCCGCAGGTGACGCAATGCACGACCGGAATCGGGCAGCCCCAGTAGCGCTGGCGCGAGATGCCCCAGTCGCGCAGGCGGTAGTTGGTGACCCCGCGCCCGATGCCGTTCGATTCGCATTGGGCGATGGCGGCGGCGACGGCGTCCTCGCCGGTCTGCACCTCGGCTCCGGCGAAGCCGCGCAGGTAGCGGACGCGTTCGGATTTCATCGGGGCGAAGGCTTCGGCCAGCAGGGATTCGTCGGTGCCTTCGGCGGTGAACACGGACTTGATCGGCAGGCCGTATTTAGAGGCGAATTCGAAATCGCGCTGGTCATGGGCGGGGCAGCCGAAGATGGCGCCGGTGCCGTAATCCATCAGGATGAAATTGGCGATGTAGACGGGCAGTTCCCATGTGTTGTCAAAGGGGTGCAGCACGCGGATGCCGGTATCGAGCCCGCGCTTTTCGGCCTTTTCCAAGGCTTCCTCGCTGGTGCCGATGCGGCGGCATTCGGCGACGAATTCGGCAACCTTGGGGTCGTGGCGTTCAAGCTGTTTGGCCAAGGGGTGATCGGGCGAGATGGCCGCGAAGGACGCACCGAGCAGCGTGTCGGGGCGGGTGGTATAGACCTCGAGCCGGTCAAAGCCTTCGGGCGCGCCGGTGGTGGTAAAGGCGAATTGCAGGCCGCGCGACTTGCCGATCCAGTTGGCCTGCATCAGGCGGACTTTCTCGGGCCAGTCCTTGAGCGTGTCCAAAGCCTCGAGCAGCTCGCCGGAATAGTCCGAGATGCGGAAGAACCATTGCGTCAGCTCGCGCCGTTCGACCAGCGCGCCCGACCGCCAGCCGCGACCGTCGATCACCTGTTCGTTGGCAAGCACGGTCATGTCGACCGGATCCCAGTTCACCACGGCGTTCTTGCGGTAGATCAGGCCCGCTTCCATCATGTCGATGAACATGGCCTGTTGCTGGCCGTAATATTCGGGGTCGCAGGTGGCGAATTCGCGCGACCAGTCGATTGACAGGCCAAGCGGTTTCATCTGGCCGCGCATGTCGGCGATGTTGGAATAGGTCCATTCCTTGGGGTGGCCGCCGCGTTCCATCGCGGCATTCTCGGCGGGCATGCCAAAGGCGTCCCAGCCCATCGGGTGCAGGACCGAGAAGCCGCTTGCCGCCTTGTAGCGGGCGACCACGTCACCCATCGTATAGTTGCGCACATGGCCCATGTGGATGCGCCCCGAGGGGTAGGGGAACATTTCCAGCACGTAGTATTTCGGCTTGGACGGGTCGCGCCTGGCCGTAAAGGTGCCAGCCGCATCCCATGCGGCTTGCCATTTCGGTTCGGTCTGGCTTGGTTCGTAGCGCGACATCACTGGCCCCTCGGCGTATCCTGCGGGCGTGGTTATACCCGTGGAACCGCCAAGGTCCAGCGGCTTACGCCGCCGCGTGACGTGCCTAAGCGATCAAAGTTTGCTGTCGCGGATGCGGATCTGGCGCGCGCGGGTCAGGATGGCGTCTTCCACCGCGCGGGCGGTTTCGGGCGGGACGGCGGCACCGCCGCGCGATTGCAGCGCGACCTTGAGGCTGCGGGCGTCAAGCGCAGGGTCCTGCACGTAGATCGTGGCGCGATAGGCGCGGCCACCGCCGGGGGGCGTGCCGTAGCCCGTCACGATGACCCCGGTGAAGGGGTCGACCGATTCGATGGGCAGGAAGTCCAGCACCTCGAGCGAGGCCTGCCAGAGATACTTGTTCACCTCGACCGTGGTGTTCGGATCGGCCGAGTTCTTGAACAGGTCGAAGAGCGTGGATTTGGGCTTGTCCTCGCCGGTGGCGCGGGCCTGTGCGGCGCGCTGGGCATCGGCGCGGGCCTTGCGGTCCTGCTGGTCGACCGAGGGGATTCCCGAGCGGTCGCGGCGGAACAATCCGCTGTCGCCGCTGCCGATTCCCGTGCCGCAGGCCGAGAGCGTGATGAGAAGGCCGCCGATCAGCGCGATCCGTGCCAAGCGATGCAGGTCCATACCCACCCCCGTTATCCTGTTGGGGTTGTCTAGCCCAGCCATCCGGGCCTGCCAAGGCTTTTCCCGGTGTCGATGCGTTCGCGACCGCGTTGCAGGGCCTGTCCGGCGAAAGAAAGCGCGCCCGCCCCCCTGACCGTCACCCTGCGGTAACAGATGGCACGCACGCGCCCCGCATGCGCCGTGCGCGCGAGGGGGCTGCCGGGGCGGTGATGCGGGCGGTGACAGGGGCGCGCGCAGCGCCGACCGGCGCTTGCCCCGCCGCGACAGGGCGGGGTGTGGCGGAGTTGCACCACGCAGAGGCGCATTCACATTGATTAACATGCGGGCGTTGCAATCGGGGTCGTTAGGAATGATTAACGATCCATCCCCACTCCGGATTCCCCTGGGCTGGGTTCCTTAAGACAACGAGGGAAACTATGAAAAAGATTCTTCTTGCGACCACTGTTCTGGTCGGCACCGCTGGCTTCGCCGCTGCCGAAGTGACCCTGTCGGGCGACGCCCGCATGGGTATCGTCAACGACGGTGACACCACCGAATTCTCGAGCCGCGCTCGCGTCGCTTTCACCCTCTCGGGCGAAACCGATGGCGGCCTGTCGTTCGGCGCTTCGTTCCGTGCTGACAACGCTGTTGGCGCCAACGGCAACACCGACACCACCGACGGTTCCGTGTTCATCTCGGGCGCTTTCGGCAAACTGTCGATGGGCAACGTTGCTGGCGCTGCTGAAGCTGCCGTCGGCGACCTGTCGGGCGTTGGCTACACCGGCCTCGGCGACTTCTCGGACACCGTCTACCTGACCGGTGACGGCGCTGAAGGCGAGCCGATCGTCCAGTACGCCTACACCGCTGGCGACCTGTCGGTCTACGCTTCGGCCTCGGACGGCGCCCAGGTGTCGAACTACGCCCTCGGCCTCGGCTACAAGATGGGCGACTACAACTTCGGCATCGGCTACGAATCGACCGATGACGGCCTCTTTGGCGACGATGCGACCCACGTCGTGGCGTCGGCTGGCGGCACCTTCGGCGCTGTCTCGGCCAAAGTCGTGTACGGCCAGGCTGACCTCGGCTCGGGCTTCGACCTGACCCAGTACGGCCTGTCGGCCACCTACTCGGCGGACGCTCTGGCTGTGACCGGCTACTACAAAGTGGTCGACACCGACTTCATCGCCGGTGAAACCACCGCTGTTGGCCTCGGCGCTTCCTACGACCTCGGCGGCGGCGCTTCGGTCAAGGGCGGCGTTGTGAACGTCGACAACGAGTTCCTCGGCGACAACACCGCCTACGACCTCGGCGTGACCTTCTCGTTCTGATCCTAACCGGTCAAACGATATGGAAAGAGCGGGCCTTGTGCCCGCTCTTTTCATTTGCGGGTGCAAGGCCCGGTGCTTGGCATGACCCCCGGCTTTGTCTTAAGGGTGGCTGTGATAACTTTCGTTAATGCGGTAAGACGCCGCAAAGCGGACAGGCAGGCGAGGGCACTGGAATGATGAACGTCTTTATCGGTTTCGATGAACGCGAGGCGATTGCCTACCACGTATGTGTCAACAGCATCATCCGGCATTCGTCGGATGTGGTGGCGGTCACGCCGCTCGCCCTCAAGAACCTGTCGACCTACAAGGAAACCCACAGCGACGGGTCGAACGCCTTTATCTACACGCGCTTTCTGGTGCCTTCGCTGATGAACTACCAGGGCTGGGCGCTGTTCATCGACGGCGACATGATCCTGCGCGACGATCTGGCGAAGCTGTGGGCGCTGCGCGACGAAAGCAAGGCCGTGCTGTGCGTGCATCATGATTACAAGACGCGGCAATCGACGAAATACCTTGGCTCGGCGAACGAGGATTACCCGCGCAAGAACTGGTCGAGCGTGGTGCTGTGGAACTGCGGCCATCCGGCCAACCGCGTGGTCACGCCCGATTTCGTGGCCAAGGGCACCGGCGCGCAGCTGCACCGCTTTACGTGGCTGAGCGACGATCTGGTGGGCGAATTGCCCAAGGTCTGGAACTGGCTGCCCGACGAGCTGGGCGAGAACCCCGATGCCAAGCTGTTGCATTACACGCTGGGCACGCCCTGTTTCCACGAATACGCCGATACGCCGATGGGCAGCGAATGGCACCGCGAGCGGATGCTGACGGATTACTGCGCACAGCGCGATTGACCGCCCGCCGCCGCAAGGCAGGGCCAAGCGCGGGACGCGGAACAGATGCTGGATCCTTTCGGTTTCATCGGACGATGGTTGGCGGCGCGGCGCGACCTGCAGACCGCCTTTGCGCATGAGCTGGCGGTTTGCGCCATCTTCAAGAACGAGGCGCGCTATCTCGACGAATGGCTGACATTTCACCACGGCGTCGGGGTCGGGCATTTCTATCTGTACAACGACGGCAGCACCGACGGTTTCGCCGAGGTGCTTGCCCCGTGGATCGCGGCGGGAAAGATCACCCTGACCGACTGGACGGTAAAGCCGCAGGTGCCTGCCTATAACGACTGCATCCTGCGGCGGCGGACCGAGGCGCGCTGGATCGCCTTTATCGACCTTGACGAATTCCTGTTCAGCCCGACCGGCGCGCCCCTGCCCGAGGTGCTGCGTGGCTATGCCGAGGCGGCGGCGGTCTTTGTCTATTGGGTGCTGTTCGGGTCGGGCGGGCACGAGGCGCAGCCCGATCTGCCGGTGGTCGAGGCCTATACCGCCTGCATGGGCCATGCCGCGGCGCTGGCTGACGGTTTCGACCACGGCAAGGTCAAGGACAGGTCCAACTATGTGACCGGCTGGTCGCGCGACGGCAAAAGCATCGTGAACCCGCGCAAGGTGCGGTTTCAGGGGGTTCACGCGCCACGGGCTGTCTGGTCGGGGGCGACGGTCGACGAACGGGGCCGCCCGCCACGGCAGCGGTCGGACGATTGCGACCTGCCCTATGCGGTGTTGCGGATCAACCACTACTGGTCGAAGTCGCTTGACGAGTTCCGCGCCAAGATCGTTCGCGGCAGCATTGCCAACCGCACCCGCCCCGCGCGCAATCTGGCGCGCTGGCTGGAACGCGAGGCGATGCTGAACAGCGACCGCGACGAGACGATCTTGCCGATCTGGCGCCGGATCGTCGCGGCCCGCCGCTAGGGACCAAGCAGGTGTTTGCGCAGGAAGGGCTTCAGCTCTCCCTTGCGGTGCAAAAGGTAGAGCAGCGGGTGTTCGTCAAAGCGCGGGTCTCCGGCCAGCGTGGCGCGGGGGAACAGGGCCGCCAGATCGGCGGCGGCGTCGCGGTCGCGGTCCTTGCCCGCCGAAAAGGCGATGGTGACGCGGGTTTCGGGCGACTGGTCAAGCCGCGTGGCCGCCTGCGCCAGAGGTGCCGCGAAATGCGGGTGCCGCTTGGGCGAGTCGGCCCCTGACAGCAGGATGCGGCGGCATCCGTTCTGCAGGCCCACGACCAGCGCCGGAATGCCGCCCGCGCTGGTGCCAAGCGCCACGGTTTCGCGATAGGCAAGCGGGGCCTGCCAATCGGCGATCCAGCGCGCCACCCCGCCAAGCGAGGTCGCCACCCCCGGCACGCCCGAGAAGTAATGCCTCCGGTCGGGGTCGCGCAGCAGCAAAAGGTCGTGCTGTGCAGGGTCGAGCGCGCAGAGGATCTGGTAGGTGGGCGCGGTCAGGCGCATGGCGCGGCTGGTAAAGCCGATGACCAGCGTCTTGCGGTTCGAGGGGACCGAGGGATCGGTCATCAGATCGACGTTGTCCGAAACCGTCACGCGCTGCCACGCCAGGGGATCGGTCGCGTCGGCAAGGGTGGCTGCCACCTCGCGCGACCAGTCGGCGCGGCGGCGGGCAAGGGCGGTCCTGCCAAAGGGCCACCAGCCGCGCTTTTCCGGAGATGCTGCGAAAAGGCGGGTCAGCAGGGCGGGCGGGGCCACGTTTTCAAGCGTATGGCGGATGATGTCGAGTTCGACGATGCTGGTGCAGCGTTGCAGCAGAGTGTCGTCAAAGCCGTCGCGGTCGGCGGTTGCGGCCTGCACCGCGTCAAGCAGGGCGTCGCGGTCCTTGCGGTCGGCCTTGGTGCGGAAGGGCGGCTTTTCGGTCGCGCCAAGGGTGACGAGGAAGGCCGACATTTGCCGCACGGTGTCGATCTGGGCCACGGCGTCATCGGGAATGCGCAGGCCCGTCAGCCGCTCGACCGCCAGAATGAGGCGCATGCTCGACAGGGAATCGCCGCCGATCTGCGCGAAGTCGTCGTCCAGCCCCACCTGCGGCAGGTCGAGCTCCTCGGCCCAAAGGGTTGCGACGGCGGTTTCCAGCGGGCTGGCCCGTTCGGGCTGCCCTTCGGGCGGGTGATCGGCCGCCTGTGCCTGTTCGGTGAAAGCGGCCGTCAGGGCGGTGCGCAGCACCTTTCCGATCGGGTTGCGCGGCAAGGCATCGACCAGCACCAGATGGCGCGGCACCTTGAAGGGGGCCAGCGATGCGCCGATGTGGGTCTTGATGTCGCGCAGCGTCAGCGCAGCGCCCGCGCGGGGCACGACGGCGATGGCGATATCTTCGCCCAAGGTGGCATGGGGCACCGGAAAGCAGGCGGCGTGCAGGATGTCGGGGTGGGACAGCGCCACCTCGTCCACCTCTTGCGGGGCGATCTTTTCGCCGCCACGGTTGATGATGTCCTTTGACCGACCCGTCAGGAACAGGTCGCCGTCGGTGTCGAGATAGCCGAGGTCGCCGGTATAGAACCAGCCGTTGCGGAAGGATTCGGCATTGGCCTCGGGATTGTTCTCGTAGCCTGTAAAGACGTTCGGGCCGCGAATGGCGACCTCGCCCCGTTCCAGTGCGGGCAGGGGGGTGCCGTGGTCGTCCATGATGGCGATTTCGGTTCCGCAGGGGGTGCCTGCCGATCCGGGCTTGCGCAGGGCGGGCGGCAGGCGGGTCGAGGCGATGAGGGGCGATGCTTCGGTCATGCCGAAGGTGGTGATGACGGGCAGGGCGAAAAGCTGTTCCAGTTCGGCCAGCTGCGCCGCAGGCAGGGCCGCCGCGACCGAGCGCAGGAACCGCAGCGACGACCCGCGCGGGTCGCGGCCTTCGCGGCGGGCGAGGGTGGCAATATCGCCCAAGGTGGTGGGCACGCCCTGAAACCATGTGGGCTGCGCGCTGCCGAGCAGGTCGAAGAAGCGTTGCGCATCGAAACGCCCCGAGGCGACGACGCTGCCGCCTGCGAAGATCGGGGCAAGCAGCAGGTCGACGATGCCGCCGACATGGTGCAATTCCCACATGCTGAGAACGCGGTCCTGCGCTGTCAGCCCGAGCGAGCGGGCGACCTCGCGCGTTCCGGCCAGCAGGTTCGCATGGGTCAGCGGCACCAGCTTGCCGCGCCCCGTGGTGCCCGATGTCATCAGCACGATGGCCAGATCGGACGGATCGGGTGCGGCAAGCCGCGCATCGGCTTGCGGGGCCGAGACCGCGTGAAAGTCGAGCAAGGGCAGGTCCAGCACCTGCGCCGCTTCGGCGGCGGCGGGCAGGGCCTGCGGCAGCGTCAGAACGGCGGCGACCCCGGCCATCGAGAAATAGGCCAGCAGTTCGGACAGGGTCGAGGACGGGTTGAACGGCACGGCAACGCCCGCGATGGCCGTGGCGAAAAGCGCCTGGCACATCTCGGCCCCTGCGGGAAGGACAATGGCGATACGGCGTTTCGCGAAGCCCTTGGCCTGAAGCCCTGCCGCAAGCGACAGGACCGCCGATTCGAACGCCGCATAGTCAAGCGTGACGCCCTGCGGGATGATCAGGGCAGGCGCGTCGGGCGCGCGGCGGGCTGCGTCTTGCAGAAGTGTAAGGACGGTGGACAAGCGGTTTTCCTGTGCTGGATCAGCCGCGCTCGGCCGCGAGGGCGGCGGCGAGACGGGATTCGAGGGCGGTGATGTCGAGACCGGCAAACCCGCGCAGCGCCGCGCGTTCGATGCGTTCCCGCAACCCGATCGCGCTGCTGCGACGGTTGAGGGCGGGACGACGCGAATCCTGCAAGGGGCGGCCGACAAAGGCTTGCAGCCGCCGCAGTTCGGCATCGTCGGTCAGAAGGGTTTCGTAGTTGAGCAGGATGCGCCGCGCGGGGGCGGTCGAGTCATAGGCGGCGAGCATGCCGTGATTGTAGAGATACCATGCCCGCAGCGCCCGCGCGCCACGGCTGACCGAAAGGTGTTTGCGCGCGGTGTAGTGCCGCCGCACGCTTGCCGCGCTGCGATAGACGCAGATCACGCGCAGGTCGGGCAGGGCTTCGGCCCAGAAGGCGTGGGTCAGGCAAGAGCGGGGGTCCTTGAACCCCCAGTCACCGCCGGGGGCCGCGATTTCGGACGCAAGGGCCCGTGCCTCGGCGATGCGGTCGGCATGGTCGGGGCCTGCGGCATAGGGGGTGATGACGCGCAGGCTGTTCGCCTCGCCGCAGCCCAGCAGGCGCTTGTTCAGGCCGTTCGTCGAGAGCCGTTCGAAATGGTTGCCCTGATCGTAGCTGCGGGAATCGACGCCCTCGATCATGCCGATACCCGATGCGTCGAGCATCTGGCTAAGCAGGGTCGTGCCTGACTTGTGCATGCCGAGGATGGTGTAGACCGTGGTCATCGGGCGTTTTTCCTTTAGCCGGGAAGGCGAAGTCGTTAATTCCTGCGAATCGGCGCCGGTCGCGGTTTGCGAAGGGGCCGGAGCATTCAGAAAGAGGTTCGGTCGTGGCAGTCTTTTCGTGTCGTGGGCATTCGGTGCTGTTCGTCCATATTCCGAAATGCGCCGGGACAAGCGTTACGGCCATGCTCGAGGGGTTGGGCGAAAAGCGGTTCGATGATCGCATCCGCATCGGCCGGCACGCGCTGCGCCCGCGCCATTTGCCGCGCGAGGCGCTGGAGCGGATCTTCCTGCCGGGGATGTTCGATTACAGTTTCATGATGGTCCGCAACCCTGTCGAGCGTGTGCTGAGCGAATATCGCTACCAGTGCCGCAAGGCCTTTCCGCGTTGGCAGGCCATTCTGGGATTTGACCGTTGGCTTGCGCTGTCTTTGGCCCGCGCGGCGCAAGACCCGTGGTACCGCGAGAACCATTTCCGCCCGCAGACCGATTTCCGCGTGTTCGACTGCGATGTGTTCCGCATCGAGGAGGGGCTTGCCCCGCTGGTCGGCAAGCTGGCCGCAATCACGGGAATGGACATGCCCGCCGTGACCGAACACAGGAACCGGACCGAAGCGCAGGACATCAGGATGACGCGCAGATCGCTCGAGTCGATCCTGCGCACCTATCGCGCCGACTTCGAGGCGTTCGGATATCCTTCGGAGGTTCAAGACTATCACTCGCTGTTGCGCTAGGTCAGAGGTGCCAGTGTTCCGCCGCGAACGGCGCCTGTTTCAGGTGGCCGTGGTGGCGGTGCAAGACGTCCTTGGGCTTGGTCTGGCCTGAAAACGAGACGATCGCCTCGCCCTTTCCCGGAAGGCGGGCCTTGCCCAGAAAGGCGGTGGTCAGGCCCAGTTGCCCGGCGCGGCGGCCGAGGAAATAGCTGAAGGATCGGGCCGCGCAATCGACGCGGAAGATGATGATCTTGTTGTCGGGGAAATGGTCCATCTCGCGCCCTTTGAAATGGTGTTCAAGCCAGCGCTGTTCGCTGAAGGGGTTGTCGTTCTTGCCCGGCAGCCTGTTCGACCAGCCTTGGACATCGGCCACGAAGTCGTTCCAGATATGCGCCATCGAGCCGACCCGCAGCCGGTAGACCGCGCCATGCCCGCGCGAACGGGTGCGGCTTGCCCTGTGGCGGGCGATGACGAAATCGAGTTCGGGCCGGTCGGCAAGGAAATCGAGGCTGCCGACGATCACGATGTCGATGTCGAGGCTGACGACGTAATCTTTCGGGCCAAGCCCGAGGAAGCCTTCGGAGAAGGTATAGATCTTGGGGCCGTTTCCGATGCGCCCCAATTCCGAGAGGGGGGCGGTTTCAATATCGGCGGCAAGGCCGGTCGTGTCATCGGTCAGGCAAAAGAACCGATGCGGAATCGACAGGTTGCGGCGCACGCTGGCGCGCAGGATGTTCACTTCCTCAGACGAATACCGGTCGCCCCATTTGTAGCAGATGATATTGAGATGCTTGATGGGCGCATGTGACATGGGCGTTTGCGGCTTTCCTTGTTTCGCCGGTATCAACCGACCGATCTTTCGAGACATTCAATCAATCTTTAGGTCCGTCCGAGCGACGTTTTCCCGCGGATGGCGGCCTGTTGCGGCCTAAATCCCGACTCCGGAACATGGACTTCGGCGCGTCGTTCAGTTAACCATCACTAACAGAATGTTCAAACGGACTCTGGCGATCGCGCGTTTCGGAAAGCCGGTGCAACGGCGGTCCGGACGGCTTTCGTCATAGTTGTCCCTGCGTAAAGGCGTTGCCTGATTTGGCCGACAAAGCACCAGTCAATGTCGTTTGCATAAAATGGGGCCAGAAATACGGGCAACATTATGTGAACAACCTGTATCGCGGCGTGTCGCGTTTCATGGACCGTGATTTCCGGTTCATCTGCTTTACCGACAATGCGCGCGGTCTCGACAGCGGGATAGAAATCCAGCCGATTCCGGTCGAACCTTTCGAGCATGCCTATGACTACGGCCGCACGCGCGAGGGGCGCAAAGGCGCGTGGCGCAAGATCTCGCTGTTCAAACCGGGTCTTGCCGGAATGCAGGGCCAGATGATCGGGTTCGACATCGATGTGGTCGTGACCGGACCGCTTGGCCCGATCCTCGACTTTGCGCCCGGGCGCGTGGCCTTTCGGCGCGAGTGGCGTTACGCGCGCTTCGGACGTCAGGGGGGGCACGGATCGGTCTTTACCTTCGACCCGTCGCTGCACCCCTATCTTTACGAGGATTTCGCCCGCGATCCGATCCGGATGATCGATATGCACAAGGGCAGCGAGCAATATTACTCGTCGATCACGGCGCTGCGGCACGGGCAGCTCAGCTATCTGCCGAACGAGCTGGTTTGCAGCTACAAGCGCGACCTTCTGCCGGTTTTCCCGCTGAACCTGCTGCGCCAGCCGCAGCCGCCCAAAGGGTGCAGCGTGCTGTGCTTTCACGGCAAGCCGAGCATCGAAGAGGCGCTTGCCGGTGTCAGCCGGCCGCTGCGCTATCGGGCCAAGGGCTTTGAATGGTTGAAAGAATATTGGACGGCCTGAACCGCCGCCCCTTTGGTGCGGCCAGAGAAGAACGGAACATGCTGTGACGGATGCTGCAATCAACGTGCCCGCGACACGGACGCCCTATTACAAGGAACTCGCCCGGGCGATCCAGGCGCATGGCGGCCATTTCAATTCGCATCTGCATCTGGACCGCGCCGGAACCTATCACGAGACGTTGCGGATCCTGACCGGAAGCACGCTTCAGGACGCGACCACGCTGACCCTTGCGGGAAAGCATGCGCTGATTCCGCTGATTCACCAAAGCGCGCTTTACGACCCGCCGGTGTTGGCCGAGCGCGTCGCCTTTTATCTGGACGAGATGATCGCCGCCGGAACGCGGCGGGCCGACAGTGTGGTCGATACCACGGCGGATCGGGTGGAATTGTCGGCGCTGCACGTCTTTGCCGAATTGCAGGACCGGTATCGCGGGCGGCTCGACCTGCGCTTCGGGGCCTATACGCCGCTGGGCCTGCGCGATGACGAGCCGCGCCGCTGGGCGCTGCTGGAAGAAGGGGCGCGCTTTGCCGATTTTCTGGGGCTGTTGCCGGAACGCGATGACCGCGAGATGTATCCCGACCATATCGGGTTCCGCGAAAGCTGCCTGCGGGGCATTTCGCTGGCGCGGTCTTTGGGCAAGCACATCCACATCCATGTCGATCAGGCGAACCACGCCGCCGAGGGTGCGACCGAAATCCTTCTGGATGTGCTGGACGAAATCGGCGGGCCGGTGCCGCAGCCCGAGCCGGACGTCTGGCTTATTCACGTCATCTCGCCCTCGACCTATGACGAGGGGCGCTTCGAGACGCTGGTGCAGCGCATGGCCGGACATAATGTCGGTGTGATCACCTGCCCGTCGGGTGCGATCAGCATGCGGCAATATCGGGGCCTGACCTCGCCCACGTTCAACTCGATCGCGCGGGTTCTCGAGTTTCTGGCCGCCGGAATTCAGGTGCGGATCGGGTCGGACAACATCTGCGATGTCACCTCGCCGCTGGGCACGCCCGACATGATGGACGAGGTTTTCGTTCTGGCGAATGCGCTGCGCTTCTATGACATCGAAATCCTTGCGAAACTGGCCGCGGGCAAGGCGCTTGACGCTGCCGAGCGCGCGCGGATCGCGGCGCATCTTGAAAATGACCGCGAGATCGCGGGCAGGATCGAAGCCGGTGTGCGCGCCAAGCTTGACGCCCGGCCGCGCGGCTAGGCGTCATTCATAGGCGAAGGGCGCGGGGTCGATCTGCCCCGAGGGGATGCCGATCACCGGCGGCGCTGTGGCCGGTTTGGTTCCCGACAGGCAGGCGAGGATATCGCCAAGAAGGGCCGGGGTCGTCACCGGCCTGCCGCCATGATCCAGCGCCGCGCAGGTGCCGGGGTATTTGACAGCCGCCAGAACGCCGAAGGTGTCGGTCAGGGCAAAGGCCGAAGCCTCGGGCGTTTGCGGCGCTTCCGACAGGCCCACGCCCATGTCGCCAAAGACGAAAACGATGGCATCGGGGCTTTGCGCCTCGATCTCGGTCAGAAGCCGGTCCATCAGCCGCGCGGCGGTTTCGGTCGAGGCGGCATAGCGTTCGGCGAAATCGGCGGTGGCGGCCGGATCGGGCGCGTCGAGCTTTGGCCCCCGATAGTGGTAGGGCGGGCGGAAATGGCCCAGAAGGACGGTCGGTTCCGGGTTCGCAAGCGCCGTGCCGATGGCGGCAGCATAGGTTTCGGCAAGATCGGCCTCGGTCGGGCCGAAGCTTGCGTAAAGGCGGCTGTCGCGCAGGGTGCAGGCCCCGATGAACAGCGTGTTCCGCACCGCATCGGGCAGGAAGGTATCGGCGCAAACCGAGGCATCGCGGGCGATGGTCAGCCGGTCGATAAAGGGTCCGGCGAAGCGGCCGAACTTGCGGTCCTCGGTGACGGCGTCGATCCTGTAGCCATTGGCGGCAAAGGCATCGAACACGGCACTGGGTTGCGCGCCGGTGAAGGCATGGCCCGAATCGTCGCTTTCGTCATCGGGCAGGATGCGGGCGTTGCCGAGGGTGAGCAGCGCTTCGTAAGAGCGGCGGGTCGGAGATGCGCCGGAAAAGCTGTTGGGAATGCGGGTCAGCCCGTGCCGTTCCAGCACATCCTGCAAGCCCGTCGCGGTCAGGCCAAGGTGGTCTTGCGCGATCCGGTCGGGAATGGCCGACAGGAAGCCGAGCAGAAAGACATCGGGGCGTTTGGCAAAGCGCGGGGCATTGGCGGAAGGCGCGGGCAGGTCGCGCGCGGCTTGCCCCTGCCACGCGGCGCGGCGGTCAAGCGCCTCGGGCGTCAGATAGGCGACGGACCCGACAAGCGCCGTGGCGGCAAGCGCGGTTGCCAGCGGAACGATCAGGCTTTGGCTGCCGTCGGCCCTGCCCCTGCCGACCCATGCCCCCAGAAGGCACAGGGCGAAACCGCCAGCCGCAAGGGTCAGCCCGCTTGGCCCCGACGCGGGGGCCAGAAGGCAGGCGGTGTAGCCTTGCGCTCCGGCTGCCAGTGCTGCCGCCAGAAGCCAGCCGATCCGGCGCGGGGCAAAGGACAGAAGCGCGGTCGAGACCAGCAGCGCCAGAACCAGCGTCAGCAGGATGACCACGGCATCGGGCGTGGCGACGATGGGCCAAAGATAGCCAAGGCTCGCCGCGACTGCCGTGACCAGCGACGTTGCGGCAAAGACGACCGGACCGGAGACGGCGGCATCGGGGGCGGGTGTTCGGGTCAGGAGGTAAGCTCCGCTGCGACGGGTTTCGGGGACAGACCGCGTTTGTAGGACAAGAGATCGAAGTCGCTGGCGAAAAGGTCGGTCACCAGCGCCTCGGCGGCGGGGGTGTAGAATTCGGCCAGTTTGGCGCTTGCCCTTGTGCGTGTCTGGCTGTTCACCTGACCCATCCGCTGGGCAAGATCGCGCCCGACGGGAATTTCGCGGCGGGTCAGCAGATCGATGAAGCAATCGGGAAATTCTTCGAAGCGCAGCACGCTGTCATAGGCCGAGAGCGGCGCGAAGATCAGCTTGTGCTGCGCGTCCCAATGCGGGTCTTTCGTCAAGGCGCCGTCGGCCAGCCATTTGAGAAAGTCGGAAAACCCGCCCCGGTCGAGAGGGAAGGCGCGGAAATCGCTTTGGTAGCTGTCCTTGGCGAATTTGTTCAGAAAGGCCGACAGCACGCGCGAATAGGGGTCGCGGGTGATGACGAAGAAATGCATGTCGCGCGCGCGGCGCAGTTCGGGCCAGCTTGCGCTTTCCAGATGGCGCAGGCTGCGCTTGGCAGACTGGTCTTCCAGCCGCCGCCCTGTTCCCAGTTCGGTCAGGATCGAGACGGTGGTCGAGTTGGCATTCTTTTTCACGCGGTTGTAGCCAAGGCCGATCTGCGGAAAGAGGCTGACATGACGGGCCGCCGCAGGGTTGACCGTGGCCGGATCGAAACGGTCGCCCAGCAGAACCGGCAGCATGCGCCGCGTCGCCGCGCGTTTGGTCCGTTCCAGCGCGTCGGACAGGATACTCATGGTTTCACCATCATGACAAAAGGGGAAAGCTCGGGTTCGGTGGTGGAAAGCCGGTGCGTTCCGGCCAGCTTTTGCAGCAGGATCACATCGGCCTGAACGTGTTTCGGCAGCGCATCGGCGCGATTGGCCTTGTTGCGGGTGATCTCGCCGCCCATCAGGAATTCGTTGCGTCCGGCAAGGCCGATGCCCGACAGCACATAATGCGCATCGGGGCCGTTTTCCGCGATGGCGACCAGCAGCGCCAGAAGTCCGGTCGAGGGGCGGTATTTCGCCCGCGCGTCCTTGTGCCCTTGGCCCAAAAGCCAGCCGAGGCGCAGTTTCTGGATCTCGACCCAGTCGCGCGCCACGACGGGCAGCGGCTGGCGAAAGAAACTGGCGTCGGTCACCGGATAGCCGCAGCCGCCGATGCGGCGGGTCAGGGCGCGGCGTTCGGCGACGCTGTAAAGCGTGGTGCCCTTGGCAAAGCCGCCTTCGAGCAGGCCGCGCGCCCGGTTGACCAGATCGCGCCCGCCCGGATCGGCGAAAAGGACCAGTCGGTCAAAGCCGCAGTGGCGGACCGTTTCCAGCTTGCGGCGGTAAAGCGCGTCGTTCGGCCCGCCCTCGATCAGCCCTTTGGCCATGACAAGGGCGCTGGCGACGACTGTCTTTTCGGCAAAGCCTGCGGCCTCGGACTCGCGGTCCATGATCGCGGCGTTGGCGGCATAGATCGCATCGCCGGCGGGAAGCGCCGATCCGGGTTTCGCGCCGAAGATGACGACTGTTTTCAGGGCATCGGTCCTTGCGTGCTGGGCGGGGCGGGGCGCGGAACAGGCGGCACGGGCGACAAGGAACACGGGGCGCAAGGTGGCGCGGCGCGGTAACATCGGGCCGCGCCGGATGCGCCGCATTTGGGTAGCACCGCAGGCCGCCTTGATCCAGCCCGCGGGTGGTTGGTGGCGAAAAATCGGTGCGGCCTGTCGTGAAGCGAATCGGGCGGGGGCGGGAATGGCGGGCCGTCCGCGACCGTTGCGTTAGCAGGGCCTTGGGCGTACGGGCCGTTCGGGCGGGCCGGGGTGACGCTGCGGAAGGCGGGCGCATCGGCCTTTGGATCAAGGGTTTACGCCCCCGCGCGCGGCGCTTTGCCTGTGATGCGCCAATGCATCGCACTGTGGCGATGATGCACCATGACACCCGCGTTTTCGCCGCATCTGCAACCTTGGGGTTCACCTGATACGGAAACGCAGACTATTTTCCGCCCCATCGGAGTGTTTGTAACCCGTAAGGAGAGTTCCTATGAAAAAGATCCTGCTCGCGACGACCGTGTTCGTTGCAGCTTCCGCCGCCGCCCACGCTGAAGTGACCCTGTCGGGAACCGCGCGTATGGGCATCATCGCCCAGAACGTCGACACCGATCCGCTGTTCAACGGCGAGACGATTGAATCGCAAACCGGTCTGACCTCGCGCGCTCGCGTCGCCTTCAGTGCTTCGGGCACCAGCGACTCGGGCCTCGAGTTCGGCGCCGGCTTCCGCGCTGACAATGCCGCTGCCGCCAATTCGGGCACCGCTGGTTCGGTGTTTGTCTCGGGCGCCTTTGGCAAACTGGCTATGGGCGACGTCGACTCGGCCGCCAACACGCTGGTTGGCAACGTGTCGGGCGTGGGCCTGACCGGTCTGGGCGATTCGAACGAACTTGGCTATGTTGGCGGTCCGGCCGGTGCCTTGTACACCTACTCGTCGGGCGCTCTGAGCCTGGCTCTGTCGGTTAAGGGCCTTGGCGCTACGCCGGTCAACAACAAGGACACCGCTCTTGCGACCCTGACCGATGCAGACGCCAAAAATACCAAGGCTGACGCGCAGTCGATCGCCGTTGGTTACAAGACCGATGCCTACAGCGTTGCTCTGGGCTACGAAAAAGCCACCATCGACACCGACATCACGGCTGCTGGCACCACCGAAGACACCGTTGACCAGCTTTCGCTGGGCGTTTCGGGCACCTTCGCTGGCGCGACCGTCAAAGCTGTCGTTGCCGACAACGGCACCAACGTGCTGAAAGCG
The DNA here is from genome assembly GCF_014243445.1 of Paragemmobacter straminiformis. Classification (GTDB taxonomy): domain Bacteria; phylum Pseudomonadota; class Alphaproteobacteria; order Rhodobacterales; family Rhodobacteraceae; genus Paragemmobacter; species Paragemmobacter straminiformis. The sequence goes on from NZ_JACLQD010000003.1 coordinate 231,788, forward strand.
GTTTCGGTTGACTACACCGTGTCGGGCATCGTTGCGACCGCTTTCGCTGCTGACAAGGGCGACAACAACTCCTACGGCCTCGGCGGTTCGTACGACCTCGGCGGTGGCGCTTCCTTCGTTGCTGGTATCCAGCAAACCGAAGGTTCGGACACCCAGTACGACGCTGGTCTGTCGTTCTCGTTCTGATCCGTCAGAACCTGATGGGGAAAGGGCGGGCCTTGTGCCCGCCCTTTTTCTTTGCTTTCCGTGGCGTTGCGGGGCGCTAGATTGGCGCTGAACACGGGGGTTGGCATGGCTTTGCAGGACATTCAGGCGCGGATTGCGGCGGCAGAGGTTGCCTCGGGGCGGGCGGCGGGGTCGGTGCAGTTGATCGCCGTGTCCAAGGTGCAACCGCTTGAACGGGTCGTTGCCGTGCTGGAAAGCGGGCATCGGGTGTTCGGGGAAAACTATGTGCAGGAAGCGGCGGGCAAATGGCCCGACCTGCGCGCGCGCTTCGGCGCGGTTGCGGTGCATATGATCGGGCCGTTGCAGACCAACAAGGCCAAGCTGGCGGTGGACCTGTTCGACGCGATCCATACGGTGGACCGCCCCTCGCTTGCCGAAAAGCTGGCGCGTCTGGCGCAAGAGCGGGGGCGCTGTCCCAAGCTGTTCGTGCAGGTGAACACGGGCGAGGAACCGCAGAAAGCGGGTGTCCTTCCGGCCGATCTGGATGCGTTTCTGGCAAGCTGCCGTGGCATTGACCTGCCGCTAGAAGGGCTGATGTGCATCCCGCCCGAGGGCGAAGATTCGGCCCCGCATTTCGCCATGCTGTCGGATATGGCGGCGCAGAACGGGCTTGCGGGCCTGTCGATGGGGATGAGCGGCGATTTCGAGGCCGCGATTGCCGCAGGGGCCACGCATGTGCGCGTGGGCTCGGCCATCTTCGGCGCGCGGAACTACGCTAACTGATCCACGCGCGGGCAAAGGGCGGCAGGGCGATGGCGCCCGCATGCACCGCGACCGCGTTGTCAGACAACTCGTCATGCAGGTTCACGGCGCCGTTCTGGCGCAGCCAGCTTTCCGGCAGGTGGACCCAGTTTTCCGAGAAGTTGAACAGGCAGATCAGGTTTCCGGTCGGCGTTTCCCGCGCGAAAGCAAAGACTTGTGCCGCTTCGCAGGGCAGGATGCGCGTGGCGTTGCCGCCGTGCAGCGCGGGCGTGGCGCGGCGGCGGGACAGGATGTGCTGCGTGCCCTGAAACACGCGCGCGGCGGGCGTGTCGCCTTGGTGGCGCGTGCGGGCAAGCTGCCAGTCCATGCGCGGGCGGTGAATCCAGCGGCTGTCATGGGCGTGTTCGGGCACCGCAAGGTAGCTGTCGTCGTTCAGCAGGGCGAGTTCGTCACCCATGTAGATCAGCGGGATGCCACCAAAGGCCGCGATCAGCGCGTGACCCATCAGGATGCGCTGCACGGCGTGGTCGATGGCGGTGCCATCATTGCTGGTAAGCGCCCGTTGCAGCCCCGCGAGCGAGGCGAAACTGCCGGAAATGCGTTTGTCGCCCGTGGCTTCGTTATGCTGGAACAGTGCGCCTTGGGCAAAGGACCCGGGGAAGGAGCCTTCGTAAAAGTCGGACAGATAGGCGCGGTGCGCGGGGCCGGAAAGGTGCAGGGCGGCGGCATCCTCGTCTGTCACGGCCCAGCCGATATCGTCGTGGCAGCGGATATAGGTGGCATAGGTCGCGTTGGTCAGTTTCGTCGGGAAATGCGTGCCCAGAACATGGGTCATCAGGCGCGTGTCGCGGGTGGCCAGTGCCGACCAGAATTGCACCATAAGGCTGTTGTGATAGGCGAGGTTGCCTTCGCGTCCGTCATGCCTGCCGCGGCCAAGATAGGGGATCATCTCGGCCGGGGCGACGATGGCCTCGGCAAGGTGGATCGTGGCGGGGGCCGCGATGCGCGAGGCGGCGCGCAGGGCCTGAAGGATCATGTGAACCTCGGGTTCCGACTGGCAGCGGGTTCCCATGCGCTTCCACATGAAGGCCACCGCGTCGAGCCGCAGGATGCTGGCCCCGCGATTGGCAAGCGCCAGCATGATATCGGTGATTTCAAGAAAGACCCAAGGGTTGGCCCAGTTCAGGTCCCACTGGTGTTCGTTGAAGGTGGTCCAGACCCATTTGCCGAAATCGGGGTAATGGGTGAAGTTGCCGGGGGCATTGTCGGGGAACACCTCGACCAGCGTTTCTTCATAACGCTTTGGAAGATCGGGGGTGTCGAACATCAGGTAATAGTCCTGATATTTCGGATCGCCCTTTGCGGCCTTTTTCGCCCATGCGTGTTCCTTGGCCGTGTGGTTCAGCACAAGGTCGATGCAGAGCGAGATGCCGTTTTCGCGAAAGGTGCGGGCGGCGGCTTCAAAGTCGTCCATCGTGCCGTAGGCGGGGTTGATGGCGCGGTAATCCATCACCGAATAGCCGCCGTCACTGTCGCCGGGGCGGGGCTTCAGGCAGGGCATGAAGTGGACGTATGTGATGCCAAGTTCTTGAAGATAGGGCAGTTTTTCAACGGCTTCGGGGATCGTTCCGGCGAAGCGGTCGATGTAGAACACATAGCCCGCCATGTCGGGGCGCTGGAACCAGTCGGGTTCCAGATCGCGTTTCAGGTCAAGGAGTTTGAGGTCGGCAGGCCGCGCCTTCCACGATTTCGCAAGGGTCTTGAGCAACGCCTCGCGGAAGGCGGGGTAATCCTCGCGGGTGCCGTAAAGGGCGTCGAGCATGGGCCAAAGATCGGGGGCCGAACGGGCAAGGCGCAGCGCGAAAATGTCGTCATCCGTGGTGGACGGCGTTTTGGCCATGACTCGGACCCTCCCTTTTGCGCAAGGAGCATAAGGGTTCCAAAGCGTTTTGGAAAGGGTCAGCGGATGATGAGGCGGGTGGAATGGCGGATGCGGTTCGCGATCCACAGAAGATCGGGCAGGGCAAAGGCCACGCATCCCGCCGTGCCGTGGCGCGGGCGGCGCCATCCGTGCAGGAAGATGGCCGAGCCGAGACCGGGCACGGCTTGCGGCCAGTTCCAGTCGGTGAGCAGGATCAGGTCATACATCGGGTCGGCGCGTGTCAGGCGTTCGTGGCTGTAGCCATGCGGGGCGCGGACCATCAGGTTGTAGTCGGGGTCGCGCGGGTCGTCCGACCAAAGGTCGGCGGGGCCGAAGGGCAGCGCCCAGTCGGGCAGTTGCGATGGCGACAGACGGTCGGGGCGGTAAAGCATGCCGACGATGCGGTGGGTGCCGAGCGGGGTTTTGCCGTCTCCCTCGCGCTTGCGGTCGGTGGTGCCATGCTTGCCGATGGCGCAAGGAAAGCGCCGCCCCATGAAGCGCGCGCCCCAGCGGGTCACCACCAGATCGGCAGGCTTCACAGCAGGTGCCCCGATTTCGCGGCCTTGGTGGCAAGGTATCCGGCGTTCTGCGCGGTCTGGCCGACCTGAAGCGGCACGCGTTCGGTCACGGTCAGGCCACAGCTTTCCATCATCGCCAGTTTGCGGGGGTTGTTGGTCAGCAGGCGCACGGCGGAAAAGCCCATCTGCCGCAGGATACCCGCGCCGATGCGGAAATCGCGCTCGTCATCCTCAAAGCCGAGACGGTGGTTGGCCTCGACCGTGTCGAAGCCCTGGTCTTGCAGGGAATAGGCGCGCATCTTGTTGGCAAGGCCGATCCCGCGCCCCTCTTGGTTGAGGTAGAGCAGCACGCCCGCGCCTTCGCTGCCCATCTGCGCAAGGGCCGCCCGCAGTTGCGGGCCGCAGTCGCATTTCAGGCTGCCCAGAACGTCGCCCGTGAAGCAGGCCGAATGCAGGCGGGCAAGAACCGGGGCCGAACGGTCGGGTTTGCCGATCTCGATGGCGTAATGTTCGGCCCCGCCGTCCTCGGGGCGAAAGATGTGAAGCCGCCCCGCCTGCGCCGCCTGCATCGGAAGGCGGGCGTTGACCACGCCGTGCAGCGGCGACATGCGGGCCAGTTCGGGCGTGATCTCGTGCAGCGGCAGCAGGGTCAGCCCGTTGGCTTCGGCCAGCGCCAGCCCGTGGGGAATTTGCACAAGCAGCGCGGCAGGCAAAAGCTGCGCCGACTTGACCAGTTGCAATGCCGCGCGGTGCAGCGTGGCCGCGCCATCGCGCAGCGACCGGAGCGGCCCTTTCATCGGCACGCGCAGGTCATCGGCCGGGTCGGCAAGGGCGCGCAGCCAGCGGGTGTCGCCATCGGACGGGACGGCGATGCGGGCAATGTCGCCGTCATAGGCCGGGGTTTTCAGCGTTTCGGCGCGGCGGGCGGTCAGGGCCAACTCCAGCGGCCCAAGCGCGCGCAGGGCGGCCAGACGATCGGCCGACAGCTCCTCGACCGCGACGAAGGCCACGGCCTGCCCGTCACCCGTCAGCACCACCGGCACGCCCATGCGCAGGTCGCCACGGGCGCGGGCAAGGCGTTCGACGATGGTCGGATGTAGCGGCATTGCGGGTTCTCCTGCCGGCCTATCTAAGCCGCCCGCGCGGAAATTGAAACATAGCCCGCCCAAGCGACACGTCCGCGTGAGGGTTTTGTTGCATATCTTGCCCGAAAGCGGGGGCAGGCGCATCTGTGGGGCCAAGGACAGAACGGAGTTCACCTGATGGCCACTTTGCGGAAGATCCTTCTTGTCGATGATGACGACGACCTGCGCGAGGCGCTGAGCGAACAGCTGGTGATGACCGAGGATTTCGATGTCTTCGAGGCGCGCACCGGCGCCGAGGGGATGGAGAAGGCCAAGGCGGGGCTTTACGACCTGCTGATCCTCGACGTGGGCCTGCCCGATACCGACGGGCGCGAATTGTGCCGCCGGATGCGCAAGCAGGGCGTCAAATGCCCGGTGCTGATGCTGACAGGCCATGATTCGGATGCCGACACGATTCTGGGGCTGGACGCGGGGGCGAACGACTACGTCACCAAGCCGTTCAAGTTTCCGGTGTTGCTGGCGCGCATCAGGGCGCAGCTGCGCCAGCACGAACAATCCGAGGACGCGATCTTCCAGCTTGGTCCCTACACCTTCAAGCCGGCGCAGAAGATGCTGGTGGACGAAAAGGAAAAGAAAATCCGCCTGACCGAAAAGGAAACCAACATCCTGAAGTTCCTGTATCGGGCACAACAATCCGTAGTTGCGCGCGACGTGCTGTTGCACGAGGTCTGGGGATACAACGCAGGGGTTACCACGCATACGCTGGAAACCCACATCTACCGTCTGCGGCAAAAGATCGAACCTGATCCGTCGAACGCCCGTCTGCTTGTAACCGAGAGCGGCGGATACAGATTGGTCGCCTAGGGTCTTATTGTCGCCAGATTCGATACCTATATGGGTATCAGGACGTTGCAGACAGTTCCCCTTGCCGTGTCGGGGTCATGACACGGCACCCTCCCTGTTGGACTTGGCCGGGCCTAGCGCCCGGCCTTTTTTCTTTCGCGGGACCTGTTGCGAATACACGCCAAGGTAGACTTTCCGCTGGGTCGGCATCCGTTTTCCTTAAGGAATTTTATACGGTCCCGTGTTAAATAGGCTTACCTCCCTGTTGGACTCGGCCCGGGCCTTTGCGCCCGGGCTTTTTTTATTGTCCGGCCAAGGCGTGCGAGATCAGCTCGACCCGCTGTTGCAGCGTGTCGGGGTAAAGGTGGGCGTAGCGTTCGGTCATGCTGATGTGGTGGTGGCCCAGCAGCTTCTGCACCTCGTAGATCGTGGCGCCGTGGTTGATCAGGAAGCTGGCATAGGTGTGGCGCAGGTCGTGGATGCGCACCTCGCGCATGTTCAGACGGGTGCGGACACGATCCCAAGCAAGGTGGAAGCTTTGGTAGGGCTTTTTCAGGTGCGGGTTCATGAACAGGTAGTCATCCGCCGCGATACCGAAGCCGAGCGTGGCCGTGCGCAGGCGGATGTCGTCGAGCAGTCGCACGGCGGCATCGTTCAGGATGATGCGGCGGGCGCGGCCGTTCTTCGAGATCGGCACGGTCCAGACGCGGCGCACCAGATCGAATTCGCCCCACTTGGCAAGGCGGGCTTCCGAACTGCGCGCACCGGTCAGGATCAGCAGGTTGACGAACAGCCCGAGGTAGGGGTGGTTCTCGGTCTCGCAAGACCGGATCAGCCGCATCACTTCCTCGGATGACAGGAAGCGCTGCTTCGGGTCGCCCATCGGAATGCGGATCGAAATGCGCAATTCTTCCTTTGATTTGCGCAAGACGCCCCATGTGCGGGCCACGTTCAGCACCCGTTTAAGGTAATTGATATGCTTGTTGATGGTGCCGGGTTTGTAATTCTTGCCGATATGGATCGAAACCCAGTCGTCAAGAATCTGCGTGGTCAGCTGATTGATCTTGAAATGCCCGAGCGAGGCGCGGATGTGTTTGTTGAATACCAGCCTGTCCAATTCGGGACGGCGCTTCGTTATATTGGCATAGCCGATATAGCGATTGTCAAAAAACTCGGCCAGGGTCGGGTCGGCAAGGGGGGGTGGCTGGTCCTCGATGCGTGTGAGGTTTCTTTTGAAGACTTCCAGAATACCCATCGCTTCAGACCCATTCCCTGTGAACGCAACGTTCGCTGCCCTGATCGCACCGGTTTGTCACAGGCTTCAACCACCGACCTGTCGAAGGCCGCCGGATGGGATGGGCGAGTGAGTCGAATCGGTCACCGATTAAGGCGGGTTACGAATCTTATTATTCTGCAATTCGATTGTTTTATCAACATTAGACTGGGTTTATATATCTTTTGATTGCAATGGGCGCGAATCGTCAAAGCATTAAAACCCCGGATGCATCTGCATTCCGAAGGCACAGTCCGATATTTTAGTTAAAATATTCGCCCGCTTATTTAAGCCGCGAACGGGAAAGGAAACGCGGGCGGGAAAGACCCGCCCGCGTTGTCACATCAGAATGCGAAGGTCAGGCCTGCATCCATCTTGGTGTCGCTCCAGTCGCCATCGTCGTTGAGGGCGTCATGCGACAGGCGGCTCAGGCCGGCCTGGGCCTTGGCACCACCGCCGAGGTCGTAGGACGCGCCCACGCCATAGCGGGTCGATTCCATGCCCCAGTCGGTGCCGTAGTAGTCATAGGCGACTTTGGCATGTGCGCCGAAAGCCGTCACCGACAGGGCGTCCATCGTGTAGGTGGCCGAAACGGCAACCTGCGTGCCGGTGGTCTTGTAGCCATTCGGCTCGTCCGGCAGGCCGTTGTAGGCTTCGCCCGAACCCATCGCGACGCGGCCTTTCAGGACCAGCGCGCCGAAGGTGGCGTCCGCACCCAGCGTCACTTGCGACGTCAGGTCGTTGCGCTCGGCATAGGTGTCTTCCGGATCGGTCGCATAGGCGTCGGCGCGGTCCGAGAACGAGTAGACGGCCTTGTCGCCACGCTCGATGGCGGCGCTGAAGCGGTAGTTGCCCATCTTGTACGATGCGGCGACCGAAGCGGCCTGCTTGGCGTTGCCGGTGTAGTTGGTGTCGCCGTCGATCTGGCCCATCGAGGCGGCAATCGTCAGGTCGCCCATCGTATAGGTGTACAGGGCCGAGGTGTCAGCTTCGCCAAGGAAGATGATTTCGTTCAGGTCGCCGTTGCCGGTGAAGCCGACGCCGTCAACCTGCCCGACCGTGGTCAGAGCGGCCGAATCGTTGTCGCCCATCGAGATCGAGCCGAAAGCGCCCGAAAGCGAAACGGTGCCAGCGGTGCCGCTGTTCGCGTCGCCGGCGTTGTCAGCGCGGAACGAAGCGCCGAAGGACAGGCCGCCATCGGTTTCGCCCGAAGCTGCAAAGTTCACGCGAGCGCGGCTCGAGAACTGGGTCTTGTTGGCGTCGTTGGTCGTGTCATAGGCATTGGTTATGCCCATGCGTGCCGAACCCGAAATCGTCACTTCGGCAGCGGCGAAGCCAGCGGTGCCGACCAGAACAGTGGTCGCAAGAAGACTCTTGTTCTGCCCGGTTTCGGGCGTGGCTACTGTTGTCCTGCCGTCGGGAATCCGTGTTCAGGCCGCCATGTCGGCGCGTGCTTCGGGATATGCGCCCCGACCGGCTGACGGGCACTTGAGCGGGGGGGAAGTCGGCCTTAGGGTCTGGCGTCCCTGATGCCGGAGAATGAAGATGAGTTTTACCCTCGCGACCTGGAACATCAACTCGGTGCGGCTGCGCGAAGGGTTGGTGGCGCGGCTGATGGCCGACGAGGGGCCGGACGTGCTGTGCTTGCAGGAATGCAAAAGCCCGGTCGAGAAAATCCCCGTCGAGACCTTCCGCAGCCTTGGCTACACCCACATGGTCGCGCGCGGGCAAAAGGGGTATAACGGCGTCGCCATCCTGTCGAAACTGCCGCTGGAAGATGCGGGCGGGCGCGATTACGCCGCATTGGGTCATGCGCGGCATGTGGCGGCGCGGCTGCCCAACGGCGTGGTGATCCACAATTGCTATGTTCCGGCGGGGGGCGACATTCCCGACCGCGCGGAAAACGAGAAATTCGGCCAGAAGCTCGATTTCCTGACCGAGATGCGGGACGAATTCTTTGCCGAACGGCCCGCGCGGTCGATTCTGGTCGGGGACCTCAACATCGCCCCGCGCGAGGATGACGTCTGGTCGCACAAGGCGCTGCTCAAGATCGTGTCGCACACGCCGGTCGAGGTAGAGCATCTGGGCGCGGTGATGGATGCGGGCAAATGGGTGGACGTGACGCGGCAGGATATCCCGCAGGGGCTGCTTTACAGCTGGTGGTCCTATCGCGCGGCGGATTGGGACACGGCCGACAAGGGGCGGCGGCTGGACCACATCTGGGCCACGCCCGACATTTCCGGCGCGGCGCATGGCAGCCGGATCCTGCGGCCCTGCCGTGGCTGGGAAGGCCCGAGCGACCACGTGCCGGTTTTTGCCTCGTTCGACCTTTGAGAGGGCTTTCGCGGGCCGCGCAATCTGCTAACCGGTTGCCCGAAGATTTGGAGAGAGTGCGATGACGCATCTGTGGGTCAGGGCCGAGCAGCGCCCGAACGAGGAACGCGTGGGTCTGACGCCCGAAGGTGCTGCGGCGCTGGTCAGGGCGGGCATCCGCGTGACGGTCGAGCGGTCGTCGGTGCGGGCGATTCCGATCGATGGATATGTGGCGGCGGGCTGCGAGATCGTGGCCGAGAACCTGTGGCCCGAGGCACCAAGGGATGCGATCATCTTCGGGCTGAAGGAGTTGCCCGAGGATGGCACGCCGCTGGTCCACAAGCACATCATGTTCGGCCATGCCTACAAGGGGCAGCCTGCGGGGCGCGAGCTGCTCAAGCGGTTCAAGGCGGGCGGAGGGACGCTGTATGATCTGGAATATCTGGTCGATGAAAGCGGGCGTCGTGTCGCGGCCTTCGGCTATTGGGCAGGGTTCGCGGGGGCTGCGGTCGCGCTGAAATGCTGGGCGGCGCAGCAGCGCGGAACCATCGCGGGGCCGGTTGCGAAATACCCCGGAACGGGCGCGCTGATCGCCGATTTGCAGCGCGAACTGGGCGATGCGGCGCGGCCTGCGGCGATTGTCATCGGTGCCTTGGGGCGCGTGGGGACGGGGGCTTCGGACCTGTGTTCGCAGATGGGTGTTGCTGTCACGAAATGGGACATGGCCGAAACGGCAAGCGGCGGGCCCTTTCCGCAGGTGTTGCAGCACGAGATTTTCCTCAACTGCATCCTCGCCCGTCCGGGCTGCCCGGTTTTCGTTCCGGCAAGTGCCAAGACCGATGCGCGCAGGCTGACGGTGATCGGGGATATCGCCTGCGACCCGACCTCGGATTTCTCGCCCATCAAGGTCTATGACCGCGCGACCGATTGGGACGCGCCCGCGCTGCGCGTGGCAGAGAACCCGCCGCTCGACGTGACGGCCATCGACAACCTGCCGTCGCTTCTGCCGGTGGAAAGCAGCGAGGATTACGCGGCGCAACTGTTGCCGAGCCTGCTGACGCTGCGCGATCTGGGCGCGGGCGTCTGGGGGCGGGCAAAGGTGGAATACGACCGTCACATCGCCACGGTGTGACGGTTTCAGGCAAATTCCTTGGAAGGAATTTGCAAAAATCTTCATAGATTTTTGCGGGGCGACGCGCCCCGAGGGGAGACGAGGACATGACGATTCATTGGTGCGGCACGGGGCTGTCGAGTGTGCCGGGTCTGCGGCGGCTGATCGAGGGCGGGCACAAGGTTGTGGTCTGGAACCGCACCGTCGGGAAGGCGCGCGAAGCGGTGGGCGACCTGACGGATGACATCCGCGCCTACAGCCTCGACGCGCTGCGCGATGCCTTGCAGGCGGGGGATGTGGCAATCTCGATGCTGCCGGCCGACCAGCATGTCGGGATTGCGAAGGTCTGTCTTGAGAAGGGGGCGCATTTCGTCTCGTCCAGCTACATCGCGCCCGAGATGCGCGCGCTGGATGCCGAATTCCGCGCCAAGGGTCTGGCAAGCGTGAACGAGGTCGGGCTGGACCCCGGCATCGACCATCTGATGGCGCATGATCTGGTGGCGCGCTATCGGGCGTCAAAGGCGTTCCACCCCGACAACGTGCTGTCCTTCACCTCTTATTGCGGGGGGGTGCCCAAGGTGGCGAACCCGTTCCGCTACAAATTCTCGTGGTCGCCGCTGGGCGTGCTGAAGGCGCTGCGGTCGCCGTCGCGGTCGCTGAAGAACTTTGCCGAGTTCAAGGTGAACCGCCCCTGGGATGCGATCACCAGCTATGACGCGGCCTTGCCGACCCCCGAGAGCTTCGAGGTCTACCCGAACCGCGATTCCTATCCCTTCATGCAGGATTACCGCTTCGATCCGGCGTGGAAGGTGCGCGATTTCGTGCGCGGGACGATCCGTCTGAACGGCTGGGCCGAGGCATGGACGCCCGTGTTCCGCGAGATCGAGACGCTGGAAGGACCGGCGGGCGATGCGCGTCTGGCCGAGATGGCTGCCGAGTTCTGGGCCAACAATTCCTATGACGAGGGCGAGGCCGACCGCGTGGTCTTGTTCGTGTCGCTCAGGGCCGAGCGCGACGGGAAAACCGTCTGGCACGAGGAGTGGACGATGGACGCATGGGGCGATGCGCGCGGCACGGCGATGGCGCGTCTGGTGTCGGTGCCGGTGTCGCTGGCCGTGGAATCGGTCCTGTCGGGGGAATTGGGGGCCGGTGTCCACGCCGCCCCGCATGACCCTGCGCTGATCGGCAAATGGATGGGCCAGATCGCGGGGCTGGCGCAATATCTGGAGCGCGTCGACCATCTGGCGTGAAACGGGGGGCGCGCGCCGTCCCTTGGCGCGGGGCCAAGGCCCCCTCCCCCGAGGATTTGATGACAGAAAATCCATTGGACCGGCTTGTCGGGTGACAGGCCGGTCTTTCGTTGCGTAAGATCGGGAAGGGACTCGGGGGTGAACAATCCGGGCCGGGGCAGGTGGGGGCGCGCATGGCGGGCGGCTTGAGGCAAAGGCTTGGCAACCGGATCGCCCTTTGGCGGGCGGGGCGGGTGCGTGCCGCGACCGGCTTCACCTCGCAGCCCGAGCCGAGGTCTATCGGCACATTCGCGCGCGGGCGGCAGTTGATTGCCGGAAATTTCCTGTTCGCGGGGCATCTGGTCGAGGCGCGGGATACCTCGATCTGGGCGTTGCGCGCGCCGGATGCGGCCTTTGCCGCCGAGGTGCAGGGGTTCGGCTGGCTGGATGATCTGGCTGCCGTGGGGGATGCTGCGGCGCGAAAGCGGGCGCAGGCTTGGACATTCGAATGGATCGCGTCGCAGGGGCGCGGGCAGGGCGCGGGCTGGACGCCCGACCTGACGGGGCGGCGGCTGATCCGGTGGATCAACCACGCGGTGCTGTTGCTTCAGGGGCAGGACAGGGCGGCGCAGGCGGCCTATTTCAGGGCGCTGACGGTGCAGGTGGCCTATCTGTCGCGGCAATGGCGGCAGGCGGCGGCGGGCCTTGCGCGGTTCGAGGCGCTGACGGGGCTGATCGTGGCGGGGTTGGCGCTCGAGGGGGTGCAGGGGCAGGTGGCCCCCGCGCTGTCGGCGCTGGCCCGCGACTGCCTGCGCGAGGTGGACAGCGAAGGCGGCATCGCCACGCGCAACCCCGAGGAATTGCTCGAAGTGTTCACGCTGCTGAACTGGGCCGAGATGGCCCTGTCCGAGGCGGGGCGGGCGGTGCCTGCGGAATTGACGGGCGCGATCGAGCGGATCGCTCCGGTGCTGCGGGCGCTGCGCCATGCCGATGGCGGGCTGGCGCGGTTCCACGGCGGCGGGCGGGGCCTTGAGGGGCGGCTTGACATGGCGCTGGCCAATGCGGGGGTGCGGCGCGCGGTCGGGCATGAACCGGCGATGGGCTTCGCGCGGCTGGCGGCAGGGCGGACGACCGTGATCGTCGATGCCGCCCCGCCCGCGCCGGTGGGCCACGCCTCGACACTTGCCTTCGAGATGACCTCGGGTCGGCGGCCCGTGGTGGTGAATTGCGGATCGGGCAAGCCCTTTGGCGCGGAATGGGAACTGGCGGGGCGGGCCACGGCGTCGCATTCGGTGCTGTCGCTTGACGGGGTGTCGTCGTCGCGCATGGGGCGGGATGGCGGCGCGCTGGCCGAACGGGCGGGCGTTCCGGTCTGCCAGATGGTCAGTGACGGGGCGGGGCACCACCATTCGGGCGAGCATACCGGCTGGTCGGTGACGCATGGCCTGCGCCACGCAAGGGTGCTGAGCCTTGACGGGCAGGGGCGGCGGCTGACGGGGACGGATACGCTGGTTGCTGAAACCCCCGGCGAACAGAAACGCTTCCGGCAGATGATGGCGAACCGGCCCGAGGGTGTCGGCTTTGCCATCCGCTTCCACCTGCACCCCGATGTCGATGCGACCATCGACCTTGGCGGAACGGCGGTGTCCCTGGCGCTGAAGTCGGGCGAGATCTGGGTGTTCCGGCACGACGGGCGCACAAAATTGACGCTCGAGGCTTCGGTTCATCTGGAAAAAGGGCGTTTGCAGCCCCGACCTGCGCGTCAGATCGTCCTTTCGGGGGTGACGGACGGTTTCGAGATGCGGATCGGCTGGACCTTGGCCAAGGCACAGGATACTCCGCTGGCCATCCGCGATCTGGACCGCGAGGATTTGCCGGTTCCGGTCTGAGTTCCGTCGTTGCTGGAGGGCCTACCCCGATGACCAACCTTGTTCCCATTGGCCGTGCGTTGATTTCGGTTTCCGACAAGACGGGATTGCTTGATCTGGCAAGGGCGCTGGCGGCGCGTGGGGTCGAGCTGATCTCGACCGGCGGCACGTCGGGGATGCTGCGCACGGCGGGCCTGACGGTGCGCGATGTGTCCGAGGTGACGGGCTTTCCCGAGATGATGGACGGGCGGGTCAAGACGCTGCACCCGAATGTGCATGGCGCGCTTCTGGCGCTGCGGGATGATGACGAGCATCTGCTGGCGATGGCCGCGCACGGGATCGAGCCGATCGATCTGCTCATCGTGAACCTGTATCCCTTTGAGGAAACGGTGGCCAAGGGGGCGGACCACGCGACCTGCATCGAGAACATCGACATCGGCGGGCCTGCGATGATCCGCGCGGCGTCGAAGAACCACAAGTTCGTGACCGTGCTGACCGACCCTGCCGATTACCAGCCCTTGCTCGACCAGTTGGCCGCGCATGACGGGGCGACGACGATGGCTTTCCGCCAGAAGATGGCGCTGACGGCCTATTCCAAGACGGCGGCCTATGATGCGGCGGTGTCGAACTGGCTGGCGGGCGAGATCGGTGAAAAGACGCCGCGCTACAAATCCTTTGCCGGAAAGCTGGCGCAGGGGCTGCGCTATGGCGAGAACCCGCATCAGGCGGCGGCCTTCTATGTCGACGGATCGAAGCGCGACGGGGTTTCGACCGCGCGGCAATGGCAGGGCAAGGAATTGTCCTACAACAACATCAACGACACGGACGCGGCCTTTGAGCTGGTGGCCGAGTTTGCGGGCGATGCGCCGGCTTGCGCGATCATCAAGCATGCCAATCCCTGCGGCGTGGCCGTGGGCGCAACTTTGGCCGAGGCCTATGCCCGCGCCTATGACTGCGACCGCACCAGCGCCTTTGGCGGAATCGTGGCGCTGAACCAGCCGCTCGATGCCGAGACGGCCGAGAAGATCGTCGAGATCTTTACCGAGGTCGTCATCGCTCCGGGTGCCAGCGATGCCGCGCGGGCGATCTTTGCCGCCAAGAAGAACCTGCGCCTGCTGACCACGGCGGGCCTGCCCGATGCGCGGTCGCCCGGAACGGCGTTCAAACAGGTGGCGGGCGGCTTTCTGGTGCAGGACCGCGACGCCGGGGCGTTGAACCCGCGCGATCTGAAGGTGGTGACCAAACGCGCGCCGACCGATGCGGAAATGGCCGATCTGTTGTTTGCGTGGAAGGTGGCCAAGCACGTGAAGTCGAACGCCATCATCTATGTGAAGGGCGGGGCCACGGTGGGCGTGGGCGCGGGGCAGATGAGCCGGATCGACAGCACCCGCATCGCGGCGCGCAAATCGCAGGACATGGCCGAGGCGCTGGGGCTGTCGCAGCCGCTGACCATCGGGTCTGTCGTCGCGTCCGACGCGTTCTTTCCCTTTGCCGACGGGCTGGTTGCCGCGGCCGAGGCCGGGGCGACGGCGATCATCCAGCCCGGCGGGTCGATGCGCGACGAGGATGTGATCGCGGCGGCGGATGCGGCGGGGCTGGCGATGGTCTTTACCGGCATGCGCCATTTCCGGCACTGACAGGGAGGCGGGAATGCGGCTTGCGGCTTGGGTGACGGGGGCGGTTTTCGCGCTGGATCAGGTGACCAAGGTTCTGGTGGTTCAGGTCCTGGGCCTGATCGACCGCGGGGGAATCGATGTCCTGCCGCCCTTCCTCGTGTTCCGCATGGCGTGGAATCGGGGCATCAACTTCGGCCTTTTTGCCGGCGATGCCGAGGTGATGCGCTGGATTCTCATCGCCGTGGCGCTGGCCGTTTCTGTCTGGGTCTGGCTTTGGGTGCGGCGCGAGGGCGCGGGGCGCTGGCAACAGATATCGGCGGGGCTGCTGATCGGCGGGGCGCTGGGCAATGTCGTGGACCGCGTGATCTATGGCGCCGTGGCCGATTTTCTGAACATGTCCTGCTGCGGGATCGAGAATCCCTATGCCTTCAACGTGGCCGATGTGGCGATTTTTGCGGGTGCATTGGGTTTGGTGCTGTTTTCCGGACAGGATAAGACCGATAAGGCGAAGAAGCGGGCGGCATTGCGAAGCAAGCTGCGCAAGTGACGGGTCTTGCCAAGGGCGGAAAGACCCCGTGACGCGCGGGATGCGATGCGCTAAGACGGGGCGAACGGGTTTGACGGAGGCGGGAATGCAGGCAGCACGGGGGGTTCTCGTGATCGCGGTGGCGGTCATGCTGACGCTTGCGGGCTGCAGCAAGGGGGACAAGGTCCCCTCGCTGATGAACATCCGCTCGACGACGCAGGGGCCGGACGAATTTGCGGTGCTGCCGCCCAAGCCATTGTCCTTGCCCGAAGATCTGACCGCCTTGCCCGAGCCCACTCCGGGCGGGGCAAACCTGACCGATCCGACACCCGAAGCCGATGCGATCGCGGCTCTTGGCGGCAATCTGCGCGCGGCGGGCGGCATTCCGGCGGGCGACGGCGGTCTGGTGAACTATGCGGCGCGGTTCGGCGTGGCGGGCGACATCCGCGACACGCTGGCCACCGAGGACCTTGCCTGGCGGCAAAAGAACGATGGCCGCCTGCTTGAGCGGTTGCTCAAGGTCAACGTCTATTTCAAGGCCTACGAGGCCATGTGGCTTGACCAGCAGGCCGAGCTGTGGCGCTGGCGCCGCGCGGGCGTAAAGACGCCGTCGGCCCCGCCGCCGCAACCGGGCGAGGAATAGGCCTTTCACAACCGCGTAGGGGCGGCTTGATCCCGGCCGCATCGCAGCGCACCTTGGGCGCAAGGCAACCGCCACCGGCGGAGCGGGCAGGAGAATTGCGCGAATGGTCAGGGGTTTGGGCTTTGTGGTGGCGGCCTTGGTGCTGTTCACCCCGTTCAGGGCGGCATGGGCCGATGATGTCAGCACCTTCAAGCTGGCGAACGGGCTAGAGGTGGTGGTGATCGAGGATCATCGCGCGCCCGTCGTGGTGCATATGGTCTGGTACCGTGTCGGGTCCGCCGACGAACCTGCGGGCAAGTCGGGCATCGCGCATTTTCTGGAACATCTGATGTTCAAGGGCACCAAGACGCTGGGGCCGGGCGAATTCTCGGACACGGTCGAGGCGCAGGGCGGCGACGACAACGCCTTTACCAGCTGGGACTACACCGCGTTTTTCCAGCATGTTTCGGCCGACCGTCTGCCCCTGATGATGCAGATCGAAGCGGACCGCATGCAGAACCTGCAACTGACCGATGACGTGGTGAAGCCCGAGCGCGACGTGATCGTGGAAGAGCGCAACCAGCGCACCGATACCAGCCCCGGCGCCCTGCTGACCGAACAGATGCGCGCGGCGCAATACCTCAACAGCCCCTACCGCATCCCGATCATCGGCTGGAAGCACGAGATGTCGACGCTGACGCGCGACGATGCGCTGGCCTTCTACAAGGCGCATTACGCGCCGAACAACGCGATCCTTGTCGTTGCGGGCGATGTGACGCCCGATCAGGTGAAAACCCTTGCCGAGACCTATTACGGCCCGATCCCGCCCGCAGCGCATGTCGTGCCGCGCCAGCGCCCGCAAGATCCGCCGCAGCTTGCCGAGCGGCGTCTGGTCTATAAGGATCCGAGGGTTTCGGAACCCTATCTGACCCGCAGCTACCTTGCACCCGAGCGCGACGCGGGCGACCAGAAAACCGCAGCCGCCCTTGCGATTCTGGCGGAATTGCTGGGCGGGAACGGCCAGACCTCGGTTCTTGCGCAGGCGCTGCAATTCGGGGATGCGCCCAAGGCGACCTATGCGGCCGCGATCTATGACGGCAGCTCGCTGGACGACACGACCTTTACCCTTCTGGCGGTGCCGGTGCCGGAGGTGACGCTCGAGGCGCTGGAAGCCGAGATGGACAAGGTGATCGCCAAATTCATGGCCGAGGGGCCGGACCCCAAGGCCTTTGCGCGGATCAAGACGCAAATCAGGGCGGCTGATATCTACGCCCGCGACGACAGCCGTGGCCTTGCGCAGCGCTATGGCGAGGGTCTGGCCACGGGGCTGACGGTCGAGGATATCAAGGCCTGGCCCGCCGTGCTGGATTCGGTCACGACCGAGGATGTGATGGCGGCGGCGAAGCTGGTCTTCGACCGCAAGAATGCCGTCACCGGATACCTTATGCAGGATGAGGCCGCCCAATGAGCATGATGCGTTTCGCCGCCGGCTTGGCGCTGGCCGTCACCCTTGCCCTGCCCGCGCGCGCGGCTGTGGACATTCAAGAGGTCACCTCGCCCGGCGGGCTTACGGCCTGGCTGGTCGAGGACCACAACATTCCCTTCACCGCGCTTGAAGTGCGCTTTCGCGGCGGCAGTTCGGTCGAAGACCCGTTGAAGCGCGGGGCGGTGAACCTGATGACCGCGCTGATCGAGGAAGGCACGGGCGACATGGATTCGCTTGCCTTTGCCGAAGCGCGCGACGATCTGGCGGCCTCGTTCAGCTTCAGCTCCGATCAGGATTCGGTCGGGGTCTCGGCGCAGTTCCTGACCGAGAACCGCGACAAGGCGGTCGATCTGTTGCGGCAGGCGATCACCGCGCCGCGCTTCGACGCCGATGCGATCGAACGGGTGCGCGGGCAGGTGTTGTCGAACCTGCGGGCCAGCGAGAAAGACCCCGGCGACATGGCAGGCAAGGCCTTCAACGCGCAGGCTTTCGGCGACCACCCCTATGCGACCTCGGGCGACGGGACGGTGGAGAGTGTCACGGCGCTGACGCGGGATGATCTGGTGGCCGCGCATCAGGCCACGCTGGCGCGCGACCGCATCTATATTGCGGCGGCAGGCGATATTTCGGCCGAGGATCTGGGCAAGCTGGTCGATACGCTGTTCGGGGCCTTGCCCGCGACAGGTGCGCCGCTGCCCGCGCGCGCGCCCTTTGACCTGACGGGCGGGACGACGGTGATCGACTATCCCGGCCCGCAGTCGGTGGTGCTGTGGGGCGAGCAGGGGATCAAACGCGACGACCCCGATTTCTTTGCCGCAAGCATCCTGAACGAGATCATGGGCGGGTCGCGCTTTTCGGCGCGGCTGATGACCGAGGTGCGGGAAAAGCGCGGGCTGACCTATGGCATCGGCACATCGCTTGCCGCATATGACCAGGCGGAATTGCTGGCGGGGCAGTCGCAAATTCCCAACGCCAAGGTCAAGGACGCGGTCGATGTCATCAAGGCCGAATGGGCCAAGATGTCGGAACAGGGCATCACCGCCGAGGAACTGGCCGCCACCAAGACCTATCTGACAGGGGCCTATCCGCTGCGGTTCGACGGCAACGGGCCGCTGGCGACGATCATGGTCAACATGCAGCTTATCGGCCTGCCGAGCGATTACCCCAAGACGCGCAACGACAAGGTGAATGCCGTCACGCTTGAAGATGCCAACCGCGTGGCAAAGTCGCTGTTCCGGCCGGAAAACCTGCGCTTCGTGATCGTGGGCCAGCCCGAAGGTGTCACCTCGACCGATTGAACGGGCGAAGAATTTTCGTACGAAAATTCTTCGGGCCTGCGGTCGCGCCGAATCTGTGGCCCCGTGGCGTCGGGGATGCTAGATATGGGTGCATGAACGCGCCCGAACCCAAGATATCAGCGGCCCGCCCTGTCATCCGGCAGTTGGACGAGGCTGCGATCAACCGCATCGCGGCAGGCGAGGTGGTGGAGCGTCCGGCTTCGGCGGTCAAGGAACTGGTCGAGAACGCGCTGGATGCGGGGGCGACGCGGATTGCGGTCGATTACGCCGATGGCGGCAAGACGCTGATCCGCGTGACCGATGACGGATGCGGCATGTCGGCCGAGGATCTGCCGCTTGCCCTGTCGCGCCATGCCACGTCCAAGATCGACGGCTCCGACCTTTTGAACATCCATTCCTTCGGCTTTCGGGGCGAGGCGCTGCCCTCGCTCGGGTCGGTGGGGCGGTTGACGATCACCTCGCGCGTGGCGGGGGGCGATGCGGCAAGCGTGACGGTTGCGGGCGGGCGGATGGGGGCGGTGCGGCCTGCGGCGCTGACAAGGGGAACGGTCGTCGAATTGCGCGACCTTTTCTATGCGACCCCCGCACGGTTGAAATTCCTGCGCTCGGACCGCGCCGAGGCGACCGCGATTGCCGAGGTGGTGCGGCGCCTTGCGCTGGCCGAGCCTGCGGTGGCGTTCACCCTGCGCGATATGACGGGCGGGGGCGAAGGGCGGGTGATGTTCCGCGCCGATGCGGGGAACGGCGATTTCTTCGACGCCCTGCGCGACCGTGTCGGTGGCGTGTTGGGGGCGGATTTCATCGACAACGCGCTGCGGGTGGATGTCGAGCGCGAAGGGCTGCGGCTTTCGGGCTATGCCGCGCTGCCCACCTATTCGCGCGGCTCATCGGTGCAGCAGTTCGTTTTCGTCAACGGGCGGCCCGTGCTGGACCGGATGCTTCTGGGCGCGCTGCGGGTGGCCTATTTCGATTTCCTGAGCCGCGACCGCCATCCTGCGGCGGTGCTGAATGTCGAGTGCGACCCCGAACGGGTCGATGTGAACGTGCATCCGGCCAAGGCAGAGGTGCGGTTCCGCGAACCCGAGGCGGTGCGGTCCCTGCTGATTTCGGGCCTGCGCACGGCCTTGTCGGGGGCGGGGCATCGGGCAAGCTCGACCGTGGCCGATGCCACGCTTGCGGCCTTTTCCGCCCCGCAGGGCGCGGCGCGGGTCTATCAGATGGACCGCCCTTCGGGTGCGGCGCTGTCGCGCGGTTTCGCTTTTCAGGCACCGCTCCAGCCCGTGCAGGCGGGCTTTGCCGAAGCGCCTTCGGCCCGTGTGGAACCGGTGGCGGAAGCGGCCGACCTGACCGCCCGCCCCTTGGGTGCGGCACGGGCGCAGGTGCATGAAAACTACATCATCGCCCAGACCGAGCGGGGCATGGTGATCGTCGACCAGCACGCGGCGCATGAGCGGCTGGTTTATGAACGGCTCAAGCGGCAGATGGCGGAAACGGGTGTGACGGCGCAGGCCTTGCTGATCCCCGAGATCGTGGACCTGTCGCCCAATGATGCGGCGCGCCTGCTGGAACATGCCGACGAACTGCGGCGCTTCGGGCTGACGGTCGAACCCTTTGGCGGGTCGGCGGTGGCGGTGCGCGAGGTTCCGGCGATCCTTGGCACCGTTCCGGCGGCGGCGCTGTTGCGCGATGTGCTGGACGAATTGGCAGACCTTGGCACAAGCCAGCTGGTGCAGGCCAAGGTCGAGGCGGTTCTAAGCCGCATGGCCTGCCACGGGTCGATCCGGTCGGGGCGGCAGATGCGGGCCGACGAGATGAACGCGCTGCTGCGCGAGATGGAGGCCACGCCGCATTCGGGCCAGTGCAACCACGGGCGGCCGACCTATGTCGAACTTCAACTGGCCGATATCGAACGGCTGTTTGGCCGCAGATGATCACGATTGGCGGGATGTCTTACGCGTGGAGCGACCCTCTGGTGCTGGGCGTGCTGGCGGGGGTGGTTCTGCTGCTGCTTCTGGCGGCGATCCTGCGTGTGGTGCTGCGTTCGGCCCGCATGGCCGAACCCGTCCTGCGCGAGGTGACGTGGCTTGCCGACCGGGTGCAATCGCTGTCGGACGGGCAAGAGCGTCTGGCGGGCGGGTTGCACCATGTGTCGGAATCGCAGGCGGTCAGCCAGTCGGCGATGCTCAAGGTCATGGAGCAGCGTCTGGCCGAAGTGCAGCGCAACATGGTCGAGCAATTGCACGGCACCAGCACCCGCACGGCGCGGTCGCTGGGCGAATTGCACCAGCGGCTTGAAACCATCGACAAGGCACAGGCCAATATCGAGAAGCTGTCGGGCAATGTGCTGAGTTTGCAGGACATTCTGTCGAACAAGCAGACGCGCGGGGCCTTTGGGGAAATCCAGCTCAACGACATCGTGCTGAAGGCATTGCCTTCGGATGCGTTCACCATGCAGGCCACGCTGTCGAACGGGCGGCGGGCCGATTGTCTGGTGCATCTGCCCAAGCCCCCCGGCCCCATCGTGATCGACGCCAAGTTTCCGCTGGAAGCCTATGAGGCGCTGCGGCGGGCCGAGACGCCGCAGGCCAAGCTCGAGGCCGAGCGGATGTTCCGCGCGGCGGTGCGCGTGCATATCAAGGCGATTTCCGAGAAATACATCCTCGAAGGCGAGACGGCAGACGGGGCGCTGATGTTCCTGCCCTCGGAAGCGGTCTATGCCGAGTTGCACGCCAATTTCCCCGAAGTGGTGCGCGAAGGCTTTGCGGCCAAGGTCTGGATCGTGTCGCCCACCACCTGCATGGCCACGCTGAACACGATGCGCGCCGTGCTGAAAGACGCGCGGATGCGCGAGCAGGCGGGGGCGATCCGCAAGGAATTGGCGCTGCTTTA
Organism: Paragemmobacter straminiformis; assembly: GCF_014243445.1. Classification (GTDB taxonomy): domain Bacteria; phylum Pseudomonadota; class Alphaproteobacteria; order Rhodobacterales; family Rhodobacteraceae; genus Paragemmobacter; species Paragemmobacter straminiformis. The sequence continues at coordinate 253,313 of NZ_JACLQD010000003.1, forward strand.
TGGCGATGTCGAGCGCCTTGGCGCGCGGGTCGAGAACCTTGACCGGCATTTCGGGCAGGCGGCAAAAGACATCGAAGAGATCAAGATCTCGTCCGAAAAGGCGACCAAGCGCGCGCGGCGGCTGGACAACTTCGACTTCGAGGAACTGGGCAGCGACTCGGTTCCGCTGATCGCGCCGAGGGCCGCGGAATGAGGGTTCTGCGGGCCGGCGATTACAGGCAGATGCCTTGGGCCAACGGCAAGGGCGTGACGGTCGAACTGGCCAAGGCCGAAAAGGGTGGTGCCCTGCTGTGGCGGCTGTCGATGGCCACCGTGGCCGAGGATGGGCCGTTTTCGGTTTTTCCCGCGATCGAACGCAATCTGACCGTGCTTGACGGGCCGGGGTTCCGGCTTGTCGGCGCGGGTGTCGATCTGGACTGTCTGCCGCTGCGGCCCGTGGCCTTTGCGGGTGACGTTCCGGTGCGGGCCACAGGCACGGGCGGTCAGGTTTCGACCGATTTCAACGTGATGACCGCGCGGCATTTGCCCAAGCCGCAGGCCTGGCTGCCCCAGGGCGCGGTTGCGGCGGGTGGCCTGCTTGCCTTTTTCGCGCTCGGGGCCGCGCAGGTGGGCGGCGTGGCGCTGGCGCGGCACGATCTGGCCCTGACCGAGGGCGCGGCCGATGTTGCGGGGGCCGTGCTGGCGGTGCGCCTGTTCGTCTAGATCCGCAGGAAGGGCTGGGCGAGGCGCGGGATCAGCGCGTTGAAGCGCAGCGGCGCATCGGTGGCGGCAAGGCAGATGCAGGCGGGGCCCGCTTCGGCAACGGGGGTATGTTCCACGGCTTCGTCCGCGATTTCGATATCACCGGGGCCGAAACGGTCGGCATCGTCACGGAAGGCGCCTTGCAGCACCAGCGTCAGTTCCAGCCCGCGGTGGCCGTGGTCGGGCACGGCTTGCCCTGCCGGAATGTAAAGCAGGCGGGCCGAGGCATCGCGCCCTGTGCGCAGGATGGCCTGTTTGACGCCCGCGCCAAGGTTGCGCCATTTCACGGATTCGGGGCCGCCGCCGATGTAACCGGCCAAGGGCGCAGGGAAACAACCCGCGCGGCGCATCGGCGCGCGGTGGGTGGCCTGCGGCATCTGCTCGATCCGGTCGAGGCAGGCGGCAAGGCTGGCATCGGACATTTCCACGCTGTCGGCCTCTTGCAGCACCGCACCGCCGACGGCTTCAAAGGCGGCAAGGCGGGCGCGGCATTCGTCGCAGAGCGAAACGTGGGTTGCAGTGACCAGATTGAAGGCTTCGGGCAAATCGCCTGCGGCGTAGGCCATCAGAAGCTGGTCGGAAAGGTGGTGGCGAATGGTCATCTACGTCTTGCCTTCAACTCATCTGCTGGCGCAACCGGTCGAGCGCCAATCTTATGCGTGACTTGATCGTTCCAAGCGGAAGGCCCGTTTCGGTGGCGATTTCGCTGTGCGAAAGGTCACCGTAAAAGGCCCGTTCGATCAGGGCGCGCTGTTTGTCGGGTAGCTGGGCCAAGGCTTGGCCCAGCTTGTCGGTTTCCTGTTGCGCCTCGAACACCTCGGCCTGATCGGGTTCAGGTTCGGGGCCCCAAGGCAGGTCTTCGGGTTCGGGCCTGCGCGCCTTGCGCAGGGCGTCGATTCGTCTGTTGCGGGCAATGGTGAAGACCCAAGTCGCCACCGAAGCCCGCGTCGGGTCGAAGAGATGCGCCTTTTGCCAGAGCGTCGCCATGACGTCTTGCGCACATTCCTCGGCCAGACCCGCATCGGCGCCCGACTTCATCAGGAAAGCCTTTACCCTTGGGGCAAAGTGCCTGAACAGGGCGGCAAAAGCCGCCTTGTCCTGATGGTCGCGCACCCGAAGCACAAGGGCCGCCCAATCTGTCTCCACCTTATCCGCCTGCACGGCAGACCCATCCTTCCGGCAACTAACCGTTTGTTCCGTCGTAGCATATTGCCCGACAGACAAGGGCGCACCCGATTTTTCGGCCTGATGCAAGTCGAACATCATAAAGCTTTTACGCTGCATGCTGTCCTTTGGATCACACCGGGTGAAATGATACGCTGTAAACCAATGTCAAGTTTCCACTGTCCAAAAAAAATTACAGGTTGATCCAACCGGTTGCGGGCTGCGTAAAAGCCTTGTGACGCCCATTTTGGAGACCTGCCGTTCATGCCGTTTGAAACCCTTGGTTCCGTTCCCCGTCGTGTCGCTGTCATCGGGGGAGGGATTTCCGGCATGGCCGCCGCGCATCTGTTGGCCGATCAGGACGCCGTCGTCCTGTTCGAGGCCGAGGGGCGGCTTGGCGGGCATGCCCGCACCAAGATGGGCGGCAAGCGGGGTGACCAGCCGGTCGATACCGGGTTCATCGTGTTCAACAAGGTGAACTATCCCAACCTGCTTGGCATGTTCGACAAACTGGATGTGCCCTATGTCGAAAGCGACATGAGCTTTGGCGCCTCGGTCCGGGGTGGCCGCGTGGAATATGCGCTCTCGTCTCTCGACACGCTGTTCGCGCAGCGCAAGAACGCCGTCAGCCCGCGTTTTCTGGGGATGATCCGCGATATCCTGCGCTTCAACAAGAATGCGTTGCAGGTGGCCACGCCGGGCATGACCATCGGCGGCCTGCTGGGCGCGCTGGGCACGGGCGCATGGTTCCGCGATTACTACATCACGCCGTTTTCGGGGGCGATCTGGTCGACGCCGACGCGGGGCATTCTGGATTTTCCGGCCGAGGCGCTGGTGCGGTTCTTCCAGAACCACCACCTGCTCGACTTTGAAGGGCAGCACCAGTGGTACACCGTGAAGGGCGGCTCGGTCGAATATGTGCGGCGGCTGCAAGCCTCGCTTGCCTCGCGCGGGGTCGACCTGCGGCTGGGCGCGCCGGTGGCGGCGGTCAAGCGCGAGGCGGGTGTCGTGATGGTGCGCCCGCATGGCGGCGAGTGGGAAGTGTTCGACGACGTGATCTTCGCCACCCATTCCGATGTGACGCTGCGGATTCTGGCGGATGCCACCCATGACGAGGCAAAGGCGCTGGGCGCGGTGCGCTATCAGGCGAACGAGGCGATCCTGCACCGCGACCCGAATGTGATGCCGAAGAACCGCAAGTGCTGGTCTTCGTGGGTCTATGTCGAACCGGCCGAGGGCGCTTCGGGCAAGATCGACCTGACCTACTGGATGAACTCGCTTCAGCCGATTCCCAAGGATGACCCGATCTTTGTGACGCTGAACTCGAACGGCGGAATCCGGGACGAGCTGATCGACGATGTGGTCAGCTTTGACCACCCCGTCTACGACCTTGCCGCGCTGAACGCGCAGGGGGTGATCCGCGCCATGAACGGGCAGCGGAACACGTGGTTCGCCGGGGCGTGGATGCGGAACGGCTTTCACGAGGACGGGTTCGCCTCGGCCGTCGACGTGGTCGAGGCCATGCGCTCGGGGGCGCGGGAACGGCAGATGGCGGCATGACGGTCGATCTGATCCGCGGCGAGACGTTTCACGGGCGCAAGGGGGCTGTGGCGAACAGCTTCCGCTACAGCGTCGATTACGTGCTGCTCGACGCAGAGCGGGCCAAGGGTCCGGGCCTGTTCTCGCGCAACCGCGCGAACCTGTTCGCGGTGCATGACACCGATCACGGCGGCGCACCGGGCAAGGGGCGCGGCGTCGCATGGGTGCGCGAGGTGCTGGCCGCGCATGACATGGCCGCCGACCGCGTGCTGCTGATGGCGCAACCGCGGGTGATGGGGCATGTGTTCAACCCCGTGTCCTTCTGGCTGTGCTATCGGGATGCGGCGCTTGTGGCGGTGATTGCCGAGGTGACGAACACCTACGGCGACCGGCATTCCTATCTGTGCCACCGCGACGACAAGGGGCCGATCAGCCGCGAGGATACGCTGGCCGCGACCAAGATCTTTTACGTCTCGCCCTTCCAGCCCGTCGAAGGCAGCTATCGCTTCCGCTTCGATATCGGTGACGGGCGGGTCGGTGTCTGGATCGATTACACCACGGCGGGGGGTGGGTTGTTCACCAACCTGATCGGCCCGCGCGTGCCGCTGACGAATGGCGCGATTTTGCGGTCGGCGCTGCGCCGTCCCTTCGGGTCGCGGCGGGTGCTGGCGCTGATCCACTGGCAGGCGCTGAAGCTGGCGGTCAAGGGCGTGTCCTTCCGCCGCCGTCCCGCACCGCCGGAAACCGAGGTCAGCCAGTGACCGCAGCGGCAGCGCCCGCGACCCTGTGGCCGTGGAGCCTGTTCGCCGCGCTGATCGCGATGGCGGGGCTGCCGATCTATATCCACGCGCCGAAATTCTACGTGGATGCCTATGGCGTCAGTCTGGCAAGCCTTGGCGGCGTGCTTGCGCTTTTGCGGCTGTTCGACGTGGTGCAAGACCCCGTCCTTGGCTGGCTCGCCGAGGCGGGTCGGGCAAGGCGCGGGCTTTGGGTCGCGCTGGCCGCTGGGGTGATGGCGCTGGCGATGGTCGGGCTGTTCGCCGTTCGGCCGCCCGTTGCGCCGATGCTGTGGTTTGCGGTGACGCTGGCGCTTCTGTTCACCGCCTTCTCGTTCCTGACCATCGTGTTCTATGCCGAAGGCGTGGGCCGCGCCCTGCGTCTTGGCCCGCGCGGCCATGTGCGGCTGGCGGGCTGGCGCGAGGCGGGATCGCTGGTCGGCGTGTGCATCGCGGCGGTGGCGCCCGTGGCGCTGGGCGCGGTGATGGCGCGGCCTTTCGCGGGCTTTGCCGTCGGCTTTGCCCTGCTGGCGCTGGTCGCCGTGCTGGCGATGCGGCGCGAATGGAGCGATGGCGGGGCGGCCCCCGAAAACCCCTTTGCGCTGTTCCGGCCCGTGTTGGGCGATGCGCTGGCGCGGCGGCTGTTGCTGTTGGCGCTGGTCAATGCGGCGCCGGTCGCGGTGACCTCGACGCTGTTCCTGTTCTTTGTGGAAAGCCGTCTGGGCGCGGGCGGGGCGGCGGGCGGGTTTCTTTTGCTGTTCTTCCTTGCGGCGGCGCTGTCGACCCCGGTCTGGACGCGGGCGGCGCAGGTCTATGGCGAAAAGCGTGTGCTGCTTGCGGGGATGGGGCTGGCCATCGCGGCCTTTCTTTGGGCGGCGATGCTGGGCACGGGCGATCTGCTGGCCTTCGGGGTGATCTGCGTGGCCTCGGGCGCGGCGCTCGGGGCGGATATGGTGCTGCTTCCGGCGATTTTCGCGCGCCGTCTGGGAGAGTTGGGGGCGGGCGAAAGCGCGGCCTTCAGCCTTTGGGCCTTTGTGTCCAAGCTGTCGCTCGCCTTGGCGGCGGCGGTGCTTTTGCCCGCGCTTCAGGCGGCGGGCTTCGTTTCAGGGGCGGCGAATGACGAGGGCGCATTGCGGGCGCTGTCGGTCGCCTATGCGCTGGTGCCTTGCGCGTTGAAATGTCTGGCGATCGCCGTTCTGGCGCTGACGCAAGTATCGGAGGTTTGACGATGTCGATCTGGGCCGTTCTGTTCCTTGCCGTCGTGGCGCTGCTGGTCCTGCCGCGCTTCATCGGGTTTCGCGCGCAAAAGCCCGCCGATCTGGCCGGACAGGGCCCCCGCTTCGATCTGCGGGCGCATCTGTCCGGACCGATCCTGTGCGAAGGGGTGATCTATGGCCCGCTTGGCCGAGTGTCGTCGCGCTTCGTGGCCGAGATGCAGGGGGAATGGGATGGCAACCGTGGCGTGCTGCGCGAGCGGTTCCGCTATGATTCAGGCCGCGTGCAAGACCGCGAATGGCGGCTGACCGTCGGCAATGACGGGACGATCAGGGCCGAGGCCGATGATGTGGTGGGCGCCGGAACGGGCCGTGCCGAGGGTCCGGCGGTGCAGCTTTTGTATCGCATCAAGCTGGATGCCGAGGCCGGGGGCCATGTCCTCGACGTGGTGGACTGGATGTATCTGATGGAGAACGGAACGGTCATGAACCGCAGCCAGTTCCGCAAGTTCGGGATCAAGGTGGCCGAGCTTGTGGCGACCATGCGGCCGATGCCGCAAGCCTTGGTGAAGGCATGAGGGACTGGGCAGGCAAACGCTATTGGCTGGTCGGCGCAAGCGAGGGGCTTGGCCTTGCCCTTGCCGACAAGATGAGCCGCGCCGGCGTGGAGCTGGTGCTTTCGGCGCGGTCGCCCGACCGGCTTGGGGCGGCGGTTGCCACCCTTTCCGGCAAGGCGCGGGCGGTGGCGGTGGATGTGGGCGATGCCGCATCGGTCGCGGCGGCGGCGGCCGAGGTCGGGCCGGTGGACGGGGTGGTCTTTCTGGCCGGCGTCTATACGCCCATGACGGCAAAGGAATGGGATACGGCGGCGGTCGAGACGATGATCGACGTCAACCTGACAGGTGCCGCGCGGGTCGTGGGGGCGGTGCTGCCCGCGATGCTGGCGCGCGGGGCGGGGCATATCGTGCTGACGGGGTCGCTGTCGGGGTTTCGCGGCCTGCCGCGCGCCATCGGCTATGGCGCGTCGAAGGCGGGGCTGGTGTCGCTTGCCGAAAGCCTGCGCTGCGATCTGGCTGAGAGCGGGGTCGAGGTGCAGCTTGCCAACCCCGGATTCATCCGGACGCGCCTGACGGACAAGAACGCGTTCAACATGCCGCAGATCATGGAACCTGCGGCGGCGGCGCAGATGATGTTCGAGCATATGGGAAGCACGCGGTTCAGCCGGTCGTTCCCGGTGCCCTTCGCCTGGGTGTTCCGCCTGTCGAACCTGATGCCCGACTGGCTTTACTTCCGCATCTTCTCACGTCTCTAGCACGCCTGCCCGCCAGACGGAGCGCAGCCCCCAGTCGGGCGCAAGGTGGACCATATCGGCCCGCGACCCCGCGCGCAGGCTGCCAAGATCGGGCCGGTCGAGCAGCGCAGCAGGGATTGTCGTCGCCATCGCAAGGGCGCGGGCAACGGGGATGCCCACGTCTTGCACCAGCACTTGCACCGCGCGGGGCAGCGTCAGGTCTGCCCCGGCGAGCGTGCCGTCATCCAGCGTCAGCCGCCCGTCACGGCGCAGGATGCGCCGCCCGCCAAGGGTGAATTCCGTCAGGTCGGTTCCGGCCAGCGCCATGCAGTCCGAGACAAGGAACACGCGCGCGGGCTTTGCCGCAAGCGCCACGCGCAGGGTCAGCGGGTCGATATGGATGCCATCCGCGATCAGCCCGGCGTAAAGGTCGCTGCCCAGCACCGCGCCGACAAGGCCCGGCTCGCGGTTGCCAAGCTGGCTCATGGCGTTGAACAGGTGCGTGGCGCAACTGGCCCCCATGCCAAGCGCTGTCGCAGCGGTGCAATCGGTATGGCCAAGGCTGACGATCACGCCCGCATTCCGCAACGCGGCAACCTGTGCGGGGGTGGCGGATTCGGGGGCCAGCGTGACCATCAGCGCGGGCAGGTGCCTGGCCGCGTGCAGGAACAGGTCAAGATCCGCCGGCTGCATCGGACGGATCAGCGCCGCGTCATGCGCGCCCTTGCGGCGGGGGTCGAGGTGCGGCCCCTCGAGGTGCAGGCCAAGGAAACCCGCCGTTCCCGCCCGTGCCGCCGCGATCCCGGCCTCGACGACCTGCGCGGTGGCTTGGGGCGTGTCGGTGATCAGCGTGGGCAGGCAGCCTGTGGCCCCGAGCCGCGTCTGCGTGGCGCAGATGCGGGCGATGGCTTCGGCGGTCGTGGTGCCATCCACGGCCACCCCGCCCGCGCCGTTCACCTGCAGATCGAGGAAACCGGGGCCGAGGATGCCCGCGCCAAGGCTGACAACCTTGCCCGTGGCCGCGCCGATGCCGGTGACGATGCCGTTTTCCACGTTCAGCGCCGCACCCTCCTTGTGCAGCGTGGTGCCGTCGAAAATGGCGGGGCCGATGTAGCTGAGGGTCATATCGTCTCGGTCACTTTTCTCAGATGGGGGGGCGTGTCGGGGTCAAAGCCACGGCGGCGGGCCAGCGATTCGACGAAGGCGTAGAAGGTGACGGCAAGCACAAGCGGGGCGGTCAGGCCATGCACGCCCGCCACGGTGGGCAATGTGGTGGCCCCCTTGGCCGCGAGTCCGGTCAGGAAGACATCGGCCCCCTGCGCGGCAAGGCGTTCGGCGGTCTGGGCGACCCCGGCTTGCGCGGCATCGTCGACCGCAAGCGCCAGCACGGGGAAATGCGCCTGCACGATGGCCGAGGGACCGTGAAGCACTTCGGCCGCCGAATAGGCCTCGGCATGCAGGCCGCAGGTTTCCTTGAGCTTGAGAGCGGATTCGGCGGCGATGGCAAAGGCGGGGCCACGGCCCAGCACATAGGCCGAACTGGCACGCGACAGCCGCGCGGCAAGGGGCGACCAGTCCAGCGTCAGCGCCTGCGCAAAGGCTTCGGGAAGGGCGTTCACGGCGGCGCGCAGCGGGGCATCGTCTTGCCACTCCGCGACAAGGGCAAGCCCCGCTAGGACCGAGGTGACGAAGGTTTTCGTCGCGGCAACCGATTGCTCGACCCCCGCCAGCAGCGGCAGGCAATGCGCCGAGGCGGTGGCCATCGGGCTGTCGGCAAAGTTGGTGATGGCGATCGACAGCGCCCCGCCCGTGCCTGCGGCGCGCATCATTTCCACGATGTCGGGGCTGCGGCCCGATTGCGAGATGCCGATGCAGGCGGCATTGGTCAGCCGCAGCGGGCGGCCATAGACCGATGCGACCGAAGGGCCGACCGAAGCGACGGGAATGCCCGCCACCAGTTCGGCGGCGTATTTCAGATAGGTCGCCGCATGGTCCGACGATCCGCGCGCCACGGTGATGATCAGCGCGGGGTCGACCTTGCGCATGGCGGCGGCGGCCGCCTGAAGCGCAGGGCGCGACTGCGTCAGGAAGCGGGCGGCGGCTTCGGGAATTTCCGCGACCTCGCGTGCCATGTGGCTTTGGGTCATGGGGTCGTCCTTTCGGGATCGAGTTTCAGTTCCACCGCAAAATCATAGGCATCGCCGCGATAGAGCGAGCGGGTGAATTCCACCACGCGGCCATCGGGCAGATAGCCGATGCGTTCGATCTTCAGCCCCGCTGCACCCGTCGGCACGCCCAGAAGTTCGGCATCGCGCGGGGACAGGTTGGCCGCCGAGATGCGCTGCACGGCGCGGACGGGGCGGCATCCGTTGGCTTGAAGCACGGCATAAAGCGAGCCGGCAACCGCTTCGGGATCGGGCAGATAGGCCGCCGAAAGCGAGGCGCGTTCGATGGCAAGCGGCACGCCGTCAGACCGCCGCACCCGTTCGAGCCGCGCCACGCGGTCGCCCGCACCAAGGCCGAGCGCCATCACCTCTTCGGGGGCGGGGGAATGGATGGCGCGTGAAATCCACGTCGACTCGACCGATTTGCCGCGCCGCGCCATGTCTTCGGTGAACGAGGTGAGAAGGCTCAGCGCCTGTTCCAGCCGTTCCACCTTGGGCGCGACAAAGGTGCCGGACCCGCGCCGTTGCACCAGTTGCCCCGTGGCCACCAGCCCTTCGACGGCCTTCCTGACCGTCACGCGCGACAGGCCGGTAAGCGCTGCCATGTCGCGTTCGGGGGGCAGGCTGTCGCCGGGTTTCAGGCGCGCGCTGGCAATGGCCTCGGCGATGCGGCGTTGCAGTTGCAGGTACAGCGGGCCCGCGCCGGTTTCGTCGAAGCCCTGGGGGGAAAAGATCTGCTCCATCACGCCGCCTCTCGCGCAAGGAGCAGCGCGCCGTCAAGGGCGGTGCCAAGTGCGGCGCGCTGGGGCCATTGCGGCAGGCGGGCGGCAAAGGCGGGGCCGAGGCCGCCGAGGAAGGTGACGGCAAGCGGTTCGGGCGGTTGCAGGCGGGCGATGGATGCGGCGATGTCGGCGGTGGCCTGCGCCATGATCGCCTGCGCCGCAGGGTCGGCCGAACCGACAAGCCGCGGCGCGAGGGTGGCGAAATCGGCAGGGCGGGCGGCAAGGGAAAAGGCCACGATGGCATCGGCGCCGCCGTGTTCGGCCAGAACCGCGCGCAACAGCGGCGTCATCGGGGTGAAACCGTCAAGCGCCCGCAGGCAGCGCGACAGCAGGGCGCGGCCCAGCCATGCGCCGCTGCCTTCGTCGCCGAGGGCAAGCCCGTAGCCGCCGATCTGGCACAGCCTGCCATTCTGCTGGCTGGCGAAAACCGATCCGGTGCCAAGCGCCGCCACCACGCCATCCTGCGCGCCGAGCGCGCCTTTGACGGCGGTGACGGCATCGGTCACCACGGTCAGGCGCGCGAAGGGCAGGGCGTCTTGCAACCGGTGCGCCGCACCTGCCGCATTCGCCCCCGCCAGCCCGAGGGCTGCCGAGCGGATGCTGCCGCCCCCCGCGGCGGCCAGAGCGGCCTTGCTGGCGGTCAGGATGTTCGTCGTGGCGGTCGCAGGGTCCGAGGCGATGTTGGCCGGACCCGCCTCGCCACGCCCGAGGATACGGCCCGACGCATCGGCCACGGCCGCGCGGCAGCCCGTGCCACCCCCGTCGATGCCCAGAAAAAGCGTCATGGCGAATCCTCCGCATCTGAGAATACCAAAACAATACCAAATGGAAAGGTGCTTGACGAAACGGGCCGTAAACCGATGCAAACGGCGCATGGGATAATGACGCTTTACAATTGGTATTATTTTGGCATTGTCAACGGGAACGGAGGAATCACATGGCCGACAACGGTTTCGCACGGGCGACCGAAGCCAGACATCCGCATTCGGCGGGGCTGCATGACCAGCCCGCGCCCGTGGTGCTGGAGCGGCTGCTTTCGGCGCAGCAGGCGGCTTTGGCCGCTGTGCGCGGGGCCTTGGGGCCGATTGCCGAAGCCGCCGGGGCGGGTGCCGCCGCGCTGAGTCGGGGCGGCAAGATGGGCTATGCGGGGGCGGGATCGTCCGGCCTGATGGCGCTGGCCGATTGTCTGGAACTTGCCGGAACCTTCGGCATCATGCCGCCGCAGACGCCGATGCTGTTTGCGGGCGGCGCCGGGGCCTTGCTGCATATGACGGGCGGGGTCGAGGATGACCCCGCTTTGGCGGCGGCCGATTTCGCGGCGGCAGGGTTTTCGCGCGGCGATGTGGTGCTGTGCCTGTCGGCGTCAGGGACAACGCCCTATACGCTGGCCATCGCCGGTCTGGCGCGCAAGGCGGGGGTGACGGTCGCGGGCTTTGCCAATGTCGCGGGGTCGCCGCTGCTGGCGGCGTCTGACATCGCCGTCTGCATCGAGACCGGCCCCGAGGTGGTGAACGGCTCGACCCGCATGGGGGCCGCGACGGCGCAGAAGGTCGCTCTCAACATGCTGTCCGTTCTGGTCGGGTTGCGGCTTGGCCATGTGCATGACGGCTATATGGTCAATGTTGTCGCGGACAATGCCAAGCTGGTGGATCGCGCGGCGCGGATCGTCTCGGCCCTGTCGGGGCAGGGGATGGAGGCCGCAAGGGCGGCGCTTGGCGTGACGGGGGGCGCGGTGAAACCCGCCGTGCTGGTCGCGGCAGGAACGACAGCGGAGGCCGCAGAGGCCGCGCTGGGGCGCAGTGGCGGGCATATCGGCCCGGCACTGGCCGAAGTGAAGCAATAAACGGCAAAGACAACAACCAACCGGGAGAAGACCATGAAAACGACGTTCCGTTTCGCCCTTCTGGCCAGCACGCTGCTGGCAGGCGCGGCGCAGGCCGAGGATGTGACGCTGACCATCGAAAGCTGGCGCAACGACGACCTGACGATCTGGCAGGACAAGCTCATTCCGGCCTTCGAGGCCGCGAACCCCGGCATCAAGCTGGTCTTTGCGCCGACCGCGCCTGCGGAATACAACGCGGCGCTGAACAGCAAGTTGCAGGCCGGATCGGCGGGCGACCTGATCACCTGCCGCCCGTTCGACGCCTCGCTCGAGCTGTATAACCAGGGCAATCTGGCCGATCTGTCGGGGCTGGCGGCGATGGCGAATTTCTCGCCCGTGGCCAAGTCGGCGTGGCAGACGGATGACGGGGCTGCGACCTTCTGCATGCCGATGGCCTCGGTGATCCACGGGTTCATCTACAACAAGGACGCCTTCGACCAGCTTGGTCTGGCCGTGCCGACGACGGTGGACGAATTCTTCGCCGTGCTGGACAAGATCAAGGCAGACGGCACCTATATCCCGATGGCGATGGGCACCAACGACCAGTGGGAAGCCGCCACGATGGGTTACAACAACATCGGGCCGAACTACTGGAAGGGCGAAGAGGGGCGTCTGGCGCTGATCAAGGGCACCCAGAAGCTGACCGATCCGCAATGGGTCGCCCCCTACGAGCAGCTTGCCAAGTGGAAGGACTATCTGGGCGACGGGTTCGAGGCGCAGACCTATCCGGACAGCCAGAACTTGTTCACGCTGGGCCGCGCCGCGATCTATCCGGCCGGTTCGTGGGAAATCGCCGGGTTCAACGCGCAGGCGCAGTTCAAGATGGGCGCATTCGCGCCGCCGGTCGTGAATGCGGGCGACACCTGCTACATCTCTGACCACACCGACATCGCCATGGGCATGAACGCCAAGAGCGCGCATCCCGAAGAGGCCAAGAAGTTCCTCGAATGGGTCGGGTCGTCCGAGTTTGCGGACCTTTACGCCAACAGCCTGCCGGGGTTCTTCTCGCTCAACTCGACCCCGGTGACCATGACCGACCCGCTGGCGCAGGAATTCGTGTCCTGGCGCGGCAAGTGCCAGTCGACGATCCGCTCGACCTACCAGATCCTGTCGCGCGGCACGCCGAACCTCGAGAACGAGACGTGGAACGCCTCGGCCAATGTGATCAAGGGCACCGAGACCCCGGCCGATGCGGGCAAGCGCCTGCAGGCAGGGCTGGACAGCTGGTACAAGCCGGCAAACTGAGGCTTTTGCGGAAAGGCCGGGGGGGCTGTCTGCCCCCCCGGACCCCCCCGAGAGTATTTTCCCAAGGATGAAGGGGTAAGGCATGGCGAGGGGCAAGCCCGTGCGCTGGCATGTCGGGGTATTTCTGGCCCCTGCGCTGCTGGTCTATACCGCGATCATGATCATCCCGCTGTTCGGGACGCTGAACCTGTCGCTGTTCAACAAGGCGGGGGATCTGCGTGTCTTTGTCGGGTTGCAGAATTTCGTGACGCTTTTCGGGGATCCGCGCTGGTCGGGGGCGTTCTGGAACGCGCTGGGCAACAACTTCTGGTTCTTCGTCATCCATATGCTGGTGCAGAATCCGATCGGGATCTTGCTGGCGGCATTGCTGTCCTCGCCCCGTCTGCGGATGGCGGCCTTTTACCGGACGGCGATTTTCGTGCCGACGATCCTGTCCTTTGTGATCGTGGGCTTCGTGTGGAAGCTGATCCTGTCCCCCATCTGGGGGATTGCGCCCGGGATGCTTGACTGGGTCGGCTTGAAGGGGCTGTTCGCGCCCTGGCTGGGCAAGGCGGAATATGCGCTGACGGCGCTGGCGCTGGTGTCGGTCTGGCAGTTCGTGGGGATACCCATGATGCTGATATATGCCGCACTTCTGTCGATCCCCGACGATGTGATCGAGGCCGCCGAGATGGATGGCGTGACGGGGTGGAGCCAGTTCTGGAAGATCAAGCTGCCGCTGATCCTGCCGAGTATCGGGATCATTTCGATCCTGACCTTTGTCGGGAATTTCAACGCCTTTGACCTGATCTACGTGGCGCAGGGGGCGCTGGCGGGGCCGGATTTCGCAACCGACATCCTTGGCACGTTCCTTTACCGGACCTTCTTCGGCTTCCAGTTGCAGCTTGGCGATCCCTACATGGGTTCGGCCATTGCCACGGCGATGTTCGGGATCATCCTGATCGGGGTTTGCGTCTATCTGTTCGGTATCCAGACGCGGCTGCGCCGCTATCAGTTCTGAGGGGGCGGGATGGCACAGGCACGGGGCAACATCGGGCGGAGCATCGCGGCGCATGCGGTGCTGATCGCCTATACGCTGATCGCGCTGTTTCCGGTCTTTGTGATCGTGGTGAACAGTTTCAAAAGCCGCAGGGCCATTTTTGCCAATCCGCTGGCGCTGCCCTGGCCCGAGCATTTCGATCTGGTGGGCTATACGACGGTGCTGAAGCAGGGGGATTTCTTCCAGTATTTCCTCAACTCGATGACGGTGACGGTGGCGAGCCTGTTCTTCGTGCTGCTGTTCGGGGCGATGGCGGCCTTTGCGCTGTCGGAATACCGGTTTCGCGGCAACACGCTGATGGGGCTGTACCTTGCGCTGGGGATCATGATTCCGATCCGGCTGGGCACGGTTGCGATCTTGCAGCTTATGGTGGCGGCGGGGTTGGTGAACACGCTGACGGCGCTGATCCTTGTCTATACCGCGCAGGGGTTGCCGCTGGCGGTGTTCATCCTGTCCGAGTTCATGCGGAATGTTTCGGATGACCTGAAGAACGCCGGGCGCATCGACGGTCTGTCGGAATACCGCATCTTCTTCGTGCTGGTGCTGCCCCTGGTGCGGCCCGCGATGGCGACGGTGGCGGTGTTCACCATGATCCCGATCTGGAACGACCTGTGGTTCCCGCTGATCCTTGCGCCAAGCGAGGAGACCAAGACCATCACGCTGGGGTCGCAGGTGTTCATCGGGCAGTTCGTGACCAACTGGAACGCGGTGCTGGCGGCGCTGTCGCTGGCGATCGTTCCCGTGCTGGTGCTGTATCTGGTGTTTTCGCGGCAGTTGATCCGCGGGATTACGGCGGGGGCGGTGAAATGACCATTCGTGTGCTGGTGGCGGGTCTGGGGAATATGGGGCGGAGCCATGCGCTGGCCTATCACAACGATCCGGCGTTCCAGATCGTGGGGCTGGTGAACCGTTCGGCCGTGGATTTGCCAACGGAGCTGCGCGCCTATCCGTTGAGCGCGGATTACGCCGGGGCGCTGGCGCGGTTGAAGCCGGACCTCGTCTGTATCGCCACCTATTCCGACAGCCATGCCGACTATGCCGTCGCCGCGATGGAGGCGGGGGCGCATGTCTTTGTCGAGAAGCCGCTGGCGACGACGGTGGCCGATGCGCGGCGGGTGCAGGATTGTGCCATCCGCACGGGCAGGAAGGTCGTCGTCGGCTATATCTTGCGGCACCATCCGTCATGGATGCGGCTGATCGAGGAGGCGCGGGCGCTTGGCGGGCCCTATGTGTTCCGCCTGAACCTGAACCAGCAGTCGAGCGGGCCGACATGGGAGGTCCACAAGGCGCTGATGCAGACGACCCCGCCCATCGTCGATTGCGGGGTGCATTATGTCGATGTGATGTGCCAGATCACCGATGCCAAACCCGTCGAGGTGCGCGGCATGGGGCTGCGCCTGTCGCACGAGATCGCGCCCGACATGTACAATTACGGGCATTTTCAGGTGCTGTTCGAGGACGGCAGCCTTGGCTGGTACGAGGCGGGCTGGGGCCCGATGATGTCGGATACCGCGTTCTTCGTGAAGGATGTGGTGTCTCCCAACGGGGCGGTTTCGATCCGCATGCCGGAAAGCGCGCGGTCGGACGACATCGACACGCATACCAAGACGTCGATGTTGCGGGTGCATCGCGTGGGCAAGGGTGACGAGAACATCAGCATGGCCGACGAACCGGGCCATCAGGCGTTGTGCGACCGCGAGCAGGCCTATGTGGCGCGGGCTATTCTGGAGGACATCGATTTGACGCGGCATATGCAGGATGCGGTGCAGTCGCTGGCGATATGCCTGGCGGCGGATGAAAGCGTGCGCTCGGGTCAGGCGGTGAAGCTGTGAGCGGGTCGCTTGAACTGCGCGGGGTCGCCAAGGCCTTTGGCAAGACCGAGGTCATCAAGGGCGTGGACCTGTCGGTGGACGAGGGCGAGTTCTGCGTTTTCGTCGGCCCTTCGGGCTGCGGGAAATCGACGCTGCTGCGGATGATCGCGGGGCTTGAGGATGTCACCACGGGCGATGTGATGCTTGACGGTGTGCGCATCAACGATGTGGCGCCTGCCAAGCGGGAAATCGCGATGGTGTTCCAGACCTATGCGCTTTACCCGCATCTGACCGTGCGCGACAACATGGGGCTGGCGCTGAAACAGGCGGGGGAAAGCCGCGCCAGGATCGACCAGTCGATTGCCGTGGCCTCGAACATGCTGGCGCTGGGCGACTATCTCGAGCGGCGTCCCGCGGAACTGTCGGGCGGGCAGCGCCAGCGGGTGGCGATCGGGCGGGCGATCGTGCGGACGCCCAAGCTGTTCCTGTTCGACGAGCCGCTGTCCAACCTCGACGCCGCCCTGCGGGTCGCCACGCGGATCGAGATCGCGCGGCTGCATCGGGAACTGGGCGCGACGATGGTTTATGTCACCCACGACCAGATCGAGGCGATGACGCTGGCCGACAAGATCGTGGTCTTGCGCGGGGGACGTATCGAACAGGTCGGCGCGCCGATGGAGCTGTACAACAACCCCGCCAACACCTTTGTCGCGGGGTTCATCGGCAGCCCGCAGATGAACTTCCTAAGGGCCGGCGCGCTTGGCGCGCGGGGCGAGACGATGGGGATCAGGCCCGAGCATCTGGCGATTTCCGCCACGGCGGGCGAGATCGGGGGCCGCATCAGCCATGTCGAGAAGCTGGGCGGCGAGACGCTGGTCTATGTGCGGACCGAGGTTCACGGCTTGCTGACCGTGCGGCTGTTCGGAGAGCATGACTTTACCGTCGATGCCGTGGCGTTCCTGACGCCGGATCAGGCGCGTGCTTTCCATTTCGACACGGCGGGCCAACGCTTGCGCTAGGGGCAATCCGTGCGAAAGCTGCAACATATGGCATCCGGAAACGCATAATTTACCACTCTTGCGCGAATAAGCTGGAATTGACGCCGGAAGCGGGTTAATTGTGGCAGCAATAGGCCAAAGATATGGCCGAATAATAAGTGTCCGGGCTGCGTGAATGGTCCGGGTTTGAGGCGGAGTTAGGTAATGAGTGCAGCGATTGATTTCGCTGTCCGCAGTTCTGCGGGCGGTAAGACCAACGGCAGCGTTGGTGGCGACGATCAGGCCAATTTCATCCAGGTTGGCGCTGGCGACAGCATTTCCCTGAACGTCTCGCAAGAAAGCGTTCTTGGCTACCAAAGGGTCGAAAGCGACCTTGTGGTGGAACTGGCCGATGGCAGCACCGTGGTGCTCTTGGGCTATTTCAACCCGCCCGAGGGGGTTGAGAACCACCTCTACCTCAGCAGTGACGGCCAGATCACCGAGGTTCTGCTGACCGAGGGCACCGACGGCTACATGGTCGCGGGCTACGGGCCGGTGCAGCATTACGACAAATGGAGCCCGCTTGACGATCTGCGCTTTGACAGCGGCGATCCGGTGGTCGCCTCGGCCGGGGCGACGAACGAACCGGCAGGGATGGGGATCTTTACCCCCGCCCTGATGGGCATGGGCGGAGGCGGTCTTGGCGGTGCGGCGCTTGCCGGCGGTGCGGCCATTGCCGGCGGCGCAGCCCTTGCGGGTGGCGGCGGATCGGGCGGCAGCGGATCGGGCAGCGGCGGATCGGGTGGCGGCAGCGGCGGCGGGTCGGGCGGGGGTGGCGGTTCGGCCAATCCGCTCGATGTCGGCACGGTTTCGGGCGACGATCTGGTGAACAAGACCGAACAGCAGCAACCCGTCATCGTCGGCGGCACGGCGGCGGCGAATGCCGTAGTCACGATCACGATCCCCGGCGTGGTGCAGAACCAGACGGTTACCGCCGATGCGCAGGGGAACTGGTCCTATTCCATCGCGGGCGGCACGCTGGCCGACGGCAACTATACCGTGACCGCCAGCACCACCGGATCATCCGGCAAGGTGGTGACGGCGACGGGCAGCTTCGTCGTCGATACCGTCACGCAAGTCACCTTTGACAGCACGGCGGGCCATGCGGTTCTGGGCGACGGCTACGTGAACCTTGCCGAGTCGCGGCAGGCCTTTACCGTCACCGGCAAGGCCGAGGCGGGCAGCACCAAGGTCGAGCTGGAATGGAACGGGGCCAAATACGCGGCATCGGTCGATGCGGCGGGGAACTGGACCGCCAACCTTCCGGCAGGCGCTGCGGGTTCGGTCAGCGGGCCGACAGTGATTACCGTCACCTCGACCGACAAGGCGGGCAATACGGATCAAGATACGCTGAACCTGACCGTCGATCTTGAATCGCGGGTGGCGGTGACCTCGCAGCCCGGCGGCGCGGACAGCGTGCTTTCGGGGGCCGAACGGTCGGCGGGCCTTGCCCTGACCGGCACGGCGGACGCATGGGCCAAGGTCTATGTCAGCTACATGGGCGGCCAGCCGCGCATTGCCACGGCGGATGCGAATGGCATCTGGTCCTTGAACTATACCGCCAATGACCTTGCCAGCGGCGAGATCGCGAGCGGGGCGAACGGCGGCCGCTTCTCGGTCTATTCGGTCGATGTGGCAGGGAACCAGAGTCTCACCGTGACGCGGGATTTCGCGGTCGATACGCTGGTGCGCAATTTCAGCTTCGCCAACCCCGATCTGGTGGGAACGGTGAACAGTGGCGCGCTCGACGCGCAAAAGCTGAACGCGGCCGAGCGGGCCGAAGGGCTGGTGGTGAACGGCACGGTCGAGGCAGGCTCGACGGTGACGATTCAGGTCGGCGCCAATTCGACCACGGTTCCCGCCGCGGGCGGCAACTGGTCGTTCAAGATTCCGGCGAACTGGCTGCCCGAGGGGGCGAATACGCAAGCCATCGTCAGGGTGCGGGCGCAGGACCAGTATGGCAACCAGACGGACTGGCAGGAAAAGACGGTGCTGATCGACACCACGGTCACGAATTTCGCGAAAAGCGACGTGACCTTTGGCTTCGGCGCCGACAATGTGCTGAACGGTGCAGAAGCGGCGGCGGGCGTGCCTGTCAGCGGCAAGGCCGAGGCGGGCTCGACCGTGACGGTGACGATCGAAGGGCACAGCCATACGGTCATGGCCGATGCGAACGGGAACTGGTCGACCACCTTCACCCGCGCGGAACTGCCGAGCGGCGAGCGGACGGGTATTCCCGCACTGGTCGAGGCGGTGGACCCGAACGGCAACGTGGCGCAGCATCCCTTTACCTTCTCGGTCGATACGGTTGCGCCGAACTCGCCCGTATGGGTGCAGGATTCGGGCGGCGGCGGGGCGTTGAGCGGGATCTTCACCGCCTATTCGACCGACACTTTCAGCTATCATTCGGTGGCGGCACAGGGGCCTGCGACCGATATCGCCGTGACGAACGTCTTTCACACGCCTGTCGTCAACTCGGCCGGGCAGGCGGTGGACAGCGAGCTTGCGCTGTTCAGGGACCCGGTGCCGGACGGCAGCTATCTGGTGATCCGCGATGTGGATGCCTCGGGCAACGAATCCAGCACGCTTTACCTGCGGACCACGGTGGCGACGACGGTAGACCTGTCGCGCGAAGGGTTGGCGGGGTTCGATATCACCACCATCGACCTAAGCTCGACCAAAGGCAGCCTGACGATCAACGAAGCGCAGTTGAACGCGATCACGGGGCCGGATCACAAGCTGGTGGTGCGCGGCGGGGCCGATGACGACGTGACCCTTAGGGGCGCGACCGATACGAACACCATCCATACCGCCGCCGACGGGCAGCACTATGCCGTCTACACGCTGGGCGGGACCACGATCTACGTCGATGAGGATATCGTCCACCGGGGGGTGGTCTGAGCAGGATCGCCATGACCCCCGTTTTGCGCCTTTGGTCAGTCGGAGGGGCAGCGCCGCGGTTGCCCGCCGCTCTGGCCTTGGCGGTGCTGCTCTCGGGATGTCTGGGCGGGTTGCAGTCGCCCGGATTGCAGGGTTTCGGCAAGGCGCGCGCTCCGGCAGATCAAGTGGAGCACAAGGCCTTTGCCGCCGAGGGCAGCACCGCGTCGGACTTTCCGGTGATCGCCGATCTGCGGGCGCGACGGTCGGTCGTGCCGCAGGGGGGCAGCTATGCCGCCGTGGCAAGTGCCGTGGTCGCAGCGTCGAGCGGGGCTTCGGCGGCGGAATTGCAGATGGCGCGGCTGAACGCCGAAGCGGTTGACAAGAACTGGCTTCCCACCATCGGGCCTGTGGTCACGCTTGACAGTCTGGGCGTGATGGCGGCGCAGATCGTGGCCGAGATGGCGCTGCTCGACAACGGGCGGCGCAAGGCCGAACGCGCCGTGGCGGCGGCCGATGTCGACGTGGCGGCGGTGGTGCTTGCCGCCGATCTGAACGACCGCGTCCGTCAGGGGCTGACGCTTTACATCAAGGCCGAACAGGCGCGCGCGCAGGCCATGGTGGCGCAGCGCGGGGTCGAACGGCTTTCGGCCTTTCAGGATATGGTCAGCGAACGGGTTGCGGGCGGGCTTTCGGACCGTTCGGAAGAGCAGATCGCCGCGCAGAAGCGGGCCGAGATGCAGGCAACCTATGCCAATGACATGCAGATGGCGGCGCGGTCGCTGGACGAGCTGGCGATGCTGGCGGGGCGTCCCTTGGCGGGCCTGCGCGGAGTGGAACCCCTTGGTGCTGCCGATGCCGTGCCGCTGTCGGTGCTGAAAGCGCAGGGCGAGGGCGCGCGGGCCGTGGCCCTGTCGCGGGCCGAACGGGCGGGGGCCTTGCCCGGTCTGGCCGCGACGGCCTCTGTCGATGGGGCGGGGGCGGTGCGGTCGGGGCTGCGGCTGGGCGGCGCGAATTTCGGCTTTGGCACCGGGGCGCGGCTGCGCGCCTTGCAGGCGACACCCGAACTGGTCGCGCGTCAGCTCGACGAGGCGCGGCAAGCTGCCGCCCGCCGGATCGCCGCCATGCAGGGCGAAGCGGCCGAACTGCGCACCCGGCAGGCCCAAGGGGCCGAGGTGCTGCGGCAGACGATGGGGAACCTTGATCTTTTTGTCGAGCAGTACCGCGCGGGGCGGCGGTCGCTGGTGGAACTTGTCGGGCAATACGATGCGGCGTTGCGTCTCGAGCGCGACCAGACCGCGCTGGGATACGAAATCGCCCTGCGCGAGGTTGCCGTGGCGGCGGAACAGGGCGTGCTGGTGGACGGGGCGCCGATGTGACAACGCAGGTCATCTCGTTCGACATGCATCCGGTGCGGGTGGCGGGGGCGACGGTGCAGCCGCCCAAGCCCGCGCCCAAGGTCGAAGCGGGGCCGTTGCAGATGCGCGCGCGGCTTGCGGCCACGGCTGCGGCGCTTGTCGGGGCCGAGGTGGCCGGGGCCGATCTGGCCGAGGCGCTGGTCAAGGCCGGCGCGGGCGAGCGGCCCGCGCTTGCGGCGCTTGGTCAGGCCCTGCGCGAGGTGGCGGGGCTGACCGCCACGCTGGCCACCCGCCCCGACCTGCGGGCCGAGGATCTGCCCGCGCTGGTGGAAATGGCGGGCGGCCATGTGGTGCTGGCGCTGTCCCTCTCGGGCATCAGCGCCACCATCTTCGACGCCGAAGCGCCCGACCGTCGGGCCGAGATTCCCTTGGCCGATTTCCTGCCCGCCTATGCCGGAAAGCTGCTGACCGTCCGCGCAGGCTTTGCCCAGATCGAAGCCCGCCATGCCGAAACCGCGGCCGAGGCGCATTGGTTCTGGAGCGAGTTCCGCCGCCACAAGCGCGCCATGGCCGAGGTTTCGGCCGCCTCGCTGGTGTCGAACCTGCTGGCGGCGGGGATCGCGCTTTATTCGCTGCAAATCTACGACCGCGTGATCCCGCATCAAAGCGAGCCGACGCTTTGGGTGCTGTCGCTGGGGGCCTTTCTGGCGATTGCGATGGATTCGGCCCTGCGCATCGCCCGCTCGGCCCTGATGGATGCGACGGGCAAGCGCATCGAACTCGACGTGCAGGGGCGGCTGATGCAGCGGCTGCTGGGCATGAAGGCCGCACCCGGAGAGCGCAAACCTTCAGCCCTGTTCGCCGCGATGCGCGATTTCGGATCGGTGCGCGAATTCTTTACCGCAAGCACCATCGGCACGGTGGCCGACCTGCCCTTTCTGGTGATCTTTCTGGCGCTTGTGGCGATGATCGGCGGCAATATCGTCTGGGTTCTCGTCGCGGGCGGGGTGCTGATGGTGGTGCCCGGCCTTTTGCTGCAAAAGCGCATGGTGGCCCTGACACATGCGACACAGGGGGCCAGCACACGGTCGGCCCGGCTGCTTTACGAAGCGGTGTTCGAGCATGAAACCCTGACCACCCAGCGCGGCGAGGAAAAGGTCGCGCGGCTTTGGGCCGAGCTTGTGGCCCTGTCGGCGGCAAAGTCGTCGGACCAGCGGTTGCTGACCACATGGCTGACCACATGGGCGCAGGGGGTGCAGCAGGCGACCTACATCCTTGCCATCATGGTCGGCACTTACGAGGTCTTTGCCGGAACCTACACGGTCGGCACGATCATCGCCGTGTCGATGCTGACCAGCCGGACGCTGGCCCCGCTTGCGCAACTGTCCGGCACGCTGGCGCGGTGGTCCAACGTCAAGGCCGCCTTGCAGGGGCTGGAGTCGGTCGCCAAGGCCAAGCAGGCCGAGGAACCGGGGCGGCATTACCTGCGGCGCGAGCGGTTGAAGGGCGGCTACGAGCTGCGCGCGGTCGAGTTCCGCTATGACGCCAAGGCAAGCGCCACGGTGGACGTTCCGGCGCTGGCAATCCCGCCGGGGCAGCATGTGGCGGTGCTGGGGGCGAACGGGTCGGGCAAATCGACCCTGCTGAAGCTGCTGGCAGGGCTTTATGAACCGACGGGCGGGCGGGTGATGCTGGACGGGCTGGACCTTGGCCAGATCCACCCGCGCGATCTGCGGCGGCAGGTCGGCTATCTTGGTCAGGAAGTGCGCCTCTTTTCCGGCACGCTGCGGTCGAACCTGACGATGAACGCCCTTGAACGGGATGACGACCGCCTTCTTGACGCCCTCGATTTCGCGGGGCTGGGGCCCTTTGTGCGCAGTCATCCGCGCGGGCTTGACCTTGAGATCAGGGAAATGGGCGAAGGGGTCTCGGTCGGGCAGCGCCAAAGCCTTGGCTGGGCGCGGCTGTGGTTGCAGGACCCTACGGTCGCGATCCTTGACGAACCCACCGCAGCGCTGGACCAGACGCTCGAGGCGACACTGGTGTCGCGCCTTGGCGGGTGGCTCGCGGGGCGGACGGCGGTGATCGCCACGCATCGCATCCCCATTCTGCAACTGACCCAGCGCACGGTGATCTTGCAGGGCGGCAAGCTGGCGGTCGATGGCCCGCGCGATGCCGTGCTGGCGCATCTGGCAAAGGCGGCGCAATGACGACATTCGACATGCCGCTTGCGGGTTCGGCACGGCGGGCGGGGCTGACCGTCTGGCTGATCGCGGCGACGCTGGGGCTGTTCCTGCTGTGGGCGGGCTTTGCATGGGTGGACGAAATCGTCCGCGCCCCGGGGCAGGTGGTGCCGTCAAGCCGCCCGCAGATCATCCAGAACCTCGAAGGCGGGATTCTGGCCGAACTGACCGTGGCCGAGGGCGATGTGGTGCAGGCGGGCCAGACGCTGGCGCGGTTGCAGGGCACGCAATATCAGGCCACGGTCGATGACCTGACCGACCAGATCGCCGCGCTCGACATCCGCCGCCTGCGGCTTGAAGCGGAAAAGGCGGGCAAGGCCGATTTCGACGTGCCTGCCGAAGAGGCGGCGCGGGTGCCCGATATCGTGGCGTCGGAACGCGCGCTTCTGGCGGCGCGGCAGACGGATTTCGACACCAAGCGCAGCGGCGCCGAGGCCGTGCTGAAACAGGCCGCGCGCGAACTGGAAATGACGCAGAAGATGTTCGACCGCGACGTGGCCGCCGAGGTCGAGGTGACGCGGGCGAAGAAGGAAAAGAACGACGCCGAAGCACGGCTGAACGAGGTGGTCACGACGACCGACCTCGACCGCGCTTCGGAATATGCCAAGGTGCAGGCCGATCTTGCCTCGTTCCGGCAAAAGCTGAAACTGTCGCAGGACCAGTTGGCGCGGACGGTGCTGGTGGCCCCGATGCGCGGGGTGGTGAACCGCCTTGCAATCACCACCATCGGCGGGGTGGTCCGGCCGGGCGAGGAGATCCTCGAGATCATCCCTCTCGACGAGGAGCTGTTCATCGAGGCCAAGGTAAAACCCTCGGACATCGCCAGCGTCCGTCTGGGGCAAGAGGCGACGGTCAAGCTGTCGGCCTATGACTACACGATCTACGGCACGCTGAAGGGCGCCGTGACCTTCATCTCGGCCGATACGTTCAAGGACGACCGCTCGCGCGACCCGAACGGCGACCCGCATTACAAGGTGACGTTGCGGGTGGATATGTCGAAGCTCACCGAACGGCAGCACAGCCTTGAAATCCGCCCCGGCATGCAGGCCGAGGTCGAGTTGCTGACGGGCGGCAAGACGGTGCTGACCTATCTGACCAAGCCCCTGTGGCGGGGGTCCGAGGCGTTGACCGAGCGTTGAAAGAATCGATTTCTGACGCAGAAATCGCGACGGAATTTGGCGCAAATTCCGGGCGACCAACCGCAGGGTCCGATTTCTGCGCCAGAAATCGACGCGGAAATTGCGTCAATTTCCGCCTAGCGCCGGATGCTTGTCGTCGCGTAATTGCACGACAGATCGCGCGAGGACAGCGACCACGACCATGCGACAGGGTTGAAGACCATGCCCTTGCGGTCGACAGGGTCAAGCCCCGCGCGGCGCAGCAGGTCGTAAAGCTCGTCCGGGGTGATGAACTTGGCCCAGTCATGCGTGCCCTTGGGCAGCCAGCGCATGACCCATTCTGCCCCGATGATCGCCATCATGAAGCTTTTCGGATTGCGGTTGAGGGTCGAGCAGACCATCAGCCCGCCCTGTTTCAAAAGGTCGCGGCAGGCGGTCAGATAGGCCAGCGGGTCCGAGACATGTTCCACCACCTCCATGTTCAGCACCACGTCGAAGCGTTCGCCCGCTGCGGCAAGGTCCTCGGCGGTGGTGTGGCGGTAGTCGATGTCCAGCCCCGACTGTTCGGCATGAAGCCGCGCCACAGGGATGTTGCGCGGGGCGGCATCGGCCCCCACGACCGTTGCGCCAAGCCGCGCCATCGGTTCCGAAAGCAGCCCGCCGCCGCAGCCGATATCAAGGATTCGCAGGCCCGCAAAAGGCAGCGGCCCGGTCAGGTCGCGGTCGAATTCGGCGGCGATCTGGCTGGTGATATAGCCAAGGCGGCAGGGGTTGAGCATATGCAGCGGCTTGAACTTGCCGTTGGGGTCCCACCACTCGGCAGCCATCGCTTCGAACTTGGCGACCTCGGCGGGGTCGATGGTGGATTGGGTTTGCATGATGCGCCTTTCGTTTGCCTTGGTGGTCCGGCCTTGGCGCGTTATATAGGGCGATGATGGATCACAGATCAGGCCAAAAGCGCGCAGTCGAATTTTTATACCCGCCGATCGACCCGTTCGATCAGCGCGTGATCGACATGGGCGATGGACACCGCATCTATGTGGAGCAATGCGGCAACCCGCAAGGGGTGCCCGTGGTCGTTCTGCATGGTGGCCCCGGCGGCGGGTGCAGCCCCGCGATGCGGCGCTATTTCGACCCCGCGGTCTATCGTGTGGTCCTGTTCGACCAGCGCGGCTGTGGACGCTCGCGCCCGCATGCGAGCGTGTCGGAAAACACGACATGGCATCTGGTGCGCGACATCGAGGTGATCCGCCAGACGCTGGAAATCGACCGCTGGATCCTGTTCGGCGGAAGCTGGGGGGCCACGCTGGCGCTGATCTATGCCATCACCCACCCGACACGGACGGCCCATCTGGTGCTGCGCGGCGTATTCCTGATGACGCGCAAGGAACTCGACTGGTTCTACGGCGGCGGGGCGGGGGTGTTCTTTCCCGAGCTTTGGGCGCGCTTCGTCAACGCCATTCCGTCGGACGAACGCGGCGACCTGATCGCCGCCTATCACCGCCGCCTGTTTTCCGGCAACCTGATGGAGGAAACCCGCTTCGGCCGCATCTGGGCCAACTGGGAGAACGCGCTGGCCTCGGTCCACAATGACGGGATGACGGGCGAAAGCCCCGGCGA
The DNA here is from genome assembly GCF_014243445.1 of Paragemmobacter straminiformis. Lineage (GTDB taxonomy): Bacteria > Pseudomonadota > Alphaproteobacteria > Rhodobacterales > Rhodobacteraceae > Paragemmobacter > Paragemmobacter straminiformis. The sequence goes on from NZ_JACLQD010000003.1 coordinate 279,215, forward strand.
ATACGCGCGGGCCTTCTCGCGGCTCGAGAACCATTACTTCCACAACGGCGGCTTTCTCGAGGAGGACGGCTGGATCCTGCGCGAGAAGAAGCGCATCTCCCACCTGCCCGCCGTGATCGTGCAGGGCCGCTACGACATGATCTGCCCACCCGCCGCCGCGTGGAAACTGGCCCAGGGCTGGGACAGCTGCGCCCTGCGCATCGTGCCGATGGCAGGCCACGCCCTGTCCGAACCCGGCATCAGCGAGGCTCTGGTGCGGGTGATGGACGGGATCAGGGATGGTGCGGCTTGACCGCTTGCGCGGGCGGCTGAGTCCGGTTGGCAACAGGCCGAAGGGTAAAGCCGGCGATGGATTCACAGCCATTGCCGCGCGGTCTATACCTGCACAGCGTTCGCGCATGGGTTGACTTGGCAGATGAAATCGTCTCTCTCACCTGCCTGTAGAATCGGTGGTGGCATGAAAATCTTCGATCTGATCGCGCTGTCTCTGCAAGGTCTTACCGCGGATGCCGTGGCCGCGCAGAACCGCCGCGCCCGTGACCGCGTGTTGGTCGCAGAACATTCGCACGGGAACCTGCGGCTTCAGTTCGGTGAGTTTTTTGTGAAGGCAGATGTTGATGCCAAGTACCGGCGCTACCGCAAAGAAGGCTTCTGGCAAGAAGCCTGACGCCTTTGCGACGCTGCGGCAGGAATATGATCTTGCCGACAGGACGGCCAAAAAGGTTCAGCGTTTCGTATCTTTGGCGGGTGTGCCCGCAATCAATGAACTGCGCTATGTGGCGCATCATCTGATCAATGCCGTGGCACCTGTCGACAGCAATGTGGATACGGCTAAGGAATTGCAGCGCGCGATCAACCATTGCAAGCGCGCGACCTACGAGGCGAGCGAGGCGGGCATCCTTTTCGCGTTCGACCGGATCGATCTGTTCAAACAGGATTACCGCAAGGTCATGATTTCGTCCGTTGTTCCGGACTGGAGCGACATTCTGGCGCTTTGCGCCGACGTTACCCAGCGGATCGCCGAAGCGCGCGAGGCGGGCGAGGACAAGACGCCGGACCATTCCGATTTCGAACGCTTGTTCGAGCGTCTGGTTGCCATTTGCAACCGGCTCGACACGGCGCGTGACGAGATGAACAAATTGGTCCAGCGTGAAAGCAAGGCAGCGCGCCGTTTCTTGCTGACCATCGTCATTGCCCTTTTGGGTGTGGTGGTGACCATCGGCGCAACCGTGGTGACGCTGGCGCTCCAATAGCCCTTGCAGACTCGCCCCCTCGGGCGTATATGCCCCTCAACAGCGGTGTGAGGGTCCAAACCTGACGCCAACGATCCACGCGAGCGGGCCGCTGTGCCCGCTTTTTTGTTTTCCGCCCCGCCTTATCCGAAAGCCGAGATGTCAGACCTTATCGCAAAAACCGCCATCGACCGTCGCCTTGCCGACATCGTCGGCCCCGTGATCGAGGGGCTGGGGTTCGAACTGGTGCGTATTCGCCTGATGGGTGGCAAGACACGCATCCTGCAGATCATGGCCGACCGTCCCGAAGGCGGGATCATCGTCGATGAATGCGGCGCGATCTCGACCGCGGTTTCCGCCGTCCTCGACGTGGAAGACCCGATCGAAGAGAATTACATCCTCGAAGTCTCGTCCCCCGGCATCGACCGGCCCCTGACGCGGCTGAAAGACTTTGACATGTGGGTCGACTACGAGGCCCGCATCGAAACCACCGAACTGATCGACGGCCGCCGCCGCTTCAAAGGCACCCTGCAAGGGACCGAGGGCGACGAGGTGCTGATCGAGATCGAGGAAGGCGGCGCGCCGCTGACCATCGGGCTGAAATTCGACTGGCTGTCGGATGCCAAGCTGATCCTGACCGACGAGCTGATCGCGGAAATGCTGCGCCAGCGCAAGGCGGCCGGGATCGTCGACGAAAGCGAGTTCGACGAGATCGAAGAAACCGAAGGCGACGAGGACGACGAAGACGCGTCCGACACGCCCGAGACCAGACACTAATCCGGGAGGCCCATGATGGCGATTACTTCTGCGAACCAGCTTGAACTTCTCCAGACCGCCGAAGCGGTCGCCCGCGAGAAGATGATCGACCCGGAGCTTGTGATCCAGGCGATGGAAGAAAGCCTCGCCCGTGCGGCCAAGTCGCGCTACGGGTCCGAGCTGGATATCCGCGTCAAGATCGACCGCAAGACGGGCCGCGCGACCTTTGCCCGCGTCCGCACCGTTGTCGAGGACGAGGCGCTCGAGAATCACCACGCGCAGCTGACCGTCAAGCAGGCCAAATCCTATCTGGCCGATCCGGCTGTCGGTGACGAGGTGATCGACGAGGTTCCGCCCGTCGATCTGGGCCGCATCGCCGCGCAATCGGCCAAGCAGGTGATCTTGCAAAAGGTCCGCGAAGCCGAACGTGACCGCCAGTTCGAGGAATTCCAGGACCGCAAGGGCAGCATCATCAACGGTGTCGTCAAGCGCGAGGAATACGGCAACATCATCGTCGATATCGGCCGTGGCGAAGGCATCCTGCGCCGCAACGAGAAGATCGGCCGCGAAAGCTATCGCCCGAACGACCGTATCCGCTGCTACATCAAGGACGTGCGCCGCGAACCGCGCGGGCCGCAGGTTTTCCTGTCGCGCACCGACCCGCAGTTCATGGCCGAGCTGTTCAAGATGGAAGTGCCGGAAATCTATGATGGCATCATCGAGATCAAGGCCGTCGCCCGCGACCCCGGTTCGCGCGCCAAGATCGCGGTCATTTCCTATGACAACTCGATCGACCCGGTCGGTGCCTGCGTCGGTATGCGCGGCAGCCGCGTTCAGGCCGTCGTGAACGAGCTTCAGGGCGAAAAGATCGACATCATTCCGTGGAACCAGGATCAGGCGACCTTCCTTGTGAACGCGCTGCAACCTGCCGAAGTCTCCAAGGTCGTGATCGACGAGGAAGCCGGCAAGATCGAAGTCGTCGTCCCTGACGAGCAGCTGTCGCTGGCCATTGGCCGCCGTGGCCAGAACGTGCGTCTTGCCAGCCAGCTTACGGGTCTGGATATCGACATCCTTACGGAAGCCGAGGAAAGCCAGCGCCGTCAGGCCGAATTCGCCGAGCGCACCAAGCTGTTCATGGACACGCTCGACATCGACGAGATGATGGCGCAGCTGCTGGTCGCCGAAGGGTTCACCAACCTCGAGGAAGTGGCTTACGTCGAAGTGGACGAGCTTTTGTCCATCGACGGCTTCGACGAAGGCACCGCGGGCGAGCTTCAGGCCCGTGCGCGCGACTACATCGAAGAGCAGGCCCGCAAGGCGCTTGAAAACGCCCGCGCGCTGGGCGTCGAGGACAGCCTGATCGAATTCGACGGCCTGACACCCCAGATGGTGGAAGCGCTGGCGAAAGACGGCATCAAGACGCTGGAAGATTTCGCGACCTGCGCCGACTGGGAACTGGCCGGTGGCTGGACGACCGAAGGCGGGCAGCGCAAGAAGGACGAAGGTCTGCTCGAGAAATTCGAGATGAGCCTCGAGGAAGCCCAAACCCTGATCATGACCGCGCGCGTCATGCTGGGCTGGGTCGATCCGTCCGAACTCGCCACGGCCTCGGACGAGGACGCGGAAGACGAGGAGGCCGAGGCCTGAGGCCTCGGGAGGGCGCCGCGGTGACTCGGGGTGGTCGGGACGACGACAAGGACGAAGCGGAGCGCAAGTGCATCGTTTCGGGTCTTGTGCAGCCCAAGGCGGGGTTGATCCGCTTTGCGGTCAGCCCCGACGCCGAGGTGGTGCCCGATGTTCTCGGGCGTCTGCCCGGGCGCGGTTTCTATGTGACGGCCGATCGCAAGGCGATTGAAAAGGCCGCGTCAAAGGGGCTTTTCGCCCGCGCGGCGCGGCAGCCGGTAAAGGTACCCGACGGGCTTGCCGATCTGATCGAGGCCCAGCTGGTGCGGCGCTGCGTCGACCTTGTGTCGATGTCGCGCAAGGCGGGTTTGGCTGTGACCGGCTATGAAAAGGTCAAGGACTGGCTGGTCAAGGAAAAGGCGCGAATCCTGATTCAGGCCAGTGACGGGTCGGAACGCGGGAACGCGAAGTTGCGCCCCCCTGCGGGTGCGGATTCGTTGATTCGTTGCCTGAGTGCAGGGGAATTGGGTTTGGCATTCGGGCGCGAACGTGCGATACACGCCGCGCTTGCGGCTGGTGGACTCACGACGCGTGTTGTAGAGGAAGCGGCAAGGCTTGCGGGCATCCGCGGGCTGATCGGCGGCGAGACCGCCGGAGAGGATACGAAGACGGCATGAGCGATACTGACGGCAAGAAACCCCTCGGCCTGGGTGGTGGTGCTCCGCGTTCGGGGCAGGTGAAGCAAAGCTTCAGCCACGGCAGGACGAAAAGCGTCGTGGTCGAGACCAAGCGCAAACGCGTTGTGGTTCCCGCGAAGCCAGGCGCGGCCGGTGCTGCGGCGCCGGGGGCGAACCCGCATCTCGGTGACCCTTCGAAGCGTCCGGCGGGCATTTCGGATGCCGAAATGGAACGCCGTCTGGCGGCCCTGAAGGCTGCCAAGGCACGCGAGGCCGAAGATGCGGCCAAGCGGGCCGAGGACGAGAAGCTGCGTGGCGAGGACCGCCAGCGCCGCCGCGAGGAAATCGAGGCGAAAGAGCGTGAAGAGCGCGAGCGTCTGGAAGCCCTTCGCCTGAAGGCCGAAGAGGAAGAAGCCGCCCGCCGGGCCGAGGCCGAGGCGCGCGTCGCCGCTGCCGCCGCCCGCAAGGCCGACGTTCTTGGCACCAGCCGCCGGCAGCCTGCGGCTCCGGCGCCGGTCGAGAAGCCGGTCGACAAGAACAATGCCGGTGCCGGACAGCCCGCGCCGGGTGGTGCCGATGCCGCCGTGCCGCGCACCAAGAACCTCGGCCCGTCGCTGGCGCCGCGCAAATCGGAACGCGAGCGTGACGAACGCGCGACCGACCGTGACCGCGCCAAGACCAAGGGTGACGAAGGCCGCCGCGCCGGCAAGCTGACCCTTTCTGACGCCACGGCGGACGAGGGTGGTCGCCAGCGGTCGCTTGCCGCGATGAAGCGCAAGCAGGAAAAGGCGCGTCAAAAGGCGCTGGGTCTGGGCCAGAAATCCGAAAAGCAGGTGCGCGACGTGCAGCTGCCCGAAACCATCGTGGTTTCGGAACTGGCGAACCGCATGGCCGAACGGGCTGCGGATGTGGTCAAATCGCTCATGAAGATGGGCATGATGGTCACGATGAACCAGGCCATCGACGCCGATACGGCCGAACTGGTGATCGAGGAATTCGGCCACAAGGCCGTGCGCGTGTCGGATGCCGACGTGGAACAGGCGATCGAGGCGGTCAGCGACCGCGACGAGGATCTGATCACCCGCCCGCCGATCGTGACGATCATGGGTCACGTCGACCACGGCAAGACCTCGCTTCTCGATGCGATCCGCAAGGCGAACGTGGTGTCCGGCGAAGCCGGCGGCATCACCCAGCACATCGGCGCCTATCAGGTCACGACCGAGAACGGTTCGGTGATTTCCTTCCTCGACACGCCGGGCCACGCTGCCTTTACCAGCATGCGGTCGCGCGGGGCGCAGGTGACGGATATCGTCGTGCTTGTGGTTGCCGCCGATGATGCGGTCATGCCGCAGACGGTGGAAGCCATCGCCCATGCCAAGGCCGCCAAGGTGCCGCTGATCGTGGCCATCAACAAGATGGACAAGCCCGGCGCCGATGCGACCAAGGTCCGCACCGACCTGTTGCAGCACGAGATCGTGGTGGAAGCCATGTCGGGCGATGTGCAGGACGTCGAGGTTTCGGCCAAGACGGGCAAGGGCCTTGATAACCTTCTGGAAGCCATCGCGCTTCAGGCGGAAATCCTCGAACTTCGCGCCAACCCCAAGCGGGCGGCGCAGGGTGCGGTGATCGAAGCCAAGCTTGACGTGGGCCGTGGCCCCGTGGCGACGGTGCTGGTGCAGAACGGCACGCTGCGCAAGGGCGACATCTTCGTCGTCGGCGAGCAGTGGGGCAAGGTGCGCGCGCTGATCAACGACAAGGGCGAAACCGTCGCCGAAGCCGGGCCTTCGGTTCCGGTCGAGGTGCTGGGCCTGAACGGCACGCCGCAAGCGGGCGACGTTCTGAACGTGGTGGAAACCGAAGCGCAGGCGCGTGAAATCGCCGATTACCGCGAAAAGGTCACCAAGGACAAACGCGCCGCCGCCGGTGCCGCGACCACGCTGGAACAGCTTATGGCGAAAGCCAAGGCCGACAAGTCGGTCGCCGAGCTGCCGATTCTGGTCAAGGCCGACGTGCAGGGTTCTGCCGAAGCCATCGTGCAGGCCCTCGAAAAGGTCGGCAACGACGAGGTGCGCGTGCGCATCCTGCATTCGGGTGTCGGTGCCATCACCGATACCGATGTGGGTCTGGCCGAAGCCAGCGGCGCGCCGATCATCGGCTTCAACGTGCGGGCCAATGCCTCGGCCCGCAACAGCGCCCACCAGAAGGGCGTCGAGATCCGCTATTACTCGATCATCTACGACCTTGTGGATGACATCAAGAAAGCGGCCTCGGGCCTGCTGAAGGCCGAAGTGCGGGAAACCTTCATCGGCTACGCGCAGATCAAGGAAGTGTTCAAGGTCACGGGCGTCGGCATGGTTGCCGGTTGCATCGTCACCGAAGGCGTGGCCCGCCGCTCGGCAGGCGTGCGCTTGCTGCGTGACAACGTGGTCATCCACGAAGGCACGCTCAAGACGCTCAAGCGTTACAAGGACGAAGTCAAAGAGGTCCAGTCCGGTCAGGAATGCGGTATGGCCTTCGAGCGTTACGAAGATATCCGTCAGGGCGACGTGATCGAAATCTTCGAACGCGAGGAAGTGCAGCGCACGCTGGCCTGATGGTTTTGACAGACAAGGAAAAAGGCCGCGCTGGAAAGCGCGGCCTTTTTCGTTGCGGCATGACCGACGGCTGCGACCGGAAGCGCGCGGTTACGCGGTGCGGTGCGGTGTGACCGGATGGCCGACAAAGGTCTTTTCGTCGACGCGGACCACAAGCTTGCCGTCAGCCAGTTGCTTGACGACGATGCCCTGAACCGAGACGCAAGACCCGAGTGTGATGGTACGAAGCATGCCTTATCCCCCCAGATCGGCTTATTGTGTCAAAAGCTAGAACAGCGCGCCCGGCTTTCCAACAGTTTTTTCGCCCGAAAGGAGAGTTATAGCCAATCCCGCAGAATGGGGATCAGCGGCAGGTCTGCGGGGGGCATGGGATAGTCGCGCAGCGCGTTGGGCCGCACCCATGCAAGGTTCTGCCCCTCGGCCCCGTGGGGGGTGCCCTGCCAGCGGCGGCAGGCAAACAGCGGCATCAGCAGGTGGAACGACTCGTAGGTATGCGAGGCAAAGGTAAGCGGCGCAAGGCAAGAGGCCTGCGTGTCGATGCCAAGCTCTTCCTTCAACTCGCGGATCAGCGCGGCTTCGGGGGTTTCGCCCGGCTCGACCTTGCCGCCCGGAAATTCCCACAGGCCCGCAAGCGACTTGCCCTCGGGGCGCTGGGCGAGCAGCACGCGGCCATCGGCGTCGATCAGGGCAACGGCTGAGACGAGGACGGTTTTCATGCGTTGGGTTTCTTTGCCAGCGCCGGGGGACTTCGCGTCCCCCGGACCCCCTGCGGGATATTTGAGCGAATGTGAAATCAGGAGCGGTAATCCGCATTGATCTCGATGTAGCGGTTGGTCAGGTCGCAGGTCCAGACCGAGCGTTTGGCACGGCCGAGGCCAAGGTCGACGGCGATGACCAATTCGTCCTGCAACATGTAGTTCGCGCCGTCCTCTTCGCGGTATTTCGGGCTGCGCCACCCCTTTTCGGCAACGAGGATGTCTCCGAAGCGGATGGTCAGGCGGTCGCGGTCGGCATTGGCCCCCGATTTGCCGATGGCGGCGACGATCCGGCCCCAGTTCGGGTCCTGTCCCGCGACGGCGGTTTTCACCAGCGGCGAGTTGGCGATGGAAAAGGCCACCTTGGCCGCGTCGGCATCGGATTCGGCGCCCGTCACGCGGACTTCGACGAATTTCGTCGCCCCCTCGCCATCGCGGATCACCTGATGGGCAAGGTTGCGCATCACGCCCTGCAAGGCGGTCTCGAAGGCCTTGGCGACCACGCCCTTGGGTTCGGCTGCGGGCGATTGTCCGGTCGCCGCCAGAAGCAGCGTGTCCGAGGTCGAGGTGTCGCTGTCGACGGTGATCGAATTGAAGGTCGCGTCCAGATTGCGCGACAGCATCTTTTGCAGCGTCGCCTGCGGAATTTTGGCATCGGTGAAGATATAGACCAGCATCGTCGCCATATCGGGCGCGATCATCCCCGAACCCTTGGCGATGCCTGCGATGTGGATCGGCCCGCCGTCCCCCTGAATGGTCGCGGCAGCGCCCTTGGGGAAGGTGTCGGTCGTCATCATCGCCGTTGCGGCCATGTCGATGGCATCCTCGCGCAGTTCCGCGATCAGGTCGGGGATCTTTGCGGTGATGCGGTCATAGGGCAGCGGCTCTCCGATCACGCCGGTCGACGAGGAAAAGACGCGGGTGGCGGGAATCCCCAGCGCCTCGGCCACGCCGCCGGTCACTGCGGCGACGGCCTCGTCCCCGATCTTACCGGTGAAGGCGTTGGAATTGCCCGAGTTCACGATGATGGCGGCGGCACTGTCGGTTCCGCCACGGGTGGCCAGCTTGGCCTGACAGTCGCGCACGCAGCCCGAACGGGTCGACGACCGGGTGAAGACGCCCGCGACCGCTGTTCCGGGGGCAAGGCGGACCAGCATCACATCCTTGCGGTTCTGGTAGCGCACGCCCGCCTCGACGGCGGCGAATTCCACGCCCGCGATCCGCGGCAGTTCGGGGAATCCGTCTTTGGGGGCCAAGGGCGAAACGGGTTTCGCGCCCTTGGCCGGTTTGCCAACAGAGGGGCTTTGGTCAAGCCTGGACCTGAGTTCCTTGACCTTCTTTTTCAGCGCTTTTGCTTCGGCTTTCCAATCGGTCTTGGCCATGGCCTGCGCCCCTGTGTGAATCGATTTACTTGTCGAAGAGTGTTGCGTCACGCAGCAGCGCGGGGTCAAGCCCTTCGCCGGGCTTCTCGACCTTGGCTTCGGCGGTCAGCTTGGCGATGTGGTCGCCGATGACCTTTTGCTGCAAGGCTTCGGTCAGTTCCTGACGCACGGCTTCCAGATCGGGTTTCGCGGCGACGCGGGTTTCGTTCAGCTTGATGATGTGCCAGCCGAAGTCGGATTTGACGGGGCCGGAAACCTCGCCCGGTTTCAGCGCGACGACGGCGTCTTCAAAGGGTTTGACCATCATGCCGGGGCCGAACCAGCCAAGATCGCCGCCGTTCACGGCCGAACCGGTGTCGGACGAGTTGGCCTTGGCGAGTTCGGCGAAATCGGCGCCGCCGTCGATCTTGGCTTTCAGTTCCTTGGCCTTGTCTTCCGAATCCACAAGGATGTGGGCCGCCGAATATTCGGTGGTGTCCGGAGCCTTGGCGTATTTCTCGTCATAGGCGGCCTTGATCGCCTCTTCGGTGACGCCGGCGGTGACGACGGATTGCAGCGCCTTGCCGGCCATGTAGCCGCGCGCATCGGTCTTGAGCCACAGCTCGTCGCGCTTGGTCTTGCCTTCGGTGACCGATTGTTCCAGCGCAAGCTGCTGCACGGCCTGTTCGATCAGGCCCTTGAACAGGGCGTCATCGGGGATCTGCTGGTATTGCGCGGGAAGTTTTTCGCGCATCACGATCAGCTCGCCCAGCGTGATCGCCTCGCCGTTGACGGTGGCGACCACCGTGTCGACCGTAGGCGCATCCTGCGCGAGGGCCGGAAGCGCCGTTGCGCATGCGAGCGCAAGGCCCATCCAAAAACCGGTATGTTTCGCCATCTCACCTTCTCCTGATCGTGCCGCGGGCTTGCGCGACGTTGACTAAGCCCGGCCTCTCCCTTATTTCGCGGGGGTCGCGTGCGGCGGGGCCTGCCGGGTCCACTTGGCTCTTCTATGGAAGGCGCTGGGGCCGGGCAAGGCCAGAGCGCCACACGATCTTGTCAGGTAACGACCAGGCGGAGAAAACATGCTGGGTCTCGGAACGCTCGCGCGGAAGGTGTTCGGTACGCCGAACGACCGCAAGGTCAAGTCGGTTCGTCCGATCGTGGCCAGGATCAATGCGCTGGAGCCGGAGTTCGCCGCCCTAAGCGACGATGGCATCAAGGCCAAGACAGAAGCCTTCAAGGCACGGGTTGCGGCGGGCGAAAGCCTTGACGACCTGCTGCCCGAGGCCTTTGCCAATTGCCGCGAGGCGGCGAAGCGGGCGCTGGGGCTGCGGGCTTTCGACGTGCAGCTTAAGGCAGGCATCTTCCTGCATCAGGGCAACATCGCCGAAATGAAGACGGGCGAGGGCAAGACGCTCATGGCGACCTTCCCCGTCTATCTGAACGCGCTTGCGGGCAAGGGCGTGCATGTCGTCACGGTGAACGACTATCTGGCCAAGCGTGACGCCGACTGGATGGGCAAGGTCTATGCCGCCTTGGGCATGACGACCGGCGTCGTCTATCCCTATCAGGGCGAGGCCGAAAAGCGCGCCGCCTACCGCTGCGACATCACCTATGCGACCAACAACGAGTTGGGCTTCGACTATCTGCGCGACAACATGAAATCGACGATCGAAGAGATGGCCCAGCGCGGGCATTTCTACGCCATCGTGGACGAGGTCGACTCGATCCTGATCGACGAGGCGCGGACCCCGCTCATCATCTCGGGGCCGTCGCAGGACCGCAGCGAGCTGTATCAGAAGGTCGACGACCTGATCCCGCAGCTCGGGCCCGAGCATTACACGCTGGACGAAAAGACCCGCAACGTCACCTATACCGAGGATGGCAACGAGCTGATCGAAAAGCTGCTGTCCGATGCGGGCCTGCTGCCCGAAGGCCAGTCGCTTTACGATCCCGAAAGCACGACGCTGATCCACCACATGACGCAGGCGCTCAAGGCGCACAAGCTGTTCCACCGCGACCAGCATTACATCGTGCGCGATGGCGAGGTGATGCTGATCGACGAATTCACCGGCCGCATGATGCGGGGCCGTCGGCTTTCCGAAGGGCTGCATCAGGCCATCGAAGCCAAGGAACGCGTGCAGATCCAGCCCGAAAACGTGACGCTGGCGCAGGTGACCTTCCAGAACTATTTCCGGCTTTACGACAAGCTGGCCGGCATGACCGGCACGGCCCAGACCGAAGCCGAGGAATTTGCCGAAATCTACAAGCTGGGCGTGGTCGAAGTGCCGACCAACCGTCCCGTCGCGCGGGTGGACGAAGACGACAAGGTCTATCGCACCGCACGCGAGAAATACGAAGGCGTGGTCGCCACCATCAAGGACGCCCATGCCAAGGGCCAGCCGCTTCTGGTCGGCACCACCTCGATCGAGAAATCCGAACATCTGTCGGTCATGCTGACGGCGGCGGGCATTCCGCACAACGTGCTGAACGCGCGCCACCACGAGCAGGAAGCCAAGATCGTGTCCGAGGCGGGCAAGCTGGGGGCCGTGACCATCGCCACCAACATGGCCGGACGCGGCACCGACATCCAGCTTGGCGGCAACGTCGAGCTGAAGGTTCTCGAAGCCATCGCCGCCGACCCGCATCTGCACCCCGACGAGGTGCGCAGCAAGATCGAAGCCGAACATGCCGACGAAAAGGCTGCGGTGATCGCGGCAGGCGGGCTTTACGTGCTGGCGACCGAACGGCACGAAAGCCGCCGGATCGACAACCAGCTGCGCGGCCGTTCGGGCCGTCAGGGCGACCCGGGCCGGTCGTCGTTCTTCCTGTCGCTGGAAGACGACCTGATGCGGATCTTCGGGTCCGAACGGCTTGACGCCGTGCTGTCCAAACTGGGCATGAAAGAGGGCGAGGCCATCGTCCACCCTTGGGTGAACAAGTCGCTCGAACGCGCGCAGGCCAAGGTGGAAGGCCGCAACTTCGATATCCGCAAACAGCTTCTGAAGTTCGACGACGTGATGAACGACCAGCGCAAGGCGATCTTTGCCCAGCGCCTCGACATCATGGAGGCCGACGACATCGACGAAATCGCCTCGGACATGCGCTTGCAGGTGATCGAGGATCTGGTCGATTTCTACATGCCGCCCAAGACCTATGCCGACCAGTGGGATCCCGAAGGGCTGCGCAAAGCCTGCATCGACAAGCTGAACCTTGACCTGCCCGTCGTCGAATGGGCCGCCGAGGAAGGCGTGGACCAGGACGCCCTGCGCGAGCGGATCGTCGAGCGGTCGGATGCGATGATGGCCGAAAAGCTGCAAGGCTTCGGCGCCGAGACGATGCGCAACATCGAAAAGCAGGTGCTGTTGCAGACCATCGACGCCAAATGGCGCGAGCATCTGTTGCGGCTTGAACATCTGCGGTCGGTCGTGGGCTTCCGTGGCTATGCCCAGCGCGACCCGCTGTCGGAATACAAGACCGAAGCCTTTGCGCTGTTCGAATCCCTGCTGAACGGTTTGCGGCAGGATGTGACGCAAAAGCTGTCGCTGGTGCGCCCGATGACACAGGCCGAGCAGGAAGCGATGATGCAGCAGATCGTCGCCCAGCAACGCGCCGCAGCGGCCCCCGCGGCCGAGCTTTCGGCCCCCGAGGCGGCGCCCGCTTCGGCCACCGCCGACGCATCCGACGTGGCGCTGGCCCCTGCAACCCGCCTTGCCGGCTTTGACGAGGCGGACCCCGCCACATGGGGCAATCCGTCGCGCAACGACCCCTGCCCCTGCGGGTCGGGCGAACGCTTCAAGCATTGCCACGGCCAGACCACCGTCTAGGCCCGCCGCAACCGCAAAGGAAAAACCCCCGCAGGTTCTGCGGGGGTTTTTTCATGCCCGCACGCCACGGTTGCGACGCAGCCGTGCCACGCCCTTGGCGCTTTCGGCGGGCAAGCTGCCGGCTGGACGAGTTCTGGTCAGGAGAGGTTCGATGAACCGCAAGCGCAGTGTGGCGATGGCTTTGGCGATGGTGGCGCTGGCCGCGGTCGGGGTGAACAGCTTCGGCGGCCGGTCCGACCCCGTGGTGCAGATCGTCGCGCAGCCCGCCTTGCGCATGGCAGCGGCGACACCGCTTGCGCCAAGCCCCGCCGTTCCGCAGCCCCGGGCCCAAGCGGCCGCCGAACCCGCCCCCGAAGCCGCAGCCGAACCCGCTGCCGATCCGGTCCTTGCCGAAGCCTATGACCCCTGCGCCATCAGCCTCGAGGCCTTTGCCGAAGAGGGCGCGATGATCGGCATCACGCTGCTTGCCCCCTGCCGCGCCGATGCGCGGGTGGTGCTGCAACATGGCGGCCTCGCGGTCGCGCAAAAGACGCTTGCGACCGGCTCGCTGTTCACGGCCCTTCCCGCGATGGAGGCCAAGGGCGAGATCGAAGCGCGTTTCGATGACGGCACCGTTCTGAAAGCCGCCGCCCCCGTGCCCGAACTTGCGGGCCTGCGCCGCATCGCTGTGCAATGGCAAAAGGCCGACCGCTTCGCGCTGAACGGTTTTGAACGCGGGGCCGATTACGGCGAGGCGGGCCACAAGACGGCGTTGAACGGCGGCGTTCTGGCCTTGGGCGACCCTTCGGCCACGCCCGCGATGCTGGCCGAGGTCTATACCTTTCCCGACCCCGAAGATGCCCGCGTCACCATCGAGGCCGAAGTGACGCCCGATGTCTGCGGCCGCGAGTTGATGGGCGAAACCATCCTGTCGCAGGCCGGTGCCGCGCAGGTGCAGGACCTGACGCTTGCCATGCCCGAATGCGATGCGCTGGGCGGTTTTGTGGTCTTGAACAATCCGCTGGCTGACATGACACTCGCCGCCGCCGACTAGCGCGAGGGGACATGGGATTTCGGGGGTTCGGTGTGGCGGTGCTTGTCACCTGCTGCGCCTTGGCAGGAATGGTCCGTGCGCAGGACGTCACGCTGACCGCGCGTGACGGCGGCCTTGCGCTGGACGGCGTCTTGCTGGGATGGGACGGCGAGTTCTACCGCATCGACACCTCGTACGGCCCGCTGACGGTGGATGGTCAGGGCGTCATCTGCGACGGCCCCGGCTGCCCCGACCTGACCGCGCCCAAGGCGCAGGTGCGTCTGGTGGGCGAGGCCGGGCCGGGGCAGGCGCTGACGGGTCCGCTGGTCGCCGCCTTTGCCGCCGCGCGCGGGCTTGATGCGGTGACCGACGGCGTCGTGACATGGCTGGTCGAACGCGCGGGCGGGCAGGTGCTGGCCGAATTCTCCTTCGAGCCGATGGCGCATGATGCGGCCTTGGCAGCCCTTGCCGCAGGGCGGGCGGAACTGGTGGTTTCGGTCGGCACCGCCCCCGATTTCGGCGCGCGCGTGCTGGCGATGGATGCGCTGGTGCCGGTGGCGGCCCCCGACAATCCGCTGGCCAAGATCGCTTCGGTCGATCTGGCGCGGGTGCTGTCGGGCGAGGTGTCGAACTGGGCCGAGGTGGGCGGGCCGGACATGCCGCTGGTGCTGCATGGTCTGGCACCGGGCAGCGGCGTGGCCGATGCGCTGGCGGCCCGCCTTGGCCGCGATGTCGCCGCGACCAAGGTGCATGGCGACCTTGCCGCCTTGGCCGATGCCGTGGCGCGCGACCCCTGGGCCATCGCCGTGACGACGCGGGGCGCTGCGGGCAAGGCCAAACCCCTTTTGCTCACCGACAAATGCGGTTTTCCGCTGCTGCCCTCGTCCCTTGCCGTCAAGGCCGAGGATTACCCGCTGGCATTGCCCCTGCACCTGCTGACCCCGCGCCGGCGCCTGCCGCTGATGGCGCGCGAGTTTCTCGAATTTCTTGCCCTGCCCGATGCGCAGGCGGCGATTTCGGCTGCCGGCTATGTCGACCGTGGCCCCGAACGTCAGGCTTTGACAGGCGACGGGCTGCGCCTGATGAACGCGATCGCCGGCGCGGGCGAGGAAACCTCGCTCGACGATCTCAAGCGGTTGGTCGGCGCGATGGACGGGGCCGAGCGCGTGTCGCTGACCTTCCGCTTCGAGGACGGCTCGAGCACGCTGGAAGCCGCCTCGCAAGAAAACCTGACCGATCTGGCGCGGATGCTGGATGCGGGCCTGTTCCGCAACGAAAGCCTTGTTCTGGCGGGGTTTTCCGACGGTTCCGGCGCTGCGGCGGCCAATCTTGCCCTGTCGCAGTCGCGGGCAAAGGCCGTGCGCGATGCGCTGGCGGCGGTGGTCGCCCCCGATACCGCGCTTCCCGAGGTGATGGCCTTTGGCGAGGCGATGCCGATGGCCTGCGACGAAACCACGGCGGGCCGGCGGCTGAACCGCAGGGTCGAGCTTTGGGTCCGTCCCGCGATGGCTAAAGGTGACCCAGCGCCCGAAAACTGACCTCGGCGCTTTTGCCGATGATCAGATGGTCACGCAGGGTAAGGCCAAGGGCGGCACAGGCCTGCACGATCTGGTCGGTCATGGCGATGTCCGATTGCGACGGCGTCGGGTCGCCCGAGGGGTGGTTATGCACAAGGATCAGCGCCGAGGCGTTCAGCTCCAACGCGCGCTTCACCACCTCGCGCGGGTAGACGGGCACGTGGTCGACGGTGCCCTTGGCCTGCTCCTCGTCGGCGATCAGCACGTTCTTGCGGTCAAGGAACAGGATGCGGAACTGTTCGGTTTCCCGATGCGCCATGACCGTGTGGCAATAGTCCAGCAGCGCCGCCCATGACGACAGGACGGGCCGCTGCATCACCCGCGACCGCGTCATGCGCTGGGCCGCCGCCTCGATCAGCTTGAGTTCGAGGATCACCGCATCACCCACGCCATGCACCCGCTGCAACTGCACCACAGGGGCCGCCACGATGCGGGCAAGGTCGCCAAAGGTTTGCAGCAACAGATGCGCCAGCGGCTTCACATCCTGCCGCGGAATGGCGCGGAACAGGATCAGTTCAAGCAATTCATACTCCGCCACGGCCTGCGCGCCCCCCTCCATGAACCGCGCGCGCAGGCGTTTGCGGTGGTCGGCGATATAGCTGGGCAGGCGGCCGTCGGCATGGGCGGGCAAGGGGGTTCCGGCCGCCTCGTCGGCGTCGGTGAACAGCGGCAGGGAATCGTTGAAACCGTGGGTCATGCCCCCAGCCTGCCCCGCGATGGTTGAGGAAAGGTTAACGCCCTTTCTCCGCCATGCCGCGCCCCGCGCTTCCGGTCCCGCGCCTCAGTTCCGGCGCATCCGTCCGAAGCTGGCCGACAGCACGAACAGCCCCGCCGCCACGGCGATGATCGACGGCCCCGCAGGCGTGTCTTGCCACAGCGAAAGCTGCAACCCGCCCAGCGCCGCGCCCGCGCCGATCAGCGTGGCAAGGATCGCCATGCTTTCGGGGTTGCGCGCCAGCCCCCGCGCGGCGGCGGCGGGAATGATCAGCATCGCCGCGATCAGCAGCGCCCCCACCACCTTGAGAGCGACGGCCACCACCAGCGCCAGCGCCAGCGTCAGCACCAGCCGCTCGCGGTCGGGGTTCAACCCCGAGGCATGGGCAAGGTCTGCGTTCAGCGTGGCTGTCAGCAGCGCCTGCCAGCGCCAGAGCAGCAGCGCCAGCACCAGCCCCGCCCCCGCCCAGATGAAGCCGACATCGCCCTTCGAGACGGCCAGAATGTCGCCGAACAGATAGGCCTGCAAATCCGTGCGCGCGCCCGGCACGAAGCTGACGGCGACAAGCCCGATGGCCAGCGCCGAATGGGCCAGCACCCCCAGCGTCGTATCCATCGCCCAGCCCCGCGCGGCAAGGGTCGAGACCGTGACCGCCATCGCCAGCGCCACGGCCAAGGTGCCCGCCCCCACGGGCAGATCGGTCGCAAGGGCCAGCGCCACGCCCAGAATGGCGGCATGGGCCGTGGCATCGCCAAAATAGGCCATCCGCCGCCAGACGACGAAAGACCCCAGCGCCCCCGTCGCAAGCGACAGGCCCAAGGCCGCAAGGCTGGCGCGGATCAGGAAATCGTCAAGCATGGTCATGCTCCGCCTGCTGCACATGGGGGTGCCCGTGGTCATGGCCGTGCCCGTGGCCGTGCCCGTGGTCATGGTCGTGGCTGTGGTCGTGGACATGCTGGTAAAGCGCCAGCGCCCCCTGGGTGCCAAGCCCGAACAGCGCGCGGTATTCCGGCGCGGTCGACACGACGCGCGGCGTTCCCTCGCAGCAGATATGGCCGTTCAGGCAGATCACCCGGTCAGACGCCGCCATCACCACGTGCAGATCATGGCTCACCATCAGCACGGCAACGCCGGTTTCGCGCCGCACCTCCTCGATCAGGCGGTAAAAGGCGGCCTCGCCGGGTTGGTCCAGCCCCTGCGTCGGTTCGTCGAGGATCAGAAGATCGGGCCGCGACAGCAAGGCGCGGGCCAGCAGCACGCGCTGGAACTGCCCGCCCGACAGATCGCCCATCTGCCGCGCGGCGACCTCGGGGACACCCACGCGGGCAAGGGCCGCGGCGGCATCGGCATCGGCCACGCGATGCGGCAAGGACAGGAAGCGCCGCGCCGTCATCGGCAGGCTGCGGTCGACGGAAAGCCGCTGCGGCACGTAACCCACGCGCAGGCCCGCTTGCCGGATCACCTCGCCCTCGGCAGGGCGCAGGATGCCCAGAAGCGCCCGCAGAAGCGTCGATTTCCCCGACCCGTTGGGGCCGAGGATGGTGACGATCTCGCCCGCTTCGACCCGCAGGGTCACGCGCGACAACACCTCGTGCCCGTCCAGACGGATTGACAGCCCCTTGGCTTCGATCAGGCTCATGCCTGCCCTCCCTGACAGCGCGGGCACAGGCCCACGGCTTCCACCGTGCTGCGGTCGATGGCAAAGCCAAGGCCCGCCGCCGCGCCATCCAAAGCCGCGCGCACGGGGGCGGCATCGGCCTCGGCCACGGCGTTGCACCTGTGGCAGATCAGAAAGACCGGGGCATGCGCCTCGCCGGGGTGCATGCAGGCGGCAAAGGCGTTCAGCCGCTGGATGCGATGCGCCAAGCCCTGTTCCACCAGAAAATCCAGCGCCCGATAGGCCACGGGCGGCTGGTTGCCGAACCCGTCCGAGGCGAGGCGTTCCAGCACCTCGTAAGCGCCCAGCGCGCGATGCTCTTCGAGAAGGATTTCCAGCACCCGCCGCCGCACGGGGGTTAGCCGCGCGCCTTGGGCATTCGCCAGCACCTCGGCGCGGCCCATCACATCGGCGGCGCAATGGCTGTGGTCATGGCGGGCAAAGGCCACTTCGGGCGCGGCGCATCCGGGGCAGGCTTCGGAATGGTCATGCATGGCGCGGCCCTCTTGACATGTTATGATATAACATACACAACCCTCCGCGACACCGCAACATGGCTGAACCCGTGCGTTATATCATATCATTCCTGCTGACCAGCCTTGCCGCCACGGCCCCCATCACGGCCCCCGCCACCGCCAGCGCCGAAGTGCCGCGCGTGGTCACCGATATTCCCCCTGTCCACGCGCTTGTGGCGCAGGTGATGGGCGATCTGGGCAGCCCCGCGCTGCTGCTGGCCAAGGGCGCGTCGGAACATGACTTCCAGCTTCGCCCCTCGCAGGCGCAGGCGCTGGCCGAGGCGCAGCTGGTGGTCTGGATCGGCCCCGAACTGACCCCTTGGCTCGACCGCGCCTTGCGGGGTTTGACGACCGGCACCAGCCTTGCGCTGCTCGATGCGCCCGAAACCGAAACCCGCGCCTTCAGCGCGGACGGCGCCCATATGGAGGCGGATCACGACGGCCACGACGACCACGGCCACGACGGCCATGACCATTCCGGCACCGATCCCCACGCATGGCTTGACCCCGACAATGCCCGCCACTGGCTGCCGCTTGTCGCGGCCGAACTGTCGCGGCTCGACCCCGCCAACGCCGCGACCTATGCGGCCAATGCCAAGGCCGCCGATGCCCGCATCGCGGCGCTCGACACGCGCCTTGCCGCGCAGCTTGCGCCCTATTCCGACCGCCCGATCGTCGCCTATCACGATGCCTACGGATATTTCTCGGCGCATTACGGGCTGAAGATCCTCGGCTCGATCGCGCTGGGCGATGCAACCGCGCCGGGGGCGGCGAAGCTGTCGGCCCTGACCGATGCGCTGGCAGCGGGTCAGGCGGCCTGCCTGTTCCCCGAGGCGCAGCACGACCCCGCCTTGGCCGAACAACTGGCCAGCGGCGCGGGCCTGCGCCTTGGCCCCGCGCTCGATCCCGTCGGATCGACCCTCGAACCCGGTCCCGCTGCCTATGCCGCGCTGCTGACCGCGCTTGCCGATGGCATGACCACCTGCCTTGGCGCGGGCAGCGGCCCGTAAAAAGCGGGTTCCGGAAACAAACTTTTTCCTATGCGAAAACGGATGAACCACTTATCATGGTTGCATTCGGTGTCCTGACCCGCAGGGCATCAGGTTTATTTGTAAGGGGTATCGCCGGTTTCCGGCCCTGATCCTGCCCTTGCCCCCAAGGGGCCAGCGGCATGGTCATGACGCATACCCCGTTTTACGGAGTATGTTCCATGACCACCCCCACCGACCTTGCAGATACGCTGATTGGCACCCCGAACGCCGACACCATCGACGGACTTGGCGGCAGCGACGGCATCGACGCAGGCGCGGGGAACGACTCGCTTCGGGGTGGCGACGGCAACGACACCATCTTTGCCGGCGGCGGGGCCGATACGGTGCAGGGCGGGCGCGGCAATGAGACGATCTATGGTGAATCCAACGGTCCGGCCATTGAAAACCCGGCCGATGGCGACAGCATCTCGGCCGATGATGGCATCGATCTGGTCTATGGCGGGGCAGGCAACGATACGATTCTGGGCGGGGCCGGCCTTGACGAGCTTTACGGCGGAAGCGGCAACGACAGCATCCTTGGCGAAACCGGCAATGACGACCTGAACGGCGACGCGGGCAACGACCTGATCAATGGCGGCGACGGGCACGACTCGGTCCACGCGGGGGCCGATGACGACAAGGTTTACGGCGGCACGGGCAACGACACCGTCTACGGCGACGAGGGGGCCGATCTGCTTGAAGGCGGCCTCGGCGACGATCTGCTATCGGGCGACGATGGCAACGACACCCTGCGCGGCAACGAGAATGCCGACGCCCTGCTTGGCGCTGCGGGCGACGATCTGCTCGACGGCGGCACCGGCAACGATTTCCTCTCGGGTGATCTCGACAACGACACGCTGAACGGCGGCGCGGGCGATGACACCCTGTCGGGGGGCAGCAACAACGACAGCCTGACCGGCGGCGACGGTGCCGACATTCATATGGGCGAGGCGGGCGACGACACGCTGAACGGCGGCCTTGGCCATGACCTTCTGTTCGGCGGGAGCGACAACGACTCGGCCAAGGGCGAAGCGGGCAACGACCTGCTCGACGGCGAAACGGGCAATGACCTGCTCGATGGCGGCGACGGCGACGATACGGCGCTTGGCGGCCTTGGCGCCGACACGCTGCTGGGCGGGGCGGGCAACGACCGGGTCGATGGCGGCGCGGCCAATGACAGCCTGGCAGGCGATGCAGGCAACGACATCATGCTGGGCGACGATGGCAATGACACGCTCGACGGCGGCGCGGGCGATGACGGGCTTTCGGGCGGAATTGGACATGACAGCCTCGCCAGCGGCGACGGCAACGATTACCTCGCGGGCGACGCGGGCGATGACAGCCTGTCCGGCGGCAACGGGGACGACACCTTCTACGGCCTGACCGAAAACGACGTGATCTTTGCCGGAGCGGGCAACGACATCGCCTTTGGCGGCGAGGGCAAGGACACCATCGACGGCGGCGCGGGCGACGACCAGCTCTTCGGCGGCAGCAATCCGACCGACATCGACACGGCCGATGGCACCGACTCGCTTTCAGGGGGGGCGGGCAATGACCTTGTCCTCGGATCGGGTGGCAATGACATCATCACGGGCGACGACACCTCGGCCGCCACGGGCAACGATACGCTTTATGGCGGCGACGGCGACGACGGCGTTTCCGGCAACGGCGGGGCCGACCTGATCTTTGGCGGCAACGGTAACGACACGCTTCTGGGCGGGGCGGGCAACGACACGATCACGTCAGGCCCCTTTATGGGCACCGACTCGCTTGGCGGGGGCGACGGGGCCGACAGCCTGATCGGAGACGGGGGCGACGCTTTCGACGGGGGCGCAGGCAACGATACGATCGCGTCGGGGGGCGGCAGCTCTGTTCTGGGCGGCGCGGGGGCCGACCTTTTGCTTGGCGGCAACTTTGACACGATGGACGGGGGCGATGGCAACGACACGCTCGTCGGCGACGCCTTCATGCTTTTGACAGGCGGGGCGGGGGCCGACCAGTTCGTCGTCCGTCCCGTGCCGACCACGATCACCGATTACAACAAGGCGCAGGGCGACAAGATCCGCGTCTATGTCACGCCGGGGTTCGAGTTCTCGGCGGGCATGATCAACCAGACCGGCACCTCGGCCATATTCAACGGTTTCCTGAACATCACGAACCTTCCGGCCGGCTATGTGCTGACCGAGGCCGATTTCGAATTCGCCATTCCGGACAGCAAGGATTTCGACGATCTGGCCCTGCCCAACGACAACAATACCTTTGCGGCCGGTTGGGGCAGCGACAGCCTTTATGGCGGGCGCGGCAACGACAGCCTCTCGGGCGAGGGCGACAATGACAACATCTTCGGCGGCGACGGCAACGACAGGCTGTTTGGCGGCGACGGTGGCGACAGCATCGAGGGCAACGCAGGCAACGACTCGGTCAGCGGCGGCGCGGGCAACGACACCATCTTCGGCGGCGAAAACGACGACACGCTCGACGGTGGCGATGCCGATGACGTGATCATCGGCGAATTGGGCAATGACCTGCTGCGCGGCGGTGCCGGACATGACAGCCTCTATGCCGCCTCTGGCAATGATACCGTGACCGGCGGCGCCGGAAACGACAATCTCACCGGCGATCACGGCAATGACGACCTGAACGGCGAGGAGGGCGACGACACCCTGACCGGCGGCTTCGGAGCCGACAGCCTGACCGGCGGTGCGGGCGACGACCTCATGAACAGCGATTTCGGCAACGACAGTCTGGCCGCCGGCGACGGCGACGATGAAATCAACGGCGGCTTCGGCGCGGACACGGTGCTTGGCGGTGCCGGCCGCGACACCATCACGGCGGGCGACGGTTCGGATTCGATCCTTGGCGAAGCGGGCGATGATTACATCGACGCGGATATCGGAAACGACACCGTTCTGGGCGGTGACGGAAACGACGTCATCAACGCGGGCGACTGGGCGAACGGCAGCTATCCGCAAATCGGCGATTTCATCGGACCCGACAACGACAGCGTCTCGGGCGGCAACGGCAACGACGAAATCTACGCGGCCTCGGGCGACGATACGGTGCTTGGCGATGCGGGCAACGACAGCATCCGGGGGGGATCGGGCCGCGACAGCATCGGCGGCGGCGCGGGGGATGACGATCTTGACGGCGAGGATGGGAACGACAACGTCAAAGGCGACCTTGGCAACGATAGGCTGAACGGCGATTTCGGGGCCGATACGCTCGATGGCGGCGCGGGCGATGACGAGGTCTATGGCGGGGCCGGCCGTGACCTGATCATCGGCGCGGGTGGCAATGACTCGCTCAAGGGCGACTGGTATGCCGACAACAACCACAACGCCAGCGAAGGCGGGGCCGACACCATCAACGCGGGTGACGGCAACGATACGATCCAGTCCGTCTACGGTGCCGACCGCGTCTATGGCGACGGGGGCGACGACTCGGCGCAGGGCGGCGACGGCGACGACCAGATCTTCGGCGGTTCGGGGGCCGACACATTGCGCGGCGACTTCGGCTCGGACACGCTTTTCGGCGATGCCGGAAACGACAGCCTGCGCGGCGAGGAAGGCGACGACGACCTTTACGGCGGCGACGGCGACGACGCGATGGATGACTGGGACGGCACCAACAGCTTCTACGGCGGCGGTGGCAATGACACCATCTTCGGCGCTTGGGGCAGCAACGGCGAATCCATCTCGGGCGGCGACGGCGGCGACATGATCTTCACCCGAAAGGGCGAGATCGACGCAGGCGGCGGCAATGACCATGTTGTGCTGTACGAGACGGGCTATGCCGACGGCGGCGCGGGCAACGACCTTATCTACGCGCTGGACGGCGGCTATGACGCCACGCTGATCGGCGGCGCGGGCGACGACCAGATCACGTCCTATGACGGAAGCGCCCTGCTGAACGGCGGCGACGGCAACGACACGCTGACAGGCAGCTTCAACAACACGACCTACTTTGTCGGCGGGGCGGGCAACGACGTCATCTACGTCAACGCCGCTGACACCCAGTCTGTCACGCTTGGCCTTGGTGCCGATACCGTGGCGGTCAATTCCTACGCCGTGAGCGATGTCGATATCGCCGACTTCAACCTGACGCAGGGTGACAAGCTGGTCTGGACCTATGACCAGCGCAGCTTGGCCGACATCGGCAACACCTTCAGCTTCGACGAAATGTACAACGGCACATGGATCGACGGCCGTGTGTTCCTGTCCGGCGTGCTTCGCGCCGACTGGTCGAAGCTGATGGCCAGCATGATCCTTGCCAATTCATTCTCGAACCAGTTCGGCCAGACCGATCCCGAAGGCAACAATCTGGTGACGGCGGCGAATGCCGTTTCGAACGGTTGGGGCGACACCGTCCTTTACGGTTTTGGCGGCAACGACACGCTGCGCGGCGGCATGGGATATGACGACCTCTACGGTGGCGAGGGCAACGACTCGCAAGAGGGCGGCGGCAACGACGACGTCGTCCGCGGCGGGGACGGCAATGACACGCTTCTCGGCGGCAACGGTGACGATGCGCTGAACGGCGGCGAAGGAAACGACGTCCTGACCGGGGGCCAAGGCTCGGATGCCATCTATGTCGATCTGCGCGACGCCGGACGCGATACGGTCACCGACTTCAACACCACGCAGGATTTTCTGAACCTGACCCTCGGGGCGGGCCAGAACATCGACGACCTTGCCCGCATCGAAGGCGGCGCACTCGTGATCGGCGACAGCTTCTCGTCGGTGACCTTTACGGGGATCACGTCGCTCAGGGCGCTCGAATTCGCCGATATCAAGATCGAGGGCAGCATCGCCTCGGATACGATCACCGGCAGCGACCACCGCGAGACGATCTATGGCAACGGCGGGCAGGATTCCATCTCGGGCGGGATGGGTTCGGATGTGATCTACGGCAACACGGGTGACGACACGATTACCGGCGGCGGCAACTGGGACACGGTCTATGGTGGCTCGGACAGCGATTACTTCATCATCATCGACGACAGCCGCTTTGACGGCGACCTGACGCTGATCCTCGACTACGACCCCGGTCAGGACCGGGTGCTGATCGAAACGACATGGTCGATAAGCGATTCCGACATCAGCTACGGGCAGGAAAAGGGGGTGGACGTCACCTACTTCCACCTTGGTTACCGCACCGTGGCGATCAACGGCACCTTCTACGCCAGCGCATTGCCTGCGGGTCTTGTCCTGACCGACGTTGTCATCTCGGGCGAGGATGTCGACGTGCTGCGCAGCGGCGCAACGGCCCTGTTCGGCAGCAATGAGGACAGCAAGATCATCGCCGAGGATGGATCCGACACGGTTTACGGCGGTGGCGGCGACGATGTGATCGCCGTCAACGGCGACGGCAATACCGTCTATGGCGGCACGGGTGACGATACGATCAGCGCCTCGGGCACGGGCAGCACGCTTTACGGCGGCGACGGCATCGACCTTTTCGCATGGTACAAGACCTACGGGCTGCAGGACTATGACGGTGTCGTCTCGATCGTCACCGAAGCCTATACCGCGGGCGTCAACCTGACCTTTGCCAACGGGGCCGTGACAACACCCTATGGCACCATCACGCTCGACGGGTTCGAAGGCCTTTCGGGCAACGAGGGTGACGACACGCTCACCGGTGACGGCACAAGCAATATCCTTGTCGGAATGGAGGGTGACGACAGCCTGTCCGGCGGCGGCGGCAACGACTCGATCGACGGCGGCGACGGCGATGACGTCATGTCCGGCGGTTCCGGCTCTGACCGGTTCGAGTTCTACGGAACGACCGGCAGCAAGACGATCACCGATTTCGTCGCTGGCGAAGACAGCATCTACGTCGAAAACTGGGATATGACGACCGTGTCGAACAACGCCGGAACGACCACGTTCGATATCAACGGCCTGTCGATCACGATAAACGGCACCTATGGCAGCAACGATATCGAAACCATTTTCGAAGCGCCCTTCCTGTAACGCTGCATTCCCGCCACTGTCCCCCTGCGGGGCGGTGGCGGCGACTCTGCCTTGTCGTCCAAAGACTTGACCGCACGGCCCTGTCGCGTCACCAATTGCGGCGGGATTGTGGGGAATGGTGGAATGAAAAGCCGACAGATCGGAATAGCGCCCTTCGGGGCGACGGCAGACGGGCGTGCGGTCAGCCGTATCACGCTGGGTCATGGTGACCTGACCGTTTCAGTTCTGACCTGGGGCGCCGTTCTGCAAGGTGTCTGGCTTGCCGGCGTGCCGCGCAACCTGACGCTCGGCTCTGACCGCCTTGCCGATTACGAAGGCGACATGCGCTACCACGGTTCGCTGATCGGCCCTGTCGTCAACCGGCTGACCCATGCCAAGGCCGATATCGCAGGCCAGCCCCACAGCTTCGAGGCGAATTTCAACAACCGCCATTGCCTGCACAGCGGCACGCAGGGCACGCATCTCAAGGTCTGGACCCTGGCCGAGGTGTCCGAGCGCAGTTGCACCCTGCGGCTCGATCTGCCCGATGGCGAAGGCGGCTTTCCCGGAAACCGCCGCGTCACCGCGCAATATACCGTGGACGACCGCGCCACCCTGCGGCTTGAGGTGACGGTCACGACCGACCGCACGACGCTCGTCAATTTTGCCAATCACAGCTACTGGAACCTTGACGGCACCGAAAACTATGCGGGCCACAGTTTGCAGGTCAAATCCGGCCGCTACCTGCCCACCACGCCCGATTTCACCCCCACGGGCGAAATCCGCGCCACGGCTGGAACCGGGATGGACTTCAACGAAACCCGCCGCATCGCCCCCGGCTCGCCCGAATTCGACACCTGCTATTGCCTGTCGGAAACCCGCCAACCCCTGCGCGAGGTGCTGACCCTGTCGGGACAATCCGGCGTGTCGATGCGGGTGGCCACGACGGAACCCGCGGTTCAGGTCTATGACGCCCGCGATGCCCGCCGCCCCGGTGGCGGCGCTTTCGAAGGCCTTGCCATCGAGGCGCAGAACTGGCCCGACGCCCCCAACCAGCCCGGTTTCCCCTCGATCGAACTCGAACGGGGCGAGGTCTATCGCCAAACCACGGAATGGCGCTTTTCCCTTGCCGATTTCGGCCGCATGGACGGAACCCGAACCTATGCCCGCCCGCAATAGGCGGTTTTGTTAAGGGTTCGTTAACCACGCCGCCTTAGGCTTGCCCCTTGGCCCAAGGGAAAATCACGGTAAGCTTTGAGCGGTTGGCATTTCATCTTGCACCCGACCCGCGGGGCGCTTTGCGCCCGCTTTCCGCATTCAGGGGGAAAGCGGCGTGGCGGCCACATCCGGCAATGACCTTCTGACACTCCCCTCCGGCAGCGCTGCTGGCGCGCTCGACGGGCTGGCAGGTGACGATACCTTGCTTGGCGCCCTTGGCGGCGATGCGCTGACCGGCGGGACGGGCAACGACTCGCTGCGCGGCGATGCGGGCGACGATACGCTTTACGGTGGTGCAGGGAATGACCGTCTCGACGCGGGCGCGGGTGCCGACAGTCTTTCCGGCGGCCTTGGCGCCGATGCGCTTGCCGCCTCGGGCTTTGGCGCGACTCTGGACGGGGGCGATGGCAACGACACGCTGACAGCCCTTGGCGGGGGCGCGCTGCTGGTCGGCGGGGCGGGCAGCGATGTTTTCGTGCTTGGCCGCAGCGGCCCCGCCACCTCGGCCGTGGTGGCGGGCTTCTCGGCAAGCGACCGCCTGCGCCTCTATCTGCCAGATCGGGCCGCGCTTGCCGTCACCGTGCTGGCAGACCGAACAGAGCTGCACATCGGCGACATCACGGTCACGCTTGCGGGATACACCGCCCCTCTGGCCGCGGCGCAGATCGAATACGCCTTGCCCGACAGCTACGCGGGCGGCGCAGGCAACGACATCTTCTCGGGCGGCTGGGGCGACGACACCGCCACGGGCGGCGCGGGCAACGACAGGCTGAACGGCGAGGGCGACGATGACAGCCTGTCAGGCGGCGCGGGCGACGATGCGCTTTCCGGCGGCAGCGGCAACGACGCGCTGGCCGGCGACGACGGCAACGACCAACTCACCGGCGGCGAGGGTGACGACACGCTTGCAGGGGGCCTCGGCGGCGATGCGCTGCGGGGCGAGGGTGGCAGTGACAGCCTGTCAGGCGACTGGGGCAACGATACGCTCGACGGGGGCGCGGGCGACGACAGCCTCGGCTCTGGCGTTGGCGCCGACATCTTGCGCGGCGGGGCAGGGCAAGACGCCCTGTTCGGCGGCGCGGGCAACGACAGCCTTGCCGGAGACGAGGGGCAAGACACGCTTGACGCAGGCACGGGGCAAGACACGGTCGCAGGCGGTGCGGGCGACGACACGCTCGACGGCGGCAGCGGCAACGATGTCTTGCGGGGCGAAGATGGCAACGACAGGCTCGTCTGCGGTCCCTATGCCTACCTGCCCCCCCTGTCGGGCTATGCGATCCTCGAACGTGACGATGATCTTGCCTATGGCGGCGCGGGGGATGACACGGTCGACGGCGGCACCGGACATGACCGCCTGAACGGCGACGCGGGCAACGACCAGCTTTCGGGCGATGAGGGCGACGACCTCGTCGCGGGCGGGCTTGGCAACGACCTGCTCTTGGGCGGCAACGGCCGCGACACGCTGCGCGGCGACGAGGGCAACGACCGCCTTTTCGGCGGCGACGGGGCCGACAGTCTCGAAGGTGCCGGCGGCTCCGATCTGCTTCAGGGCGGCTTCGGGCGGGATACGGCCTTTGGCGGCGCGGGGGACGACACGCTTCTGGGCGAGGATGGCACCAGCACCTTGGGCGCCGAAGACATGCTGGCAGGCGATGGCGGCAACGACCTTGTTCACGGCGAGGCAGGGGGCGACACGCTTTTCGGCGGATCGGGGCATGACAGTCTTTACGGCGCGGACGGGTCCGACAGCCTTGCAGGCGATGCGGGCAACGACCTGCTCGACGCGGGCAACGGGCAGGATACGCTGCTGGGCGGCAGCGGTGACGACCGGTTTTCCGGCGGCATGGGGGCAGATTCGCTTTCCGGCGACGATGGCGACGACTGGCTTTCCGACGGATATGACGACAACCGCCTTTCCGGCGGCGCGGGGCGCGACACGATCCTCGGCGCATCCTTTGCCGAAAGCCTGTTCAGTTCGGCGGCCGACACCATCTACGGCGGCGCGGGCGATGACCACGCCAACGGCGGCGAAGGCGACGACCTGATCTACGGCGATGCGGGACACGACGTTCTTGTCGGCGCGGCAGGCAACGACCTGCTTGACGGCGGGGCGGGCAACGATGCGCTTTACGGCGGTCTTGGCAATGACACGCTGACCGGCGGCGACGGCGATGACCGCCTGTCCGTGGCCTTCGGCAGTTGCGAAATCTACGGCGGCCTTGGCAACGATACCCTTGCCGCAAGCGAGGGCAGCGCGGCCCTGATCGGCGGCGCGGGGGCCGATCTGTTCCTGCTGGGGGCCGATACGGGGCAAAGCCGCACCCTCTGGGTCGAGGGCGGCACGGGCGCAGACACCTTCGTCATCGGAACCAAAGGCGCAGGCGATATCGTCCTTGCCGATTTCAACGCCGCACAGGGCGACCGGCTCGTGCTTTCCGCCGATGATCTTGCGGGCCTGTCGCCCCTTTCGCTTTTGCAGAACGCCGATCCCGCTTTTCCCGATGCCGTGTTCCTGATCGGCGACATGCGGCTTGTCCTTGCGGGCATTTCGGCCCCTGCGGCGCTGGCGCTGCTTGCTGCTGCCGGCGCAAAGGGGCTGTCCACCGCATGGGTGACAACACCCCTCGCCGGAACGGCGGCGTCCGAAACGCTTTCGACCCTTGTCGACAGCCTGCGCGGCTTTGGCTGGGGCAATGACGCGCTCGACGGTGCGGGCGGCAACGATACGCTGCGCGCGGGCCATGGCGACGATCTGCTCTCGGGCGGCACGGGCAACGACCTGCTCGACGCGGGGGCGGGCAACGACACGCTCGACGGCGGCGCGGGCAATGACAGCCTTCTGGGCGGTGGCGACGACGATCTGGTCGCGCTGGGCGCGGGCAACGATACGGCAAGCGGCGGCGCGGGCCGCGATCTTTTCGCCGTCGACCTGACGGCGGGCGGTTTCCACCGGATCACCGATTTTGCCGCCAGTGCCGACAGGATCGAACTGACCCTGCGCGCGGGGCTGAACTGGGACAGCCTGCTTGCCACCGCAGCGGTCAGGGCAGGCAACCTCGTGCTGGGGGACGGGCTTTCGTCGCTGACGCTTGTCGGCCTGACCACGCCAGTCGGCCTGACCACGCTTGCGCTGGGTCTGCGGATCGTGGCCACGGGGGGTGTCACCGCCACGGGTGGCGCGGGCAATGAAACGCTGGTCGGTCTGTCAGGGCAAAGCACGCTGATGGGCGGCGGCGGCGACGATGTGCTTCACGCCAGCGCCGAGGGCGGCAGCCTTTCAGGGGGCATGGGCGACGACACGCTTTTCGGCGGGGCAGGGGCCGACAGCTTCGTCTTTGCCGCCAATGGAAGCGAGGGCAACGATGCCGTGCATGGCTTCACCAGCGGGGTCGACCACATCATCCTGACCCAAGGCACAGACTTTGCCATCCTCGACGACGGTGGCAATGCCTACATCACGCTGGGCAGCACATCGGTCTATTTCTTCGACTCCGTGCCGCTGGTGTCGGACGTGATCTTCCTGCCCTAGCCTTCCACCCCGCCGCGCTGCGCGTTGCGGAACCATTCGACGATGCGCGCCCGCTCGGCCGGTTCGATATAGCTCAGGTTCGCGGGGGGCATGGCATGGGTAATGCCCGCCTGCATATAGATGCGCCGCGCCTCGTGCGCGATCTGGGCGGGCGTTTCCAGCACCACATTCTTCGGCGGCCATGCCAGTCCGTCCCACCCCGGTTCGGCGGCATGGCACATCGAACAGCGCCCCTGCACGATACCCACCACATCGTCGAACCCTTCGGCGCTGGCATAGACCAGCGCCGCGCCGTTCATCGCCGTGTCGTCCACATGCCGCATCGGCGCCGTCGACAGCCACGCGATGACAAGGAACAGAATGACCGTCAGCCCCCAGGTCCAATGCGGATTGCCCTTGCCCGCATGGCGCGAGTTGAACCAGTGCCGGATCGTCACCCCCATCAGGAACACCAGCGACGCGATCAGCCAGTTCCACTCGGTCGCAAAGACCAGCGGGTAATGGTTCGACAGCATCAGGAACAGCACCGGAAGCGTCAGATAGTTGTTATGCGTGCTGCGCTGCTTGGCGATGCGGCCATATTTCGGATCGGGCGTGCGACCCGCCTTGAGGTCCGCCACCACGATCTTCTGGTTCGGAATGATGACCATGAACACATTGGCCGACATGATCGTCGCCGTGAACGCCCCCAGATGGATCAGCGCGGCACGGCCCGAAAAGACATGCGTATACCCCCATGCCATCGCCACCAGCACCCCGAACAGCGCCACCATCACCGCCGTCTGGTTCGCGTTCACAAAGACACGGCAGATCGTGGTATAGGCCAGCCAGCCGAACACCAGCGAGGCGACCGAAATCGCAATCGCCTGCCACGCGGTCAATTCCATCACCGCAGGATCGATCAGGTAAAGCTCAGAGCCGAGGTAGTAGACCAGCACCAGCATGGCAAAACCCGAAAGCCATGTGGCGTAGCTTTCCCATTTGAACCAGATCAGGTGGTCGGGCAGGCGTTCGGGGGCCACAAGGTATTTCTGGATGTGGTAGAACCCGCCGCCGTGAACCTGCCATTCCTCGCCATAGGCGCCTGCCGGCAAATCGGGCGATTTCCGCAGCCCGAGGTCCAGCGCGATGAAATAGAAGCTGGACCCGATCCACGCGATGGCCGTGATCACATGCGTCCAGCGCGCCGCAAGCTCGACCCATTCCCACAGCACAGCCCAGTCATACATCGGCGCGACCCTTCATCCGTTTGCGAAAAGCTATACCCACCCCTATTCCTCTGTTAATCCTGCAAATAGCCCAACACTTTCAAAACGGGCCAGATAATAGGGGCGCGCGGGATTGTCCTACGTCAACAACATCAGAATGTTCGTCCGTGTCTACGAATTGGGCAGCATGAGTGCGGCCGCCCGCGACCAGCGCTGCTCTCCCGCCGTGGCATCGGCCCGCATATCCGAACTTGAAAAGCACCTTGGCGTGCGGCTGTTCAACCGCACCACCCGCTCGCTGCAACCCACCGAAAACGGCCGCATCTTCTATGACGGCGCGCGCAAGGTGCTGGAAAGCATAGACGAGGCCGAAGCCGCCGTGATGGATGTCACGCAAAACCCGCGCGGCACCATCTTTGTCGCGGCCCCCCTTGGCATCGGCCGCCGCTTCATCGCGCCCCATGTGCCGCGCTTCAAGGACCTTTACCCGCAAATCGACGTCCGCCTGCGCCTTTCAGACCGCAGCATCGACGTCACCGCCGAAGGGCTGGACGTCGCCTTCCACCTTGGCCTGCTCGAGGATTCCACCCTCAAGGTCCGGCTCGTGGCCGATTGCCCCCGCGTCCTCTGCGCCGCCCCCGACTACATCGCCCGCCGTGGCAACCCGGTCGATGGCGCGGCGCTGGTGGCCGACCGTCACGATTGTCTCAACCTGCGCTTCCCCGGCGCGAAAGAGTTCCAGTGGAACCTCCTTACCCCCGACGGCCCGCGCCGGTTCGAGATCACCGGCCCCTTCGAATCCGACGATGGCGATGTGCTGACAGGCTGGGCGCTCGACGGGCGCGGCATCGTGATGAAGCCGATCTTCGAGATTGCCGACCACCTGCGCACCGGCCGTCTGGTTCCCGTCTGCACGGCCACGCCGCCGATGGCCACCCAGCTTTCGGTCCTGTCGCAGCACCGCCGCCTCAAGGACCCCAAGGTCCGGCTTTTCACCGATTTCATGGCCGCCCATTGCCGCGATGAACTGCGCCGCGCGATGGCGGGGCTCAAGGACTAAGATATCACTGATGGCAACCGTTACTGGTCTGGCAAACCGGAGCTTGTCATGGCCAGTATCATCATCCGCAGCCTCGAAGACGACGTGAAGCTGCGTCTCAAACAGCGCGCCGCCGCCAATCTGCGCTCGATGGAGGAAGAGGCCCGCGACATCCTGCGCGAAGCCGTGGGCGCGACCGATCCCCGCGCCGATCTTGGCCAGCAGATCCACGCGCGGTTCAAGGCGCTGGGCGGCATCTCGCTGGCCCTGCCCAAGCGGGGCAACTGATGATCTTGCTCGATACACCGGTCCTTGCGGCCCTGCTTCGGGCCGACCCTTCGCCCGCGCTTCTCGATTGGTTCGCGGGCCAGCCCGCCGCCAGCCTCTACGTCTCGACCGTGACCGAGGCCGAACTCCTCACCGCCGCCACACGCCAGCCGCAGGCCAAGCGCCTTATCGCCGCCATCGACGAGATGATGGATACCGATTTTTCGGGCCGCATCCTGCCCTTTGACAGCGCCGCCGCCCGCGACCTTGCAGCGATCAACGCCCGAAACAGCCTGCCCGCCGCCACGGCGATGCTGGCCGCCATCGCCCGCGCGAACGGCGCCACTCTGGCAACCGATACGCCTGACGCCTATGCCGTCACGGGAATCGAAACGGTAAACCCCTACGACCCGCGATAGGTCGAATAGGCAAAGGGCGAAATCAAAAGCGGCACATGGTAATGCGCCTCGGGGTCCGGCACGCCGAAGCGGATCGGAATCTCGTCAAGAAACAGCACCTCGCCCGTCGCCTGTCCGGTGGCGCGCAGATAGTCGCCCGCGCAGAACACCAGCTCGTAGCTGCCCGCCTGAAGCGGCGTCAGCATCGGGGCATCGGTGCGCCCGTCGGCATTGGTCACGGTTTCGGCAATCTTGCGATGGCTGTTGCCGCTGACACGGTAAAGCATGATCTTCACCCCCGCAGCAGGCTTGCCCCGCGCGGTATCCAGCACATGAGTCGTCAACCGTCCGGCCATTCGCGCCTCCATTTGCCCAAAGCTTAACCCATCACAGGGGCGAAAGGCGACCGGACCGAAGCCGAAAAGGTCTTATCGGGATTTTTTGATAAACCCCGCCCGATTTGCGCCCTAAGGTGCCGTTAATCTGGCTTCAAAGGATAATCCCCGTGAACCGTTACCCCCGCGATTTCCGTGGCCACGGCCCCGATGCGCCCGACGCAAAATGGCCCGATGGCGCGAAAATCGCCGTCTCCCTTGTGCTGAACTACGAAGAAGGGGGCGAAAACAACATCCTGCACGGCGATGGCCAGTCCGAAGCCTTCCTGTCCGACATCGCGGGCGCCGCCCCGTGGCCAAACCAGCGCCACTGGAACATGGAATCGATCTACGATTACGGCGCGCGCGCGGGCTTCTGGCGGCTGCACCGCCTGTTCACCGAACGTGGCATCCCCGTCACCATCTACGGCGTCACCTCGGCCCTTGCCCGCAACCCCGAACAGGTCGCCGCGATGAAAGCCGCAGGCTGGGAAATCGCGTCCCACGGCCTCAAATGGGTCGACCACCGCGACATGCCAGCCGAGGAAGAGGCCCGCCAGATCGCCGAATCCTTCCGCCTGCATGCCGAGGTCACAGGCGAACCCCCGCGCGGCTGGTATACGGGCCGCTGTTCGATGAACACGGTGCGCCTCACGGCCGAAACCGCCCGCCTCGACTGGATTTCCGACACCTATGACGACGACCTGCCCTATTGGATTGAGGTGGGCAGCCGCGACCAGCTCGTGATTCCCTACACGCTGGAAGCCAACGACATGCGCTTTGCCACGGCGCCGGGCTACATCACGGGCGAGCAGTTCTTCACCTATCTCAAGGACAGCTTCGACACCCTCTATGCCGAAGGGCAGGCGGGCCGCGCCAAGATGTTCTCTATCGGCCTGCACAACCGCCTCATCGGCCGACCGGGCAAGGTGGCGGGCTTGCAAAAATTCCTCGACTACGCCCAAGGCCATGCGGGCGTCTGGTTCCCGCGCCGCATCGACATCGCGCAGCACTGGGCCAAGACCCACCCGCACCGCCGCATCGAACGCCCCAGCCAGATGACGAAACAGCGTTTCGTCGAACGCTTCGGCGGCATCGTCGAACACTCGCCCTGGGTCGCCGAGCGCGCCTTCGCCCTCGAACTCGGCCCCGCGCATGACAGCGCCACGGGCCTTGCCAATGCGCTGGCCCGCATCCTGCGCACGGCCACCCGCGACGAACGCCTCGGCGTGCTGCGCGCCCACCCCGACCTTGCGGGCAAACTCGCCGCCGCGCGCCGCCTCACGCCCGAATCCACCGCCGAACAGGCCAGCGCCGCGCTCGACGCCCTGACCGATGACGAACGCGCCACCTTCCAGCGCCTCAACACGGCTTACGTGGAAAAGCACGGCTTCCCCTTCATCATCGCCGTCCGCGACAACACCAAGGCCGGCATCCTTTCCGCCTTCCACACCCGCCTGACCAACGACACCGAAACCGAATTCGCCACCGCCTGCGCGCAGGTCGAACGCATCGCCGAACTTCGCCTCAAGGACATTCTGCCGTGACAAGCTATTACACCCCCCCCGGTGGCCTGCCGCCGCAAACGCAACTGATGACGGGCCGCGCCGTCTTTACCGACGCCTATGCCTTCATTCCGCGCGGCGTGTTCTCCGACATCGTCACCAGTTCCCTGCCGGGCTGGACCAGGACCAAGCTCTGGCTCATCGCGCGCCCCATGTCGGGTTTCTCGGAAACCTTCAGCCAATACGTGGTCGAGGTCGCCCCCGGCGGCGGCTCTGACGCGCCCGACCCGGACGAGGGCGTGCAGCACGTCCTTTTCGTCACGGGCGGCCTTGTCACCCTCACCATCGACGGGCAGGGTCACGAGCTTGACGAAGGCGGCTACGCCTATATCCCCGCCGGCGCGAAATGGACCCTGCTGGCCGAAGGCGCTACCCCCGCCCGCTTCCACTGGGTGCGCAAACTCTACGAACCCGCCCCCGGCATCGAACGCCCCGCGGCCTTCGTGACCAACGAAAAGACCCTGCAACCCGTCGCCATGCCCGATACGAACGGCGTCTGGGCCACCACCCGCTTCGTCGACCCTGCCGACCTGCGCTACGACATGCACGTGAACATCGTCACCTTCCAACCCGGCGGCACCATCCCGTTCGAGGAAACCCACGTCATGGAACACGGCCTCTACGTGCTGCAAGGCAAGGCCGTCTACAAACTCAACCAGGACTGGGTCGAGGTCGAGGCAGGCGATTTCATGTGGCTGCGCGCCTATTGCCCGCAGGCCTGCTACGCCGCAGGCCCCGGCCCCTTCCGCTACCTTCTCTACAAGGACGTGAACCGCCACGCCAAACTGCGCGGTCCCGGCGCCTTCGGCGCCTTCCGCTGACCGGAAACCCGCCCCCGCCCCCTTCATCCTTGCTGAAATACTCTCAGGGGGGTGCGGGGGGCAGAATGCCCCCCGCTTGCAACAGGCGACACGCAGATGAACAGGCTCCCCCTCGAACCCCTCACCGCCGAAGCCTTCGCCCCGTTCGGCGATGTCCTCGAATCCACGGGTGACTTCCGCCTCATCAACGCGGGCCTTTGCCAGCGCCACCACGACCGCGCCGCGCTCGACTTCGGCCCCGGCGGGCGCGCGGGCATTTCCGTCTTCAAGGCGCAAACCCGCGCGCTGCCCTATGACTTCGACCTGATCGAACGCCATCCCGAAGGCTCGCAAGCCTTCCTGCCCCTGTCGGAACATCCCTTTCTCGTCATCGTGGCACCCTCTCCCGCCGCCACGCCCCGCGCGTTCCTGACCAATGGCGCGCAGGGTATCAACCTGCATCGCGGCACGTGGCATGGCGTGCTGACCCCGCTGGATGGACCCGGCCTTTTCGCCGTGGTCGACCGCATCGGCCCCACCCCCAACCTCGAGGAATTCCGCTTCCCCGCGCCCTTCACCGTCCAGCCCTGACAGGCACCTGACACGCCCCTCACGGGCCATGACGCCGCAGCGCAGAATGGCGCTTGCCCAGGTCATCACAAAAGCGTAAAATGTCCGGCATGCCGCCGCTGCCACGGCCGGAGACGGAGTGTCCGAAGACCCGCGCACGGGTCTCATCCTTTCGACGAGACGCGCCCAATCCCGGGCCCTCGGTCACGTATCCTGAAAATATCCATGAACATCGTGAATGACCCCAAACTTGCGGCGTCAGGTGAACGGCAGTTGCCGCTCTTTGACGAAGACGAACTCGATATTGCGGCCTATCTTCGCGACGAAGGCGAAGAGCATCACGCCGACGCCCCCAAGGGCTTTGCCGCGCTGACCATCGGCGCTGTCGGGGTCGTCTATGGCGATATCGGCACCTCGCCGATCTACGCCCTGCGCGAAGCGCTGCGTCCCGTCGCCGCCGACGGCTTGCGGCAGGTCGAGGTTCTGGGCCTGCTGTCGCTGCTCGTCTGGACGCTGATCCTTGTCGTCACCGTCAAATACGTCTTTTTCCTGCTGCGTCAGGACAACCGCGGCGAAGGCGGTGTCCTTGCCCTCTACACGCTTGCCCGCCTAGCCATCGGCCGCCGCTCGATCCCGACGCTGGTGCTTGCCATCGCGGGGGCGGCGCTCTTTGCCGGAGATGCCAGCATCACCCCCGCCATTTCCGTGCTTTCCGCGGTCGAGGGTGCGGGTCTGGTCTTTCCGCATCTGGACCATTGGGTGGTTCCGGTGACGATGGGCATCCTGTTCGCCCTGTTCATGATCCAGCGTCAGGGCACCGCCCGCATCGCCTTTGCCTTCGGGCCGATCATGGTGGTCTGGTTCGGCACGCTTGGCATCATGGGCCTGTGGCACATCGTGCAAAACCCGATCGTGCTGGCCTGTATCAACCCGTGGTATGGCGTCGAATTCCTGCTCGAACATCGCACCATCGCCTTCATCGTGCTGGGCGCGCTCTCGCTTGCCGTCACGGGGGCCGAGGCGCTTTACGCCGACCTTGGCCATTTCGGGCGCAAGCCGATCATGGCGGCATGGCTCATTCTGGTGTTTCCGGCGCTGACGCTGAACTATCTGGGGCAGGGCGCGCTGGTGCTGGCCGATCCCTCCGCGCTGGAAGACCCTTTCTTCCGTCTGGTTCCGGCGGCCGTGCTGCCCTTCCTTGTCGCGCTGACCACGGCGGCGACGGTGATCGCGGCGCAGGCGGTCATCACGGGGGCCTTCTCGCTGACCCGCGCCGCCGTGCAGCTTGGCCTTCTGCCGCGCATCACGATCCGCCACACCTCGCATGACCAAAGCGGGCAGATCTATATCGGCGCAATCAACTGGATGCAGCTTTTCCTTGTGCTGTGGCTGGTCGTGGGCTTCGGCTCCTCGGGGGCGCTGGCCTCGGCCTATGGCATCGCTGTGACGGGGACGATGGTGGTTTCGACCGCGCTTTCGGTGATCTACATGACCCGTTCCGGCAGCCTGTCGCTCTGGGTTGCGCTGCTGATCGCCGCCCCCATCGCGGCGTTCGAATATGCCTTCCTCGCCTCGAACATGACCAAGATCACCGATGGCGGCTATGTGCCGCTCATCCTTGCCGGGCTTGTCGGGCTGTGCATGTGGTCATGGTGGCGCGGCACGCAGAACATGGTGGTCAAATCCCACAAGCAGCTGGTCGGCCTTGCCGGTTTCGTCAAGGCGATGAGCCATTCTTCCGTCCATGTCGTGCCGGGAACCGCCTTTTTCCTGACGCCTGACCCGACCGTCGTGCCCTCGGCGCTGCTGCACAACCTCAAGCACAACCGCGTGCTTCACGAACAGAACGTCATGCTCACGGTCGAAACCCTGCGCGTTCCGGTCGCAACACCGGAAGAACGCGCCAGCTACGAGCCTCTCGATGGCCGTTTCTCGCGCCTGACGCTGCGCTTCGGCTTCATGGAAACGCCCAACGTCTCGCGTGCGATGGGCAATGCCCGCAAGGTCGGGCTCAAGTTCGACGTCATGTCGTCAAGCTTCTTCCTTGGCCGGCGTCGTCCTGTCGTCAGCGGGTCTTTCGGTCTCAACCGGTTGCTCGACCGCATCTATGCCGCGCTGACCCGCTTCTCGGCCGATCCGTCGGACTTCTACCACCTTCCGCGCGACCGCGTGGTCGAGCTTGGCGAGCGGGTGGCGGTCTAACCCGCCATCCGTGCCGCGACATCGAGCATGCGGTTGGAAAAGCCCCATTCGTTGTCATACCAGCCAAAGACCCGCAGCATCCCGCCGCGTGTCACCCGCGTTTCGGGGCAGGCCATGACAATGCTTTCGGGCCGCGCCCGCAGGTCGGTCGACACCAATGGCCGGTCCGTCGCCCCGATCACCCCGCCCGCCGCGCGAAAGACCGCGTTGACCGCATCGGCGCTTGCCGCCCGCGCGGTCATCACCGCAAGGTCCACGCAAGACACGCTTGCCACCGGCACGCGCACCGCCGACCCTTCGATCCGCCCCGCAAGATCGGGCAGCACCGTGTCGAGCAGACGGCTGGCCGAAGTCGTCGTCGGCACCATCGACAGGGCCGCCGCCCGGCTGCGCGGGTAATCGGCGGCGGGCGCATCCACCGTAGGCTGGCTGCCCGTGTAGCAATGGATCGTCGTCATCGACCCCGTCACCACGCCCCAATGCGCGTCGATCAGCTTGGCCAGCGGCGCCAGCGCATTGGTCGTGCAACTCGCGTTCGAGACGATCCTCTGGTCGCGCAGAACCCCCTCGTTCGCGCCCAGCACCACCGTCACATCCGCCCCGCGCGACGGGCCTGACACCAGCACCCGCTTGGCCCCCGCCGTCAGCCCCCGGGCCGCAACCTCGCGCGCATCGGCACGGCCGGTGCATTCCATCACCACATCCACCCCCGCAAGGCCCAGGCCCGAGATATCCGGCGTCCGGTGCAGCGGAATGGCCCGCCCGTTCACCACCAACGACCCGTCCCCAAGCGTGACCGTCCCGCGCCAAGGCCCGAAAACGCTGTCATATTCAAACAGATAGGCGCACATCTCGGGTGCCG
Source organism: Paragemmobacter straminiformis (assembly GCF_014243445.1). Lineage (GTDB taxonomy): Bacteria > Pseudomonadota > Alphaproteobacteria > Rhodobacterales > Rhodobacteraceae > Paragemmobacter > Paragemmobacter straminiformis. The sequence goes on from NZ_JACLQD010000003.1 coordinate 318,536, forward strand.
CGATATCATTGATACCGACGATCTCAAGCCCCGGCCATTTCGCAGGTTGCTCGGCCCAGGCCCGCAGCACCGACCGCCCGATCCGCCCGAATCCGTTCAGAAAAACCCGCATGTTCCGCCCCGCCCGTCGATTGGCCATAGACAGACCACGCGCAGCCCGCCGCTTCAATGCCCCGCAACATCATTTGATCAAAAGCGAAGTCTGACGCAGACTTCGCGCCGGTTTCTGGCGCAGAAACCGGACCCGACCGCCGTCGCCCCGATTTTTGCGCCAAAAATCGTCGCGGAATTTGCGTCAAATTCCGCTAGACCTCGACCACCGCGCCCAAACCGCGCTCTGCCGCCCGCTTCACCGCCATTCCCGCCACGGCAAGATCCTGCAACCCGACCCCCGTGCCGTCGAACAGCGTGATTTCGGCATCCGAAGCCCGCCCCCGATGCGCGCCTGTCACCACCTCGCCCAGCGGCGTGATCGCCGTCGCATCCAGCAGCCCCGCCCCCACGGCATGTTGCGCCTCGCCAATCGTCACCGATTGCGCCACCTCGTCGGTGAACACGGTCGCGGCGGCCACCAGCGCAGGCTCCACCTCTTGCTTGCCCTTGGTATCGGTCCCCATGCAGGCCAGATGCGCCCCCGCCTTCACATGCCGCGCCATCAGGCTGGCAGCGGGCGACGAGGTGATGGTGATGATCGCATCCGCCTCGACCATCCGCTCCAACGGAACCGCCTCGAAGGGCAGGCCCAGCTCTGCCGCCACAGCCCCCAGCTTGGGCAACATCTCGGGGTGCAGGTTCCAGGCGATCACCCGTTCCCAAGCCCGCACCTTGGCCGCGGCCCGCAGCTGGAACCCCGCCTGATGCCCCGCGCCGACGATGCCCAGCACCCGCGCATCCTTGCGCGCGAGCAGGTCGATCGACAGTGCCGAAGCCGCCGCCGTCCGAAGCGCGGTCAAGAGGTTGCCGCCCACCATCGCCGTGGGCCGCCCGCTTTCGGGGTCGAACAGGTAAACCACCGACTGGTGGTTGGTGATGCCACGGCCTGCATTGCCGGGGAAATACCCCCCCGCCTTGACGCCCAGCATCCCCCCCGCCGTGTCGAGACCGGATTTGAACCCGTATTGCCGCCCTTCTCCCAGCGCCTCGCGCACCACGGGAAAGTTGCGCGCCTCGTTCCGCGCCATCGCGGCAAAGCAGCCGCGCACGGCCTCTAGCGCGTCGGCCTCGCTGACAAGTCCGGCGACAAGCGCCTCGGGCACGACCAGCATGGTAAAAACTCCCTCAATTCCGCCGCGCAGAAGTGTGCATCAGCCGTGCATATGTGAATCGCCTTCAGAACGCCTTGCCGCGTGCCGAAACGGGCCAAAGAACCTCGACCTTTCCGTCCCTTACGCCAACATACCAGTCATGCACGTTGCAGGTCGGATCGCAGTGCCCCGGCACCAGCCGCAGCTTGTCATTCACCTTCAGAACGCCCTCTGGGTCGTCGATAACCCCATGTTCGTCCGAACATTTTATGTATTTCACATCCGTCCGCCCAAAGATCACCGGCAGGCCGCTGTCCACCGACTGCGCCTTCAGCCCGGCATCGCAGATCGCCCGATCCGGCTTGGCGTGGCTCATCACGCTCGTCAGGATGAACAGCGCATTCTCCCATTCTCCCTGATCGATCCGCTTGCCGTCCTTGTCCAGAATCCGCCCGTAATCGGCATCCATGAAGGCGTAAGAGCCGCACTGCAATTCATTGTAAACGCCGGAATTCCCCTCGAAGTAGTAAGACCCCGTTCCCCCGCCGCCGACGATGTCGCAGTCCAGTCCCACGGCCTTCAACCCCGCCACGGCATCGCGCACCTGTGCCACGGCAAGGTCGATCTTGGCCTTGCGGTCCTCGTATTTGTCCATGTGCTGCATCGCGCCCTGATAGGCCTGGATGCCTGCGAATTTCAGCCCCTTGGCCGCCGCGATGGCCTGCCCCAGCGCCACGACCGCCCCGGTCGTCGTCACCCCGCAGCGCCCCGCGCCGCAGTCGATTTCCACAAGGCATTCGATGGTCGTGCCATGCTTCACCGCCGCCGCCGACAGGTCGGCCACATTGGCCAGATCATCCACGCAAACGATGGTCCGCGCCCCCAGCTTGGGAATCCGCGCCAGACGGTCGATCTTGGCCAAGTCCCTGACCTGATTGGAAACCAGCACATCCTTGATCCCGCCACGGGCAAAGACCTCGGCCTCGCTCACCTTCTGGCAGCACACGCCGCACGACCCGCCAAGCCGTTCCTGCAACAGCGCCACATCGACCGACTTGTGCATCTTGCCATGCACGCGGTGGCGCACGCCCATCTCGCGGGCGAAGCGGCCCATCTTGGCGATATTCCGCTCCAGCGCATCAAGGTCGAGAACCAGACAAGGCGTCTGGATATCGGCCTCGGCCATGCCGGGCAGCGCGGGGATGTCGTAGCCGACTTCCATGCCCTCGAAATTCGGTTTGATGTTCATGGCCTTATCCCTTCATCCACGGCAGTTTGTCCAAATCGACATTGCCACCCGTCAAGATCACACCCACCCGCTTGCCCTTGAAGGCCTGCGGGTTCTTCAAGATCACGGCCAGCGGCACCGAACAGCTCGCCTCGATCACGATCTTCATCCGTTTCCACGTCAGCTTCATCGCCTCGACGATCTCGTCCTCGGTCGCGGTGAACACATCCGTCACATGGTTCTTCACGAAATGCCATGTCAGGTCCTTGAGCGGCACCTTAAGCCCGTCTGCCACCGTATCGGGCGCGTCGTCGGCGATGATATGCCCCGCCTTGAAACTGCGCGCCGCATCATCGGCGTTCAGCGGTTCGGCTGCGTAAATCTTCACCTGCGGCGCTATCGTCGATAGCGTCAGGCATGTGCCCGAAATCATCCCGCCCCCGCCGATGGGGGCCACGATGGCATCCAGCCCCTCGACCTGTTCCATCAACTCGCGCGAGCAGGTGCCTTGCCCCGCGATCACGCGCGGGTCGTTGTAGGGATGCACGAAATCCGCCCCCGTCCGCGCCTGCACCTCGGCAAAGACCGCCTCGCGGCTGCTGGTCGAGGGTTCGCATTCCACGATCACCCCGCCATAGCCGCGCACGGCATCCTTCTTGGCCTGTGGCGCCGTGCGCGGCATGACGACCGTGCAGGGAATCCCCCGCCGCCCCGCCGCGTAAGACAGCGACAGCGCATGGTTGCCGCTGGAATGGGTGGCGACACCCCGCGCCAACTGGTCATCGCGCAGGCCAAAGACCGCATTCGACGCCCCCCGCACCTTGAACGCGCCCGCCTTCTGGAAGTTCTCGCATTTGAAGAACAGCTCCGCCCCCGTCAGCGCGTTAAGGTAAGACGACGTCAACACAGGCGTCTTATGAATGTAGGGCCTGATACGCTCATGCGCTTCAAGAACATCGTCGAAAGTGGGAATACGCATTTCGCCCCGAATCCTTTGCAAATTGCGATGGTTTCTTAACGCCCCGTTAACGAAGCCGCCTATTCCGCCGCCAGTGCCAGCGCCCCTGCGGTGCCGCGAAAATGCTGCTGCGCCGCCGCGACACCCGACCCTAGGGCAACCTTCCACCCCAGATCGGCCATGCACATCTCGGCGGTCGCCAGCCCTGCAAGCACCATCACATCCGTCAGCATCCCCAGATGCCCGATGCGGAACACCTTGCCCGCAACCTCGCCCAAACCCACGCCAAAGGCCACGCCGTATTTGTCCGCCGCCAGCTTCACAAGGTCGGTTCCATTGCAGCCATCCGGCACTTTCACCGCCGTAACCGTTTCAGAATAAAGGGATTCATGCGCCGCATAGGGCCGCATTCCCCAAGCGGTGACCGCTGCCCGAACCCCGCCCGCAAGCCGCGCATGGCGGGCGTAAACATTCTCCAGCCCTTCATCCTCAAGCATCTCGACCGATTTTGCCAATCCGGCAATCAGCCCCACGGCGGGCGTATAGGGGTAGCCGCCGCCCGCATAGCTTTTCAGCATGTCCCTGAAATCAAAGAAGGTTCGCGGCAGGGTCGCCCCCTCCATCGCCGCCAGCGCCTTGTCCGACACGCCAAGGATCGCCAGACCCGCAGGCAGCATGAACCCCTTCTGGCTGCCCGCCACGGCGATATCCACGCCCCATGCCGCCATCTCGAACGGCATCGACCCGATCGAGGACACGCCGTCCACGAACAGCATCGCCCCATGCCCCGCCGCATCCATCGCCCGCCGGATCCCCGCGATATCCGACCGCACGCCTGTTGCCGTTTCGTTATGCGTGGCCAGAACCGCCCTGATCTTCCCCGCCGTATCGGCACGCAGCGCCGCCTCGATCCGGTCCAGCGGCGCACCCTCGCCCCACGGCGTTTCGATGATCTGCACGTTCAGCCCATGCCGCTGGCACAGGTCGATCCAGCGGTGCGAGAACATGCCGAAACGCGCGGCAAGAACCGTATCCCCCGCCGAAAGCGTGTTGCTCACCGCAGCCTCCCAGCCCCCCGTTCCGGTCGACGGCAGGATGATCACCTCGCCCCCCTCCATCTTCAGCACGCGCCGCACCCCTTCGACCGCAGGGCGGAACATGCGGGCGAAGGCGGGCGAGCGGTGGTCCAGCGTGGGCATGTCGCAGGCCTTGCGGATCGCTTCGGGAATGTTCGTCGGACCGGGGATAAAGACGGGATTCTGGAAGGACATGGCGCACCTTTCGGGTTCGGTTGTGCCAAGGCTACGCGCTGCAACCCCGCAGCACAATTTTTTCGAAAAAGATTTTCACTTGTTGAAAAGCGCGGTAATCCTGTTGAAAATCAACGCCTCGCGCTTTTTCAGCCAAGGGATGCCATGACCGACCAACCCCGCCTGCGCGGCAGACCCAAGGCGTTCAACGACAAGACCGAACAGAACACGGTCCAGGCGCTTGACCGCGCGCTGGGGCTTTTGACCACGCTTGCGGGCAGCACGGGGCTGACGCTTTCGGAACTGTCGCAGACCAGCGGTCAGGCGGTCGCCACGGTCTACCGCGCGCTGACCACGCTGCAATCCCACGGCATGGTGGAATGCGAAGAACCGGGGCAGGTCTGGCACATCGGCCCCGGTGCCTTTCGTGTCGGTTCGGCCTTTTTGCGCCGGACCAAGGTTGTCGAACGGGCGCGCGGCCCGATGGACCAACTCATGCGCGACAGCGGCGAAACCGCCAATCTCGGGGTCGAGGTGGGGGACGAGGTGCTGTTCCTGAGCCAAGTCGAAACCCATCAGGCCATCCGCGCCTTTTTCCCGCCGGGAACCAAGGCGCCCATGCATGTGTCGGGCATCGGCAAGGCGTTGCTCGCATGGTATCCCGAGGAAAAGCTTGACGGCATCCTTGCGCGGCAGGGGATGGAGCGGTTCACCAGCCTGACCCACACGCAACCCGCACCGCTCAAGCGCGATCTCGCCCGCACCCGCGACCGTGGCTATGCCATCGACGATCAGGAACGCGCCGAAGGGATGCGCTGCGTCGCCGCCCCCATCTTCAACGCCCACGGAGAACCCGTCGCGGGCCTGTCGGTTTCAGGCCCTGCCTTCCGCATGGCGCTGTCGGATGCCACCCGCATCGGCGAACTTGTCCGCGCCGCCGCCGACAAGGTGACCGAAGCCACAGGCGGGGTGCGCCCTTAAAGCCCTGCCTCGGCCGCGATTTCCTTTGACGATTTCCGCGCCCGTTCGGTGGCGGATTTCAACTGCCCGCAGGCAGCCATGATATCCTCGCCCCGCGGGGTGCGGATCGGGCTGGCGTAACCCGCCTTGTAGACGATGTCGGCAAATGCCTCGATCCGCTCCCAGTCCGACCGTTCGTAGGGCGCGCCGGGCCATTCGTTGAACGGGATCAGGTTGATCTTGGCCGGTATCCCCGAGATCAGCTTCACCAAGCGCCGCGCGTCGGCATCGGTATCGTTCACGCCCTTGAGCATCACATATTCAAAGGTGATCCGCTCGCTGTTCGACAGACGCGGATAGTCGCGCAAGGTGTTGAGCAGGGTTTCGATGTTCCAACGCTTGTTGATCGGCACAAGCTTGTCGCGCACCTCGTCGGTCGTGGCGTGGAACGACACGGCAAGCAGGCAGCCGATTTCCTCGGCCGCGCGGGCGATTTCGGGCACGACACCGCTGGTCGACAGCGTGATCCGGCGGCGCGACAGGGTCAGGCCCTCGTTGTCCATCACCACCTGCATGGCGTCGCGGACGTTGTCGAAATTGTAAAGCGGCTCGCCCATGCCCATCAGCACGACGTTCGAGACCAGCCGCGTTTCGTCCTTTGGCGCACCCGGAACCGGCCATTCCCCCAGATCGTCGCGGGCCAGCATGACCTGCCCGACAATCTCGCCCGCCGTCAGGTTGCGCACCAGTTTCTGCGTGCCGGTGTGGCAGAAGGAACAGGTCAGCGTGCAGCCGACCTGCGAAGAAATGCACAGCGTCCCGCGGTTTTCCTCGGGGATATAGACCGTCTCGACCTCATGCCCGCCCGCGATCCGCACCAGATATTTCCGCGTGCCGTCGGCCGAGACCTGACGGCTTACCACTTCAGGAATCTCGATGGTGAAATGCTCGGCCAGAAAGGCGCGGTAGTCTTTCGCAAGGTTGGTCATCACCGCGAAATCGCGCACGCCCCAGTGATAGACCCATTGCCAGATCTGCCCCAGCCGCATCTTGGCCTGCTTCTCGGGCGTTCCGGCGGCAATCAGTGCGGCGCGCAACTGTTCGCGCGTCAGGCCGACGATGTTGACCTTGCCCCCTTCGGGCAGCTTGCGCGGAAGGGTCAGCACGTCCTGCGTGATGGGCGCGGTGGCGGTCATGGGTCTCATCCTGAAAGGCCAGAAAGGGGTGATATAGGGGATTCGCTCCAAAAACGAAAGGCTCCCCAAGGGGGAGCCTGAAATCGCCGGAACGAATGCGCCGAGCCGTTACTTGCAGCGGGTCGCAGCCTCGGTCACTGCGGCGGTGAAACCGCGCAGCGAGAAGGTGTCCTTGGTCTGCGTGCCCTTGCCCGAGCGCGCAGTCAGAACCGCCTGAGAGCCGTTCTTCATGGCGTCGAGGATCGTTCCATCGGTGCCCGGCACGGCCCAGGCCCATTCGCCATCGGCCTTGAGTTCAAAGGTCTTGCCATCGACATCGACACCGACAGACGAGCCATCTGCAAAGGGATAGCCGCCCGTGAACGAGATTTCGGGGTCGTTGCCGGGGCGATAGGTCACGAACAGCAGGATATCGCCGCGCCGGACCGACACAGGCTGCCCGTCGCGGGTGTTGACCGATTCCTTCGGAACGGTCACGCCCCAGCATTCCTTGGGGCTTTCTTCGGTGAACACGTTCCAGTCCGAGGTGACGGCAACGCGGTTCCCCGATTCTTGCGCCACGGCGCCTGCAAGGGGAAGTGTTGCCGCAATCACCGCTGCGCCGAAAACGCGGCCAAGATGGAACGTCATGTCGAAAGCCTCCGCACTCTATGCCTCGATCCGGCCACCGCCGTCTTCGTGCCGGTTCAACCGACACATGACGCCCTTTTCAGTGGCAAGGAACCTGTCAACCCGATACTCCCTTGTAAACGGGAAAGTCGATTTCATAAAAGCCCTTTGGGCAAGAAATCGCGCAGGCGTGAGGGGGATTTGCGATGAGCAAGGTGAATGACGGCGCGGTGCCGATGGTCGAAGCATGGCGCGGGGGCATTCTGGAAAGCACCCACACCGGCCATGCGGTCATTTGTGACGAAACGGGGCAGATCGTGGAAAGCTGGGGCAATCCGCAAGCGGTGATCTTCCCGCGGTCGTCCTGCAAGATGATCCAGGCGCTTCCCCTGCTGGAAAGCGGCGCCGCAGATGCCGCCGGTCTGACGCCGCGCCAGCTTGCGCTGTCCTGTGCCAGCCACGAGGGGGCGGCGATCCACACCGAAGCGGTGGACCAGTGGCTTGCGGGGCTTGGCATGTCCGAGGCCGATCTGCGCTGCGGTTCGCATGATCCGCTTGACCGCGCGGCGCGCGAAGGGCTGACGCTGGCGCATGACAAGCCCTGCCAGTTGCACAACAACTGCTCGGGCAAGCACGCCGGGTTCCTGACGCTGAACCGGCATTTGCGGGCAGGGTCGGAATATGTCGAGGTCGATCACCCCGTGCAAAGGGCGGCCAAGGCGGCGTTCGAGGAAACCACGGGCGAAACCAGCCCCGGTTACGGCATCGATGGCTGCTCTGCGCCGAACTTCGCCACATCCGTCCACGGTCTGGCGCGGTCGATGGCGGCCTTTGCCGCCGCGCGCGACACGGGCGATGCGCGGCAAAAGGCGATGCACCGTCTGGCAAGCGCAATGGCGATGCACCCCGAGATGGTCGCAGGCGAAGGGCGCGCCTGCACCGAGCTGATGCGGGCGATGGGCGGCAAGGTGGCGATCAAGACGGGGGCCGAGGCGGTCTTTGTGGCGATCATTCCCGAACGCAAGATGGGCATCGCCCTCAAGATCACCGATGGCGGCACGCGCGGGTCCGAGGCGGCAATCGCGGGCCTTCTGGTCAGGCTGGGCGTGCTTAACGCGAACCACCCTGCAACGCTGAAGCGGTTGAACGTGGTGCAGAAGAACTGGCGCGGGTTCGAGACCGGCACGGTCACCCTTGCCCCCGGTTTCGCGCAATAGCCAAGGCAAAGCCCCCGCTGCGGCAAGCAACGGGGGCTTCTTTGTCCGACCGCCCGGACCGGGCTTGATTTGGGGGCAGTTTCCGGCCCGAGCGGTCGTCTGAAGCCCTTTTGCCCTGCAAAGGGGGCCGAAATCGGGAAAGTTCGGGGTTTGTGTCGGGCCTTATCGCGGCATTTCGCGAACCCGCCGGTGCAGCGCGCGCTTGATTTGCCAAGGCAAGGGGGTAAGCTGGCCATATGACGGTCCAGACACCGACACCTTTCCCCATCCCGGCCCTGCCCGAGCAGGTTCATTTCGACCGGCAGGAGCTTTCCGCGATCCTGACGCTTTACGGTCGCATGGTGGCGCTTGGCGAATGGCGTGATTACGGGATTTCGGCCCTGCGCGAGGCGGCCGTTTTCTCGATCTTCCGGCGCACGGCCGAGAACCCGCTTTACCGGATCGAAAAGCGCCCCAAGCTGAAGTCACGGCAGGGGATGTATGCGGTCGTGGGCATGGACGGGCAGATCCTGCGGCGCGGGCATGACCTGCCGGCCGTATTGCGCGTGCTGGAAAAAAAGATGATCCGCCCGATCGACTAGGCCGGCACTGTCAGGCCCGCCCTTCCGGTCAAAGCCGCTATGGCCGCCGCCGGGCCAGCACGGGCCGCCCCTCTTGCGCGATCACGCGGGCGATGCAGTCTGCGATACCCTCATAGGCGACCGACATGCTGTGCCCGTTGGCGTGGATCAGCCGGTCAGGACCGACGGCCATCGCCACATGGCCCTTCCAGAACAGAAGATCGCCGCGCTGCACGGGCGCGTCATCGGCCAGCGCGGTTCCGACGGATTGCTGCAAATCGCTGTCGCCGGGGCAGGCCTTGCCGCAGGCCGTCAGCGCCGCCTGGACGAGTCCGGAACAATCCAGCCCGAAGCGGCTGTTCCCGCCCCAGAGGTAAGGCGTGCCGATGAAAAGCTCGGCCACGGCGGCGGCATCGTCGAGGGGCTGGTCCAGCGGTCGCAGGTGCTTGGCCGGAATGAAGCCCTGCGGCGTGCGCGCGAATTTGCCGCCATCCTCGACCACCGTGACAAGGCTGCCAAGGGACAGGCTGGCCAGATCGCGCGCCTGCACCTTGGGCGCGTCGTAAAGATGGGTTGCCGGGGCGGTCACGCGGTGGGTCGGGGATGCAAGGGGGCCAAGCGCGGTCTCGGGCAGGTAGCCGCAATAGCCGTCTTTGGCGGCCTGCACAAAGGCCCAGCCCTTGTGGCGGTCGATCACCGTCACCGCCTCGCCCCACAGAACCTGCCGGTCGCGCGTGCCCTCGGGCTGGTTCAGCAGGTCGGTCACCGGGGCGATCAGGCTTGCCGCCTCGCCCGTGGTGAAGCGACCGGCTTCGACCTTGCCTTGCAGCAGCGTCAGCGCGGCGCGGGCGTTCGCGGGGGTCAGGCGGCGGTCCATCACAGCCCCAGCATCGCCGGAAGGGCCAGCAGAAGGGCGCGCGCGCCCTGACCCACGCCGCCTTTGGGCCGCGCGGGCGCGTCCGAGGGGGTGTGACCGTAGATGTCGAAATGCATGTAGCGGGGATTGTCGACGAAGCGGCGCAGGAACAGAGCGGCGGTGACCGACCCTGCAAAGCCGAAACCGGGCGCGTTGTCGAGATCGGCGATCCCCGGTTCGATGACGCTTTCATAGGCGTCGTGAAAGGGCATGCGCCAGACCGGATCGAAGCCCGCTTGCGCGCCACCTTCCAGCGCCGTGACCATGCGGGCGTCATCGCTGTAATAGGGCGCAAGGTCCGGCCCCACGGCGACCCGTGCCGCCCCCGTCAGCGTCGCCATCGAGATGACCAGATCGCTCGCCTCCTCGGTCGCGTAGGCAAGCGCATCGGCCAGCACAAGGCGTCCTTCGGCGTCGGTATCGTTCACCTCGACCGTCAGCCCCTTGCGCGAGGTGAGGATGTCCTTGGGTTTCAGCGCATTGCCGGAAATGACGTTCTCGACGGCAGGGATCAGCACGCGCAGGCGGAGCGGCAGGTTCAGCCGCATCACCATCAGCGCAAGGCCCATCACCGTGGCAGCCCCGCCCATGTCCTTTTTCATCAGCGACATGCCCGAGGACGGCTTGATGTTCAGCCCGCCCGTATCGAAGCAGACCCCTTTGCCGACCAGCGTGACCAACGGCCCCTTTTCGCCCCAGCGCATATCAAGCAGCCGCGGCGCGCGGGGCGAGGCCCGGCCCACGGCATGGATCATCGGGAAGTTTCTGGCCAACAGATCCTCGCCGCGGATCACCGTCACATCGGCGACGAAGCGGTCGGCCAGATCGCAAAGCGTGGCTTCCAGCTCGGCGGGGCCAAGGTCGGCTGCGGGGGTGTTGATCAGGTCGCGGGTCAGAAACTCGCCCTCGGCCATCGCGGTCAGCAGCGCCGCATCGCAGCCTTCGGGGCATTTCAGAAGGGCCGGTTGCGGCACCTTGGCGCCGGGGCGGTAGTAATCGAAACGGTACTGCGCCAATAGCCAGCCCAAGGCGATTTCGGTCTTTTCGGCGACACCGAGGCTGCCTTCCAGATGCCACGCGCCTGCGGGCAGGCTGGCCGCGACCTTGGCAATGCCAAAGCGCGTGCGGCGGCGTGTCCTGGCCGTGCCGAAGCCCACCACGGCCTCGCCCACGGTTCCGTCTTCGGCCGGGATCAGCCGCAGGTCGCCAAGCGCCCCTTCGAAGCCTGTCGCGGCAAGCCAGTTGCGCATCGCCTCGGGCAGGCTTTCGCGAAAGCTGTCGAGGGCGTCTGCCCCCACGACATGCAGGGGGCGTGACGGGGCGTTAGGCTCGGCAAAGGCAGGGGTCATGGCACAGGTCCGGCACAGGGGGTTATGGTCCCCAAGCCTACCTGACACACCGACCCCCGCAAGGCCCTTAAGCGCCTGCCGTGACCTGACAGGACAACTCGTCCAGCGAACCGCCGGCAACGCGCATCAGCCGCGCGCAGACGGCGGCAAAGGCGGTCGGGTCGCCATCGCAGCGGCGCAGATCGCCCGCGACGCCGGCCAGACTGATCAGCCCAAGGCCAAGCGCCTGTTTTTGCAAGCGCCGCGACTGCCATTGCAGATCGCGCATGTCATGCCTGCGGACTTGCGTGGCAAGGGTCGAGATGGAAAGCGCAAGTTCATCGACCGCCCGCGCGAGCACGCGTTCGGCGCTGACCGGACCAAGCCGGTCGTAAAGGTCGCGGATCGCCCGTGTATCCTCGCGCACCAGTTCGCGCGGGCACAGGGCAACGACAGCCGTTGTCATGGCACACCCCAAGATATCCCTACCCCCGTCCGACAGCATGTTTCGTGCCACTGAAGAAAAGGTTGCGCTGCTCCGCAATAAAGGCTCGAATTTTCCTGACCATCGGCCTAGGAAGGCCCACGGAACGAAGAAGCAAGGAGACGTTATGCTTCAGGCCCGCCCCCTTCCCGCCTATCTGATCCAGCGATTTCAAGGCTGGAAGGCCACGACCTATCAGGACAACAAGGCGTGGTACCGCCGCCTTGCGGAAAGCGGGCAGCATCCGCGGGCGATGGTGATTTCCTGCTGCGACAGCCGCGTGCATGTCACCTCGATCTTCGGCGCCGATGAAGGAGAGTTCTTCATCCACCGCAATGTGGCCAACCTTGTCCCGCCCTATAACCCCGATGGCGAATATCACGGCACCTCGGCGGCCGTGGAATATGCTGTCACCTCGCTGGGTGTGGCGCATATCGTGGTGCTGGGGCATTCCAACTGCGGCGGCGTGCGGGGCTGTCATGACATGTGTTCCGGCCATGCGCCGCAGCTCGAGGAAAAGTCGAGTTTCGTCGGCCGCTGGATGGACATTCTGCGCCCCGGATTCCACCGTGTCGCGCATTTGCCCGAAGACGAGCGGCCGCGCGCGCTGGAAAAAGAGGCTGTGCTGGTCAGTCTGGAAAATCTGATGACTTTCCCCTTTGTCAGCGCCGCCGTCGAAGAGGAACGGCTGACGCTGCATGGTCTGTGGACCGATACCGGGGCGGGGGGACTCGAGCAGTACGATCCGGCTCGAAACGGGTTCGTCTTGGTCGGCTGAACCGACAGCCCTGCCCGTTCGGGCGGGGCGCAAACCTCAGGCGGCGAGGGCTTGCGGGCGACGACCGGCGTGGCGCGCGGTGATTTCGGCGGCGCTGCGGTTGTGAACTTCGAATTCGTTGCGGAACAGGTCCTGCAGCTCGCTGCGGGTCAGGCTTTCGGCTTCGCAGCAGGCGTTGGCAGCGGTGCGGCGCGCGAAGATCGTGGTGGCGAAGTTCTTGAACATTTGCATTTCCCCCGAAATCAGTTCGTTGACCATTGATGCATCGAAAGGTGGCAGCATCTCAATCAGACCTAGGTTTTTTTGGGCGTTCATAGCGGTAAGCCCCATGCGGAGGTATGGGTCCGGCAACGACCTTGTGTCGTGCGGCCAAGCCCGATGTCTGCCGGATTTTGGCCGAACAATGGCCTTCCTGCGTCGGACCGTGGCCCAAGATGGGCTTTCCTTGGCCCGATTCCCTTACCGGGGCGGGGGCCGGGAATCAAAAAACCCCGCCGTTTCGGGCGGGGTTTTCCGGGGCCGCAGGGGGTTGGTCAGCCCTTTTTCAGGCAGCGGTTGCCCAGCACTTCGGCGATCTGCACCGCGTTCAGCGCAGCGCCCTTGCGCAGGTTGTCCGACACGCACCACAGCGACAGGCCGTTTTCGACCGTCGAGTCCTGACGGACGCGGCTGATATAGGTGGCATAGTCACCCACGCATTCGACCGGCGTGATGTAGCCACCCGGCTCGCGCTTGTCGACGAGCAGCACGCCCGGAGCCTCGCGCAGGATGTCTTGCGCTTCCTGCCAGTCGAGGAAATCCTCGAACTCGATGTTGATGGCTTCCGAATGGCCGACAAAGACCGGAACGCGCACGCAGGTCGCGGTGACCTTGATGTTCTTGTCGAGGATCTTCTTCGTCTCGGCGACCATCTTCCATTCTTCCTTGGTCGAACCGTCGTCGAGGAACACGTCGATCTGCGGAATCACGTTGAAGGCGATCTGCTTGGTGAATTTCTTGGGCGCGACTTCCTGACCGGGGACATACATGCCCTTGGTCTGGTCCCACAGCTCGTCGATGCCTTCCTTGCCCGCGCCGGAAACCGACTGGTAGGTGGCCACGACCACGCGCTTGATGCGGGCGCGGTCATGCAGCGGTTTCAGGGCAACCACCATCTGCGCGGTCGAGCAGTTGGGGTTCGCGATGATCATCTTGTTCTTGTACATCTCGATCGCGTCGGCGTTGACCTCGGGCACGATCAGCGGGATCGCGGGGTCGTAACGGTAGAGCGACGAGTTGTCGATCACGACGCAGCCAGCCGCGGCGGCCTTGGGCGCGTAGATCTTGGTGGCTTCCGAACCCACGGCAAAGAGCGCGATGTCCCAGCCGGTGAAATCGAAGGTGTCGAGGTCTTTGGTCTTGAGAGTCTTTTCCCCGAAGCTGACTTCGGTGCCGAGCGATTTGCGCGACGCAAGCGCCACGATCTCGTCCACCGGAAACTCGCGCTCGGCGAGGATGTTCAGCATTTCGCGGCCCACGTTGCCCGTGGCACCCGCGACGACGACCTTATAGCCCATCGGGGTTCTCCTAAAAACGTCCCCCATGCGGGGACGGGGCCTGTTAGCCGATGTGTTTCGTCGGGAAAAGCGGATTCCGACGCCGGGGCGAAATGCGTCAGTCGGTGCGGTCGCGCGACAGGGTGTAGAAGGCCAGCCCAAGGACCAGCGCAATGGCGAAAAAGCCGAAGATCGCCTGATAGGGAGCCGCCGCCGTTGCCCTGTCCGTTGCGGCGTGCAGCCGTCCGGTGACAACCTGCGCCAAGCCGACGGCGGCGATGCCGAAAAGGTTGAGCAGCGTCACCCCCCGCCCGATCAGATGCGGCGGAAAGAACGCCCGCCCGTGCGCGATGACCATGCCGAAGGACGAACCGAAGAAACCGACGGCGGCGAACAGCGCCAAGGCCGTGGTGGCGCCTGCATGCGGAAGCCACCACAGCGCCAAAAGACAAAGCGCCACGATCATGTTGCCGCCGAAGATCAGCCATTTGCGGGTGCCGAGCAGCCGCTCGAGCGGACCATAGGCAAAATTGCCCGCCACCATCGCCAGCCCCATCACCAGCGTCGCCTGCCCGATGCGGCCTGAATCGGCGTTGAAGACATCGGCGAAATAGGGGCCGACCCACAGCCCGCGCAGACCCGCCGCAGGGGCATAGCAGACCACCATCATCACCAGCACGGGCCAGAGCGCGGGCATTTTCAGCAGATCGAAAAGCGAGCCCTTGGCATCGTGGACCACCCGTTCCGGGTCGCGCACCAGAAGGGCGATGCCTGCCGCGACGGCCAGTGTCAGCGCCGCCATCGCCCAAAGCGTCCCGCGCCAGCCGAAGGCCGCGACCGCCGCTGACAGGGGCAGCGAAGCCGCGACGTTGCCGAGCGAGCCGAAGCCGATCATCGCACCCGCCAGCGTGCCGAAGACGGCGGCGGAATAGGTGCGCGCAAAGATGTAATAGGCGGCCATCAGAACCGGCGCGCAACCCGCCCCGATCAGCACCATCGCCAGCCCGAGTGCCACCGGCCCCTGCGCCATCGCAAAGATCGTCGCCCCGCCGCCACCTCCAAGCGCCAGCAGAACCGCGGTCGTCCGGCGCGGGCCGATGCTGTCGAGCGCCCGACCGACGGGGAGCTGCATCAGGGCAAAGGCAAGAAACCACAGCCCCGAAGCGGTGGCGAGGTCTTCGGCACTCGCCCCGAGTTCGGTTTTCAGGACAGGCGACAGCACCGCCAGAAACGCGCGGTAGAACTGCGACAGGACATAGGCGCAGACAAGACTTGCGATGCCGATCTTCATGGTCCGCTGTCGGGTGCGTCAGGCCGGAAGCGCGCTGATCGGCCGCTCGCGGATTGGCAGATGCACAAGCGCCGAGAAGGCGCCGACGCCCACGCCGATCCACCAGACCACGGAATAGCCTCCGGTCAGGTCATACATCATGCCCCCCAGCCAGACGCCAAGGAAACCGCCGATCTGGTGCGACAGGAACACGACTCCGTAAAGGGTGCCCATGTAGCGCAGCCCGTAGATATGCGCGACCAAGCCGCTGGTCAGCGGCACCGTGGCCAGCCAAAGCGCCCCCATGACGGCGGAAAAGACAAGAACCGAGGTCGGCGTGATCGGCAGCGAAATGAACAGCGCCGCCGCGATCGTCCGGCCCGTGTAGACGCCGGCCAGAAGGTATTTCTTGGTGTAGCGCTTGCCCAGCCAGCCCGCCGTGATGGTGCCGACGATGTTGAACAGCCCGATCACCGCAATCGACACCGCGCCAAGGGCCGAGGTGGTGGTGATCCCCATGCCGGCAATCATGCCATGCGGGTCGATGGGGCCGCAGAGTTCGGTCACGAAGGCGGGGAAGTGGGCGGTGATGAAGGCGAGCTGGTAGCCGCAGGAGAAGAAGCCGAGGAAGATGAAGGTATAGGTCGGGTCCTTGAACGCCCGCACCAGAACCGTGCCAAGCGATTCCTCGAGTTCGGCCCGCGTGGCGGGCTTGCCCGGCGTCAGGAAGGGCAGGGCCGCCATCGCGGCAAGGATCACCACGGCAAAGATCAGGAACACGGTTTGCCACGGGTGGCTTTGCAGCAGGAACTCTGCCGTGGGCGCGCCGAAAACCTGCCCCGCAGACCCCGCCGCCGTGGCGATGCCAAGCGCCATCGACCGGTTCTCGGCGCTTGCCGCCCGCCCCACGATGGCAAGGATGACACCGAAGCCGGTGCCCGCGATGCCGAAACCGACAAGGATCGCCAGCAACTGGTGCTCGCCCGGCGTCACCGCAAAGGACGAGGCGATCAGACCCGCGGCGTAAAGCACGGCGCCCAATATGATGGCGCGGCGGTCGCCGAAGCGTTCGGCCATCGCCCCGAACAGCGGCTGCCCGATGCCCCAGGCTAGGTTCTGGATGGCGATGGCGAGCGAGAAATCGGCCCGCGCCCAGCCGAATTCGGCGGCAATGGGGATCTGGAACACCCCGAAACTTGCCCTGACGGCAAAGGACAGCATCAGGATGATGCAACCGGCGATCAGGACAGGGGTGACAAGCGGGGCTTTGGCAGTTGCGGGCATGGTGCGGCCTTTCTTCAAGGGCTTGGTTCTGTACCCGTGCTCGGGTCCGGTCAAACGCTAAATTGTTGCCATATCAATCACAGGGCGCGATGGCGTGCGCGTCTTGGCATCGTGGGACTTGCCCCGTTTGTGGAACCGAAGTTAACGCAAACAGGCAAGGCAGCGACAGGGGCGGAGATGGCGCAGGATTGGTGGCGGGGCGCGGTGACCTATCAGGTTTACCCGAGGTCGTTCCAGGACTCGGACGGCGATGGCATCGGCGACCTGAAGGGCATCACGAGCCGTCTGCCCTATATCGCCGGTCTGGGGGTGGATTGCGTCTGGCTCAGCCCGATCTTCACCTCGCCCATGCTCGACATGGGGTATGACGTGTCGGACTACTGCAACGTCGATCCGGTGTTCGGCAGCCTTGGCGATTTCGACGCGCTGCTGGCCACGGCGCACGGGCTGGGGCTAAAGGTGATCGTCGATCAGGTGCAGTCGCATTCGTCCGACCAGCACCCGTTCTTTCAGGATAGCCGCAAGGATCGCACCAACCCCAAGGCCGACTGGTATGTCTGGGCCGATGCGCGGCCCGATGGCACGCCGCCGAACAACTGGTTGTCGGTCTTTGGCGGCACGGCGTGGCAATGGGATGCGCGGCGCAAGCAATACTATCTGCACAACTTCCTGACGCAGCAGCCCGACCTGAATTTCCACAACCCCGCCGTTCAGGACTGGGCGTTGGCAAATATGCGCTTCTGGCTGGACCGTGGTCTGGACGGGTTCCGCTTCGATACGGTCAACTATTTCTTCCACGACCGTGCATTGCGCGACAACCCGCCCGATCACCGCATAAAGGCCGAGGTCGATGGCAACCCCTACGGGATGCAGTATCACCTCTATGACAAGAACCAGCCGGAAAACCTGATCTGGATGGAGCGCATCCGCGCGCTTCTCGACGAATACGGCGCGGCCAGCGTGGGCGAGATGGGCGAAAGCCACCATGCCATCCGCATGATGGGCGAATACACCGCGCCGGGGCGGCTGCATCAGTGCTATTCCTTTGAATTGATGGGCTACGACTACACGCCGCAGATCTTTCGCGGCAAACTGTCCGAGTTCTTCGAAGGCGCGCCCGAGGGTTGGCCGATGTGGGCCTTTTCCAACCATGATGTGGTGCGCCATGTCAGCCGTTGGGCCAAGCATGCGCGCGACCTCGGGGCCTTGGCGAAACAGGCCGGATCGCTGCTGCTGTCTTTCGAGGGGTCTGTCTGCCTGTGGCAGGGCGAAGAGTTGGGCCAGACCGATACCGAACTTGCCTTCGAGGAATTGACCGATCCGCAGGGAATCAATTTCTGGCCCGAACCCGTGGGGCGCGACAACACCCGCACGCCGATGGTCTGGGACGGGTCGGAATTCGGCGGGTTCAGCACGGTGCGCCCGTGGCTTCCGGTCAAGCCGCCGCAATTGGCGCGCAACGTGGCATCGCAAGAGGGGGTGCCCGGATCGGTGCTGGAGCATTACCGCGCCATGCTGGCATTTCGCCGCGAAACGGCGGCGCTGCGGATGGGGCGGACGCGGTTTCTGGACTTGCCCGACCCCGTGCTGGGCTTTGTGCGCGGCAACGGATTCGGGTGCTTCTTCAACCTGTCGCCGGATGCGGTGACGGTTCAGGTCGCGGGCCTTGGCGCGCTGACCGGACCCTGCCTTGCGGCCGAGGTCGCGGGTGACAGCCTGCGGCTTGGCCCGAACGGCGTCGCCTTTGCCCAAGTGGGATAAGGCCCGAATTTTCTGCGAAAATTCCGCTGCCGGTTCTGACGGTGCGGGGAGAAGCCTAGAGCTTCTCCCAATGCACCCCTGCGGCCGGAATCATGAAATCGGCACGATCCACCGGCACCGCGTTGTAGTTGAACCAGAAGCGGTGGGTTGAACTGTCGCGACGCCGCAACCCTTCGGGCAAGGGATCGACGGTCAGGCCCTGCGCGGTGCAAAGATCGGTCAGGATACGGTCGAGCGCCGCGTCGTCGGGCCAGCCGGCCAGATAGCGCAGGCCACCCGAACCGACGATGGCGGGCCATCCGTCGGTGCAGCTTTCCAGCACGCTTCCCGTCGTATCCAGCTTTTCGCGCCAGTGCAGGAAATTTCCCCCACGGTCGAGCGGCACCGGAACATCCGGCGGCAGGCTTTCGACCCGCGCCACGGTCGCATCGAGCCCCGGCAGGTTCGGCGGCAGCGGGACGGGGGTGGCGAATTCCACGGTTTTGGAATTGCTGCGCGGGCCGATCAGCGCCGCGCCCTTGTAGCGCGCCAGTGCGGCGAGCAGGGGTTCGGACAGGGTGGCGATGCCGGGGGCCAGAACCACCTTGTACGCGTCGAGTTGCGCCGCATCGGGGGGCAGGATGTCGATGTTCAACCCCAACCGCCGCAATCCGCGATAGAAGGCGAAGGCGAGGCGGAAGTAGTCGAAATCGCGCCCCTGCGGCTGGGTTTGCCAAGCCCATGCCGAAGCATAGTCGAACACCAGTGCCACATCGGCGCGGGCGGTGTCGACCTCGGGCATGGCAAGCAGTTCCTCGACCACCTGCGCCGCTTCGGCATAGGCCTGGGCGGGAACGCTGTCGGGCCGCAACAGGCCAGCATGCATCTGCTCTTGTGCAAAGGGGGCCTGACGCCAGCGGAAATAGCAGACGGCCTCGGCCCCGTGGGCAAAGGCTTCCCATGCCCAAAGCCGCGCCATGCCGGGCAGCGGGTCGGCATTCCACGGCGCCCAGTTCACGGGGCCGGGTTGCTGCTCCATGATCCACCAGCGGCCCCGACCCACGGCGCGGTAAAGATCGTGGTGGAAGGCCTGAAAGTCGGGGTCGCCCTGCCGGACGAAGCGGCGCTTGTGTTCGGGCGTGACCTCGAGCCGGTCGGACAGGAAGCCCAAGGGGTAGGCATCCCACGACGCGATATCAAGGTCTGCACCCGTGGCGAAATGGTCGAATTCGGTGATGCGGCCCATGTAATTGTGGGCGATGGGCGCGGCCGAGTGCTTGCGGATGATCTCGGTCTGGAGGCGGTTGAAACTTGCGACCTCGTCCGAGGCGAAGCGGCGGAAGGCCATCGTATGGGCGGGGTTCGCCTCGGTCACGGTCAGGTTGGGCAGGCCGATTTCGTCGAAAGTTGCGTATTCCATCGACCAGAACACATTGCCCCAAGCGCGGTTCAGCGCCTCGGTCGACTGGTAGCGCTGGGCGAGCCAATCGCGAAAGGCGTGCAGGGCGGCATCGGAATAGGACAGCACGGTGTCGTGGCAGCCGTATTCGTTATCGGTCTGCCATGCGGCGACATACGGGTTGCGCCCGTAGCGTTCGGCCAGCGCCGTGACGATCCGGGCGCAGTCCTTGCGATAGCCGCGATGCGAGAAACAGTAATGCCGCCGCGAGCCGAAGCCGCGCGGGCGGCCCTGTGCATCGACCGCCAGCATGTCGGGGTGACGGTCGAGCATCCAGCGCGGCGGGGTGGCGGTGGGGGTGCCGAGAACGACCTGCAAGCCCGCCTTGCCAAGGGTTTCGATGGCGCGGTCAAGCCAGTTCCATTCGAACTTGCCCGGCACGGGTTCGATCCGGCTCCATGCGAATTCACCGATGCGGACCCATGTCAGCCCAAGGTCGGCCATGCGGGCGGCATCTTCGGCCCATTGTGCCTCGGGCCAATGTTCGGGGTAGTAGCAGACGCCAAGGGTGCGTTTCATAGGATGACCTGCGGTTCGGGAAGGCCAAGGGCCACGTTGGGTGCCATGAAGGTCTGGCCGGACAGCGGCGCGCGGGCAAGGGCGGCGGCATCCATCCATTGCTGTGCCGTGGTGACAAAAAGCGTGCGCCCGTCAGGCCCGCCGAAGGCCGGGCACGAGGTGTGGGGCGCGTCGAAGCCGACGGCTTGCAGGAATTGCCCCTGCGGCGAGTAGCAGGCCACCCGCGAAGCCCCCCATTGCGCGTTCCAGATGTTGCCTGCCGCATCGACCGTCGCGCCATCAGGGAAAAGCCCTTCGGACGCCAGATCGACCAGAAGTTCGGGCGCTTCGGCGGGCCAGCCCTGCGGGTCGAGGGCCACGCGGTTGATGCGCTGTGTCATCGTATCGGTGAAATAGGCGGTGCGGCCATCGGGAGAGAAGCAGATCGCGTTCGGAATGGTCAGCCCGTCGAAGAGTTTGCGCAATTCGCCCCGGTAGTAGCGATAGATCGCGCCCATGCCGGTATCGTCGCCGCCGCGTTTTCCCATCGTGCCGATCCAGAACCCGCCCTGACGGTCGGCGCGGCCATCGTTCGAACGGGTCGCGGGGTTGTCCGCTTCCAGTTCGGCCACGGTCTCGATCTCTTCCGACCCGATCTCGAACAGGAACAGGTCGCGTTCGCCGGCGATCAGAAGATGGTCGCGCGTGACCCATCCGGCTGCCGAGACCATTTCGACGAAGCTGAAGGTCTGCGGGCCGTCGCGGTCGGTGGTGTGGAGTTTCTTGCCAAGGATGTCGAACCAGAAAAGCTGCCGCCGTTCGGGGTGCCAGAACGCGCCCTCGCCCAATTCACAGGGGCGTTTGTCGTAGATCATGCCTTGGCTCCGATGGCCGCATCATAGGCGGCGACGATGGTTTCGGCCCTGTCGCCAACTTCGTTTGGCGACAGCCCCGGGGTGTAAAGGGCGGTGCCGATGCCGAAACCGTCGGCCCCTGCCTTGATCCACTGCCCGAAGTTCGTCGCCCCTGCACCGCCCACCGCATAGACCTGCGTGCCCTTGGGCAGGACGGCGCGGATGGCTTTCACCCCGTCCGGCCCGATCAGCGAGGCGGGGAAGATCTTCAGCCCGTCCGCACCCGCCTTGAGCGCGGCGAAGCATTCCGTGGGGGTCATCACACCGGGCCACGAGGCGAGACCCATGCCCTTGGTCGCGGCGATCACCTGCGGGTCCATGTTGGGGGAAACGATCAGCGTTCCGCCCGCTTCGGCCACGGCGCGGGCATCTTCGACCGTCAAGACCGTGCCTGCGCCGATCTGGGCCACGCCTGAAAACGCCCGCGCCATCGCCTCGATGGAAAGCAGCGGGTCGGGGCTGTTCAGCGGCACCTCGATGCGGGTGATGCCTGCCGCGATCAGCCGTTCGGCGACGTGCAGCGCATCGGGTGGGGTGATGCCGCGCAGGATGGCGATGATGTTGCGATGGGTCATGCGTTTACCTTGGCGCGGGCGGCAGAGAGGCCCGCCAATGTGGCATCGGTTGCAGGGATCAGGCGGGGCGAGGCGCCTTGGGCGGCAAGGGCGCGGGCGTAGGATTGCGCCAGCGTCTCGGAGCCGACGATGGCGACGTTCTGGCCCAGCCAAAAGGGTTTTGCGGCGGCAAGTTCGATGCCGATAAGCAGGCCCGACAGCCGCGCGCGGGCGGCGGCGGGGGCTAGACCCGCGATCAGGCCTTCGGCGCGGAGGGCGAAGAGCTTCGCGCCGATGCGGTCCGGCCGCGAGAGGGTGTCGGAAAGGGCTTCGTCAAAGGCGGCGTCGTCCCAGCCGCCACCGGCCATGCCGTGGCGCAGGACCGATTGCGTGGAGAGCAGGGCGAACAACTCTCCGGTCATGAAGGTCTGGAAGCTGACCACCTCGCCCGCCGAGATATGCGCCCATTTCGAGTGCGTTCCGGGCAGGCAGATGACCCCGTCGAAACCGGGGTTCAGGGCAAGGACGCCTGCGATTTGCGTTTCCTCGCCGCGCATGACATCGGCGGGTTTGACCTGCTTGACGCCGGGGATCAGCCGCACGTTCAGGCGCGGGTCCTGCGTCGGGACGGTGACGAGGCCCGAGGGGTCGAGCGGTGTGCAGGGTGTGGCGCGGTAGGGGGCCTCGAACCAGCCCTGACGGCTGCCGACCATGCCGCAGGCGATGACTTCGGTTTTCCCGCCATCCGACAGCCAAGGCGATATCAGCCGCAGCAGCGCGGGTTCGAACCCGTCGCGGTCAAGGCTGCCCATGCCGTCGTCGGACTTGGCGTGAGCCTGAATTGACGACCCGCCCATCGCCCATGCCCGCAGGTTCGAGGTTCCCCAATCGACTGCGATCCAGTCTGTTCTCATGGCCGTATTCCTGCCTTCGCTCCCGGTCCGCCTAGGGGCCGGGTCTTCCAAAATCCGTGCAAAGCCCCGTTCCCCGGTTCTTGCGTTCCGCCGTCATACCCGTTCCCCTTCGACGACCCAGATGGTGCCGGGCCATGCCACCGGAAGCAGGATGCCGCGGGTCATGATTGCATGGCCCGTCAGCGTCAAGTCCTGCGATTTCAAGGCGTTCGGCCCCCTGCTTTGCCGTGCCGCATCTTCGGGGTTCACAAGGTGCAGGCGGTAGCGGGCGGATGGGTCAAGCCCGGTCAGGCGAAGGGGGCGGGGGAGGATCTGGCGGCTGGTGCTTTCCTGCCCGGCGAAGGCCACGAAACGGCTGGCGTCGGCCGATACCTGCGCTTCGGCGATCACGGACGGGTCGTCGCTGTCGAGGCGGTGGATCGTGGCGCGCGAGAGCCAGTCGCGGTTCGCCTTCCACCATGCCGTGACGCGGGTCAGGGTTTGCGACTCGGCGTCGGTCAATTCGCGCAGGTCCATTTCAAAGCCGAGATGGCGCTGGGCGGCGACCCATGCGCGCAGCGACATGGGCAGCACGCGGCCCGAGGTGTGGCAGTGGCGCGGGCCGACGTGGCTGCCTGTGACCACCATCGGCAGGAACAGCGCGGCGTCGTGCTGGATGCGCAGACGTTCAAGCGCGTCATTGCTGTCGGACAGCCAAACCCTTTGTGTATATTGCAAAATTCCCGCATCGACCCGCCCGCCGCCCGAGGCGCAGCTTTCGATTTCCACCGCGGGATGCGCGTGGCGCAGGGCGCCCAGCAGTTCGTAGACGCCATGTGTCTGGGCCGAGTCGACCACGGGCAGCAGGCGGTTGTGGTCCCATTTGATGTAGTCGATCGGGTATTCGGTCAGCAGGGCCGAGATGGCGTGAAACAGGTGTTCACGCACTTGCGGCAGCGCGAGATTCAGAACCATCTGGTGGCGTCCCGTGACCTGATCGGCGGGGCCGAGCATCCAGTCGGGATGGGCGCGCATCAGGTCGCTGTCGGGGTTCACCATTTCGGGCTCGAACCACAGCCCGAACGACATGCACAGGCCATGCACATGTTTTATGAGCGGCATTAACCCGTTCGGCCATTTCCGTTCATAAACCGTCCAGTCGCCAAGGCTGGTGGTGTCGTCGTCGCGACGACCGAACCAGCCATCGTCGAGCACGAAGCGTTCGGCCCCGATGGCGGCGGCGCGGTCTGCGATGGCGGTCAGGTCTGCGAGGTCGTGCTTGAAGTAGACCGCCTCCCAGCAGTTGTAATGGACGGGGCGGGGGCGGGCCGGATCGGGCCATGTGACGACGCGGTCGCGGATGTCGGACTGGAACACGGCGCCGATGCCGTTCAGCCCGCCGGTCGAGACGGCGGCGATCAGCTCGGCCGACTGGAAGCGGGTTGCGGCGGCGGTTTCGGCGCCGACGGCCGCGCCGAATTGCACCATGCGGCGACCGTCCGGCAGTTCCTCGGCCAGCATGCGGTGACCGCCGGACCATGCATAATGCAGGGCGTGGGCGGTGCCTTGGGTGTTCGTGCAACCCTTGCCCGCGAAGATGACATAGGGCGGGTGTTCGTGGCCCGAGCGGCCTGTGCGCGCCTCGCGCAGGCGGATGCCCTGTGCCCAAGGGCTGCGGTTCAACTGGAATTCGCCGACCCATTTGCCGCTGATATCGATGATATCGCCATCTTGCGGTGCGGGCAGCACCGGCGCGGCGAGCCATTGGACGCGGATCGGGGCAGAGGATTCGAGCGTGGTTTGCAGGGTGATGACGCCCGTATCATGGGCGGTCAGCCGGTGGGTGAGGGCGAGATCGCCGCTGCGCGAGGTGAGGGCAAGGGTCTTGCCGGTTTGCGTTGCCGTGTCGAAGGTGAAGCAGGGGTGAAGCGGCGTGCCATCGGCGGCTTGCAGGATCATCCCCGGTTGGCCCGGAAAGGCGCGGCCGGATTCGGGGGTGAGCGTGACGGGGACGAGGGAATCGAGCATCCCCCCCGTCAGATCGTTCTGCGTGGAAAGGGCGAGTTGCGCGAGGTCTTCGCTGTCGGGCAGCCGTGGCCCCCAATAGGTGACATGCGGCAGGCCCGCGGCGGCGGTAAGTGCGATGGTCTGGCCCGCTGTATCGACGCGCCAGTTCATTTCACCGCACCCAGTGTAAGCCCCGCGATGAAATGCTTCTGCATCAGGAAGAACATCAGCACGGGCGGCAGGGCGGCGAGGATGGAACCCGCCGACACCAGATGCCATTGCGCGATCCATTGCCCGTTGAGCGAGGACAGGCCCGCCGTGATCGGCTGGCTGTCGACGCCTTGGGTCAGGACGGTGGCCCAGAAGAAATCGTTCCAGATGAAGGTAAAGACCAGCACCGACAGCGCCGCGATGGCGGGGCGCATCAGGGGCAGGACGATGAACCAGAAGATGCGCCATTCGACGACACCTTCGACGCGGGCAGCCTCGATCAGCTCGTAGGGCAGGGCCTTGATGAAATTGCGCATGAAGAGGGTGCAGAAACCGGTCTGGAAGGCGATGTGGAAGAGCGCAAGGCCATACCACGTGTCATACATGCCCAGTTGCAGCGTCATGTCGCGGACGGGAACCATCAGGATCTGGAAGGGAACGAAGTTGCCCGCGACGAACATGAAGAACACAAGGATGTTGCCGCGGAAGCCGTAGACCGCCAGCGCAAAGCCCGTCATCAGCGACAGGCTGACCGCGCCGATCACGGTCGGAATCGTCACCCAGAGCGAGTTCACCATGTATTGGCCGATGGGCGTTTCGGTGAAGATGTAGACGTAGTTCTCCCATGCGATGCCCGAGGGCATGCCGAAATAGTTGCCCTGAGCAAGGTCGGACGCGGGGCGAAGCGAGGTCAGCGCCACGCCGAGAAGCGGGAAGAGCCAGAGCAGAAGGGCAACCGGAAGGGCGATGCTGTAAAGCCACCGGACGGCAGGGGCGGATTGCTGGATGGGACGGGGGAACATGGATCAACGCTCCGTTTCGTCGCGCCACATCTTCCAGATGAAGCCCGTGATGAAGACCATCATGATGGCGAACAGCACCACGGCGATGGCCGCGCCGTAGCCCATGCGGAAGCCGTATTCGCCCAGAGCCATCTCGAACATGTAGTAGGAGAGCACGCGCGAAGATCCGAAGGGGCCGCCGTTTGTCATGATCGAGACGAGGTCGAAGCTGCGCAGCGCGCCGATCACGGTGACGATCACGGCGATGAAGGTGGCCGGGCGCAGTTGCGGCAGCACGACATACCACAGCATTTTCAGCCCCTTGGCGCCGTCAAGGCGCGCGGCCTCGATCTGGTCGGGGGCGACGTTGTTCAGGCCGGTGAGGTAAAGGATCATCACATAGGCGATCTGCGGCCAAAGTCCCGCCGCGATGATGCCGTAGGTGACAAGGTCGGGATCGGCAAGGATGGCCGTTCCCTGCCCGGTGATGGATTGGGTGAGCAGGTAGAACAGCCCGAAATTCGGCGCATAGAACCATGCGAAGATCAGGCCGACGACGACCTGGCTGATGACGAAGGGGAAGAAGAAGAGCGATTTGTAAAGGCGGATGCCCGTGACCGTCTGGTTCAGGAAGATGGCGATGAACAGGCCCAGAGGAAGCGCGGCCATATACAGCACAAGCCATTTCAGGTTGTTCCAGAGCGAGGTTTCAAAGGCGGGGTCCGACACCAGTTCGGCGTAGTTGCCCATGCCGACGAAGGTTCCGGTGAACTGGCCGTCTTTGTTGTAGAGGCCGTTCCAGTCGTAGAAGGACAGGGTGATGCTTTGGACGATGGGCCACAGCACATAGATGGTGAACATGAAAAGTCCGGGCGCGAGGAACAGCCACGGCGCGATGGCCCGCTGGTTGAATTTCCTTGGCCTGCGGTATGTCGGGGACGCGGTGGTCATGTCTGATCCCATCTTGGTTGGCCCTGAACGGAAAACGGGCGCCCCCGTGACAGGGGCGCCCGCGTCGTCGGATCACTGCGGATAGAGGCGCAGACGGGTCTGCTCGAGCCGCTCGAGGATCGCTTCGAGTTGGTCGGGCTGGACGAGGAACTGCTGGAAGCCTTCCATGCCGGCCTTGGCATATTCGGCATCCGCGTCGCGGTCCCAGAACTGGGCGATGCCGCCCGTCGCGGTGGACAGCGCCTGGAAGCCTGCCGTCAGGAACGGATCGGCCGCATCCACGCTTGCGTTCTTGTTGGTGGGAAGCTGGCCCACTGCGCCGTTCCACTTGGTCTGGGCATCGGCGCTTGCGATGAAGGCCAGAAGCTTCTTCGCATCGTCGGGGTTCTTGGCGCCCGAGGTCAGGTGAACCGTGTCGGTCGGGGCTTCTTCGGAGCGGGCGATGCCTGCGGTGATTTCCGGGAAGACCATGAAGCCGAGGTTGTCATTGGTCATCCCGCCTTCCTTGAAGACGCCGACGGCGAAGTTGCCCATCACGTAGTTGGCGGCCTTGCCCTGCACGAGAAGGGCTGCGGCATCCTGCCAGTCGATGGCGGCGTGGTTCGCCGTGACATAGGGCTGGAGCTTGCCGAAGTTCTCGAACACGGCGCGCGCTTCGGGCGAGGTCCACGAGATCTTGCCGGCGGCGAGATCGCTGTGGAACTGGTAGCCGTTGGTGCGCATCGACACGTAGTCGAAGATGCCCGCAACCGGCCAGAGCGCCG
Source organism: Paragemmobacter straminiformis (assembly GCF_014243445.1). Taxonomy (GTDB): domain Bacteria; phylum Pseudomonadota; class Alphaproteobacteria; order Rhodobacterales; family Rhodobacteraceae; genus Paragemmobacter; species Paragemmobacter straminiformis. Next base: position 346,125 of record NZ_JACLQD010000003.1, read on the forward strand.
AAGAGCCGGTGGTCACGCAGTCGATGCCGGCGGCTTTGAACTTTTCGCAGTTCTGGAGGAACTGGTCCCAGCTTACGCCACCTTCGCCCGGAAGGTCGACGCCCGCGGCTTTGTAGGCGTCGCGGTTATAGTAGATGCCCCACTGGTAGTAGGTGTAGGGGACGGCGTATTGCTTGCCGTCGATGGTCGACGACAGCACCGACGAGGCCAGCGCATCGGTCAGACCGTTGTCGGCCCAGACGTCCGAGATGTCGGCGAAGAGGCCCGCTTCCACAAAGGGACGCATCCGGTTCGCCGCATACCAGTTGGCCAGATCCGGCGGGTCGGCGGTCAGGAAGTTGCGGATCGCGTTCTTGTAGGCTTCGTGGTCGAAGTTGTTCAGCTGGACGTCGATCTCGGGGTTCGCGGCCTCGAAGTCGGCGATGAGCGCTTCGGCGGCGGCGAGCGGGATCGGATCGTAGTCGGCATTCCATGTCACCACGCGCTTGTCTTGCGCGAGTGCCGACGTTGCCATGAGCAACGCCGCAGACAGGGCGATTGTGCCCTTTGCGAAACGGACCATTGGTTTCCTCCCTTTTGGTTCCATTATGTGAAACTTAGTTTTGAATATTGAAAACTATGCGGCTTGTCCGTTAGTATGTCAACAGGCAGCGGAAGGGCAGGATGATGGGTGCGGAGCAGGGAGACGGCACGGTCGGCAAGGCGCTCGACGTGCTCGACATGGTTGCGGGGGCGGGGCATCCGGTGCGGTTCACGGACCTGCTGGAGCGGTCTGCCTATCCCAAGGCCACGCTTTACCGTCTGCTGCAAACGCTGACCCATCAGGGCATGCTGGCCTATGATCCCGACAGGCAGCTTTACAGCCTTGGGGTGCGGCTGGTGCGGCTGGCCCATGCGGCATGGGCGACATCGTCGCTTGCCCCGATCGCGCGGCCCTATCTTGATGAATTGTCAGCGGAAACCGGCGAGACGATCCACCTTGCGCAGATGGACAACGGGCAGGTGCTTTACGTCGACAAGCGCAACGCGCTGAAGCCCGTCGAGATGTTCGCGCAGGCCGGAAAGGTGGGGCCTGCCTATTGCACGGGGGTGGGCAAGGCGATGCTGGCTTTCCTGCCGGAGGAAGAGATCGAGCGGGTGATCCAGCGGCAGAGTTTCCATCGCTTCACGGAAGGAACTTTGGACACGCCTGAGAAGCTGCGGGCCGAGCTTAGGGCGATTCGTGAGCGGGGCTACGCCTTTGACCGCGAGGAACACGAGCCGGGAATCATCTGCTGCGCGGCACCGATTCTGACGCGGTCGGGTCGGGTGATCGGGGCGCTTTCGGTGACATCGACCACGGCGCGGACCACGCTGGATGCGCTGGGCGCGGGATCGGGACGGATCAGGGAGACGGCGGCGAGCATCGCGGCCGAGGCGGAAAGCTGGCGCTTTCCGGAACAGGGATAATAGGGAGGAAACGGGACATGACGGGAGTTACCCTTCAGAACGTGGTCAAGCGCTATGGCGACGCGCAGGTGATCCACGGGGTCGATCTGACGGTCGAGGATGGCGAGTTCTGCGTGTTCGTCGGACCTTCGGGTTGCGGAAAAAGCACGCTGTTGCGGATGGTCGCGGGGCTGGAGGAAACCTCGTCGGGCGCGATTCGCATCGGCGCGCGGGATGTGACCCACGCCGACCCGTCAGAGCGGGGGGTGGCGATGGTGTTCCAGACCTATGCGCTTTACCCGCATATGACCGTGGCCGAGAATATGGGCTTCGGGCTGAAGATGACGGGCCATCCCAAGGCGGAAATCGAGAAGAAGGTGGCCGAGGCCGCGCGGATCCTGAAGCTCGAGGATTATCTGGCGCGCAAGCCCAAAGCGCTGTCGGGCGGGCAGCGGCAGCGGGTGGCCATCGGGCGGGCCATCGTGCGGGGGCCGGATGTGTTTCTGTTCGACGAGCCTCTGTCCAACCTCGACGCCGAATTGCGGGTGGAGATGCGGGTGGAAATCGCCCGTCTGCACCGCGAGATCGGGGCGACGATGATCTATGTGACGCATGACCAGGTCGAGGCGATGACGCTGGCCGACAAGATCGTGGTGCTGCGCAAAGGCAAGGTGGAGCAGGTCGGCAAGCCGTTGGAATTGTACCATAATCCGGACAACAAATTCGTGGCGGGCTTCATCGGTTCGCCTGCGATGAACTTCGTTTCCGGCGTGGTCGAGGGGGGCAGCGTCACGGCGGCGGGCTTGGGTGGCGCGGTGGCGGCGGCGGTCAAGCTGCCCGCTTCCGGCAAGGTGGCCGTGGGCTTGCGGCCGCAGCATCTGCGGGTGATCGACGGGGCGACCCATCGGGTGGATATGACCGAGGCGCTGGGCGGGGTGAGTTTCATCCATGTCACCGGACCCACCGGGGAAAAGCTGGTGGTCGAGGCGAAGGGCGATGTCATTCCGCAGGCGGGAACCTCGGTCGGGATCGGGTTCGATGCGGCGGATGCGCTGTTCTTCGACGATGCCTCGGGGCTGCGGCTGCGCTAGCGCAGGCGGATGGTGGCGCGGGCGGAGCGGCCCGCGCTGTCGATCACCGAGAGGGTGAGAAAACCCTTTGAAGTCAGGGGCAAAACCGTCTCGCGGCCGCGTTCGGCGGTGGCGACGGGCCTGCCGTCTGCCAGCCATGTGAAGGGGGCGGAGCCGCCCTCGACCCGCACCATGAGGCCGGAGGCGAGGGGTTCGACCTCGGCCCCGTCGGGGGGGAAGGCGAGGCGCGGCGAATCGGCGGGGGCCGCAAAGGCGGCATCGCGCGGGCGAAACCGTTGCAAGGGTTGGGGAAGTTGCGCATTGGCAAGCAGCAGCGTCGCGGGCGGGGCGGGCGGCTGCGGGGTGAGCGAGGGCTTGAGGCGGGCGAAGGCCTGAAACAGGACGGGCGCGGCAAGGTCGGCCCCGAAGGCGCCCGGAACGGGGGTGCCATCGGGGCGGCCAAGCCAGACGCCGATGACGTGGCGGCCATCATAGCCGATGGCCCAGGCATCGCGGTGGCCGTAGCTGGTGCCTGTCTTGTAGGCGAGGCGGTTCGCGGGCGCGCCGGGGGGTGGGGCCAATCCGGTAAGGATATCAGTCACTTGCCACGCGGCTATGGGAGAGATGACCTGTTTACCCTTGGTTAACGGGTCGTCGCTGCGCCAGCGCAAGGGGCGGGCCTGACCGCCGTTCGCCAGCCCCGCGTAAAGCGTGACCATGTCTTCCAGCGTGACGCCGATTCCGCCGAGGCCGATGGCAAGGCCCGCTTTTCCGGCGGGCAGGCGGTAGTGGACGGCGCTTTCATCGAGGGCTGCGAGAAGCCGTTCGGGGCCGAGGGCATCGAGCAGCTTTACCACGGGGATGTTAAGCGAGAGTTGCAGCGCCTCGCGCAGCCTGATCGTGCCGTGGAACTGGCGGTCGAAATTTTGCGGGGCATAGGTGCCGAAGCGGGTGGGCGTGTCGTCGATCAGGGTTTCGGGATGGGCGAGGCCCGCATCGAAGGCGAGGGCGTAAACCATCGGTTTCAGGGTGGAACCCGGAGAGCGCAGCGCGGTCGTCATATCGACGAAGCCTTGCCGGTTGTCGGCCCGGAACGCGGCAGAGCCGACCGAGGCGAGGATTTCGCCGGTCTGGTAATCGGCCACCACGATGGCGGTCTGCACGCGGTCGCCCATGCTGCGGAGCGTGTCGGCGGCAAGGATTTCGGTCGCTTTCTGCAAAGAGGCGTCGATGCACAGGTGATGCACGGTTTTTCCGGCATCGGCCGCAAGGGCGCGGTCGGCCATGTGGGGGGCGAGCGCGGGAAAGGGCAGGCGCGCGGCGGGAATGGATTCGCGCGTGGCGGCAGATGCCTCGGCCCGCGACAGGACGCCTGCGGCCACCGCGCGGGCAAGGATGCGGTCGCGGGCGGCGCGGGCGGCATTAGGGAAGCGGTCGGGGCGGCGGCGTTCGGGGCTTTGCGGCAGGGCGATGAGAAGCGCGGATTGCGCGGGGGTCAGGCGGGCGGGTTCCTTGCCGAACCATGTGATCGCAGCGGCGCGCAGCCCTTCGACATTGCCGCCGTAGGGGGCGAGCTGGAGATAGAGCGCGAGGATCTGCGATTTGGTCAGGCGGCGTTCGAGGGCGAGGGCAAGGCGGATCTGGCGCAGCTTGCCCGCGACCTTGCCGGTTGTCCCCTCTTCCAGCAGGCGGGCGACCTGCATGGTGAGGGTGGAGCCGCCCGAGACGACCCTGCCGTTCCATGCAGCCTGAAGGGCGGCACGCAGAAGGGCGCGGGGATCGACGCCGTGGTGGGTGTAGAAGCGGCGGTCCTCGAAGGCGAGAAGCATGGCGATGAAGGTCGGGTCGGTTTCCTGCGGGCCAAGGGCAAGGCGCCAGCGGCCGTCGGCCACGGTATAGGCGCGGAGAAGCTGGTCGTGACGGTCAAGCACCTGAACCGAGGTTTCGGGCGAGAGCGGTGGCAGGGCGGTGGCGTCGATCCACCTGTCCGCGCCATCGCGGTCGAGGGCTGCGAGAAACAGCCCCGCCGCGAGGGCAAGGACGTGGCGGGCTTTCATTCCGTCACGGTCATGCGGCCCGTGTCGGTATGGGCGCGGAAGTCGGGTTGATACATGTCCTCGACCGAGGCGGCGGGGTGGACATAGCTGCCGGGTGTGACGGCGCGGACGATGTAGCCCAAGCGGAAGGGCTGGTTGTCGCTGCGGTCGATGGCCGAGAGGAAACGGTCTTGCCGGAATTCGCTATGCGCGGTTTCGGTGAGCAGGTCGAGGCCGAGGGTTTCGGTGACGGCCCCGCCGGTCAGGAGGTTGGGGTTGTCGATCTCGAACCCCGCGGGGAGGGGGTCTGCGACCATCAGGCGGGCTTGGCCATTGGCGAAGGGCGTGACCTCGATCACGGCGACAAGGCGCGTGCCGGCCTTGACCGTGGTGCCGGTGAAAGGTTGCCCGTCGAGCGTGTAGTAGCTGCGGGTGATGGCATAGCCGTTGCCGCCAGCGGGTTCGGGGGAAAGCGGGGTTCCGGTGGCCGAGACGGTGAGCGTGGTGTCGGCGCCATCGTTCCGCACCGTGAGGGGGGCCGAGGTGTCGAGCAGGCGGACAAGCGGGCCGGAAGTCGCCTCGCCGTTCAGGGACAGGGCGGGGGTGTCGCCGGAAAGGGCGCTTGCGGCGAGGAGGGACCATGTCGCCTCTTGCGTCGAGAGCGGGCCTTCGTGGGCGGCGATGCGGTCGGCGACGCTTTCGCGGTTGATGGCGGTGCTGCCGGATTCGGTGGCGAGCGCAAGCAGGGCTGCGGCGTCGCGGTAGGGCGAGCCGTAGTCGATGCGCCAGACCTGTTCGGCCGTGTCGGGCGCAAGGGCGGATTCGGCGCGGGCGAACAGGGCGTCGGCGCGGGGCTGGTCGCCATAGGCCGCAAGCGCAGCGCCAAGTTGGGCAAGGGCTGCGGGCGTGGCGAAGGCATCGGCCTTGGTGTCGGCGTAATAGCGCAGGTCGCCGATGTTGGCCGCCCCTTCGCGGGCGAGGACGTAGAGGGCGTAGGCCAGCGCCTCGCCGCCGGTGTCGAAATCGGCGGCGTAGTTGACCCGGTTGCGCAGGTTGTCGAGCGCGAGGCGGAAGGCCTGATCGGGCACGTCATAGCCGCGCGCCTTGGCCCGCGACAGGAAGTCGGTGACGAAGGCGTCGAGCCAGAAGTCGCCGCTGCCGGGTTGCCAGAGGCCGAAGCCGCCTTCGGCCCCCTGATTGGTCAGGATCTGGCGGATGGTGGCGGCGAGGCGGGGGGCCAGATCGTCGCCATGCGGCAGGCCGAGGGCCTGTGCCACGGGGTCGAGGTAGAGCAGCGGCAGCGCGCGCGAGGTGAGTTGTTCGGTGCAGCCATAGGGGTAGCGGTCGAGTGCGGCGAGGGTGGCCGGCGCGTTGAGGCGAGCGATGGGGCCTGCGGCAAGCGTGGCGCGGGCGTTGGAGAGACCGTCGAGGACGGTGGCGTCGAAGGTGAAGGATTGACCCTGTTTGAGGTCAAAGCGCGAGAGGCGGGTGATTTCCGGCGTCTGCACCTCGACCGGAAGGGTGAGGGTTCTGGTCAGCGGTTTTCCGTCGGGGGTGGTGAGGGTGACGGCGATGCTGTGCAGGCCCGTTTCTGTGGCGGTGACGGGGATGGAGAGGGTTTGCTTGCCGCCCTTCGTCAGCGTGACCGAGGCGGGGACGGGGCCGAGGGTCAGGCCGTCGGCGGTGACGGAAAGCGGCATCTCGCCCGCGGGGCCGGTGGCGTGGACGATTTCCAGCAGCAGGCGGCTTTGGTCATCGGGGGCGAGGAAGCGGGGCAGCGAGGCGGTCACGACCACGGGGTCGCGGACAAGGGTGTCGGCGCTGGCCTGACCGATGGCAGAGGCGCTCCACGCCACGGCCATGAGCTTGACGCTGCCGTTGAAGGCGGGGAGGTCGAAACTGGCCCTGGCCATGCCGTCGGGGCCGACGGGGATGGGGCCGGAGAAGAAGGCGAGCAGGTCTTCGGTGGGCGGGGGCGATTGCAGGCGGGCTTGCGCGCCCGCGTCGCCGCCCGAGCGGACGGTGCCCGCAGCGCCGTTCAGCCCGTCGATCAGGCGGCCATAGAGGTCGCGGATGCCGACGCCGAGTTTGCGCTGGCCGAAGTAATAGCCCTGCGGATCGGGCGGGGTGTAGCCCGTGAGGTTGAGAATGCCCTGATCCACGGCGGCAAGGGTGACATAGGCGGTTTCGCCTGCGGCGATGCCGTCAACCCTGACCGAAACATCGAGCGGCGCGCGGGGGGCCGCTTCGGGTGGTGCGAGGATGGTCGCGGTCAGGGCGCGGGTGCCGGGGGCGATGGCGGCATGGGCAAGGCCCAGCGCGCGGGCGGGGTTGCGGCCTGCGGCGACATCCATCGGGCGCAGGACCGAGGCGGTGACGTAGACGCCCGCGCCCCAATCGTCGGTGACGGGGAGTTTTATGGTGTTCTCGCCCTCGGTCACGGTGACGGCCTGCATGGCGATGACGCGGTTCGACAGCACGGTGACGAGGGCCGTTCCGGCAAAGCGGGGGACAAGGCGCAGGGTGGCGGTGTCACCCGCGCTGTAGGCCGCCTTGTCGAGCGAGAGGTCCAGCGTGTCGGGGGTGCTGGAGACATCGGCGGGGGCATACCATCCGGCCGAGAAGGTGACCGACGAGGCGGCAGGGGTGCCGTCGGCCCGTTCGACGGCGAGTTCGTATTCGCCCCATTGCACGGCTGCGGCGATTTCGGTGGGGCCGTTCAGCGCTGCCTCGCCTTCGGCTATGCGGCTGCGTGTGGTCACGGGTTCCCAGTTCCACGCGCCGTAGGATTGATACCATTGGTATTCGGTCTCGACCCGCGTCAGCACCCATTTGACGGAGAGCGGCGTGGCCTTGCCATCGGTGCCGACACCGACGAGCGAGAAGCGGGCCTTTGCGTTTTCGGCGACGACGCCGTCGAAAAGGGGTTTGATGCCGATGAGGGGGGCGGCGGGTGCCACGGGCCTGACGATGCTGCGTTCGACCGGGCGGCCCGAGCCTTCGGCCAGACGGAGGGTCACACGGGCCTCGAGCGGGCGGTCGGGGGTGGCGACGGCGGGCAGGGGCAGGCTGAGGGTCGCTTTGCCCGACGCATCGGTGCGGGCGGGATCGACGGGCTGGACGAGGGCCGAGAAGGGTTCGTCCTCGCGCCCGAAGCGGTAGCCTTGCCAGCCGTCAAGCTCCGCAGCGGCGCGGATCATGGTTTCGCCCTCTATGGCCAGATCGGCCCCGGCCGCGCCGAAAAGGTAGCGGGCTTCGACAGTCAGGTCGGGTTGCGCGCCGAGTGACAGCCTTTCGGGAAGGCCAAGGGTGAAGTCGATGCGTTCGGGCAGGAAATCCTCGACAAGGAAGGTCTTGGAGGCGAGGGGGGGCGCGTCGAGGTCAGCCAGCATATCGACACGCCAGACGCCGCGCGGGGCGCTTTCGGCGACGGGCAGCGACAGGACGTAGCCGCCTGCGGTGTCGGTTGCCAAGGCGCGGGAATATTCGACGCCATCGGGGCGCAGCAGGACGGCGGTGAGCGGCAGGCCGGTGATGGCGCGGGCATCGCCGTCGCGGGCAAGGGCGGTGAGGTTGACGGTTTCGCCCGCCCTGTAGGCGCCACGGTCGGTGGCGAGGAACAGGTCCACGGGGGGCGACGCCTCGCGCCCCTCGACGCCACGGTCGGACAGGTCGAATTCGGGATCGGTGAGGGAGAGGAAGGCGAGGTCGCTGTCGCCGTTGCGGGCGACGACCATGCCGGGTGCGGCGGACCCTGTGCCACGGGTAAGCCCCGCATCGAAAACGGCGTGGCCCGAGGCGTCTGTCGCCGCTTCGCCCAGCACCTCGTTCGCGGTGGAGAGAAGCTGGAGCGTGACGCCCTGAAGCGGTTTGGCGCTGCCGAGCGAGAGGACGAACACATGCAGGCCATCGGTGCCGGAGAGCGTGGTCAGGCCAAGGTCGGAGACGGTGAAGAATTGCCAGCCCGCGGGAGATTTGTAGGGGTCGGCATCGGGCACGGCGGCCCTGAGGGCGAAAACGCCGGAGGGTTGGGCTGCCAGCGCTTCGGCCATCGGCAGGCGGGTGGTCATGTCGCGGTTCAGCTCGTTCCCGACGGTGGCGGTGCCGTGCCAGACTTCGGTGCCGGTCTGGGCGGTGAAGTCGTATTCCTGCCAGTCGGCCAAGGGGGCGGAAAGGTAGCCGTTCTGCACCGCGCGGATCAGGTTGCGGTCGGTCACGCGGTAGAGCGTGAGGTCGAGCGCGGTGGTGTTGACCGTTTCGACGGGAAGCGCGGGGTCGCCCGATTTCGGCAGGACATAGGCCCGGCCGGGGAAGCGGACGGCAGGGCTGCGGTCGCGGATGTAGGAGGCGATCTCGACCGATTTCGGCAGGGTCTGTCCATCGGCGGCGGGCAACCCCTCGCGCAGGGTGAGGGTGACGCGCTGGCCGTGGGTGACGCCGCCGAGGCATAGGTCGCGGCCCGAGACGGTGACGGTTTGCGTGGGGTCGGCGGCGCGCACGAAGGGGGTGTAGTCGATGCCCGCGAGGTCTTCGGAGAAGGTGGCGCAAAGGCGGGGGCGGGCGCTTTCGGATTCGACACGGTTTTCGGTGACGCGGAAGCCGTATTTGCCCGCGAAGTCAGAAAGAAGGGCGGCGGTGGCGTCATCGGGGGCGACCGACTGGGCAAGGCGCAGGGCCTTGACCGCTTCGGACCCGCGGTCGAGCCCTTCGAGGGCGTAGGCCATTTCGGTCAGGGCAGCGCCCCGGTCAGCAGGGGTGGCGGCGCGCAGATAGGCGTTGGTCGCGGCGGCAAAGGCGCGGTCGCGGTAGCTGCGGGGGTCGTTCTGGTCGATGGCGGCGGTGGCGTTCGACAGGCGGGCGAATTCGGCCCAATCGGCGGCGCTGTCGGAGAGGTTGGCGGCATCGGCCATATGGGCGAAGGCAGAGTAGGTGTCGCCCTCGGCTTCGGCCTGCGCGGCGGCGGCGCGGCGGTCTTCGTAGGCCACGCCGTCGTTCTGGAACCGGGTGCCGAGGGTGCGGGCCTGTTCGGTCGCGGCGGCGATGTCCCAGTCGTAGAGGAACGGCAGGTCGGCGCGGCGGGTCAGGGCCAACGCCTCGGCGTCGGCGGCGCGGGTCAGCAGGTGGCCGGAGAGCGCGGTCTCGAAGGCGGTGTCGGCATCGGGAGCGGCCTTGACGAAGCAGGCGCCCTTGGCGGTGTTGAAGGTGAAATCGGTGCAGGCGGCATTGGCGGTGCAGGCGTTCTGGCACGCCTCGAGCGTGGTGTCGAACAGGGTTGCGATGTCATCGCCGGGGCGGTCGACGCCATTGGTCAGGGCGAAGCGTTTCGCGGGGATCAGGTCATCGGCAAGGGCGGCGAGCGGAAGGCCTGCGAGGGCGAGCACGAGGGGCAGACGGGACAGACGGGACAGAACGCGCATGAGCTACCAACCTTGTCGAGGGGACGGGCCGAGTGTCGCACGCCGCCCGACATGCGGACAAGGATTCGCGCGAAAGGATGGCCGCGTTAACCGCAGATTCACCCACCCTCGGCCAGTCTGTGCCCGAAGCGGCAGAAGGCGGCGGGTTTGGGCGATCTGGTGGACAGACTGGCACGGGAGCGGCGGGCAAGGCTTGCCGCCGAGCGGCTGCTTGAGTGGAAGGGGCGCGAGCTGTTCGCCGCCAACGAGAAGCTGGCGTTGCAGGCCCGGGCGCTTTCGGACCAGGTGGTCGAGGAGCGGCAATCGGCCGATGCCGCGCGTTCGGAAGCGGCGCGGCTGAAGGGGCAGAACGCGCGCTACATGGGCGATCTGGACCGCGCCCATACGGCGGCGGTGATGGCCGAGCGGCGGATGCGGGATGCCCTTGATGCCATGCGGGACGGCTTTGCGCTGTTCGATGCCGGCGGGCGGCTTGAGCTTGCCAATCCGGCGTGGTGCGCGGCTTTTGGCACGGATCTGCCTGTGGGAACGCCCTACGAGGCGCTGCTGGCGGCGCTGGTGCCGCTTTTGGCCGTGCCGGATGCGGCGGACTGGCCAAGGCGGATGCTGGCGCGGATCGAGGCCGACCCGATCCCGCCCGAGGTGCTGTCCTTTCGCAGCGGGCGGCATTTGCGGCTTGAGGACCGGCTGACGCGCGACGGCGACCGCGTGTCGCTGATGATCGACATCACCGACGAGATGCGCCTGCGGGCCGGGGTCGAGGCTTTGCCCGACGGTTTCGCGATTTTCGACAGGGAGGACAGGCTTTTGCTGTGCAACGAGCGTTATCGCGCGCTTTACCCCGCCGCCGCCGAGGCGATCACCACGGGGGCGAGCTATGCCGACATTCTGGACCATGCGTTGCGGGCGGGCCAGTTCGCCGATGTCGACGAGCCGGGGGCATGGATGCAGGCGCGGCTGGCTGCGCGCAACGAGGAGGTGGTGCTGTCGGGCGGGCAGCGCATCCGCGTGGCGCACCATCCCACGCCGGATGGCGGGCGGGTGGGGCTGCATGCCGATGTGACCGCCGAACACGAGGCGCGGGCGGCGCTGGATGCCGCGCGCGTGGCGGCAGAGGCGGCAAGCCGGACGAAATCGGCCTTTCTTGCCAATATGAGCCACGAGATACGCACGCCGATGAACGGGGTCGTCGGCATGGCCGAATTGCTGTGCGACACGGGGTTGAGCGAGGAGCAGAGGCTGTTTGCCGAGACGATCCGGTCATCGGGCGAGGCGCTGCTGGTCATCATCAACGACATTCTCGACTATTCGAAGATCGAGGCCGGGCGGCTGGTGCTGCACCCGGAGACCTTTGATCTGGAGCGGCTGATCCACGAGGTGGTGATGCTGCTGCAACCGAAAGCGCGGGCGCAGGGGATCGACCTTGTGGTCGATTTCGACGTTTTCCTGCCGACGCGTTTCGTGGGCGATCCGGGGCGGCTGCGGCAGATACTGACGAACCTTGTCGGCAATGCGGTGAAGTTCACCGCCGAGGGCCATGTGCTGGTGCGCGTGGTGGGGTTCGAGGCCGAAACGGGCGGGATGCAGTTGCATGTCACGGTCGAGGATACCGGAATAGGGATTCCGCCGGACCAGCTGGAACATATCTTCGGCGAGTTCTCGCAGGTCGAGGATGCGAGCAACCGGCGGTTCGAGGGGACGGGTCTGGGGCTGGCGATCACGCGGCGGCTGGTCGAGCATATGGCGGGGGCGATCTGGGTGGAAAGCCGCCCCGGCGAGGGTTCGTGCTTCGGGTTCCGGCTGGTGATGCCCGTGGCGGAAGAGGCGGTGGTGCCGCAGCTTCCGGCGAGCCTGCGGCGGGTTCTCGTGGTCGACGACAGTTTCATCAACCGCACCATTCTGGAACGGCAGCTTTCGCCCTGCGGGATTGCGACCGTGCTGGCGCGGTCGGGGGCCGAAGGGTTGGCGGCACTGGCCGAGGGAGAGTTCGATCTGGTGATCACCGATCACGAGATGCCGGATATGGACGGGGTCGGCCTTGCCCGCGCCCTGCGTGCGGCGGGGTGGTCGGGGCCGGTCATCCTCGCCTCGTCGGGGATGGCGGGGCTGGAGGGCGGGGAGCGCGCGCTGTTCGCGAGCGTGCTGCAAAAGCCGGTGCATCGGGCCGAGCTTTACCGGCATCTGGCGGGATACGGGCTTGACCTGCCGGAGGCGGCGGCCGAGGCGGAACCGCAAGAGGGGCGGAGGATGCGGGTGCTGGTGGCCGAGGACAACCGGACGAACCAGTTGGTCTTTGCAAAGATGGTCAAGGATTGCCCCGTCGATCTGCATTTCGCGCAGGACGGGCGCGAAGCGGTGGCGCTGTGGCAAAGCCTGAAGCCGGACCTGATCTTCATGGATATCTCGATGCCCGAGATGGACGGGCGCGAGGCGACGCGGGCCATTCGTGCGGCCGAGGGCGAGGGCGCGCGCGTGCCCATTCTGGCGCTGACGGCCCATGCGATGGAGGGGGATGGCGAGTCGATCCTTGCGGCGGGGCTGGACCGCCACCTGACCAAGCCCCTGCGCAAGCCGGTGATCCTTGGCGCCTTGGCCGAGTTCTGCCCGAAGGGGGCGCTGCCCGTGGTGGCCGAGGCGCAGGCAGACGCGGCCTGACACCACGCGCGGCCCGCGCCGGAGGCGGGTATATGTGGGGGCGCTGCGCCGGTGGCGGTGCGGTCGCGCGCCGGGCGGCGGGCTTGTGGCCGGCCCCGGAGAGGGCTGTCTGCCCTCTCCGGACCTCACCCGAGGATATTTGTGCGATTGTGAAGGAGCGAGTGGGCGGGTGGGCTGTGGGGGGCTACGTTGCTGTCTTTGGTGCGGGGCTGCGGTGGGGGTGGTGCTGTCGCGTGGTGCGATGTGGCGGGCTTGTGGCCGGCGCTGGAGAGGGCTGTCTGACCTATGCGTACCTTAACCGAGGGTATTTGTGCGATTGTGAAGGAGGGAGCTGGCGAGCGGGCTGTGGGGGGCCGCTTTGCTGTCTTTGGTGCGGGGCTGCGGTGGGGTGGGGCCGTCGCGTGGCGCGATGCGGTGGGCTTGTGGCTGGCGCTGGAGAGGGCTGTCTGACCTATGCGGACCTTAACCGAGGGTATTTGTGCGATTGTGAAGGAGCGAGTGGGCGGGTGGGCTTTGGGGGCGCGCGCTTTGCTGTCTTTGGTGCGGGGCTGCGGTGGGTGTGGTGTGGTGGAAAGGGGTGCGGATGGGGGCGTGGCGGTGGTGGGGGCGGGGTGCGGGGCTGTGGGAGGGCGAAGCGGGCCTTATGGCGGCGGGCCTTATGGTGGCGGGGTGGATGGGTCGGGGGGGGTGATAGGGCGGATGCGGCGGCTTGTTTTGTGGCGCGGGGCGGGTTTTGGCGGTTCTGCCTTGCCTTTTGCCCTGCATGGCGATATCGCGCCCGACTTCTGTCTGGCCCGTCTGCCTGCCGTTGAGAAATGGGAGGCGCGATGCTACCTTGGGCCAGACCCCCTGCGCCGGGGAAGGATCGGCGCGCAACCCTGGAGGACGATGTCCTGTCTCATTCTGACCCAACGACCGGTTTGCCGGTCGGGCCGCGGGCCGAGCGCATGAGCGCCGCCGTGGCAAGCGCCGAAGCCTACACCGCCGAACAGCTTTTGGCGCGCGTGCTGTCCTCGCTCGACGACGACAAGGCCGAGGAGGTCGTGCAGATCGATCTGCGCGGACGTTCGGACGTGGCCGATTACATGGTGATCTGCTCGGGCCGGTCGACGCGGCAGGTCGCGGCGATTTCGGAAAAGCTGGCGGACCGGCTGAAGCAGGAATTCCACCTGTCGGCCAAGATGGAAGGCAAGGAGACCGGCGATTGGGTGCTGATCGACGCGGGCGATGTGATCGTCCATGTCTTCCGCCCCGAAGTGCGGGATTTCTACCAGCTTGAAAAGATGTGGCTTCCGGGCGACGCCCATCGCAATCCGGCAGCAAGCGCGTAAATGCGCGTGCATCTGCTGGCCGTGGGGCGGCTGCGGTCGGGCCCCGAGCGGGTGCTGGTGGATGACTATGTGACGCGGTTCGACCGGACGGGGCGGCCGCTTGGCCTTGGCCCGCTGGTCGAGCATGAGGTCGAGGACAGGAAGGGCGGCGGGATGGAGGCCGAGGGCGAGCTTTTGGCCCGCGCCCTGCCCGCGGGAGCCGCTCTGGTCACGATGGACGAACGTGGCCGCGTGATGAGCTCTCCCGAATTCGCCGCGATGCTGGCCAGGTGGCGCGATGGCGGGCGGCAGGATGTCGCCTTTGTCATCGGCGGGGCGGACGGGATCGCGCCGGGCCTGCGCGCAAAGGCGGAGGCTTCGGTCAGCTTCGGGGCGATGGTCTGGCCGCATATGCTGGTGCGGGTCATGCTGGCCGAGCAGCTTTACCGCGCGGCGACGATTCTGGCCGGAAGCCCCTATCATCGGGCGTGACGGCAAATCCCTTCGGGAAGGGATTTGGCAAAAGTTTTCGAAAACTTTTGGCCGGGGTGCCACCGGCGTTGCCCGTGCGCGCTGCGGGCGGTATTGAGCGGGCGAAGCTTTCGCAGAAGGTGCCGATCCGATGACCCATCCCAAGCCTGTCGTTCTGTGCATCCTCGATGGCTGGGGGCTTTCGGAGACGAAGGCGGGGAATGCTCCGGCACAGGCAAATGTGCCGAATTTCAACCGGCTGATGGCGCAGTGCTCGCATGCGACGCTGGTGACGCACGGGCCGGATGTGGGCCTTCCCACGGGGCAGATGGGCAATTCGGAAGTGGGCCATACCAACATCGGCGCGGGGCGCGTGGTGGCGATGGACCTTGGCGCGATCGATCTGGCGGTTGAGGACGGGTCCTTTGCCAGAAACGAGGCCCTGCTGGCTTTCGTTGCGAAGCTCAAGGCCACGGGTGGCGCGGCGCATCTGATGGGCGTGATCTCGAACGGCGGGGTTCACGGGCATATCGTGCATGTGCTGGCGGCCTGCCGTGCCATCGTGGCGCATGGGGTGCCCGTTCGGGTGCATGCGGTGACCGACGGGCGGGATGTGGCGCCTTCGTCCGCTGCGGGGTTCATGGCCGAGTTGCAGGCCGGATTGCCCGAGGGTGCGCGGATCGCCACGGTGATCGGGCGGTATTGGGCGATGGACCGCGACAACCGCTGGGACCGCGTGGGCCGCGCCTTTGCCGCGATGGTGCGCGGCGAGGGCGAACATGCGGCCGATGCGGGGGCGGCGGTGGCGCAATCCTATGCCAAGGGCGAGACGGACGAGTTCATCGCGCCGACGGTGCTTGACGGCTATGCGGGCGCGCGGGATGGCGATGGCCTGTTCTGCCTGAACTTCCGTGCCGACCGCGCGCGGGAAATCCTTGCCGCCTTGGCGGACCCGTCTTTCAAGGAGTTCGAGACGGGCAAGCGGCCCGTCTGGGCGGCGGCTCTGGGGATGGTCGAGTATTCCGACACCCACAACGGCTATATGACCACGGCCTATCCGAAGCGGGCGATACCCAACACGCTGGGCGAGTGGGTGGCGATGGCGGGCAAGACGCAGTTCCGGCTGGCCGAGACCGAGAAATACCCGCATGTGACGTTCTTTCTGAACGGTGGCCGCGAGGTGCCGTTCGAGGGCGAGGCGCGGGCGATGCCGAAATCGCCCAAGGTGGCGACCTATGACCTGCAACCCGAGATGAGCGCGGGCGAGGTGGCCGACGAACTGGTCGGGGCCATCGAACATGGCTACGACCTGATCGTGGTGAATTTCGCCAACCCCGATATGGTGGGGCATACCGGTGATCTGGGGGCCGCGATCAAGGCTTGCGAGGCGGTGGACCGTGGGCTGGGCCGCGCGATGGCGGCTTTGGAGGCGCGGGGCGGGGCGATGGTGGTCTGTGCCGACCACGGCAATTGCGAGATGATGATCGACCCCGCGACGGGCGGGCCGCATACGGCGCATACGACGAACCCCGTGCCGGTGATCCTGTTCGGCGGGCCTGCGGGCGCGCGTTTGCGGGCGGGGCGTCTGGCCGACCTTGCGCCGACGGTGCTGGGGTTGATGGGGCTGCCCCTGCCGCCCGAGATGACCGGGCGCAGCCTGATCGCATGATCCGCAGGCTGGCCCTTTTCCTGATGCTGATGGCACAGCCTGCGTTCGCGCAGAGCGTGGCCGAGCAGGCGGGCGAGGCGGCGGCGGATTTGCAGCGGGCGGTTGCGGCGTTGCAAAAGGCCGAAGGGGCGAAGGACCGCGTCAAGGCGCTGACCCAGACGATCCGCGCCTATGAGGACGGGTTGGGGGTTCTGCGCGAGGCGCTGCGGCAGGCGTCGCTGCGCGAGACGGCGCTGAACTTGCAATTCGACGCGCAGCGCGACCGCATCTCGCAGCTGGTGGGCGTGCTGTCGCAGCTTGAATCAGAGCCGGGGCCGCTGTTGCTGCTGCACCCTTCGGGGCCGCTGGGAACGGTGCGGTCGGGGATGATGCTGGCCGATGTGACCCCCGCGATGCAGGCCGAGGCGATGCGGTTGAAGGGCGAGCTTGAGGAGTTGCGCGACCTGCGCGATTTGCAGCTTGCGGCGGGCGAGACGCTGGCGAACGGGTTGACGCAGGCGCAGGCGGCGCGGTCGGCGCTGTCGCAGGCGATTTCGGACCGGACGGAATTGCCCAAAGGCTTTGCCGAGGACCCTGCCGCGTTGCGCGGGTTGCTGGAAAGCGCGGATACGCTGGATGCCTTTGCCTCGGGCCTTGCGCCGGCCGAGGATGACGAGAACTATTTCATCACCGCGAAGGGGCGCTTGCCGCTGCCTGCCCTTGGAACGGTGCTGTTGCGGCCGAACGAGGCGGATGCGAATGGCGTCGCGCGTCCCGGACTGACGCTGGCGACGCGGCCGCGGGCGCTTGTCACGGCGCCCTGGCCTTCGACGATCCGCTATCGGGGGCCGTTGCTCGACTACGGAAATGTGATCATCCTCGAACCCGGCGGGGGCTATCTGTTGGTGATTGCGGGGATGGAGACGGTGTATGGAGAAGTGGGCGAGGTGGTCGACGCCGGAGCGCCGCTTGGTCTGATGGGCGGGGCGGATCCCGAATTGGCCGATCTGCTTTCGGTTTCGCAAGAAGGTGGTGGCGCAGCCGAGACGGAAACGCTTTATATGGAAGTGCGGCAGGGGGCCGAACCGGTGGACCCGTCAGAGTGGTTTGCCGAAGCAAGGGATTGAAGGCGTATGAAGAAGTTCGTGATGGCCGCTCTTGGCGGCACCGTGGCAGGGGCGCTTTTGACCACGCAGGTCGCGGGGCCCCTGATCGCGCAGGAAGCCAGCAAGTCGACCACGGTCTATGAACAGCTTGATCTGTTCGGGGACATCTTTGAACGCATCCGCGCCCAATATGTCGAGGAAGTGGACAGCGAGAAGCTGATTCAGGCCGCGATCAACGGGATGCTGACCTCGCTTGACCCGCATTCGAGCTATATGGCGCCGGACGATTTCGCCGATATGCAGGTGCAGACGCGCGGCGAGTTCGGGGGCCTTGGCATCGAGGTCACGCAGGAAGAGGGTTACATCAAGGTCGTCTCGCCGATGGATGGCACGCCTGCCGACAAGGCGGGGCTGAAGGCGGGCGATTTCATCACGGCGGTCAATGGCGACAGCACGATGGGGCTGAACCTTGACGAGGCGGTGGACATGATGCGCGGGCCTGTCGGGTCCGAGATCATCCTGACCATCGTGCGCGAGGGCACGCAGGACCCGTTCGACGTGTCGCTGATCCGCGATACGATCAAGGTCACGGCGGTCAAGGGCCGTGTGGTCGGCAAGACGGTGGTGTTGCGGATTTCGACCTTCAACGACCAGACGACCCCCGGGCTTCAGGCCGAGTTGAAGAAGGGCGTGGAAGAGCTGGGCGGCATGGACAATGTCGAAGGCTTCGTGATCGACCTGCGCAACAACCCCGGCGGATTGCTGACCGAGGCGATCAACGTGTCGGATTCGTTCCTTGAAAAGGGCGAGATCGTCTCGACCCGGGGGCGCAACCCCAAGGACGGCGAGCGGTTCAACGCAACGCCGGGTGATCTGGCCGGGGGCAAGCCTGTGGTCGTGCTGATCAACGGCGGGTCGGCCTCGGCGTCCGAGATCGTGACGGGGGCCTTGCAGGACCATCACCGCGCGATTGTCGTGGGGACCAAGAGCTTTGGCAAAGGATCGGTCCAGACGGTCGTGCCGCTGCGCGGGCAGGGCGCGATGCGCCTGACCACGGCGCGGTATTACACGCCTTCGGGCCGGTCGATCCAGGCGCTGGGGGTGATGCCCGATATCGTGGTGAACCAGCCCAAGCCCGCCGATCCGGCCGCCGCGCCGACCGAGGAGCAGAACGCGCAGGGAGGCCGGACGGAAGCGGACCTGAAGGGCATTCTGTCCAACGACTCGATGACGGATGACGAGAAGAAGCAGCTCGAGGAAGAGCGCGCCAAGGTCGAGGAAGCCGCAAAGCTGCGGGACGAGGACTACCAGCTTGCCTATGCGGTGGACATCATCCACGGGCTTTCGACGGTCAACCTGTCGCAGCAGCCCTGATGACGGCGACGGACCTGCCCTATCGCCCCTGCGTGGGCATTGTGCTGATCAACGCGGCCGGCGAGATTTTCGCCGGCCAGCGGCTCGATTCCACCGCCGATGCGTGGCAGATGCCGCAGGGCGGGATCGATGCGGGCGAGAAGCCGCGCGAAGCGGCCTTGCGCGAGTTGTGGGAAGAGACGGGGGTGACCGCCGATCTGGTCGAATTTGTCGCCAAGACCGAAGATTGGGTCACCTATGACCTGCCGCCCGAGCTGCTGGGCAAGGTCTGGGGCGGCAAATACCGCGGGCAGCGGCAGAAATGGTTTCTGTTCCGGTTCAAGGGCCGCGACGACCAGGTGCGGATCGACAGCGAACACCCCGAGTTCAGCCGTTGGCGCTGGATCGGTGCCGACGAGATGGTCGCCGCGATCGTGCCGTTCAAGCGCGATGTCTATGCGCAGGTGGTGGCGGCCTTTCGGCCCCACCTTGCCTAGTTACTGCGCGGCCATCGTCGCATCGGCCAAGAGTTCGCGCACCATCGGGATGACCTTTTCGCCGTAGAGGCGCACGCCCTCGATCAGGGTGGCGTGCGGCATGGGGCCGGTGGCGTATTTCATGTCGAAACGGGTGACGCCAAGGGCGGTCATCGTGGATGCGATCTTGCGCGCCACGGTTTCGGGCGAGCCTACGTAAAGCGAGCCGTCGGTGATTTCGCCCATGAAACGGTCGGGGGTGACGGGCGGCCAGCCACGTTCGGAGCCGATACGGTCGAACATCGCCTTGTAATGCGGCCAAAGCTGTTCGGCGGCCAGTTCGTCGGTGGCGGCGATATGGCCGGGAGAGTGGACGCCGATGGGCTTTGCCTTGCGGCCAAGCTGGGCGCAGGCGCGGTGATACAGTTCGACATAGGGTTTGAAGCGGCGCGGGTCGCCGCCGATGATGGCGAGCATCATCTGAAGGTCTTGCCGCACGACGCGCACCACGGATTCGGGGCTGCCGCCGACGCCGACCCAGACCTGCATTCCGGCGCCCAGAGTGGGGAAAACCTGCTGCGCGTTCAGTGCTGCGCGGGTCTGGCCCGACCATGTGACGCTTTGGTCGCGGATGAGGCGGGCGAAGAGATCGAGTTTCTCTTCGAACAGAAGTTCGTAATCGTCGAGTTCATAGCCGAAGAGGGGGAAGCTTTCGGTGAAGGAGCCGCGCCCGAGGATCACCTCGGCCCGGCCGTTCGAGATGGCGTTGAGGGTGGAAAACCGCTGGAAAACGCGGACCGGATCATCGGAGGAAAGCACGGTGACGGCCGAGCCGAGGCGGATGCGGCTGGTGCGCGCGGCGATGGCGGCAAGCACGATCTCGGGGGCGGAAACGGCGAAATCGGTGCGGTGATGTTCGCCCACGCCAAGGAAATGCACGCCGACCTGATCGGCCAGAACGCCCTGTTCGACGACATCGCGCAGCACGGCATCATGGGGTTTGAGCTTGCCGTCGGGACCGAGAGAGGTGTCGCCGAAGGTATCTAGACCAAGTTCGATCTGCATTTTGAGGCTCCGTAATTATCTTTACGATAACGTCTTTTGCGGGAAAAGGACAGGGCTCAGGCGACGTCGCGCATCTGGAGCTGGCTGCCTGCGCCCGATTTCACCTCGAACCGGCTGATCTTGCGGACGAGGTCGGAGAGCTTGGCGCTGCCATAGGTGCGGGTGTCGAAATCGGGGTTGGCCTGCGTGATGTATTGGCCGACCTGACCCAGCGAATACCATTCGCCGTCGGGGTCGATGGCGCGCATGGCCGAAATGATGAGCGGGATCGCCTTGGCCGGGGGTTCCTTGCCGCCCGGTTTGGGGTCGTCGCTGTCCTTGCGGGCGGTGGCGGCGGCGCTGCGGGGGACCGGATCGGCGGCGGGGGTGTCGGCCTCGTCTGAGGAGCCGAGGTTCTCGACGTAGATGAAGCGTTTGCAGGCCATGCGGAAGGCTTCGGGGGTTTTCTTTTCCCCGATGCCGAAAACGTCGAGCCCCTGTTCGCGGATGCGCGCGGCGAGGCGGGTGAAATCGCTGTCGGAGGAGACGAGGACGAAACCGTCGAAAAGGCCCGAGTGGAGGAAATCCATCGCGGCGATGACAAGGCCGATGTCAGAGGCGTTCTTGCCCTTGGTGTTCGAGAATTGCTGGTCTGCGACAAGGCCGAGGGCCGCGACCTTTTTCGCCCAGCCGCCGAGGCGCTGCGCGGACCAGTCGCCGTAGATGCGGCGGACCGAGGCTTCGCCCAGACTGGCGATTTCCTCGAAGATCGCTTCGGCATAGCCCGAGGGGACGTTGTCGGCGTCGATCAGGACGGCAAGGCGGGGCGCGCGGGCTTGGGGCATCGGGTTTCCTTACCGTTGTTTGTGCATGTTTGACCCAAAGCCAGGGCGGGGGAAAGCCCGGTTTGGCCGGTGTGATCGGCCGGTGTGATCGGGCGGGGTGATCGGGCGGCTGGCGATGCGCCCGGGGCCGCGGTTGCCGTGAGTATTTGGGCAAGGATGAAAAGGGCAGGTCGGGCCTGCCCTTTGCCGTTGTGCCGTTTGCGCGGGGCGCGGGCCCCTGCGGTCAGTAGACCACGACCGAGCGGATCGATTCGCCCTTGTGCATCAGATCGAAGCCTTCGTTGATGCGTTCGAGGGGCAGGATGTGGGTGATCATCGGGTCGATCTCGATCTTGCCGTCCATATACCAGTCGACGATCTTGGGAACGTCGGTCCGGCCGCGTGCGCCGCCGAAGGCGGTGCCTTTCCAGATGCGGCCCGTGACCAGCTGGAAGGGGCGGGTTTCGATGGTGGCCCCTGCGGGGGCGACGCCGATGATGATCGACTGGCCCCAGCCGCGGTGGGTGCATTCGAGCGCGTCGCGCATCACCTTGACGTTGCCGGTGCAGTCGAAGGAGTAGTCGGCCCCGCCGATCTTGTCGAAGGGGGTCTTGGTCATGTCGACGATGGTCTGCACGACCGACTGGCCTTCGGGCAGTTTTTTCGGGTTGACGAAATGGGTCATGCCGAAGCGTTCGCCCCATTGCTTTTTGTCGTCGTTGATGTCGACGCCGATGATCATGTCGGCCCCGGCCATCTTGAGGCCCTGAATGACGTTGAGGCCGATGCCGCCCAGACCGAAGACGACTGCCTTCGCGCCGATTTCCACCTTGGCCGTGTTCAGCACCGCGCCGATGCCGGTGGTGACGCCGCAGCCGATGTAGCAGATCTTGTCGAAGGGGGCGTCATCGCGGACCTTGGCCAGTGCGATTTCCGGCACGACCGTGTGGTTGGCGAAGGTGGAGCAGCCCATGTAGTGGTGGATCGGCGTGCCGTCGAGCATCGAGAAGCGCGAGGTGCCGTCGGGCATGAGGCCCTGACCTTGCGTCGCGCGGATGGCGGTGCAGAGGTTGGTTTTCTGGCTTAGGCAGGACGGGCATTCGCGGCATTCGGGGGTGTAGAGCGGGATCACGTGATCGCCCGGTTTCAGGGTTTTCACGCCCGGACCGCAGGCGATGACGACGCCCGCGCCCTCGTGCCCCAGAATGGCGGGGAACAGCCCTTCGGGATCGGCGCCCGACAGGGTGAATTCGTCGGTGTGGCAGATGCCGGTGGCCTTGATTTCGACCAGAACTTCGCCTTCCTTGGGATCGGCGAGGTTCACTTCCATGACCTGAAGCGGTTTGCCCGGGGCAAGGGCGACGGCGGCGCGTGTACGCATGGGTTCCTCCCTGAATCTTTCGGATGGTAGGTTGCCGAAACAGCGCAGGATTGCAACGCGGGAAACGGCATAAACAGGTCACGGAACGAAGCGGGCCTTCGGGCGTTTCGGGCAGACAACGGGAGGATGAGCGATGAAGATGGTTTTCTTGGCGGGCGCGATGATGGCGACGCTTGCGGCCTGCGAGCCGATGGGGGTGCCGGTGGTGGACCAGCCGAACCCGAACCAGTGCGGGGCCTATGATCTGCAATATCTGGTGGGATCGCCCGATACGGTGTTGCAGACCATGCGGTTCAATAAACCCGTGCGGATCATAAAGCCGGGGATGGCGGTGACGATGGATTACAACCCCGACCGGATCAATTTCGATCTGGACCGCTACAATATGATCAGCCGCGTCACCTGCGGATGAGGTGCGCCCCCGCGTGATGCGGGGGCGTCGGTCTTACATGCGGTAGGTGGTGTGGCAATCCTTGCAGGCACCACCGACGGCACCCATGCCGGCCTGAACCGCTTCGAGCGAGGTCGCGTCGAGCGCGGTCGCGGCGGCTTCGAGAGCGCCGGCCTTTTTGGTGAAATCATCCCAGTTCGCCCAGATTTCCGGCTTGGCTTCGTCGGCCGGATCGGCGCCGCCCTGCGTTTCGAAGGTGGCGGGGATCTTGGCTGCGGCTTCGACGAGGGCGGCTTTGGCCGCTTCGGCGGCGGCGGCGTCGAAGGCGGTTTTGCCGCCGGCCATGTCGCCGAGGGCCTTGGTGTTCTTGCCGATGGTTTCCATCAGCTCTTCGCGGGCGATCGCGTTCGGGTCGGTGCGTTCGGCGGCGTAAAGCATGGTGGCGGCCAGCGCGAAGCCGGTGACGAGGGCTGCTTTGGTGAGTTTCATTCTTGCCTGTTCTCCCTGATGACAAACTCCCCCAAGGGGCGGGGGCACGGGTTCGACTATAGGCAGGGGTTGCCCACACGGAAGTGACGTTGTCACGCCATTCGGGCCGGTCACGCGATTGTCAGGAGGGCGGCGGGGGAGTGGATGGGGGAGTGGACGCGGGAGTGGACGGGGCGGAAGGATTGGCATAAATTCGGAACATAACGGGAACATTATGGCCGAACGTCGACTCCTTTCGATCTGGTTCCCCCGCATGGGGGTAGAGCAGGCGCTGCGGCGGCGGCCCGTGGCCTTGCCCGAGCCTTTCGCCGTGGTGGCCGACCGGAACGGGGCGCAGGTGCTGCATTCGCTGAACCCCGAGGCCGAGGCGGCGGGCCTGTCGCAGGGCCAGTCGTTGCGCGATGCGCGGGCGATCTGCCCCGCCCTTGTCACGGTGGCGGCCGACGAGCGGGCCGAGGCGATGTTCCTGACGGCGCTGCGGCGCTGGGCGGGGAAATTCTCGCCCTGGATCGCGGAAGAGCCGCCTGCGGGGCTGGCCCTTGACGTGACGGGATGCGCGCATCTGTTCGGCGGGGAAGAGGGGCTCGTTGCGCAGGTGGAGGCGGATTGCGAGGCGATGGGCCTGACCGTGCGGGCGGGGTTGGCCGATACGGTGGGGGCGGCATGGGCCTTGGCGCGCTATGCGGGGCGTGTTGCGGGGCCGGTGCGCAACGGCGATGCGATTGCGCAAGAGGCACATGCAACGCGGTCGAAGGCCGCCAAGCGGCGCGGCTGGGAGCGGGGCGGGGCCGCGCCCGCGCCGGATGGCGACGAGGCGCCGCGCGGGGTGATCGCGCCCAAGGGCAAGATGCGGCAGGCGCTGGCGGGGTTGCCGCTGGCGGCGCTGCGGCTGGATGCGGCGGCGGTGGAGGGTTTGGCGCGGCTGGGGTTGCGGCGGGTCGAGGATATCGCGGTGCTGCCGCGTGCCGCCCTTGCGCGGCGCTTCGGGGCGGGGGTGTTGCGGCGGCTGGATCAGGCGCTGGGGTTGGAGGCCGAGCCGGTCACGCCCTCGGCCTCGCCGCTGCATTTCGCGGTGCGGCTGAATTTTCCCGATCCGATCGGGCTTCTGGCGGATGTCGAGGCGGGTGTCGACCGGCTGTTGCCCGCGCTGTGTGTCAAGCTGACCGCGCGGTCACGCGGCGCGCGGCGGGTGCGGTTGCAGGCCTTTCGCACCGATGGCGAGGTGCGGGCGGTCGAGGTGGGGTTGGCGCGGGCCTCGGACAGGGTGGAAAGCATCCGTCCGCTGCTGGCGCTGAAGCTCGACCAGATCGAGGCGGGGTTCGGGATCGACATGCTGCGGCTTGAGGCGGTGCTGACCGAACCGCTTTCCGCCACGCAATACCGCGCGCGGATGGGCGAGGATGCCGCCCCCGTGCCGCAGGATACGGGGATGGATGCGCTGGTCGGAAAGCTGGGTGCAAGGCTGGGGGCCGAGGCGGTGACGCGGTTGCATCCGGCGGAAAGCCATGCGCCGGAGCGCGGCTATCTGGTGATGGCGGCGGCGTGGTCGCGGGCCTATGGCGCGGCTTGGCCGGAGCGGGGCGTTCCGCGCCCGCTGGTGCTGCTGGGGCCGGAACCGATTGGCGCGCCCGACGACCCTGCGCCGCCGTTGCGGTTCCGCTGGCGCAGGCGCGATCTGGCGGTGCGCGTGGCGGTGGGGCCAGAGCGGATCGCGCCGGAATGGTGGCTGGACCGGCCCGAGTGGCGGTCGGGCCCGCGCGATTACTGGCGGGTGGAGACCGAAGAGGGGCAGCGGCTGTGGCTGTTCTACGCCCACGGCGGCGAGGTTTCGGGCGGCTGGTTCTGCCACGGACTCTTTCCCTGACCGGCCTGTTCCCGGAGGAACAGCCGCGAATCGGCATTGGTGAGAATGGTTAACCCGCGGCCCTATCCCGGGTCGTATCAGGGAGGAGGCTGACATGTTCAGCAGTGCCGTTATTTCGATGATCATTCGCATTTTTGAAAGACCTGATTCCCCCGAAGGCGCGCGCGCGCGTCGCTAGGGAAACGCTTCGGTCCGGTTCGTTCTCGACCGGTCCGAAAGGGCTGATCGGCCGACCGCCCGTCCGTTGGCTTGTCCCCTCAGCAGCGGGTTCAACGGGTTCAAGGTCGGTCAGCCCATCGTATTCTGCGGCGTGGCGAAGGGTTTGCGCTTCGGCTAGGCTGGGCGCGGAAGCGTCGGTCGCAGGGGGTCGGGTTGGACTATATCGATGTGGCGGGGCTGGCCGATCTGCTGGCCGCCAAGGCGGGGCAGGGCCGTGTCGTCGCGGCCATCGCGGGGCCGCCGGGGTCGGGCAAATCGACCGTGGCCGAGCGGATCGCCGATGCGCTGAACGCGCGGGCGGCGGGCATGGCGGCGGTGCTGCCGATGGACGGCTATCATTACGACGATTTGCATCTGGTGCCTGCGGGACTGCGGCCAAGGAAGGGCGCGCCCGACACATTCGACGTGGGCGGGCTTTACCATACGCTCGGGCGGATCAGGGCGCGGGACGAGGATTTCGTCGCCGTGCCGGTGTTCGACCGCGATATCGAGATCGCGCGGGCCGGGGCGCGGATGATCGCGGCGGATATTCCGGTGATCGTGGTCGAGGGGAATTACCTGCTGCTGGGGCAAGACCCGTGGTCGCGGTTGCGGCCGATGTTCGATGTGGCCGTGCTGGTCGAGGTGCCCGAGGCCGTGCTGCGCGAACGGCTGCGGGCGCGCTGGCTGCATTACAAGCTGACGCCCGAGGAGATCGACTGGAAGCTGGACGGCAATGACCTGCCGAACGGGCGGATGGTCATGGCGCAAAGCACGGGCGAGGATTTCCGGCTGAAGAACTAGAAAAACGGGCGGCAAAAGAACGGGCGGCCATTGGGGCCGCCCGACAGGTCAGGGTCGGAAAACGGTTCAGGCGGCGGCGCGGCGCGTTGCCAGAACGGCGGCGATGGTGTCGCCCATCGACGACGGGTTCGGCGCGATGGTGATGCCTGCGGCCGAGAGGATTTCGACCTTTTCCTGCGCGCTTTCGCCGAAGGCCGAGATGATCGCGCCGGCATGGCCCATCTTGCGGCCCTTGGGGGCGGACAGGCCGGCGATATAGGCCACGACGGGTTTCTTCATGTGGTCGCGGGCGTAGAGTGCGGCTTCGGCTTCCTGCGGGCCGCCGATTTCGCCGATCATCATCACGGCATCGGTTTCGGGATCGGCCTCGAAGAGTTCGAGGATGTCGCGGAAGGAGGAGCCGTTGATCGGGTCGCCGCCGATGCCGACCGAGGTGGAAACGCCGATGCCGAGGGCTTTCATCTGGCTTGCGGCCTCATATCCCAAGGTGCCGGAGCGGCCCACGATGCCCACGCGGCCGGGCATGTAGATATGGGGCGGCATGATGCCCATGAAGCCCTTGCCGGGCGAGATGATGCCCGCGCAGTTCGGGCCGATCAGGCGCATCTTGCGGTCGGACGGGTAGCGTTTGAGGAAGCGTTTGACCTTCATCATGTCTTGCGAGGGGATGCCGTCGGTGACGCAGACGGCGGTCTTGATGCCGGCGTCGGCGGCTTCCATGATGGCGTCGGCGGCAAAGGGCGGGGGCACGAAGACGAGCGAGGCTTCGGCGCCCGTGGCTTCGACGGCCTCGCGGACGGTGTTGAACAGCGGCCGGCCCAGCAGGGTTTCGCCGCCGCGTCCGGGGGTGACGCCGCCCACGACATTGGTGCCGTGCTTGATCATGTCGCCCGCGTGGAACTGGCCGATGCGGCCGGACATACCCTGAACGATCACAGGCGTCTTTTCGGTGATGAGGATTGCCATGACGGTCCCTTTCAGGCTGCGGTTTTCATACGGGTCGCGACGGCCTTTTCGGCGGCCTCGGCCAGAGTGTCGGCGGTGATGAGCGGCAGGCCGGACGAGGCGAGGATGCGCTTGCCTTCCTCGACATTCGTGCCTGCGAGGCGGACGACGACGGGGATGGTCATGCCCACTTCGCGGTAGGCTTGCACGACGCCTTCGGCCACCCAGTCGCAGCGGTTGATGCCTGCGAAGATGTTCACGAGGATCACGCTGACGTTTTTGTCGGCCAGCACCGTGCGGAAAGCCCGCACCACCCGCTCGGGGCTGGCCCCTCCGCCAATATCGAGGAAGTTGGCGGGTTCTCCTCCGGCGAGCTTGATCATGTCCATCGTGGCCATCGCCAAGCCGGCGCCGTTGATGATGCAGCCGATGTCGCCATCGAGGCCGACATAGGCAAGCCCGTAGTCGCCCGCCGCGGATTCGCGGGGGTCTTCCTGGCTGCGGTCGCGCAGTTCGGCGATTTGCGGGCGGCGGAAAAGCGCGTTGGTGTCGAAGGACATTTTCGCGTCAAGCGCCACGAGGTCGCCGTTGCCGGTGATGACCAGCGGGTTGATTTCGACCATCACCGCGTCAAGGTCGCGGTAGGCGCGGTAGCAGGCTTTCAGGATGGTGACCATCTGCGCGATCTGCCCGCCCTTGAGGCCGAGGTGGAAGGCCAGTTCGCGGGCCTGAAACTCTGACAGGCCCACGGCGGGGTCGATCGTCATGCGTTGCAGGCTGTCGGGATCGGTTTCGGCGAGGTCTTCGATCTCCATCCCGCCATGCGCCGAGGCGACGATCATGATACGTTCGGATTTGCGATCGAGCACGAAGCCCAGATACATCTCTTGCGCGATGTCGGATGCCCCTTCGACCCAGAGGCGGTAGACGCCCTTGCCGTTGGCATCGGTCTGCTTGGTGACAAGCTGTTTGCCGAAAAGCGTGGCGGCGAAGGATTGCACCTCGGCCTCGGAGCGGCAGAGTTTGACGCCGCCTGCCGCCCCACGGCCGCCCGAATGGATCTGTGCCTTGACGACCCAGGCCGAACCGCCCAGTTCGCGGGCGCGGTAGCCCGCCTGTTCGGGGCTGTAGGCCAGCCCGCCGCGCGGGACGGGAACGCCGAAGCGGGCGAGGATTTCCTTGGCCTGATATTCGTGAATGTCCATTCGGAAACTCCGTTCTGTCAGCGGTTGGAGATGGCGTCGGCAATGACCAGCACGTTGCGGGCCATCTTTTCCGAGGCGGCGTCGATCATCTTGCCGTCGAGGCTGGCGGCACCCTTGCCCTGGGCCTCGGCGATTTTCAGCTCTTCGATGATGCGCTTGGCCTTGGTCACTTCGGCATCGGTGGGGCTGAAAACCTCGTTCGCCATTTCGACCTGCGAGGGGTGGATGGCCCATTTGCCCTCGCAGCCCAAGGCGGCGGCGCGGCGGGCGCCGTCCTTGTAGCCTTCGGGGTCGGAGAAATCACCGAAGGGGCCGTCGATGGCGCGCAGGCCATAGGCGCGGCAGGCGATGACCATGCGGGAAATGGCGGCGTGCCACTGGTCGCCGGGGTAATGCGGGTTCAGGCCGCCGATGTTGGTGGTGCGGGCGCGCATCGAGGCGGCGTAATCGGCCACGCCGAAGTGCATCGCCTCGAGCCGGCCGCCGAACTGGGCGATGGATTCCACGTTGGCCATGCCGAGCGCGGTTTCGATGAGGGCTTCGAGGCCGACGCGGGTGGTGTAGCCCTTGGCCTGCTCGATCTGGTTGACCATCGCCTCGACCATGTAAAGGTCGTCGCGCACGCCGACCTTGGGGACGAGCAGGGTATGCACCTTGCTGCCCGCCTGCTCCATCACGTCGACCACGTCGCGGTACATGTAATGCGTATCAAGGCCGTTGATGCGGACCGACACGGTCTTGCCCTTGGCGGCCCAGTCGATGTCGTTCAGGGCCTGGATGCAGTTCTTGCGGGCCTGTTCCTTTTCCGGCGGGGCGACGGCATCCTCGAGGTCGAGAAAGACGTAATCGGCGGGGCCTGCGGCGGCCTTGTCGATCATCGCGGGGTTGGACGACGGGACAGCGAGTTCCGAGCGCTGCAGGCGTTGACGCCGCAGCGGGTACAAAGTGTGGGACATGGTTTTCCTGTGTGTTCGGCTTATTCGGCAGCGATGCGGGCGGCGGCGTTACGCTGCACGGCGCGGGCGACGGGTTCGGCATAGACCTCTTGCGCGGCGGCGACGCCCGATCCGAAGCGGATCTGCGCACCGGCGGCGGCAAGCGACATTTCCGCGATGGAGATGGCGGTGAGGCACATGCCTTCGTTCAGATCGCCAAGGTGGCCGATGCGGAACACCTTGCCATTGAGCTGGCCGAGACCCGATCCGAGCGAGCAGTTGTAGCGGTCATAGGCGACCTTGATCACGTCGCGGGCATCGACGCCGGCGGGGACGCGGATGGCGGAAACCGTGTCGGAGTAGAGCGAGGGGTGTTCGGCGCAGAGTTCAAGCCCCCAGCCCGCGACAGCGGCGCGGACGCCCGTGGCGAGGCGGCGGTGGCGGGCGTGTGTGACGTCCTGACCTTCGTCGAGCATCCGGTCGAGCGACTTGCGCAGGCCGTGCAGAAGCTGGGTCGGGGGGGTGTAGGGGAAGTAGCCCGTGTCGTTCATCTTGGCCATGTCGGCAAAGTCGAAGAAGCAGCGCTTCATCGTGTTCTTTTCGGCCGCTGCCATCGCCTTGGGCGAGACGCCGACCATGCCGAGGCCTGCGGGAAGCATGAAGCCCTTTTGCGTGCCGGTCACGGCAAGGTCGACGCCCCATTCGTCCATGCGGAAGTCGATGCAGGCGATCGACGACACGCCGTCGACGAAAAGGAGCGCGTCATGGAAGGCTTCGTCCAGCGCGCGGCGGACGAGGGCGACATCGGAGGTGACGCCGGTCGCGGTTTCGTTGTGGGTGACGAAGACGGCCTTGATCTTGCCGTGGCGGTCATTGCCCAGGATGCGGGCGAATTCGTTGACCGGAACGCCCGCGCCCCAGGCGACATCGACCACTTCGACGTCGAGGCCGAGTTTCTTGGCCATTTCGATCCAGAGGTGGCTGAACTGGCCGTGACGGGCCATCAGCACCTTGTCGCCGGGGTTCAGCGTGTTGGTGATGGCCGCTTCCCAGCAGCCGGTGCCCGAGCCGGGGAACATCATCACGCGGCCGGTTTCGGTTTTGAAAATCGTTTTCAGATCGCGGAACAGGCCCATTGTCAGGTCGCCGAAATCGGGGGCGCGGTGGTCCTGCATCGGCACGATCATGGCTTGGCGAACGGCTTCCGGCACATTGGTCGGGCCGGGGATGTAAAGATGCTGGGTTCCGGTTTTCATGGCGTGTCCTCCGCGCTGGTTGAAAGCCTTCTGGCACCGATGAGAATTTGTGCAAAATGAAAGCGGGTTTCGCTGTGAGTGCGAATGTTTACAGATGTGTGATTGTGTAATATTGTAAACATGACGAAACTGGCAATGTGTGCGGTGGTATGCAGAAAACCTTTATCGGCCCGCATCTGCGCCGCTTGCGGCAAGAGCGCGGCGAGACGCAAAGCCAGATGGCGCGGGCGCTGGGGATCAGCGCGTCCTATGTGAATTTGCTCGAGAATAACGAGCGGTCCGTGTCGGTCGCGGTGATGCTGCGGATGTTCGAGGTCTATGGCGTCGACTGGCGCGACCTTGCCGATGACGACGGGACAAGCGTGCTGGCCGATCTTCGGGCGGCGATGCAGGACCCGCTTTTCGCGGACCAGCGCGCCGATCTGACGCAATTGCGCGCCTCGCTTGTGCATGCGCCTGTGCTGGTGTCGTCGTTCCTGCGGCTGCACCGGGCCTATCTGGCGGCGACGGACCAGCTTTTGTCGCTGTCCGAGGGCGAGGCCCCGTCGCTTGCCGCATCGCCCGAGGCGGCGGTGCATAACGAATTCCGCCGCCACAGGAACCATTTCCGCGAGCTGGAAGACGCGGCCGAGGGGTTCTGGGCGGGCGAGGTGGTCGAGCCGGACGAGATTTACGTGACGCTGAAGCGGCGGTTGCGCGAACGGGTCGGCGTGGTGGTGCGGCTGGTGCGGGTCGAGGATTTGCCCGGCACGCTGCGGCAGTATGACGAGGGGCGGCACGAGATTTTGCTGTCGGAAGCGCTGGACCACACCAACCGGACGTTTCAGCTTGTGCATATGGCGGGGCTGCTGGAGCAGCGGGCGCTGCTGGATGTTCTGGTCGCGCGGTCAGGAATTACCGATCCGCGCGGGATGGCGCGGTTGCGGGTGGAGCTGGCGAACTATTTCGCCGCCGCCGTGCTGATGCCCTATGGCGCGTTTCTGGCCGAGGCGCGGGCGACGAAATACGACCTCGACCATATCGCCACGCGCTTTGGTGTCAGCTTCGAGCAGGCCTGCCACAGGGCGACGACCCTGCAGCGCGAGGGGGCGCAGGGGGTGCCGTTCTTCTTCATGCGCATCGACAAGGGCGGGAACGTGACGAAGCGGTTCAACGCGACGGGGTTCCATCTGGCCGAACATGGCGGGGCCTGCCCGCGGCTGGATGTCCACACCAGTTTCCGCACGCCAGGGCGGATTGTGCCGCAGTTCGTGGAAATGCCGGACCGGTCGCAGTTCTTTGTCTTTTCGCGCACCGTGGACCGCCCGACATGGGCACGGCACCGGCAGGACAACCGCCTTGCGGTGGCGATGGGCTGCGCGGTCGAGCATGCGGCCGAGATCGGCTATGCCGAGCAATTCGCGGTGTCAGGGGCGGCGATGACCGAGGTGGGAATCAACTGCCGGATCTGCCCGCGGTCAGGCTGTGACCAGCGGGCGCATCAGGCGGTGGTGCTGTCGCAACCCGTCGACGAGAAGCGGCGGGGTGCGACGCGGTTCGAGGCGTGATCTATTCGGCGGCGACGCTGGCATCGTAGCCCGAGATGGCCTTGACCTCGAGGAACTCTTCCAGCCCCCAGATGCCGCCTTCGCGCGCGCGGCCCGAGGATTTCACCCCGCCGAAGGGCGAGCCTGCGCCACGCGGTTTGCCGTTCATTTCCACCATGCCCGACCGCAATTGGCGCGACAGGCGGTTGGCCCGCGCGGCATCGCCGGTCTGGACATAGTTGGTCAGGCCGTATTGCGTGTCATTGGCGATGCGGACGGCTTCTTCCTCGGTTTCGAAGGGGATGATCGACAGGACGGGGCCGAAGATTTCCTCGCGTTCGATGGTCATGCCGGGTTTGACGTCGGCAAAGACGGTCGGGCGGACGAAATAGCCCTTGTTCATCCCCTCGGGCAGGCCAAGGCCGCCCGCGACGAGGCGCGCGCCTTCGGCGATGCCTTTCTGGATGTAGCCCTGGATCTGGTCCCACTGGCGCTTGTTGACGACGGGGCCGATGTGCTTGCCCGCTTGCAGGGCGGGGCCGACGGCGATGGAATTGGCGATCTCGGCCGCTTTGGCGACGGTGTCGTCATAGACCGAGCGTTCGACCAGCAGGCGCGAGGGGGCGTTGCAGGACTGGCCCGAGTTTTCCATCATCCGGCGGACCGAACGCAGCACGGCGCGGTCGTCGGCATCGGCGAACAAGAGGTTCGCGCCCTTGCCACCCAGTTCGAGCGTGACGCGCTTGAGGCTTTCGGCGGCGGCCTTGCTGATCGCCTTGCCCGCGCGGGTCGAGCCGGTGAAGGAGATCATCTCGACATCGGGATGCGCCGAGAGCGCCGAGCCGACGCCGGGGCCATCGCCGTTCACAAGGTTGAACACGCCCGGCGGGATGCCCGCGTCATGGCAGAATTCGGCAAAGAGCATCGCGTTCAGCGGGCTTTCCTCGGAGGGTTTCAGAACGCAGGTGCAGCCCGCGAGCATGGCGGGAATGGCCTTGAGCGCGATCTGGTTCATCGGCCAGTTCCACGGTGTGATCAGGCCGACGACGCCGATCGGTTCCATCGCGATCATCGCACCGGGGGCGTGGTCGCCCAGCGGTTTGATCCAGTGGATCTGGTCGAAGGCGCGCAGGAAGTTGGTAAGGTGCCACGGCAGGCAGGGCGCCTGGTCCGAACGCGCGAAGTCGATGGGCGCGCCCATTTCCAGTGCGATGGCATGGGCCATTTCCTCGGCCCGCTTTTCGTATTGGGTCAGGATGCCCGCGACCAGTTCCTTGCGCCGTGCGGGGGGCGTTGCGGCCCAAGCGGGAAAGGCGGCTTTCGCGGCGGCGACGGCGGCTTCGGTATCGGCGGCGCTGCCCAGCGAGATGATGGCGCAGGTATCCTCGGTCGAGGGGTCGATGACGGGGTGGTCGTTCGGCGTGACCGGGGCGACCCAGCGGCCGTTGATGTAGAAATCGCGCTTGATGAGCATGGGGGCCTCCTGCGGCTATTTGATCATATTCTGGCAGGCGGCAGGCATTGGCGCAACCATGCGGCGACGCGAAAAGGTCGGGAACGGGCGCCGGGCAGGGGAGAACGGCGGTTTCCGGCGCAGGGCGCAGGGGAAGGCGATGTTCCGGCGCGCGGGGAAAAGGGGAACGAAAGCGCCGTGCAGGGCCGGTCTGCCGGATGGGCGTTCTCTTTTGGGGCCGCCGGGCGCTAGGGGGGTGAAACTTCGTTCCGATTGGACTATCAGATGGGCAAGCCAACCACAGGAGAGAACCATGTCTGTCCGCATCAATGATATCGCCCCCGATTTCACCGCCGAGTCGACCGCAGGGACCATCAGGTTCCACGAGTGGCTAGACGGCGGCTATGCGATCATCTTTTCGCATCCGCGCGATTTCACGCCGGTTTGCACCACCGAATTCGGAGCGGTGGCGCAGCTTTCGGCGGAATGGAAGAAGCGCAAGACCAAGGTGATCGGGGTCTCGGTCGACTCGGTCGGGGACCATGACAAGTGGAAGCGCGACATCGAGGCCTTTGGCGGCGCGCCTGCCGATTTCCCGATCATCGACGACTCGTCGCTGACGGTGGCTAAAGCCTATGACATGCTGCCCGCCGATTACTACCTGCCGTCCGAAGGGCGCACGCCGGCCCATTCGGCCACGGTGCGGACCGTCTATATCATCGGGCCGGACAAGAAGGTGCGGTTGACGATGACCTATCCGATGTCGGTCGGCCGGAACTTTGCCGAGATCCTGCGGGCGCTGGATGCGGTGCAGGCCACCGACGGCGTGCCGCTGGCGACGCCCGCAAACTGGGTGCCCGGCCAAGATGTGATCGTGGCGCTGGCGCTGAACAACGAACAGGCGAAAGAGCGCTTCGGCGAGCTGGACATCAAGCTGCCCTACCTGCGCTTTGCCAAGGCGCCGAAGTAAGCGGCGGGCGGGCGGAAGGATGTGAGGGGGCGGTCCTGCGGGGCCGCCCTTTTTCCTTGCCGGCTGTCCGAGGGGGCTTGGTGACGGGGGCGGGGGCGACTATGGTCGTGCCCGTATCGGTTGTGTTGACGAGTGCTGGAGTCCGGTTGTGTTCGATGCGCGTGGCGCGGCGGGGTCCGATCCGTCGCCTGAAGGTTTCGGCAGGCTGATCGCGTGGTTCGGCGCGGTCTGGGTCTGCACAGCGGCGGCGCTTTGGTGCGCGGTGCGGTTTCATGTCCTTGGCGGTGGGTCGGTCGATCCCGTGGCGCTGCTGCGTGCAGCAGGTTTTGGTTTGGCGCTGGTGCTGGTGCTGGTGTTGCCTGCACGGGCGGCGGTGGCGGGGCTGGCGCTTCTGGCAGGCGCGCTGGTGCTGGACCGTCATGTGCCTGGCGTGGCGGATGTGGTTGTGGCGCTGGCCTGTCTGGGGCTTGGCCTGCGGCTGCTGCGGGGCGCTGCGCTGCGGGGTTGGCTGGTCGTGGCGGCGGTCGCGGTGCTGGCTGCGCTGCGGCACATGTCGGTGATCCTGTCGCTCGGCTATGCCGTGCCGGTATCGCAAGAGCTTGCTCTGGTCGGGCTACAGCACAAGGACACGCTGTTCCACGCGGCAATTGCGGCGCTGTTTTCCGAAACGGGTCATGCCTCGATCGGGCTGAACGGGCTGGTTGCCCTGCACTACCATATCCTGAGTCATGTTTTCGCGGGCAGCTTTGCCGGATGGATCGGGCAGCCGGTATTGCAGGCCTATGGGATGTTCGTTCCGGTCTTGGGCGGGGCGGCGATGTTCGCGGCGTTTCTGGCAGCCTTGCGGGGCGTGACGGGCAGGAACGCGCGTCAGGGGCCAGTGCCGGCGCTGGTTCTGGCGGTGGTGGCGGCCGCGTCGTCGGACCGGCTGATGCCAAGTTTCTGGGTGTCTGAAAGCTATCTTGTCAGTCTGATGCTGATGTGTCTGGCCGTTGCGCTCGTGGCAGAGAGCATCGGGCGGGGCGCAGTCGGGGCGGGGGCGGTGCTTTTGCTAGCCCTGCTGGCAGGGATGACCGCCTTGGCCAAAATCTCGACGGGCGCGGTTCTGGTGTGCGGGCTGATCCCGATGCTGGTCGTGGCCGGAGGTGGGCGCTGGAGGGCCCTTGTGTCTGCAAGCGCTGTCGCCGCGCCCTTTGTTGCCGTTTATGTCTCGACCTTTTCCGAGACCGAAGCGGGGGGCGGCATGATTGCGCCCTTTGCCTATTATGGAAACGGCGGGGAGGGGCTCGGTTTGGTCTTGCTGGTGCTGGCGGGGTTCGCAAGCGTCAGGACTTGGCAGAACCATCGGGGAAATACGGTGCTGGTCGGGCTGTGTCTGATGGCCTGGGCGGGGTTCGCGGCGGGGCTGTTGCTGGATCTGGCGGCGGGGGCGACGGGCTATTTCGTCGGGCCGGGTCTGTGGGCGGCGTTTCTGGCGGTGCTGGCGCTGGTGCTTCGGCGCGAGGAGCCTTTGCCGAAGTGGATGCTTCGGGTCGCGGTGACGCTATTCGGGCTGATGGTCTTGGGCGGGATCGGGGGGCGGAGCGCCGACCGGTTGGCCGGGTATGCCGACGCGTTGCAGGGGACGGCGGCCGAAGAACGGATGACCAGGGGGATCGCCGCGCGGATTGTGGTCGCGGTGCGGGATGATCCGTCCATCGTGGCGGTGCATGTGGACCCCAAGGCGGCATCGTTCTGGTCGGGCGGAGGGAAGACGTGCTGGGCAACGTCCCTGACCATTCAGGCGCTGACAGGGCGGCCTGTGCTGGGGGCGATCGTTCCGGCGCAGTACGGCTGCGTTTCGCCCGCGCCCTATTACGGCTGGGGGGACTATGACCCCGCCAAGGACAGTGCTTTGGCGCTGTCGCCCGATGGAATTTGCGCCGCCGCCGAGCCCTGGGGCTTTGCCAAAGTGCTCGAGATTGCGGCCGACGAAAGCCTTTCGGTCGTGACCTGTGACGCGGGCCGTGCCGGCCCCGTTTTGCGTGTGAGTGATGGAGTGACGCCGTGATCCCCTTTAACCGCCCTTCGTTCCTGAGCGACGAGCTCGACTATATCCGTGACGCCATTGCACGGGGCCAATTGTCGGGCGACGGCTATTACACCAAGCGGTGCAATGCCTTGATCACGGAGCGCACGGGTTCGCCTGCGGCGCTGCTGACCCATTCCTGCACGGCAGCGCTCGAGATGGCGGCGATCCTTGCGGGGATCGGGCCGGGGGACGAGGTGATCATGCCGTCTTTTACGTTTGTCTCGACCGCGAATGCCGTGGCGCTGCGCGGGGGGACCTGCGTCTTTGTCGATATCGCGGCAGATACGCTCAACCTCTGTCCCGATGCGGTGGCGGCGGCGGTGACGCCGCGCACCAAGGCGATCTTTGCAGTGCATTACGCAGGCTACCCCGCCGACATGGACCGTCTTGCGGCCATCGCGCGGGAGCACGGGCTGTTGCTGGTCGAGGATGCGGCGCAGGCGCTTGGGTCTACCTACAAGGGACGGCAGGCCGGAAACCTTGGCGATCTGGCGGCGTTTTCGTTCCACGAGACGAAGAACATCGTCAGCGGCGAGGGTGGGGCGCTGACGATCAATCGCGCCGATCTGGTGGAACGGGCCGAGATCATCCGCGAAAAGGGCACCGACCGGTCGCGCTTTCTGCGCGGGCAGGTGGATAAATACACATGGGTCGACGTGGGGTCGTCCTACCTTCCGGGTGAGTTGATTGCGGCCTTTCTTCTGGCGCAGCTTGAAAATGCGGACCGTGTCTTTGACACCCGCCGTGCCATCGTGGCGCGTTATCAGTCGGCCTTTGCCCCGCTGGAGGGGCGCGTCGGTCTGCCGGTTCAGCCTGCCGATACGGTGGGCAACGGGCATATGTTCTACTTGCTGATGCGCGATCTTGAGGATCGGACCGCCTTTATCGCCCATATGAAAGCGCAAGGCGTGGTGACGCCCTTCCATTACGTGCCGCTGCACAGCGCCCCGGCGGGCCGCCTGCACGGGCGCGCCGTGGGGCCAATGGCCGTGACCGACGACATCTCCGCGCGGCTGGTCCGGCTGCCCATCTATCTGGAACTGGGCAACGGGGTCGATCAGGTGATCGAGGCGGCGATGGGCTATCTGGGCCGGTCGGAGCGGCGGGTCAGGACGGCCTTCATATAGGGGCTGGCCACGGGCGGAAGGCGCCGGAGCAGCGCCACGATCCCGATCCGGTTGAGCAGACGCGCGACGCCCGCGATGCGGGCCTGGCGCTGGGCGAATTCGGGATCGGTGTCGAGGCGGAGCAGCATATCGGGGAGGATGTTTGCGTCGAAGCGGATGTCGTGGCCGTTCTGGCGGCAATGACGGCGCAGCGCGGGCAGGCTGATAAAGTTGAGCGATTGCCAGAGGCCAGGTGACTGCGCCTCGATCCGCGCGATGCTGCGGGAAAAGAGGCGGCGGGTCAGCGCAGGTGTACCGATGATCGGGATCCTGAAATGCGGTTCGTAGGGGATCGCATAATTGGGGCAGAGGATGACCTTACGCCCGCCTGTCACGAGAAGGGCCATGCCGTTGTCGACCGCCTGACGCCAGTCGGCCACGTGTTCGAAGACGTTGACGGAAAAGACCAGGTCGAAGCCTCGTGCGTCGGAAAAGGTTTCGATGCCATCGTGGTAGATCGCCACGTTGGTCTGCGCCGCCTTGATCCGTGCGAGGGTATCGGCAAATGCGGCAAAGCCGGGTCCGATGGGTTCGAGACCTGTGAAGCCGAGGTCCGGTCGCATCGCCGCCATTCGCGCGAGAAGGAAGCCGGTCCCGCAACCCACCTCGAGAACGCGGGCACCCGCGGGGAGCGCCGCGATCAGCGGGCCGATCTGGTCAAGGCCGAATTGCGCCTCGGCAAGGATGCGGGCGCGTTCGGCGGGGTCGGTGAAAAGATCGGCGGGATCGGTCATAGTCGGGTTTCTTTCGGAAAGACGGCCCTGTCGAGCAGTGCGAAAAGCGGCCCGATCACGATGACCGCCGAAACGGCCGCAGCGCCGAGCGGTCCGAGCCCTGCCCTTTCGACCAGAAGCGCCACGATGCCCATATGGGCAAGATAGACCCCGCCATAGACCACCAGATAGCGCGACACCGATTGCACCACCGGCGCCTTGCTTCTCCACGACCAGAGCCGGTTCTGGAGGTATCCCCACGCCATGCCGAGCAGATAGGTCACCGTCACCGCAAGCCGGTAATCGACCCGCCACCGCAAGAGCAGCGCGAGGACGAGGAACAACGTCCCGTTGACGAGAAGCCCGGTCAGGACGAAGCGAAGGGGGGTGGGGACTTCAGACATGGGGGGGCGTGTCAATCTTGCCACCGATGCGCGAACCGATGCGCAGGTTCTGGAAGAAATACGCATCGAAACCGGCCTTGCGCATCGCCTCTTCTGTGCGGTCAATGTCGTAATCGATGCGGTGGAGGTGGAAGGTCCCTGACTCCCATATGGCGAAGGCGGCGCGCGGGTCGCCATCGCGCGGTTGGCCTACCGAGCCCGGATTGCAGTATAGGGCATCTTTGCCGCGCCAGACGAACTGCACATGGGTATGACCGGATGCGAAGGCTTCCCCTGGCATTCCGGCGAAATAGGCGTCCGACGGCGCGAAGGTTTCATCGATCGGGTCGATCCAGCCTGCATGGACGGCAGAAAGCCCCTTGAGGTCGTGGCGATGCGGGAGGCTTCTCAGCCATGCAAAGGTGTCTGGCCGCGCTGTCCGCCGCTGGTAGTCGAGGCATCGGTTGGCGCTGTCGGATCGGGGGCAGGGCGTGTTTGTTGCAAGGTAATTGTCGTGATTGCCCATCAAGCAGGGAATGCGCCGTGCGCGAAGCAGGTCGGCACAGGCGTCAAGCTCGGGGTAATAGCCGCCCACATCCCCAAGACAGAGAACGTCGCCAATGCCGAGCCTGTCCAACTGGCCAAAGACCGCTTCCAAGGCGGCAAGGTTGCCGTGGATGTCAGAAATCAGTGCCAGTGTCATAGGTAATTACATCCTCGATGTAGCGGATGGCCGACCCCGACCTGAGCGTGGGTTGGTCGATGGATTTGCCGTGCAGGAAGTAGTCAACTGCCATCGCAGCCTCGTTGTAGCCAAAGGCATGCCGGATCGAGGTTGCCGACGAAATGCGTGGATTGATTTCCAGCAGAAAAAGCTGGCCGTTTGCGATGCGGAACTGGAAATTGCTTGGGCCGTTCAGGTTCAACTTCGCGGCAAGGTCCGAGATTGCGCGGGTGAAGGGTTCGGCAGAAACGCGGCTTGCCCGTGCGGTAGAACCATCCGCAGCGAGGCGTCGGCGCAGCGCAATCGAGGCGCTAACGTTGCCTTTGATGCAAAAGGCCGAGACGGTGAATTCTTCGTCATCGTTGCCGACAATGCGCTGGGCGATGACGTCGGAACCGAGCCTTGATTGCTGGCGGTGGAAATCCACTTCGGACGAAATCTTCACGATGCCCTTCGAGGCATAGCCACGCCGAGGTTTCAGCAGGAACGGCAGACCAAGCCGCGCGACCAAATCCGCAAATGACCCGTCATGCAGCGTCGGAATGCGAAGCGGGGAAGCAATGTCCGACAGGAAGGTGTCGAACGTCGCCTTGTCGGCGCAGAGCCTGATAGCCAGTGGATCGTTCAGGCAGACACGAACGGATGGTAGGGGGCCGGACAAGGCCGCTTCAGCGAACCATGCTACGTCTTGTTCGATGCAAGGGATGATGAGGTCGACATTGTGCTGTTCTACCGTATCCAGCAGCCAAGCTCTATAGGACGGGTCCGAGGTAAGGGGTGCTTGGACGAAGTCGTCTGCGAAATGTTTACCGACGGCATGGTCGAAAATATCTGCCGCTATCCTTCGCACATTGGGCACATCGCGAAGGGCACGAAGAACTCCGTAGCCTATGATGGCCCCAGTCCCAGTGACGAGAACGGTTTTCATGCGGCCTCGGCCTCGACCATCAAAGCGGCTGAAAGTTCGGGATGTTGCACGCCAATCTTGCAAAGCGCGTCGATGATGGGCTTCGATAGGGACAGGGATTTCAACTGGCTTGTGGTAAAGGGCTTTAGAAACAACCCCTCGCTGGATGTGACGCGGTATCCGGCAGTTTCGATCATGGAGGTGAGGGTCTGGAGCGTGAAGTTTCTGACATGTCCCAAGGCGCGGTCTCCGTCGCCCAGTTGCATGAGATCGGGTAGCAGGCCCGCGGCCTGACCCAACTGCCGATGCAAGGACTCGGCGTTTGGAACGGTCATGACCACCTTGCCGTTCGGCTTCAGAAACTGCCGGAAACGCCGCAGAATAAGGGCGGGGTCGTCCACATGTTCGAGCACGAAGCCCATCACGATCAGGTCGAAGCGTCGATCGGTCTCGAAATTTTCGAAATAGCCTTCGTGCAGGGTTATCGGGGCGTTTGGGTAGGATTTTCGGAACTTGGCGATCACGGCGGAAGACCCGTCGATGACGTGATATTCCTCGAAGTGTTGCGCGAAATGGTTGCAGGTCAGACCGTGGCCGATTCCGAGTTCGAGCACGTGCGCGTGGGATGGAAATCGCGCCATGATCCGGCGTGGATACCAGTTCAGGATGATGGCATTATCGAAGGCATAGGCGAAATCGTCACCATAGGCATCAAGGAAGGAATCAAGCCCCTCGGTCATGGTCTGCTCCTTCGGGTGTGCGAACAATGTAGCGGGGGCGATCTTTCACTTCCTGAAACAGAGTGGCGACATATTGGCCGACGAGGCCGATCCCCATGATGATAAGACCGCCAAGGAACCAGAGCGAAAACATCAGCGAGGTGAAACCGCTCTGGATGGAGGACGGATTGGCGATCTTGTGAATAATGAGCCAAAGGCCGAATGTGATCGACCCGAGCCAGACAACCAGCCCGATCAGGAAGAAGGCGGTCAGCGGTGCTGCGGTGAACGAGGTGATGGAGTCCACCGCCTGCGAAAGCTTGCGGAGAAATCCGTAAGTCGTCCGAACTCCCCGAGGGCGGGGACTTTTGACAAGCGGCAATGCATGTTGCTGGAACCCGACCCATGAAAAGACGC
This sequence comes from Paragemmobacter straminiformis, assembly GCF_014243445.1. Lineage (GTDB taxonomy): Bacteria > Pseudomonadota > Alphaproteobacteria > Rhodobacterales > Rhodobacteraceae > Paragemmobacter > Paragemmobacter straminiformis. The sequence continues at coordinate 387,480 of NZ_JACLQD010000003.1, forward strand.
CGCCCAGATAGAGAACTTTGTCCCGCGTCTGGCAAAGGCTGTCCACGAACTGCCGAGTCATCAGGCGGCACGTCATCTGGTCGCGCGTGATGCGCGTTTTCGAACTGATGTTGAGCATCCACCAGAAAGTCGAGGCGAGCAGGTTCGACAGCGGGCTTGCGATGCGTTCACGCTGGACGCCAAAGACCACGTCGTGCCCGCCGTCCCTTGCTGCCTGCCAGAAGTCAGCAATCCACTCGGGTTGTTCCTCGAGATCGATGTCGGTCAGGTAGACGAACTGACCGAGAGAGGAATCCAGCCCTGCCATGATGGCTTGGTGATGTCCGAAGTTACGGCTAAGATCGACGACACGGACCTTGCTGTCCTGCATGCGGCGCTTTAGTGCGAGTTCCAGGCTGTCATCCGGCGACCCGTCGTTGACCAGCACGATTTCGAAATCTTGCGTGATCGCCGTGGCGGCGCGGGAGATGCGGTCGCAGAATTCGTCCACATAAGGGGCCGAGCGGTACATCGTTGCGACTATGGACAGCAGCGGTTTCGTCATCCAAAGACCTCGTCCGGTTTGAGGCTGGCGAGGGTGTCCAGGATGGAGACTCCGGCTTGGTACCCCCCGTCCATCTGGCGATAGGGGGGGTAGGCGGGGTAGGTCATCCAGTCGACCTCGATCCCTGCGGCGGTGAAGGCGGCGGTGTCGAGGTAGTCGCGTGCGGCGGGGCCGCTGAGGTAGCGGGTGGCCCCGAGTTCGCGGCAGATCGAGAGCAGGCGGCCGCTGCGGTCGCCGCTTGCCGGAATGTCGCGCGCGTCGTGGAGGCGGGTGCGCAGACCGAGGAGGGACATGACGCCCTCGATGAAGAGGCGGTTGATTGCAGAGATGCGTGTCAGCGTGGCGGCTTGGGCGAAGCGGTCGGCGAGGAACGGTCCAAAGCTTCCATAGCGCGGCGCGCGGCCCAACGCGCTTTGCAACGCGTTGGCGTGGCGGCGGGTCCAGCGCGGGTCACTGGCGGCGGTTTCTTCGATGGTCTGGCCGAACTGGCCGCTGGTCGAGACTGGCACCGTCAACCATTGCGGGCCGGAGGGGCCGACGATGCGGTTGCGGTTGCGCCAGTCGTTCTTGGTGAACTGCACCGTGTCGTACAGCACGAAATGGTCGGCGCGACGGATGAGGTCGAAGTAGCCGCGCCAGGGGATGTAGTTGGATTGCAGGATGACGACGGTGGTCATGCAACCCTCGCGCTGATGAGGCAGTGGCTGTACGGTACACGCATCAGTCCGGTTTCGATACGGGTCGAGAGTGCCACGAAGGACGGGGAGAGAAGAGCGCGGTAGCCGTCTTCGCGGCGGATGTTGCGGCCACTGTCGAGCGCCTTGAGCAAGCGGGCGACGGGGTGCTGACGGGGGTGCAGCACGGGTTCGACCCCGACATAGATGCCGCCTTGACCGAGCGCGCGTGCGGCGGTGGCAAGGGCGCCTGTCGCGACATCGTCGTCGAGGTGGTGCAGGATGCCGATGCCGAGCACGACATCGAAACGCGGGAAGTCGGGGTCGTCGAGCAGCAGGGCCAGATCGCCGCAAAGGAAGCGGCGCGTGTCCGTGCCATATGCGCGGGTGGCGCTGTCGATATGGCGCGGGTTCCAGTCGATGCCGAGGTAGCGCGCGGCCGTTCCGAGATGTGGCACCCAAGTGCCGGGGCCGCAACCGAGCTCCAGCACGGATTTCCCTTCGGTATCGGCGAAAAGCCGTTCGGCCAGACGCGCACGGCCTTCGCCCCCCCCGCCGAGGAGGTTCTGTATCGCGCCGTAGACGGCGGGAATCGTTACGACGCGGTGAAGCCCGCTGGTACGTTCGGCCATCGGCCACACTCGTCACTGTTGCACATGCGGCGGAAGCCGCCGTGGCTTTGCATTAACGCATGGTGTTCGCCTCTGGCTAGACAAAAGTTCATGGTCCTATTGACCACGCGTCACTAAGATGTGCTTTTGGTAATGTGCCGGTGCCTGTGTTTTTGACGAGTGTGTGACGTGACAAGTGAAACGACCGTGGTGACGGTCTCTTACAACAGTGCCGCCGTGCTGGGCGGGTTGCTGCGGTCTGTCGGGGATGCCGATTGCGTCGTGGTGGACAATGGCGGCGCGCAGCCATTGGATGCGATCGTCGCGGAAAGCGGCGCGCGGCTGGTGCGGCTGGAGCGGAACGAAGGTTTCGGGCGCGGCTGCAATGCCGGGGCGGCGCTGGCGCAAGGCAAAAACCTGTTCTTCGTCAATCCAGATGCCCAGTTGGCACCCGGATGCATTTCGGCGCTGGAGCGGGCGGCAGACAGTCTGCCGGGTTTCGTCGCAGCCAATCCGCTGATTGTCGATGCGCAGGGGCGGGCGCATTTCCGGACCGGTTCGATCCTTTTGTCAGGGTCGGGCGGGCGGGGCGAGGCGCCAGCCGAACCTGTCGGGCTTCCGGTCCTGTCGGGCTGCGCGCTGTTCGTGCGGCGCGCCGCGTTCGAGGCGGTGGGCGGGTTCGATCCGGCGATCTTTCTTTACCACGAGGATCACGATCTTGCCCTGCGGTTGGCGGCGCTTGGCAAGCTGTGGCACGTGCCCGAGGCGGTGGTGCGGCATGTGGCCGGCACGGCGGCACCGCGCACGGCGGATGTGGCCTGGCTGAAGGGTTATCACATGGCGCGGTCGCGGCATTACGTGCTGCGCAAGCATGGCAGGCCGCTTCCGTTGCTGCGCACGGTGCTGCCTGCGCTTTCGGGCCTGATCTTGCCGCATAACCTGTGGTCGGCGCGGCGGCGGTCGCGTGTGCTGGGGCAGGTCAGCGGGGCGTTTTCATCGGTCGGCGATCACGGGGAGTATTCCGCGCCATGAGCATGATCCGCGATTTTCTGCGCTGGCGGCGTGTGCGCAAGCATGTCGCGCAGCACGGCTGGCGTTTCGATTTCCACGGGGTCGAGGTGCGGCTGCCCGTCATGGACCAACCCGGTTTCGCCAATGCGCTGCTGCGCGGCAAATACGAGGCGGAGGAGGCGGCGCTGATCCTGTCGCATCTGCCGCCCGATTGCCCCGTGATCGAACTGGGCGGGTCGCTTGGCATCGTCTCGGCGCTGATCGGGTCTCGGCTGCGCGCGGGGCTGGCGCATGTGATCGTCGAGGCGAACGAGGCGCTGCTTCCGGTCTGTTCCGTGAATGCGGGTGTGGGCAAGCGCGCGGGGGTCGAGTTGCGGCATGCCGCGGTCTTTTACGGCGGGCCTGTCGCGCGGTTCGCGGCGGGCGGGAACATCCATGCCAACCGACTGGCCGAAGGTGATGCTGCGGGCGTGATCGAGGTGCCCGCGGTGACGCTTGCGGAGGTGTGGCAAGGGATAGGTCGGCCCGAGGGCTTTACCCTTGTCTGTGATATCGAGGGCGGGGAAGTGCCGCTGGTGCTGGGTGAGGGCGATGTCCTTGCCCACGCCGGCACCGTCATCATGGAACTGCATCCTGCGGTCTATCCCGACGGTGAGGCGACTGTCGATGCGATCTGCGCCCGGATGGGGGCCGCGGGTCTGCGGCAGGCGGCGCGGTTGCGGGACGTTGTGTTGTGGGTGCGGGACTGATCCGGCTGCACGGGCCGCTTGCGGCTATCTGGTTTAATGCGTATCGGCTGTGACTGTAACGGTGATACCCAGTTCGATGGTTGTGTGATGAATTTTGATGGTGCGACGATCCTTATGACGGGCGGGACCGGTTCTTTCGGTCATGCCTTTACCGAGATGACGCTGAAGCGGTGCAATCCTGCCAAGTTGATCATCTTTTCCCGTGACGAGATGAAGCAATGGGAAATGGCCAAGCTTTACGGCCATGACAAGCGCGTGCGCTTCTTTATCGGCGACGTGCGCGACAAGGAGCGGCTGGCGCGGGCGCTGCACGGGGTGGATTATGTCGTCCATGCCGCAGCGACCAAGATCGTGCCGACGGCGGAATACAACCCCTTTGAATGCATCAAGACCAATGTCATCGGGGCGATGAACGTGATCGACACCTGCATCGATGCAGGGGTCAAGAGGGTCGTGGCGCTGTCCACCGACAAGGCGTCGAGCCCGATCAACCTCTATGGCGCGTCGAAGCTGGCATCGGACAAGCTGTTTGTCGCGGGCAACGCCTATTCGGGCGAGCATGGGACGCGCTTTGCCGTGGTGCGTTACGGCAATGTCATGGGCTCGCGCGGGTCGGTCATACCCTTCTTCATGTCGATCCGCGACAAGGGGGTTCTGCCCATCACCGACCCGCGGATGACGCGGTTCATGATCAGCCTCGAAGAGGGGGTCGAACTGGTCTGGCACGCCTTTGCCGATACCGAGGGTGGCGAGATCTACGTCAAGAAGATCCCTTCGATGCGCGTGGTGGATGTGGCATCGGTCGTGGCCCCCGATGCGCGGCAAGAGGTGGTCGGCATCCGCCCCGGAGAGAAGCTGCATGAACAGATGGTGGGGGTGGAGGATGCGCCCTTCACCTTTGAATATGACGCGCATTACAAGATTTTGCCCGCGATCAACGGCTGGGCGGATTCGCCTGCACGGATCAAGGACGGGCGGCCGGTGCCTGCCGATTTCAGCTATACCTCGGACAACAACCCGCATTGGATGAGCGGGCCGGAGTTGGCGGCGTGGATCGACCGGAACCAAGCCAAGATCGATCGCATCTGATGATTCCCTATGGTCGCCAATCCATCTCGGACGAGGATGTCGCGGCGGTCGTCGCGGTGCTGCGGTCGGATTTCCTGACGCAGGGCCCGGCGGTGCCGCGGTTCGAGGCCGAAGTGGCGCGGATCGTCGGTGCGCGCCATGCGGTGGCGGCGAACAGCGCGACCTCGGCGCTGCACGTTGCCTGTCTGGCGCTCGGCTTGGGGAAGGGTGACTTTCTCTGGACAGTGCCGAACACCTTTGTCGCTTCGGCCAATTGCGGGGTTTATTGCGGGGCTTCGGTCGATTTCGTGGATATCGACCCTGTGACGCTGAACATGTCGGTGCCCGCGCTTGAGGCGAAGCTGGCCGATGCCGAGCGCAGGGGGCGTTTGCCGAAGGTGCTGGTGCCGGTGCATTTCGCGGGCGAGCCTTGCGACATGGCGGCAATCGGCGCTTTGGCGCGGCGCTACGGGGTGCGGGTGATCGAGGATGCCTCGCATGCCATCGGGGCGCGGCAGGCCGGGCGGATGGTGGGCGACTGCGCCCATAGCGACGTGACGGTATTCAGCTTCCATCCCGTGAAGATCGTGACCACCGCCGAGGGCGGGATGGCCGTGACGCAGGATGAAAGGCTGGCCGAGCGCATGGCGCTGTTCCGCAGCCACGGCATTACCCGCGATCCTGCGCTGATGCAGGGAGCGGTCGAGGGGCCGTGGTTTTATCAGCAGTTGGAACTGGGCTACAATTACCGCATGACCGACCTTCAGGCGGCACTGGGGCTAAGCCAACTATCGCGGCTTGAGGCGTTCGCCGCGCGGCGGCAGGGGTTGGCGGCGCGGTATGACCGCTTGCTGGCGGGGTTGCCGGTGGCGCTGCCCTATCGCGATGCAGCGAACCTGTCGGCGCTGCATCTTTACCCCGTGCAGGTCGCGCGGCGGGCTTCGGTCTTCGATGCGTTGCGGGCGGCGGGGATCGGCGTGAACGTGCATTATTTCCCCGTCCATCTTCAGCCTTTTTACCGTGCGATGGGATTTGCCGCAGGGCAGTTTCCGGCGGCAGAGGCCTATTACGACAGGGCAATCACGCTTCCCCTGCATCCGGCGCTGACCGAAGCCGAGCAGGATCATGTCGTGTCCAGTCTGAGGGCCGCACTATGAGCGTGGCTGTCATTCCGGCGCGGGGGGGCAGCAAGCGTATTCCGCGCAAGAACATCCGCTCGTTCTGCGGTCTGCCGATGATCGGCTGGTCGATCCGCGCCGCGATCGGGGCGGGGTGTTTCGAGCGGATCGTGGTATCGACAGACGATCCCGAGATTGCCGAGGTCGCGCGGGGGTTGGGGGCCGAGGTGCCGTTCCTGCGGCCTGCGGCGCTGTCGGATGATTTCGCCACGACAATCGACGTCATGCAACATGCGGTCGGCGCTTTGGGGGCCGATGGGTGCGTGTGCTGTCTTTACGCCACCGCGCCCTTCGTGCGGGCCGATGATCTGGCGCGCGGGGCGGCGGCGCTGGTCGCGGGGGATTGGGACTATGCCTTTCCGGTGACGAGCTTTGGCTTTCCCATCCAGCGTGCCCTGCGGCGCGAGGCGGACGGGCGCATTGCCATGTTCGACCCCGCACAAGAGCGGGTGCGGTCGCAAGACCTGACCGAGGCGTTCCACGATGTGGGGCAGTTCTATTGGGGGCGGGCCGATGCGTGGCGCGGGGGGCGGTCGGTCTATGGGCCGCGCAGCACCACGATCTTGCTGCCGCGCCACCGCGTTCAGGATATCGACACGCCCGAGGATTGGGCGCGGGCCGAAGTGATGTTCCGTGTGCTGGCGGAAGAGGGCAGGCAAGTCGATGGCGGCTAGTGTTGCGTTCCGCGTCGATGCGGCGGTGCATATCGGCAGCGGCCATGTGATGCGGTGCCTGACGCTGGCCGATGCCTTGGCGGCGCGCGGGCATGAGTGCAACTTTCTGTGCCGCGACCATGCGGGGCATATGGCCGATGCGATCCTTGCGCGGGGGCATGGGGTGCATCTTTTGCCGACGCGTGATGAGGCGCGGCGCGACGGGTGGCTGGGGGTCGATCCGGCCGAGGACGCGGCGCAGAGCCTTGGCGTTCTGGAACGGCTGGGGGCCGGATGGCTGGTTGTGGATCACTATGCTTTGGATGCCGCGTGGGAGCGGGCGGTTGCGGGCGCTTCGATGCGGGTGATGGCGATCGACGATCTGGCCGACCGCGCCCATGTGGTGGATATGCTGGTCGATCCGATGCCCGGGCATGATGCTGCGACGCATGCGGGCAAGGCTACGGCGGGGTGCAACCTGCTGCTTGGGCCGGACTATGCCTTGCTGTCCCCTGCCTTTGCGGGTGAGCGGGAGCAGAGCCTGGCACGGCGGGCGAAACCGCAGCTTGGCCGCGTGATGGTTGCGATGGGTGGCTATGACCCCGCCGATGTGACAGGGCGGGTGCTTTCGGTGCTGACCGGGGCTTTGCCGCAGGTGGAGGTCGATGTGGTGCTGGGTGCGCAGGCCGTGCATCTGGACCGGATGCGCGCGCGGGCCGGTGGGCCGGTGCGGCTGCATGTCGCCACGCCGCATATGGCCAGGCTGTTGCGGGAGTGCGATCTGGTGATCGGCGCGGGCGGCACTTCGGCTTGGGAGCGGTGCTGTCTGGGGGTGCCGAGCCTGATGGTGCAATTGGCCGACAACCAGACCGAGGTGATCGGGTCGCTGGTGCGCCAAGGGGCGGCGCTGGCGCTGGGCGGCGTGGATGACGCGATGGAGGCGCGGCTTCTTGCGGCGCTGGTCGCTTGCGCGGATGGTGCGGTTCTGGCGACCATGTCGGCAGCGGCGGCACGGGTTACGGACGGGCGCGGGGTGGAGCGGGTCTGCGATGCGATGGCCGCGATGGCGCTGACGGTCCGTCGCGCGGGGATGGGCGATTGCGATGCTGTGTGGCACTGGCGCGAAGACGGGGATGCGGCGCGCTTTTACCGCTCGGGCAAAGCGACCCCGCTTGCGGCGCATCGAGACTGGTTTGCCAACGCGCTTGCCGATCCGGCGCGGCTTCATCTTGTGGTGATGCAAGGCGATGCGCCGCTGGGCTATGTGCGGCTGGATAGTTCGGAACAGGGCGTTGCTGCGGTCAGCCTGTGCCTTGCGCCCGCAGCGCGGGGGCGCGGCATGGCGGCGGCGGTGCTTTGGGCGGCTGAGCAAGAGGGGATGCGGGCGGGGATTGCCCGCTTTCTGGCCGAGGTCCATTGCGACAATGCGCCATCGCTGCGGCTGTTCCGGCGGGCCGGATACCGGTTTGCAGGACGGGACGGCGATTTTGACAGGTTCGAGGTCCGGCGCAGCCGGATGGAGGGGTGAGTATGAGTATCAGCATCGCAGGCCGCGCCATCGGGCCGGAGCATCCGCCCTATCTGATCGCCGAGCTTTCGGCGAACCATAACGGCAGTTTCGAGCGGGCGCTCGACCTTGTCGATGCGGCGGCGGCGACGGGGGTGGATGCGGTCAAGATCCAGACCTATCGGCCCGATACGATCACGCTCGACAGCGACGACGATGCCTTTGTCATCAAGGGCGGGCTGTGGGACGGGCGGCGGCTGTTCGACCTATATGCCGAGGCGTTCACCCCCTGGGACTGGCACGCCGCTTTGTTCGAGCGCGCGCGGGCGCGGGGGGTGACGATGTTCTCGTCGCCCTTCGACACGACGGCCGTCGACCTGCTCGAGGATCTGAACGCGCCCGCCTACAAGATCGCGTCCTTCGAGGCGGTCGACCTTCCGCTGATCCGCTATGCGGCGGCGACGGGGAAGCCGATGATCATTTCGACCGGCATGGCGGATGCGGATGAGATCGCCGAGGCCATCGATGCGGCGCGGGGCGGCGGGTGCCGTGAGCTTGCCATCCTGCATTGCGTGAGCGGCTATCCCGCGCCTGCCGACCAATACAACCTGCGCACCATTCCCGATATGGCGGCGCGGTTCGGCACGGTGACGGGGCTGTCGGACCATACGCTGGACAATGCGACCGCCGTGGCGAGCGTGGCTTTGGGGGCTTCGATCATCGAGAAGCACTTTACGCTGGACCGTTCGGGCGGCGGGCCGGATGACAGTTTCTCGCTCGAGCCTGCCGATTTCGCCGCCCTCTGCCGCGATGCGCGCACGGCGTGGGAGGCGCTGGGGCGGGTGGATTATGGCCGCAAGTCGAGCGAGCAGGGCAACGTCATCTTCCGCCGCTCGCTTTACTTCGTGCGGCCGCTGAAGGCGGGGCAGGTGATCACCGCCGATGATATCCGCAGCGTGCGCCCCGGATTCGGCCTGCCGCCGAAAGAGTGGGACCGCGTGATCGGCCGCCACGTGACGCGGGATGTGGGCTATGCCACGCCGGTCACGGTGGAGGTGTTGGGGTAGGGGTGTCGCGGATCACGGACAGCAGGGATTCGACCGCGCGGCGACCTTCGGCCTCACGGTCAAAGCCTTCTATGAGAACTCCGTAGTCTGGATCAATCACGCCGGGGTAGAGCTTTGATGTGAGCTTTGTGAAGGCAGTTTCCAGTGCGGGGCGGTCAGGCTGCACTGCCATCGCCTTAGCCACAGTTTCGGCCCCTTGCCAGCGGAACACGCCCGGAAGGGTGGCATACCATGCCACGCCGAAATGGATCGCGCCCTTGCCCATGAGCGCCGCCTCGTAGCCTGCCGTGCCCGAGATGGTGGCGACAAAGAGCGAGTTGCGGATAAGTTCGAAGGAGGGAACATGTTCGCCCACGTAGCGCAGGTTCGGAATGGCGCGGAGGCGGCGGTAGAAGCTTGGCTCGCGCATGAATTTGGTCTGGATCGGGTTTTCCTTGGCGTAGATCAGCGTTCCCGCCGGAAGGGCCGCGGCCAGTTCCTCGATGGCGAGAAGCTGGTCGGCATAGGCGAAACCCCAGGTGTCGGTTGTCATTTCCGGCTGCAGATGGAGCGGGAAATAGACGTAGGGCTCAGATAAATCCACGTCTGAAATATCAGACGTACTAATTGACCCTATTTTCAAACGGTCGCGTGCTTGAACAAGTCGACTTAAGTTTCGGTCTACGGAATTTGGGTTTATGAATATTTGCAGGGAAATAGTTTTCAATACAATCTTGACCAGTTCACGCAAGAACGTGGCGGAGGTGCTCACCAAGCGAAGCAACTTGCCCCTCCGTTTCATGTAGAACGGCTGGGTTGGCTCGTTGGGCGTGGGAATAGGTTGATCCGCTCCTTGGACATCTTTAAAATCTCCAAAGTTCTCAATGCTTCGTGCAATCCATATTTGACCTCTGAATTGTGATTGAGTTGCCAAAACCGTATCAATGCCAAGACACTTTGCTAGCTCGTATAATATTATATATGGGCCTTGATGGGGAAAGTTTGAAAATACTATCGTTGTTATGCCTTGCCGCTTTATAATATCAAAAAAGAAATTTGCCGAAATATGGAAAAGGTTATCCATATTGAGCCAACTTCTAAAAGAAAGATTTCTGGAAAATGTTACTCTGGCAAAATGGCGTCGATATAGATTGAACGCCTTTTGAAAAATCTCGCTTCTAAGTTCAGCGGGGAAATCTTTTCTAAGATATGCCTCTTCATAGTGCCTTACCACACGGTAATGCAGGAACATTTCTATCGGGAGATCTGGAAGTCTTCGTCCACGGTCCGTGTTGACAAATGCAACTCGGACATCGGCACCAAGGTCCAAAAAGGATTCTATTTCAGGAGATCGGAATCCAACCAGAAGCAAACGCTTTTCAGCAGCCATCACACACCCGTAACACTCGCAACCCGGCACGCGCCGTCTTTGGCATTAAGCGTGTTTACCCTCGCGTTGCAACCGTTTGCTCAAAGAAAAAGCCCCGGCGTTTCCGCCGGGGCTTTCGTGGGTCGGGGGCGGAAGCTTACGCTTCGGCTTCCTCTTTCTTTTCGGCGATTTCCTGACCGGTTTCCTGGTCGACCATCTTCATGCCGAGCCGGACCTTGCCGCGGTCGTCGAAGCCGAGGAGCTTGACCTTGACCTCTTGGCCTTCCTTCAGGATCTCGTTCGGGTGGTTCAGGCGCTTGTTCGCGATTTGCGACACATGGACCAGACCGTCACGCTTGCCGAAGAAGTTCACGAAGGCGCCGAAGTCGACCAGTTTCACGACCTTGCCGGTGTAGATCTGGCCCTCTTCGGGTTCTGCCACGATCGACCAGATCATGTCGTAGGCTTTCTTGATCGCTTCCGCCGAGGACGAGGCGATCTTGATCATGCCGTCGTCGTTGATGTCGACCTTGGCGCCCGACAGTTCGACGATTTCGCGGATGACCTTGCCGCCCGAACCGATCACTTCGCGGATCTTGTCGGTGGGGATCGTCATGGTCTCGATCTTGGGCGCATATTCCGAGAAGCCTTGCGGCGCGGAAATCGCCTTGGCCATCTCGCCGAGGATGTGCAGACGCCCGTCCTTGGCCTGTGCCAGAGCTTGCTCCATGATCTCGGGCGTGATGCCCGCGACCTTGATGTCCATTTGCAGCGAGGTGATGCCGGCGGTGGTGCCCGCAACCTTGAAGTCCATGTCGCCCAGGTGATCCTCGTCGCCGAGGATGTCGGTCAGCACGGCCCAGCGGCCATCGTCTTCGAGGATCAGACCCATCGCGACGCCGGCGACCGGAGCTTTCAGCGGAACGCCCGCATCCATCATCGAGAGCGAGCCGCCGCAGACGGAGGCCATCGAGGAGGAGCCGTTCGATTCCGTGATCTCGGACACGACGCGGATGGTGTAGGGGAAGTCGGTCGGCGCGGGCAGAACGGCTTGCAGCGCGCGCCATGCCAGTTTGCCGTGACCGATCTCGCGACGGCCGGGCGAACCCACGCGACCCACTTCGCCGACCGAATAGGGCGGGAAGTTGTAGTGCAGCAGGAAGTTCGAGCGGCTGTTGCCGTGCAGGGCGTCGATGATCTGCTCATCCTCGCCCGTTCCGAGCGTGGTCACGACCAGCGCCTGCGTTTCGCCGCGGGTAAAGAGCGACGAGCCGTGGGTGCGCGGCAGGACGCCCGTTTCCGACACGATCGGGCGGACGGTCTTGTTGTCGCGGCCGTCGATGCGGGCGCCACCGTTGATGATGTCGCCGCGCAGGATCGAGGATTCCAGCTTTTTGATCGCCGAGCCGAGGTTGATGTCGGCAAGGTCTTCGTCCGAGAGGGCCGATTTGATGGCCGAGACGGCGGCGGAAATCGCGTTGGTGCGTTCCTGCTTGTCCTTCAGTGCGAAGGCGGCGCGCATCTGGGTTTCGCCGGCGGCTTTGACCTTGGCGTAGAGGGCCGAGTAATCGGGCGCTTCGAAGTTGAAGGGCTCTTTGGCGGCGTCTTCGGCGAGGTCGATGATCAGGTCGATGACCGGCTGCATCGCGGCATGGCCGAATTTCACCGCGCCGAGCATTTCGGCTTCGGTCAGTTCATAGGCTTCGGATTCCACCATCATCACGGCGTCTTTGGTGCCGGCGATGACGAGGTCGAGGCGCTGGTCGGGGTTGTTGCGCAGGCCCTGCAGGTCATCGACCGAGGGGTTCAGCACGTATTCGCCGTTCGAGAAGCCGACGCGGGCCGCGCCGATCGGGCCCATGAAGGGCACGCCCGAGATCGTCAGAGCCGCCGAGGCGGCAATCATGGCGAGGACGTCGGGTTCGTTGTGCAGGTCGTGCGACAGAACGGTGCACATGACGAGGACTTCGTTCTTGAAGCCTTCGACGAAGAGCGGGCGGCAGGGACGGTCGATCAGACGCGAGGTCAGCGTCTCTTTTTCCGACGGGCGCGCCTCGCGCTTGAAGAAGCCGCCCGGGATCTTGCCGGCGGCGTAGTATTTTTCCTGGTAATGCACGGTCAGGGGGAAGAAGTCCTGACCCGGCTTGGCGGCCTTGGCGAAGGTGACGTTGGCCATGACGGAGGTCTCGCCCAGAGTGGCGATGACGGTGCCGTCGGCCTGACGCGCGACCTTGCCGGTTTCCAGAGTGAGCGTTTCACCGCCCCACTGGATTGATTTCTTGACTACGTTGAACATCAGCGGATCCTATCTGGAGGATCACGGCCCCTGCCGGTCCCCCGTTTTCATGGCGGCCCCATTGCCGCCGCCCCCTATCCTTTGCATGTGGCCGGGGGCATGGCCTCACGTCGCAGATGGGGGGGCCTTACAGCAAAAGGCGTAGTTTGGAAAGCGTGGAGTCGGGCAGCCGTGGCGCAAGCGGAATTTGACGCAAATTCCGCGCCGGTTTCTGACGCAGAAACCGGATGGCCGACCGATGCGCGGGGGAAAACGGAATTTGCGTCAAATTCCGGCGCGAAATCTGCGTCAGATTTCGCCTGTTGGAATGGAAAACGCCCGCGCTTTCGCACGGGCGTTCTGTCCGGCAAGGCGGAACGGATCAGCGGCGCAGGCCGAGGCGTGCGATCAGCGATGCGTAACGGCCTTCGTCCTTGGCCTTGAGGTAGTCCAGCAGCTTGCGGCGCTGGGCAACCATCATGAGAAGGCCACGACGCGAGTGGTTGTCCTTCTTGTGGCCCTTGAAGTGCTCGGTCAGGGTGGCGATGCGCGACGACAGGATGGCGACCTGGACTTCCGGCGAGCCGGTGTCGTTTTCCTTGGTCGCGTATTCCTTGATGAGGCGGGCTTTTTCTTCGACGGTGATCGACATCGGAGTCTCCTGTGAAGAGGGTGAAGGCACGAGCCGGGATGTCGTCCAGCAGGGCCGTTGAACCCCACGGCAGGCCGGGGGATGCGGGCGTATAGGGGGAAATGCCGCGAAAGGGAAGGGGGAATTGCGCGCGGGGAGCGCGTGGGTGGGTGCGTGGGGGGGCTGTTAACCATCGGCGCGGGAAGCTGTCGATTTCCGGCGCGGTGTAGGATATTTTTAACGCCTGCGCGGCAGGCTCCGACAGGCGCAGGGGTGCGTAATGGTTCGGGGGTAAGGGTATGCTGGGGCTTTTGGGCCTTTTGGGGCTGGTGGCGGCGGGCATGGCGGTGGATGCCATGTTCGACAGTGGCACGGATGACAGCGCCGATGGCGCGGCTGCGGACGAGGCCGATGCGGCCTTGCCCGGGGCGCAGCCCGAATCGGATCCGACCCTGACCGAGGTGTCGCTGATCGGGAACACGCCCTTCGTGGACGAGGGGATGCCGCAGTCGGACGACGGTGCCGATGCGCCCGATGCGCCCGTGGTTCTTGCCGGAACGGATGCCGCCGACGTGCTGAACGGTGCGGGCGGGGATGATGCGGCGCGCGGCGGGGGTGGCGATGATGCCATCGGCGGCGGCGCGGGCGATGACAGCCTTGCCGGAGATGCGGGCAACGATGTTCTGGACGGCAGCGACGGGGATGACCACCTGCGCGGCGGCGAAGGAGAGGACCGTTTGCGCGGCGGGGCGGGCGATGACCTGCTTTGGGGCGAGGCGGGCAATGACGCGGTCGCCGGATGGGACGGTGACGATACCCTTGCGGGCGGGGCGGGCGACGATTCCCTGACCGGCGGCGGGGGCGAGGATTCCGCTATGGGCGGCGATGGCGATGACCGGCTGACCGGCGAGGCGGGCAATGACAGCCTGTCGGGCGGGGCCGGAAACGACGAGATCGACGGCGGCGCGGGCAATGACCTGCTGGTCGCCGGTGCGGGGGCCGACTTTCTGAATGGCGGGGCGGGGGATGATGTGCTGGTCGGCGGCGCTTCCGGCTGGTTGACGGGGGGCGCCGGTGCGGACCGGTTCGAGCTTGGCGCGGGTGAGGCGCGGGTGATGGATTATGACGGGGCCGAGGACCGGCTGGTCGTGGTCTATGACGCCGCGGCGCACCCGTCGCCCGCGGTTTCCGTGGCCGACGACGGGGTGGATGCGGTGATCAGCCTTGACGGGGTTGTGCTGGCGCGTGTCGTGGGCGCGGCGGGGCTGGGGGCCGAGGAGGTCTTGCTGCGGTCAGCCTGACCACGGTTCGGGCTGCTGGTCGTAGCCGATGTAAAGCGGGTGCTTGGGGTGGCCGCCCTGCGTCAGGCCAAGGGTGAAGAGCGGGCGCCCCGTGCTGCGGAGCAGGGCTTCGACCTGTGCCCCACGGTCAAGATGCGCGCCGTGTGTGCCCCATGCGCAGATGATGCGGTCGGCCCATCCTGTCGCGCTTTGCGTGATCGCCGCATCGTTTTCGGGGCCGATCGGGTCGGCTTGGGCGCGCATGACGCGGGGATCGGTGGCGCGGTAGGCGAAGATGTTGGTGACGCGGAAGCTGCCGAAGCCAAGCGCGCGGGCGCGGCGTTCGCAGCGTTCGACGGTGGGGTCGTTCTGGGCTTCGGTCGCGGTCGAGGGGTTGAGCATGACGAAAAGCGCCCTTTGCCCGCCCGCGTTCCAGACCCTTGTGAGCAGGTAGCGGTAGGCTTCGCAATCGGAATAGACCGCCGTGCTGTCGGCATCGCCTTTGCGGTGGTGGCGGGTGATCATGGGCGGTGCCTTTGGCCAATGTCGCACAGGGGGGCCGTCTGCCCCCCGTCGCGGCAAGCTGCGACTCTCTCCGAGGATATTTGAAGGCGGAAAAGGAAGAAAAGGGTCAGTTGAACACGCGCGAGGGGTGAAGCTCGCCGGATTTGTAGATGCCCACGGCCACGGCGCGGCCCTGATAGCTGGCCCATGCCTGGTCGCCCCATTCGATGCCTGAGGCGAGGACCATGCCGGGGTTGCCGTTCTTCAGCCGCGCCGCGCCTTCGGGCGTGGCGACAAGCTCGGGCAGGTCGGCAAGGCCGAGTTCGAGGGGCTTTAGAAGCGCGTCGATGTCCTCGCTGCGGGCGAGGCGGTCGATGTCATCGAGGCTGACGCCCCCGGCTGCGGTGAAGGGGCCGGACCATTCGCGCCGGAGCCACAGAACATGGCCGAGGCAGCCCAGCGCCTGACCGAGGTCGCGGGCGATGGAGCGCACATAGCCGCCCTTGCCGCAGACCATTTCAAGCTCGACATGGTCGGCATCGGGGCGGGCGATCAGCACAAGGCTGTCGACCCAGAGCGGGCGGGCGGCGAGGTCCATCGCCTCGCCCTCGCGGGCGAGGTCATAGGCGCGCTCGCCGTCGACCTTGACGGCCGAGAATTGGGGCGGAACCTGCATGATGTCGCCGCGAAAGGCCGCAAGGGCGGCGGCGATGGCATCGGTCGCGGGGCGATTGTCGGAGGTGGCGATCACCGTGCCTTCGGCATCGTCGGTGGTGGTTGCCGCGCCGAGGCGGACCATGAAGCGGTAACATTTCAGCGCGTCGGTGATGTAGGGGACGGTCTTTGTCGCCTCGCCCAGTGCCACGGCAAGAACACCGGTCGCGGCCGGGTCGAGCGTGCCGGCATGGCCTGCCTTTTGCGCCTGAAAGGCCCATTTCACCTTGTTCACCACGGCGGTCGAGGTAATTCCGGCGGGTTTGTCGACGACAAGCCAGCCCGAAACCGCCCTGCCTTTTTTCGTGCGGGCCATGCCCCACCCCTTTTCCTGACGTCTGCGCCTGCTAGCCAAGGCGACAGGTCGCGTCAACCTGCGCGACCTGTCGCCTTTGTGCTTCCAAATCCTTCGGAATGCCTGTTATCCCTTTGCCCATGAAATGGACATTGCCGAACATCCTGACCGTCATCCGTCTTTTCGCAGCGCCGGCTGTGGCGGTGATGTTCCTTTATTTCCATCGCCCGCTGGCCGACTGGTTCGCGCTGACGCTGTTCATCACGGCGGCGGTCACCGATTGGTTCGACGGCTACATCGCCCGCGCATGGGCACAGGAAAGCAAGTTCGGCGCGATGCTTGACCCGATTGCCGACAAGGCGATGGTGGTGATCGCGCTGGTGATCATTACCGGATATTCGGGAATGAACCCGTGGCTGATCCTGCCCGTCACCGCGATCCTGTTCCGTGAGGTTTTCGTGTCGGGCTTGCGCGAGTTTCTGGGGGCCAAGGCGGGGCTGCTTAAGGTGACTTCGCTTGCGAAGTGGAAGACCACGGCGCAGATGGTGGCGATTTCGATCCTGTTCCTTGGAACCGGGCTGGAACATCTGGAAGGCATCGCGCGGCAGGGGCTGACGCCCGACCAATACGCCGACCTTGTGTCGCAGGGTCTGGCCGATCCGATCCGGTCCTGCGGGACGCGGGGGTGTTCGTCCTATGCGACCATGGTGGGGCTGGGCTTGATCTGGGTGGCGGCGATCCTCACCTTGGTGACGGGATGGGATTATTTCCGCAAATCCCTGCCTTACCTGCGCGAGGACAAATGATCGACGTCATGTATTTCGCCTGGGTGCGCGAGCGGATCGGCTTGCCGCGCGAAAGGCTCGAGACGGGGGCCGCGACGGTGGCCGAGCTGGTCGCTGAATTGCGCGCCCGCGAGCCGCGTTACGAGGCGGCGTTTGCCGACCTCGCCTCGCTTCGGGTGGCGCTGGATCAGGAGTTGTCGTCGTTCGACGCGCCGCTGGCAGGGGTGCGCGAGGTGGCGTTCTTTCCGCCGATGACAGGGGGCTGAGATGCGCGTCCGCGTGCAAGCCGCGCCCTTCGATCTGGGGGCCGAATCGGTCGCCTTTGCCGAAGGGGCGAAGGGGGCGGGGGCCATCGTCACCTTTATGGGGCTGGTGCGCGACAATGGCGGCGCGCTGTCGGCGATGGAGATCGAGCATTATCCGGGCATGACCGAAAAGGCGATTGCCGCGATTGCTGCCGAGGCAGTAGCGCGCTGGGCGTTGAGCGATGCCTTGGTGATCCACCGTTTCGGGCGGTTGGCGGGGGGCGAGGCGATCATGATGGTCGCCACGGCCGCGCCGCATCGGGCCGATGCCTTTGCGGCGGCGGAATTCCTGATGGACTATCTGAAATCCCGCGCGCCGTTCTGGAAGAAGGAAATCGGGGCCGATGGCGCGACATGGGTCGCCGCCAAGGACGAGGACGAGGCCGCGCTGAACCGCTGGTAGGCGGGCGCGGCCCCGGCCGGATCAGAAATCGAACAATTCGCCGAGGAAGCTTTCGCGCTTCTTGCGCTTGTAGCCGTGGCGATAGTCGTCATCGTCGCGGTAGCGCGGGTCGGGGGCGTAGCCCTGCGGCGGTTGCGGCGGTTGCGGTGCGCGCGCCTGCGGAGCGGGGGCGGCAGCGGCGGCAGCAGGAGCGGAGGCGGCGCGGTCGATGATCTTGTCAAGCTCGCCCCTGTCGAGCCAGACGCCGCGGCATTTGGGGCAATAATCGATCTCGACGCCGTTCCGGTCGGCCATCACCAGCGTTTCGTTGTCGACGGGGCACTGCATTCGCATCTCCTTTTACCGTGGTTTTACCCTGTGCAGATGGGGGCTGATGCGGCCCATGCAAGACGCGGCGCGGCGGTTTTCGGCGTCAGGGTCGGGCGGCGGCGCATTGGTGCCGATTTTTGTTGCGAGGAAACCGAAGCGGGGCTTGACGGGTTGCCATACTAAAGTGCTTTTGGGCATGTCCTGCACCTGCCTTTGCACATCCATCTTACGGGTCCTGCCATCGTGTTCCATTCCCTGACCAAAGCTGCCGCCCTGCTTGCCCTGCTGACCGCAGCGGCCTGCGCCCCCAAACCTGCGGTGGAAGAGGCGCCCGCGTCGGTTCCGCCCGAGTATCAGGCCGTGCAGGATGGCGAGTTCCTGATCCCCGCGGTCGAACCGCTGCACCTGTTCGGGACGAATTCGCGGACCGAGGTCGAGTTTGCGGGGGATGAAAAGCCCGGAACCGTGGTGGTCGATGTGAACGCGCGGCGGCTTTACTATGTTCTCGAAGGCAATCGCGCCATCCGCTATGCCATTGCCGTCGGGCGCGAGGGGCTGTCGTTCAAGGGCACCGGCTATGTCGGGCGCAAGGCGGAATGGCCGAGCTGGCAGCCGACCGCGAACATGATCAAGACGCGGCCCGACATGTATGCGGAATATGCCGCCGGTCTGCCCGGGGGGCTTGAAAACCCGCTGGGGGCGCGGGCGATGTATCTGTATCGCAACGGACGCGACACGATGTTCCGCATTCACGGCACGATCGACAATGCCTCGATCGGGCGGGCGACGAGCGCGGGCTGCATCCGGCTGTTCAATCAGGACGCCATCGACCTGTTCAACCGTGTCGAGACGGGCGACAAGGTCAAGGTGCGGACGCTGGAGGAAAGCCTTGCCGCCGAAGGGCCGTTCATGGACGACGCCTACGGGCGGGCCGTGCCGGACACCGAGGAAAACCGCGCGCAGGTCGAAATCGACAAGCAGAAGATCATCGAGGAAGAGGCCGCAAAGGTCGAGGCCGAGCGTCTGGCTGCCGAAGCCGCCGAGAAGCAGGCCGCCAAGGATGAAAAGCGCCGCCTTCGCATTTGCCGCAACCGTGGCATTGCCGAAGCGGACTGCCCGACGCTGGACGTCTTGACCGGCAAGGCCGAAGAGGTCGCCGTCGCGGGCTAGGCTGCGCCGCCCGCGCGCGCCACCGGGAATGAAGGCCGCGCGGGGTTCGCGCGGCTTTTTCATGTCAGGATGACGTAATCCTTCAACGTGGTCTCGACGACTTCCCATGTGCCGGAAAAACCGGGCCGGATCACGTAGCTGTCGCCCGTGCGCAGGTGGGTTTCGGTGCCTGCGCTGTCGGTCAGGATGGAATGGCCCTGAAGGATGTGGACATA
This sequence comes from Paragemmobacter straminiformis, assembly GCF_014243445.1. Taxonomy (GTDB): domain Bacteria; phylum Pseudomonadota; class Alphaproteobacteria; order Rhodobacterales; family Rhodobacteraceae; genus Paragemmobacter; species Paragemmobacter straminiformis. The sequence goes on from NZ_JACLQD010000003.1 coordinate 406,776, forward strand.
TTCCCATTCGGAATAGGACACCCGCCACTTGCCGGGGGTGGATTGCCAGAGGCCGCAGTACAGGCCGTTGCGGTCTTCGATGTTCCACGTGCTGTGGACGGGGTCGCCCGCAACCAGTTTGTCGGGGTCGGGGCGTGCGGTTTCGGCGTCGATCCCGTCACGGGTGATGCGTGCGATAAGGGGCATGGCTGACCTTGTGCATGGGGCGCTGCCAGAAGGGCGCGGTGCGGTGCGCGGGTCAAGCCCTTGGCCTGCGAAAATGTCGCTGCAATGCAGCGTAACAAACTTGCCGTTGGCGTCGCGCTGTGCCCTTATAACAGGCAAAGTTGCAAGATCGGGAGTCCCCGGGACATGAGCGCATCTGCCCCCCTTCGTTCGGTGCTGCCGCCCGAGATCATGGCCCGCAAGGGTGGTGCGCCCTTGGTGGTGCTGACCGCTTACACGACGCCTGTGGCGCGGCTGGTCGACCCGCATTGCGACATTGCCCTTGTGGGCGATTCGGTGGGGATGGTGTTGCATGGCATGCCCTCGACCATCGGGGTGACGCTGGAGATGATGATCCTGCACGGGCGGGCGGTGATGCGCGGGCTGTCCAAGGCGATGGCGGTCATCGACATGCCCTTTGGCAGCTACGAGGAAAGCCCCGAGCAGGCCTTTCGCAATGCCGCGCGGCTGATGGCCGAGACGGGTGCGCCCTCGGTCAAGCTGGAGGGCGGGGTGCATATGGCCGAGACCATCGCCTTTCTGACGGCGCGCGGGGTTCCGGTGATGGCCCATGTGGGGCTGACGCCGCAGTCGATCAACACCTTGGGCGGATACAAGGTTGTCGGGCGCGAGGGCGAGGCCGCGCGGGTGATGGCCGACGCCCGGGCCTGTGAGGCGGCGGGGGCGTTTTCCATCGTGCTCGAGAAGGTGCCGGTCGGGCTGGCGGGCGAGATCACGCGGGCGCTGAAGATTCCCACCATCGGGATCGGCGCGGGGGCGGATTGCGACGGGCAGGTGCTGGTGGTCGACGATATGCTGGGACTGTTCACGGATTTCCGGCCGAAGTTCGTGAAGCGTTACGCCGAATTGGGCATGCTGGCGGACGAGGCGATTGCCTCTTATGCCGCCGAGGTGCGGGCGCGGACATTTCCGGCGCCGGAGCATGGCTTTGCCGACAAGGTGAAATCTTGATCCCCATCCTGCGGACCGTCGCCGCCATGCGGGCGCAGGTGGCGGCATGGAAGGCCGAGGGGCATGCCGTGGGCGTGGTGCCGACGATGGGCGCCCTGCACGAGGGGCATCTGTCGCTTGCGCGTGCGGCCAAGCGCGATTGCGGGCGGGTGGTCACCACGATTTTCGTGAACCCCAAGCAGTTCAACAACCCCGAGGACCTGCTGAAATACCCCAGAACCGAGGACAGCGACGCGCGTTTGCTTTCGGGTGTCGGGGTCGATGCGATCTTTGCTCCGGCGGTGGACGAGGTCTATCCCGAAGGTTTCGTCACCACGGTTTCGGTGGGCGGGGTTTCGGGGCCTTTGGAGGGGGAATTGCGGCCCGGGCATTTTGACGGTGTGGCGACGGTGGTGGCCAAGCTGTTCGGGATGACGCAGGCGGACCGCGCCTATTTCGGGCAGAAGGACTGGCAGCAGTTGCAGGTGGTCAGGCGGCTGGTGCGGGATCTGAACCTTGCGGTCGCGATTGTCGGCTGCGAGACGGTGCGCGAGGCGGACGGGCTTGCCATGTCGTCGCGCAACGCGCGGCTGGACGCCAAGGCGCGGGCCAAGGCCGGGGCGCTATATGCGGCGATGATGCGCGCGGCTGCAGAGTTCCGCGCCGGAGTGCCCGAGGCCGAAGCGATTGCCCTTGCCACGGCGGCGGTGCTGGCGGGCGGTTTCGACAGCGTGGAGTATATCGCGCTGCGCGATGCGGAAACGCTGGGCCCGATGGTCGATGCCGGGCGTCCGCTGCGGATGCTGGCTGCGGCATGGCTGGACGGGGTGCGGCTTATCGACAACATCGCGGTGTGATCCGCGCGGATGGGAGGGGTGGCCCAATGGCCGGGCTTTCCATCCCTTTGACAGGCTGCGAGAAGTATTTACCTTGATTAATACTTCAACTGGGCGTTGTGCCCCGAGCGGAGCCCCCGATGAAAAAACTGACCGTGACTGCCCTTGCCGCCTGTGCCGCGCTGAGCGCGAATGCCGCTTTTGCCTTTCCCTGTGCGGTCCAGATTCCGACCGAGCAGACGGAAACGACCGGCTTTCTTGGCCTGACGCTGCCTCTCGTGGCCAATCCGGCGCCGCGCATCAGCCTTGGCGTGCGGCGGGCGACCGTCGCCACGAGCGGCGACATGACGGGGGGCACCGTGGAGTTCAGCTTTGATCCGTGGAACCACGGGGGCATCCAGCTGCGCGCGACGGCGCTGCGGGGGGATATCAACAGCGCCGGAATCCTTGGCGGCGGCTGGGATTTCGCATCGGGCCGCCCCTTTGCCACCTTTGGCGCGCGCGTGCCGAACCTGTCGGTGACGTCGGATATCGGCGCAGGGCTGACGCCGGGTTTCGCGCTGGGTCTGGACAGCCTTGGCAAGCAGACCGCGCCTGACCCGATCTGGGTTGCCCCCCTGTTCGTGCCGACGGGCTTTAGCGAAACCGCCTGCTAGGCTAGCCGCCAAGCAGATCGTCAAGCACCAGCGCCATGACCTTGGCGCTGTCGACCATGTCCTGCACGCCAACCCATTCGTCGGGTTGGTGGGCAAGGTGCAAAAGCCCCGGACCATAGGCGATGCAGTTCTTGAGCCTGCCGATGCGGTCGATGTGTTTCTGGTCGTAGGTGCCGGGGCTGACGACGTAATCGGCGACCTTGCCCAGAACGCGTTCGATGGCGGCGGCGGTTGAACGGACCACGGGCGCGTCGCGGTCGGTCATGGTGGGTGCGACCTCGAACAGGTCGCGGATTTCGTAGGAAAAGGTGCTGCGGCGGGATTTGACCCGTTCCAGCACGGCGCGCAGTTCGGCTTTCACCTCGTCCACGGCCTCTTCTATCAGGAAGCGGCGGTCGAGGATGATGCGGCAGCGGTCGGCCACGCAGGGCGCGGGAAGGCCGGAGTAGCCCGCAGGCGGTTCGGACTCGCCGCCGTGGATCGAGTTGATGTTGAGCGTGGATTGCCGCGCGCCTTCGGGCACCACGGGCATTGCTGTCTGGCGGGTGGCGAGAAGGGGGTAGAGCGTCTCTTCGATTTCCGCCAGCACCGCGCCCATGTGGCGGATGGCTGAATCGCCAAGGAAGGGCATGGAGCCGTGGGCGATGCGGCCGTGGGTTTCCACCTCGGCCCACCAGACGCCGCGATGGCCGAGGCAGATGCGGTCCTTGTGCAGGGGTTCGGGGATGATGACGTGCTGCACGCGGTCGGGCGCGAAATGGCCGCGTTCGGCCAGATAGGCGACGCCGCCGTAGCCGCCGGATTCCTCATCCGCGGTGGCGCTGATTTCGATGCTGCCGCGCCAGTCGGGGGTGGTGGCGATGAACGCCTCGGCGGCGATGATGGATGCCGCAAGACCGCCCTTCATGTCGCAGGTGCCGCGGCCGTAGATGCGGTCGCCGTCAAGCTCGGCGCCGAAGGGGTCGCGGGTCCAGCCGTGGCCGACCTCGACCACATCGTGATGGCTGTTGAAATGCACGCAATCGCCCGCGCGACCCGAGTCTTGCCGTGCGATCAGGTTCCAGCGGGGGAAGGCGTCGCTATCACCGATAGCGCCCGTGGCGCGGATCAGGGTGACGGTCCAGCCCGCCGGTTGCAGGCGGGCGGCCAGCATGTCGCAAACCTCGCGGTAGCAGCGTCCGGGCGGGTTGAGCGTGGGGATGCGGACAAGCGCCTGACACAGCGCGATCAGGTCGGCGCGGCGGCGGTCGATGGTTTGCAGCAGGGGGTGGGTCGGATCGGTCATGGCGCGATGGTGGCCCGAGTGCCGCGCGCAGGCAAAGGATTTATGGGTGACGCGGGGCAGGGAGTCTGGGTAAAACGGGGTAAGGGGCAGCCGGAGGGGGACGCGATGGAAGCATTCGGTCTGACGAATACGATCATTCCGGTGGCTATATTGCTGTTTCAGGCGATTTTCCTGCCGGTGCTGACGGTGCCGACACGGGTGATGACCCAGGGCGCGCTGGCGCGGGGCATGATGCTGGCGACCATTCTGATCATCCTGATCGCCGCCGTTCTGTTTGCCGAGCTTTACCGCCGCGAAGGCAATGACGTGATCGGCGCCTTTCTGGACGATCCCTTTGGCAGGGCCGAGTTCTTTCTGGGGCGGGCGGTGATTTCTGCCACGTTCTGGGGGCCGGTGCTGTGCTTTGTCTGGCTGGGGCGCGCGATGGATGTCGAGCGCCGCAAGGGCGAAGCCAAGGCCCGCGAGGGGCGCGCGCTATGATCCTTGCCATGCTGCGGCTGGTGGTTGTCGGCCTGATCGTGCTGACGGCGCTTTACTGGCTGCTGCTGATCTACGCGCGGTCGGTGCGGCGCGAGCGGCTGGAAAAGGAATATGATGCCGAAAGCGTCGACGGGGATGTGAAGGGTCATCGCGATGACTATATCGCGCAAGGGATGGCCGCCTATGAACACAGTTTGAAACGCAAGCTGCTTTGGCTGGTTTACATTCTGCCGGTCAGCATCGTGCTGGTTCTGGTCTGGTTCAATTTCGGCTGAAAGGGTGCGGTCATGCGTTACGTGAAATGGAGCCTTCTGGGGCTGATCGGACTGTTTTTGCTGACCTTCCTGCATTACACCCTGCCGCAGCATGACATCGTGCGCATCGTCGGCACCGAAAACCGGCGGATGGAGATCGGCGAGAACAGCTGGTTCTTTGCCGCGCCCGATGTGGGCACCGCGAGTTCGACGAGCCGTGACATCTTTTTCATCAACTCCGTCTATCCCGACGGCAAGACGATGGAATTCCGCAACGAGGATACGGGCTGGGGCTGGCCGCCCTATTTCAAGATGAACAGTTTCTCGCTGGCGACCGAGGCGAAGGAACTGGTGTCGACCAAGGACAAGCCGATCTGGGTTTCGGTCACGCATTACGGCTGGCGCAACCAGTTGTTCACGATCTTTCCCAATGCGGTCGGGCTGAAGCAGGTGGACGGGCCGGATGTGACGATCATTCCTTGGGTGAATATCGTGATCCTTGGCTTTGCGCTGGTGCTGGCGGTGTTGGTCCGGCGGATGTGGCGGCAATTCCGCGAGCGGATGATCGAGCCTGCGGTGATCGACGTGCAGCAAAGCATCGACGATCTGGAAGAGCGCGGCGGGCGGGCAGGCGAGAGGGCGCGCGGGTTCTTCGGGCGTCTGTTCGGGCGGAAATAGGGCGCAGTCCGCAGCCCCAGTGCGGCCCTTGCGGGGGGGGGGCACAGGGGCGGCCGGCGTTGCGCCTGTGGCCAGAGGTGCTGTGAGTATTTGGGCAAGGCTGAAAAGGGCAGGAGTTTTCCTGCCCTTTGTGTTCGGTGCCTGACTGCGCCGCCTTAGCCGCGCAGGGTGCCGCCTGTGGCTTTTGTGACCTTGTCGATGATCTTGGCCGAGACGGCTTCGATATCGGCATCGGTCAGGGTTTTGTCGACGGGTTGCAGGCGCACGGTGAGGGCGATGGATTTCTTGCCCGCGCCCATCTGCGCCTCGGCCTTGTCGCCGGTGAACTGGTCGAACAGGCGGACGCTTTCGATCAGGGTCTTGTCGGCGCCGGTTGCGGCGTTGATGGCGGTCAGCGCCTCGACCCGCGTGTCGACGACAAAGGCGAAATCGCGTTCGACCGCTTGCAGGTCGCTGATGGCGAGCGCGGGGCGGGTAGGCGTTTTCACCTTGGGCAGGGGCACGTTGGCGGGCAGGATGGTGAAGGCCACGGCCGGGCCTTTGACGCCCATCGCGGCGAGGATGCGGGGATGCACCTCGCCGAAGGTGGCCATCGCGTTGGGGCCAAGGGCGATGCAGCCCGAGCGGCCGGGGTGCCACCATGCGGCGACCTTGCGGGTGACCTGCACGCGGGAGGGCGCGCCGAGTGCGGCAAGGATGGCTTCGGCGTCAGCCTTGGCATCGAAGACATCGACGGGGCGGCGGCTGCCATAGGGGTCGCGCGGGGCGGTCTGGCCGACCAGCAGGCCCGTGGCTTGCAGGTGTTGTTCGCCCGGTTCGCCGCCGTGGAAGGCGGGGCCGATCTCGCACAGGGCAAGGTCTGCAAAGCCGCGTGCCTGATTGCGGGCGGCGGCGCGCAGAAGGCCGGGCAGCAGGTCGGGGCGGAGGTGGGTCATTTCCGACGAGATCGGGTTGTCGACCCGCACCGCATCTGCACCGCCGCCGAAGAGGGTGGCGGCCTCGGCGTCGATGAAGCTGTAGGTAACGCATTCGTTGTAGCCCAAGGCCGCAAGGGTGCGGCGGGCGCTGCGTTCGCGGATTTGCGCGGGCGTCAGGATCGGGCGCGGCACGCCTGCGGTGGCGCGGGTCAGGGGCTTGCCCTGAAGTTTGGTGAGCGAGGCGATGCGGGCGACCTCTTCCACCAGATCGGCCTCGCCCAGCACATCGGGGCGCCACGAGGGCGCGGTTGCCATGTCGCCGTCCAGCGTGAAGCCCAAGGCTTCGAGCGTGCGGCGCTGTTCGGCTTCGGGGATGTCCATGCCGACGAGGGAGATGACGCGGGCGGGGTTCAGCCGGTAGGCGCGGGCGGTATCGGGCACCGCGCCGTCAAGGGCGAGGTCCGAGGCCTCGCCGCCGCAGAGGTCGAGGATCATCTGCGTTGCAAGGTCGAGGCCCGGCAGGGTGAAGGCCGGGTCCACGCCGCGTTCGAAGCGGTAGCGGGCGTCGGAGTTGATCTTGAGCGCGCGGCCCGTGGCGGCCACGGTGATCGGGTCCCAATAGGCGGATTCGAGGAAGACATCGGTTGTCGCCTCGGTGCAGCCGGACACCTCGCCCCCCATGATGCCCGCCAGCGATTCCGGCTGGGCAGCGTCGGAGATGAGCATCATGCCCGCTTGCAGGCTGTAGGTCTTGCCGTCGAGCGCCAGAAGCTGTTCGCCGCCCTGTGCGGGATGGATGCGCAAGCCGCCGTGGACGCGTGCGGCATCGAACACATGGAGCGGGCGGTTCAGGGCGAAGGTGAAGAAGTTGGTGATATCGACCAGCGCCGAGATCGGGCGCAGGCCGATGGCGGTCAGCCGGTCGGCGAGCCACGCGGGCGAGGGGCCGTTCTTGACGCCACGGATCAGGCGGCCTGCAAAGAGGGGGCAGCCCTTGGCTTTCAGCGCGGGGTCGATGGTCACGGTGATCGGGCAGGGGAAGCCGCCCTTGATCGCCGGAATGTCGAGCGGTTTCAGCTTGCCCAAGCCGCGCGCCGCAAGGTCGCGGGCGATGCCGCGCACGCCAAGCGCGTCGGGGCGGTTGGGGGTGATCTTGATATGGATCATCGGGTCGACGACCGAGGGGCGGTTGATTGCCAGCCAGTCGGTGAATTTCTGGCCCACCTCGCCCGAGGCAAGCTCGATGATGCCGTTGTGTTCGTCCGAGAGTTCCAGCTCGCGTTCGGAACACATCATGCCGTGCGATTCCACGCCGCGGATCTTGCCCACGCCAAGGGTGACGTCGATGCCCGGCACATAGTCGCCCGGTTTGGCAAGGACCACGGTGATGCCCGCCCGCGCGTTGGGCGCGCCGCAGACGATCTGCTTTTCACCCTCGTCCGTCAGGACGCGGCAGACGCGCAGCTTGTCGGCGTCGGGGTGCTGTTCGGCGTGCAACACCTTGGCCAATGTGAAATGGCCAAGGCGGGCGGCGCGGTTCGACACCTCTTCCACCTCGAGACCGAGGTCGGTCAGGGCGTAGAGGATATCATCGAGCGAGGCTTCGGTTTCGAGATGGTCTTTAAGCCAGGAGAGGGTGAATTTCATTGCGGCTTCCTCAGCGGCTCAGGCCAGCGGGCAGGGTGGGAAGGTCGAGGGCTGCAAAGCCGTAGTGGCGCAGCCAGCGCAGGTCGGATTCGAAAAAGGCGCGCAGGTCGGGGATGCCGTATTTCAGCATCGCCAGACGGTCGATCCCCATGCCGAAGGCGAAGCCCTGCCATTCGTCGGGGTTCACGCCTGCCGCTTTCAGCACCTTGGGGTGGACCATGCCGGAGCCGAGGATTTCCATCCAGCGGTCGCCTGTTCCGATCTTGAGTTGCCCCCCCTCCCACGAGCAGCGGATATCCACTTCGGCCGAGGGTTCGGTGAAGGGGAAGTGGCTGGCGCGGAAGCGGAGTTCGACGGAAGGCACCTCGAAGAAGGCGCGGCAGAATTCTTCCAGCACCCATTTCAGGTTGGCCATCGAAATGTCGCGGTCGATGCAAAGACCTTCGACCTGATGGAACATCGGGGTGTGGGTCTGGTCCATGTCCATCCGGTAGACGCGGCCGGGGGCGATGACGCGGATGGGCGCGCCCTGTTCGGTCATGGCGCGGATCTGCACGGGGCTGGTGTGGGTGCGCAGAACATGCGGCGGGCGGTCGTCGCCCGCGGCGCGGTTCATGAAGAAGGTGTCATGTTCCTGCCGCGCGGGGTGTTCGGGCGGGATGTTCAGCGCGTCGAAGTTATACCAGTCGGATTCGACCTGCGGCCCCTCGGCCACGGCAAAGCCCATGTCGGCGAAGATGGCGGTAAGTTCCTCCATCACCTGTGACACGGGGTGGATCGTGCCCGTGCGGCGCGGGCGGGCGGGAAGCGTGACGTCGAGCCATTCGGATTTCAGGCGGGCGTCGAGTGCGGCATCGGCAAGGCCGGATTTGCGGGCGCGCAGGGCGGCGTCGATTTCGTCGCGCAGGGCGTTCAGCAGGGCGCCGGCGGCCTTGCGGGCGTCAGGCTCCATCTTGCCCAAGCCGGACATGAGGGCGGAAATCTCGCCCTTTTTGCCAAGCGCCGCGACGCGCACGTCTTCAAGCGCGGTTTCGTCCGCTGCCGTGGCGATGGCCGCAAGATACTTGGCCTTGAGCGTGTCGAGCCCGTCCATGAATGCCTCCGTTGGGTGCGGCACGGTGCTAGCCTTGGAAGGGGCGCGATGCAAGGGGAAGGGCGTCAGCGGGACTGCATCACCTTGGCAAGGCGGGCCGCGATGGCGGCGCTGCCCTTGGCCGAGGGGTGGATCAGGTCGAACTGGAACATCGAGGCGTCGCCGCGTGGCACGATGTCGGACATGGGGGCGAAGAAGATGCCCTTCGGGTCGGTCGCGGCAAGGCGGGTGAGGCGGCGGTCAAGCTCGTCCCCGTAGGGGCGGCAGGCGCGGACGGGGGTGTAGAGGCCGGGGTTGCGCAGGTAGCCGGAATAGACGACGCGCGCGCCGTCGCGGCGCAGCTGGCGGACCAGATCGGGAATTGCGCCCGTGGTGCCATCGGCCGAGATCAGGCGGTCGACCATGCGGTTGCAGGCCGCGCAGCCGCAGCCGAACAACAGGTCGTTGCCGCCGCCGTTGAGGACCACCCAGTCCCAGTCGCCCTTGCGATATTGCGCGGTCAGGCGCAGGCCCGCCGCGCCGCTGACCGGCAGGTAGTAGAAGTAGCGCGCGCCGATGACCGAGCGGTCGATCACCTCGGCCCCGAGGCGGCGCTCGATCTCGTTCCCGACGGAGTGGCCGAGGCCGCGGTTGGCGGCCATCATGGAGTCGCCCATCAGCAGGATGCGGGCGTCCTTGTTCTGGTCGGTGACCATTTCGCCGCAGGAAAGCAGCGAGAGCAGGGCAAGCAGGGCAAGGGCGGCGCGCAGCATGGGCAGGCCCTTTCGGGGCGGGTGGGCGAGGTCAGGGCGTGGCCTGTTGTTCGAGCGGTGCCACATGGCGAAGGTAGGCGCTTTGCAATTGCAAGCGCCAGTCTTTTTGCGACAGGACAACCGGCGCGGAACATGTGGCGCAGGGGCCGGATTTGGCGCGGTCATGGATAAGGCCGCGCCGCCATGCGGCGGCTTTCGCGCCGAAGAAGATGTCGAAGATGCTGTCGGCGCGGTCGAGGTTGCCGACGACATGCTTGGCATGTTCGGGGCGGTCGCTGCGGATGTGGCAACAGGGCACGACATTGCCGGTATAGCCCATGTGGAAGTGCTGGAAAACGAAGTTGCACGGATCGGTGCGCGGGTTTTCGGGCGAGAGGTCGGGCAGCAGGCCGCCACGGTCATTGCCGTGCCTTGCGAAGTTGATGGCGCGGGTTTCCATTTCCAGCCTTGGCGTGTCGAAGCGGGCAATGATGCTGTCGTTGGGGCGGATATGCTTGAAGCGGGCCTGAAGGCCGGTGCGGTGCGAGATTTCCGCGATGCGGTTCAGCACGTAGAGGTCGGAGTAGCTGTCGCCCTGTTTCAGGTGGATCGACACGTGCATGTAGTCGAGCCCTGCCGCCGCCAGATCGTCGATATAGGCGGGGGTCAGGTAATCGCCGTTCGTGTAGATCATGATCCGCGCTTTCGGCATGGCGGCGCGGGCCTCGGCGATGCGGTCGAGGATCGCGCGGTCGTAGAGCGGTTCGTTATAGCTGTTCAGCACGAAATAGCGGGCGTAGCCGATCGCGGCCAGATCGCGCAGCAGCTTTTCCCAGATGGCCGGTTTCATGCGGACATTGGGGCCGAGACGGTCGCCCACCACATTGGGGCAATAGTCGCAGCGGCGGTTGCAGTAGGAATGGGTTTCCACCTCGATCCGGTTGACGGTCTGGAGGAAAAGCGCGCGCTGACGGGCGGGGTCGGTCAGCGGGGAATACATCTCTCGTCCGATATACATGGAAAACACTCGTCAACTACGATGCCCGCGGCGCGGGCCTACGGGGCGGTTACCTGACCGAGCATAGCGGCAAAAGCATGGCTGCCAAAGCAAAAGGCCCCGCCTTGCGGCAGGGCCTTCCGGAAAAGCGGCGATCAGAAGATCAGGCCAGAGCGGCCTTGGCCTGGGCGGCGATGGCGTTGAACGCCTCGGGCTCGTGCACGGCCAGATCGGCCAGAACCTTGCGGTCCACTTCGATGCCGGCTTTGGCCAGACCGTTGATGAAGCGCGAGTAGGTCATTTCGAGGTCGAACAGACGGACGGCGGCGTTGATACGCTGGATCCACAGGGCGCGGAAGTTGCGCTTGCGGACCTTGCGGTCGCGGGTCGCGTACTGCTGGGCCTTGTCGACGGCCTGCGTGGCCGTGCGGAAGTTCGTGCTGCGGGCGGCATAGTAGCCCTTGGCCTTCTTGATCACCTTGCGGTGACGGGCGTGCGTTACGACGCCGGATTTAACGCGGGACATAGTGCTGGCTCCTTACCGGTCGTAGGGCATGTATTTTTTGACGATCTTCGCATCGGACGGGTTCAGGATCATGGTCCCGGACGCGTCGCGGATGAATTTCGTCGTACGCTTGATCATGCCGTGGCGTTTGCCGGCGACGCCGGCTTTCACACGACCGGAAGCCGTGAAGCTGAAACGCTTCTTGGCCGCCGACTTGGTCTTCATCTTGGGCATTTCCATCTCCGTGGTTGCAGGCGCGACTCGGCATGCCACGTTGGCCGGCCGCGCGGGTATAGCAAGGCGTGCCGTATAGGCGGGGTCGGGAAGCGGTGCAAGGGAAAAACGGCTAGAAGACGTAGCGGCCCAGCACGGTGAAGAACACGTCGGGAAGCTGGCCGAAGCGGTAGCCCTGCGGGTGAACGATCAGCGCCAGAGCGACGAGCATCAGGCCCACGGCACAGATGGCGCCGCCCCATACCGGAAGGCGGGCGTCTATCCATGCGGCGACGATGGAGAGCAGCGAAAGCAAGACCAGACCAATGCCGACGATCAGCGCGAGGTCCGGATCGACGGTCATGCCGCCCACCCGCCAGTGGCGCTGCCGGACCTGCCCTGCGGGGCGGTGCGGCGCTGCGCGTGTTGCGGATGGGCGGGCATGGGGTTCATTCCGGCGCTTTGTAGACCAGACGCTCGTCGCAGGGGGCGACGCGCAGGATGTTGGTGGTGCCCTGCACGTTGAAGGGAACGCCGGCGGTCAGCACGATCTGGTCGGTTTCGGTGGCGAAACCATAGGTACGCGCCGCGCGGACGGCCGAGATGACGGCCCCCTTGAAGCGGTCCTGTTCCTCGGTCACGACGCAATGCGCGCCCCAGGTCAGGCACATGCGGCGGGCGGTTTCGACCAGCGGGGTCAGCGCGATGATCGGAACGCGGGGGCGTTCGCGGGCCACGAGGCTGACGGTGGTGCCCGATTGCGAGAAGCAGCAGATCGCCTTGATGTCGGTAGCTTCCGAGATTTCGCGCGCTGCGGCGACAATGGCATCGGCCACGGTCGCGCGGTTCACGGTGCGGCTGGCCTCGATCACCTGGCGGTAGGTGCTGTCGCTTTCGACGCTGATCGCCACGTTGTTCATCGTGGTGACGGCTTCGATCGGATAGCGGCCGGCGGCCGATTCGGCCGAGAGCATGATCGCATCGGCGCCTTCGTAGATGGCGGTGGCGACGTCCGACACCTCGGCCCGCGTGGGCATGGGCGATTCGATCATCGACTCGAGCATCTGGGTTGCGACGATCACCGGCTTGGCGGCGGCGCGTGCGCCACGGACCAGACGCTTCTGGATCGGCGGGACCGAGTAGACCGGCAGTTCGACGCCAAGGTCGCCGCGTGCCACCATGATGCCGTCCGAAACGGCAAGGATGGCGTCATAGGCTTTGACGGCGGCGGGCTTTTCGATCTTGGACAGGACGGCGGCGCGGCCCTTGGCGAGTTCGCGCGCCTCGATCACATCCTCGGGGCGCTGCACGAAGGAGAGGGCCAGCCAGTCGACGCCGAGTTCGCAGGCGAATTCGAGGTCTTTGCGGTCCTTGTCGGACAGGGCGGCGAGGGGAAGCACCACATCGGGGACGTTCACGCCCTTGCGGTTGGAAATCGTGCCGCCGACGGTCACGGTGCAATTGGCGAAATCCTTGCCGCAGGTGTCGACCCGCAGGCGGATCTTGCCGTCGTTCACCAGCAGCGACGAGCCGGGTTCGAGGGCGGCGAAAATCTCGGGGTGGGGGAGCTGGACGCGGTTGATGTCGCCGGGGGCTGCATCGAGGTCCATGCGGAAGGCGGCGCCTTCGACCAGTTCCTCGCCCGCCGGATTGGCAAAGGCGCCAACGCGGAGTTTCGGACCCTGAAGGTCGGCCAGAATGGCGATGGGGCGGCCGGTATCGGCTTCGACCTGCCGGATGATGGTGTGGCGGGCGCGGATGTCGTCATGCGTGCCATGCGACATGTTCAGGCGGAACACATCGGCCCCCGCCTCGAACAAGGCGCGGATCATCTTGTAGTCGTTCGAGGCCGGGCCCAGTGTGGCCACGATCTTTACGTTCCGAAGGCGTCTCATATGCCTCGATCCTTAATTGTTTTCGTCAGTCGTGGGTGGTGGGCCGCGCGTCTTATGGCCCAAACCGCCCCCTTGGGCAACTGGCGCTTGGGCCTTCTTCAGAATAAATGATGAATTCGGAGTTACTGTCGGAGCCGGTTTGCCTTGAGTGCCTATAACATCATCGGCGGGGAAAGGGGCGGGCGCTGGCTGGTGACCTGCGATCACGCCTCGAACCATGTGCCCGACTGGGTGGGCGGCGGGTCGCTTGGCATAAGCCCCGAGGATATGGCGCGCCATATCGCATGGGATGTGGGGGCGGCGGGCTTGGCGATAGCCCTTGCGGCGGCGCTGGACGGGCCGTGCCTCCTGTCGAATTTCTCGCGACTCGTGATCGATCCGAACCGGGGCGAGGATGATCCGACCCTTGTGATGAAGCTGTATGACGGCACGATCATTCCGGCGAACCGCCACGCCGGAGAGGCCGAGGTGACCGAGCGGCTGGAGCGGTTGCACCGCCCCTATCACGATGCGCTGGCCGGATTGGCGGGGCGGCGGCCCGATACGGTGATTGTGGCGGTCCATTCCTTTACGCCCTGTCTGAAGGGCCGCAGCCCCCGCCCGTGGCATGTGGGGGTGCTGCATTCGCATCTGGACGAGCGGCTGAGCCGCGCGCTGATCGACCGTTTGCGCGCCGAGCCTGACCTGTGCGTGGGCGACAACGAACCCTATTCCGGCCACTTGCCCGGCGATGCCATCGACCGCCACGCCTTGCGTCAGGGCCGGTTGAACACGTTGATCGAGCTGCGCAACGACCTGATCGCGGATGCGGCGGCGCAACAGGCATGGGCGGCGCGTCTGGCCGCGTTGCTGGCGCAAAGTCTGGCCGACCTGCGGCTTTAGTGCCCCGTGACAAGCCCCGCGCGACAGGCCATCCTTGGGGCCAGTCCGAAGGAGCCTGCCATGACCGAGATCGACGATGCCACGATGCAAGCGCTTGAGGCTGCCGCGTTCCGGCGGTTGCGCGACCATCTGCAACAGCGGACGGATGTGCAGAACATCGACCTGATGAACATGGCCGGTTTCTGCCGCAACTGCCTGTCGCGCTGGATGCACGAGGCGGCGGCAGAGCGCGGCGTGGCGCTGGACAAGGACGCGGCCAAGACGCTGGTCTACGGCATGCCCTATGACGCGTGGAAAGCGCGGAATCAGGCCGAGGCGACCGAGGGGCAGAAGGCCGCCTTTGCCGAGGCGATCAAGGCGCATGACCTGCCCGAACGGGGCTGACGTTTCCGTTCCGGGGCCAATGGCGGAAAAACGCTGCGACTGTTTCGGGTTCCGGCGGGCCGATTTCACGGATTGGGGCGAAAACTTGACTCGCCGCCGCGCGTCGTTTCACGATGGGGCCTGTGTTTGTAACGAGTGGGCGGTCGCGTCATGGAACTGTTGCTGGTTTTGCTTGGACTTCCGCTGGCTTTTGCCGCCAATTCGATGCTCGACGGATCGAGCCATGACGACAGCCCGCACAGCGACAGCGCCAAGGACGATTCGTCTGCCGACGATGCGTCTTCCGATGCCGTCGTGGCCGACAGCCCAGACACCGCGACAACGCTGGCCGCGGTGACGAAACCTGCCGCCGGGCGGGACGATTCCCTTCTTGGCACCGACGCGAACGAACGGCTTTTCGGCTATCGCGGCGATGACACGCTGGACGGCGGGCTTGGCAGCGACACCCTGCTTGGCGCGTCGGGCAATGACAGCATTCTGGGCAATGGCGGCGCGGACCGGATTTTCGGCGGGCTGGGCAATGACGAGATCGATGGCGGCACATCGGCCGACCAGATCGCGGGCGGGGGCGGCAACGACATTCTGCGCGGCGGGTTGGGCAATGACACGGTGACCGGCGGCGCGGGCAAGGACAGCGTCTATGGCGGCGACGGTGACGATCTGGTCACGGTGTTCGCCGATTCGGGCCGCGATACCATCGTGCTTGGCACCGGAAACGACGAATTGCGCGGCGGCACGGCGCTGCTGGAGCAGGATGTGCGCGGCGGTGACGGTGACGATACGATCACCTCGGGCGCGGGCAACGACACCTTGCTGGGCGATGTCGGCAACGACCTGATCCGTGGCGGGGCGGGCAATGACTCGGTCGAGGGTGGTTCGGGCAACGACGACCTGCGCGGCGGGCTTGGCGAGGATGCGCTTTACGGCGGGGTCGGAAACGACACGCTGGACGGGCTGCTTGGCGGGCGCGATTCGCTGTTCGGCGGGGCCGACAACGACCAGATCAGCGCGGGCTTTACCGATGTGGTCACGGGGGGTGTGGGCGATGACACGCTGCTTGCGGGCTATGACGTGGCCGACCTGCCGGCCAACATGTCCGGCGCGGTGACGATGACCGATTTCACCCCCGCCGACGACAAGGTCGTTCTGGCGCTGGACGGCACGAAAAGCGGCGATTCCTTTACCCTGACCGTGCGTCAGGTCGATGGCGGGCTTGAGGGGCTGCTGTCGGGTGACCCCGCATCGCTCGGGTCGCCCGTGTTCCTGTTGCAGGGGGTGAAGCTGGCGGACGTGACCCTTACCGATTTCGAGGTCAGGGGTGCGACGGGGGTGACGGTCGACGTGAAGCTTGGCACGGCCTGACCGCCACCCTGCCGGTCAGAGCGCGGCCTTGCGCATTTCGTCGAGGTAAATCTCGCGCAGGCGCGTGGCGACGGGGCCGGGTTTGCCGGTGCCGATCGCTGCCCCGTCGATTTCGACGACAGGCATGACGAAGATTGACGCTGCGGTCGAGAAGGCTTCGTCGGCGGCCTGTGCCTCGGCAATCGTGAAGGGGCGTTCCTCGACCTCGAACTGGGCTTCGGCGGCGAAGCGCAGGACCGAGGCGCGGGTGATGCCATGCAGGATGTCGCTGGTCAGTTGCCGCGTGATGATCTTGTTGCCCTTGACGATATAGGCGTTGTTCGAGGTGCCTTCGGTCACGGCCCCGTCTTCGACGAACCATGAATCGTCGACGCCGGCTTTCTTGGCCATCATCTTGCCCATCGACGGATAGAGCAGCTGGACGGTCTTGATGTCACGGCGGCCCCAGCGGATGTCGGGGATCGAGATGACCTTGAAGCCGGTTTTCGCGGCGGGCGCGTCGGCAAGGTTGGGGATGTTCTGGGTAAAGGCGATCAGCGTGGGTTTCACGCTGGCATCGGGAAAGACGAAGCTGCGGTCGCCCGGATTGCCGCGGGTGACTTGCAGGTAGATCATGCCTTCGTCGATGGCGTTCTTTTCGATCAGCGCGCGGTGCATGGCGAGCAGGTCGTCATCGCTGCACGGTGCCGCGATGCCCAACTCGCCAAGCGAGCGGTGCAGGCGCTTCAGGTGGCCGTCGAAGTCGATCAGCTTGCCGCCGAGGACCGAGGTCACCTCGTAGACGCCATCGGCCATCAGGAAGCCGCGGTCGAAGATCGAGACCTTGGCTTCCGCTTCGGGAAGGTAATCTCCGTTTACATAGACAGTGCGGCTCATGGCTCTTACCCCCAAAGATCGCGCGGTGGCGCGTGGATGCCTGCGGCATCGTAAAACATCGGATGCGGGCGGTCTTCGGCCAGAAGCAGCGGCGCGTCAAGGTCCACATGCGCGGCCCCGCCCGTCAGCAGCATGGCCGGGGCCATCGCAAGCGACGAGCCGACCATGCAACCCACCATGATGCCGAAGCCCTGCGCGCGGGCGGCCTGATGCAGGGCCAATGCCTCGGTCAGGCCGCCGGCCTTGTCGAGCTTGATGTTGACCATGTCGTATTTGCCGCGCAGGGCGGCAAGCGAGGCGCTGTCGTGGCAGCTTTCGTCGGCGCAGACGGGCAGGGGGCGGGCGATTTCGGCCAGCATGTCATCGGACCCTGCGGGAAGGGGCTGTTCGACCAGCGCCACGCCGAGGCGGACAAGATGGGGGGCGAGGTCGGCGTAGATTTCGGCAGTCCAGCCTTCGTTCGCGTCGATGAGGATGGTCGCATCCGGCGCGCCTTGGCGCACGGCTTCGAGGCGGGGCATGTCGTCGGGGGTGCCGAGCTTGATCTTGAGGACCGGGCGGTGCGCATGTGTGCGGGCGGCCGCGCGCATGGCGTCGGGCGTGTCGAGCGACAGGGTGTAGGCCGTCGGCACGGGGCGCGGGGCGGGGTGGCCGAGCAGCTCCCACACGCGCCGGCCTGCGGTTTTGGCGGCGTGGTCCCAAAGCGCGCAATCGACGGCATTGCGGGCCGCGCCTGCGGGCAGGGCGGTCTGGAGCGCGTCGCGTGTGATGTCGGGCGGCAGGGTGGCAATCTGCGCGGCCACGCTGTCCACGGTTTCCCCGTAGCGGGCATAGGGGACGCATTCGCCCCGTCCGGTCACACCGTCGCGGGTGACTGTGGCGGTGATCACACGCGCCTCGGTCTTTGAGCCGCGCGAGATGGTGAAGACCTGCGCAAGGCGGAAACTGTCGATGCTGGTGGAAATCACGGGCGGTCCCTTTGCTTCGCATCACGGTCTGACGGGGCGCGATATCTGTCAAGCGCAGCGGGAATGCTGCGACTGCGAAAAGCGGCTTGCGCGGCTATGCGCAAGATTATAGCCGTTGGGCTGGCCCACCTTGAAATTTACTTGCGAGACGAAACATGAGCTTCCGCCTGCAACCCCCCGCCCCCGCCCGCCCGAACCGTTGCCAGTTGTTCGGCCCCGGTTCGCGCCCCGCGCTGTTCGAGAAGATGGCGGCGAGTGCTGCGGATGTGATCAACATCGACCTCGAGGATTCGGTGGCGCCCAGTGACAAGGAAAGCGCGCGGGCCAATGTGATCGCGGCGATTTCGGGCGTGGACTGGGGGCGCAAGACGCTTTCGGTGCGGATCAACGGGCTGGATACGCCGTGGTGGTACCGCGATGTGGTCGATCTTCTGGAACAGGCGGGCGACCGGCTTGACATGATCATGATCCCCAAGGTGGGCTGCGCCGAGGATCTTTACGCCGTCGATGCGCTGGTGACGGCGGTGGAACGCGCCAAGGGGCGCAAGAAACCCATCGCATTCGAGGTCATCATCGAATCGGCCGCCGGTATTTCGCATGTCGAGGCGATTGCCGCCGCCACGCCGCGCCTTCAGGCGATGAGCCTTGGCGCGGCGGATTTCGCGGCGAGCATGGGGATGCAGACCACGGGCATCGGCGGGACGCAGGAGAACTATTACATGCTGCGCGAGGGCGCCCGGCATTGGTCCGACCCCTGGCACTGGGCACAGGCGGCCATCGTCGCGGCCTGCCGGACGCATGGCATCTTGCCGGTGGACGGGCCTTTCGGCGATTTCTCGGACGACGAGGGGTTCCGCGCGCAGGCGCGCCGGTCGGCCACGCTGGGCATGGTCGGGAAATGGGCGATCCACCCCAAGCAGGTCGCTCTTGCGAACGAGGTCTTCACCCCTTCGGACGCCGCCGTTGCCGAAGCGCGCGAAATCCTTGCCGCGATGGAGGCCGCCAAGGCGCGGGGCGAGGGGGCGACCGTCTACAAGGGCCGTCTGGTCGATATCGCCAGCATCAAACAGGCCGAGGTTATCGTGAAACAGTCGGAATTGATCGCCGGATGACGCTTTTGTGCATGAATCGTTGACAGGCTGCCTTGGCTGCGGGCAGTGTTCGGCCAGCACGGGCTGAAAAACAGGCTTTGTGCAAAGAACACCCGCGCTGCGACCAAGGGGAGAGGAGGCCCCTCGCAGCAAGTCGGGAGGACGCACGCCCCGTGGGACACCGCGGGGCGTTGCTGTTTGCGGCGGCGGCAGCCGCCGGTCGGTTGCAATTGGGGTCGGGTATCGGCATATAACCCCGACGTCCTTTGTGGAGTGTGCCATGAACTATCTGGAATTCGAAAAGCCGCTGGCCGAGATCGAGGGCAAGGCGGAAGAACTGCGGGCTATGGCGCGGTCGGGTTCCAATATGGACGTGAGCAAAGAGGCCGAGGCGCTGGACCGCAAGGCCGAGGCGCTGCTCAAGGATCTGTACAAGGATCTGACGCCGTGGCGGAAATGTCAGGTGGCGCGCCACCCGGACCGACCGCATTGCAAGGATTACATCGACGCGCTGTTCACCGAATTCACCGCGCTTGCGGGGGACCGGAACTTTGCCGACGATCACGCCGTCATGGGCGGGCTTGCACGGTTCAACGACCAACCGGTCGTGGTGATCGGGCATGAAAAGGGCAATGACACCAAAAGCCGGATCGAGCGCAATTTCGGCATGGCGCGGCCCGAGGGCTATCGCAAGGCGATCCGCCTGATGGAGATGGCCGACCGTTTCCGCCTGCCGGTGATCACGCTGGTCGACACGCCCGGCGCCTATCCGGGCAAGGGCGCGGAAGAGCGGGGGCAGGCCGAAGCGATTGCGCGGTCGACGCAGAAGTGCCTTGAAATCGGGGTGCCGCTGATTTCCGTGGTGATCGGCGAGGGCGGGTCGGGCGGGGCTGTCGCCTTTGCCACGGCGAACCGTGTGGCGATGCTGGAGCATTCGGTCTATTCGGTGATCAGCCCCGAAGGCTGCGCGTCGATCTTGTGGAAAGATGCCGAGAAGATGCGCGAAGCGGCGGAAGCGTTGCGCCTGACGGCGCAGGACCTGCAAAAGCTGGGCGTGATCGACCGGATCATCAAGGAACCGCTGGGCGGCGCACAACGCGGGCCAAAGGAAACCATCGAGGCCGTGGGCAAGGGCATCGAGACCATGCTCAAGGAGCTGTCCGGCAAGCGCCCCGATGCGCTGATCAAGGACCGTCGGCAGAAGTTCATCGACATGGGGTCGAAGGGGCTGGCGGCCTGACCTCAGCCGAGGTCGTCGTATTCCGCCACGAGGTCGAGCAGCGCCGGCGTATTGCACACCAGCGCGTCGCCATCGCGGCGCAGGGCGCCGGTTGCCATGATGTCTTGCAGGGCGCGGTTCACCTTGGGCCGCGTTGCGCCCACGATCGAGGCAAGCTCGCTTTGGCTGAAGCCGAGTTTCAGCGTGGCCTGATCGGGCAGGTTTTCGCCATGCACCTGACGCAGCGTGTAAAGCACGAAACGCACGAGGCGGGCGGGCATTTCGTAAAGGGCTATGGATTCCATCTGGGCGTTGGTGTCGCGCAGAAGGCCGCAGAGGTAGCGGGCGAAGGCCAGCGGAATGGCGGGGTTCTCGCCGGCGATCCGGTGGAAGCGGTCACTGTGCAGCACGAGTGCGGTGACCTGTCCGACCGCCGTCGCATCGGCCGAACGGGGGCGACCGTCGAGAAGGGCCATTTCGCCCAGAATCTCCCCCGGCCCCAGATGGCGCAGCACCAGTTCCTTGCCTTGCGGCGTGCCGAGCGACAGGCGCACGCGGCCATCGACCAGCGCAAGAAGGTGGGTTTCCGTGTCACCCCGTTGAAAGATGGTGCCGCCCGAAGGCCATGTCCGGCGGGTGACCGCTGCCGCGAGTTGGCTGACGCTTGCAGGGTCGAGGCCGGAAAAGACGGCAAAACCAAGCAGTTCGCTTGCAATATCGCCCTTTGTCACCGCCATTCGGACGCCCCCCTGCACAGGCGCGCAGCTTAGGGGGAAACGCGGCTCGCGGCAAGTTTTCGGCGATCAGGCGGCGGCCTCGGCCTCGGCGAGACGCAGGAATACGGGGGTTTCGGGGGTCGAGCGGTCGGGATCGTAGGCGTAACCGCCCGTGGTGAAACCAAGGATGTCGGCCGGGTCGGTCAGGCGGTTCTCTGCAATGAAGCGGGCCATTGCCCCGCGGGCTTTCTTGGCGAAGAACGAGACGATCCTGGCTTCGCCCGCCTTCACCTCGAGGAAGGTCGGGGTGATGACGGCGGGTTTCAGCGCCTTGCGGTTGACGGCGTGGAAATATTCCTGCGAGGCGCAGTTGATAAGCGTGGCCGTTCCGGCGGCTTCGGCGGCGTCGTTCAGGGCGCGCGAAATCTTGTTGCCCCAGAAGGCGTAGAGGTCCGCCCCTTTGGGATTGGCGAGTTTCGAGCCCATTTCAAGGCGATAGGGCTGGATCAGGTCGAGCGGGCGCAAAAGGCCGTAAAGACCCGAGAGGATGCGGAGATGGCCCTGCGCCCAGCGCAGCGCGTCGGGGTCGAGGGTTTTGGCCTCGAGTCCCGCATAGGTGTCGCCGTCGAAGCAGAAGGCGGCGGGCTTCAGCGTGGCGGGGTCGGGTTTGGATTTGAAGCTGGCGAAACGGTCATGGTTCAGCTTGGCCAAGGGTTCGGAAATATCCATCAGCGCGCGCAGGTCGGCCACCGAAAGCTCGCGCGCGATGCGGGCGAGTTTCGCGGCCTCGGGCCGGAAATCGGGGGTGGTCGGCTCTAGCCCCGCGGGCAGGGCGCGGGGTGTTTCGTCAAGGCGTTTGGCGGGAGAGATGACGGTGAGCATATCGGTCCTTTGGGTCGCTGTCTGCGATCTAGGGCGCGTCAGGCATCGCGCAAGACGCCGAGGAAGGCTTGCCCGAAGCGTTCGGTCTTTTGTGCGCCCATGCCGGAGATCCGGTCGAGTTCCGGCAGGGTGGAGGGGCGGGTTTCCGCGATCTGGCGCAGGGTGGAATGGGTGACGGACAGGTATTTTCCGGTCCCGTCCTCGCCCCGCGAGAGGCGGAGTTGCTCTTCGGCCAGCCGGTCGTAGACCTGCCCCGCGTCGCGGCCTGCAAGGCGCATGCGCTGGGGGTGAAGCACTTCGACCGCGCCGTTGATGACGGCAAGGAAGGCCGCGCCGTAGCTTTCCAGCTTTTTCGCGCCGACCCCCGTGATCTGCGCGAACTGGTCAAGGTTGGCGGGGCGCTTTTCGGCCATTTCGGCAAGGGTGCGGTCGGGGAAGATGACATAGGCGGGGACGTTGGCCTGTTCGGCCAAGGCGCGGCGCTTGGCCTTGAGCGCCGAGAGCAGGGGCGCGTCCTCGTCCGAGACAAGGGTTTTGACGGCGACGCGCGGCTGGGCCGAGGTGATCGTGTCGCGGCGGAGGGTGATGTTCTCCTCGCCGCGCAGGATGGGGCGGGCGGCATCGGTCATCCGCAACGCGCCGTGGCGGTCGGGGTCGGGGCGGACAAGATCGCGGCCCATCATCTGGCGGAACACGGCGCCCCATGCGGGTTTCGTCAGGTCGCGGCCCACGGCATAGGTGGGAAGCTGGTCGTGGCCGCGTTCCTTGACCTTGGGCGTGGGGGTGCCGGTCAGGATGTCGATCAGATGCCCCGCGCCGAACCATTCGCCGGTGCGCAGGATGGCCGACAGCGCCTTGCGCACGGCATCGGTGGCGTCGAACAGGTCGGCGGGGCGGTCGCAGAGATCGCAGTTGCCGCAGGGTTCGGCGGCTTCGCCGAAGTAGCCGAGCAGGACCTGACGGCGGCAGGCGGTGGCTTCGGCAAGGCCGAGGAGGGCGTTCAGGCGGGCGTGATCGGCGGCCTTGCGGTCGGGCGGGGCGATGCCTTCGTCGATCTGGCTGCGGCGCAGGCGGATGTCGTCGGGGCCGTAAAGCGTGAGCGTTTCGGCGGGCGCGCCATCGCGGCCCGCGCGGCCGATTTCCTGATAGTAGCCTTCGATGGATTTCGGCAGGTCGGCATGGGCGACCCAGCGGATATCGGGTTTGTCGATGCCCATCCCGAAGGCGATGGTGGCGACGACGATCAGCCCGTCTTCGCGCTGGAAGCGGATTTCGACGCTGCGGCGGTCTTCCGGGTCCATGCCGCCGTGGTAGTGGCAGGCGGAATGGCCCGCCTCGCGCAGGGCTGTTGCCAGTGTTTCGGTCTTGGCGCGGGTGGCGCAGTAGACGATGCCCGATTGCCCTTTGCGCGCGGCGGCAAAGCGCAGGATCTGCGTGCGGGGCGTGTCCTTGACGGCAAAGGCAAGGTGGATGTTGGGCCGGTCGAAGCCGCGCAGGAAGGTTTCGGGGGGCTGGCCGTCGAACAGGCGGGTGACGATTTCGGCGCGCGTCTCTTCATCCGCGGTGGCGGTGAAGGCGGCGAGGGGGACGCCCAATGCGCGCCGCAGCTCGCCA
Source organism: Paragemmobacter straminiformis (assembly GCF_014243445.1). GTDB lineage: Bacteria > Pseudomonadota > Alphaproteobacteria > Rhodobacterales > Rhodobacteraceae > Paragemmobacter > Paragemmobacter straminiformis. The sequence goes on from NZ_JACLQD010000003.1 coordinate 430,112, forward strand.
ATGCGCAGGTAATCGGGGCGGAAGTCGTGGCCCCATTGGCTGACGCAATGCGCCTCGTCCACGGCGATGAGGGTGGTGTTGATGCGGCGCAGCAGCGGCAGGGCGCCCGCCGAGGCAAGGCGCTCGGGGGCCATGTAGAGAAGCTTCAGGCGGCCGTCGTCGAGGGCCTGAAAGACGCTTTCGGTTTCCTCGTCGGTGTTGCCGGATGTCAGCGCGCCCGCCTCGACCCCCGCTTCGCGCAAGGACCGGACCTGATCGCGCATCAGCGCGATGAGCGGGGAAATGACGACGGTGACCCCGTCGCGGCACAGGGCGGGAAGCTGGAAGCACAGCGACTTGCCCCCGCCCGTGGGCATGATGGCCAGCGTGTTCTTGCCCTGAAGCACGGCGTCGACGATTTCGGCCTGACCGGGGCGGAAGCCCGGAAAGCCGAAGATCGACGACAGAAGGGCGCTTGGGTCTTGCATGGGCCGGAATCGCTGTGGCGCGGGTCAGGCTGGCCCGCGCCTGGTTAAGGGAGCGTCAAGGATCAGTAGAAGCTGGCGATGTTGTTGATGATGACGATGCGCGCGGCATAGATGGCGAGCAGCGCCAAAAGCGGCGCGAGGTCGAGCCCGCCCATGTTGGGCAGGATGCGGCGCAGGCGCGAATAGACCGGATCGAGCAGGTTGCACAGCCCGTACCAGATTTGCGCCACGATGGGTTGGCGCAGGTTCAGGACCTGAAAGTTGATCAGCCAGCTCATGATGATATGGGCAAGGATGATCCATTGCGCGATGTTCAGGATCAGAAGCAGGATTTGCAGTATCGAGGTCATTTTGCGGCCTGTCCACACAAGGGGTTGTGGCGAGAGGTAATCGCTGGGGCGTCAAAGGGCAACGGTTATCGCATGCTCTCTTGACGCGGGGGGGCGGGTTCGGCCACGCAGCGGGCAAGGAGGACTGCCGATGTATCCCTTCATCCGCATGGCGAAAGAGCTGCTGCTTGCGCGCCGTTTGCCCGATTTGCCGCTGTCGGGCGTGCATGTCAGCCGCCATATCTGCTGGCCGTGGGATCTGGACCCGTGGGTCGAGCTGAACAACGGGCGGACGCTGACGCTATATGACCTCGGGCGTGTGCCCTTGGGGCGGCGGGTCGGGTTTCATCGGGCGCTGGCGGCGCAGGGGTGGGGCATGGCGGTGGCGGGCAACACCACGCGTTACCGGCGGCGGGTGCGCGCCTTTGACCGCATCACCATGCACAGCCGCTGCATCGGCTGGGATGCGCGCTTTTTCTACATCGAACAGTCGATGTGGCTGGGCGGGGAATGTGCAAGCCATATGGTCGTGCGCTCGGCCGTGACATCGACGGCGGGGATCGTGCCTCCGGCCCGCATGCTTGCGGCGATGGGGCAGGCGGCCGACAGCCCCCCGCTGCCCGATTGGGTAGAGCGGTGGATTGCCGCCGAGGCGGCAAGACCCTGGCCTCCGGCACGGTAGGGCGCTTGCGCGGGGGCGGCTTTCGGGGTTGAATCGCGTTCAACCAAAAGGGGCAGAACATGGCGAGTGCCGACAGGAAGCGCATCTGGGGCTGGTGGTTTTTCGACTGGGCAAGCCAGCCTTACAACACGCTGCTTCTGACATTCATCTTCGGCCCCTATTTCGCCGAGATCGCGCGCGGATATTACATGGCCGAGGGGCTGGATGCCGATGCGGCGGCGGCGGCGGCGCAAAGCTACTGGGGCACGGCGCTGGCCATCGCCTCGGTGCTGATTGCGATACTGGCGCCGTTCCTTGGCGCGATTGCCGATGGCACGGGGCGGCGGCTTGTCTGGGTCTGGGTCTTTTCGGCCTTTTATGTCGTGGGCAGTTACGCGCTTTGGTACGTGGCGCCGGGGGGCGAGAACCTGCTGTTCGCGGCGGCCTTCTTCGGCCTTGGCTTCATCGGGATGGAGTTCGCCACGATCTTCACGAACGCCCTGATGCCAAGTCTGGGCGACCACGAGGATCTGGGCGCGGTCAGCGGGTCGGGGTTCGCCTTTGGCTATCTGGGCGGGCTGATCGCGCTGCTGCTGATGCTGGCGCTGTTCTCCGAGAACTCGGCCACGGGCAAGACGCTGATCGGGATCGATCCGCTGTTCGGGCTGGACCCTGAATCGCGCGAGGGAACGCGGGCGGTCGGGCCTTTCACGGCGATCTGGTATGTGGTGTTCATGATCCCGTTCTTTCTGTGGGTGAAAGAGCCCAAGGTCGAGCGGCGGCCGCTGAACCTCGGGCTTGCCTTTGCATCGCTTAAGGACCTCGTCTCGGGGTTGCGCTACCGGCGCAGCCTGTCGGCCTATCTGCTGTCGTCGCTGTTCTACCGTGACGCGCTGAACGCGCTTTACGGTTTCGGCGGGGTCTATGCCTCGGGTGTGCTGGGGTGGGAGATCACCCAGATCGGGGCTTTCGGCGTGATGGGGGCGGTGACGGCGACGCTGGCAAGCTGGATCGGCGGCAAGGCGGACAGGCGCTTCGGGCCGAAGCCGGTGATCGCCTTTTGCATCCTGGTGCTGATGCTGGTGTGTACGATCATCGTCGGCATGACGCGCGAGCAGATCTGGGGCGTGCCGCTCGATCCGGCATCGGGGGCGTCGGACGACATCTTCTTCCTGTGCGGGGCGCTGATCGGTGCGGCGGGCGGGGCGTTGCAGGCCGCAAGCCGGACGCTGATGGTGCGGCACACCACGCCCGAACAGGCGACCGAGGCTTTCGGGCTGTTCGCGCTGTCGGGCAAGGTGGCAAGTTTCATGTCGCCGGCGCTGATCGCGCTGGTCACGGCGATCAGCGGGTCGCAGCGGATCGGGATTTCGCCGCTGATCGGGATGTTCGCCATCGGGCTGGGGTTGCTGATGCTGGTGCGTGCGCGGGGTGAGATGGAATGAGGCGGATCGGAGTTCTTTGCGCGGTGCTGGCGCTGCTTGCCGCGCCTGCCCTTGCCGAAACCAAAGCCAACAAGCTGTTCGGTGCCGCCGAGGCCCCGTCGCTGCAAGACCCGATGCCGATCGGTTCATATGCCAAGGGATGCGGGGCGGGCATGGTCGAATTGCCCGAGAGCGGGCCAAGTTGGCAGGCGATGCGCCTGTCACGCAACCGGCATTACGGGCAACCCGACCTTGTGGATTTCATCGAGGAGCTGAGCCGCTTCGCGCAAGACCGGCTTGGCTGGGCGGGGTTGTATATCGGTGACATGAGCCAGCCGCGCGGCGGGCCGATGACCAGCGGTCATGCCAGCCACCAGATCGGGCTGGACGCCGATATCTGGATGCTGCCGCCCCGGCGGCTTGATCTGACGCGGGCCGAGCGGGAAGAGATTTCCTCGGTTCCGGTGCGGTCGGCCGATCAAAAGTCGGTGACGAAATACTGGACCCCCGCCCATGCCGCGCTGCTTCAGGCGGCGGCATCCGACCCGCGGGTGGACCGGATTTTCGTGGCCGCAGCGGTCAAGATCGAGATGTGCAAGACCGCGAAGCGGGCCGATACCAAGTGGTTGCAGAAGATCAGGCCGATCTACGGGCATGACACGCATTTCCATGTGCGGCTGAAATGCCCCAAGGGCGCGCGGCTGTGCGAGACGCAGACGCCAAGCGTGTCCGAGCTTTCCAAGGGCGGCAACGGCTGCGATGACACCTTGATGTATTGGGTTTCCGATGCCTATCTGCATCCGAAACCTCAGAAAGGACCGGTTCCGGTCGTGCGTGGTCCACGGGACTACACGATGGCCGACCTGCCGCGCCAATGCAGAAAAGTGCTATCTTCGCCCTGATCGGGGGCTTTGCCTTGATCGGGGGGCTGCAAGGCAGCGCAAGCCCTCCGTTTCCGGCGGGGCATCTGCAAAGCTTTCGCTGGCAGATGGAGGACGAGAATTTCGGCGGGATTTCGGGGATCGAGCTTTGGCCGGACGGGCAGCGGTTTCTGGCGATTTCCGACAAGGGCATGTTCCTGCAAGGCCGGATCGAACGCGCGGCGGACGGGTCGGTCACGGGGGTAAGTGCGGGGCCGATGCAGCCCCTGCTGGCGCGTGGCGACGGGGTGCTTGCCGAAGGGCGCAGGGATTCCGAAGGGTTGGCGGTGGGGCCGGACGGGCGGGTTTTCGTGTCTTTCGAGGGCGCGGCGCGGGTGCTGGAATACGACCGGATCGACGGGTCGGCGGTGAACCTGCCGTCGCATCCCGATTTCGCGGCGATGCAAAGCAATTCGTCGCTGGAAAGTCTGGCGGTCGATGCGGAGGGCACGCTTTACACCCTGCCAGAACGGTCGGGCGCGCTGGAGCGGCCCTTTCCGGTCTATCGCTACCGCAACGGCAGATGGGACCAGCCCTTCGATCTGCCGCGACGGGGCAGCTTTCTGGCGGTGGATGCCGACATCGGCCCTGACGGGCGGCTTTATCTGCTGGAGCGGGATTTTCAGGGCCTTGCCGGTTTCGCCAGCCGCGTGCGCAGTTTCGCGCTGGGCGATGCGGGGCTGGGCGACGAGCGTGTCGAGATGGAAAGTGCCACGGGGCAGCATGACAACCTTGAAGGGTTGGCCGTCTGGCGCGATGCGGCGGGGGCAATCCGGCTGACGATGGTGTCGGACGACAATTTCAGCTTTTTCCAGACGACCGAGATCGTGGAATACCGACTGCCACGTTGACAGGCGCGCCCTGCGGGCGTAGTCCCCCGCCGTTCCCCCGATGGGCGGGGGCAAGTCTCCGCGACCTTGTAAAAAACGGAAAAAACGAAATGACCCGCATCCAGACTTATGGCGTCGTCGCCATGGCCATCGTCGTCGTGGCCTCGAACATCCTTGTGCAGCACCCCATCGGGCAATGGCTGACATGGGGGGCCTTTACCTATCCGCTGTCCTTCCTCGTCTCGGATATCGTCAACCGGCTGTCGGGCGCCAAGGCGGCGCGGCAGGTGGTTTACGCGGGTTTCGTGGTGGGGCTTTTGTGTTCGGTCGTCGGCACGCAGATCATGGGCGAGTTCGGGCCATTGGTGACGCTGCGCGTGGCGGTCGGTTCGGCGGCGGCGTTCCTGATCGGGCAGCTGCTCGACATCGGCGTTTTCAACCGGCTGCGCCAGTCGGTCGCGTGGTGGAAAGCGCCCTTCGTCTCGACGCTGTTCGGATCGACCATCGACACGGCGATCTTTTTCACCATCGCCTTTTCCGCCGCGCTGGTCTGGATCGAACCGGGCAATGACGTGTCTTGGGCGACCGGGCAGATGCCGCTTCTGGGCTTTGGTCCGATGGTGTCTTTCTGGGTTTCTCTGGCGGTCGCGGATTGGCTGGTGAAGGTTGCCGTCGATGTCATCGCATTGGTGCCGTTCCGCCTGGCCGTTTACCGCTTTGCCGCACGGGTAGCGTAATTTCTTTTGACAAACACAAAATCTGTGTCACCTTTTCGATATCGGCAACCCATTGAAAGGAGGTGATCCAGTGTCTAGAGCTACATTGGAGATAGGTGTCAGGACAGTCGGGGGGCGTGTTTTCTAAGGGCAGCCCCTTGGACAAACAGACAACCGATTGGGCTTGAAACCTAACTGGCCCATCTCCTTGGATCTCGGAAAGGGTCGCCTGTGTCGGGCGACCCTTTCTCCATTTTCGGGCCTTGGTCCGGGCATCTGCGGGCCGGATATTTTGCAAAACACGGGATGGCGCGCTAGGTGTCGGGGATGCTGCGGATCAATGATACCCTTGTGCTGGCCGACTGGGAATTGAGCGAGAGTTTCTCGCGCTCGTCGGGGCCGGGTGGGCAGAATGTCAACAAGGTCGAGACGGCGGTGGAATTGCGCTTCGAGGCGGAACGCTCGCCGCATCTGCCGGCGTCGGTGAAGGCGCGGCTGAAGCGGATCGCGGGGCGGCGCTGGACGAACGAAGGGGCGATCGTGATCCGGGCCGAGGAGACGCGAAGCCAGATCCGCAACCGGGAACTGGCGCGGGAGCGCCTGGTCGAGATGATCCGCGAGGCGCTGGTGGCCCCCAAGCGGCGGGTGGCGACAAAGCCGACATGGGGCAGCCAGAAACGGCGGCTGGCGGCAAAGGCCGTGCGCGGCGAGGTCAAGGCCATGCGCGGGCGGGTCGAGGGCGAGGACTGAGGGCGGAGGCGATTTTTGACGCAAAAATCGCGGCAGAGTTTGACGCAAACTCTGGGTCAGGCCCTGATTTTTGGCGCAGCAACCGCGGCGTAGTTTGGCGCAAACTTTGGGGCCGCGACCGATTTCTGCGTCAGAAATCGACGCGAAAAATGCGTCATTTTTCGCGCCCTCGTGGTCAGACCGTCACCGCCAGCGCGGCCTGTTCGCCCACGCCGAAGACGCGTTTGTAGCGGGCGATCTCGTCCGCCGGACCCATCGCCTTGTTGGGATTGTCCGACAGTTTCACCGTGGGGCGGCCATTGGCCGAAACGGCCTTGCAGACAAGGCTGAAGGGGGCAAGGCGATCTTCGGCAAGACCCGTGAAATCGTTGGTCAGCAGCGTGCCCCAGCCGAACGAGACCTTTACGCGGCCGGCGAAACGGGCGTGGAGTTCGGCGATCTTGTCGACATCCAGCCCGTCGGAAAAGATCACCAGTTTCTTCGTCGGATCCTCGCCACGCGATTTCCACCAGCGGATGGCGGTTTCGGCGCCCGTGGCCGGATCGCCCGAGTCGATGCGGATGCCCGTCCATTTCGACAGCCAGTCGGGCGCGTTGCGCAGGAAGCCTTCGGTGCCATAGGTGTCGGGCAGGATCACGCGCAGGTTGCCGTCATGTTCCTCGTGCCAGTCGGCAAGCACCTGATAGGGGGCCTGGGCCAGTTCGGCATCGGTATTGGTCAGCGCGGAATAGACCATCGGCAATTCGTGGGCATTGGTGCCGATGGCTTCGATGTCGCGTTTCATGGCGATGCGGCAGTTGGAGGTGCCGGTGAATTTGTCGCCCAGACCTTCCTGCATCGCCTGAACGCACCAGTCCTGCCACAGAAAGGAATGGCGGCGGCGGGTTCCGAAATCGGCAATCCGCAGCCCGTCGATGTGGCGCAGACGCTCGATCTTTTCCCAAAGCCGCGACATGGCGCGGGCGTAGAGGATTTGCAGCTCGAATTTGCCCATGCCTTTCAGCACGGCGCGCGAGCGCAGTTCCATCAGCACGGCAAGGGCGGGAATCTCCCAGAGCATCACCTCGGGCCATTTGCCCTCAAACGTCAGTTCGTATTGGCCATCATGCTTTTCGAGGTGATAGGGCGGCAGGCGAAGGGCTTCGAACCATTCCATGAAATCGGGACGGAACATCTGGCGCTTGCCGTAAAAGGTGTTGCCGCGCAGCCATGTGGATTCACCGCGCGACAGCGACAGGGACCGCACGTGATCGAGTTGCTCGCGCAGTTCCCCTTCGTCGATCAGGTCGGCGAGGCGGATGGATTTGCTGCGGTTGATCAGGCTGAAGGTGACATTCGTGTCCGGCTTGTTGCGGAAGATCGATTGGCACATCAGCAGTTTGTAAAAGTCGGTGTCGATCAGCGACCGGACGATCGGGTCGATCTTCCAGTTGTGGTTGTGGACCCGTGTGGCGATATCGACCATGTCAGTTTCCAAGGGTGACGCCGGCGGCGTGCAGTTTCGCGGTGGCCTCGGCCAGCGAGCCGTTCAGGTCGATTGCCCGGCAGGCACCGGAAAGCACGGTTGCCGCAAAGCCGAGTTTGGCCGCATCGAGCGCGGAATAGGCAACGCAGTAATCGGTGGCAAGGCCGACGAAGGTGACCGACGTGACCCCCCGCGCGCGCAGATAGCCGTCAAGCCCGGTCGGCGTGCTGTGGTCGTTCTCGAAGAAGGCGGAATAGCTGTCGATGGCGGGGCGGAAGCCTTTGCGGATCACCAGTTGCGCGGGGTCGGTGCGCAAGGCGGGGTGAAAGGCTGCGCCGCTGCTTCCGATCACGCAATGGGTGGGCCAAAGGACCTGCGGGCCATAGGGCATTTCGGTCATCGAGAAGGGGGCGGCACCCGCATGGTTGGCGGCGAAACTGGCGTGGTTGGCGGGGTGCCAGTCTTGCGTCAGGACCACGGTGGCGAAATCGTCCATCAGGCTGTTGATGCGGGGGATGATCGCGTCACCCTCGGCCACGGCCAAGGCCCCGCCGGGGCAGAAATCGTTCTGCACGTCGATCACGATGAGAGCGTCGGTCGCGGGGCGCATGGCGTGCCTGTCCTTGGTGCGGTTGGTCTTGGGTAGGAAACACCTGCGCCCGCGTCAATGCTTCGCGGGGTGCGAGGCTTGATCTTGGGGGCCAACGGGTGCATTTCCGCCCCTATGATCACCGTTGCCGCGCTTTATCACTTTGCCCGTTTTCCCGACCCCGCCGCCTTGCGCGGGCCGCTTTTGGCGCTGTGTCTGGCGCAGGGGGTGAAAGGGTCGCTGTTGCTGGCTGCGGAAGGGATCAACGGCACCATTGCCGGAAGCCGTGCGGGCATCGATGCCGTGCTGGCCCATGTGCGCGCGCTGCCGGGCTGCGCGGGGCTTGAGTGGAAAGAGGCCACGGCGGCAGAGATGCCCTTTGGCCGTATGAAAGTGCGGCTGAAACGCGAGATCGTGACGATGGGCCAGCCGGATGTGGACCCCCGCGCTGCCGTGGGCCATTACGTCCAGCCCGCCGAGTGGAACGCGCTGATCACCGCACCGGATGTCGCCGTGATCGACACGCGCAACGATTACGAGGTTGCCATCGGCACGTTCGAGGGCGCGGTGGACCCCAAGACCCGCAGCTTCGGCGAGTTTCCCGCCTGGTGGGAGGCCAACCGCGAGCGGTTCCACAACAAGCGCATCGCCATGTTCTGCACGGGCGGAATCCGTTGCGAGAAATCGACCAACTATCTGCTGCAACAGGGCGTGACCGAGGTGTTCCACCTGAAGGGCGGGATTCTGAAATATCTGGAAGAGGTGCCGCAGGAGCAGTCGCTTTGGCAGGGGGAATGTTTCGTGTTCGACGGGCGGGTATCGGTCGGGCATGGTTTGGTGGCGGGGCAGAATTCGTCCTGCGGTGCCTGCCGCCGGCCCGTGACGCCCGAGGGGCGCGCGCATCCGGCCTATGAGGAGGGCGTGTGTTGCGCCGCCTGCGCCGGGGAATATTCCGAAGCCGACCGCGCGCGTTTTCGCGAAAGGCAAAGGCAGATGGAACTGGCGGCAAAGCGGGGCGAGCGCCATCTGGGGGCCTGAGGCCGCTGTCAGGTTGACAGCGCGGAGCGGGCGGGGGACACCCTGTCGCAGTTTCAGGAGAGAGCCTTGGCCCAGTTGATCCGCACCCATGCCGCGCTGCTGTTTTCCGGTATCGTCACCTTTATGCTGATGGGGGCGGGGCAGGCGCTTTACGGGCCTGCCGTGCCCGCATTTGCGCGCGATTTCGGGCTGACGCTGGCCGATGCCGGATGGCTGGTTTCGGCGCTGTGGTGCGGGTCTGCGACGGGGGTGGCCATCATGTTCTGGCGCGGGCCACTGGTGACGCCGCGCCATGCGCTGGCGGTGCTGGCGCTGGGGGCGGGTGGCATTGCGGCGGGTTTCGGCTGGTGGGGGACGGTGGTGTCCTCGGTCGTGTTCGGCACGGGTTACGGGCTTTCGACCGTGGTGTTCAATCCGCGGGTCTTGCGGGCCTTCGGGGCCAAGGGTCCGTCGATGGTGGGTTTGCTGAATGCCACCTTTGCCGCCGGAGCGATTGCCATGCCGCTGATCTTTGTGGCGATGGGGTCCGATCCGCAAAAGGGCTTCGGGCTGATCGCGGCGGTCTGTGCGGTGACGTGGCTGTTCGCCGGGTCGTCGGGGCGGGTGGAAGAGGTGGCCGGGGCGACCGAACCCTATCGTTTCCGCCCGCTGATCCTGTGCTTTGCCATCATGGGCATCGCGACCGAGGCCTGTCTGATCGGGCTTGGCCCCACGGCGCTGATCACGGCGGGGGCCGAGGAAAAGCTGGCGGCCGAGGCGCTTTCGGGGTTTTTCGTGGCCTTTCTGGTCGCGCGGTCGTCGCTGGTGTTTCTGGCGCACCGCTTCGATGCCTTTGCGCTATACGTCGCGGCCATGACGGTGGCAGGCGTGGCCGCGCTGCTGGCGGTCGGGCTGCCGCCGGTGCCGCTGTTCGTGGTGATCGGCGGGGCGGCGGGGCTGTTCTTTCCGAATTGCTACGTGGCCGCCTGTCGCCAGATGGGCACCGACCCGCGCGTGACGCCGACGATCATCGCGGCGGGCCTTGTCGGCGGGATATCCGCGCCGGTGATCCTGGGGCAGGTTTTGGGCGGGATGGGCGAACGCGGTTTCTTCCAGATCGTCGCCTGCGCCTGCCTGCTGACCGCGCTTGCGGGGTTCGCGGTCCGGCGGCGGATGGCAGCGCCCGGGCGCTAGCGTCGCAGCATCGTGAAGGCTGCCGATGCGCCCCAGCCCGCCAGCCCCGCCAGAGCCAGCGACAAGAGGCCGTAAAGCAGCGGCATCTGGTGGGCGAGGTTGTTCAGGAACCGCTCGAGCCCCTCTTTGCGCACGCCTACGACACGTTCCTGACTGTCGATCACCTTGCCGTCGCGGGTCAGCATGATGCGGACCTTGTATTCGCCCTCGGTCAGGTTGGCGGGCAAAAGCACATCGGCGCGGAACAGCGTGTCCTCGACGAATTCGACGGTGCCCTGTTGCAGGCGGAAACGGTCCTCGTCGAAGCGGATCCGCATCAGGGCGTCAACAAAGCCCGCAGGATCGGCCGCTTCGGATGTCAGGCCGATGGCGCGGATGGCGCGGGCCGGCGAGACGCGATAGCGCAGGTCTTCGGTATCGGACAGGATCCGGTCGAGGGGGCCGGTCGTCGCCACGGCGTAGAAACTGGGGGCGGCGTCGATGTGGACGGCCTCGGTGTTGATCCAGATGCCGGCGCGGCGCTCTTTCTTGCGGATGGTCAGGGTGGTGGCGGGGCCTTCGACGGTGACGATTACCTCCATCGGCCCTTGCGGTGCGGGGGCGTCGCGTTTCACCGCGCCGTAGATCAGGATCTCGGTCCCGTCGAAATCGGCGGTGATGCTGACGCGGTTCTGGGACAGGCCCGCGACGATGGCTTCGGGCGCGGCGAGGGCCGGTGCCGAGAGGCACAGCAGAAGGGCCAGCGCCAGACGGATCATGGCAGCATCCCCGGCATGACGCTGTAAAGCTCGGTCGGGCGCAAGAGAAGGTCGAGCGCGATCTTGAACGAGACGGTCAGGACGAGCAGCGCCAGCAGGATGCGGAGTTGTTCGGCCTTGAGCCGGACGCCGACGCGCGCGCCGATCTGCGCGCCGATCACGCCGCCGATGATGAGAAGGAAGGCCAGAAGGATATCGACCGTCTGGCTGGTGACGGCGTGGGCCAGCGTGGTGAAGGCGGTCACGAAGATGATCTGGAAAAGCGAGGTGCCGACGACGACCTTGGTCGGCATGCCGAGCAGGTAGATCATGGCCGGAACCATGATGAAGCCGCCGCCCACGCCCATGATCGCGGCCAGAAAACCGACGATGGCACCGACGGCCAGCGGGGGCAGCACGCTGATATAAAGGCCCGAGGCGCGGAACTTGATCTTCAGCGGCAGGCCGTGAACCCATGTATGCACATGCGAGCGGCGCACCGGCGCACCGGATTTGCTGCGGAACCACGCGCGAAGGCTTTCTTGCAGCATCATCGCGCCGATCAGGCCCAGAAACAGCACGTAGGACAGCTGGACGAAAAGGTCGATCTGTCCGAGCGAGGTCATCAGGCGGAACACCCAGACCCCGATTGCCGAGCCGATGAAACCGCCGACCGTCAGGATCGCGCCCATGCGCACATCGACAGCCTTGCGGCGGAATTGCGCCAGCACACCCGAGACCGAGGACGCCACGACCTGATTGGCCCCCGTCGCCACAGCGACCGCAGGGGGGACGCCGATGAAGAACAGCAGGGGGGTGATCAGGAAGCCGCCGCCGACGCCGAACATGCCCGACAGAAAGCCCACGATTCCGCCAAGCCCGAGGATCAGGAAGGCGTTGACCGAGACCTCGGCAATGGGAAGGTAAAGCTGCATGGGCTGCCGGGGGGAAGAGCGTGTGTTAGCCAAGGGTTGCGCCCCTGTGGCCGCGAAGTCAAACGCTTGCCGCCCTCATCGGAGGTTGGAGAGATAATGCCTTAACACCCGTTCCAGTTTTGCCGCACCAAGCGGGGCCATCGCCTTGGTGTGTTCGTGGCTGATCTTCTCGTCCGACAGGCCCGCCGCCATGTTGGTGATGGTGGAAATGGCCGCGACCGACAGGCCGAGGAAACGGGCAAGGATGACTTCGGGCACGGTGGACATGCCGACGGCATCGCCGCCAAGCGTGCGGATGGCGCGGATTTCGGCGGGGGTTTCAAAGGAGGGGCCGGAATACCACGCATAGACGCCCTGCGGCAGCGCCACGCCCACGGCCGAGGCCGAGGCGGCAAGGGCTGTGCGGATGGCGGGGTCATGCGCGTCGCCCATCGGCACGAAGCGGGCATCGGTCGGCTCGCCGATCAGCGGGTTCAGGCCGGAGAAGTTGATGTGGTCCGACAGCATCATCAGATCGCCGGGGCGGATGTCGGGGCGCAGGCTGCCTGCGGCGTTGGTGACGATAAGGCTATAGGCCCCGAGGGCGCGCAGCACCTCGAGCGGAAGGCGCATCGCGGCGGGATTGCCCTTTTCGTAGTAGTGTTCGCGCGCCCCGAAGACGGCCACGCGCACGCCTTCGAGCGTGCCGATCACAAGGTTGGGGTTGTGGCCCGAGACGCTGGCATGGGGAAAGCCCGGCAGGTCGGCGTAAGGGATCGCCACGCCGTCGACCGCGCCCGCCAGATGGCCGAGGCCGGAGCCGAGGATCAGGCCAAGCCGCACGGGGGCGTCGCCCGCACGCGCGCGGATGAGTTGGGCGAGGTCGTCAGCGTTCTTTGACATAGGGCTCGCCTCCGGCGCGGGGGGGGATGGCTTTGCCGACGAAGCCCGCAAGGACAAGGACCGTCAGGATGTAGGGCAGCGCGTCGAGGAAGGGGACGGGGATCTTTACCTGCACGACGGCGGTGACGACATCGGGGCGCAGGGCAAGGGCCTGGAAGAAACCGAAGAGCATGCAGGCCCCCAGCGCCTGCCAGGGCCGCCACTTGGCGAAGATGAGCGCGGCAAGGGCGATATAGCCGCGCCCTGCCGTCATCTCGCGCCCGAAGCCCGCTTGCAGGGCGGTGGCCATATAGGCCCCCGCAAGGCCGCAGAGAAGGCCGGTGATGCCCACGGCAGCAAAGCGCAACCCCTTGACCGAGACGCCCGCCGTATCGACGGCGGCCGGGTTCTCGCCCACGGCGCGCAGGCGCAGGCCGAAGCGGGTGCGATAAAGGACCCACCATGTCAGCGGCACGCACAGGATGGCGACATAGACCAGCAGCGCGTGGCCCGAGATCACATCGGCATAGAGCGGGCCGAGGACCGGGACGGGGCGCAGGGTTTCCGCGAAGGGCAGGGTGATTTCGTTGAAGCGGGCGGCCCCGTCGAGCGGCGGGGTGCGCCCGCCCTGTCCGAACAGGCGCTGCGCGACGAGAACGGTGATGCCGCTGGCAAGGAAGTTCAGCGCCACGCCCGAGATGAGCTGGTTGCCGCGGAAGGTGATCGAGGCCACGCCGTGCAGGCCCGCGAACACCAGCGACCCCGCGAGACCCGCCAGAAGGCCAAGCCAGACCGATCCCGTCAGAAAGGCCACCGCGCCCGAACACATCGCGGCCATGAGCATCTTGCCCTCGAGCCCGATGTCGAAGATGCCCGCGCGTTCCGAGAACAGCCCCGCAAGGCAGGCAAAGAGGAGCGGCGTGCCGAGGCGCAGCGTCGAGTCGAGGATTTGCAGGAGGGTTCCGTAATCCATCATGCCACCTGCCGCTTGCGACCGAAGGAGAAGAGCCAGACGAGCAGCATCCGCACCATCACGTCGAGCGCCCCGGTGAACAGGATCACAAGGCCCTGCACGACGATGCGCAGTTCGATGGGGATGGCGGTCCAGAGGCCGAGTTCCGCCCCGCCCTGATAGAGGAACCCGAAAAGGACCGCCGCCAGCACCACGCCGACGGGGTGGTTGCGCCCCATGAGCGCGACCGCGATGCCGATGAAGCCCGCGCCTTCGGACGAGTTTTGCAGCAGGCGTTCGGCCTCGCCCATCACGTTGTTGACGGACATGAGGCCGGCGAGTGCCCCGGAAATGGTCATCGAGATCATGATCATCTTGGCGGGGTTGATCCCGGCGTAGCGGGCGGCGGGTTCGGATTTCCCGAAAGCGCGCAGCTGGTAGCCAAGGCGGGTGCGCCACAGGATCAGCCAGACGGCCCATGCGGCAGCAAGGGCGATGAACAGGGTGACGTTGGCGGGCACTTCCTTTTGGAAAAACAGATCGAAGCCCGGAATCTGGTTCAGCGTGGGCAGCGAGACGGTTTTCGGGAAACGTGCGGTCGCGGGGTCCATCTGGCCCGCAGGGCGCAGCACGTCGACGAGCAGATAGACGATGAGCGCCGCTGCGATGTAGTTGAACATGATCGTCGTGATGACGATATGGCTGCCGCGTCTGGCGGCCAGATAGGCCGGCACCGCCGCCCAGACCGCGCCGAAGGCCGCAGCCGAAAGCGAGGCCGCGAGCAGCGCCACCGACCAGTGCGGCCACGGGATCAGCAGACAGGCGAGGGCCACGCCAAGCCCGCCAAGCTGCGCCTGCCCTTCGCCGCCGATGTTGAACATGCCCGCGTGGAAGGCGATGGTCACGGCAAGGCCGGTGAAGATGAAGCTGGTGGTGTAGTAGAGCGTATAGCCCCAGCCATAGGCCGACATGAGCGAGCCTTCGACCATGACCTTCAGCGCCTCGGACGGGCTTTGCCCGATGGCCTTGATGACGATGGCCGAGATGGCGGCGGCGAAGATCAGGCTGACCAGCGGCACAAGCACCACATCGGCCCATTTGGGCAAACGGTCCATCAGGGGGTCCCCTCGCTCACGCCCGCCATGAGCAGGCCGAGTTCGCGTTCATTGGTGGTTTCGGGGTCGCGGAAGCCCATGAGCTTCCCGTCGAACATCACGGCGATCCGGTCGGAGAGCGACATGATCTCGTCAAGCTCGACCGAGACGAGGAGGATGGCTTTGCCCGCGTCGCGCAGGGCCACGATCTGTTTGTGGATGAATTCGATGGCCCCGATATCCACGCCGCGCGTGGGCTGGCCGATCAGGAGCAGGTCGGGGTTGCGTTCGATTTCCCGCGCGACCACGATCTTTTGCTGGTTGCCGCCCGAGAAGGATTTGGCGGGAAGCGTGGGGATGGGCGGGCGGACGTCGAAGCGTTCCATCTTGGCCGCCGTGTCGGCGCGCAGGGCGTCGTTGTCCATCAGCAGCGCGTTTTTCTGGTATTCGGGCGCGTTGTGATAGCCGAAGGCCACGTTTTCCCACGCCTCGAAGTCCATGATGAGGCCAAGGTGCTGGCGGTCTTCGGGGACATGGGCGATGCCCGCCTCGCGCCGGGTCTGGCCGTTGGCGGTGGCACCCGTCAGGGGCAGGTCGGTGCCGTTCATCACGATGCGCCCCGTGGCTGCGGCAATGCCGCCCAAGGCTTCGAGCAGTTCGGACTGGCCGTTGCCCGCCACCCCCGCGATGCCGAGGATCTCGCCGGCGCGGATGTCGAAGCTGATGCCTTTCAGCCGCTCGACGCCATGTTCGTCGCGCACGTGCAGGTCCTGCACCGAAAGCACGGTCTTGCCGGGGTTCGGCGCGCCCTTGTCGACTTCGAGCAGCACCTTGCGGCCGACCATCAGCTCGGCGAGTTCTTCGGGGCTGGTCTCGGCGGTTTTCACCGTGCCGACCATCGTGCCGCGCCGCATCACGCTGACATGGTCGGTGATCTCCATGATCTCGCGTAGTTTGTGGGTGATCAGGATGATGGTTTTGCCCTGGTCCCGCAGGCCCGACAGGATGCGGAACAGGTGGTCGGCCTCGGCCGGGGTCAGAACGCCGGTGGGTTCGTC
This sequence comes from Paragemmobacter straminiformis, assembly GCF_014243445.1. GTDB lineage: Bacteria > Pseudomonadota > Alphaproteobacteria > Rhodobacterales > Rhodobacteraceae > Paragemmobacter > Paragemmobacter straminiformis. The sequence continues at coordinate 446,111 of NZ_JACLQD010000003.1, forward strand.
AAGGATCAGGATATCGGCCTGACGGTACAGCGCTTTGAGGATTTCGACGCGCTGCTGGTGGCCGACCGACAGGTCCTCGATCAGGGCGTCGGGGTCGACGTCGAGTTCGTATTCGCGGCTCAGGTCCGACAGGACGCGGCGGGCCTTGGCCAGCGAACGGGCGAGCATCGCGCCCTCTTCTGCGCCGAGGATGACGTTTTCGAGGACGGTGAAATTCTGCACCAGCTTGAAATGCTGGAACACCATGCCGATGCCCGCGCGGATGGCGCTTTGGCTGTCGGGAATGGCGGTGGGGGTGCCGTTGATCAGGATTTCACCCGAATCCGCACGGTAGAAGCCGTAAAGGATCGACATCAGCGTCGATTTGCCCGCGCCGTTCTCGCCGATGATGCCGTGGATCGTGCCACGCGGGACGGCGATGGAGATATCCTTGTTGGCCTGCACCGGACCGAAGGCTTTGGAAATGCCCTTCAGTTCGATGGCAAAGGGGGCGGCAGTTGCCTGCCGCCCCGAAGTGTTCGCGCCTGATGGCATCAGAAGGTCGCCGCCGGGCAGGTGTTGTCGGACATGTAGTCGTGAACCACCAGTTCGCCCGACTTGATCTTTTCGGCGGCGGCATCGACCGCTGCCTTCATTTCCGGCGTCACGAGGGATGCGTTGTTCTCGTCCATCGCGTAATCCACGCCGCCCGCCTTGAGGTCGAGCACGTTGATGCCGGGGGTGAGTTTGTCGCCTTCGGTAAAGGCGTTGTAGACCGCGACATCGACGCGCTTCATCATCGAGGTCAGGATCTTGCCGGGGTGCATGCCGTTCTGGTTGCTGTCGACGCCGATGCCGAGGATGCCTTCATCGGCAGCCGCCTGCAACACGCCGACGCCGGTGCCGCCCGCTGCCGCATAGATCACGTCAGCGCCCTGGGCTTTCTGGCCCTTGGCAAGTTCGGCGCCCTTGACCGGATCGTTCCATGCGGCCGGGGTGGTGCCGGTCATGTTCAGCACGATCTTGGCATCGGGGTTGGCGGCGATGACGCCCTGCGCATAGCCGCAGCCGAAGCGGCGGATGAGCGGGATGTCCATGCCGCCGATGAAGCCGACGGTGCCGGTTTTCGAGGCAAGGCCGGCCATCATGCCGACGAGGTAGCTGCCCTGATCTTCCGTAAAGACGACCGATTTCACGTTGGGCTGTTCCACGACCATGTCGATGATCGCGAATTTGGTGTCGGGGAAGTCGGGGGCCACGGTGTTGAGCGCGTCACCGAAGGCAAAGCCGGTCATGACGATGGGGTTGGCACCCGATTCAGCCAGACGGCGCAGGGCCTGCTCGCGCTGGGCTTCGGACTGCATTTCCAGCTCTTTGTAGGTGCCGCCGGTTTCCTTGGCCCATTTCTCGGCGCCGTTGAAGGCGGCCTCGTTGAAGGATTTGTCGAACTTGCCGCCGAGGTCGTAGATGATCGCCGGATCGGCGGCGGCAATGCCTGCGGTCAGCGCCAGCGTGGCCGCTGCGCCGAGAAGCGTTTTCATCAGGGTCATGGGTTTCTCCCGGTCAAAATCGTTGGGTCTTGTTTCTTGTCCCGCCCGTTTCGCATCAGGGCGGTTCGTGGGCAATTTAGGGCGGATTCGTGCGAAGGGGTCAACACCTCTTTGCGAGCGGATGACGCAGAATTAACGAGGTTTGATCAAATCTTTGGCGCGGCTTGCGGGGATCGACGCCGTCAGGGCGTGCAGGTCATCACGATGGCGTCGATGGGGCGCCCTTCGGGGCTGCGGTAATAGCCGCGGCGCGTGCCGGATTCGGTGAAGCCCGCGGCGGCATAGATGTGGCGGGCAGGGGCGTTGTCGGCGGCGACCTCGAGAAAGGCCGAGGCCGCGCCACGCTGGCGCGCCTGTTCGAGAAACGCGGCGACAAGACGTTTGGCCGCCCCGCGCCCGCGCTGTTCGGGCGGGGTGGCGAGGGTGAGCAATTCGGCCTCGTCCACGATCACGCGGCCCAGAAGGAAGCTGTCGCCTTCGGTCAGCAGGAAGCTTTGCGGTTGCGACAGGAAGCCCGCGAATTCCGCCTCGGACCAGGGACGCGGGGTTGTGAAGGACAGCGCGTGCAGACGGGCAAGGGTGGCGGGGGTCATGGCGCGCGGGTCACGGCAAGATCACGGGCGGCGGGTCGGACGGGGGGGCGGCATCGGCGCCGCGCAGGTAAAAGGGCGCGGGACGCGGGGGGGTGGTGCCGATCTGGCCCATCCCGATCTGGCCCGGCCCGATCTGACCAGTCCCGATGCGGGCGGCGGCGATACGGGCGATGGCTTCGGCGATGGGGGCCGAGGGCAGGGCATCGGGCAGGGCGTTGCCCGCATGCGGGGCATCGAGCGCCAGCGCGTCGCGTTGCGTCAGGCAGGCCGCGCTATCGGTGATATCGAATCGCTGGGCATAGACCTCGCCGCGCCGCGCGTCCTCGACCACCCAGAGCGGGCGGGGCAGACCCTGTGCCAGAGCCTCGAGGCGGGTTACCCCGATGGCAGGACGGTCGAGCGACAGGGCAAGGCCACGGGCGGCCGCGACGGCGATGCGGACCCCGGTGAAGTTGCCGGGGCCGGTGCCGACGGCGATGGCGTCGAGGTCGGCCCATGTCAGGCCCGCTTCGGCCAGAAGTTCGGCCGCCAGCGGCAAAAGGCGTTCGGCCTGACCCTTTTCCATCGGCTCGTGGCGGCTGGCCACGACGGTATCGCCGCAAAGCACGGCGGCCGCGCAATGCGCGGCCGATGTGTCGAAAGCGAGGATCTTCGGCATCGCGGAAGGATCAGGCGGCGACGGGGCGCACTTCCAGCACTTCGGGGATGTAATGGCGCAAGAGGTTCTCGATCCCCATCTTGAGCGTCAGCGTCGAGGAGGGGCAACCCGCGCAGGCGCCCTGCATGTGCAGGTAGACCACGCCACGGTCGAAGCCGTGGAAGGTGATGTCGCCACCGTCCTGCGCCACGGCGGGGCGGACGCGGGTGTCGAGCAGTTCCTTGATCTGGCGGACGATGTCGCCATCCTCGCCGGTGTGTTCCTTGTGCCCGCCGCCGGTGCTTTCGCCGTCGATGGTGGCGGCGCCGGACTGGTAATGCTCCATGATCGCGCCAAGGATGGCGGGTTTGACATGGTCCCATTCTACGGCTTCAGCCTTGGTCACGGTGACGAAGTCGGCCCCGAAGAACACGCCCGACACGCCGCCCACGGCAAAGATGCGCCGCGCAAGGGGGGATTTGGCCGCAGCCTCGGCGCTGGGAAAATCGGCGGTGCCAAGGTCGAGCACGGTCTGGCCGGGCAGGAACTTCAGCGTCGCGGGGTTCGGCGTCGACTCGGTCTGGATGAACATGGGGCTTCTCCGACTATTCCAGTCGGATATGCGCCCGATGGGGCCTGCTGTCAAGTTTGGAACGGTTCTAAGCGCCTTTCCCCTGCCGAAGGCGGCGGGGGGCTGTCTGCCCCCCACGGCGCGTGCCGCGCCTCCCCCCGAGGATATTTCGGGCAAGAGGAAGCGGGGCGGCGGATCGGGCGCGGGTCAGGTGATGCTTTCCAGCCGTTCCTTGGACATGTCGCCCGGGACGATGGTGATCGGGATCGGCAGATTGCCCGAGTTGCGGGTCATGGCGGTGACAAGCGGTCCGGGGCCGGATTTCTCGGTGCCCGCGCCAAGGACAAGGACGCCGACCTGCGGGTCGTCGTTCACCTGCGCGAGGATTTCGGTGACGGGGTCGCCCTCGCGGATGATGAGTTCGGGGTTCACGCCCTGCTTGTCGCGCATCCATTTGGCGAAAACCTCGAAATGCGCCTCGATCCGTTCGCGGGCTTCGGCGCGCATCAGGTCGGCGACGCCGAGCCAGTGCTGGTATTCCTCTGGCGGGATGATGGACAGGATCTGCACCCCGCCCCCCGTATGTGCCGCCCTGAGCGCGGCAAAGCGCATCGCGTTCAGGCATTCGCGCGTATCGTCGAGTACGACGAGAAACTTCCGCATATCACTCTCCCCAAGCGGCGGCGATCATGCCGCTCCGGGGCGGCAGGCGCAAGGCTTTGTGGTCAGAGCGGCTGGCTGGCCGCCCAGTCCCAGTACAGGACGCGGGCGCGGTCGGTCATGGCGCGGCTGCGGAATTCCGTGCCGTCGAAGGCGCGGACCGAGGTGACCTTGGCGAAATTGCCGGACAGGAAGATTTCGTCGGCGGCATGGGCGTCGTCGAAGGTCAGCACCTTTTCCACCACGGTCACGCCATCGGCGCGCAGGTTGGCGATGTGGCGCGCACGGGTGATGCCTGCAAGGAAGGTGCCGTTGGGGACGGGGGTAAAGACCGTGCCGTCCTTGACAAGAAAGACGTTCGCCGTGGCGCTTTCAGCAAGGTTGCCAAGCGCATCGGCCACCAGAGCATTGCCGAAACCCTTGGACTGCGCCTCGACCAGCATCCTTGCGTTGTTGGGGTAAAGGCAACCTGCCTTGGCGTTGCAGACCGAATCTTCCAGCACGGGGCGGCGGAAGCGGGTGCGGGTCACGCGCGTCTGGAACTCGGCGGGCGGCATGGCGACCTGTTCGAGGCTGATGGCAAAGCCCGTGGCGCCGGGGGCGGGGGCGATGCCGAGGTCTGATCCGTGCAATGCCCAATACATCGGGCGGATATAGACGGCGGCACCTGCGTCATAGCCTTTCAGCCCGTCGCGGATGATCCCCTCCATCGCGGCTGCGTCCATCGTGGGGGTGATCATCAGCGCCTCGGCACTGGCATTCACGCGGGCGCAATGCTGCGACAGGTCGGGCACCCGCCCGTCGAAAAGCCGCGCGCCGTCGAACACCGACGAACCCTGCCAGATGCCGTGATCGGCGGCCTTCATCACCGCAAGGTCGCCATCGTGCCAGCGCCCCTCGAACCATGTGCGGATATGGGTTCCGAATGCCATGTCGCCCTCCTGTGCCTCGGGCGCAGATAAGCACCGCCACCCGACAGGGTAAAGCCGCGCCTTGCGCTTCAGCCTTGCGAAAATACTCTCGGGGGGAGCGGCGCGCAGCGCTGCGGGGGGCGGACAGCCCCCCCGATTTTTCGCAGAAAAATCGTGGTCAGCCAGATGCGGCGCGGCGGAGGCGGCGGAAGGCCCAGCTTTGCAGGGCGTGGATCAGCAGCATCGCCCCCGAGAGGGCCATGCCGATGATGCCGCCGACCAGCGCCCATGCGGCACCCGTCGCGCGCAGCGTGGCACGCATGATCCTTGCCTTGCCCAGCACCTCGGCGCGGCCGACCATGCGCGGGCCTAGCGCCTCGGCGGCATTGCCGAGGCGGCGGGCATCGGTGGCGCTGTCCACCAGCGGCAAGAGGTGGAGCGCATCGGTCGTGCCGGTGGCGGCGCGGATGCGCTCTATCCCGCCAAGGGTGTCGGCCAGCGGGGCGAAAGCCTCCCAGCGCAGGGCGTTGTACAGGTCGTCGGCAGAGCGGGCCGAGGGCAGGGCATCCCATTTCACGCCGGATTTCACCGCCGTGCGGACCATGCCGGTCACGCCGTCCGAAAGCCGACCCATGCCGCGGGCCACCTTGGCCGCACCCGCGCCCGCCTTGAGGGTGGCCGAGGTGCCGCCCGAAACGAGGATGGTCGCCGTGGCCGCGAGGCCCGCGAGGGACAGGCCAAGGTCGATATCGTCGATATCGGCACCTGCCATGTAATTCGCGGCGGCGCGGCCCACGCCCGCAAGGTCGCCCACAAAGGTCAGGTCCACGGGGGCGCGGCAGATCAGCACCTTGGACAGCGAGCATTGGGTGATGTCCCAGATGCAGCGGGCACAGTCGCCGGCCTGTTTCATCAGGCTTTCGTCGGTCGCCAAGGCCGCATCATAGGCGGCTTGCGTGTCGGGGGCGAGCGGGATGCCGCGTTCGTCGGCCAGCGCCCTGATGGCTGCCAGCGCGGGCCAGTTGCGCGGGGTCTCGGACAGCCGTGCGAGGATCAGGGTTTCGATCCGCGCGGGCGTCGCCCCTAACAGCAACATCCGGTCGGTCGCGGCGACGATTTCCGCCGCCGTCGCCTCGCGCCACGGGGAAAGTTCGGGCGACAGGGCGATGCGGGCCGTGGTCAGCAGCGACAGCGCCACAGATGCGGCAAGGACCAGCGCCAGAAGCCGCCGGACCAGCCGCCGCATGGCCTAGCCCCGACGCGAGCGGATCATGCCCACGATGTCATAGACCTGATCGACGATCGGCCGCGCGATGGTGTCGGCGCGTTCCGCCCCCTCGCCCAGGATACGGTCGATTTCGGCGGTGTCCTGCATCAGGCGGTTCATTTCCAGCGTGATCGGTTCGAGCTTTGCCACGGCAAGATCGGCCAGCGCGGGCTTGAAGGTGCCGAATTGCGCGCCGGCATAGTCCTTGATGACCTGTTCGGCGGTGTGGCCGGCAAGGGCCGCGTAGATGTTGACAAGGTTCTTCGCCTCGGGCCGGTCCTTGAGGTCTGCCAGATTGTCGGGCAGGGGTTCGGGGTCGGTCTTGGCCTTGCGGATTTTTTTTGCGATGGTGTCGGCATCGTCGGTCAGGTTGATGCGCGACTGGTCCGAGGGGTCGGATTTCGACATCTTCTTGGTGCCGTCACGAAGCGACATGACGCGGGTCGCGGCGCCTTCGATCACGGGTTCGACCACGGGGAAGAAATCGACCTTGTAGTCGTTGTTGAACTTGATCGCGATGTCGCGGCAGAGTTCGAGGTGCTGTTTCTGGTCATCGCCCACGGGAACATGCGTGGCCTTGTAGGCAAGGATGTCGGCGGCCATGAGCGAGGGATAGGCGAAAAGGCCGAGCGAGACGTTTTCGGAATTCTTGCCCGCCTTGTCCTTGAACTGGGTCATGCGCGACATCCAGCCCATGCGGGCGATGCAGTTGAAGATCCAGCCAAGCTCGACATGCGCCGTGACCTGGGATTGGTTGAACAGGATCGAGCGTTTCGGGTCGATCCCCGCCGCGATGAAGGCGGCCGCCCCCTCGCGGGTTTGCTGGCGCAGCTTTTCGGGGTCTTGCCAGACGGTGATCGCGTGCATGTCGACCATGCAGTAGATCGTCTCGATGCCTTCGTCCTGCTTTTCCACGAAGCGTTTCAGCGCGCCGAGGTAATTGCCCAGCGTCAGCCCGCCCGAAGGCTGGATGCCCGAGAAGATGCGGGTCGGGAAGGCGGGTGCGGACATGTGAACGGCCCTTGTCTGGAAGTTTTACGGGTTTCGGCTTATCGCTGGGGCTTCGGCGCGTCAATCAAAGCGCGAAAAGGAAAGAGTGACCGATGGATGACCGCAACGCCCCGCCGTTGAACCCGCTGCCGCCTGTCGTCTGGGCACTGGCCCTGCCGATCATTGCGATGGAGGTGGTGCTTGGCCTTGGCGCAAGCGGGCTTGCGGGCGGGATGGAGGGCGCGGGCTGGCGGCTGGTTGCGATGGAGCGCTTTGCATTCTCGCCCGATCTGATGCGGTTGATGATCGAGCGGGGGGAATATCCGTGGCAGCACGTGTTGCGGCTGGTCGCCTATCCCGTGGTGCACGGGAATACGACGCATGCGATCTTTGCAGGGGTGATCCTGCTTGCCCTTGGCAAGATGGTGGGCGAGGTGTTCCGCTGGTGGGCGGTGCTGGTGGTGTTCTTCGGCGCGGCCCTTGCGGGGGCTGCGGCCTATACGCTGGTGCCGGCCATCCATGCGCCGCTGATCGGGGCCTATCCGCCGGTTTACGGGCTGATCGGGGCGTTCACCTTTCTGCTTTGGGTGGGGCTTGCCGCGCAGGGGGCGAACAAGCTGCGGGCCTTTTCGATGATCGGCTTCCTGCTGGGCGTGCAGTTGCTGTTCGGCCTGCTGTTCGGCGGGGGCTGGGAATGGCTGGCCGACGTTGCGGGGTTCGGCGCGGGGTTCGGTTTGTCTTTCGTCGTCAGCCCCGGCGGTTGGGCGCGGGTGATGGCCAAGCTGCGCCAGCGCCAGCGCTAGCGGCGCAAGGCGCGCAGGTCTGACGGGCGGAAGGCTTTGAACAGAACGCCCGCAGCCGCATAGGTGACGATGCCAAGCAGGATCAGCGCCGACAGCGCCGCATACCGCCAGCCGTGCAGCGCGAGGGCGGGGGCAAGCAGGGTCTGGCCGCCCCAAAGCGCCGCGCCCATGACAGCCGAGGCCGCGACGATGCGGGGCGCGCGGTGGCGCATACGGTCATCGAAATGCGCTTCGGGGCCCATCGCCTGCGCGCCGCGCCAGAGTTGCCAGACCATGACCCAGCCCGACAGCGTGGTGGCAAGGGCGGCTGCGGAAAACCCGATCAGGGGCAGCAGGCCCACGGCGATGGCCACGTTTACCAGCATCGAGATGGCGGCATAGTTGAACGGGCGGCGCGTGTCCTCGCGGGCGTAGTAAAGCGGCTGGAACACCTTGTGCAGCACGAAAGCGGGCAGGCCCGCGCCGTAGATGGCAAGGGCAAGCGCCGTCGCGGTGGCATCGGCGGCGGTAAAGGCGCCGCGCTGGTAAAGCACGGTCGTCAGCGGCAGGGCCATGACCACCAGCGCAACGGCGGCAGGCACGGTCAGCAGCAGCGCGAACTCGGTGCCACGGTTGAAGCTGGCGCGGCCCCCCGTCGCATCGCCCGCGCGCAGGCGGCGCGACAGGTCGGGCAGAAGCACCGTGCCGATGGCGATGCCGACAACCCCGAGGGGGAGCTGGTAAAGCCGGTCGGCATAGACGAGCCAGGAGACAGCGCCTTCGGTGTAGCTGGCGACCTGACGCCCGACGAGCAGGTTGATCTGCACCACGCCCCCCGCCAGTACGGCAGGGGCGGCGATCTTTGCCAGACGCACCAGTTCGGGCGTGAGCCGTGGCAATCCGGGGTGGAAGCGGAAGCCGATGCGATGGGCCGCGACCCAGGTAAAGGCAAGCTGTGCGATGCCGGTGACGGGAACGGTCCAAGCCAGCGTCAGGCCCATGTCCCAGCCCGCGCGGGCTGCGACAAGCATGGCGGCGATGAAGATCAGGTTCATCAGAACCGGCACGAAGCCCGCTTCGGTGAAATGGCCGAAGGCGTTCAGAACGCCTGAAAGCAGGGCGACGAGCGAGATGAACAGGATGTAGGAAAAGCAGATCTGCCCGAACACCACCGCCATGTCGAAACGGGCATCGCCCGCAAAGCCCGAGGCCATCGCCCAGACGAGCCACGGCATGGCGAGCGTGCCGATGACGGAAAAGACGATCAGCACGGCGGCAAGGCCATTGAAGGCATCGCGGGCGAAACCCTTGGCGTCCTCGCCCGCTTCCAGTTTCTTGGCGAACATCGGCACGAAGGCCATGTTGAAGGCGCCCTCGGCAAAGAAGCGGCGGAACATGTTGGGCAGGGAAAACGCGACGTTGAAGGCATCGGCCACCGGCCCCGCGCCAAGATAGGCGGCCATCATCACGTCGCGGGCAAAACCTGCACCGCGCGACAAAAGCGTCCATCCGCCGACCGTCAGGACAGAGCGGATCAGCCGGATCGGTTGCATTAGCCCTGTGCCCGTTCGGCGCCTTCGGAGATCGCTTGGCGCAGCTTCCTTTCGAGCGCCTCTTGCCGCGCTTTCTGGTGCAGTTTCAAGCCGAACATGTCCTTGACGTAGAAGGTGTCGACCACCTGCGCACCGAAAGTCGCGATCACGGCGCTGGCGATGTAGATGTTGTTCGCCGCCAGCGTGCGCGTCAGGTCATACAGCAGGCCCGGACGGTCGCGGGTGTCGACCTCGACGATGGTGTAGATTTCCGACCCTTCGTTGTCGAAGGTGATGTGGGTCGGGAAACGGAACTCGCGTTCGCGCTTCTTGATCTTGTCGCGGTCCTTCAGCGCCTCGCGGGCCAGAACCTCGCCCTTGAGGGTCTTGTGGATCATCTGGCTCAGGCGGGGCAGGCGGCTGACCTCGTAGGGTTTGCCCTCGGCGTCCTGGATCCAGAACACGGCGGTGGCGTAGCCGTCCTTTGACGTATAGGTCCGCGCGTCGACCACGTTGGCCCCGACCAGCGCCAAGGCCCCCGCAAGGCGCGAGAAGATGCCGGGGTGGTCGGCAAGGGCGAATGAGGCGCGGGTGGCATCGCGGTCAGGGTCGGGGTGCAGGTCGATGCGGATTTCGTCGTCGCGCAGGCCGCGCAACTGGTTGGCAAAGATGACATGGCTGTCGGTCGGCAGGCCCTGCCAATAGGGCGGGTAATGGCGGGCGCATTCGGCACGCAGGTCGTCTGCCGTCCATTCGGTCAGGCGCTGTTGCAGCGCGCGCTTGGCTTCGTCCTCGCGCTTTTCGCGGTTGAGGGTTTCAAGCCCGCCTTCCAGCGCGTCGGAGGTCTTTTGGTACAGCTGGCGCAGCAGCATGGCTTTCCAGTTGTTCCACGTGCCCGGTCCCACGCCGCGGATGTCGCAGACCGTCAGCACGGTAAGCAGATCAAGCCGTTTGCGCGATTTCACCGCCTTGGCAAAGTCGCGCACGGTGCGCGGGTCGCCGATGTCGCGCTTTTGCGCGGTGTCGGACATGAGCAGGTGATAGCGCACCAGCCATTCGACGGTTTCCGATTCCTCGGCCGTCAGGCCAAGGCGCGGGCAGACGCGGCGGGCGATCTGCGCGCCGATGATGGAATGGTCCTCGGGGCGGCCCTTGCCGATGTCATGCAGCAGCAAGGCGACGTAAAGCACCTTGCGGTTGACGCCATCCTTGAGGATGCCCGAGACGACGGGAAGCTCCTCGACCAGCTCGCCGCGCTCGATCTGGGCAAGGATGCTGATGCATTGGATGATATGCTCGTCGACCGTGTAGTGATGGTAGACGTTGAACTGCATCATCGCGACGATGGGTTCGAATTCGGGGATGAAGGCCGAGATCACCTCGAGCTCGTTCATCCGGCGCAGGGCGCGTTCGGGATTGCCGTGACGCAGGAGCAGGTCGATGAAGATCTGCACGGCCTCGGGGTCGGTCCGCATGTCTTCGTCGATCAGGTGCAGGTTCGACGCGATCAGGCGCATGACGTTGGGGTGAAGCAGGTAGCCGGTGCGCAGCGCCTCTTCGAAGACGCGCAGAAGGTTCAGCTTGTCGGCGAGGAAGGTCTTGGCCTCGGCCACGTCGATGCGGCCCTGCACCAGTTTGAAGCCGGCCTTGACGCGTTTGGTGCGCTTGAACATTCCCAGAAGGCTGGCTTCGGGCTTGGCGTGGCGCGCTTCGAGTTGCGTCAGGAACACGCGGGTCAATTCGCCCACGCGGGTGGCGTGGCGGAAGTAGTCCTGCATGAAATGCTCGACCGCGCGGCGGCCTCCGGCATCGCGGTAGCCCATGCGGGCCGCGACCTCGACCTGCAGGTCGAAGGTCAGCGTATCGGTGGCGCGGCCGGTGACGTAATGCAGGTGGCAGCGCGCGGCCCAGAGGAAATCTTCGGCGCGGGTGAAGATGCCGTATTCCTCGCGGCTGAGCAGGCCGATCTGCACCAGCCCTTCGGCGCTGGGCACACGGTTGAGGTATTTGCCGATCCAGTAAAGCGTTTGCAGGTCGCGCAGGCCGCCTTTGGCCTCTTTCACGTTGGGTTCCAGCACATAGCGTTGCCCGCCCTGCCGCTTGTGGCGTTCGGCGCGTTCGGCGAGTTTGGCTTCGATGAATTCGGGGCCGGAATTGCGGAACAACTCGCCCCAGAGACGGTCGCCGAGTTCGGTGGACAGGGGTTCGTATCCGGCGACGAAGCGGTGTTCCAGAAGGGCGGTGCGGATGGTGACATCCTCGCGCCCGAGGCGCAGGCAGTCTTTGACCGTGCGGCTTGAGTGGCCGACCTTAAGTTTCAGGTCCCACAGCATGTAAAGCATCGATTCGATGACGCTTTCCGCCCAGGGGGTGATTTTCCACGGGGTGAGGAACAACAGGTCCACATCGGAATGCGGGGCCATTTCGGCACGGCCGTAGCCGCCGACGCCAAGAACGGCGATCCGCTCGGCCTCGGTCGGGTTCGGAAGCGGATGGAGGTGGTCGAGCGCCACGTGGAAGGCGGTGATGACCAGCCCGTCGGTCAGATGCGCCTGTGCGCGGATCAGCGGGCGGGCGGCATGGGGGCGGCGGGTGAAGGCCTCGGCCAGCAGGGCGTTGGCGCGGGACTTGGCCTCGAGCAGATGGCGCACGGCGATGGCGCGGGCGGCCTTGGCATCGGGGGCGGTGGCGATTTCGGCGCCAATGGCGGCGCGCAGGGCGGGGACGTTCACAAGATCGGACCCCGGCACGAGCAACTCGGCCGGGGCTTGGGTCAGGATCGCGGGGGCGGCCAGTCGGGCCGGTGACATCGGGGGCGCCGCCTCAGAAGCCGGCGCCGCCGAAGCTGCGGGGAGCGGGGTCGATCACGACAACGGTGCCGTTCTGGATCTGCGCCACCGCAAGGCCGCGTTCGTTGGTGCCGTCGGCCAGAAGGCGGAAGACGCCGTTCACTCCGGCAAAGCCCGCGCCCTGGGTCAGCGCCGCCCGGTCAAGGCCCGCGCCCTGTTTGGCCAATGCGCCGATGGCGGCGATGGCGTCATAGGCGACGGCGGACACGGGATGGGGTGCCTCGCCGAAGGCGGCGGCGTAGCGGACCTGATATTGCGCGTAGAGCGCGGGGTCCGGAACGGCGAACCAGCCGCCTTGCACGCCGGGAAGGGCGAGCGTGGCCGAGGGGATGTCCCAGCGCGTCAGGCCGATATACTGGAAAACGGCAGGGCTGACGCCGTTCTCCGACAGGAGCTGCGAGACGAGCGGCAGGGCACCGGCCGCATCGGCCGTCAGGAAGACGGCCTGCGCGCCCGAGGATTTGGCCTGCGCGGCAATGCCCGGAACCGCCTGCACGATGCCGTTCTGCGAGAATTCGTAAGACCCCTGCGCCACGACCGACCCGCCCGCCGCAGAAATGCCGCGCTGGATGGCGTTGCGACCGGCCTCGCCCGAGGTGTTCTGGTCCGAGACGATCATGATCTTCGACTTGCCGCTTTTGACGGCATAGGAGGCCAGACGCTTTGCGCTGTTGTCGAAAGTGGGGCCAAGGACGAAGACATTGCCCCCCGCGATGGCGGGGTTGTTCGAGAAGGACAGCACGTTCACGCCCGATGCGGCGACGGCCACGCCTGCGGCATTGGCCTCTTCGGCGCGCAGGGGGCCGACGATGATCTTGGCGCCATCGGCCACGGCCTGTTGCGCGGCGCTGGCGGCCTGTGCGGGGCTGGCCGCCGTGGGATAGACGCGCAGGTCGATCTGGACCGAGGCAAGATCGGTGATCGCCATGCGCGCCGCATTCTCGAGGCTGCGGGCCAGAAGCTCGTCAGACGCGTCGCCCGACCCTGCGGGGACAAGCAGCGCCACGGCGACGGGTTTGCCCGCGTCGAGGCCCGCCCCGGTCGAGACGGGTTCGCAGGCGGCAAGCGCGAGCGCGGCAAGAGCTGCGGCCGCAAGGGCCAGTGACTTGCGGGCGCGTGACAAAACAGAGAACATGCGACTTCCTCATTCCTTGGGGGCGCAGCGGCTTTACAGCACATGAATGGCTTGCAAGCCTAGGATGTTCCCTGCGGGAAGTAAACTTGTCAGGGGAGCGACCACGATGACACAGCACGGGCCGGGCGGCGGCAGCTATACCATCGGCGGAAAGCCCCTTGCGGCGGGGTTGTATCTGGTCGCAACGCCGATCGGCGCGGCGCGGGACATCACCTTGCGCGCGCTCGACATCCTCGCCACGGCCGATGTGCTGGCGGCCGAGGACACGCGGACCCTGCGGCACCTGATGGAGATCCACGGCATCGGCCTTGGCGACCGGCCACTGGTGCCCTGCCATGACCATAACGAGGCTGCGGCCAGCCCGCGCCTGCTGCGCGCCATCGAAGAGGGCAAGTCGGTCGCCTATGCCTCCGAGGCGGGAACGCCGATGGTGTCGGACCCCGGCTTCCCGCTGGCCCGCGCGGCCATCGCGGCGGGCTTGCCGGTGATCGCGGCACCCGGCCCTTCGGCGGCCCTGTGCGCGCTGACGGTTTCGGGACTGCCCTCGGACCGGTTCCTCTTTGCAGGCTTCGCCCCGGCGGCGGCCGGAGCGCGACGGACCTTCCTCGAGGGTCTGAAGTCGATGCAGGCGACGGTGATCTTCTATGAATCGCCCAAGCGCATTAACCAAATGTTGGAAGAATTGTCGCAGAACTGGGGGGCAATGAGGCAAGCTGCCTTGTGCAGAGAACTGACGAAGCGATTCGAGGAAGTGACGCGGGGCACGCTGGGCGAACTTGTCGAGGCCTATGCCGGACGGGACGTGAAGGGTGAAATCGTGCTGCTTGTCGATCGCGCGGCAGAGCGGGTCGCGGATACCGCCGATTGGGAAGCGGCACTCGAAGCGGCGCTGGAACGGATGACGGTGAAGGATGCGGCGGCGATGGTGGCGGAAGCCTATGACCTTCCCCGGCGCGAGGTGTATCAGGTGGCCCTGAAGCGGGGGAAATGATGAGCGGTGCGCGGAGCTATCACGCCGGAGTGGCGGCGGAAGAACAGGTTGCGGGGCATTACGGCCGATCGGGCCGTGAGGTTTGTGCGCGGCGCTGGCGTGGCGCGCGGGGCGAAATCGATATCGTCGCGCGGGACGGGGACAGTGTGATCTTCATCGAGGTCAAGCAAAGCCGGACCCATGCCGAAGCGGCCGAACATCTGACCCGGCGGCAGATGGACCGGATTTACGGTGCGGCGGAAGAATTTCTTGCAGGAGAGCCGCGCGGATTGATGACGGATGCGCGTTTCGACGTGGCTTTGGTCGATGCGATGGGCCGGATCGAGATTCTGGAAAACGCCTTCGCGGCCTGACCCGTTTGCATCCCGACTGTTGTTGCGCCATCAAGGGAGCAACAGATGAAGGGGATGGCCATGCCGCTCAAGGTTGCCTTGCAGATGGACCCGATCGGGTCGGTCAATATCAATGCCGACAGCACATTCCGCATTGCGCTTGAAGCGCAGGCGCGGGGGCATTCGCTGTTCTTCTACACGCCGGACCGCCTCGCCTTTGTCGAGGGGCGGGTGACGGCGCGGGGTTGGCCGATCGAGCTGCGGCGCGAGAAGGGCAACCATGTGAGCTATGGCGAGGAGACCGAGGTCGATCTTGCCGATTTCGACGTGGTCTGGCTGCGGCAGGACCCGCCCTTTGACATGGGCTACATCACCACGACGCATTTGCTCGAGATGATCCACCCGAAAACGCTGGTCGTGAACGATCCGTTCTGGGTGCGCAATTCGCCCGAGAAGCTGTTGGTCCTGCGGTTTCCGCAGCTGATTCCGCCGACCGCCATCGCCCGCGATCTGGCGACGATCCGGGCTTTCAAGGCGCGGCACGGGGATATCATCCTGAAGCCGCTTTACGGGAACGGCGGGGCGGGGGTGTTCCGCTTGGACCCGAATGACCGCAATCTGTCGTCCTTGCACGAGCTGTTCACGGGGATGAGCCGCGAGCCGTTGATCGTGCAGAAGTTCTTGCCCGATGTGGCCAAGGGCGACAAGCGGGTGATCCTTGTCGATGGCGAGGCTGTGGGCGCGATCAACCGCGTGCCGCAGGCGGGAGAGACGCGGTCGAACATGCATGTCGGCGGGCGGCCCGAGAAGATCGGCCTGACGCCGCGCGATCTGGAGATCTGCGCCACCATCGGCCCGGTGCTGAAGGAAAAGGGGCAGGTCTTTGTCGGCATCGACGTGATCGGCGACTACCTGACCGAGATCAACGTGACCTCTCCCACCGGTTTGCAGGAGTTGGAGCGGTTCGACGGGACCAATGCCTCGGCCCGCATCTGGGAGGTGATCGAGGCGAAGCGGGGGCGGTGACCCGCGCCTAGCCTGCCGTGGGTGGCATGCGGTAGCTGACGGCTTCGGCGACATGCGGTTTGCGGACATGGTCCGAGCCGTCGAGATCCGCGATGGTGCGGGCCACGCGCAGCACGCGGTGGTAGCCACGGGCCGAGAGGCCGAAGCGTTCCGCGACCCTTGCCAGCAGGTCGCGGCCTTCGGCATCGGGGGTGGCGGTCTGTTCCAGCAGCGCGCCTTCCATGTCGGCATTCACGCGCGCCCTTTCATGCCCTGCGAAACGTGCGCTTTGCCGGGCACGGGCGGCTTGCACGCGGGCGGCGACGGTGGCCGAGCTTTCGCCGTTCGCCGGAAGGTCGAGATCGGTATAGGACACCGGCGGCACCTCGACCCGCAGGTCGAAGCGGTCCATCAGCGGGCCCGAGATGCGGCCCATGTAGTCGGAGCCGCAGACCGGAGCCTTGGCGCAGGCGCGGGCGGGGTCGCTCAGATATCCGCATTTGCAGGGGTTGGCGGCGGCGACCAGCAGGAAGCGGCAGGGGTAGCGGACATGGGCATTGGCGCGGGCGACCACCACCTCGCCCGTCTCGATCGGTTGGCGCAGCGTGTCGAGCACCTGTCGCGGGAATTCGGGGAATTCGTCGAGAAACAGCACCCCGTTGTGCGCGAGCGAGATCTGCCCCGGTTTCGCGCCCTTGCCGCCGCCCACGATGGCGGCCATCGACGCGGTGTGATGCGGTTCGCAAAAGGGGCGGGTGCGCGAGATGCCGCCTTCGTTCAAAAGCCCAGCGAGGGAATGGATCATCGAGGTTTCCAACGCCTCTTGCGCCGAAAGGGGGGGCAGGATGCCGGGCAGGCGGGCGGCTAGCATGGATTTGCCCGACCCCGGTGTCCCTGACATGAACATGTGGTGGCGCCCCGCCGCCGCGATTTCCAGCGCCCGTTTGGCGCGTTCCTGTCCCTTGACCTCGGCCATGTCGCGTTTGAGCGGATCTGCCACCACCTCGCCCGCTTCGGCGGGTGGCAGGGGGCGCTGGCCGGTGTAGTGGCGCACCACCTCGTCCAGCGAATTGGCGGCGAGAACTTCGGTCGCACCGACCCAAGCCGCCTCGGCCCCGCAGGCGCGGGGGCAAAGAAGGGCCTTGTCCTCTTCCGCCGCTGCCATCGCAGCGGGAAGCGCGCCGACGACGGGCATGAGACGGCCGTCGAGGGAAAGCTCGCCCAGCGCGATGACGCCCGCCACTTCGTCCTTCGGGATGATCTCGAGCGCGGCGAGAAGGGCGAGGGCGATGGGCAGATCGAAATGCGACCCCTCTTTCGGCAGGTCGGCGGGCGAGAGGTTCACGGTGATGCGCTTGGCGGGCAGCGCGATGGACATTGCCCCCAGCGCCGCCCGCACCCGTTCGCGCGCTTCCGACACCGCCTTGTCGGGCAGACCGACGAGGCCGAAATGCGGCAGGCCCGTCGTGATGGCGCATTGCACCTCGACGATGCGGGCCTCGATGCCCTCGAAGGCCACGGTATAGGCGCTGGTAACCATCTTCACCCCTTTGGCCGGAGCCTAGGGGGCGAATGGTTTACGAATGGTAAAGGGCCATGAATTGCGGCCATGCCCCGGGGTCGGCCACGGTCTTGTCGCGGCAGAAGGCGTTGCAGAAGCCGAAGCGGCGGCCGTCCAGTTCCAGCGCATGGGTGACGGGTTTGCCGGAATAGGGGCAGGCGGAGTTGACGGTCCCGCCCCCCTCGACCGCGCGGGCGGGCAGGGGCGCGGGGCCGGGCCAGTCGCGGCGGGGATAGGTGCGGAAGTAGAAAGGCTGGTCGGGCAGGTCGACCATGCCCATCGCCCGCCAGCGGCGGAAGGACGGGTGCGAGAGGTGCGCCATCACGTAGTCCATCGCGGCGGGACCGACGGGCAGGTTATAGGTGGCGATGCGGGTGGCGACGGGGGCGTAAAAGGCATCGGCCGCCGAATAGGCACCGCAAAGCCAAGGCGTGGTGCTGCCGGTTTCCGCCCGCGCCCAGTCCCAGAGGGTTTGCAGGCGGGACAGGTCGGCCAGCACCTCGGGCGGGGGGGCGCAATCGGTGTAGCTGACGCGCAGGTTCATCGGGCAATGCGAGCGGAGCGCCGAAAAACCGGCATGCATCTCGGCGGCAAGGACACGGGCCACGGCGCGGCCCTTGGGATCGGCGGGCCAAAGACCGGCGTCGGGGTGGCGGGTGGCGAGTTCCTCGGCGATGGCGATGGTTTCGGGGATGACCCAGCCTTCGGGCGTGCGCATGGTGGGGGCGGTTTTCGCGGGGAAATAATCGCGCAACATGGTGGGCAGTTCGTCGGAATAGAGCTTGGCCAGATGCGTCTTTACCGGAATTCCGAAGGCGTCGAACAGCAGCCAGCCGCGCAGGCTCCATGACGAATAGGCGCGGTCACCGATCACGAGGTCATATGTCATATCGTTCCCCTGTTTGACGGGCAGGCTAGGTCAGCGGTGCTGCCCTGCCAAATGGAGATTTGTGCGGCGATCCATCACGGAAGGTGATTGATGGCGTGCAGGTGCCAGCCGTCGGGGCCGTGGTCGATGCGGGTGACGGAGAGGTTGTCGATCTTGTGCGCGAAGACGTCGAGCGGGGTGCAGCCCTTGGCGCGTTGCACCTGTGTCAGGATCGCGCCGAAATGGGCGACGAGGATCAGGTCGCGCCCCCTGTGCGCGGCGATCAGCGCGTCGGTCGCGGCATGGATGCGGGCGGCGGCCTCGTTCCAGCTTTCACCATTGGGGGGGCGATGCTCGCCGGGGTCGTCCCAATAGGCGAAGCTGAGTTCGGGATGGGAGGCGACGATTTCGTCCCATGTGCGCCCGTCCCAGTCGCCGAAGTGCAATTCACGCAAGCCCGCGTCATGCGGCAGGCGATGGCGGCCCCGCGCCAGCGCATCGGCGGTCGCCGTGGCGCGGATCAGGTCGGAGGAGACGAGAAGCGCCCCTTGCGGCAGATGCGCGTTCAGGCGGGCGAGGGTTTCGCTGTCTGACAGGTCAGCGGGCACGTCGCGCCAGCCCACCATCGCCTTTTCATGCGTCGGGCCGTGGCGGACCCACCAGAGGCGTGTCACATCCATGCGGGACGATCCCCTTTGAGCACGATGGGAAGGCCCGCCATCACGCCCAGAACCAGATCGGCCTGCGCGGCGACCTGCTGGTTGAGCCGCCCTTGGGCATCGCGGAAGCGGCGGGCGAGCGCATTTTCGGGAACAATGCCCCAGCCCACCTCGTTCGAGACGATGACGACGGGGGCGGGGCAGGATGAAAGTGCCGCAAGCAGCGCCGCGCCTTCGGCGGCAAGGTCGTGTTCGGCCAGAAGGTGGTTTGTCAGCCAGAGCGTGGCGCAGTCGACCAGAACCGCCTCGTCCGGTTTGGCCGAGGCGAGTGCGGCGCAAAGGTCGAGCGGTGCCTCGACCGTTTCCCACGCGGCGCCGCGGTCGGTGCGGTGGGCTGCGATGCGGTCGCGCATTTCATCGTCCCATGCTTCGGCGGTGGCGATGTAGCGGCGGGGGCGGTTCGTTCGGGTCACCAGTGTTTCGGCCAGACGGGACTTGCCCGAACGCGCGCCGCCGACGACCAGCGACAGGCGGGGAAGCAAGAAAATTTCGTGGGGCGATGATCCAGTCACGGTTTGGCTTCGTATCCTTAACAAAACGGCAAGAAATGTGCCGGTGCGTGCTGTCTGGCCGTGAACGTTCGCAAAGTCGACTGGGGGTTTCTATGGCGCTTGATGGATATAACGACCAGACCATGTCCCGCCAAGCCATGCGGGCCGAGCTTTTGACTGCCGAGGTCGAATTGCAGCTTGCCTATGCCTGGCGCGACCACCGCGACGAGCAGGCGCTGCATCGTCTGGTGACGGCCTATATGCGGCTGGCCATCAGCATGGCGGCCAAGTTCCGCCGCTATGGCGCGCCGATGAACGACCTTATCCAAGAGGCCTCGCTTGGCCTGATGAAGGCGGCGGAAAAGTTCGATCCCGATCGCGGCGTGCGGTTTTCGACCTATGCCGTCTGGTGGATCAAGGCATCGATTCAGGACTATGTGATGCGCAACTGGTCGATGGTGCGCACGGGGTCGACCAGCAGCCAGAAGGCGCTGTTCTTCAACCTGCGCCGCGTGCAGGCCAAGCTTGAGCGCGAGGCGGCGCAGCGTGGCGAGACGCTGGACCAGTTCCAGCTGCGCCAGATGGTCGCCACCGAGGTCGGCGTGTCGCTCTCGGATGTCGAGATGATGGAAGGGCGCTTGTCGGGGTCGGATTTCAGCCTGAATGCGGCGCAGTCGTCTGACGAGGACGGGCGCGAATGGATCGACGCGCTTGAAGACGAACAGCCGCAGGCCGCCGAGCAGGTCGAGGGCGCGCATGACGCGGCGCAGCTGCGCAACTGGCTGGTCAAGGCGATGCAGGCGCTGAACGCGCGTGAACGCTACATCGTGGCCGAGCGCAAGCTGAAGGACGAGCCGCGCACGCTGGAAAGCCTTGGCGAGGAGCTGGGTCTGTCGAAAGAGCGCGTGCGCCAGCTGGAAGCCGCAGCCTTCGCCAAGATGCGCCGCAGTCTGGAGAGCCAGTCGCGGGAAGTGCATCATTTCCTGATATGATGATCTGCGCCGCCCTGATGGCGTTTCTGCTGGCAAGTCCGGCGGCAGCGCGCGAGATCGGGGCCGATGCCTTGGACGCCCTGCCGCAGGTCGACATCGTCCTTTTGGGCGAGGTGCATGACAATCCCTTGCACCACGCCAATCAGGCGCGTGCCGTCGCCGCAATCGCGCCGGCCGCGCTGGTGTTCGAGATGCTTTTGCCCGAACAGGTGAAGCGCCTTCCGAAAGACATGGCGGATGCGGCGAGGGTGGATGCGGCCATCGGCTGGACCGAGAGGGGCTGGCCCGATTTCGCGCTGTATCGACCGATCTTTGCCGCCGCCCCCAAGGCGCGGGTCTACGGTGCCGATGTGCCGCAGCGCGACGTGCGGCGGGCCGCGATGGACGGGGCTGCCGCAGTGATGGCTGGCTTCGGCCTCGACAAGGCCTTGCCCGAGGGCGTGCAGGACCAGCGCGAGACCGAGCTTTGGGCCGCGCATTGCTTTGCCATGCCCAAGGGCGCGATGGCGGGGATGGTGCAGGTGCAGCGCCTGCGCGATGCGGCGCTGGCACGGGCCGCGATACGGGCACTGCGCGAGACGGGCGGGCCTGTGGCGGTGATCCTCGGGGCGGAACATGCGCGCACGGATTGGGGCGTGCCTGCGTTGATCAGGGCGGAAGCGCCGGCCCTGACGGTGCTTTCGGTGGGGCAGGTCGAAGGGTCTGACGGGCCGCAAGACGGGCCGCAACCCTTTGATCTGTGGATCGCCACCGACGGGGTGGCAGGGCGCGACGATCCCTGCGCCGCCTTTGGCGCGACCGCCGGCTAGGCCTTGCCGCAGACGGGGCAATCGGCGCGGCGATGCACGGCGATGACGCGGGTTTCGGCGTAAAGGGCGTCATGGATCATCAGCCGCCCGCGCAGGGTTTCGCCCGCGCCGGTCAGATGCTTGATCGCCTCGGTCGCCATCATCGCGCCGATCACGCCGGGCAGGGGGGCCGCCACGCCCGCCTCGGCGCATGAGGGCACCATTCCGGGGGCGGGGCGGGTGGGAAAGACGCATTCGTAGCAGGGCGAATTCTGCGCCGGATCGAAGAGGGACAACTGCCCCTCCCACTGCGTCAGCGCGCCCGAAATCAGCGGCTTGCCCAGTTTCACGGCCACGCGGTTGGCCATGTAGCGCGTGTCGAAATTGTCGGTGCCGTCAAGGATCAGGTCATAGTCGGCAAACAGGCTTTCGGCATCCGGCTCTGTCAGGCGGCGGTTGTAGGGGCGCACCTCGATAAAGGGGTTGAGCGCGCGCATGGCGATTTCGGCGGAAAAGACCTTGGGCATTCCGATGCGCTGGTCGGCGTGGATGATCTGGCGTTGCAGGTTCGATCCGTCCACCGTGTCGTCATCGACCACGCCGATGGTCCCCACCCCTGCTGCCGCGAGGTAAAGCAGCGCTGGAGAGCCGAGGCCCCCCGCGCCGATCACCAGAACACGGGCGTTCTTGAGCTTGCGCTGTCCCGGCCCGCCGATTTCGCGCAGCATGATGTGGCGGGCGTAGCGGTCGAGTTCGACCTCGCGGAACGGGGCTTTGGGGTCGGTCGGGGCGGGGGCGGCTTTCGGCGCGGCCTTGGCCCGCAGGGCGCGCAGGCCGAAACGGTAGCCAAGTGCCACGATGCCGAAGATGCCGAGAAGCAGCCAGAAGCGCGCATCGGTTCCGGTGGCAAGGCGCAGGGGGTGGCCGTCGGGCAGCGTGAAATGCAGCGCAATGACGGCAAGCCAGAGCAGGCCGAGCAGTGAAAGGCGCAAGCTGCGCGGCAGGCGCAAGGCCGCGCCAAGGCCCCAAAGCATGGCCGCAAGGCCGAAAACGAGGGTCATCTTTTTCCCGTCGAGCCGAAGCCCCCTTCACCGCGTTGCGTTTCGCCCAAGGCATCGACCACGGCAAAGCCCGCCTGAACCACGGGGGCCACGACCAGTTGCGCGATGCGGTCGCCGTGCCCGATGACATAGGGCGCGGGGTCGAGGTTGACGAGCAGAACGCCCAAGGGACCGCGATAATCGCTGTCGATGGTGCCGGGGGTATTGGGCAGGGTGATGCCGTGTTTCAGCGCAAGGCCGGAACGGGGACGGATCTGGATTTCGAAGCCTTGGGGGATTTCGACGCGGATGCCTGTCGGGATGATGGCGCGCTGCATGGGGGTAAGGGCAAAGCCCGCCGCGCGCAGGTCGGGCGGCAGGTTGGCGCGGATATCGGCCCCTGCCGAACCGTGGGTTTCGTAGGAGGGAAGCGGAAGCGAGCGGTCGGCCCAATCCTCCCACAGGATGCGGATGGTCGGGATCATGCCAGCGCATCCGCGATGCGGGCGGCAAGGCGGCGCGCGACCTCGGCCTTGGGCAGGCGGGGCCATGCCTCGGCCCCCGATGCGGTCAGGATGGTGACGGCGTTCTCTGCCCCGCCCATGATGCCTGTGGCGGGCGAGACGTCATTGGCAACGATCCAGTCGCAGCCTTTTCTCGCCAGTTTCGCCTTGGCGTGGTCGATCACATGGTCGGTTTCGGCGGCGAAGCCCACGACAAGGCGCGGGCGTTGCGCTGCGGCGGAAAGGTCGCGCAGGATGTCGGGGTTTTCGGCAAAGGACAGCGCGGGCGGGGCGCCCGAGGCATCCTTTTTCATCTTGCGGTCCGAGGCATTGGCCACGCGCCAGTCGGCCACGGCGGCGGCCATGACGGCGGCATCGGCGGGCAGGGCGGCATTGACGGCGGCGGCCATTTCGGCGGCGGTCTCGACGCGGATGACATCGACGCCATCGGGCGGCGGAACCGAGGCGGGGCCGGTCACGAAGCTGACCCTTGCGCCAAGGTCGCGCAGGGCTGCGGCAATCGCTGTGCCTTGGGCGCCCGACGAGCGGTTGGCGATGTAGCGCACGGGGTCGATGGGTTCGTGTGTGGGGCCCGAGGTGACGATGACATGCTTGCCCGAAAGCGGGCCTGCGGACAGCAGCGCCGTGACGGCGGCAAGGATCGCGGCGGGTTCGGCCAAGCGGCCAAGCCCGTATTCGCCGCAGGCCATTTCGCCCTCGTCCGGTCCGGCAAAGCGGATGCCGTCGCCGCGCAGGGTGGCAAGGTTGCGCTGTGTGGCAGGGTGGTGCCACATGCGGACATTCATCGCCGGGGCCACCAGAACGGGCGTGTCGGTGGCAAGAAGCAGGGTCGAGGCGAGGTCGTCGGCCCGCCCCTGCGCCATGCGGGCGACAAGGTCGGCGGTGGCAGGGGCCACGACGATCAGGTCGGCCACGCGCGACAGCTGGATATGGCCCATCTCGGCCTCGTCCGTCAGGTCGAAGAGATGGGTGTAGACCTTTTCCCCCGCCAGCGCAGACACCGAAAGCGGGGTAACGAATTCCGCCGCCGCCTTTGTCATGACCGGCGTGACCGAAGCGCCCTGCCCGCGCAGGAGGCGGATGAGTTCCAGCGCCTTGTAGGCGGCGATGCCGCCGCCGATGACGAGAAGGATGCGCTTTTGGGCCAGCATGGCAAGCTCCGCCTTGGGGTGGTCCAAGCATTAGGGGCGCGGGGCGGCAAACTCAACCGCTGCATTCGGTTTCGGCGGCGGCGGCTTGCCCTTGCCGCGCGCTGCGCCATAGTGTGACCATCACGCTTTGTGACAGGGAGCTTGCTGCGATGAAACTGACTGCCGCCCTAACCGGCCTTAGCCTTGCCTTTACCGCCACGATGGCCGCCGCGCAGGACCTGCCCGATCTGGGCGGGCGCGAGGTGGTGATCGTGACCGAAAACGCCTATCCGCCGCTGCAGTTCATGGACAAGGACGGCAAGGCCATCGGCTGGGAATATGACGCCGTGGCAGAATTGGCCAAGCGGCTGAATTTCACGGTCAAATACGAGAATACAAGCTGGGACGCGATGATTCCGGCCGTGTCGGAAGGCCAGTATGACATCGGCATGACGGGCATCACCATCAAGGACGAACGCAAGGAGGCGGTCGATTTCTCGGACCCCTACATGCGGTCGGAAATGCTGATGATCGTGCGCGGCGACGAGACGCGCTTTACCGATGCGGCCTCGTTCGCCGCGATCCCCGAGTTGCTGGTTTCGGCGCAGCCGGGGACATCTCCGTTCTATGCCGCGATCTACAACATTCTTGACGGGAACGAGGAAAACCCCCGTGTGGTGAAATTCGAGACCTTCGGCGCCGGGCTCGAGGCGCTCAAGGCCGGTGACGTGGACCTGACGCTGTCGGATTCGACGGCTGCCAACGGCTATGTCGCGGCGTCGAACGGCGGGCTGAAGATCATCGGCGAGCCTTTGGCTTCGGAAGATTTCGGCTTCATCTTCCCCAAGGGGTCGGAGCTTGTCGCCCCGATCAACGCGGGGATCGCGGCGCTCAAGGCCGATGGCACGCTGGATGCGCTGAACCAGAAGTGGTTCGTCGAATACAAGATGGGCGAATGATCGCGCCGCATGTCCACGAGGCCCCGGAGGCGATGCCGGGGCCTTTGTCATGAGCCGCAACCCGAGGGACGAGGATTTCCCCTGGTGGCTGGTTGCCGTGGTGATGGCGGGGCTGTGGCTGTTCTACGAGGTGCTGGCCGATGCCGATTATGCGGCGGTGCTTGACACGCTGTCGAAGGGCGTCGTCATCACGATGGTCGTTTCGGTCTTTGCCTATCTGACGGCCTGCTGCATGGGGCTCGTGCTTGCTGTGGGGTCGCTGTCACGCTCGCGCCTGTTGCGGCAGCTGTGCCGGTTCTACATCGAGGTGATGCGGGGCGTGCCGATCATCGTGCTGCTGCTTTACGTGGCCTTCGTTCTGGTGCCCGCACTGGTGGCAGGGTGGAACTGGATTGCCGAGCCGCTGGGTCTGGGTGCGGCGCGGGCGCGCGATGTGCCGCTGTTGTGGCGCGCGGTGATGGCGCTTTGTCTGGCCTATTCCGCCTTTCTGGCCGAGATTTTCCGCGCCGGTTTGCAGGCGGTCGACAAGGGCCAGATCGAGGCTGCGCAGGCGCTGGGCCTGTCGGGCTGGCAGCGGTTCCGGCTGATCGTCTTTCCGCAGGCATTCCGGATGATCCTGCCGCCCTTGGGCAATGATTTCGTGGCGATGGTAAAGGACTCGTCGCTGGTGTCGGTGCTGGGGGTGGGGGATGTCACGCAACTGGCCAAGGTCACGGCGGCGGGGAATTTCAAGTATTTCGAAACCTATAACGTGGCGGCGCTGATCTATCTGACCATGACCATCGGGCTGAGCCTGCTGATGCGGCGGCTTGAACGGCGTTTGAAGCAGCGCGAGACGCAATAGCATCGCGGTCAGCGGCCTGTCGGGAAAAGGTTCGATCGCGGCACGGGCCGCTGCCGCAAGGGGCGGTCAGACAGGCAAGCGGGCGCTGCCCTCTCTGTCCGCGCCTCTCTGTGCTGGACCTTTCCCGCACCCCTGCCTAGCTTTACTGCCAAAGGAGACCCGCCCATGACCAACCCGCTTCTGACCCCTTGGACCGCGCCCTTCGGCCTTCCGCCCTTTGACCGGATCAGGGACGAGGATTTCGGCCCCGCCTTCGACGCGGCGCTGGCCGAGGCGCGGGCGGCCATTGCAGGGATCGCGGATCAGGCAGAGGCGCCGACCTATGCCAATACCATCGCGGCGCTGGAGTTGGCCGAAGGCACGCTCGACCGCGTGTCGGGGGTCTTTTACAACCTTGCCGGAGCCGACAGCACCGAAGCGCGCGAGGCGCTGATGCGCGAGCTTGCGCCCAAGATGTCGGCCTTTGCTTCCGAGATCACCAACAACAAGGCGCTGTTCCGCCGGATCGACGATCTGTGGTCGCGCCGCGACGGGCTGGGGCTGGACGCGGAACAGATGCGGGTGCTGACGCTGTATCGTCGCATGTTCGTGCGGTCGGGCGCCGAGCTTCAGGGCGAAGCGGCCGAACGGCTTACGGCGGTCAAGGCGCGGCTGGCGGTGCTTGGCACGGCCTTCGGGCAGAACCTGCTGGCGGACGAGCGCGAGTGGTTCATGGTGCTGGCGGAAGAGGATCTGGAAGGGCTTCCCGATTTCGTCGTCAACGCCGCGCGGGCGGCAGGGGTCGAGCGGGGCCAGAACGGGCCTGTCGTCACGCTGAACCGCTCGCTTATCGTGCCGTTCCTGCAATTCTCGCCCCGCCGCGCCTTGCGGCAGCAAGCCTATGGGGCGTGGGTGGCGCGGGGTGCCAATGGCAACGCGCATGACAACCGCGCCATCGCTGCCGAGATTCTGGCGCTGCGCGATGAAAGGGCCAAGCTGCTTGGCTATGCCAGCTTTGCCGATTTCAAGCTGGAACCGGAAATGGCCAAAACGCCCGACGCGGTGCGCGGCCTGCTGATGCGAGTCTGGGAACCCGCCAAGCGCAAGGCATTGGCCGATGCGGCGGTGCTGGAAGCGATGCTGCATGCCGATGGCATCGCGGGGCCGCTGGAACCGTGGGATTGGCGCTACTATTCCGAAAAGCGGCGCAAGGCCGAGCATGATCTGGACGAGGCGGCGCTGAAGCCATACCTGAGCCTTGATGCGATGCTGGGGGCGCAATTCGATTGCGCCAACCGCCTGTTCGGTCTGGAATTCCGCGAGATTGCGGGGCCGTTCTACCACCCCGATGTGCGCGGATGGGAGGTTACCCGCGCGGGTCATCATGTGGCCGTGTTCCTTGGCGATTACTTTGCGCGGTCATCGAAACGGTCGGGCGCGTGGTGTTCGGCGATGCGGTCGCAACGGAAACTGGGCGGCGATGTGCGGCCGATCGTCGTGAACGTCTGCAACTTTGCCAAGGGAAAGCCCGCGCTGCTGTCCTATGACGACGCGCGCACGCTGTTCCACGAATTCGGCCATGCGCTGCACCAGATGCTGTCGGATGTGACGCATGGTTTCATTTCCGGCACCAGCGTGGCGCGGGATTTCGTGGAGCTGCCCAGCCAGCTTTACGAACACTGGCTGGAAGTGCCCGAGGTGCTGGAAAAGCACGCCCGCCACTGGCAGACGGGCGAGGCGATGCCTGCCGACATGCTCAAACGCCTGCTTGCGGCGGGGACATATGACCAGGGCTTTGCCACGGTGGAATTCGTAAGTTCGGCGCTGGTCGATCTGGCCTTTCACGAAGGGGCCGCCCCCGCCGATCCGATGGCGAAACAGGCCGAGGTGCTGGCGGCAATCGGCATGCCGCAGGCGATCCGCATGCGCCACGCCACGCCGCATTTCGCGCATGTCTTTTCGGGGGACGGCTATTCCTCGGGCTATTACAGCTACATGTGGTCCGAGGTGATGGATGCCGACGCCTTTGCCGCGTTCGAGGAAGCGGGCGATCCCTTCGACCCGGCCACCGCGGCGCGGCTGGAAAAGCACATCCTGTCGGCGGGCGGGTCGGAAGAGGCCGAGGTGCTTTACACCCGTTTCCGTGGGCGCATGCCGGGGGTCGAGCCGCTGTTGAAGGGGCGCGGGCTGCTCGACGTGGCCTGATCGGGCCGCCTTTGGTGCTGTAGCGACGCTTCGGTGTCGCGTTCTGTCACGCCCCCGCTTGCGCGGCGACTAGGCTTCCCGCGCAAGCGAGGGGATCATGGACGAGACGGATTACATCATCGTGGGGTCGGGTTCGGCCGGATCGGTTCTGGCCGAACGGCTGACGGCAAGCGGCAAGCATCGGGTCACGGTGCTCGAGGCGGGCGGGACCGACCGTCGTTTCTATGTCATGCTGCCGCTGGGCTATGGCAAGCTGTTCTATGACCCCGCCGTGAACTGGCTTTACAAGACCGAACCCGATCCGGGCCTTGCCGGAGCGCGCGACCACTGGCCGCGCGGCAAGGTGCTGGGCGGGTCATCCAGCATCAACGCGATGGTCTACATCCGCGGGCATCGGGCCGATTACGAGGAATGGGAGGCAGCGGGCAATCCGGGCTGGGGCTGGTCCGATGTGCTGTCCGCCTACAAGGCGATGGAGGATACCGAAGCCGGGGCCGATGACTGGCGCGGCGCGGGCGGGCCGCTGTTCGTTTCGGCCAACCGCAAGGGGCTGCATCCGCTGGTCAAGGACTATCTGGCAGCCTGCGACAGCGCGGGTCTGGCCGAGGTGGCCGATTTCAACGGGGCCGAGCAGGAAGGTGCTGGCATCTACCAGATGACAATCAGGAATGCCCGCCGCAACTCGGCGGCGCGGGCCTTTCTGCGGCCAGCGATGAAGCGGCAGAACCTGCGCGTGGTGACGGGGGCGATGGTGACGCGCGTCATCATCGAGAACGGTCGCGCCACGGGGGTTGAATACCTGCGCGGCGGGCAGAAGTTCACGCTGCGCGCCAAGGCCGAGGTGATCCTATCGGGCGGGGCGATCAACTCGCCCCAACTGTTGCAACTGTCGGGGATCGGGCCTGCGGGGCTGTTGCAGGGGCTTGGCATTCCGGTGCTGCGCGATAACCCCAATGTGGGCGACCATCTCAGCGACCATCAGGGCATCAACTACACATGGCGCATGACGGTGCCGACCTACAATGACGAGCTGCGCCCGTGGTGGGGCAAGCTGGTCGCGGGGATGAAATATGTGCTTGCGGGGGCGGGGCCGCTGGCGAAATCGATCAACCATGCGGGCGGGTTCTTCCGCACCGATCCCGCGCTTTCGCGCCCGAACATGCAGCTTTACATGCAGGCCTTTTCGACCCTGATCCCGCGCGAGGGAGAGCGGCCCCTGCTGACGCCCGACCCCTTTCCGGGCATGTCGATCGGCCTGTCGAACTGCCGCCCGACAAGCCGGGGCCATATCCGGCTGCGGTCGGCAAACCCGATGGAGCATCCGGTCATCACCGCCAATGCCTTTTCCACCGACCATGACGTTCGGGAAATGCTCGCGGCGGTGAAATACCTGCGCCTCCTTGCCGCCCAACCCCCCTTGGCGCGGCTGATCGCCGAGGAACTGCGACCCGGGCCCGGGGTGGTGACCGACGAGGCGATCATCGCCGATTTCCGCGCAAGGTCGGGGACGGTCTATCACCCGTCCTGCACCTGCCGGATGGGGCCGGATGCAGGCACAAGCGTCATCGATGCGCGGCTGCGGGTTCACGGGGTCGACGGGCTGCGGGTGATCGACGCCTCAAGCTTCCCGAACCTGATTGCGGGCAACACGAACGCGCCTTCGATGCTGATGGGCTGGAAGGGCGCCGAGAAGGTGCTCGAGGACGCCCGCTAGGGGCGCCGCCCTCGGGGGGCATCGAGCCCCCGCTCGGCCGGGCTGCCGCGGGGCGGGTCTGACGGGGCGCGTCGCGGGTCCGGCGGCGTTATCCGAGTATTTGGGCAAGGATGAAGCGGGTGTCTGTCCCTTCATCCTTGTTCCAAATACTCATCTTGCAACGCCTCCGCAGCGGGGCCTTTGGCGTCACTCACCCCGCGGGAAGCGTTTGCTTTCTTCCAGCACGTTCAGGTCCATGTGGTTGCGCATGTAGCGTTCGGAGGCGGCGCGCAGGGGTTGGTGGTCCCACGGGTAATAGGCGCCGTTGCGCAGCGCCTCGTAGACGACCCAGCGGCGGGCTTGCGATTCGCGCACGGCAGCGTCGAAAGCGGGCAGGTTCCAGCGGGCATCGGCCATCTCGCGGAATTTGGCGAGGGTTTCTGCATGAGAGGGATCGGCGGCGAGGTTGCGCCGTTCGGACGGGTCGGCGTCGAGGTTGAAGAGCATGTCCGGGTCGGCCATGCAGCGGATGTATTTCCACGGGCCATCCCGCAGGGCGACCATCGGGGTGACGGTGCCTTCGGCGGCGTATTCCATGCAGACAGGCGTGGTGCGGTCGAAGCCCTGCGCCAGCGGGACGAGGTTTTCGCCATCGGTCCAGGGCATGACCGCCGCCATGTCGATCCCTGCGAGCGCCGCGAGGGTCGGGGTCACGTCGATGGTGGACACCGGCGTGTCGATGCGGCCGGCGGGCAGGCCTGCGGATTTGACCATCAACGGCACGCGGGCCGACCCTTCGAAGAAGTTCATCTTGAACCACAGGCCGCGCTCGCCCAGCATCTCGCCATGATCCGACAGGAAAAGGATCGTGGCATCCTGCCGCGTCGCCTCGAGCGTGTCGAGGATTTCGCCGATCTTGCTGTCGACATAGGAGATATTGGCGAAATAGCCCTGACGCGCGCGGCGGATATGGTCTGGCGTGATGTCGAAGGCGCGCCAGTCGCAGGCGTCCATCAGGCGCTGCGAATGGGGGTCCTGATCGGCATAGGCGATGGCTTCGGGCGGTTCGCATTCGGGCGCGCCCTCATACAGGTCCCAGAACTTGCGGCGGGCGACGAAGGGGTCGTGCGGGTGGGTAAAGCTGACCGTCAGGCACCACGGGCGTTTGTCGCCCCCGCGCGAGAGGTCATAGAGCTTCTGGACCGCGTTGAAGGCCACCTCGTCATCATATTCGAGCTGGTTCGTGATCTCGGCCACGCCTGCGCCCGTGACGGAACCGAGGTTGTGATACCACCAGTCGATGCGTTCGCCCGGTTTGCGGTAATCGGGGGTCCAGCCGAAGTCGGCGGGGTAGATGTCGGTGGTCAGGCGTTCCTCGAAGCCGTGAAGCTGGTCGGGGCCGACGAAATGCATCTTGCCCGACAGCGCGGTGTAATAGCCCGCCCGCCGCAGATGGTGGGCATAGGTCGGGATGTCCGAGGCGAATTCGGCGGCGTTGTCATAGACCCGCGTGCGTTTCGGAAGCGCGCCCGACATGAAGGCCGCGCGGGCCGGGGCGCAAAGCGGCGAGGGGGTATAGGTATTGGCAAAGCGGGCCGAGCCTTCGGCCAGACGCCGCAGGTTGGGCGCGTGCAGGAAGGGCGCCGGGCCATCGGGGAACAGCGTTCCGGTCAACTGGTCGACCATCAGGATGAGGAGGTTGGGGTGGGTCATGCTATCCCTCGGGTCGTCTGCGATTGGGCGCGACATTATGCGAAAGCGGGGGGGCGTAAAGGGCCGGATGCGACGGTGCTTGCGCGATTTGCGGGCGGGGTCGCAAACTTGGCATGAAGCGGCGGAAACGACCCGTGGTCGCGGCGCGGGGCGGGGCCAGATCGCAGGGTAAGCAAGGGGTTGTGCATGTCGATTGTCGGTCAGTTCCCGCGTCTTGTGGTGGAAGAGCCGGATATGGGGATCGTGATGCCGGACGGGTGCCGCCTGTCGGCACGGGTCTGGATGCCCGCAGATGCGCTGGCCGATCCGGTGCCCGCGATCCTCGAATACATCCCCTATCGCAAGCGCGACGGCACCACGCCGCGCGACGAGATGATGCATCCCTATCTGGCGGGGCATGGCTATGCCTGCATCCGTGTCGACATGCGCGGCAATGGCGAAAGCCAGGGTCTGATGGAGGACGAATACACCCAATCCGAGATGGACGATGCCGTGGCCGTCATCGACTGGCTGTCGCGCCAGCCGTGGTGCAGCGGCACGGTGGGGATGATGGGCAAAAGCTGGGGCGGGTTCAACTGCCTGCAAGCCGCCTACAACCAGTCAAAGGCGCTGAAGGCGGTGATTTCCGTCTGTGCCACGACCGACCGTTTTGCCGATGACATCCATTTCAAGGGCGGTTGCCTGCTGGGCGAGAATTTCGGTTGGGGTGCGGTGATGCTGTCCTATTCCAGCCGCCCCGCCGACCCTGCGCTGCGGGCGGACTGGCGCGAGGATTGGCTGGCGCGGCTTGGGGCCGAGCCGTGGCTCGCGCCGCGCTGGGCCGCGCATCAGGCCAGGGACGATTACTGGAAGCACGGCTCGGTCGGGCAGGATTACACGCGGATGCAGACGCCGGTGCTGATCTGGGGGGGCTGGGCCGACAATTACATGAACACGGTGGACCATCTGGTCCGCAACGTGCCCGCGCCCTGTCAGGGGATCGTCGGGCCTTGGGTGCATCAATATCCGCATACGGCGGTGCCGGGGCCGCAGGTGGGGTTCCTGCAAATCAGTTTGCGCTGGTGGGACCGCTGGTTGAAAGGTGTCGAGAACGGGGCCGAGCATGACCCCGCCATGCGCGCCTATATGATCCACTCCGCCCCGCCCGATGCCAGTGCCGCCTATCGCGCGGGGCATTGGGTGGCGGAAGGCGAATGGCCCTCGCCCCGCGTGGCGGAACGGGTGCTGCATCTGGGCGACGGGGTGCTGGGCGATGCGCCGCAGCCTTTCCGCGTGGGGGTGAACACAGCGCAGCATCTGGGCATGCATACGGGCGAGTTCTTCCCGATGGGGCTGAATGCCGAAATGCCGGGCGACCAGAGGGGCGACGATGCGCTTTCGGTCTGTTTCGATTCCGCCCCGCTTGATGCGGCGCTTGACCTGCTGGGTGCGGCGCGCTTGCGGTTGCGGCTGTCGTCGGACCAGCCGCTTGGCTTTGTCGTGGTGCGGCTGAACGATGTGGCGCCGGATGGATCGTCGGTCAGGATCGCGCACGGGATGTTGAACCTGTGCCACCGTGACAGCATGGAGAACCCTGCCCACATGCCCGTGGGGCAAGAGGTCGGGGTCGAGGTGGTGATCGACCAGACCGCCTATCGCCTTGCGGCGGGGCATCGGCTGCGGGTGGCCTTGTCCACGACCTATTGGCCATTTGTCTGGCCCTCGCCCAAGGCGGCGACGGTGACGGTCACGGGGGGGGCGCTGACGCTGCCTGTCCATTCGGGCAGCACCGCCGGATGGGAGGCCCCACCCGCCGAACACGCGCCGCCGCTTGCGCTGCGCCAGATCCGCGCGCCACGGGCGCGGCGCGTGATCGAGGAGGATATGCTGGCAGGCACGCGCGCGCTTGTGGTCGAGACCGATGAAGGAGCCTTCGAGAACCTGTCGCACGGGCTGGTTTCGGACGAGACCCTGACCGAACGGTGGGAGGTGAAGCCGGATGATCCGCTTTCCGCCCGGGCGCGGCACGTGTGGGAGCAGAAACGGTCGCGCGGCGACTGGTCGGTGCGCACGCGGGCCGAGGCCGAGATGACCGCCACGGCGACCGATCTGCGTCTGTGGGCCCGGCTGACGGCCTGGGAGGGCGATGTGCAGGTGTTCGAGCGCATCTGGGACGACACCGTCCCGAGGCGCTTCGTATGAAAAACGCGGCGAGGTGGAAAAAGGGTTTTGCCCGCGCCGTGAATCCGGCTTTACTGACTGCGTAATCAATAAAAACGTCTGGCAAAGACCGGACGGAGCCACAACAGGGAGACGAAAGAATGTCCAATGAACTGAACTATATCGTGAAACGCGCCGCCAAGGGGCTGATGAGCCGCCGTGAATTCATGGGCCGTGCTTCCGCGCTTGGTGTTTCGGCCATGATGGCGAACGCGCTTCTGGCCAGCGCCGTGCGGGCCGAAGAGCCGAAGAAGGGCGGTCTGCTGCGGGCCGGTATGGCGGGCGGCGAATCGACCAACACGCTCGACCCCGCGCTGGCCGCTTCGGAAGTGCCGTTCCTTGTGAACATGACATGGGGCGAAATGCTGGTCGACGTGACGCCGGCCGGCGAGATCGATTACCGTCTGGCCGAGGAAGTCTCGTCCAACTCGGACGCGACCGAATGGAAATTCAAGATCCGTCAGGGCGTCGAATACCACAACGGCAAGACCGTGACCGCCGAGGATGTGATTGCCACGCTCAAGCGCCACACCGATGAAAAGGCGCAGTCGGGTGCTTTGGGCATCGTGCAGGGCATTTCGGAAATGTCGGCAAGCGGCGACATGGTCACGCTGAAGCTTGCCTCGGGCAACGCCGACCTTCCCTTCCTGATGGGTGACTATCACCTGATCATCCAGCCCGATGGCGGCGTGGCCAATCCGGCCGAGGGCATCGGTGCCGGACCCTACAAGATCGTCGAGAACGAGCCGGGCGTGCGCCATGCCTTCGAGCGCCACGCCAATTACTGGGACCAGTCGATCGCCCATGCCGATCAGGTCGAGGTGCTGGTGATCAACGACAACACCGCCCGCACGGCGGCGTTGCAGGCCGGTCAGGTCCATATGATCAACCGCGTCGATCCGAAGATCGTCGAACTGCTCAAGGGTGTTCCGGGTGTCAGCGTCGAGGCTGTCGCGGGCCGCGGTCACTATGTCTTCATCATGCATTGCGACAAGGCGCCCTTCGACAACAACGACCTGCGCATGGCGCTGAAACTGTCGATCAACCGTCAGGAAATGGTGGACAAGATCCTTGGCGGGCTTGGGTCGGTCGGCAACGACTTCCCGATCAACGCGGCCTATCCGCTGTTCGACAGCTCGATCCCGCAGCGCGAATACGACCCCGCCAAGGCCGCCGAGCATTACAAGGCGTCGGGCCATGACGGGTCGCCCATCGTGCTGCGCACTGCCCCCGGCGCCTTCCCCGGCGCGGTGGAAGCGGCGCAACTCTTCCAGCAATCGGCCGCCGCTGCGGGCATCCCGCTCGAAGTCAAGGTCGAGCCGGATGATGGCTACTGGTCGGATGTGTGGAACGTGCAGCCCTTCTGCGCCAGCTACTGGGGCGGCCGTCCGGTGCAGGACCAGATGTATTCGACCGCCTACCTGTCGACCGCCGACTGGAACGACACCAAGTTCAAGAACGCGGAATTCGACGAGTTGCTGCTCAAGGCACGTGCCGAACTCGACGCGACGAAGCGCAAGGAAGAATATTCCAAGATGGCGAACATCCTGCGCGACGAAGGCGGCCTGATCTGCCCGATGTTCAACGATTTCGTCGAAGCCAAGCGCGAGGAAGTCGGCGGCTGGGCGCAGGACCCGAATGGCGAGTTGATGAATGGCCGCGCGCTCGTCAAGTGCTGGCTGAACGCGTGATCGGGCACAAAAGCAAGTGCATCCGATCCTGAAACTTGTGGTCCAGCGCATCGCGCTGGGCCTGCTTTTGCTTCTGGCGGTCTCGGTCCTGATCTATGCAGGAACCGAGGCTTTGCCGGGTGATGTGGCGCAAGCCATCCTTGGCCAGTCGGCCACGCCCGAGGCGCTGGCGAACCTGCGGGAATCGCTGGGTCTGAACCAGCCGGGTTACATCCGCTATTTCCATTGGCTGGGCGGGGTGCTGACGGGCGATTTCGGCAAGGCGCTGACCAACGGGCAGGACATCGGCCAAGCCATCGCGCAACGTCTGGGCAATACGCTGTTCCTTGCGGGCTGCGCGGCTGCGATTTCGGTGCCGCTGGCCATCGGACTGGGGCTTGTCGCGGCGCGGTATAACGGGCGCTGGCCCGACAAGGTGATTTCCGGCATCACGCTCTCGACGATCAGCCTGCCCGAATTCGTGGCGGCCTATTTCGTCATCTACCTGCTGACGCAGGTTTTCCCGATCTTCCAGCCCGTCGCGATGGTGTTTCCGGGGATGAGCTTCTGGGCCAAGCTGAACGCCGTGGCCCTGCCCGTGATCGTGCTGGTTCTGGTGGTCCTTGCGCATATGATGCGGATGACGCGGGCCGCGATCCTGAACGTCATGCAATCGGCCTATATCGAAACGGCCGAGTTGAAGGGCCTGTCTCCCATGCGGGTGATCTGGAAGCACGCACTTCCCAATGCGGTGGCGCCGATCATCTCGGTCGTGGTGCTGAACCTTGCCTATCTGGTCGTCGGTGTCGTCGTGGTCGAGGTGGTGTTCAGCTACAACGCGCTGGGCCAATACCTTGTGGACCATGTGGCGAAACGCGATCTTCCGGTGGTGCAGGCGGTGGGGCTGATCTTTGCCGCCGTCTATATCGGGCTGAACATTCTGGCCGATGTGCTTGCCATCGTCGCCAACCCAAGGCTGAGGCATCCGAAATGAGGCGCATTCCCCTTTCGGCGCTGATCGGCCTGTTCTTTACCGGCCTGTTCCTGTTCACCGCGCTCTTTGCGCAATGGATCGCGCCCTATCCGCTCGATGCGGTGCTGGGCGGGGTCTGGGAGCCGCCTTCGGCCCAGTTCTGGCTGGGCACCGATACGATCGGCCGCGATATCCTGAGCCGGCTGATCTATGGCGGGCAGATCACGATTTTCGTCGCACTGCTGTCGTCGCTGCTGGCCTTTGGCCTCGGGTCCTTCCTCGGCTTTCTGGCGGCGGTGCGGGGCGGCTGGGTTGACCAGCTTCTCAGCCGGCTGGTCGATCTGATGATGGCGATCCCCTCGCTGATCGTGGCGCTTGTCGTTCTGTCGGTGCTGCCGATCAGCCTGCCTGTGCTGATCCTTGTGATGGGGCTGCTGGATGCGACGCGCGTGTTCCGCCTGTCGCGCGCGGTTGCGATGGACATCGCGGTGATGGATTACGTCGAAGCCGCCAAGCTGCGCGGCGAGGGGCAGATCTGGGTCATCTTCCGCGAGATATTGCCCAACGCCCTTTCGCCGCTGGTCGCGGAATTCGGGCTGCGCTTCATCTTTGCGGTGTTGTTCATCTCGACCCTGTCTTTCCTTGGCCTTGGCATCCAGCCGCCGCTTTCGGACTGGGGCGGCATGGTCAAAGAGAACAAGGACGGTCTGGTCTACGGCAAGTCGGCGGCGCTGATGCCCGCGCTTGCCATCGCGGCGCTGGCGATTTCGGTCAACCTTGTGGCCGACTGGATCCTGTCGCGGACCTCGAGCCTGAAGGGGGGCCGTGGTGCCTGAGATGCTGGAAATCAAGAACCTGCGGATCGAGGCGACCTCGTACCCGCCTGACGGGCTGCCGCGCGATGTGGTGCTGGTGGATGACGTCTCGGTCAGCGTGGCCAAGGGGCGCGTGCTTGGGCTGATCGGGGAATCGGGCGCGGGCAAATCCACCATCGGGCTTTCCGCGATGGCCTACGGGCGGGGCGGCGTGCGGCTGACGGGCGGGCAGGTGCTGCTGAACGGGCGCGACATCCGCGGGCTGGGGCCTGCGGGGCTGCGGGCCCTGCGCGGGCGCGAGGTGACCTATGTCGCGCAATCCGCCGCCGCCGCCTTCAACCCGGCGCAGCGGCTGATGGAGCAGGTGATCGAAACCAGCCTGACCCACGGCTTGATGGGGCGGGCCGAGGCCGAGGCGCGGGCGGTTGCGCTGTTCCGCAAGCTGGGCCTGCCGAACCCCGAAACCTTTGGCGACCGCTATCCGCATCAGGTCTCGGGCGGGCAGTTGCAGCGGGCGATGACGGCGATGGCGCTTTGCCCCAAGCCCGACCTCGTGATCTTTGACGAACCGACGACCGCGCTTGACGTGACCACGCAAATCGACGTGCTGGCCGCGATCAAGGACGCGATCCACGATACAGGGGTGGCGGCACTTTACATCACGCATGACCTTGCCGTGGTGGCGCAGGTGGCCGACGATATCCTTGTGCTGCGGCACGGCAAAAAGGTCGAATACGGCACGGTGGCCGAAATCATCACGGCCCCGAAAGAGGCCTATACGCAGGCACTCGTATCGGTGCGCAGCATCGACCACGTGGAAAAGGGCGCGGCCCCTTCGGTCTTGTCGGTGCAGCAGATCACGGCGCGGTATCGCGGCACATCCTTTGACGTTCTGAAGAACGTGACGATCGACCTGCCGGCAGGGCAGACGCTTGCGGTGGTGGGTGAAAGCGGATCAGGCAAATCGACCCTTGCGCGGGTGATTACGGGGCTGCTGCCGCCCGCGCGCGGCAAGATCGTCTTTGGCGGGCGCACGCTTTCGCCCGACCTGCCGTCGCGGAGCAAGGATGATCTGCGCGAGTTGCAGATGATCTACCAGATGGCCGATGTGGCGATGAACCCGCGCCAGACGGTCGGCACCATCATCGGGCGGCCGCTTGAATTCTACTTCGGCCTGCGGGGCGAGGCGAAGCGCAAGCGGGTGCAGGAACTGCTCGACCAGATCGAAATGGGCAAGGGCTATATCGACCGCTACCCTGCCGAGCTTTCGGGCGGGCAAAAGCAGCGCGTCTGCATCGCCCGTGCATTGGCCGCCAAACCCAAGCTGATCATCTGCGACGAGGTGACAAGCGCGCTCGACCCCTTGGTCGCCGATGGCATCCTGAAGCTTTTGCTGAACCTTCAGGCGCAGGAACATGTGGCCTATCTGTTCATCACCCACGATCTTGCCACGGTGAAGGCCATCGCCGACCGCATCGCCGTGATGTATCGCGGCGAGGTGGTGCGCTATGGCACGAAAACCGACGTTCTCACCCCGCCCTTCGACGATTACACCGATCTTCTGTTGTCCTCGGTGCCGGAAATGGAACTGGGCTGGCTGGAAAACGTGCTGGCGCATCGCAAGATGGCAAGCGCGGGGAACTGACGGGCTTCATCCTTGCGATAAATACTCGCGCCGCAGGCTTCCGCAGGGGCAGCCTGCGCTGCGGGCGGGAAAGAGGAAAAGATGCATAAACTGCTGCTCATCATCATCGACGGGGTGCCCTATCGCAACTGGCGGCGGCTGTTCGGGAACCTTGAAGGCTGGGTAAAGTCGGGCGACGCGCGGGTCTGGAAGATGCGGGCGGTGCTGCCGTCAACCTCGGCCTCGTGCTACGCCTCGATCCATACGGGGGTGCCGCCGCAGGTGCATGGCATCTGGGGCAATGCCAATGTGAAAAAGCTCGACCTGCCGGATGTGTTTTCCGAACTGGCGCGGGCAGGGCGGCGGACGGGGGCTGTGACGCATAGCTTCTGGTCCGAATTCTTCCAGCGCGCGCCCTTCGATACCGTGCGCGATATCGAATATGACGAAGAGGCAGGGCCGATCCATCACGGGCGTTTCCACACGATGGCGGGCTATGGCCATGCCAACCAGATGACGCCATCGGACCACGACCTTTTCGCCACGCTGACGCGGCTTTGCGAGGTGAAGGGGATCGACTACGGCATCTATCATTCCTGCACTCTCGACAGCATGGGGCACCGTTTCTTTCACGACTGCGAGGAGATGGATCACGCCTGCTATCTGCTGGACGAGCAGATGGCCCCGTTCATCCAGCGCTGGCGCGACAAGGGCTATGAGGTGATCGTGACCGCCGATCACGGGCAGGACGAGCGCGGGCATCACGGCGGCGCGGGCGAGTTGCAGCAGGACTTTGCCTTTTACTACTTCGGCGCGTCCGCCATGCCGGCCAAGGATGTGGTGCTTGACCAGTTGGCGCTGGCGCCCTCGATCCTCACGCGTATGGGCGTGGCGGTTCCGGCCAGCATGAAGGCCGCGCCCTTCTTTACCGCGTGATCACACGGCGAAGTGCATCATGCCCACGCTGCCCGCGATGACCAGCACGCCCAGCGTATGGGCGGCGCGGGCCGGTTCGCGCAGCCACAGATAGCCAAGACCCGCAGCAAAGACGATGCTGGTTTCGGCCAGCGCTGCGACAAGCGCGACGGGGGCCTGTTGCAGCGCAAAAAGGACAAGGCCATAGATGGTGAGCGACATGCCCGCCATCAGCGCACCGCGCGGCAGGGCGGCAG
Organism: Paragemmobacter straminiformis; assembly: GCF_014243445.1. Lineage (GTDB taxonomy): Bacteria > Pseudomonadota > Alphaproteobacteria > Rhodobacterales > Rhodobacteraceae > Paragemmobacter > Paragemmobacter straminiformis. Next base: position 485,854 of record NZ_JACLQD010000003.1, read on the forward strand.
GCCCGAGGGCGCGCAGGCGCGGCCCCTCGCGGCGGGCGGCAAAGACCGACAGGACCACGGCATTCCCTACATAAAGCGCCGCGCAATAGGCGGTGGCCGAACCTGCAAGCCGGACCCCGACAGCATCGGTGACGGTATAGCCTGCGATCACCACGGCCAGACCAAGGGTCGGCCCCAAACCGCGCAGGCGCAGGCCTTGCGGAAGGGCATTCATGGTTACCAGTGCCAGACCGCCAAGGATGCACAGCACCACCAGAAGCGCGCTGGCCGACAGATGCTCGGCCATGAAGATCGCGGCGACAAGCGTGCTGAGAAGCACCGCTCCGCCCCGCGCCACCGGAAAGACCAGCCCCAGCGCGCCCTTGTCATAGGCGCGGCCCAGCATCAGCCAGTAGCCCGCCCCCCACAGGACCGAAAGCGCCAGCCAGGGCAAGGCGGCCGGATCGGGCAGGCCGGTGAAGCAAAGCGCCACCAGTCCCAGCCCCCCGCCGAGGATGCCCGTCAGCAGCGACATGGCGTAGCAATCGCGTTCGGACTTGAGCAGCAGGTGCATCACCGCGTCGATCAGGGCGGCGGCGAGAACGGCGAGGAGAACGACATGTGACATGGGGGACCTTGACGGAGTGCCGGTATGGCCCTCCGTCTAGCCGCATAGGTGGGGCGCGGCTGTTCCCCAAGGAACTACTGCGCGTAGGTCGAACGTTCCTCGTCGAGCATGGCGCGGATTTCCGACAGGTGGAAATCGGCGGCACCGGGGTAATCCTCCCATTCCTGCGCGGTCTTTTCGGCGACCGCGTCGGAAAGCACCCGCAACGGGCGGCCGGTTTGCAGGGCGCGGATGTAGGTTTCGGCCGCGCGTTCAAAGTAATAGAGGCGGTTGAAGGCCTCGGCCACGGTGCGGCCCACGACCAGCACGCCGTGGTTGCCCATGATCATCGTGGTGATCTTCGGATCCGCCAGAAGGCGGGCGCAGCGGGCACCTTCGGCCTCGAAGGCCATGCCGCCGTATTGTTCGTCCACCACCTGACGGTTGAAGAACATGGCCGAGTTCTGGTCGATCGGCGGCAGGCGGCTGTCGGCAAGGCTGGCAAGCACCGTGGCGTGGATGGAATGGACATGCATCAGGCACCGGGCATGGGGCAAGGCGCGGTGGATCGAGCCGTGCAGCCCCCAGGCCGTGGGGTCGGGCGCATCGGGGCGGTTCATGGTTTCGGGATCGTTCGCGTCGATCTCGATCAGGCCCGATGCGGTCATCCGGGCAAAGTGGCGACCGTTGGGATTGATCAGGAAGCGCGTGCCTTCGGGGTTCACGGCCAACGAGAAGTGGTTGGCGACGGCCTCGTTCATACCGAGTCTTGCGGTCCAGCGGAAGGCGGCGGCCATGTCGCAGCGTTCCTGCCAGTGGGTCAGATTGGAAAGGGGGGCGTTCATGAGGCGTCCTCGAAAGGCCAGTCGCCGGCGGCGAAGGCGGTTATGGCGGCGGTGATGCGGGCGAAACTGGCGGCGGCGCGGGGCACCGTGGCGCGGGCGCGCAGGTAGCCGTGGACAAGGCCCGTTTCGGTGACGGAACGGGCTTTGCCGCCCGCGGCCCTGAGTGCTGCGGCATAGGCATGGGCATCATCGGCAAGCGGGTCGCATTCGGCGGCGATGGCGAGGGTTGGCGGCAAGCCGCTGAAATCGCTGTCGGAAAGCGGAGCGAAGCTTGGGTCGGGCGGCGGCTCGGCCCCTGCGTGGCGGGTGCGGGCGTAGAAGAGAACGTCATCGCGCGTCAGCATCGGGGCCTGCGCGTGGGTCAGGTAGCTGCCCGCGTTCCGGTTGCCGCCAAGGCCGGGGTAGATGAGGATTTGTCCCGCAATGCCAAGGGCTTGGTTGCGGCCCACGGCCTGTGCCGTGGCGGCGGCGAGGTTGCCGCCCGCGCTGTCTCCGGCAAGGATCAGGGGGGCGGGAAGTTCGGCGGCGATGGCGCCCGTGGCGGCGACGGCATCGTCGAAAGCGGCGGGGTGGGGGTGTTCGGGGCAAAGGCGGTAGTCGACAGAAACCACGTGAAATCCGGTGGTTGCACGGATTTCGGCGCAGATGTCGTCGTGGCTGTGAAGGCCGCCGACGACGAATCCGCCGCCGTGGAAGTAGACGACTGTTGCCTTCGCTCCGGGGTAGTGGCGGCAGGGGACGCCGCCGAAGGTGCGGTCGGTGGCGGTGACGCCTGCGGGGTAGCCGCGATGGAAGGCGCTGCACATCCGGTCATAGATCGCGCGCTGTTCCGCGATGGAAAGTGTAGCCGTATCAGGGGGATAGGCCGCATCTGTGGTGCGGATGAAGGCCCATGTCGCGGCGTCGATAAGGGTGGGGTAATCGGGTGTCATGGGGGCAGTCTGGGCGGAGAAACCCCCCGCTGCTACCGTTTTGGCGACCCTGCGGATGTCGGGAATGACAAAGGGCGCGGCCTTTCGGACGCGCCCTTTGCGATCTGTGGATTAACGAAATCAGGCCAGCGCGAGGTTGGTCGCCGATTCGCGGCCATCGCGGCCTGCTTCGATGTCGAAGGTCACGGCTTGGCCGTCTTTCAGGCCACGCAGGCCTGCACGTTCCAGAGCGGTGATGTGGACGAACACGTCCTTCTTGCCGCCTTCCGGGGCAATGAAGCCGTAGCCTTTGGTTTCATTGAACCATTTCACGGTGCCCTTGGCCATCGTGAAGTCTCCTGTCAAATCTGCCGCCCGCACTTTGCGGCGGCCTGGCCCCGTCAGCCTGGTCGATGCTGGCGCCGGTGAAACCGGTAGACAGAAGTCGAGTAGAGTTAACGTCGCAACGGGGATATGAGCACGGAAAAATCAAAAATCAAGGAATTTTGCGCGATTTACCTGCGCCGCGCCCCGTCTGGGTGATGGATGTAACGATACATGCCATAGTTGCCATTTGCTTGGGCAAAAGGGGCGAAGCCGGATGCACAGGCGATGCAGATGCGTTGCACGGCGCGTTAAGGGACCGGTAACCCCGCCTCGCCCCCGCCCGGGCCGTGGGGAACGATGCCGAAAGGGGCGGGGTTCCGGCCATCGGAAGCGGGCGGGATGACGCCCCGCCGCGATGGGCGGGGCGCAGGCCGGATTTCTAAAGGCCCAAGTAGGGCGGCTGGAGGTCGGGGGGATTGTCGAAGATGACATTCGACTCGGTCAGCGATGTCGTCACGACCTTGACCCAGAATTCGGCAGTCGTGGTGTCGCCGTCGTTATCGGCGGCCAAGGTGATGGTGCCATCGCCGTTGTCGATGGTCCAGACGCCATGCGCGGTTGCGGTCGTGCCGCCCCAGACAAGTCGCTGTGTGAACTGCAGCGTGGAATCCGCGTCGATGCGCGTCAGGTTGATCTTGTCGTCCTCAAAGACGAAACCCGATTTGAAATCGGTGATAAGGTCGCCGCGGTCGTCGGCTTTGATGAAGACGAACATATCGCTCCCTTCGCCGCCGCTTAGCGTATCTGCCCCGGTGTCGCCAAAGAGCGTATCCTTGCCAGTGCCGCCGCTGAGGCTGTCGCTGCCGGACCCGCTGCGCAGCCAATCGTTGCCTGCACCGCCGTCAATCCGGTCATTGCCCGCGCTGCTGACAATCGCGTCATTGCCATCATTGCCATAAATCGAGTCGTCGGCGCGGCCCCCGACGACGGAGTCGTTGCCGGGGCCGGCATTGTAGAAGTCCGTCCCCCCATCGGGGAGGATGACATTATCGCTTCCAACGGTGGAGGATGGGGCGGTGACGTCGTTCGTGCCAAGGCGGTCGGAAAAATCCGGCGCCGAGCTGGGACCGAGCAGCGTCAGGTTCGGCTGCGGGGGCGGCGGCGGGGCGATATCGGCCATGCCCTTGACGGTGACGTTGATCGTATGGGCGGTGCCGTCGGCCGAGGTGACGACGAGCGAGTCGAGCTTGCTGTCGGTTGCCCCCAGCGCCTGAACCGCCGCCGAGGCATTGTCGAGCGTGTAGCTCCACGCGCCTGTCTGCGCATCGAATGTGAAGTGGCCGTATTGGCCTGCAAGCGCGGTTTCGGCGTGTGCCTTGAAGATGGCTTCGCCGCTGTCCCTGTCGGTGACCGAAAGGATCCCGCCCGTCGCGGTGCTGCCGTCTTCGACGACGACGCCTTTGGTGTTGCTGTTCGTGATGACGGCGGCATCGTTGGCGCCTGTCAGGGTGATGCTGACGGTCTGGTAGACATCGTCGCCCGCCTTGTCGGTGACAAGGATGCCGTATTCCAGCACCTTCTTTTCGCCCGCCGCCAAGGCCTGAACGGCCGCTGCGGCCTTGTTCAGAACAAAGGTCCAGCGCCCTGCATTGTCGATCGAGAAACTGCCGTATTGCGTGTTTTCGGGCAGGGCCGGAGTGGCGGCAAAGGTCAGCACGTCGCCGCGGTCGATATCGCTGGCGTTGATCTTGCCAGAGGAGATGAAGGGTCTTGCATCTTCGGTCAGGGCGCCCGTGGTGGTCGAGGTGCCGATCTGCGGCGCGTCGTTCGTGCCTGTGATGGTGACGGAGACGACCTGCTTTGCAAGGCCGCCTTTGTTGTCGGCCACCAGCACGGTGTAGGTGAGTATCTTTTGCTCGCCGTTGGCAAGCGCCTGCACCGCCTTGCTGGCGTTGTTCAGTTCGAACACCCAGCGGCCCGTTTGGTCGACCGTGAAGTCGCCAAAGGCTGCGACCGTGGATTTCACGGGGGCGACGGAAAAGGCGAGCTTGTCGGTCAGATCGGCATCCGCAGCGACGATCTGGCCGGCGGCCTGGGTGGTGGGGGAACCTTCGTCGACGAAACCGGCCTTTTGCGCGCTTGTGATGGTGGGCGCGTCGTTGGTGCCGGTCAGCGTGACGGTGACGGTTTTCTGTGCCGTGGACCCCAGATCGTCGGTGACGGTGACGGTGTAGGAGAGAACCTTGACCTCGCCCTTGGCCAGCCCCTGCACTTCGGGGCTGGCCTTGGCGAGTGTGAAGGTCCACTTGCCTGTCGCATCGACGGTCATGGTGCCGTATTTCGGGGCGTCTTCGGTGATCGGGGTGGCTGCAAAGGTCAGGATCGTGCCGTGGTCGGCATCGGTTGCGGTGATCTTGCCGGTTGCGGTGGCGGCCTTGCCGTCTTCGGTCAGCGCGCCGGCGGTCCGTGCGCTGGTGATGACGGGGGCGTCATTGGTGCCGGTTATGGTGACGCTGAGGGTTTGGGTCGCGGTGCCGCCTTTGCCGTCGGATACGGTGACGGGGTAGTCGAGGGTTTTGAGCTCTCCGGCCGTAAGGGATTGGACCGCGGGGCTGGTGGTTTTGAGCGCATAGCTCCACGCGCCGTTCTTCTGCACGGTCAGCGTGCCGAAGAGGTCGGATTTGCTGCCCGAAAAGGCAAGGGCGGTGCCGAGGTCAGGGTCGGTCGCGGTGAGTTGGCCTGCGGCGGTGGTTGGCCCGGAATCCTCGGTCAGGGCGAGGCTGCGGATGGCCGAGGTGATGACCGGCGCGTCGTTGGTGCCGGTGAGGGTGAACTGCGCCTGTGCGAGGCCGAGCGTGCCATCGGCAAGCAGGATCGTGTAGTAGAAGCTGTCGGTGATCTTGTCGCCCGCGTTCAGGGCCTGAATGTTGCCCGCGTATTTCGCAAGGGCGCCGGCAAGATCGACCTCGACCTTGCCGTTCACGATGCGGATCAGGTTGCCGCCTGCGCTGCGTTCCCAGTCGCTGCCGATGTCGGAGGTTTTGAGGGTGTCGATGGTCGCGGTGCTGCCGATCGACCAGAGGGTATTGCCCGCGCCGCCGACATCGTTCGCAAGGACATCGAGCGTGAGGATCGTGCCCGAGGCAAGGGCTGCGCCATCTTCGGTCAGCGCGAAGCTGTCGGCGGCGGCATCGGTTCCGGTGGAAAATGTCAGGGAGGGGACAATGGCGGTCATGGAGACTGGTCCTGTTGATACTGGTTAAATCATGATCCCGCCCCGGTACATTCGGGGCTGACAGGAAGTGTAGGGTTTTCGGGGAATTTGAGTCAATTTAATTTCGGGATTTTGGCTTTTCCGTTAAATGCCTATTTTATTTCAAGTATATGATATTGTTTGATTTTATATCGTTCATGAATGCGCTTTCGTTGACGGACCGTAAAATATCGGTTTCCTTCCGGTGATCTGTCGTGCGGTTTATTTATTTGCCCTTCGGGTGAATTAATTACCGTTAAAATCAGGTATCCTCGGCAATCGTGACAAAGACGAAAGGCCCCGCCGTCGGGCGGGGCCTTTGGTGGTCTTGGGGCGACGGTCAGAGGATGAAATCGCTCGCCGTGAAGGAGGTGCCGTTCACGGTGAACCAGAGTTCCGCCGTATCGGTGTTGCCGTCGGTATCGGCATAGACGGTCGAGGTCGAGGCGTCGGCCACATACCAGAGGCCGTTTGCCGTCTTGCTGGTGCCGCCCCAGGTGAAGGCCTGATCGCCCGCTGCGATGGCGTTGACGTCGATGGCCGAGACGTCGATCTTGTCGGTGCCCGAGGTCTTGAAATCGGTGATGCTGTCGCCCCGATCCGAAGTCGACAGGAAGATGAAGCGGTCGTCGCCCGAGCTTCCCGTCAGCGTATCGGCCCCAAAACCGCCGATGAGGGAGTCGTTGCCGCTGCCCCCGTTCAGCGCGTCGTTGTTCGAGCCACCATAGAGCGAGTCGCCATCGCCGGACCCGATCAGCGAGTCGTTTCCTGCGCCGCCGTAGAGAGTGTCAAAGCCCGGCCCGCCATCGACCGTATCGGCCCCGTTGCGGGCAAAGACGGTGTCATCCCCGCCCAATGCCGAGATGTTGTCGGCCGAACTGGTACCTTTGATATTGTTGCCAAAGTTATTCGGTGTTTCGGGGAAGCCCGAGCCGTTCGGGTCGTTCGGATCTTGGTTGGTGGTGTCGACCGCGCCAAGGGTAGAGGGGGTCTGCGAAACCTCGTCCGCGCCGTTGATCGTGACGACGATGTCCTTGGTTGCCGTGCCGTCGAGCGAGGAGACGGTGAGCTTGTCTTGCAGCGAGGCGCCGGTGTTCAGCGCCTGCACCGCCGTGCTGGCGTTGTTCAGGGCATAGGTCCATTCGCCGTTGGCGGTGTTGAAGGTGAAGGTGCCGTAGGTGCCGGTGAGGCTTGTCGGGGCGCGGAAGGCGGCCTCGTCGTGGTCGACGTCGGTGACCGTCACTTTCCCGTTGGCCGTCAATGTGCCGTCTTCCGTGACCGATCCGGTCGACACGCCGCCGATGGCCGCCGCATCGTTCACGCCTGTGATGTTGACCGTTACGGTCTGGATGACGGCGCCCCCGTTCGTGTCATAGGCCACGATGTTGAAGGTTTCGACATCGGTTTCACCCGCGTGAAGCGACTGCACCGACGACGGGTTGACCTGATAGCTCCATGCGCCGTTGTTGCTGACCGAGATCGAGCTGAACTTGTCAGCGACGGGCATCCCCGAGAGGCCATAGGTGACGGCATCGCCATCGACATCGGTTGCCTGCACCTGACCGGAAACGGAAAGCTGGTCTTCGGTCATAGAGACCGTCGGGGCAGCGGCCGTGAACACGGGCTTGTCATTGGTGCCGGTGATGGTGACCGTGACGTCCTGCGTTGCGGTTGCGCCTTTGTCGTCCTTCACGGTGACGGTGAAGGTTTCCGTCTGGGTCTCGCCCTGTGCAAGGTTCTGGTGGGCGGCGTTGTCGAGCGAATAGGTCCACTGGCCTGTGGCGGCATCGACGGCGAAGGCGCCGTAGGTGCCGGTGGCGTTGCCGCTGAAGGACTGCGTCGCGCCGGTATCGACATCGGTCGCGGTGACGGTGCCGGTTGCGGTCAGCGTGCCATCTTCGGCCACCGCGCCCGTTTGGGCGGACGAGGTGATGACGGGGGCGTCATTGGTGCCGGTGATGGTGACCTTGACGTCCTGCGTTGCGGTTGCGCCATGCTCGTCCTTCACGGTGACAGTGAAGGTTTCCGTCTTGGTGTCGCCCTGTGCAAGGTTCTGGTGGGCGGCGTTGTCGAGCGTATAGGTCCACTTGCCTGTGGCGGCATCGACGGCGAAGGCGCCGTAGGTGCCGGTGGCGTTGCCGCTGAAGGACTGCGTCGCGCCGGTATCGACATCGGTCGCGGTGACGGTGCCGGATGCGGTCAGCGTGCCATCTTCGGCCACCGCGCCCGCTTGGGCGGAGGAGGTGATGACGGGGGCGTCATTGGTGCCGGTGATGGTGACCTTGACGTCCTGCGTTGCGGTTGCGCCTTTGTCGTCCTTCACGGTGACGGTGAAGGTTTCCGTCTTGGTCTCGCCCTGTGCAAGGTTCTGGTGGGCGGCGTTGTCGAGCGTATAGGTCCACTGGCCTGTGGCGGCATCGACGGCGAAGGCGCCGTAGGTGCCGGTGGCGCTGCCGCTGAAAGACTGCGTCGCGCCGGTGTCGACATCGGTCGCGGTGACGGTGCCGGATGCGGTCAGCGTGCCATCTTCGGCCACCGCGCCCGTTTGGGCGGAGGAGGTGATGACGGGGGCGTCATTGGTGCCGGTGATGGTGACCTTGACGTCCTGCGTTGCGGTTGCGCCATGTTCATCGGTGACGGTGACGGTATAGGTCAGTTCGACCGACTTGCCCTCGGCGATCGACTGGACTGCCGCGCTGTTGTTGGACAGGGCAAAGCTCCATCCGCCGTTGCCGTCGACCGAGAAGCTGCCGTAGTCGGCGTGCCCCGCGTTCGATGCTTCGGCGCTGTAGGTCAGGGTTGCGCCGGTATCGACGTCGGTGGCGGTGATCTGGCCGGTGGCGGTGGCGGTGCCATCCTCGGCGACGTTGGCGGCCGTGTCTGCGGCAGTGATGACCGGCGCGTCGTTCGTTCCGGTGATAGTGACCGTGACGTCCTGCGTTGCGGTCGCGCCTTTGTCGTCCTTCACGGTGACGGTATAGGTCAGTTCGACCGACGTGCCCTCGGCAAGGGTCTGGACCGCGTCGGCGCCGTTGGACAGGGCAAAGGTCCATTTGCCGGAATTGTCGACCGAGAAGCTGCCGTAGTCGGCGCTGCCTTCGGTTTGCGCGGTGGCGCTGTAGGACAGGGTTGCGCCGGTATCGACGTCGGCGGCGGTGATCTGGCCGGTGGCGGTGGCGGTGCCATCCTCGGGCAGCGTGGCGGTCGTGTCTGCCGCGGTGATGACCGGCGCGTCATTGGTGCCGGTGACGGTGACGGTGACCATACGGGTGGCGGTTGCGCCATGCTGGTCCGTCACGGTGACAGTGTAGATGATGGTCTTGACCTGACCTTCGGCCAGTGACTGGACGGCGGCGTTGCCGTTCGCCAGGGTGAAGGTCCATTTGCCATCGTTGGCGATGTCGAAGGTGCCGAAATCGGCCGCCCCGCTGGTTCTGGTTGCGGCCGAGTAGGTCAGGATCGCGCCGTTGTCGATGTCGCTGGCGATGATCTGGCCCGAGGCGAGGGCGGTGTCGTCTTCGCCCGTGCTGCCCGAGGCGGTGGAATGGGCGCTGATGGTCGGCGCGTCATTGGTGCCGGTGATGGTGATGGTCACGTCTTGCGTGGCGGTGCCGCCATTGCCGTCCGAGACGGTGACGGGGTAGGTCAGGGTCTTGACCTCGCCCTTGGCGAGCGACTGGACGGCAGAGCCGGAGGTCTTGAGATCGAAGCTCCAGACGCCGCTTGCGTTCACCGTGAAGGTTCCGAAGCTGTCGGAGACGTTGCCCGAGAAGGACAGGCGGTCATTCGTATCGGCATCGGTCGCGGTGATCCGGCCGACGGCGCTGAAGGCGGGGCTGTCTTCGGTGAAGGCGACAGAGCGTGCGGTCGAGGTGATGACCGGCGCGTCGTTCTGGCCGGTGATGGTGAAATCGGCCTTGGCGAGGCTGAGCGTGCCGTTGGCGAGGCGGATGGTGTAGTAGAAGCTGTCGGTGATCTTTTCACCCGCGCCGAGGCCCTGCACGCTGCCGCCATAGGGAGAGAGCGCGCTGGACAGGTTCAGTTCGACCTTGCCGTTGACGATGCGCATCTGGTTGCCGCCGGCGGTCGTTTCCCATGCGCCGGAGGTGTCGGCCAACTTGAGGTTGGCAAAGAGCGCGGTATCGTCGAGCGACCAGAGCTGCTTGGCGTTGCCGCCCGCGTCATTGGCCATCACGTCGAGGGTGAGGATATTGCCGCCCGCAAGCGAGACCGTGTCTTCGTTCAGAAGGAAAAGATCGTTTGCGGCCTGCGGGGTGTTGCTGAACGAGGTCGCAGAGGGGGGGTTGGTTGCCATGACTCGTACCTATGTCGATCGATAAAATTACGGTTTCTTTGTGGCGAGGCCGGGGGCAACGCCTGACCATTAATGGATTAGGCACGACTTAAGGATGTGTCAAATTCTCTTTTGGGACAGGTCGCGCCGCGCGTTCGCGCCGTGTGTTTCTGCTTATTCTGTTTGAAAATCATATGGATGGGCCGAATTCGGCCGCGATCTGACCCATACTTTCGTCGGGGTATCGCTATTGTGGCGAGAATTTGGCTGTTCCTTGGGGAACAGGCCGGGCGAAGAAACCCGGCGGGCGAGGCTGCGGGGAGGATCGGCGGGACAACCCGCGGTTGCCGCCTGTTTCACATCCGGGAACGAAAAAGCCCCGGCGCGGGCCGGGGCTTTGGGATCGGTTCGGATGATTCGCGCCGGATCAGCGGCTGAAACGCTTGTATTTGACGCGCTTGGGTTCGATGGAATCCGGCCCGAGCCTGCGGACCTTGTCTTCCTCGTAGGCCTGGAAGTTGCCTTCGAACCATTCCCAATGGGCGTCGCCTTCGTAGGCGAGGATATGGGTGCAGAGGCGGTCGAGGAAGAAGCGGTCGTGGCTGATGATGACGGCGCAGCCTGCGAATTCCTCGATCGCGGATTCGAGGGCTTGCAGGGTTTCGACGTCGAGGTCGTTGGTCGGTTCGTCGAGCAGCAGCACGTTGCCGCCCGCGCGCAGCAGTTTGGCCATGTGGACGCGGTTGCGTTCCCCGCCCGAGAGGAGGCCGACTTTCTTCTGCTGGTCGGTGCCTTTGAAGTTGAAGGCCCCCGTATAGACGCGCGAGTTCATCTCCATGTCACCCAGATGGATGACTTCGGAGCCGCCCGAGACTTCCTCCCAAACGGTCTTGTTGGGGTCGAGCGCGTCGCGCGACTGGTCGACGTAGGAGAGTTGCACGGTGTCGCCGAGGGTGATCGTGCCTTCGTCGGGCTTTTCCTGACCCGTGATCATGCGGAACAGCGTGGACTTGCCCGCGCCGTTCGGGCCGATGACGCCGACGATGGCACCCGGCGGGACGGTGAAGGAGAGGTCTTCGATCAAGAGGCGGTCGCCCATCGCCTTTTTCAGGCCCACGACCTCGATCACCTTGTTGCCGAGGCGTTCGCCGTTGGGGATGATGATCTGCGCGGTGGACGAGCGTTCAAGCACGGTCTGGCCCGCCATTTCGTTATAGCGCTGGATACGGGCTTTCGATTTGGCCTGACGGGCCTTGGCGCCGGCGCGGATCCATTCGAGTTCCTTCTCGAGCGCTTTCTGCTTGGATTTGTCCTCGCGGGCTTCCTGCTGCATGCGCTTGGCCTTCTGGTCGAGCCATGCGGAATAGTTGCCCTCGTAGGGGATGCCGCGACCACGGTCGAGTTCGAGGATCCACGAGGTGATGTCGTCGAGGAAGTAGCGGTCGTGGGTCACGATCAGGATCGTGCCCTTGTAGTCGATCAGGTGCTTTTGCAGCCATGCGATCGATTCCGCGTCGAGGTGGTTGGTCGGTTCGTCCAAGAGCAGCATGTCGGGCTTTTCGAGCAGCAGCTTGCACAGCGCCACGCGGCGGCGTTCGCCACCCGACAGGCTTTCGACATCGGCATCGTCGGGCGGGCAGCGCAGGGCGTCCATCGCCACGCCGACGGTCGCTTCAAGCTCCCACAGGTTTTCGGCGTCGATCTGGTCTTGCAGGGCGGCCATCTCGTCGGCGGTTTCGTCGGAGTAGTTCATGGCGAGTTCGTTGTAGCGGTCGAGAACCGCCTGCTGCTTGGCAACGCCCAGCATCACGTTGCCCTTCACGTCGAGCGCGGGGTCGAGGTAGGGTTCCTGCGAGAGGTAGCCGACCTTGGCCCCCTTGGCGGCCCAGGCCTCGCCTTTGAAATCGGTGTCCTGTCCGGCCATGATGCGCAGCAGGGTGGATTTGCCCGAGCCGTTGACGCCGACGACGCCGATCTTCACGCCGGGCAGGAAGTTGAGGTGGATGTTCTCGAAGCACTTCTTGCCGCCGGGATAGGTCTTGGAGACCCCTTCCATGTGATAGACGTATTGATACGAGGCCATCGTGCCGCTCCTGATCGATCTTTGGGTTGGCGTGTATGTAGCGATAATGCTGGACAAGGGCAACGTGGGGTGGTTCGGCTTTTGCCCGTATGGGCGGGGAGAGGCGATTTGCGGGCAGGGTTTCCGAAAGCCGCGACGGGGATGGTGATCGGACTGCTGGGCGGGTCGTTCGATCCGGCGCATGAAGGCCATGCGCATATCACGCGCGAGGCGCTGAAACGCATGGGTCTTGACCGCGTCTGGTGGCTGGTGTCGCCCGGAAATCCGCTGAAGGCGCAGGGGCCTGCGCCGCTGGCCGACCGGATGGCGCGGGCGAAAGCGGTGATGCGCGACCCGCGTGTGGTGGTGAGCGATCTGGAGGCGCGGCTTGGCACGCGGCGGACGGTGGACACGATCACGGCGCTGCAACGGCTGTATCCGGGGGTGCGCTTCGTCTGGCTGATGGGGGCCGACAATCTGGGGCAGTTCCATCGGTGGGAGCGGTGGCAGGAGATCTTGCTGCGCGTGCCGGTGGGCGTGCTGGCGCGGCCCGGTTGGGGCGTGCGCGGCCGGATGAGCAAGGCCGCGCGCATCTTCAACGGGGCGCGGGTGTCGCGGGGCGAGCAGTTGCGGATGCGGGACGCGCCGGTCTGGTGTTTTGTCAACCTGCCGATGGACGGGTCTTCGTCGAGCGCGATCAGGGCGCGGGGGGATTGGCGGCGATAGGCGGGTGGCCCCTGCGGCCCGTGCTGCGCCGGACGGGCGGCGCCGGACGGGCGGACGAATGGCAGGCTTGCGCCCTTTGCCCTTGTGCCGTTAGCGTTTCGTCAGGGTTTCGGGAGGGATGCGATGATTTCGCGGCGTGGCGTTCTGGCGGGGTTGCTGGCAGGGGTGGCCGCGCCGGTTCTGGCCGAAGGGGCGGCGCCTTCGGCGGCCGATCTGATCGCAACGGCACAGCTTGGCGGGGATGTGGGCTTTTGCATTGCCGATGCCGCCACGGGCAAGGTGCTGGAGGCCCTGCACGGCGACCATGCCTTGCCCCCTGCCAGCACGGCCAAGGTCATCACCTCGCTTTTCGCGCTGGAGCGGCTGGGCGAGGGGCACCGCTTTGCCACGCGGGTGCTGGCGACGGGGCCGGTTTCGGGCGGGGTGGTGCAGGGCGACATCGTGCTTGCCGGAACGGGCGATCCGGAACTGGACACCGACGATCTGGGCGATCTTGCCGCGCGGCTGGCGCAGGCGGGGGTGCGCGGGATCGCGGGGGGCTTTTACGTCTATGACGCGGCCCTTCCCTATATCGACGAAATCGCGTCGGACCAGCCCGAGCATGTGGGCTACAACCCCGCGATCTCGGGGCTGAACCTGAATTACAACCGCGTCAATTTCGAATGGAAGCGCGACGGTGGCGGCTATGCCGTGCAGATGGACGCGCGGGGCGAAAGGTTCGTGCCGCTGGTGCGGATGGCGCGGATGAAGGTGGTGCAGCGCGATGCGCCGCTGTTCACCTATCAGGCGCAGCGCGGGGCCGAGGACTGGACCGTGTCGCGCGATGCCCTTGGCAAGGGCGGAAGCCGATGGCTGCCGGTGCGCATCCCCGGGCTTTACGCGGGCGAGGTGTTCCAGACGCTGTGCGCGGCGCAGGGGATTGCCCTGCCCGAGGCGCGGGTCGCGGGTGCCGTGCCGCAGGGGGCATCGGTTCTGGCCGAAGTGGCGGGAGACCCCTTGCCCGATGTGCTGCGCCGGATGCTGCGCTGGTCGACCAACCTGACCGCCGAGGTCATGGGCCTTGCGTCGAGCGGTCAGGGGGGCTTGGCGGCCTCGGGCGGGGCGATGGCGGACTGGGCGCAGGCGCGGCTTGGGGTGCGGGCGCGCTTTGTCGACCATTCGGGGTTGGGGGCGGCATCGCGCATCGCGCCGGTCGAGATGGTGCGGGCGCTGGTCGCGGCGCAGGGCACGCCGATGGGCGCGCCGCTGAAGGCCGTTCTGCGCGATCTGGGGATGAAGGGCGAGGACGGGGCGGCGATCGAGTCGCCGGTGAAGGTGATCGGCAAGACGGGGACGCTGAATTTCGCCTCGGGCCTTGTGGGATATATCCAGCCGCCGAAGGGGCGCGAGATGGCCTTTGCCATCTATTGCGCCGATACCGGACGCCGCGACGGCCTGAGCCGCGCCGAGCGCGAGCAACCCCCCGGCGGCAAGGCCTGGCTGCGGCGCGCGCGGCGGCTGCAAGGCCAGTTGATCGCGCGTTGGGCGGGGATTTACGTCTGACCGTTGCGGCACACGGATGCGGGGGCCTGTCAGGCGGGGCCTTTGCCGGGGTTGGCGTGGACAGGGCTGGCGTGGACAGGGGGGCTGTCTGCCCCCCTCGGCCTGCGGCCTCACCCCCCGAGGATATTTAGGGCAAGAGGAAGGGGGGCTTTGGTCCCTTTCCGCTTTGCGCAGATTGCGTCGGGGCGTGGCGCGGTCTTGCGGGGCGGGGGATGGCGGTCAGGGTGTCATGTGCCGGACGCGGGCGCCCCATTCGATGGCGGCGGCGTGGAGGCGGTCGATGCTGAGTTCCTCGCGCACTTCCTCGAGCATGCGGAGTTCGACGTCGTTGTGCTTGCCGTCGGCGGTGACGACATCGCAGGCCAGCGCATAGGCGGTTTCGTTCAGCCGTTCGGGCAGGGCGTCGCGGATCAGGCCGAAGAGGGCGTCGAGGCCGTCTTCTTCCTCGAACAGGTCGAAGACGATCTGGCTGATGCGGCGGATGCGGTCGGCGTCGTAGGCGGCAAAGACCGGCATGTGGTTGACCATGCGCTGGATGGCGACGAGTTCGGCGGTACGCATATTCTCGTCGGACGCGGAGCAGGCGATCATCACGGCGATCAGGGCGTCTTGCGGCGACATGGGCGAAGAGTCGGACACGGCACGGATTCCTTATGGGGTCAGCCCTTAGATTATTGACGCGGGGCGGGGGCGGCAATAGACGAGGCCTGATTTTCCAAGGGCACGGGGCCTTTGGGACGGAATAGGATGTGTGGCGATGTCAACATTGCGCGATGCAGCGATGAAATCGAAAGCCTGGCCCTTTGAAGAGGCCCGCGCCATCCTGAAACGCTACGAAAAGAAAGACCCCGAAAAGGGTTATGTGCTGTTCGAGACCGGCTATGGCCCGTCGGGCCTGCCGCATATCGGCACCTTTGGCGAGGTGGCGCGGACCACGATGATCCGCCGCGCCTTCGAGGTGATTTCGGACATTCCGACGCGGCTGATCTGTTTTTCCGACGATGTAGACGGCATGCGCAAGGTGCCGGAAAACGTGCCGCAGCAGGACATGCTGCGCCAGCACATGCAAAAGCCGCTGACCAGCGTGCCGGACCCTTATGGCGAGTATGACTCGTTCGGGCACCACAACAACGCGATGCTGCGGCGGTTCCTCGATACCTTCGGGTTCGAGTATGAATTCATCAGCGCCACGGAATTCTACAAATCGGGCCGCTTCGACGACACGCTGCGGCTGGCGGCGGAGCGCTATGACGCGATCATGGACATCATGCTCGCCTCGCTTCGGGACGAACGGCAAAAGACCTATTCGGCTTTCCTGCCGATCCACCCCGTCACGGGGCGGGTGCTTTACGTGCCGATGAAGGAGGTGAACGCCAACGACGGCACCATCACCTTCGACGACGAGGACGGCAAGGAATGGACGCTTCCCGTCACGGGCGGCAACGTCAAGTTGCAATGGAAGCCCGATTTCGGCGCGCGCTGGGCGGCGCTGGATGTCGATTTCGAGATGTATGGCAAGGACCACAGCACCAATACCCCGATCTATGACGGGATTTGCGAGGTGCTGGGCGGCAGGAAGCCGAACCATATGACCTATGAGCTGTTCCTTGACGATCAGGGGCAGAAGATCTCGAAGTCCAAGGGCAACGGGCTGACCATCGACGAATGGCTGTCCTATGCGGCGACGGAGAGCCTTTCGTATTTCATGTATCAAAAGCCCAAGACGGCGAAGCGGATGCATTTCGACGTGATCCCGCGGGCGGTGGACGAATACCACCAGCAGTTGCGCGCCTATCCGACGCAAGAGATCGACGCGCAGGTGAACAATCCGGTGTGGCATATCCACGGCGGCCAGCCGCCCGCCAGCCATATGGTGGTGCCCTTCTCGATGCTGCTCAATCTGGCGAGCGTGGCGGGGGCCAAGGATGCCAAGGGGCTGTGGGGGTTCATCAGGCGCTATGCGCCCGAGGCCTCGCCCGAGGCGAACCCCGACCTTGACGCGGCGGCGGGCTTTGCGGTGCGCTATTTCGCCGACAAGATCGCGCCGACGCGGGTGTTCCGCCTGCCGACCGATCAGGAGCGGGCGGCGATAGGCGAGTTGCGGGCGCGGCTGGTGGCCTGGGACGGGGGCCTGGACGACGAGGCGTTGCAGTCGATGGTCTTTGCCGTGGGCAAGGAACACGGGTTCGAACCGCTGCGCGACTGGTTCAAGGCGCTTTACGAGGTTCTGCTGGGCGCATCGGACGGGCCGCGCTTTGGCGGGTTCGTAGCGCTTTACGGCGTGGACGAGACCGTGGCGCTGATCGACCGCGCGCTTGCGGGCGGGCTGGTTCAGTAAACGCCCCTTCGGGCGCTGGTCTTGCCGGACGCGCGGGGGTGACCCCGCGCCCCGATGCGGCTTGACCCGCCTTTGCCTTGGCCTACCCTTTGGGCGGGGACGATCACCGAAGGAGGCCGCCGATGCGACGCACTGCCTTTGTCTTACTGACTGCCCTTTGCCTCTCTGCGCCGGTCATGGCGCAGGACAACCCGATGCAGGCGACGATCCTGAACCAGCTCGAGGCCTTCAAGGCCGATGATTTCGCCACGGCCTTCACCTTTGCCTCGCCCACGATCAAGGGCATCTTCATGACGCCGCAGAATTTCGGCGCGATGGTGACGCAGGGCTATCCGATGGTGCATCGTCCCGGTGCGGTGAAGATGCTCGAGGCGCGCGAGGTGGCGGGGAACCTGTGGCAGAAGGTGATGATCACCGATCAGGCGGGGCGGACGCATATTCTGGATTACCAGATGGTCGAAACCGCCGAAGGCTGGCAGATCAACGCCGTGCAGCTGTTGCCCGAACCGGGGGTCGGGGCCTAGGGTTCCGCTTGCCCGCGCGACCCGGGCAGTCCGGTCCGTGATACCCCTGCGCCGTCGGACAAACGGAAAGGGCGTGCTTTTTGCCCTTTCACATTCCCCGAAATATCCCGGGGGAATCGGCCATCGGCCGATGGGGGCTGGCCCCCCCTGCCTGTGCCACGGGTGCTGCGACAGGTGGGGGGGATGATTTTTCGCAGAAAAATCGTGGGCGGGGGGCGGCGTACGCTGGTCTGACGCGCGGTTAACCCCGTGTTGCTACCCCTATCCCCCATCCGAAACGGGCGAGGGGTGACGGGCGATGAACAAGGCGATTACGGACGGGCTGGCGCTGATGCCTCCGGCCTTTGCGGCGGGGCTGAACCTCTGGTCGCGCGAGGACGGGCTTGCAGGGCAGGGCACATGGGCCGCACAGCCCAATGCGGCCTTTGTGCCCGCCGATCAGGATTTCGCGGGCTGTCTCGAGGTGCAGAAAACCACCGCGACGCTGAAGCTGCGCTGTTTCCAGCGCATCCCGTTTCTGCCCGGCATGTATCTGCGGGTGACGGCGCGGGTGAAGTGCCTGTCGGGGAACCTGCCTTCGGTCCGCATCGCGGGCTTTGCCGAGGCGGCCAACGGAACCAACGTGGCAAGTGCCGTGCAGGTCGGGCCGGCGGTGGTGCTGCCGGGCTACGGGTCGGTGGTGACGGTGCAGGCCATCGTCGGGTCGGGCAATCGGGGCGGGGTGGACATGGTCTGGGGGACCCAGCCCGCCTATGGGCATTTCGGGATCGACCTGACGGGGGCCACGGGGGGCGTTGTGCGGATCGACGACATCGTGGTCGAGGATGTGAGCGGCATTTTCCTTGGCGATCTGTTCGCCACGGTCGATGTGCGCGACTATGGTGCCAAGGGCGACGGGGTGACCGATGACACGGCGGCTTTCGCGGCAGCGGATGCGGCAGCAGGGGGGCGGACGGTTCTGGTTTCGGCCGGAAGCTATGCCATCGGCGGCAACCTGACCTTCAACAACCCCGTGCGCTTTATCGGCACGCTCGACATGCCTGCGGCATCGCGGCTGGTCTGCACGCGGAACTTCGACCTCGACACCTATTCCGCCGCTTTCGGGAGCGAGCTTGCGGGGTTCCGCAAGGCGTTGCAGGCGCTGTTCTATTTCTCGGACCATGTGGCGCTTGACCTGTCGGGGCGGCAGATCGAGCTGGCCGAACCGCTGGATGTCGCGGCCGTTGCGGGGCTGACCAGTTTCAACGGGCGGCGCGTGCTGATGAACGGGCAGCTTTCGCCCAACGGTTCGGCCGCATGGGCGACGACGACGGTGACGAGTGTTGCGACCTATGCCACCGCCGCGCCCCTGCGGCTGTCGGGGGTGGCGAATGTGGCCAACATTCCCCTTGGCGCACGGATCAGCGGCACGGGCGTGGGGCGCGAGGTCTATGTGCGGGGCAAGAATGTCAGCGCGGGGACGCTGGAACTGAGCCAGCCTTTGTTCGCGGCGGCGGGAACGCGGACCTTCACCTTCGAGCGTTACAAATACCTGCTCGATTTCAGCGGGTTCGAGAACCTTGCGCGCTTCGAGATCCGCGAGGTGGAGTTCAACTGCAACGGCACCTGTTCGGGGTTGATGCTGTCCAAGGTGGGGCTGACCAACCGCATCGAGAATGCGGTCTTCAACCGCCCGAAGGATCGGGGCATCACCTCGATCGGGTCGGGTTGTCAGGGGCTGATGGTGGATACCTGCCAGTTCCTGTCGAACGAGCAGGCGATGGCGGCGCAGAGCCGGACCAGCATTGCGATGAACACCAACGCCAATGACACCAAGATCAGGGACAACCGCGTGGTGCGTTTCGCGCATTTCGCGATCATCGGCGGGACGGGGCATCTGTTCCTTGGCAACCACTTCTTCCAGGGGGATGACCAGACCGACGGGACGCGCAAGGCGGGGGTGGTCTTTACCTCGACCAATGTGAAGACGGTGTTCAGCGGCAACTATGTCGACAACTGTTTCATCGAATGGTCGAACGAGCATGATGCCGAGCCGGACCTTGTGTCGGGCTTTTCCTTCGGCGGGCTCACCATGAGCAACAACATCTTCATGGCCATCGATGTCGCCGCCTTTTTCCGCTGGCTGGTCATCACGCCGCGCGGGTCGGGGCATTACATCAACGGCTTGGCGGTGACGAACAACGCCTTCCGGACGGTCAACGGCTTCATCGACCGTGTGGATGCGGTGGATACGAGCTTTGCCGCGCTGGATACGGGGCGGTTCCGCAACATCGTCTTTGACGGGAATACCTATAACGGGATCACCCAGATCACGGTGAGCCCGCTGGTGATGGAGCATACGCAGGTTTCGGCTGCCGACACTTGGGTGGTGGAGACGGGGGGATTCCTTCCGTTCTCGGGCCGCGCACGGAATGTCACTGCGGTCGTGGCCGAGGGGGCGGTGACCAACGGGTCGAACGTGGCGCAATATGCGCTGCCCTATACGCTGGTCGAGCAGGGCACGGCGAAGACGGCGGTCAGCCTCAAATGGCCGGGCGCGGTGAAGGGGAAGGTCAATGTGACGGTGCGGTGTGACGTGCCGACGTAAGGGCAAATTTCTTCGAAGAAATTTGCAAATCCGTTCGAACGGATTTGGGGCGGTCCTGCGGGGCCGCCCTTTGGCTATTTCAGGTCATCGGCGGAAAGGCGGTGCGCCTTGCCGAAGCCCGCGTTGAGAAGGGCCGAGACGGGGTGCAGGCGGACGAAGGCGAAGTCGGCGAAGTCGATGTAGAGTTTCGCCTTTGGGTGGGTTTGCAACCAGTGGTCACGCAGCGCGGGGCGGGCGGGGTCGTCCGGGGCCACGAATTCGGCGCGGGCTTTCAGCATCAGGCGCGGGTGGGTGAGCGGGTCGCCCTTGGCCGCCGGTTCCCCCAGCAGAAGGGCGCAGGCGGGGTCGGCCTGAAGGGCTGCGTGGTGGGCGGAGAGCGAAGATATCAGCGTGACGGGGCCATCGGGCGAGAGGCCAAGGGCGATGCGGCTGATGGCGGGGGTGCCATCGGCAGGGTCGGTCACGGCGAGTGCGGCATGGGGCAGGGCGAGAAGGTCGCGGGCGAGGGCGATGGCTTCGGGCGTGGCGGCTTGGACGGGGTCTTTGGGCATGGGCGGGGTCCTCGGGTTGGTTCCTTATCGGCGGGGTTGGGGGTTGGGTGCAACGGGGTTGGGGGGAGGGGTTAGCCCGCGTGTCCTTTGCTGGGCAACGGCTTCAAACCCAGGCACGGCGGCAGGGCTGGACCGTGGCCCAAAGCCACGGTCCGCGCACGCCCCGCCCCCGGGGGCGTGCGCAAGGGCGCCCACCCCCCGTGGCGCGCGCGGACCTAACGGCGCGTCCGGGAAACGCTCCACCGGAGCCTTTCCCGAACGCTTGCACCCTGTGACCATCGGAGGGTGGGGGGCATGGGCTGTCGCATATCAAGGCGAGGCTGTTCGAACCGTCCATTCTGCCGCGTTGACTTGCCCGCCCTAGAGGCGTTTGCTGCACCGCAAAACAGGCATGGTGGCGACATGAGCGCGACAGGCACCTTTTCGGCCCAGTTTACCCCGAAGATCATCACGGTCCTGCGCGAGGGTTACCGCTTTGCGGACCTGCGGGCCGATGCCATCGCGGGGTTGACCGTCGCCATCGTGGCGCTGCCCCTAAGCATGGCGATTGCCATTGCCAGCGGGGTCGGGCCGGAGCGGGGGCTTTATACGACCATCGTGGGCGGGTTCCTTGTTTCCGCGCTTGGCGGGTCGCGGTTCCAGATCGGCGGGCCTGCGGGGGCGTTCATCGTGCTGGTCGCGGCCTGCGTCATGAAAAGCGGACTCGACGGGTTGATCCTTGCCACCTTCCTTTCGGGGTTCCTGCTGATGGCGGCGGGGCTGCTGCGGTTGGGAACCTATGTGCGCTTCATTCCCTATCCGGTGACGGTGGGGTTCACGGCGGGGATCGCGGTCATCATCTTCTCGAGCCAGATCAAGGACCTGTTCGGGCTGACCCTGACGGGCGGAGAGCCTGCCGAGATCATCGCCAAGGTTCAGGCGCTATGGGCGGCGAAGGGGACGGTGACGCCTGCGGCCTGCGCGCTGGCGCTGGGGGTCGTGGCGGTCATCCAGGGGCTGAAGCGGGTCAGGCCGCATTGGCCGGGGATGCTGCTGGCGGTGATCGCGGCTTCGGTCATTGCCGCGGTTCTGGCGCTGCCGGTGGCGACCATCGGGTCGAAGTTCGGGGAATTGCCGCGCGTGCCGCCTGCGCCGGCCTTGCCCGCGATGGATATGGCGAAGATCTGGGCGGCGCTGCCTTTTGCCCTGTCCTTCACCCTGCTCGGCGCGATTGAATCGCTGTTGTCTGCGGTGGTGGCCGACGGAATGAGCGGGCGGCAGCACCGGTCCAATGCGGAGCTGGTGGCGCAGGGGGCGGCGAACATCGGATCGGCGCTGTTCGGCGGCTTCTGCGTGACGGGAACCATCGCGCGGACGGCGACGAATGTGCGGGCCGGATCGCGCGGGCCGGTTTCGGGGATGCTGCATGCGCTGTTCGTGCTGGCCTTCATGCTGGTCGCAGCCCCCCTTGCGGGGTTCATTCCGCTGGCCGCGCTTGCCGGAGTGCTGGCCGTGGTGGCGTGGAACATGGCCGAGAAGGAAGAGGCGTGGCAGCTTTTGCGGTCGAGCCGTGCGGATGCGCTGGTGCTGCTGGTCACCTTTGGGCTGGTGGTGTTCCGCGACCTGACCGAGGGGATCGTGGTCGGCTTCGCGCTGGGGGGGCTGGTGTTCATCAGCCGCATGTCCGAGGCGGCCGAGGTGGAGGGCGAGACCCCCTTTGCCACCGATGACGGCGAGCGGGTGATCTGCCGTCTGCGGGGGCCGTGGTTCTTTGGCGCGGCGGCGCGGCTTGGGTCGGTGCTGGACCGGATCGCGGACAGGCCAAGGGAATTCGTGCTGGATCTGACCGATGTGCCGATGATCGATTCATCGGGGGTGCGGTCTTTCCTGCTGCTCGCGCGCAAGATGGCGCGGCGGGGCGGAAGCCTGACGGTGGTCGGCGCGCGCCCGCAGGTTGCCGAGGCGTTGCGCCACCACGGGTTGAAGGCGCGGTTCGCGGCCGATCTTGCCGCATTGGGCGCGCCGGAGCGGTAGCGCAAACATCTACAGGCAGGTGATTCGTGGCGAACGGGGCCGTGCTTGGCCCTGTGGCGGGCTTGTCGCGGCCCTGTGGCTGCGGCAAATGGCGCGCCGCGCCCGCATGGGGCCAAAGGCGCGATTCCCTGGACAAAGCGGCGTTTGCGGGGGCTGAACACAGCGCCTTGAATGCAAAGTGAATTTGGCCGGATTTACGCCAGATTTACGGATTTAACCAATATTCTGCAAATTAATTGACAGAAAAATCGTTGCAGCAATTAGAGTTAGCTGTAATTTTACGCATAGTGTAAAAGTGCAGGTGGGAGAGGGGTCGCCATGTCGGGCGGCCGATGCAAGCGGGTGGACCGGCCCGCGTTACGGGAGGACTGACTATGGCGGATACCGCACAGCCGACGAAGGCCTATACGGCCTCGTCCGATTTCATCGCCAAGGCGCATGTCGATGCGGCGGGCTATGAGAAGATGTATGCGGCTTCTGTCGCCGATCCGGTGGCCTTTTGGGCCGAACAGGGCCAGCGCATCGACTGGATCCAGGATTACACCAAGGTCAAGGACACGAGCTTCGAGCTGGGCAAGGTCTCGATCAAATGGTTCGAGGACGGCAAGCTGAACGTCAGCGCCAATTGCATCGACCGCCATATGGCCCGCCGCGCCAACCAGACGGCGATCATCTGGGAGCCGGATGATCCGAAAACCCCCGCGCAGCACATCACCTATGCGCAGTTGCTGGAACAGACCTGCCGCATGGCGAATGTGCTCAAGAAGCACGGGGTGAAAAAGGGTGACCGCGTCGTCCTGTACCTGCCGATGATCCCCGAGGCGGCTTATGCGATGCTGGCCTGTGCGCGGATCGGGGCGATCCATTCGGTGGTGTTCGGCGGCTTCTCGCCGGACGCGCTGGCGAACCGGATCAACGATTCCGAAGCCAAGGTCGTGATCACCGCCGACTGGGCGCCGCGCGGCGGCAAGAAAACCCCGCTGAAAGGCAATGCCGACCAGGCGCTGCTGCATTGCAGCGACAAGGTGAAGTGCCTTGTGGTGAAGCACACGGGCGACCAGACGCACTGGACCGAAGGGCGGGATTTCGACCTAAAGGCCGAGATGGAGGTTGTCTCGCCCTATTGCGCCTATACCGAAGTCGGCGCGGAGGACCCGCTGTTCATCCTTTACACCTCGGGGTCGACGGGCAAGCCGAAGGGGGTGGTGCATACCTCGGGCGGGTATCTGGTCTATGCGGCGATGACGCACCAGCTGACCTTTGATTACCATGACGGCGACGTGTTCTGGTGCACCGCCGATGTGGGTTGGGTCACGGGGCACAGCTATATCGTCTATGGTCCGCTGGCGAATGGCGCGACCACGATCATGTTCGAGGGCGTGCCGACCTTCCCCGATGCGGGGCGGTTCTGGGAGGTTTGCGCCAAGCACAAGGTGACGCAGTTCTATACCGCGCCGACGGCCATTCGCAGCCTGATGGGGCTGGGGCCGGAGTGGGTGGAAAAGCACGACCTGTCGTCCTTGCGTCTGCTGGGGTCGGTGGGCGAGCCGATCAACCCCGAGGCGTGGAACTGGTACAACACCCATGTCGGCAAGGGGAAATGCCCGATCGTCGATACCTTCTGGCAGACGGAGACGGGCGGTCACCTGATCACCCCGCTGCCGGGGGCCATTCCGCAGAAGCCGGGGTCGGCGACGAAGCCCTTCTTCGGCATCCGGCCCATCGTGCTGGACCCCGCAAGCGCCAAGGTGCAGACGGAAACGGAGACCGATGGCGTGCTGTGCATCGCCGACAGCTGGCCGGGGATGATGCGGACGCTGTGGGGCGACCACGCGCGGTTCGAGGAAGCCTATTTCAGCCAGTATCCGGGCTATTACTTCACCGGTGACGGCTGCCGCCGCGATGCGGACGGGTATTACTGGATCACCGGCCGCGTGGACGATGTGATCAACGTATCGGGCCACCGTATGGGCACGGCCGAGGTTGAATCGGCGCTGGTGGCCCATGCCAAGGTGGCCGAGGCGGCGGTGGTGGGCTATCCGCACGACATCAAGGGGCAGGGCATCTACGC
Source organism: Paragemmobacter straminiformis (assembly GCF_014243445.1). Taxonomy (GTDB): domain Bacteria; phylum Pseudomonadota; class Alphaproteobacteria; order Rhodobacterales; family Rhodobacteraceae; genus Paragemmobacter; species Paragemmobacter straminiformis. Next base: position 510,484 of record NZ_JACLQD010000003.1, read on the forward strand.
CTATGTCACGCTGATGAAGGGCGAGGAGCCGACCGAGGCCCTGCGCAAGGAGCTGGAGGCCTGGGTGCGGACCGAGATCGGCCCCATCGCCAAGCCCGACCTGATCCAATGGGCGCCGGGCCTGCCGAAAACCCGTTCGGGCAAGATCATGCGCCGCATCCTGCGCAAGATTGCCGAGAACGACTTCGGCGCGCTGGGCGACACCTCGACCCTTGCCGATCCGTCGGTGGTGGATGACCTGATCGCCAACCGGATGAACAAGGCATGAGCGAGGTGCTGGTCAAACCGGCGGTGCTGATCTTGCTGGGCCCTCCGGGGGCCGGCAAGGGCACGCAGGCGCGGATGCTGGAGGAGGACTTCGGTCTGGTCCAGCTTTCGACGGGTGACCTGCTGCGCGCCGCGGTTGCGGCCGGAACCGATGCGGGCAAGCGCGCCAAGGCTGTGATGGAAGCGGGGCAGCTTGTCAGCGACGAGATCGTGCTGGCCATCCTGAAGGACCGGATGGCTGCGGATGATGTGGCGCGTGGCGTGATCCTTGACGGTTTTCCGCGCACCGACGGGCAGGCGGCGGCGCTGGATGCGCTGCTGGACGCCGCCGGACAAAGCGTGACGGCGGCCATCTCGCTTGATGTGGATGACGAGGCGATGGTGGGCCGCGTGTCGGGCCGCTACACCTGCGCGGCCTGCGGCGAAGGCTATCATGACGAATTCAAGCAGCCTGCCCATGCGGGTGCTTGTGACAAATGCGGCGGCACGGCGTTCAAGCGCCGCGCCGACGACAATGCCGAAACGGTGCGCGAGCGGCTGAAGGCCTATCACGCCCAGACGGCGCCGTTGATTTCCTATTACGAGGCCAAGGGCGTGCTGCACCGGATCGACGCGATGGGGTCCATCGCCGGTATCCGCGCGGCGCTGTCGGGCATCGTCAGGGGTGTCGCGGCATAGACGGGGGTTGTGTCCGGGAGGAGCCGGTCACGACAGGAAGGGGGACGGCTGCGCCATGTGGTGCCCCGAAGGGGGTGGCGGGGCGGCCGAACAATAAGCGTAACGGTCGGTTTCAGACCGGACAACAAGGAGGAAGCCTAATGGCGACTACGGAAATGAACGTCAGGGACCGCTCGCGGCCCATGACCAGCGAGGAAAAGAAGGTCATTCTTGCCTCGTCTGCGGGAACCATCTTCGAATGGTACGACTTCTATCTTTACGGCTCGCTCGCGGCGATCATCGGCGCGCAGTTCTTCACCTCGTTCCCGGAAGCCACGCGCAACGTCTTTGCGCTGCTGGCCTTTGCCGCCGGCTTCATCGTGCGCCCCTTCGGCGCACTGGTGTTCGGCTCGCTCGGTGACCTGATCGGCCGGAAGTATACCTTCCTGATGACGATCCTGATCATGGGCATGTCGACCTTCCTCGTCGGTCTGCTGCCGGGCTATTCCTCGTGGGGTGCTGCGGCTCCGATCATCCTGATCGGCCTGCGCATGTTGCAGGGCCTGGCGCTTGGGGGTGAATACGGTGGCGCTGCGGTCTATGTGGCCGAACATGCCCCCGCCAACCAGCGCGGCTATTTCACAGCCTTCATCCAGACCACGGCGACGCTGGGCTTGCTGCTCTCGCTTATCGTGATCCTGTCGGTGCAGGGCTATGTGAACGGCCATTGGGATCCGACGCCGGTTCTTGACGCTGCGGGCGCTGCGGTGATGAACGCCGACGGCACGCCGAAGGTGATCAAGGCGTTCGACCTGTGGGGCTGGCGCGTGCCGTTCCTCGGCTCGATCTTCCTGCTGCTCATCTCGCTTTACATCCGTTTGCAGATGAACGAATCCCCCGCCTTCAAGAAGATGAAGGAAGAGGGTGCCGCCTCGAAGGCTCCGCTGCGCGAGGCTTTCGGCCAGTGGCGCAATGCCAAGATCGCGATCATCGCCCTGCTGGGTCTGACCGCCGGTCAAGCCGTGGTCTGGTATTCGGGCCAGTTCTACGCGCTGTTCTTCCTTCAGAACGTCGTCAAGGTCGACAGCTTCACCGCCAACGTGATGGTGGCGTGGTCGCTGATCCTTGGCACCGGCGGCTTCCTGTTCTTCGGGTCGCTGTCGGACAAGATCGGCCGTAAGCCGATCATCCTTGCGGGCTGCCTGATTGCCGCGCTGACCTACTTCCCCGTGTTCAAGATGCTGACGACCACCGCCAACCCGGCGCTGGCTGCGGCGCAGGAAACGCCGGTCGTAGTGAGCGTTGCGCCGGAAGACTGCTCGTTCCAGTTCAACCCGACGGGCACGGTGAAGTTCACCTCGTCCTGCGATATCGCGAAATCGACGCTGGCGAAAACCTCGGTCAACTATTCGACCGTGGAAGATGCGGCGACGACCATCGCGCAGGTGAAAGTGGGCGAAACGGTTGTGGCGTCCTATGACGGTGCGGCCAATGCCAAGGCGATTGCCGAAGCGACCGCTGCGCTGGACACCGCCAAGGCGGGCACCGACCAGGCGGCCATCGACGCGGCGCAGGCTGCGCTCGACGCCGAGAAGGGCGTGAAAGCGGCCTTCGAGAAGAGCCTGAACGACGCGCTGGGCGCTGCGGGCTATCCGCTGGTGGCCGACAAGAACGAGACCGTCATCAAGGCGCAGAACGTGGTCGATATCTTCACCGGCCAGAAGATCAAGGTCGTGCTGATCCTGACCTATCTGATCCTGCTGGTGACGATGGTCTACGGCCCGATCGCGGCCATGCTGGTCGAGCTGTTCCCGACCCGTATCCGCTACTCGGGTCTGTCGCTGCCCTACCATATCGGCAACGGCTGGTTCGGTGGCCTTCTGCCTGCGACCGCCTTTGCGATCTCGGCCCAGACCGGCAACATCTATGGCGGGCTGTGGTATGCGATCGTGGTTGCGGTGATGACCGTGGTGATCGGGGCGATCTTTGTTCCGGGCGGCACGCACAAGAAAGACATCTTCGCCGACAAGTGATCGGTCAGGTGTGAACGGCCGGGGCGTGGAGACGCGCCCCGGTCGGTTTATTGGCGGTGTAAGCGGTGCTTTCGGTCTTTCCGCCCCTTCAGCTGCAAGGACATGACCCATGCCCGCAGATGCGAAGCGCCGGGTTCTGGTCGTCGAGGATGACGACAATATCGCGACCGCCCTGCATTATGTGGTGAGCCGCGAGGGAATGGCCTGCGACCGCATCGCGAGCGGCGCCACGGCATTGGACCACATCCGCGCCACGCGGCCCGATCTGGTTCTTCTTGATATCATGTTGCCCGAGGTGTCGGGTTACGAGATCTGCGAAGGCATCCGGCGCGATCCGGTGCTGGCTGCGACGCGGGTGCTGATGATGACGGCGCGCGGATCGGCGCAGGAACAGCGCCGCGCGCTGGCACTGGGGGCGGACGGGTTCATCTCGAAGCCCTTCGACCTTGGCACGCTGCGCGGCGAGGTCTGGCGGCTGCTGTCCCCGGCTGCGGGCTGAGGCGGGGCCGGACCAGCCCCCGCGCCTTAGCCGCGCGCGCGGCGGTAGAGTTCCCAGACGCCCAGAACGATGCCGAGGATGACGGCATTCGACAGAAGTCCAGCCGAGATCTGTCGCCACATCGGTTCGCCCAGACCTTGGGTGATCGTCACGGGGATGATGATGGCGACGAAGGCGATGCCCGAGGCGAGGGGCAGAAGCGTGCCCGTCACGGGGCGGGTGCGCAGCATCGTGATGACGAGCCCCACGATCAGCACGATGCGGAACGGGTCGCTCAACTGGGACAGGATCAACTGGGACAGGGTCATGCGGGCCTCGTATCGTTTGGGGCAGTTTTAGACGAGCGGCGGGGTGCTGCAAGGGAATTGCGGCGGCAGGGGGGCTGCCGCCCCCCGGGCGCGGCCGCGCCCTCCCCCTGCGAGTATTTGGGCAAGGATGAAGCGGTCAGGCGAAGGGGTCGTGATCGTAGCCGACGCCGGTGAGGTAGAGGCCCTGGGGCGGGCAGACCGGGCCGCAGGCGGCGCGGTCGCGGGCGTCGAGGGCGGCTTTCACCTGTTCGGGGGGCCATGTGCCGGCGCCCACGCGGTGCAGCGTGCCGACGATGGAGCGGACCTGATTGTGCAGGAAGCTGCGGGCGCGGAGCGTGAAGCGGTATTCCGTGCCGTGGGCGTGGGGCTGTTCGGTGATCGTCAGCTCGTCGAGCGTTTTGACGGGGCTTTTGGCCTGACAGAGGGTTGAGCGGAAGGTGGTGAAATCGTGCTTGCCGACAAGGTGGGCCGCGCCGCGCCGCATGGCCGCGAGGTCGAGCGGTTCGGGCACTTGCCAGACGCGGTTCTTGTCATGCGTGACGGGGGCGCGGCGGGCCAGAAGGCGGAAGAGGTAGCGCCGTTCGAGCGCCGAGAAGCGGGCGTGGAAGTCGTCGGCCACGCGCGCGATCCTGAGGATGGAGACGGGATGGTGGCGCAGATGGTAGTTCATCGCCCCTGTCAGGCGAAAGCAGTCCCAGTCGCGGGGCAGGTCGATGGTGGCGACCTGACCCGTGGCGTGGACGCCTGTGTCGGTGCGGCCTGCCGCGGCGACGGTGTGGGGGCCGGGTTCCAGATGGGCAAGGGCCGCTTCGATGCAGCCCTGCACGGTCAGCTGGCCGCCGCCCTGCCGTTGCCAGCCGTTGAAGGGCGTGCCGTCATATTCGATGAGGAAGGCGTATCTGGGCATGGGCGAAGGGGTTAGCGGAAGCGGCGCGGTGAGTAAAGGGAAGGGGCAGCCTTGCTGCATTCGCGCGGGCAGCGCTGCCGGGCGCCGCGGTTTGCGCCCGGGCCGCCCCTTTGCCGCGCCGCCCGCGTTTCGGCGTGAGCGGTGCATCGGCGGGGGTATCGGTGGGGGTATCGGTGGGCGCATCTACACAGCGGGGCCCGGCGTGCCTATGTTGGGCGTAACGAAAGGGGTCCGCCTTGGCCTTGCAGAATATTCCGGACGGAATCGTCCGCAGCATCGAAGGGGCGGTTGCCCGCGCCTCGGGGTCTTTGGAGCCTGTGGTCCGGCTGGGCGTGACGGGGCTGAGCCGCGCGGGCAAGACGGTCTTTATCACGGGGTTGGTGGCGAACCTGCTTGACCGCGGGCGCATGGGGCAGCTTTCGGCCGTGGCGCAGGGGCGGGTCGAGGCGGTCTATCTGCAACCGCAGCCCGACCTGACCTTGCCGCGTTTCGACTATGAGGGGCATCTGGCCGCGCTGACGGGCGATGCGCCGCATTGGCCGGAAAGCACCAAGGCGGTGTCCGAGCTGCGCCTGTCGTTCCGCGTGCGTCCGTCGGGATTTCTGGCCGGGCTGACGGGGCCGCGCGTGGTGCATCTGGATATCGTCGATTATCCGGGGGAATGGCTGCTTGACCTGTCGCTGCTGGAGCGGAGCTATGCCGACTGGTCGGAGGCCGTGCTGGACCGGATCGCCAAGCGGGCGGAAGCGGGCGAGTTCATGGCCGTGGTGCGGGCCGAGGACGGGTCGCTGCCGCTGGACGAGGGGCGGGCGCAGGCGCTGGCGGCGTGCTACACGCGCTATCTGTTCGCGGCGCAGGCGGCGGGGCGGGGCGATTGCACGCCGGGGCGGTTTTTGTTGCCCGGCGATCTTGCCGGGTCGCCCGTGCTGACCTTTGCGCCGATCCCGCGCCCGGCCAGCGCGGCGCGGGGCAGTCTTTGGCGCGAGATGGAGCGGCGTTACGACGCCTATCGCGCGCAGGTGGTGAAGCCCTTTTTCCGCGACCATTTCGCCAGGATCGACCGCCAGATCGTGCTGGCCGATGTGCTGGGGGCGATACATCGCGGGCCGCAGGCGGTCGAGGAACTGCGCCGCACCATGGCCGATGTGCTGGGCGCGTTCCGCCCCGGCCGCAACGGCTGGCTGACGCGGATTCTGGGAGGGCGGCGGGTCGAGCGGATCCTGTTTGCCGCGACCAAGGCCGACCATCTGCACCACAGCCAGCACGCGGCGCTGACCGCGATTGCCGGGGCGCTGCTGCGCGAGGCCAAGGACAGGGCCGAATTCGCGGGGGCCAGAACGGCGGCGCTGTCTTTGGCGGGGTTCCGCGCCACGGTCGAGGACGAGGTGATGCGCGACGGTGTGGCGCTGGCGGTCGTGCGCGGCCGTGTGGGCGACCGGACGCTGGCGCTGTATCCGGGGCGCTTGCCCGAGGATCCGGCGCGCCTGCTGGCACCGGCACGGCAGGGGGCGGAGACCTGGCTGGAAGCGGAGTTCGGGCTGATGGCGTTCGAGCCGTCGCGGATGGCGCTGAAACCGGGGGACGGGGTGCCGCATATAAGGCTGGACCGCGCGGCGGAATTTCTGTTCGGAGACAAGCTGTGAGCGACAAGCCCTTCGTCATCGAGATGGAAGAGGGGGTTGACCCCTCGCTCGCCCCGCCTGTGCCCGAGGCGGAGGGCCGCGCGATGCAGGTGGCGCTGGCCTTGGGGGCAAGGCGGCGGTCGAAGCTGGCGGCCTTTGCGGGATGGGCCTTTGGCGCATTGTTTTCCTTTGTGATTTCGGTGGCGCTTTATGACTTTGTCGCCTCGCTTCTGGCGGCGAATACGGTGTTGGGGGCGGTGGCCTTCGGGCTGGTGGCGCTGGCCGTGGCGGCTGCGCTGTTGCTGGCGCTGCGCGAGGCTTCGGCCTTTTGGCGCCTTGCGCGGTTGGACGGGTTGCGGGCGAAGGTGGCGGCGGCAGGCACCTTGGCCGAGGCGCGGGGGGCGGTGGATGCGGTCGCAGCGCTTTATGCGGGGCGGGCAGATCAGGCCTGGGGTTTGGCGAGATTGGCCGAGCGGCGGGGCGATGTGATGGATGCCGATGCCCTTACAGGCTTGGCCGAGGTCGAGTTGATGGCGCCGCTTGATGCCGCCGCGCGGTCCGAGGTGGAGGGGGCTGCGCGGCAGGTCGCCACGGTGACGGCGCTGGTGCCGCTGGCGCTGGCCGATGTGGCGACGGCACTTTACGCCAACCTGCGGATGATCCGCCGCGTGGCCGAGATTTACGGCGGCCGGTCGGGGATGTTCGGGTCGATGCGGCTGTTGCGGCGGGTGTTCGGGCATCTGGTGGCCACGGGGGCGGTGGCGCTGACCGATGACATGATCCACTCGGTGGCGGGGGGCGGGCTTTTGTCGAAGCTGTCGCGCCGGTTCGGCGAGGGTGTGGTGAACGGGGCGCTGACCGCGCGTGTGGGGTTGGCCGCGATCGAGGTGTGCCGGCCCATGCCCTTTGTGGCCCTGCCCAAGCCGGGGGTGACGCAGACGGTGAGCCGTGCGCTGGCGGGGTTGTTTTCGCGGGGCGGAGAAAGCGTTTCCTGACGCAGGAAACGCGACGGAATTTGACGCAAATTCCGGTCGGGAGGGTGGGGGGCGATTTCTGCGCCAGAAATCGGGGCGGAATTTGTGTCAAATTCCGCCTAGCGGAACTTGTCCATCAGCTTCTGCATCGGGTTGCGCGTATCCTCGGGGGCGGGGTCTGCCGCCTTGGGCGCTTCGGTTTTCGGCTGTTTCGGCCCGCCTTGGCGTTCCGTTCCGGTCGATGCGCGCGGGGGGGCGGTGCGCAGGGCCACGGCGTTGAGGAAGCGGGCGCCGTCGCCTGCTGCAAGCGCCTCGGCCCCTTCGGAGAGGCCGCGGAGGAGGTCTTCGAGCCAGTCGCGTTCGACCTTGGCAAAGTCGTTCAGGACGTAAGCGGCCACGGCGTCCTTGTGGCCCGGATGGCCGATGCCGAGGCGGACGCGGTTATAGGCGTCGGTGCCAAGGTGCTGGTGCATCGAGCGCAACCCGTTGTGGCCCGCGTGGCCGCCCCCCGCCTTGACGCGGGCCTTGCCGGGGGCGAGGTCGAGTTCGTCGTGGAATACGGTGATGTCGGCGGGGGTGAGCTTCCAGAACTCCATCGCCGGACGGACGCTTTCGCCCGAGAGGTTCATGAAGGTCTGGGGTTTCAACAGCAGGACCTTTTCGCCGCCAAGCTGGCCTTGGGCGACAAGGCCCTTGAACTGCGCCTTCCACGGGGAAAAGCCGTGGTCGGCGGCGATGCGGTCAAGCGCCATGAAGCCGATGTTGTGCCGGTTGCCCGCGTATTTCGCGCCGGGATTGCCGAGGCCTACGAAGAGTTTCACGCCGCACCCCCTTTGGTTCGGCCCTTGGAATGCCCGATGGGCGGATGTGGCGCAAGCCTTGACGGGCAGCACGGCGCGGTCATGCTGGGGCCTGTGACGGGTGCGGGGGTGTCGATGCGCTATGCGGTGGTCTGTTCGGTGCGCGACGAGGGGCCGTTTCTGGTCGAATGGGTCGCGTGGCAACGGATGCTTGGCTTTACCGATGTCGTGGTGGTGACGAATGACTGCACCGACCATTCGCCCGCGCTTCTGGACGCGATGGAGGGGATGGGCTGGCTGACGCATCTGCGCTGCGATGTGCCTTCGGGCGAGCGGATCACGGCGACGAAGCTGGCGGCGGCGAAGCGGCTTGAGGCCGTGGCGGGGGCCGATTGGGTCATGGTTGCGGATGTGGATGAATTCCTGAACATCCATCGCGGCGCGGGGCGCTTGCCCGACCTGCTCGGGGGGTTCGACGAGCCGTTTCTGGGCATGTCGATCCCGTGGCGGGTGTTCGGCACGGCGGGGCGGGAACAGTGGGAGGACGGGGTGCAGCACCGCATGCATACCCGCGCGGCGACACGCGAGCACAAGCTGTCGGGCTGGGTGAAGTCGATCCACGGGCATGCCGACTGGTTCCTGCGGCTGGGGGAACATTCGCCCAAAAAGCTGAAGCCGCAGCGGATGCGCGACTGGGGGCTGCGGGGGATGCGCTGGATCAACCCTTCGGGCCAGGAGTTGAGCGGCTGGACCCCTGAGGATGACAGCCTGCGCACGCTGCCGCTGTCGCTGCGCGGGTTCGAGGTGGCGCAGGTCAACCATTTCATGCTGCGCAACCGTGAAAGTTTCGGGCTGAAGCGGGGCAGCCTGTCGCCCGTGGCGGGGAAAGACCGCTACACGGACGAATATTTCGACGTGGCCGACCGGAACGAGGTGGAGGATGTCACCATCTTGCGCCATGCGGCGGCTTTTGATGCGGTTCACCTGCCCATGATGGCCGAGGCGCAGGTGGCGCGGTTGCACCATCGCTGTTGCGCCGATTACGTGGCGCGGCTGGCGGCCAAGGCGGGCGGCGATCCGCGCGGCGATGCGCGGTGGCAGGGGCATATGGCGCGCGCCTGACGGGGGTTGCCGCCTTGTCGCGGGCGCCGTGGCCGAAGGAAGGGCTTGCGCAACCCGTTGCGGAACGGCCATGTGCCTGCCGGAACCGCAGCAAACCCGAGGCCCCCATGCCCGCAAGCCCCGCCGACAGCGCCATCTACCGCCAGCTTTTCAGCGATGACGAGGGGGCGCGGCTGTTTTCGGACAGCGCCGAGCTGCGCGCCATGCTGATCGTCGAGGCAGCGCTGGCCAAGGTGCAGGGCGAGACGGGCCTGATCCCGCCGGAGGCGGCGGCCTTTATCGCGCGGGCGGCGCATGAGGTGCAGATCGACCCTGCGGGGCTTGCTGCCGAGACGGGGGTGAACGGCGTGCCGGTTCCGGCGTTTCTGGCGGCCTTTCGCAAGGCGGCGGAAGCGCCCGATCTGATGCAATACTTGCATTGGGGGGCGACCAGTCAGGACATCATGGACACGGCGCTGGCGCTGCGGTTGCGGCGGATGCTCGAGCTGTGGCAGGCGCGGCTGGATGCGGTCTTGCAGCGGTTGGGCCGTCTGGCGCGCGACCATGCCGACCTGCCGATGGCGGGGCGCACCTTCGGGCAGGCGGCGACGCCGGTCAGCTTCGGGGCTGTGGTCGCGGCATGGGGCTGGCCCCTGCTGGGCTGGCGCGACGGGTTCGACCCGCTGCGGGCGGCGGTGCTGAATGTCTCGCTTTCAGGGGCGGCGGGCACGCTTTCGGCGATGGGCGAGGCCGGGCCCGAGGTGCGGGCGCGGCTGGCCGAGGCGTTGGGGTTGGCCGATCCGGGCCACAGCTGGCACAGCGACCGGTCGGGCATGGCGCGGCTGGCGGGCTTTGCGGCAGGGCTGGCGGGCAGTCTGGGCAAGATGGGCGAGGATGTGATCCTGCTGGCGCAATCGGGGCTGGCCGAGGTGTCGCTGGGTGGGGGCGGGTCGTCGTCGACCATGCCGCAGAAGCGCAATCCGGTGGCACCATCGGTTCTGGTGGCGCTGTCACGGCAGGTGATCGGGCTGGCCGCTACGATGCAGGGCGCAGGGCTGCACCGCCAGCAGCGCGACGGGGCGGCGTGGTTCACGGAATGGCTGACGCTGCCGCAGATGTGCATCTCGACCGGCAAGATGCTGGCGCTGGCCGAGGGGATGCTGGCCGGACTGACGCCCGACGGCGAGGCGATGCGGGTGCAGCTTGATGGCGGGCTGGGGCTGATCCATGCCGAGGCATTGGCCTTTGCCCTTGCCGCCCGTCTGCCGCGGCCCGAGGCGCAGGCCGAGGTCAAGGCGCTGTGCGCAAGGGCGCTGGACTCGGGCCTGCCGCTTGCGGCGCTGGTGGCCGAGCGCTTTCCCGATGGTGATTGGGCTGCGCTTTTCGGGGCAGGGGGGCTGGGACAGGCCCCAGCCGAGGCGCGGGCCTTTGCCGCCCGTCTGGGCCACTAGGCGCGCGGCAAAGCAAAAGGGCGCAGGTTTCCCCGCGCCCTTTGGTCAGTCTTGGTCAAAGATCACTCGTCTTCCGAAGCCACGAGGCCGGTCGGAGCGTCGATCTTGGCGATCACGAAGTTGCGGTTGATCGTCGGCTTGGCGCCGGCGGGCAGGGCCACGTCTTCGATGTGGATCACGTCGCCGATCTGGCGGCCGGTCAGGTCCACGGTGATGTGGTCGGGGATGTCACCGGCCAGCACCTCGAGTTCGACTTCGGCGCGCACGACGGTCAGGGTGCCGCCACGCTTGATGCCCGGCGAGGCCGCAGCATTGTCGAAGTTCACGTGGATGAACAGGTTGATCCGCGATTCGTCGTGGATGCGCATGAAGTCGACATGCGTCGGCAGATCCTTGACGACGTCGCGCTGGACGCCGCGGCAGATCACGTGGACTTCTTCGCCGCCTTCGATCTTCAGGTTGAAGAGCGTTTGCAGGAAGCGGCCCTGACGCAGGCGCTTGAGCAGGTAGTTGTAGTTCAGGTTGATGGGCGAGGGCTCTTTGCCGTCGCCATATACGATGCCGGGTACGTAGCCCTCACGACGAGCTTGACGAGCGGCCCCCTTGCCTGTCCCCGTCCGTACCGCAGCCTGAAGATCGGGGATCTCGCGAGCCATGGTGGTTCTCCATAAATAAGTCCGCCGCCCTCCAAGGGTGTGCGACGCGACCGGGGGGCTATAGCCGTGATTCGCCATGAAGGAAAGCGGGAAAAGGGCGGTTTCGGGCGGCTCTGTCGCGGACGGTGCCTGCCTGTCGCGGCCAGACTTGCCCGCGGCGCGGCCCCGTCCTAGCTGCGACGGACAGGAGTTTCCAGCCCATGTCGATCTTTCGCACCCTTGCCGTGGCCCGCGCGCCGGTTGCCGCCTTTGCCGCGATGGGCGTGCTGTGGGGCACCTTTGCCGCCGTGCTGCCGGACCTGAAGGACCAGGTCGGCGTGGACGAGACGCGGCTGGGGCTGATCCTTTTGCCGACCCCGCTTGCGGCGGTGGTGGCGATGCTGCTTGCCCCGATGATCGGCGCATGGCTTGGCCGCGTGGCGGTGCCGGTGGCGGCGCTGGCGATGGCGGCCAGTTTCGCCTTGCCCGGGCAGGTGACGGTCGCCTGGGTCTTTCCGCTGGCGATGATGTGCTGCGGGGCGGCCACGGGCTTGACCGATGTGCTGATGAATGCCCGCGTCTCGGCGCTCGAGAACGAACGCGGGTTGCATCTGATGAACCTGTGCCATGCGGCCTATAGTTTCGGCTATGCGGGCGGTGCCTTGCTGACGGGGGCGATGCGGGGGGCGGAATGGGGCCCTGCATGGGTCATGGGAAGCTGCGCGTTGCTGGCGGGATGTTGCGCGGCATTGTCGTGGGAGAGGGATGGCGCGATCCACGGGCTGCGCAAGCCCAAGGGCGGCGGCGCGGCGGCGCGGTTGGGGCTGGTTCCGCTGATCGGGGGCGGGATCGTGCTGATCGCCTTCCTGACCGAGAACGCGGCGGAAAGCTGGTCGGCGCTGCATATCGAAAAGACGCTGGGCGGATCGCCCGAGCAGGGCGCGATGGGGCCTGCGGCGCTGGCGCTGACGATGGGGCTGTCGCGGCTGGCCGGGCAGGGGCTGGTGACGCGGCTCGATCCGTCGCGGGTGCTGATGGGGGGCGCGCTTCTGTCGGCGCTGGGCGCGCTGGGCGCGGCTTTGGCGACAAGTCCCGAAATGGCCTATGCGGGGTTCATCGTGATGGGGCTTGGGTCTTCGGTCATCGCACCCACGGCCTTTTCGCTGGTCGGGCGGCTTGCCACGGCCGAGGCGCGGGCGCGGGCGGTGGCGCGGGCGACGCTTTACGGCTATTTCGGCTATTTCTTCGGCCCGCCGACGCTGGGTTTTCTTGCCGGAACCTTCGGGCTGCGCTTTGCCTTTGTCTTTGCCGCCGCGATGCTGATGATGGTGCTTGTGCTTGCCCCGATCATGGCGCGGCAAAAGGCGGACTGACGGCGTTCTGCCCGCGTCCGGCCCTTGCGCGCGCGGGGCGCCCCCGCGCGGGCGGTTTGCCGCTAGGCCCAGAGCCCCTCGAAATCGGCCGGAACCAGCAGGTTGTCGCGGCTGAGGTTCTTTACGTTCTTTTCGCCACAGAGCGCCATCGTGATGTCGAGTTCCTTGCGGATCACCTCGAGCGCGGCGGTCACGCCAGCCTCGCCCATCGCGCCGAGGCCGTGGATATAGGCGCGGCCGATGAAGGTGCCCTTGGCGCCCAGTGCCAGCGCCTTGAGAACGTCTTGCCCCGAGCGGATGCCGCTGTCCATGAACACCTCGGTCCGGTCGCCCACGGCGCGGACGATGGCGGGAAGCATGCGGATGGCCGAGAGCGCGCCGTCAAGCTGCCGCCCGCCGTGGTTCGAGACGATGATCGCATCGGCCCCGAAATCGGCGGCGCGCTTGGCGTCCTCGACGTCGAGGATGCCTTTGAGGATCAGCTTGCCGCCCCATTTGTCGCGGATGCGGGCGATCTTGTCCCAGTCGAGATGCGGGTCGAACTGTTCGTTGGTCCAGCTCATCAGGCTCGACATGTCGCCGACGCCCTTGGCGTGGCCCACGATGTTGCGGAAGGTGCGGCGCGGGGTGCCGAGCATTTCCAGCGCCCATTGCGGGCGGATGGCGATATCCATCAGGTTCGGAAGGGTCAGGCGCGGCGGGGCGGAGAGGCCGTTCTTGAGGTCCTTGTGCCGCTGCCCGAGGATTTGCAGGTCGAGCGTGAGGACCAGCGCCGAACAGCCCGCCGCGCGGGCGCGCTCGATGGCGCTGTCGACGAACTCTTCGTCCTTCATCACGTAGAGCTGGAACCAGAAGGGTTTCTTGCTGTGGGCTGCGATGTCCTCGATCGAGCAGATCGACATGGTCGAGAGGGTGAAGGGCAGGCCGAATTTCTCGGCGGCGCGGGCGGCCTTGATCTCGCCATCGGCCCTTTGCATTCCGGTCATGCCGACGGGGGCAAGGGCCACGGGCATGGCGACAGGCTCGCCGATCATGGTGCTGGCGGTGCTGCGGCCCGACATGTCGACCGCAACCTTCTGGCGCAGGCGCAGCTTCTGGAAATCGGTCGTGTTCTCGCGGAAGGTCTGCTCGGTGTAGCTGCCGCTTTCGCAGTAATCGAAGAACATCTTGGGCGTGCGGCGCTTGTGCAGACGCTTGAGGTCGTCGATGCAGGTGATGACGGGCATTTCGGCAAACCTTTGCTGATTGGTTAGTTCATCTTACCAATATCGACGTTCCGGCGCAATCCTTCCCATCCGAAAGGTCTAGGGCCGTGCCTCTGGCTGCCCTGTCTTGTGCCTCTGGTCAGATATTCGTGCGGTCTTGCCCGATCTACGAGGTTCGGGATGGCACCACTTCGTTCCGGTTCGGACGTGTTGGTGCGGTATGGAACCAAGGGTGACGGTATGCAGGACAGGGACGCGGGCCATTCGGGCCTTTTGGGTTTTTTCGCCGAGGTCAGCGCCTTTGACCAGATGGTGCGCGCGCTTGTCGAGGCGCGGTTGCCCAAGGGGTTCCAGTGGTCGCAATTCGCGGTGCTGAACCATCTGTTCCTTGCGGGCGAGGGGCAGACCCCCGTGGCGCTGGCCCGCACCTTCGAGGTGCCGAAAACCTCGATGACGCATACGCTGATCGTGCTGGAAAAGCACGGGCTGGTCAGGATCGAGCCGAACCCCAAGGACGGGCGGTCGAAACTGGTCTGGCTTACGCCCAAGGGGCGCACGCTGCGCAGCGTGGCGATGACGGCGCTTGGTCCCGATCTTGACGCGCTGGCCGCGCGTGTGGATGTGCAGGGGCTGGCCCCGCTGCGGGCGGCGATGTTCGGGCTGCGTCAGGTGATGGAGACGCTGCGCGACGCCTAGGCCGAATGCGCGCCTGCCGAGAGGCCCGCGACGAAAGCCAGAACCTCGGGCACCGAGCGGCCCGCGCCGATTTCCTTGACGATGGCCGAACCCACGACGCAGCCGTCCGCCACAGAGGCGATGGTGCGCGCGGCGTCCGGCGTCGTGATGCCGAAGCCCACGATCACGGGCAGGTCGGTTGCGGCCTTGATGCGGGCAACCTCGGGGCCGACGTTGGTGGCGACGGCCGCCCCCGCCCCGGTGATGCCGGTGATCGAGACGTAATAGACGAAGCCCGACGTATTCTGCAGCACCTTGGGCAGGCGCTTGGCATCGGTCGTGGGTGTCGCGAGGCGGATGAAGTTCAGCCCTGCCGCCTGTGCGGGGATGCAAAGCTCGCTGTCTTCCTCGGGCGGGAGGTCGACGACGATCAGCCCGTCGATGCCGGCGGCTTTGGCATCGGTCAGGAAGCGGTCGACGCCGCGCGAGTAGATCGGGTTGTAATAGCCCATCAGCACGATGGGCGTGGTGGTGTCGCCCTTGCGGAAGCTGCGGACCATGTCGAGGATGCGGTCCATCGTCATGCCCTGTTCCAGCGCGCGCTGGCCGGCAAGCTGGATCGTCGGGCCGTCGGCCATCGGGTCGGTGAAGGGCATGCCGAGTTCGATGATGTCGACGCCGGCGGCGGGAAGCCCCTGCATCACGGCGAGCGAGGTCGCATCATCGGGGTCGCCGCCCATGATGTAGGAGACGAAGGCTTTCTTCCCCTCGGCCCGAAGCCGCGCGAAGGTATCGTCGATTCTGGTCATGTTTTGCCCCGCCCCATTCAACACCACAGGGGGTTTCGCACGGGCGGGCGGGAAAGATCAACCCGCCCGTTGGCGGGGATCATGCGTCGGCGGTGGCGTCGAGCGGTTCTTCGGGCGCGACCGAGATCATCCAATGCGTGCCGTAGCGGTCCTTGAGCATTCCGAAGCCGCGCGAAAAGAAGCTGGGGCCGAAGCCTTGCACCACATGGCCGTGGTCGGAGAGGGCATTGAAAAGGCGCTGCCCTTCGGAAACCGTGTCGGCCACGGTCATGATCGAGACGGCCGATTGCGGGTCGGCCGGCATTCCGGGGGGGTAGTCGGACGCCATCAGCATGCCGTCGGGCAGGGTCAACTGGCCGTGGATCACCCGTGTCGGGTCGCGCATCGTGTCGTCCATTTCCGGCGCGTCGGAATAGCGCATCATCGACAGGTCCTCGGCCCCGAAGACATCGGCGTAGAAAGCCAGCGCCTCGGCGCAATGACCGTCGAAATGGATGTAGGGAATGGGCATGGCGGCCTCCTCGGCTTGGGTGGGGACAGTGTAGCGCAACAGGCCCGAGTCGGGGGATTTTCCCGGGGGAACTTGATAACCCCGCCCCCGCAAACTAGAAGCGGCCCGTTCAGGATAACGGAGAACGGCGCGATGGGTTTCAAGATGGGGATCGTGGGTCTGCCGAATGTCGGCAAATCGACGCTGTTCAACGCGCTGACGCGCACCGCCGCCGCGCAGGCCGCGAATTTTCCGTTCTGCACCATCGAGCCGAATGTGGGCGAGGTGGCCGTGCCCGATGCGCGGCTGGACAAGCTGGCCGCGATTGCCGGATCGAAGCAGATCATCCCGACGCGGATGACCTTCGTCGATATCGCGGGGCTGGTGCGGGGCGCGTCCAAGGGCGAGGGGTTGGGCAACCAGTTCCTGGCCAATATCCGCGAATGCGACGCCATCGCCCACGTGCTGCGCTGTTTCGAGGATGGCGACATCACCCATGTCGAAGGCCGGATCGACCCCGTCGCCGATGCCGAGACCATCGAGACCGAGCTGATGCTGGCCGATATGGAATCGATCGAGCGGCGGCTTGCGAACCTTGCCAAGAAGCTGCGCGGCGGTGACCAGGACACGCTGGATCAGGACCGGCTGCTGCGGGCTGCCCTTGCCGCGCTGAACGCGGGCAAGCCTGCGCGCACCGTCAAGATCGACCCCGAGGACGAGCGCCAGTGGCGGATGCTGCAACTGCTGACCGCCAAGCCCGTGCTGTTTGTCTGCAACGTCGAGGAATCGAAGGCCGCGACCGGCAACAGCCAGTCGGACCGCGTGGCGGCGATGGCCAAGGCGCAGGGGGCGGCTTCGGTGGTGATCTCGGCCCGGATCGAGGAAGAGATCAGCCAGCTTGCCGATGACGAAGCGGCGATGTTCCTCGAGGAGATGGGCCTGCAGGAGGCGGGGCTCGACCGTCTGATCAAGGCGGGCTACGCCCTGCTGGGTCTGCGCACCTATTTCACCGTCGGCCCCAAGGAGGCCCGCGCCTGGACGATCGAGGCGGGCTGGCTTGCCCCGCGCGCGGCCGGGGTGATCCACGGCGATTTCGAAAAGGGTTTCATCCGGTCGGAAACCATCGCCTACGAGGATTATGTCGCCGGAAACGGCGAGGCGGGCGCCAAGGAGGCGGGCAAGTTCCGCGTCGAGGGCAAGACCTACGAGGTCAAGGACGGCGACGTGCTGCATTTCCTGTTCAGCGGCTGACCCGAGGTTTGCCGCGGCGGGAAACCCCTTGCCCGGCATCGTGCTGAGATGCAGAATGACGCTGTGCCGACGGGGCTGTTCCCGCCGGATGTACGAGTGGTGCCAGATGTTGGACGCCGACCAGATCGAAGGGTTCCGCGCTGCCTTTGCCGATGCGCGACCCGCTTGCCCGCCGCAAGCTGCGGGGCTGGCCCTTGCCGCCCGCCGCGCGGCAGCCGCAGGATCGCAGCCATCGGCAAATCCGCCCGTCGCCGCACCGAAGTCGCCATAACCCCCTTGCACGCCCCCCCAGCCCCCGTTATTGCGGTCGGCGGAGCTGTGGCCGAGTGGTCGAAGGCACACCCCTGCTAAGGGTGCAGACGGGGAACCGTCTCGAGGGTTCGAATCCCTTCGGCTCCGCCATTTTACCCACTTAAGTATATGATTTTATTGGGAAATCGGATTTTACTTCCCCCAAAAAATCCCCCTCATCGCGCCGGATGCCCTAGGAATTCGGCGGAACAAGTGGCGATTTGGAGCCGTGATGTTTGACGATGCAGACTTCCTAAATCGGGGTTTTCGGTTCCTTACGGAGCGGCCCGAAGCTTGGCTTCCCTACGTTCTTCTACTTGCGGGCATTGTCGGGGGATTGGCCATGCTTCTGCCGAAACGCCGAAGCCGCCCCTGCAAATGGAAGCGGCTTGGCTACAGGTCGGGAACGCGCCTAGTGAAGTGGCAATGCAAAACGTGCGGGGCAGAAGCTTTCACGCCAAGCCGCGCAGCGCCCAAGGAATGCAAGCGAAGCCTTCGCCCCTCGGTTCTCTAGGTTCTGTAGGCAGGTGGGAGCGGTTTGACTTCATTTGGCTCATTTCGAGTCCCAGAGCATCCATCGCCCCCTTTTTACGGCGCGGGAAAATTCCCTTTTTTTATGGCGTTCGAAAATTCGGCTTTCCGTCATTGCAGAAAGGCACCCTAAAATTGCCCTAAGGTTCTGTCGTCCAAAGCGCCTTTCCATGATAATGGAAAGCTATGGCCACTACTTGCAGAGCTATTTCAACGAAAGAAACATTCCACCTAAGGAGCTTCTCATGGGCAACTACTTCATGTCTTGTGCGCTTGCGGTTTGCATGACTTTAGCGGCCCCACAATGGTCGTTTGCCGTAGAGCAAATTTGGGTTGTCGACTCTTGGACGTGTGCCGACTGGGCTTCTAGAGCTAAAGGTGCAACGCCCTTAGAACCCCACTTGGTCGGCCTTATAAATGGCATGTCTATGGGGTCTGGACTGGATTTGTGGGGGCGACCCACAAAGGTCGCAAAGGACCAAGTGTTTTTTTGGATGGACCAGTATTGCGCTTCGCATCCGCTAGACGGCTTGCTCCAAGGTGCCGCAGCGTTCGCTATTGAACGGCGGGGAACGGACTGGAGCGATAAATTTAAGGAATAATCTTTCTCACAGCCCGCTAGCAATCAAACCGTCCTTTGGTCGGCTATCGGAGCCTTGCCCGGCCTAGCGCGTCATACTCCACGTGGCCCGATGCCCTTAACCTCGCTTCGGCTTGCCATGCCCTTGTAGCGCCCCAGCCCAGCGCAACGGCTGCTGCCCCGTAGGTAGTCGGCCCCGATGTTGCCAGCATATCGGCCAAGCGTTCCGCGTCGGCTGCCCCGTCGGTTTCGGGATTTCGAGCCGTAGGGGCTGCTACACTCGCTACAATTGCTACACGGGGTCGGGGCGGGTCATGCTTTGTAGCGGTTGTAGCGGTTGTAGCAGGGGTGAAGGTTGCAGGGGGCTTGTCGCCCCCCACTATCCCGGCAACGGCTTGCTGCACGTCAAACCACATTTTCCGCACCGACTTTAAGCCACGCTTCCTTCCTTGCCGCGCCGCGAATGACGGTCCCGCGTTCGAGCGGGATTAACCAATTATGCGTAACAAGAAGGGCGATTGCAGCCTTAGCTTTCGGAGCTTCTCGTAGTGCGTTCGGCCCAAGCTGCACCACGTCGCGCACGGTCACTTCCCGATGGGGAAAGCTATCCAAGAGCCAAGCCCGCAAGGTTTCGGCCCTTTCGATTTCTGCCGATACCGTTGCCGCGTCGGCGAGCCGCAAGGCTTCGGAAAGGTAGAATTGCGCCAAGATGATACCGTCGGCCATTGTCGCCACGTCAACTTGCGGGGCGTGCAGGTCGCGCCACAAGGTCAGCACCCCGGCAATCCGCGCCGCTTGTTCGGCTATCTTGGAAGCGCTGCCCGTCACCCGCCGAAGGCTTCGGCCCGGTGCTTGTTCCGCCTCTATAGCATCGGCGAATTGCACCAAGAGCGCCCGAGCGTCGGGGGCGAGATGCAAAGGGCGGGTTTCGAGCGCCCGTGTTTCGGGATGGATGGGCAAGGGCGTTTGCAGAATAGCGTTCAGCCGCGCCCCGAAGGCTTCGAGCGCTGCCCGGTCGCTTCGCGCCAAGGATGCTAACCGCGTTCCGATGGTGCTGGGCGGTTCGGTCACAAGGAAGCGTGCCAGAAAGCCCGTATCGCCTGCCATCGGATCCGCCATGAAGGTTCGCGCCACACCGGGCTGCACCATGAGGTGAACCGACAAGCGCCGCCCATACATGGTTAGAGAGCCTTCGCCGTTAAGCGTGCGCTTGATGGGCTGCCCCTGCCATGCGTCGTTCAAGGCTGCCAGCGTGCTTTGGCGGTTCTCCGATTTCATGGCATAGCCGCCAAGGAATTGCCCGCCTTCGTCCGAGAAGATGCCAAGCGCCGGGCAGCCTTCGCGGAATTGCCGGGTCAGCCCTTCATAGGTCGGGCTTCTGACCGTGCGGTCAGCCGTTGGCGGGGGCGACGGTTCCGGCCCTAGCTTTTCAAGGTCAGCCCGCGCAGCTGTGCGCTTGTCGGGCTTCTTGGTGTCGGCCATTATCCGTTCACGTTCGGCCTTCCATATCGCGTGACTGTTTTTCCACGTTTCTAAATCGGCTTGGCGGGCTTGGTCTTGTTCCCGTTCATAGGCCCAGAGCGGGGCCAAGAGCGCCTTATCGCAGGTGGATTTCCGTTCGCCCGATAGCGCGATGGTCAGCGCATAGAGCGAAACCGGGCTAAAGCCGCCAAGCGTTTCCACATCGGCAAAGCCCTGCACGGCCAGAGCCGCCACCGCCAAAGCCGACTGGGCAGGAATTGCCACAGGGGCTTGGCTTTCCCCCTGCACAGCTTCGACGGCTTCCCGAAGCGGCCCCAAGGCTGCCACGGGGTAAGGTTCGCCCTTGGGTATTTCACGCAAGAGCGGTTGCGGCCCTTCGCCTTTGAATTCGATTTCTTGCGGTTGCGCGTTCATGCCAGCACCGCCTTTCCCGTTAAAACGTCGTTCCAGTCAGCCCCATCCGGGGCGGGAAGGATTGAGACAGCCCAGCCCAGCGCCACGGCACGTTCGGCCAGAGCGTGCGCCGCTTCGCGCCCCGGTTTGTCGCCGTCGCTTGCAATGGTCAGCCGTGAAGGGGCGGGGGGCAGCCGAAGCGTTGCAAGGCCAGACGTGGATAGCGCCGCCCATATCGCCGTAGGGGCCGAAAGAAGCCCGTAGGAAAGGCTTAAGGCGGTTTCCAGCCCTTCGGCCACGGCAAGCGCACCTTGCCCCTGCGAGAGCCTTACAGCGCCCCCAGACGTAGCGCCCAGCATCGCCTTTGCCGGGGCCACGCCAGCCTTGCCCGAGCCGTCGGCCCGTAGGTAGGTCCGATGCACGGCAAAGCCGATAGCGCCTTCGAGCCGCGCTACCATTGCCGGAAAGCGCTTGGCCGATTGATGCCAGCACGCCGGATGGAAGCGAAGTGACGGGGGCAGCGCCCCGCCGATGCCACGGCCCCGAAGGTATGCTTCGGCTGCCGTTCCTTCGATGGGCTGGGCTTCTTGCCAGAGCCGTTCCGCTTGCGCCGCACGCTTTGCCGCTTCGGCCCTTTCTGCGGCTTCGCGCTGGGCAAGGGCTATCGGGTCGGGGGCGACGAACGCGCCGCCCCCTTCGATAAGCCCCAAGCCCCTCAAGGCTTCCACGATTGCCGCGAAGTCGCAGCCTGTATGGCATTTCGCCAAGAGCCGCCCATTGCTGCCGTCCGAGAGCGACAAGCTGGGCTTGCGGTCGCCGTGCGCCGGGCAACGGCAAAGCCCGTAACGGCCATGCCACTTGCCGCCCAATGCTAGGACGATTGTTCGAGCGTCGGTCATTGCGGCCCCCCGAAAGCGAGAAGGGCGATTGCCGCCGCTTGTTCAGGAGTCAGCCCGAATCGGTGCATTAACATAAGGACTTGAAGGCGGTTCATAGGCCGCCCCTTTCCTGTGTCACTTTGCACCGCAGGACGTAGCGGCCATGATGCCCCGGATAGTCGCCGCCGTGCTTTTCCGTCACGGTTTCGATTTCCAGTCCAAGAAGCCTAGCCTCTCTAATGTAACCGCTCCAACGTGGCGCGGGTTGATGCAAGGGCGTGCAGCCCTTTTCCCCCGCCGCGATAAGCCGCTCCACTGCCCAGCGAACCCGGCCTTTAACGGATACCTTGAAGGGTGCGCCGTCGGTCGGTTCCACGGTAAACACGGCATAGCCTTGCCGCTTTGAGGGTGATATTTTCCGGTCGCGGACAGCATCACGCTTTCCCGCATCCCGGCCCCGAGCCGTTGTTTCTGTCAGGTCAGAACGGTTCGGGGCTGCATCAGCCCCCAGCATTCAGGCAGCCCGTGCCGCTTTGCGGGCTTCAAGCCAAGCTTCAATTTCGCTTTCAGCCCAGCCGACTGCACGCGTTCCGATTTGGATGGGTTTTGGGAATTTTCCCTTCGCCATCGCATCGTAAATGGCGGAGCGGGAAAGCCCGGTGCGAAGTTGCACGGTTGGGCGACGGAGTATCATATCAGGCATAAATGCCTCCTTTGCGTTGGGCGAACCGCAAATCTGCGGCAACCCGGTTTCAATGCTCCTCCTTCTGGCCATCGTTAGATGGATGGTTCGTTGCGGGCTGTATTCCCAGTCCTCACCCCTCGCCACCTACCCTAAGTTGGGAAGGTGGAAGGAATCTGTCAAGCATCTTGGGGCGTCTATGGAATATGACGCAATATCTAGGGCTTACGAAGGGGAAGGACGGATGCCGAGCCGTCAATTCCTTTTAGAACACTTCCCCACGAATCGAGCATTGCCCGCCGCCGTTCGAGCATATCGGAACGCTGATAAGCCCGCTCCACGGCAGAGCCGACGTTATGGGCCAAGGCCATTTCCGCCATGTCGCGTTCAAAGCCTACGTCGGCAGCCCAGCCGCGAAATGTAGAGCGTAGCCCGTGCGGCACGGCTGGGCGCTTGGAACGCGGGTCAAGGTAGCCCACACGGCCCGCCGCTACTTCGGCTTCCTGCATTCGGCGCATTACGGCGCTAATGGTCATGTCTGAAAGCTGCCCGCCCTTCGGCGCAAAGAAAACGTAGGGGCTGCCGTCCATGCGGGGCAAGGCTTCGAGAATCGCCACGGCTTCCTTGGTGAGCGGCACGCGATGTTCCCGCCCCATTTTCATCCGTTCGGCGGGAACGGTCCAGAGTGCCGCCTTAAGGTCCACTTCGCCCCAAGTCATGCCCCGCACTTCGCCCGAGCGTGCCAGCGTCATGGCAATGAATTGCAGCGCCCGTGCTGCCATACCTTCGCGCTGGGCCAGAGCCTTCCACCAGCGCGGCGCGTCGGCCAAGGCAAGCGCCGGATGGTTCCCCTTGTCGGCCACCTTGCTAGGCTTCGCCAACAGTTCCGCAAGGTTGCCTTTCCAGCGTGCCGGATTGTCGCCCGTGCGATGCCCCGCCACGGTCGCCCAAGAAAGCACCGCTTCAATCCGCTGCCGAAGCCGCGAAGCCGTTTCGGTTTTGTCGTTCCAGATGGGTTCCAGCACCTTTAGAACGTGCCGCGTTTCCACCGAAGCAACGGACAGCCCGCCCAGCACGGGCAGCGCATAGGCGTCTAAAGTAGAGCGCCATTGACGCTTGTGCTTCTCGTTCCCGAATTCGGCTTCCTTCTTGGCTAGGAAAAGGTCCATTGCTTGCGTGAAGGTCAGCGCATCCTTTGCCTTGCGCTTGGCTTCGAGCGGGTCGCCCCCCAGCACGGCCATCCGTTTGTTATCGGTTGCCCGCGCCCTTGCATCGGCCAGCTTCACTAGGGGAAAGCTGCCCAGCCCGATTTCGGTTCGCTTCCCCTTCACGGTCAAGCGCTGCACCCAAAACCGCTTCCCGTTCGGTTCCACGCGAAGGAACAAGCCGATGTTGCCGCCGTCAAAATACTTGCCGGGGGCTAGGTCGGTTGAAAGGAAAGCTGCCGATAGCACTTTTTCTGCACGCCGCTCCGCCATTTTATTCCCCCAAAAATTCCCCCACGCCTAAGCGGAACATAGCGGAACAAGCGGGAACGGGCTAGACGGATAGAGTGAATATTTACCTATATTTTATTGGTTTAGTTGGAAGCCTCAAGACGATGCAGGAACGGTCTATGGCTGCCTTCGGCTCCGCCACCTTTCCCCCCTTCACATGCCGAATTGTTCCGGAAACCCGCGTTTGCGGGGCTTTCTTCACCTGCCGTATCGCGGGGGTGGGTGTGGCTTGCTGGCGCTTGGGGATGGGGCGGGCGGTGGGGCGCTTTCGGACGCGTGCGTGTTGGGGCGGCGTTGGGGCGGAGGAGGGGCGAGGCACCGATTCCGCGGGTGGCGATTTTACGCGAAACAGGTCCGGGCGGGGCCGCCAAGGGCGCTTTGCCGTGCTGCCCGCTTCGCTGGCGCAAGGCGTGGCGGGCTTGCGTGGTGATTTGATGGGCACAGCGCGATGAAAGATTCGGGCGAGGCTAGCCTGTGGTTGTATTTTGCGAGTCTTGCGTATTAACTTTCATTAATTTGATCCCGAACATGAGAGTTTGCAGCATGCGCCCAGTTTTCCAGACGATGCTTGCCAGTTCCTTTATCCTTGCTCTGTCCGGCATGGCCCAAGCCGAAATCACCCTGTCGGGCGATGCCCGCATGGGGATCGAACAAAGCCTGTTTTCGGATGATGTCTCGTTCACGAGCCGCGCCCGGGTGCGGTTCGACATGTCGGGGGAAACCGACAACGGGCTGAGCTTCGGCGCGCGGGTCCTGATGAACGAGGCCGAACTGGCCGTTCCGGGAGAATTCCGGCCGTGGGTTGCCGGGCGTGTCTATATCTCGGGGCCGTTCGGCATGCTTTCGATGGGGGACACCGACAGCGCCGCCGAAGCCGCGGTGGGCAGCGTGAGCGCGATCAGTCTGACCGGCTTGGGCGACAACCACGAGACGACGTTCTACCAGAGCAGCGTCGGGGCGGCCTGGGGGCCTTCGGTCCTGTATGAATATTACGGGTCCGGCTGGGCTGTGTTCGCCTCGGCGACCGGCGAGATCTATTACAATGGCCTTTCCCAGAACGAGAGGAACCTGTCGCTTGGCGGCCGTTACGTGATTGACGGATTGACCGTTGCGCTTGGTGTCGAACAGGTATCGTCGGACCCGAGACCGTCAACACTCAACGTCGTGGCAAGCGTGACCTACGACATAGGCGAGTTTTCGGCCAAAGCGGTCTACGGGCAGAAAGAGGATTGGAACGTCCGTTACGACTTTGATCCCCCGTGTACGCCGTATTGCACGAACTTCTCGGTGACCCCTTACGAACACTACTATTTCTCCCTTGATTGGGAGCGTGGTCCTTTGGCCGTCGCGGTTTTCTACGCGCGCCAGCCGGATGATACCAATGGCCCGAACTCTCGGTATTACGGTATCGGGGCGGCCTATGACCTTGGCGGAGGGGCCGGGCTGACCGGCGGGATCGTCCGTGAAAATTCGCCTTTCGCGGGGAATGACCAGACTGCCTACGACTTCGGCGTGACAATGTCCTTCTGACCGAGGAGACCCGCGATGCTCGGCAAGATCATCCGCAGCCTTGCGCTGTTCTTACTGGTCGTGTTCGCGGTTCCCGCGCTGGCGCAGACGACGACAGACCCTGCGGCCACGACAGACCCTGCCGCCACGACGGCGGCGGCTACGGCCGGTCAGGTCGAGGTCTATGCCGGCGCCTATATCCTGCGGCTGACGAATGTGTCGCCGCGTGACGGCACCTTTGATGTCGATATGTGGGTCTGGTTCCGCTGGAAGGGGAACAGCGTCAATCCGGTGGAGACCTTCGAACTCGCCAATGGGATCATCACCAACCGGCTGCCGAACCCGCAGACGATGGACGGCGATTTCAACTATGCGACGGCGCGGGTGCAGGCGACGGTCTACCACCAGTTCGACGTGCGCCGCTTTCCGATGGACAACCATGTCATCGAGCTTGAATTCGAAGACGCGAACCTGACCGAGAACCAGCTGATCTATATCGCCGATACCGGCACCTCGCTTGATCCGGGCGTATCGGTGGCCGGATGGGACGTTGCCTTGCTGGAGCCGAGCGTCAAATCGCATGTCTACGATACCGATTACGGGATGCATGCGACCGGAGAGAGTGCTGCGGTCTATTCCAGATTCACGCTTCCGGTGTCGCTTGAGCGCACGAGCTATGGCGTGCTGTTCAAGTCTTTCTGGATCTCGCTGCTGTCGGTCGTGCTGGGCTTGCTGGCCTTCCTTGTGAAGGCCGACGACCTTGACGCACGGTTCGGCATGGGGGTCGGTTCGATCTTTGCGGCTTCGGCGAACTCGTTCGTCATATCGGATTCCCTGCCGCAGACGACGATGGTGACTTTGGCCGAGCAGATAAACCTGATCGCCGTGGGGGTCATCTTCCTGTCGGTCTTCATCAGCATCTGGTCGCTGCGACTGCGCTACAAGGAGCAAGAAGACGCAAGCCTTGCGCTGGACCGCTGGGCGATGCTGATCCTCGGGGTGGTCTATGTGGCGCTGAACGTGCTGGTCATGCTGGTCGACCTGTCGTGACCGGTCACTTGGCGGGGGGCGGCACGGCAAGCTGGACCTGAAGCGGAACGTGCTTTTCGCGCAGATACTTGGCCAGCCTGCGTGAGAGCGAGGGCAATTCCTTTATGCAGGTCACGGTCAGGATCTTGCCTTCGACCGTCATGGACCCGTAGGCCACCTTGGTTCCTGCCGATTCGCGGCGCGCCTCTTTGGCGAGCCGTTCGGGCTGGCGGCGCCGGTCGAGCAGCAGGACGTCTTCGTCCGCGCCGCCGGGACAATAGGCGAAAAGCAGGGTGCGATTGCGGGCGACCTTGAACAATGCCTTCAGGTCGGCGGTATCGAGCCTGCCTTCGCCGTCATCGTCAGAGTCGTCGTCCGCCGTTGCTTTGGCCATCGCTTCCCCCCAGCCCTCCAAATTTGCCCCGCACCAGAGGTAAAGATTTACATACTTATTAACGAGTATAAACTAAACTTAAGGCGGCAGGGTTAGCCTTTTGGATTTTCAGGGCGTCACGGGTTTCCAAAGGGCGCGTCGTTCATACCGTAGGGGTGCAGCATTGGACGTGAGCGAATTCCTGTTGCCGCGCGAAGGGGCTTCGGCAAGCGGCGACAACCTTGAATACGACCGCGATTTCATTGCGATGGAGCTTGCCGCCCAGCCCGATGCCGAACGGCAGATGGGCGATGATGTCATCGGCGGGTCCGAGCCGGATTGGCGCGATGTGGCCGAAAAGGCGACGGCCGTTCTGCACCGCGCCCATGACCTGCGCGCCGCCGCCGTGCTGGCATTGGCCGAGACAAAAACGCGTGGCGTGACCGGATTTGCCGAGGCCACATCCTATGTGCGCGGTTGCCTCGAGCAGTGGTGGGACAGTTGCCACCCGCAGCTTGACGCGGACGACGACAATGATCCCACGATGCGGATCAACGCGCTGATGGCTTTTGCCGATCAGGACCGGATGCTCAAGGCCCTGCGAACCGCGCCGCTGACCGACAGCCGGGCATTCGGCAGGTTCTCGTTGCGGGACATATTGATTGCCGAGGGCGAGATCAGCCCGCTTCCCTCGGACACGGCAAGCGACGTGGCGACGATTTCCGCGGCGTTTCAGGATACGTCCGGCGAAACCAAAGAGGCCATCGCGGCGGCAATCGCCAAGGCGTCAAGCGACGTGCAGGCCATCGACAGCATCTTTTCGGATCGCACGCCGGGGCAGGGGCCCGACCTCGACCAGCTGTCGCGGATGCTTTACCAGCTGCGCCGCCGCGTCGAGGATTTCACCGGCGTCGCACGGGCGGAACCCGATGCGCAGGACGAGGAAGCCGCAGCCCCTGCGGGCGGGGGCGGTCCGGCAGCACCCGCCGCGATGCGCGGCACGGGTCAGGTTTCCAGCCGGCAAGACGTGGTGGCGGCGCTTGACCAGATCATTGCCTATTACAAACGCACCGAACCCTCGAGCCCGCTGGCGATTTTGATCGAGCGGGCCAAAGGTCTGGTCGGTGCCGATTTTCTTACCATTGTCAAAGAGTTGGCCCCGGAAGGGCTGGACAGCGTCCAACGCGTCGGCGGCATTAAAACCGACGATTATTGAAAACAGACAGGGAGCAAGGCATGGCCGGCAGTTCACAGAAGTTCGTGGCCCGAAACAGGGCACCACGCGTGCAGATCGAATATGATGTCGAACTCTACGGGGCGGAAAAGAAGGTTCAGCTGCCGTTCGTCATGGGTGTCATGGCCGATCTGGCCGGAAAGTCCGAAGCGGCGCAGCCCGCGATTGCGGATCGCAAGTTTCTTGAAATCGACGTCGACAATTTCGACGACCGCATGAAGTCGATGAAGCCGCGCGCCGCGTTCACCGTGCCGAACACCCTGACCGGCGAAGGCAATCTGGCGGTGGATGTCACGTTTGAATCGATGGAGGATTTCTCGCCCGCCGCAATCGCCCGCAAGGTCGAACCGCTGCGCAAGCTGCTGGAAGCGCGGACGCAGCTTTCGAACCTGATGACCTATATGGACGGCAAATCGGGTGCCGAGAACCTGATGAGCCAGATCATGCAGGACCCCACCCTTCTCAAGGCGCTGGCCTCGACGCCCGCCCCCAAAGCCGAAGAGTGAGGTGAGCCATGGCTGACGAAAAGGCACAGGTGTCGTCTGGCGCGACCGAGACGATCTTCGCATCCAGCGAATTCGCGCAACTTCTGCAAAAGGAATTCCGCCCCAAGTCCGATCAGGCGCGGACCGCTGTCGAGCAGGCCGTAAAGACGCTGGCCGAGCAGGCTTTGGCGAACACCGATCTGGTCAATGCCGACGCCTTGCGCACCATCGAAGGCATCATCGCCGAGATCGACAAGAAGCTGACCGAACAGATCAACGTCATCCTGCACCACGAGGATTTCCAGCAACTGGAAAGCGCGTGGCGGGGTCTGCATTTCCTTGTGAACAACACCGAGACCGACGAGACGCTGAAGATCCGCTTCATGGCGATTTCGAAGAAAGACCTGTCCAAGACCCTGCGCAAATACAAGGGCACGGCTTGGGACCAGTCGCCGATCTTCAAGCGGGTTTACGAGGAAGAATTCGGCCAGTTCGGCGGCGAGCCCTATGGCTCGATCGTGGCCGATTACCATTTTGACCATTCGCCGCCCGATGTGGAGCTGCTGGGCGAGCTTGCCAAGATCGCGGCGGCTGCCCATGCGCCGATGATCACCGGCGCGAAGCCGTCGCTGTTCCAGATGGACGACTGGTCGGAACTGGCCAATCCGCGCGACCTGACCAAGATTTTCCAGACGCCGGAATATGCGGCCTGGCGGTCGCTGCGCGAGAGCGAGGACAGCCGCTATATCGGCATCGCCATGCCGCGCTTCCTTGGACGGATTCCCTATGGGTCGAAAACCGATCCGGTCGAGGATTTCGCGTTCGAGGAGGACACCGAGGGCGCGTCGAGCGACAAATACTGCTGGGTCAACGCCGCCTATGCGATGGCGACCAACATCACGCGGTCGTTCAAGGAATACGGCTGGTGTTCGCGCATTCGCGGCGTTGAAAGCGGCGGTGCGGTGACCAACCTGCCCGCCCATACCTTCCCGACCGACGATGGCGGCGTGGATATGAAGTGCCCGACGGAAATCGCCATTTCCGACCGGCGCGAGGCCGAGCTTGCCAAGAACGGCATGATGCCGCTGATCCATCGCAAGAACAGCGACGTTGCGGCCTTTATCGGTGCGCAGTCTTTGCACAAGCCTGCGGAATACGACAATCCGGATGCGACGGCGAACGCCAATCTGGCCGCGCGCCTGCCCTATCTGTTCGCGACCACGCGTTTTGCGCATTACCTGAAGTGCATGGTGCGCGACAAGGTCGGGTCGTTCAGCAGCCGCGAAAGCATGGAAGGCTGGTTGCAGAACTGGATCTCGCAATACGTCGACTTCAACCCCGCAACCTCTCCCGAAGAGGAAAAGGCGCGCCATCCTCTCGCCGAAGCCAAGGTCGTGGTCGAAGATGTCGAGGGGAACCCCGGCTACTATTCGTCCAAGTTCTTCCTGCGCCCGCATTACCAGCTTGAAGGGCTTTCGGTTTCCCTCCGGCTTGTCTCGAAGCTTCCGACCTGACCGGTGGCGGCCGCAAAGGCCGCCGCTTTGTGACCTTGTTTCCATGTGAACGCTGCTGATCGAACTGATCCCATCCATCGAAAAAGGAGACGAAAATGGCATTTGACGCATTTTGCTATTGCGCGACCAAGCCGAAAGACCGGCATTTCCTCGGCGAAACGCAAGACGACTTCATGAGCAAACTCGGCGCGTTCGAGATCATCAGCTTCGAACTCGGCGCCGAGAACACGATCAACATCGGGTCGATGTCGAGCGGTGGCGGCGCAGGCAAGGCGACGTTCAAGGAATTCACGATCACCAAGAAAACCGACACCGCCTCGACGGCGCTGTTCGGGGCGCTTTGCCTTGGCACGCACTTCGACGACGTCGTGGTCGAACTGCGCCGCTCGGGGACCGCTTCGAGGACGGATCAGCTTTTCATGCGCTTCACCATGAAGATGGTGCTTGTGCAGGATATCAGCTGGTCCGGTTCGGATGGTGATGACGTCTGCGAAGAGACGGTGATCATGCAGTATGGCGCCATCAAGATCGAATACATCCCGCAAAAGAAGGATGGCGCGCACGACATGGGCAAGAAGAGCGAGACGAAGTGGAACCGCGTCCGCAACCTCGCCACGGACGATATCTGAGTCAAAACGGGGCGGCGCTAACGCCGCCCCGTCTTTCGCTTCATTCATCCATTTCCCGCGGAGAGTTCTGTGGATTCTGCCGTCACGCTTTTGAAGTCCGGCGACCTCGGCGGATGCCTTGCCTCGTTGCAGGCCGAGGTTCGGGCCAAGCCGCAGGATGCGAAACTCCGTATCTTCCTGTTCCAGTTGCTTTGCGTGCTTGGCGACTGGAAGCGGGCGGTCACGCAGTTGAAGCTGTGCGCCGAACTCGATCCAACGGCCACCTCGATGGCGCAGACCTATCGCGAGGCGATCATCTGCGAGGTTTACCGCGAAAAGGTGTTCAGCGGCGAAAAGCAGCCGCTGGTTTTCGGCGAGCCGCAGGAATGGACCGCGCTGTTGCTGAACGCCTTGAAGCTGCTGGCCGAAGGGCGCGAGGCCGAGGCCGCGATGCTGCGCGACAAGGCGTTCGATCTGGCCCCCGCAGCGGCGGGGACGCTGAACGAGACCGCTTTCGAGTGGATCGCCGATGCCGACACGCGCTTCGGGCCGCTGCTCGAGATCATCGTCAACGGCAAGTATTACTGGCTGCCCTTTACGGCGATTGCCGAAATACGTGCCGATCCGCCCAGCGACCTGCGCGATGCGGTCTGGACGGCGGTGAACCTGACCCTTGCCAATGGTGGCGAGGTGGTCGGCCTGATCCCGTCGCGCTATCCCGGCACGATCCAAGCGGGCAATGCGCTGCAAAAGCTAGCACGGGCAACCGACTGGACGGAAACGCCGGGCGGGTGGTTCTTTGGTCTGGGGCAACGCGTTTTTGCGACCGATGCCGGAGAGGTGGCATTGTTCGACATGCGCCGGCTGACCATCAGCCCGCAGCACGGGGGCGCTTCGGATGGCTGAGCGCAACGAGGAACGTCTGCAACCCTCGCTTCTGGACCGGCTGACCGACAACGCGCCGGGCGATCTGCGCGAAAGCCGTGACGACCGGGTCATCGACCTGCGGCGGCTGCGCGAGATCGTGCAGCGCGATTTGTCGTGGCTGTTGAACACCTCGGACAACCACCTCGAGATCGACGCGCAGAAATACCCCCATGCCGCAAGGTCGGTGCTGAATTACGGCATCAGCGAAATTGCCGGGGGGTATTCCACAGATTCAGGGGCCAGCACCATTCGCGCCTCGATCCAGCGCGCCATCGAACGCTATGAACCGCGGATAAGCGCAGGCTCTCTCGACGTCAGGATTCGCGGCGAGAAAGAGCAATCGCAGGCAATCGTGGCCTTTGACATCATTGCCGAAATGTGGGCCCAGCCCATGCCCATCGAGCTTTACCTGCGCAGCGAGATCGACCTCACAAGCGGCCAGTTGAAGCTGGAACGCAAGACCTGAGGGGCAGATGGATACGCGACTGCTCAAGCATTACGATCAGGAACTTGCCTATCTGCGCGAGATGGGCGCGGAATTCGCCGAAGCGTTTCCGAAGGTGGCCGGGCGTCTCGGGATGAATGCGACCGAGGTTCAGGACCCCTATGTGGAGCGTCTGCTAGAAGGGGCGGCCTTTCTGTCGGCACGGGTGCAGCTGGAACTGGAGCTTCAGTTTCCGGCCTTTACCAGCCATCTGCTTGAAATCGTCTATCCGCATTATCTGGCCCCGACGCCGTCGATGACCGTGGTGCAATTCGTTCCCGATCCGGGGTTGAGCAACGGCTTTACCCTGCCGCGCGGCACGGCATTGCGGTCGGCGCTTCTGGAAGGGGAACAGACCGCCTGCCTGTTCCGCACCTCGCAGGATTGCACGCTTTGGCCGATCGAGATCAGCGAAGCCGAATACATCGACGGGCGGGGCGAGCTTGTCGCGGCGGGGATGGGGCGCGATGTCGAGGCGCGCGGGGCGATCCGCCTGCGTTTGCGCAGGACCGACGATGCCCCGATCAGCGGGCTCGACCTTGACAAGCTGATGCTTTTCTTTCCGGCGGCCTCGGGGGCGAACTGGTCGCTGCATGAACTGTTCAGCACCGATGTGGCGGCCCTTTATGCGCGCTCGACCGACCGGCGCGCCGATTGGGTGACGCCGCTGGTCAAGGGGGCTGCGGTTCCGCGCGGTCTCGAGCCGGAGGACAGCCTGCTTCCGCTGCCGCGCCGGTCCTTTGACGGCTACAGGCTGCTTCAGGAATATTTCGCCCTGCCCGAACGGTTCCATTTCGTGGAATTGCAGGGTCTTGGCCCCGGGATCGGCCGGGCGGCGGGGCGTGATGTCGATATCTACATCCTGCTGCGCAATGGCCGCCCGAACCTTGCCGCTGCCGTCACGCCTGCCGCTTTCGCGCTGAACGCCAGCCCCGCGGTGAACCTGTTCACCAAGCGCTGCGACCGGATCGTGATTTCGGGGCGCGATTTCGAACTGATCGTGCTGCCGGACCGGACCGCACCGCTGGATTACGAGGTCTGCGCCATCGAGCGCGTCATCGGCGTCGGGGATTCGGGTCAGGACGAGGTGGAGTTCCTGCCCTTTTATTCGCCGACCGATCTGACGGCGGCGGGCAACACCCACAGCGCCTATTACACGCTGTCGCGCCGTATGCGCCAACGCAGCGAGAACGAGCGGCTGCGGGGGGTGCGGACGACCTATCTCGGTTCAGAGACGTTCCTGACGCTGGTCGATGCGCGACAGGCCCCCTATGGCGAGAACCTTGAACAGGTTTCCGTGACGGCGCTGTGTTCCAACCGCGACCTGCCGCTTTTGCTGCCCGGAACGGCGAGCGATATCTTCCATCTTCCCGATGGCGGGCCGGTCGCGTCGATCCGCACGCTGATCGCCGCGACCAAGCCGCGTCCCACCTTGGCCCAAGGCGATGCAAGCTGGCGGCTTATCAGCCATCTGAGCCTGAACTACCTGTCGATCACCGATGGCGAAAGCGGTGCCGCGGCGCTGCGCGAGATCATCGGGATCTATGCGCCGCAGTCCGACCGGATCACGGAAAAGCAGATCGAGGGTCTTGTCTCGGTCACCACGCGACCGATCGTGCGCCGGATGAGCGACGGCGTCCTGTCGACGGCGGTGCGCGGGATCGAAGTGACGCTGACCTTCGACGAAAGCTATTTCGAGGGCACGAGTGTCTACGGGCTGGGCGCCGTGCTTGAACGGTTCTTCCGCAAATATGTGATGATCAACAGCTTTACCGAAACCGTCCTGCATACGACGCAGCGCGGCGAGATTGCGCGATGGTCTCCGCAACCCGGTCTGGACCGTATGCTATGACGCGCGCTTTCGACGAATTCCTGACGGCGCCGGAACGCACCCATGTGTTGCAGGCCTTTCGCCTGCTCGAAGCGCATTTCGCGGATGCCCCCCGTTTCGGCGAGGCGCGGCGTCCGTCCGAGGACCCGATCCGTATCGGGCAATTGCCGGAAATGGCGTTTCCCACCTCGACCATCGCCGAATTCTCGATGCCGCAGGCGGGCAAGCCGGGGCGGCTTTCGAACCGCTTCTTCGGCCTGTTCGGACCGCACGGCCCCTTGCCGCTGCATCTGACCGAATATGCCCGCGACCGCTTGCGCAACCACGCCGACGGAACGCTTGTCGGCTTTGCCGATATGCTGACCCACCGCTTTGCGACGCTGTTTTACCGCGCTTGGGTCCAAGGCCAGCCCGCCCCCAGTTTCGACAGGGGCAAGGATGCCGCATTCGAGCGCAAGGTCGCGGCGCTGTCGGGCTATATGGGGCGCGGCCTGCAAGAGCGCGACGCGATGCCCGATCTGGCCAAACGCCATTTCGGCGGATTTCTCGGATCGGGTCCGAAACATGCCGAGGGCCTTGTCTCTATCGTTGCGTCCTTTGTCCGCGCGCCCGTCAGGCTTGAGCAGTTCATCGGATCGTGGCTTCCGCTGGAACCGGGCGACCAATGGCAACTGGGCCGCCGCACCGCGCTTGGCCGGTCGACCAGCATCGGCACCCGTGTCTGGAGCCGGACATCGAAATTCCGCCTGCGGATCGGGCCGCTGGGTCTGGCAGAATACCGCAGCCTGTTGCCGGGCGGGCGCGGGCTGGCGCAGGTCGATGCCATCGTCAGGAATTACGTTGGCGAGCAGTTCGAGTGGGAGCTGAACCTTGTTCTGGCCGCGCGCAGCGTGCCCAAGCCCATTTTGGGAAAGGGTGCCACCCTTGGCCAGACCACTTGGATCGGCCGCCGTCCGGCAGACCGGGATGCCGACTCGCTTCACCTCAATCCTGCCCTCTTGAACCGGTCGCCCGCCAAGCCGACCGCAACGACGCAGAAAAAAGGACGCATGACATGACCGAGATCAGCCGCGTTGCATTGTTCGGCAAATTGAACAGGCTTGGCTATCAAGCCATCGAAAGCGCGGCGGTGTTCTGCAAGTTGCGCGGCAACCCCTATGTCGAGGTGGTGCATTGGTTCCACCAGATCTTGCAGGGGCAAGACAGCGACCTTCACCGCCTGATCCAGTTCTACGGGCTGGATCCCGCCAAGCTGGCGCAGCAGATCACCCGCGCCCTCGATGCGCTGCCGCGCGGGGCGAGCAGCATTTCGGACATTTCCGCGCATGTGGATACCGTGCTGGAACGTGCGTGGGTCTATGCCTCGCTGAAATATGGTTCGGCGCAGGTGCGCAGCGGGCATCTGGTCCTTGCGATGCTCAAGACACAAAGCCTGCAACCGGTGCTGTTCGGCATCGCCGACGAGTTCCGCCGCATCAAGCCCGATGATCTGGCCGAAAACTTC
This sequence comes from Paragemmobacter straminiformis, assembly GCF_014243445.1. GTDB lineage: Bacteria > Pseudomonadota > Alphaproteobacteria > Rhodobacterales > Rhodobacteraceae > Paragemmobacter > Paragemmobacter straminiformis. Next base: position 545,372 of record NZ_JACLQD010000003.1, read on the forward strand.
GACGCGGCGGTGAATGGCAGCCCCGAGGACGGGCAGGCCCCGCAGGATGGCAGCGGCCATTCGGGGGCCGGTGTGGGCGAAGGGTCGGGCGCGATGGCTCCGGCGCAGATGGGCAAGGAAGAGGCGCTCAAGCAGTTCTGCACCGACCTGACCCAGCAGGCCCGCGACGGCAAGATCGACCCGATCGTGGGACGGGACGAGGAAATCCGGCAGGTTATCGACGTTCTGATGCGCCGCCGCCAGAACAACCCCATCCTGACCGGCGAGGCGGGGGTGGGTAAGACCGCCGTCGTCGAAGGCTTTGCCCTGCGGATCGCGCGGGGTGACGTGCCGCCCGCCTTGGCCGATGCGCGTATCCTTGTGCTGGACGTGGGTCTGTTGCAGGCCGGCGCGTCGATGAAGGGGGAATTCGAGAACCGCCTGCGGTCGGTCATCGACGAGGTGCAGGCAAGCACGACGCCGGTGATCATGTTCATCGACGAGACCCACACCCTTGTCGGGGCGGGCGGGGCGGCGGGAACGGGCGATGCGGCGAACCTGCTGAAACCGGCGCTGGCGCGGGGCACGCTGCGCACCATCGGGGCGACGACCTGGGCCGAATACAAGCGCCATATCGAAAAAGACCCCGCCCTGACCCGCCGTTTCCAGACCGTCGTTGTCGAGGAACCCAGCCCGGCCAAGGCGATCATGATGATGCGCGGCATCGCCTCGATGCTTGAGCGCCACCACAAGGTGCAGGTGCTGGACGAGGGGATCGAGGCCGCCGTGAACCTGTCGGCGCGCTATATCCCGGCGCGGCAATTGCCCGACAAATCGGTTTCCGTTCTGGACACCGCCTGCGCGCGGGTGGCTGTCAGCCAATATGCCGTGCCCGCCGAGGTGGACGACAGCCGCCGCCGCATCTCGGCGCTGGAAACGGAACTCGAGATCATCGGGCGCGATGAAACCGCGGGCTATGATGTGGGCGACCGACGCGATGCGGTCACCCATGCCAAGGCCGACGAGGAGCTGCGCCTTGCGGAACTGACCGCCCGTTGGGAGGGCGAGAAGAAGGTGGTCGAGGAAATCCTGTCGCTGCGGGCCAAGCTGCGCGAAGGTGCCGCCCCCGTGGACACGGTCGACGCGCCGCAAAGCCCGCTGTCACCCGAGGACCGCGCCGCCCTGCTGGCCGAGTTGAAGGCCAAGAACGCCGAACTTGTCGCGTTGCAGGGTGAAAGCCCGCTGATCCTGCCAATTGTCGATGCCCAGGCCGTGGCAAGCGTGGTGGGCGACTGGACCGGCATTCCCGTGGGCCGCATGGTCAAGGACGAGATCGGCACCGTGCTGCATCTGGACGAATATCTCGCCAAGCGGGTCATCGGTCAGGACCATGCGATGAAGATGATCGCAAAGCGGATCCAGACCAGCCGCGCGGGGCTGGACAACCCGTCAAAGCCCATCGGGGTTTTCATGCTGGCCGGAACCTCGGGCGTGGGAAAGACGGAAACCGCGCTTGCCCTTGCCGAGCTGCTTTATGGCGGCGAGCAGAACTGCATCACCATCAACATGAGCGAATATCAGGAGGCGCATACCGTCTCGTCGCTCAAGGGCGCACCTCCGGGCTATGTCGGCTATGGCGAGGGCGGGGTGCTGACCGAGGCTGTGCGCCGCAAACCCTATTCGGTCGTCTTGCTGGACGAGGTGGAAAAGGCACACCCCGATGTGCATGAGCTGTTCTTTCAGGTGTTCGACAAAGGGCTGATGGAGGATGGCGAGGGGCGGCAGATCGATTTCCGCAACACGCTGATCCTGCTGACCACCAATGCCGGAACCGACATGATCATGGACATGTGTTCCGACCCCGACCTGATGCCGGACCCCGAAGGCATGGCAAAGGCGCTGCGCGAACCGCTGCTCAAGATCTTTCCGCCCGCGCTGCTGGGGCGTCTGGTCGTGATCCCGTATTATCCGCTGTCGCCCGAGATGGTGGGCAAGATCACCCGCCTGCAACTGAACCGTATCAAGAAGCGGGTCGAAGCGGCGCATGGCGTGCCCTTTACCTATTCCGACGCGGTCGTCGACCTGATCGTGAGCCGCTGCCAAGAGGTCGAAAGCGGCGGGCGCATGATCGACGCCATCGTGACCAATTCCATGCTGCCGGATGTCTCGGGCGAATTCCTGCGCCGCATGATGGCCGGCACCGAGGTCAAGCAGGTCGCCATCGATGTTGCCGACGGCGGCTTCTCGTACGGCTTCGATTGAGGGGGAAAGGGGATGAAGCTTTTCAAGATCAGCTTTCGGATAAACCCCCTCGCGGAAACGTCGAGGGAGACGAAGAAGGCACTTGAAAATGACCCGAAATGCCGACCGCTGGTGTTGGCTTATTATTATGAGGACTCGGTCGAACTTAACGAACGCAAGTGGGACGATAAGGAGCTGTTCGAGGCACTTACGGCCTTTGTCCGCTATGATCTTCAGGTGCTGAGTGTCGCACTTGCCGATGCGGTCAAGAACTCGCAAAAGAAAGGCGAACCGCTTTCGGAACTGGTCAAGGATGTCATCGCCGATTTCAAGCAGAAGCTTGATAAAAAGATATCCCGGGGTCTGGATGAATTGAAAGGCGACGGCGGTGCCAACAAGGCCACCGCAAAGAGCATGACGGATGCGCTGAAGAAGATCGCCGCCGATGTTTCCGAGGATGCAATTACAAAAGCTGCCGATGCGTTGAAGTCATTCGTCGAGACCTTCGCAAAGGCCATAGGAGACGAGGAAGTCACGCTCGACAGGTTGGTTTCGTCCAAGGCCATTCGGGAATACGAGAAGATCATGGCCGCGTTCACCAAATCGACCAAGGCGGCAGACCAGTCGATTCAGGGCGTGATCTCGGCTGTGAAACAGATCAAGAACAAGAAGGATCTTGAAGCGAGGATCGTTGCCATAATCGAAAGCGTGAAGTCGGACGTTTCGACGTTCGAAGACTATCTTTCGGAATACAAGGAATTTGAGCGCGAGGCCGGTGCGATCAAATCGGAACTTGGCAACAAGACGGTTTCGGCCAAGAACCTGCATGATATTATAAAAGATCTGGATAAATTAAAAGGCGCTGACAAGAAGGCCAAAGACATCAGAACCAAAAGCGCCAATGCCAGACGGCAGCTTAAACAGGCCATGACGGACCTTAAACTCAAATGACACGCAACAGTGATGAAACCCCGCCGCAGGACGGCACCGGCAAGGGCACCGCGTCAAGCGGGGGCGGCGATCTGCAATCGGCGTTTGCCGCCCTGCGCCGGGCTGCGGGCGAGGCAGCGCCTGCGGCGTCCGATGCCGCGTCTGACGCCCTTGCCGCCCTGCGCGGAACCGTCGCGGCCGAAAGCCCAGCCGCGGCAGAGGACGCGACGGATGCGCTTGGAGCGCTTCTCGGAACGCTTGGGGCCGATGCCGAAGCACAGGACCCGGAACCGGACCTTGGCGCGCTTTTGCAGGGTCTGGCCGATGAACCGGCCCCCGACGGGGTGACGGATCTTGACGCCCTGCTTGGCGCGCTGGGCGAAGCGCCGGTCGGCGATGCCCTGCCCGAGGTCGCATCGACCGACGCGCTTTCGCTGGCGGGCCTTGGCTTTCATGCCGAACCGCCGCCCGATGCGGATTTGCCCGACGCGCGCGATGACGTTCTTGGCGCCCTTGCGCGTGCGGGGGCGCAGGCGCAGGACACGGGCGGGGAAACCGACGACATTGGCGCGCTGCTGGCGGGCCTGACGCAACAGGCCCCCGCCGACGCCGCAGACAGCGCCGGCAGCGGGCTGGACGATCTTGACGCGCTGTTGGCGGGTGTCGGGCTTGCAGAGGACGGCCCGTCGACCGAGGGCGCGGCCGAAGGCGACCCCCTTGCAGCCCTTCTGGAAGATATGGGCGCAGTGCAGGATGCGGCATTGCCGCCTGCGGTGCCGGTTGCCGAAGCCGGTGATCCGGTCACCGACGGGGGCCTGCCGCCGGACCCCGCGCCCGCCGATGCGGTGCAGGCCCCCGCGGCGGCCCGCCCCGCCGTGCAGGATGAATTTGGCCGCCTGCCGCTTGCTGCGCCCGATCCTGCCCGCCTGAAACGCGATGTGTTCCGCATTGCCATTCTGGCCGATTGCTCGGGGCGGTCGGCCTCGGGCAGGCTTGGCGTCGGAGATGACATTGCCGCGCGCCGCGCCATCCGGCTGGATATCGACCGGCTCGATGACATCATCGAAAGTTTCGCCACCACCCTGAGCCTTCAGGTCGGCGCTGACGGTGCCGCGATCGAGGTCGCGTTGCGTGATCTCGATGCGCTGCATCCGGACGAGCTGTTCGAGAATGTCGAGCTGTTCTCGGCGCTGAAATCCATGCGGCAAAGCCTGTCGGGCAGCGCGGCGGCCCATGCGATCCGCCAGATGCAGGGCTGGGCGCAGGACGGGTCTGCCGGGCTGATGCCGCAGCGCGCCAAGTCGTCGGGGGGGGCCGTTCCGGCGGACCAACGGCTCGATGGGCTGGCTGCACTGGTCGCGCAACCGCGCAGGGCCGCGCAAACCCCCGTGGCCGATCTGTTGGCCCGCGCCGTGGCTCCGCATGTCGTGGCCGCGCCGCACCCCGAAGCGGGCGCCTATCGCGCGGCGGTCGATGCCGCCCTGACCGATGCGATGCGGCTTGTGCTGCATCATCCAGAATTCAGGCAGGTCGAGGTGACGTGGCGCACGCTCGATTTCCTTGCCCGGCGGATCGAGACCGATGCCAAGGTGCAGATCACCCTTTATGACATTTCGGCCGAGGAATTTGCCGCCGATCTGGCTGCCGAAGAGGACCTGACGCGGACAGGCCTGTTCCGCCTTTTGGCCGAAAACCCGCTGTCGGAAAGCGGGGCAGGCGGGTATTCGGCCATCTTCGGGCTGTATGGTTTCGAGGAAACACCGCCGCACGCGGCGCTTCTGGCGCGCATGGCGCAAATCGCCGCCTGGGCCGACGCGCCCTTTGTGACCGGATTGTCGAATGCCGTGATCGAGGTCGCGCCCGAGGACCGCCATCCGCTTGTCCGCGCGGCGTGGGACAGGCTGCGCGCCCTGCCGCAGGCGAAATGGCTGGGGCTTGCCTTGCCGCGTTTCATGCTGCGGCGTCCCTATGGCAAGAAATCCGAACCGGTCGACAGTTTCGCTTTCGAGGAATTCGATCCGGCTGCGGGGTTGAACAGCCTGCTCTGGGGCCATCCGGCCGCTGTGATCGCCGTGCTTCTGGCGCAAAGCTGGACCAAGGGCGGGCGCGATCCGGCAAAGGTGCTGAGCATCGGCGAGATGCCGTTCCACTACATCACCGACCGGCATGGCGATCAGGTCGCCTTGCCCTGCACCGAACGCAACCTGACGCTGACGCGGCTTGAATCCGTCGCGGCGCGGGGCCTGATGCCGCTTGTGTCGATCCGCGGGCGCGATCAGGTGCGGCTGGCCTCGTTCCAGTCCTTTGGCGGCGGTCCGCTGCTGGGCCAGTGGTCCGACAGCGCGATGCGGCCCCAGACGCTGGCACAGCCCGGTCCCGCAGCACCGGAAACGCCTGCGCCCGCGCCCGACGCGCCTGCACCCGCCGCTTCCGCCGAAATGGTCGTCTCGCAAGAGTTTCCGGCAGAGCCGGCGGCCCTCGACGATCTGGACGCGCTTTTGGCCGGGTTTGCCGACACCGGAACCGCCGAACCCGGGCAGGACGGTCTTGATGCCGAGCTTGCCGCATTGCTGGAGGGACTATGACCGTGACCCTTCCCGACGACACGCGCCACCTGCCGATGCTTTTGGCGGTCGGCACGTCCTATACCTTGTTCCGTGGCGAGGAACATCTCGACGATATTCTGATGACGGGAAAGAACTACCCCTTGCCCGTGCTGTGCATCCGCTTCGAGTCCGCCTTTGAAATGGGCATGTTCATCGCGCAAGCAGGATCGCAAAGTGACAACTGGGGGATAAATCCGGGCATCGTCGACCGGCTGAAGCGTGACGGACATCTGCACGAAATCGCATATCGGCCGGGGGATGGAAGCACGCCATGACCGCAAAACAGTTCATCCTCGAGAACCGCGATGTCGTGCTTTACGCGCCGATGATCAAGGGCGCGAACTTCACGCGCGCCGTGATCGACGAGGGCCTGAGCGAGCCGATGTCGGCCACCGTAGAATTCGCCGTATCGGACCGCGATCTGGATTACTCGAAGATCCTCGGGCGGGAATTGGCCGTGCGTGTCGCCATCGGCGAGGAAAAATGGCGCGATTTCCGGGGGATTGCCTTTGAGATCGAATATATCGGCATGTTCGAGGGGCTTTATCTTTACAGCGTCCAACTTCGGTCATGGCTGTGGCTGCTGACGCTGTCCAAGAACAACCGGGTGTTTCAGGACCTGTCGCTTCAGGACATCGTGAAACGGGTCATCGGGGACTACGGACAAAGCGATTTCGAATTCAAGACAAGCCGCGAATACAAGAAGCGCCCCTATACGATCCAGCACAACGAGACCGATTTCGACTTCCTCTCGCGGCTGCTCGAGGAAGAAGGGATGTATTATTTTTCGAACTGCGAGAACGGCAAGGAGAAGATCTTCTTCGTCGACGGGATCGGCGGGCATACCACGGTGCCGGAGGCCGCGACGATCAAGTATTACGAGCCGGAACCCAACTACCGCCGCACGGTCGACCATATCTTCGACTGGATATCGTCGGAACAGGTGACGACCGGCAAGGTGACGCTGTCGGATTACAATTTCGAAACCCCGAAGTCGGACCTGACGACAAAGTCGGCGCAGCCCAAAGGCTCGCATGGCAACAAGGACCGTGAACACTATGTCAGCCCCGGAAAGTATCGCGACACCGAGGCGGGCAATACTTTTGCACGCATCCAGATGGAGGCCATCGCCGCCCGCCACACGTCGCGCCGCGCGGTCTGCAACGTGCCGACGATGGCGGTCGGGTTCATCTTCGACCTCGACCAGCATCCGCGTTCAACGGAAAACGCCGCCTATCTGGTGACGCGCGCGCGCCATCTGGTCCAGATCGAGCCGAAGTCCAAGGAAATGGTCGACGCCCTTGGCATGCTTCACGGGCGCCTGCCGAACGATCCGGACAACTACGACCGCTATCGCAGCCAGATCGAGGTGCTTCCCAAGACGTCGGTTTTCCGCGCCGAACGCAAGGTGCCGTGGCCGCAGATTCCGGGACTCATGATCGCAAAGGTCGTTGGTCCCAAGGGCGAGGAAATCTTTACCGACAAGTACGGGCGCATCAAAGTGCAGTTCCCCTGGGACCGCGAGGGCAAGAACGACGACCATTCGTCCTGTTTCGTGCGCTGCGTCATGCCTTGGGTGGGCAACAAATGGGGCATGGTGTCGATTCCGCGCATCGGCCAAGAGGTCGTGATCCAGTTCGAGGACGGCAACCCCGACCGGCCGATCTGCACGGGCATGCTCTACAATGCCGACAACATGCCGCCCTATGATCTTCCGGCCAACAAGACGCAGACGGGCATCAAGACCAACACCTCGGCCGGCGGGGGCGGGTTCAACGAACTGATGTTCGAGGACAAGAAGGGCGAAGAACTGGTCCGCATGCAGGCCGAGAAGGATTTCACCCAGATCGTCAAGAACAACGCGACGGTGACCATCGGGATTGAAAAGAAGGATGCGGGCAACCTGACCCAGACCATCCAGAACCACCTGACCGAAACGCTGAAAGCCGGGGACCATACCTTTACCGTCGAGGCGGGCAAGGAGACGCGCAAGATCGCGAAGGACCAGACCGAGGAAGTCGGCGCGAACCGCAAGAAGGACATCACCGGCGACAGCACCGAAACCGTCGGTGGAAACGAGAAACTGGACGTCACCGGAAACCGGGAGATCACGGTGACCGGCAACCAGAAGACATCGATTACCGGCACCGAAACCACCGAAACCACCGGCACCGCCGACTGGAAGGTGAAAGGCCCGATCACGATCGAATCCAATGCCTCGATCACGCTCAAGGTCGGCGGTTCGCAGATCGTGATCAGCCCGCTGGGCGTCACCGTCGAAGGGATGTCGATCAAGACCGACGCCAAGATGGCGGCCGAGCATTCGGGCGGGCTGTCGATGGTGGTCAAGGGCTTGATGGTGAACATAAACTGATGGAACGCGACATGAAAAACCGCTTCGCGAACCTGAAGAAAGTGCCGCAACAACCGGCCGCGCGCCTGCTTGCGATGGCGAACCTGAAGCTTGACGCCGAGCTTCAGTCTCCGGCCAGCGCGCCGGTCGATGTCGTGCTGGCCGAACTGGATGCCAAGGCGGCCTTTCCCGACACGCTGAAGCTGCTGTCCGTGGCGCTGCCCCCGCGCGAGGCGGTGTGGTGGGCCTGTCTTGCCGGACGCGACCTGCTGGCCGCCAATCCCAAGCTGAAGCCGCCGCGCACGCTCGAGGCCGCCGAGGCATGGGTGTTCCGCCCGACCGAAGAGAACCGCGCCGCGGTGCAGAAGTCGGTCGATACCGCCGAAAATGACGACGACTGCGTCTGGTGCGCGATGGCCGCGATCTATTCGGCGGGCAATCTGGGGGTGGGCCATATGTCGGAATACCCCGTCGCCCCCGAGGCCCTGCCCGCGATGGTCATCAAAATGGTAATCTTGTCGCTTTCGGTCCATGCTGCGGATTTCGAGGACCATTGCAGGCTGGTCGTGGACCGCGCCCTCGACATCGCACGGGGCGGCAGCGGCCAGATCACCCCGCAAGCGCAGTTGCAGGAAGGAGTCTGACATGCCCGGACCCAATCAGGCGCGATTGACCGATCTTCACATCTGCCCCGTCACGGCGGGCGCGCCCATGCCGGTTTCGGCGCCCGGCGCGCTGAACGTGATGGTGCTGAAACTGCCTGCGGCGCGGGCGACCGATCTTTGCGCCGCCGCCCTGCCACCCGTGCCGCATCCCATCGCCAAGGGGTCGATGACGGTGATGATCGGCAAGCTTCCGGCGGCGCGGATCGGCATGGACCCCTGCGCCTCGGGCGGGGTGATCCTGCCGCCCGCCGCTTTCAACGTCTTTACAGGGGGATGAGGCGTCCATGACCGTGACGCTGCGCTTCCAGTCGACAGGAACGGTTCCCGGCAATGGCCGCCCCGTCAGCATGACCGGCACAAGCCTGACCATCGGGCGCGGGCCGGAGAACGATCTGGTCTTGCCCGACCCCGACAGGATGATCTCGAAACGCCACTGCGTGATCGAGGATCATGGCGGCAATATCGTGGTGATCGACTTTTCGTCGAACGGGACCTTTCTGAACTATGGCAAGGTTCCGCTGGGTCAGGTGACGACCCCGCTGAACGATGGCGACGTGCTGTCGATGGGAACCTATGAACTTGTCGTGTCGATCAGTCAGGCACGCGGCTTCGACCCGCTGGCCGATCTGCCCCCGCCCGTGGGCGAGGTGGCGGTGTCGCATGGCAATGCGGGTGCTGCGCCGGACCTGTCGAACCTGCTGGACGATCCGTCGCGCGGCGGAGATTTCCTTGACGATCTGATGGGGGCGGCGGCGCGGCCGGCGGGGCCTGCGGCGGTGCAGCGCGAGGACCCGTTCGATCCGCTGTCGCTGGCACCCCTGCCCGACGATGATGATTTTCTGACACCCGCAGCACCCGTCGCCTTTGGCGGGGCGTCGCGGTCGAACCATTCGGCATCGGCGCAGGATGCGTTCCGGCCGAGCGGCGTGGCGGCATCCGCCTCGGTCATTCCTGACGACTGGGACGATCTGTTGGCGCCGACGCCCGCCCCGACACCCGCGCCGCGCGCGCCTGCGGCCCCGCCGCCCCCGCGTCCTGCGGCGGCGGCCCCCGTGGCACCGGCTGCGATTCCTGTCGAGCTGGACGACGATTTCCTTTCCGACCTTGCCCCCGCGCCTGTGGCCCCCGCGCCGCTTGCGCCCCCACCTGTTGCGCCTGTCGCCGAACCCGCCGCAGCGCCGCCGCCGCAGGCACCGGCGGTGGCAGCCCCTGTCGCGCCGCCCGTCAGCGCCCCGCCTGTGGCTGCCGACCCCGCGCCCGTGACAGGCCCCGCCGCATCGCAGGATGCGGCCCGCGCCTTCCTTCATGCGCTCGGGGTCGAGGGCCTTGCCGTGCCGGATGCGGACCTGCCCGACACCATGACGCGCCTTGGCGGTGTCTTGCGCGCGATGATCGAAGGCCTGCGCGAGATCCTGATGACGCGGACCTCGATCAAGGGCGAGTTCCGCATCAACCAGACCATGATCAGCGCGGGCCGCAACAACCCGCTGAAATTCTCGGTGACGCCGGAGCAGGCCGTCGAGGCCCTGGTCAAACCGCCACCGCGTGGCTACCTCGACGCGCCGACCGCGACGGCCGAAGCCCTGCGTGACATCAAGGCGCACGAGGTGGCGATGGTCACGGGGATGGAGGCGGCGCTGAAAGGGGTGCTGGGCAAGCTGGACCCCAAGGCGCTGGAAAGCCGGATCGTCGCCAAGGGCGGCTTTGCGGGACTGCTGAAGAACCGCAAGGCGCAATACTGGGAAACCTACGAGGCGCTCTACGCCGAAATTTCCGATCAGGCCGAGAACGATTTCCAAGAGCTTTTCGCCCGCGAATTCGCCCGCGCCTATCAGGAACAACTGGAAAAACTGAAATGATCCTGCCGCAAACCGCCACCGCCGGAAAGGCCCGCCATGTCCTGGGATAGCCGCGTTCTTTGGATTGAGGGGCTGTTTCTGCAACCCCAGCATTTCCAGCAGGCCGACCGCCATGTGGAAGCGCAGATCAGTGGCCTTGCCCGCCATGTGTTGCCCTATCTCTGGGGGGTGAGCGCCCTCGAGATCGATGAGGAGATGCTGAAATCGGGTCAGTTCTCGGTCAAGGCGGTTGCCGGGCTGACCGCCGATGGCGCCACGTTCCGCGTGCCCGCGACCGAGGACCATCCGCCATCGCTGATCGTGCCCGAAGGGATCAAGGATTGCGTGGTCTATCTGACCGTGCCCAGCCGCCGCCGTGGCGCGCCCGAGGTCGAGATGACGGGGGCGGAACTGTCGGCCACCCGGTTCCGGCCTGCCGAGATCGAGGTGACCGATACCGTGGGCCGCGACCGCACGCCCGTCACGCTGGCGGTGGGCAAGCTGCGCCTGCAATTCGCGCTGGCGGTCGATGACCTGTCGGACCGGCTGGCCATTCCGATTGCCCGCATCCTCGAGGTGCGGCCCGACAAGCAGGTGGTTCTGGACGGCAGTTTCATTCCCGCCTGTATCGACCTGCGCGCGGCCCCGACGCTTTCGGGCTTTCTGCGCGAGCTGGAGGGTTTGCTTGCCCATCGGCAAAAGGCCCTTGCGGGGCGGCTTTCCGAAACCGGAGCGACGCGGGGTGTGGCGGAAATCTCCGACTTCCTGATGCTGATGGTGCTGAACCGCAACCTGCCCGTGATCCGGCATCTGCTGACGCTTGAAAACGTGCATCCGGCAACGGCTTTCCGCGAATGCGCCGCATTGGCCGGAGAGCTTGCAACCTTCATGGCCGCCGAAAAGACGGTGCCGGACTTTCCGCCCTATGTGCATGACAACCTGTCGGCAAGTTTCGCGCCGCTGATCCGCGCGCTGCGGCAATACCTGTCGTCGGTGCTGGAGCAATCGGCGGTGTCGATCCCGCTTGACCCGCGCAAATACGGCATTTCGGTCGGCATCATCGCCGACCGCAAGCTGATCACGACGGCGGGTTTCGTGCTGGCGGTCAAGGCGGATATCCCGCCCGAAACCGTGCGCCGCCATTTCGCGGGCCATGCCAAGCTTGGCCCGGTCGAGGAAATCCGCCAGCTCGTCAATTCGGCCCTTCCGGGGATCGGGCTGACCCCGCTGCCGGTCGCGCCGCGTCAGGTGCCCTATCATGCGGGGGTCGTCTATTTCGAACTGGAACGCGACAGCCCCTATTGGCGCAAGATGACCACCTCGGGCGGGGTCGCGGTGCATGTGTCCGGCGATTATCCGGGGCTGACGATGGAACTCTGGGCGATCCGGCAATGACGGGCCGCGCCTTGCGGATTGGGGAAAGGACAAGCGATGTCGGACAATGATCCCTTTGCCGAACCGGATGACAACGAACGGACGGTGATCCGCCCGAACCCGGGCGGGCGACGACCGGCATCGGCCCCGGCGGCCCCCGCCTATCAGGCACCGCCGCCTCCGGCTGCCGCCTATCCCGACCCGCCGCGCGCGCAGGCGGCCCCTGCCGCCGCAGCCGCAGGTGCCGCAGCGCCCGCCATCGCGGCGACCGGCCTGAACCCGCTGAACGGTCAGGCGACCACGCTTTTCTCGCTTATCAGCCGCATCCGCAACCGCGCGCAGCACCTCGACCCCGAAAAGCTGCGCGCCAATGTCGTGGCGGAAGTGCGCGGCTTCGAAGGCCGCTGCCTGACGGCGGGGATCGACCCGCAGAACGTCAAGGTTGCCCGCTATGCGATCTGCGCCACCATCGACGACGTGGTGCTGAACACCCCCTGGGGCGAGGCGTCGTCATGGGCGCAGCAATCGATGGTCGCGACCTTTCACCGTGAAACCGTGGGCGGCGACCGGTTCTACGATCTGCTTGCGCGGCTGGAACAGGACCCTGCGCGCAACATCGATCTGCTCGAATTCCTTTACATGTGCCTCTCTCTCGGATTCGAGGGGCGGTTGCGGGTGGAACATGGCGGCAGCGACAAGCACCTGACCATCCGGCAGGGACTTGCCCGCATCATCCGCGGCCAGCGCGGCGAGGTCGAAGCGGATCTTTCGCCGCATTGGAAGGGGCTGGAAAAGCCGCACAGGCCGCTTTCGGTCTGGACGCCGGTCTGGATTGCCTCGGCCTGTTTCGCGGTTCTGCTTGGCGCGATCTATGCGACGCTGGCCTGGGCGCTGACGTCTTCGGCCAATGCCGCCATCGACCAGCTTGCGGTTTATGAAACCCAGCCCTTGCCGACCTTTCTGCGACAGGCGCCACCGCCACCCGACCCGAAGCCCACGGTTGCGGATGTGAAGATGCTTGACGGGTTGCAGACCTTTTTGCAGCCCGAGGTGGATGCCGGACGCGTGACGCTGCTGCAAGACACCAGCACCATCACGATCCGCATCGCAGGCGCGGGCATGTTCGGGTCGGGTTCGGACGCGCTGAAACCGGAATTCGACGAATTGCTGACCCGCGTCGCCGATGCGCTGAACAGCGTGACGGGGCCTGTGCTGATCGCCGGGCATTCGGACAGCGACAAGATCCGCACCTCGCGCTTTCCGTCGAACATGCACCTTTCGCTGGCCCGCGCCGAAGCGGTCCAGAAATTCCTGGCGGCCAAGTTGACCGACCCCGCGCGGCTGACGGCGGAAGGGCGGGCCGACAAGGAGCCCATCGCCGACAATGCGACGCGCGAAGGGAAGGCTGCGAACCGCCGGATCGAAATCGTTCTGAGAAGGATTGAAAGCTGATGATGCGTCAAATGCTGATCCGGCGGATCATTTGGTCGATCTTCAGATCGGTCATCGGATCGCTGCTGGTCTTTGCGATCGTCGTTTCGGGCTGCATCATCTGGTTCGGCCCTCTGCTGGCCTTTGGCGAAAGCCGCCCGCTGGAGTCTCCCCTCGCACAGGGGATCGCGGTGGGTTGCCTGTGGCTGGTCGTGCTGCTGACGATCCTGCTGGTGTTGTGGCTGCGCGCGCGCCGCAATCGCGCCATGACCGAGGATATCGTCAGCGGTCCCGACCCCGAAGACCTGACCGATGCCGCCGTCAAGGCCGAACTGGGCGAGGTGCGCGCCAAGATGCGTGCGGCAATGGTCAAGCTGCGCAAGGCCAAGGGCCGGAAATCGCTGGCCGAATTGCCGTGGTACCTGATGATCGGCCCCCCCGGTGCGGGCAAGACGACGGCCATCGTCAATTCGGGCCTGCAATTCCCGCTGGCCGAGGAATTCGGCCGCACGGCGCTGGATGGCGTTGGCGGCACGCGCAACTGCGACTGGTGGTTCACCGACAACGCCGTGATGATCGACACGGCGGGCCGCTTCACCACACAGGAAAGCGACGCCGCCGCCGACAGCGGCAGCTGGCTCGGCTTTCTCGGGATGCTCAAGAAGCACCGCCCGCGCCAGCCGATCAACGGGGCCATCGTCGCGCTGTCGCTGGCCGATCTGTCGATGCAGGACGAGGTGACGCAGAAGAACCAGGCCAAGGCGGTGCGCCGCCGCTTGCAGGAATTGCGCGAGAAACTGGGCGTGCGCTTCCCCGTCTATATCGTCTTTACCAAATCGGACCTGATCGTCGGCTTTTCGGAATTCTTCGAGAACCTTGGCAAGGAGGCGCGCGAACAGGTCTGGGGTTTTACCCTTCCCGTGACGCGCCCGAAGGCCGAAGACACGACCCTTGCGGCTTTCGACGGTGAATTCGATCTGTTGCTCGACCGGCTGAACAGGCTTTCGCTTGACCGCATGCAGCAAGAGACCGACCACCAGCGCCGCAGCCTGATTGCGGGATTTCCGGCGCAGGTCGCCTCGATCCGGCAGGTCGCGCGGGATTTCCTGACCGAAATCTTCGTCGAGAACAAATACGAGGCGCGACAATTCCTGCGCGGCGTCTACTTCACCTCGGGAACGCAGGAAGGCACGCCGATCGACCGTCTGATGATGGGCATGGCGCGCAGTTTCGGCATCGGTCGCCAGGCCATCGGTTCGGGGCGCGGACAGGGGCGCAGCTTCTTTCTGACGCGCCTGTTCGACGGCGTCATCTTCCACGAGGCGGGTCTGGTTTCCGCCGATGACAAGGTCGAGCGGATGTATCGCTGGACCCTGCGCGGGGCGATGACGGCCGTCATCCTTGCCGCCTTGGGAATGGGGGCAATCTGGACGCAAAGCTACCGCTACAACCGCGATCTGGTGGACCGCACGGCGCAGGGCTTTGCCGCCTTTACCGAAGCCGCTTCCAAGGTTCCGGGAAACCCCGTTGCGGATACGCAGGTTGCAGGCACGTTGCCCGCGCTTGAGAACTTTCGCACCATGCCCGCCAACAGCGCGGTTGCCGAGTGGGATTCGGGCCTGACATCGGGATGGGGGCTGGATCAGGGCGCGGTTCTGGCCGACAGCACCGCACAGGCCTATCACGCGGCGCTGGTGCAGATTTTCCTGCCGCGCCTTTTGCTGCGGCTGGAAGAGCAGCTGTCGCAACTGAACGGCGACGACAGCGGATCGCTTTACGATGCGCTCAAGGTCTATCTGAACCTTGGCGGGGTCGGGACACAGAACCCCGACCTGATCCGCGACTGGCTGACCAAGGATTGGGAGCAGCAATTCGCCGGCGAAACGCAGGCACCGCTGCGCGCGGCGCTGCTGGACAATCTGAACGCCCTTCTGTCGCAAGAGCCGGTTCAGGTTCCGCTCAACGGGGACCTGATCGCGACGGTGCGGCAGTCGTTGCAGGAAATGCAGGTGGCCGAGCGTGTCTATCGCGGGATCATCGACAGCCCGGAAGCCCGCGCCTTGCCGGCTTGGACCATTTCGGCGGCGGCGGGACCGCAGGCCGACAAGGTCTTTGTCCGCGCCTCGGGTGCCGCGCTGTCTGACGGGGTGCCGGGCATCTACACCTATGATGGCTTCCAAAAGGTGTTCAAGGCCGGTCTGGGCAAGATCGGGGAACGTGTCGAAGCCGACGGCTGGGTGCTTGCCGATAACCAGTCCACGGCGAAGACGCCCGAAGAGTTGGCCCTGATCGAACGCGACGTGCTGGCGCTTTATGAATCCGATTTCATCAACCGCTACGAGGATATCCTGAAAGACGTCGACA
Organism: Paragemmobacter straminiformis; assembly: GCF_014243445.1. GTDB lineage: Bacteria > Pseudomonadota > Alphaproteobacteria > Rhodobacterales > Rhodobacteraceae > Paragemmobacter > Paragemmobacter straminiformis. The sequence continues at coordinate 561,153 of NZ_JACLQD010000003.1, forward strand.
TCCGGCCCATCGGCATTCTGTCGGATGCGGTCGAGGTCACGCGCATCCTGTCGAGCCCGTCGTCGCCGTTGCGCTATCTGCTGCAATCGATTGCCGTCGAAACCGTGCTGACGCGCGAGCCGGATGCCATTTCGGCTGCGGTCAGCGAAGGCGCGGGGCAGCTTGCGGCGGGGGATGCCACGGTTCTGCTGCCGGGCGAAGTGCGGATGGTCGTTGATTCGATCCGTCAGGCGCAAAGTGCGGGCGGGGCCGGAGAAAAGCCGAAACCCGGTTCCGAGGTGCAAAAACGCTTCCAATGGCTGGTCGATCTGAGCTTTCCGCCGGCCGAGGGCACTCCGGCACCGGTGGACAACCTGATCGGCGTGCTGGACGGCGTCAGCAAGGAGCTGAACAAGATGCAGTTCACCGGCGGCGCCTCGGCGGCTGCGGTTCCCGAGGACAGCGCCATCGTGCAGCTTCAGATGGTCGCCTCGGGGATCGGCGGACCTGTCGAACGCTGGGCGGGGCAGATCGCCTCGGGGTCGTCGGGCATTTCGGCCGAGGGAACGCGGGCCTCGATCGACGCGCGGTGGAAAAGCACGGTTCTGGCGATGTGCGAGCAGGTCACGGCGAACCGCTATCCGTTCGAGAAATTCGCCCCTGCCGATGTAGGTCTGGCCGATTTTGCCAAGCTTTTCGGTCCCGGCGGGTTGATTGACACCTTCTTCAACGAGAACCTTGCCGCAGTGGTCGACACCACGCAGCGGCCCTGGGTGTTGAAGGCCGGAGCGGGCGGGGCCAGCATCGCGATCTCGGAAACGGCCTTGGCGCAATTGCAGGCGGCGGCTGACATCCGGCAGGCGTTCTTTCCCAACGGACCGACGCCGCAGGTCACCTTCCAGTTGACGCCGCATTCGCTGGACAAGCTGTCCAAGTCGGCGACGCTGGAAATCGACGGGCAGAAGGTCGAGTTCGACCTCGACAATCCGACGCCGGTGCAGGTGGTCTGGCCCGGTGATGTCGGCTTTGCACAGCTGTCGTTCCTGCCCGAGAAGCGCGGCACCGAGAGCAATATCCGCGCCGACGGACCTTGGGCGCTGTTCCGGCTGATGGATGCCGCCTCGCCCCGCCGCACGGCGGCCGAGGACCGGCTGCGCATCTACTTCACGGTTGGACAGCGGATCGCCATCGTCAACCTTCAGTCAACGGCCTTGGTCAGCCCCTTCTATCTACAGGCGCTGTCCGAGTTCACCTGTCCGAAGTCGTTCTGATGACGGCGCGTTACGGTGCCTTCGGCAAGATACCCGCCTTGGGGGATTTCTTCCGCCTGGCACTGTCGCAGGATTTCGTAGCCCCGTGGGACCGATGGCTTCAGGCGTCGATCGTCGAGGCCCGCGCGGCCTTGGGCGCAGGGTTTCAGGACGCCTATATGTCGGCGCCGATCTGGCGGTTTTCGCTGCCGCCGGGCGTTGCGGGCAGATCGGCGGTGTCGGGGATCCTGATGGCGTCGGTCGATCAGGTCGGACGGCTGTTTCCGCTGACCCTTGCGCAGGAAGCCGGAACGGGCGGCGATGTATTGGCCGATCATGCGGCCCTGCTGGCCGTGGCGACCGAGCTTGAGGAAACGGCGCTGGACGCGCTGTCTGACACGCTGTCGCGCGATGCCCTGGCCGCGCGTCTGGAGCTTTGTCCCGCGCCGCGCCGCGCGGTCCTGCCGCCGGATGCGCGCTACCTGCGTTTGCAGGGCGGGGCGCTGGTGCCCGCGTCGCCGCCGTTTTCCCCGCGTCATTCCATCTGGTCGGCACCGGCCGGGGACGGGCTGGTGCTGATCGCCGCCGACGGTCTGCCCGCGCCTTTGTTCGCAACGCTGATCAACTCTGCCACGCTTCGCTGCGAAGGGGCGGCCCATGACTGAGACACCCTTGATCCGCTACAGCGCCACGACCCATGTTGGACGGGTGCGAAAGATCAACGAGGACAGCATCCTCGCCCTTCCCGAGCATCATATCTGGGTTGTTTCGGACGGGGTGGGCGGCCATTCGGCGGGGGATTTCGCCAGCCAGACGGTCGTGGATTCAATCGCCATACTGCCGCCCGATCTGCCGCCCGCGCAGATGATGGTCGAAATCCGCGCGGCGCTGGGGCGCGCGCATGACATCATCCGCGCCGAGGCCCGCGCCCGCGATGTCGACCTGATCGGCGCGACCGTGGTCGTGCTGATGCTGCACGGCCGGCATTTCCTGTGCTTCTGGGCCGGAGACAGCCGCCTTTACCGCCTGCGCGACGGAATGGTCGAAATGCTGTCGTCGGATCATTCGGTCGTGTCCGAATTCGTCAATGCCGGGCAAATGACATGGGACGAGGTGGATGTCCTGCCGCAGTCGAATGCGATCACGCGCGCGGTCGGTGTCGGCGATACGCTCGAGCTGGACAAGATCTGGGGCGAGATGGAAGCGGGCGACCGGTTCATCCTGTGTTCGGACGGGCTGACCAAATACGCGCGGACCGCGACATTGCAGGCGCTGGCCGCGCGCGCGCCCATCGAGACGGTGGCCGATACCCTGCTGACCTATGCCCTTGAACAGGGTGGCGGGGACAATGTGTCGATCATCGTCGTCGACGTCACTTGACAGGCCGCCCCCGCGGGGGAGCGGCCGCGTGTCATGCGCCGTTACGACCGCAGCAGGAGCATGGAGTTGTCCATGCCCGAGGCGACCGTCTGATAGGCGGCGTAGCGCGCCTCGCTGTCTTCGACCGAACGGATGAGCAGGATCTGCGCGTTCTGCAAGATCACCGTTGCCGCTGCCGCCGTTGCCTCGACCCGGTCGGCGCGAATGGCCGGAAGCGGGGCGCGGGCCACGGCGGGCGCGCGGCGCGGGACGTCGGTGACACGGGCCTGCGGGGCCTCGGCATCGGCGTTCTCGTCCGCGAGCGCGCGCAGCTGGTCGGCGGTGTCGTTGAGAATGCGCTTCATCTCGAAATACTGGCCGCCCGACGGGAGTTGCTGGGCCAGCGCCTTGTACTGGTTCGCAAGGCAATAGACCCGATACTGGATCTGGAAGGTGTCGCAGGTGTCGTTCACCGCCTTGATCGACTTGTCGAGCGTTCCGGTCAGCTTGACCGGATCGGTCGGCTCGATCGGGCCATCGAAGCAGGATGCCAGCGTGACCTGCGCCTCGGCGGCAAGTGCGTCGCTTTGGCGGATCAGCTCGTCAAGAGCGGGCGAGGCATCGGCCACATCCATGCCCGGCACCTCGAGAAAGCCGACGTTCCCGCCACCGCCGTTGTCGATGTCGTCGGGGCAGGGGCCGGACACCTCGATCAGGCCGCCGTCATGGGTTGCGCGCCCGAGGCCCAGTTCCAGGTGCGGCATCAAATCCGCGCCCGTCTCGATCAGGACTTCGCTTCGCAGACCCTGCGGCGCAAGGATACCTGCCGAAACCACTTGGGGCACCATCGTCATCGGCATCACGGCCCCGATCATCACGCCGCGCCGCGCCGTGCGCCAGAAGCCCGCTTCATTCACTTTCTGCATCATGCGTATCCCCTTATCCTGAAATGCCGTAGGCGAGGCGGATCGCCTTTTGCGTCCCTTCGCCGAAATCTCCGTCAATCGTACCTGCGTAGAAATCGTACTCGGCCAGCTTGGCCTGCAAAGCCTTGCGCGTATCGGCCGAGAACACGTCGGGCCGCTGGCTCACCAGATCGAAAACGCGTTTGCTGCCTGCGCGTATCGCGTCGTAAAGGTAGTTCGCCGCATCGGCGGGCCCTTTGCCCGGAACCTGCCCTGCGTTGATCATCGCGGCGTAATTGTACATCGCCTCGCGGTGGCGCACATTGGCGGCGCGCTCGAAATAGGAAATCGCCGTGGGCACGTCCTGCGGCAGTCCATAGTCGCCGCGGGCATAGAAGAAACCGAGGTTGTTGAGCGCGTCGCCAAAGTTCTGGTCGGCGGCCTTCTTGTAAAGCTCGAGCGCCCGCGCCGTGTCCTTTTCGGTGCCAAGCCCCAGTTCCAGAATGCGGGCAAGTTCGAACATCGCCTCGGGCTCGCCCGCGTTGGCGGCGCGTTCCAGTTGCCCGATGGCGGCTTGGGGGTTGTAGCGTTTCTGGTCCTGCGGGTTCAGCCACATGCGGCCCAGTGCGATCATCGAGCGCGTATCGCCGTCATCGGCCAGACGCTTGAACTGTTCTTCCTGTCCGGGCGGCACCTCGGCCCATGCAAGCTGGACGTCCTCGGCCGCGATCTGCGTTCCCGCGCCATCGGTTCCGGCCAGAAAGAACGGCTCGCCCGGAAGCGATCCGTAGGTATGCGGTTCCTGGAAGTTGCCGGTTTCCTTGAGCACCATGTCGCGGACCTGACGGAACATCAGGCTGATCTCGAGGCCCGGTTGTTTCATCCGGTCGGCAAGGGCGGTGGCAAAGGGGCTGTTGCCGCCGTTTCCGTCAAATGCCACGGCCCCGTCGCGCGCGGCAAAGGCGACCAGCGTGCCGCGATCCGGAGAGGGGGCGGCCATGCCGCCGCCGGCGCTGCTGCGCGTCGCCTCGTCGGTGGCCGGTTCCTCGGCCTGGGCTACGGGTTCCAGACCGTCACCGAAGGGATTGTTGCGGCAGGCGTCAAGGATCACGATCCGCATCTTACGGGCGCGGTCCACCGATGCGAGAAACTGCTTGAGCGAAACCGACTGCGCCTGCACATCGCGGTTCGAGCCGACCTTTGCGTCGACCGGCACGAGGAAATTCTCGCCCTGCACCTCGATTCCGTGACCGGCGAAGTAGATCAGCGCCAGATCGGCGGTTTCCGATTTGAAGGAAAACTCGGCCAGCTTGGCCTGAAGTTCGGCCAAGGGGGAATCGACAAGCAGGGTGACATCGAACCCGATGCCTTGCAGCGAGCCTGCGATCAGCTTGGCGTCGTTGACCGTGTTTTCGAGCGCCAACCCCTCTTGCTGATACTTTGCCATGCCGATGACCAGCGCCTGACGGTCGGACCCTGCCTGCGCCACGGCCCCCCAAAGCATCAGGACAAAGGCCAGGATGGCCGGAAATGCGCGCATCACAACCGCCCCTCTGACTGCCATTCGAGCAGCTTTTCCTCGCTTACCTCGAAATGCATGCTGTCCTCGCGCGTTTTGAAACCCGCACCCCAAATCCATCCCGCTTCCTCGAAGAAATCCGCCATGATCGTCAGGCCGAGCTGGGTTTTCCCGTCGCCCAGCGTGTCGAGATAGCCGTCGATGTTCAGATCGACGGCCGTTCCGAAGGAATGCGAGGACCACTTGTCCGTGGTGCCCCGGATCGGACGCACGCAGAGCGCCCCCGCGCTGGTGATGCGGTTGTAAAGATCGACGTCGACGCCCTTGATCTGCTCGAACACCTCGGCAAGCGACTCGGTCGCGGCTTTCAGCATCTTGACGCGAATCGGGCCGACATCGGCCTCGACGAGATGTTCCTCGAAATCCGGGTTGTCGACGGTCAGGCAACCATCGGTTTCGACCAGCGCCATCGCGGGCGCGCCGAGCAGGTCGACAAGGAAGGCCGGGTCGGGAACCGTCCACTTTGAATTCAGCGCCTTGCGCGCGGCGACCGTGACCACCTGCGCATAGGATTCAAGGATCAGGTTGTCGGCCCCTTGCGGGGTTTGCATCATCGTGTCGCCGCCCGATTGCGGGGCAGATGCCGCCGTGGCCGCTGCCTGCATCGCGGCAAGATCGGCCTGAAGCGTGGCGATCTGTTCGGCCATGTCGTCTATCTGGAAGCGCACGGCCTCGAATTCGATGCGCAACTCGCGGTCGACCGCGCCGCCCGAGGGACCTGCGAAATACATGCTGCCCATGACGCCGATCACGGCCGCGATGATGATCGACAGACCGATGATGATCGGAGGCATAAGCCGCATCAGCGGCACCTTTGGGCGGTTCGAGGCAAAGCGGAACGGAAGGGTATCATGGACTGCGCGACACCTCGGTTAACTATCGCTAACAATGCTATCCAAAATCGTGTGTCACGCAACATAAGCCCGTCCATGTCGTTAAAATTTATTGATCGACAGGCTTTTGTATGTGCGAATGCTTCATAAAGATTAATCGTCTTGCGGCACCCGCCGCGCCGCCCCGAACGCACAGATACGGAGATTTCGACATGACGCTTCGTTCCCGCATTTTCGCCACCCTGCTGGCCCTTGCCCTGCCGCTGGTTTCGCTGCCCGCCGCGCCTGTTCTGGCGCAGGACGCCTCGGGCATGACGGCAGAAGAGCTTGAGGCGCTGTTCAAGAAGCAAAAGACACGCGGCCTTGTGCTGGCCCCTGCCGGTGAGCCCGCCGCGGCAGCACCCGCCGCCGCGGATGCAACCGCCGCGACGACAGAGACGGCTGCCGCACCCGCTGCCGAAGCCGCGACAACCTATGTCGAAAACGACTCGGACACGGCGGTGAACATCCAGATCAAGTTCGACTTCGACAGCGCCGCCCTGCGTGACGACCAGAAGCCGAAACTCGGCGCGCTTTGCACCGTGATGCAGACCAATGCCGATTGGGTCTTCCGGATCGTCGGCCACACCGACGCCGCCGGAACGGCCGATTACAACAACCGCCTGTCGCTGCTGCGGGCGCAAGAGGTGGCGCGCTACATCTCGACCTCGTGCAGCGTGTCGATGGACCGGCTTCAGGCCATCGGCGTGGGCAAGGACCATCTGGCGAACGAGGCCGATCCCCGCAGCGAGGAAAACCGCCGCGTGGAATTCCAGTTGCTCAGCTAAGGTCTTCGCCGCGGATGCACCGCCCCAGCCCACGAGGACGGCATGAGCCAGTCACGTTCTTCCGACACGTTCCAGCCCGGTGACCTGCTGAACAACACCTACCGGATCGAAAGCCTTCTGGGGCGCGGCGGCACCTCGGAAGTCTATCGGGCGCGGTCCGAGATTTCGGGGCGTCTTGTCGCGCTGAAGGTGCTGAAATCCGAATTTTCCGCCGACAAGTCCTATCTGGTGCTGATGACGCGCGAAGAGCAGATGCGCGACATCCGCCACGATGCGGTGGTGCGCTATTCGGAAAACCACCGCACGCCGGATGGCCATGTCTATCTGATCATGGATTACATCGAAGGGCCGGGCCTTGACGAAAAGCTGCGGCAAGGCGGCATGTCGGCGGACGATCTGCTGACCGTGACCGCCCGTGTGTCCGAAGGGCTGCACGCCGCCCATTCGCGCAACGTGGTGCATCGTGACCTGTCGCCCGACAATATCATCCTGCGCGGGGGCGATCCGGCGCAGGCGGTCATCATCGACTTCGGCATTGCCAAGGATGAAAATCCGGGCGCCGAAACCATCGTCGGCAACGAATTCGCGGGCAAATACGCCTATGCCGCCCCCGAACAACTGTCGGGCAAATCCGATGCCCGTTCAGACATCTATTCGCTGGGCGCGTTGATCCTTGCCACCTATCGCGGCAAGGTTCCCGATGTCGGGCGCAACCCGATGGAGGTGATCCGCGCCAAGAACCTGCCGCCCGATACCGAAGGCGTGCCCGAGCCTTTGCGCACCCTGATCGAGCGGATGACCCAGCCCGATCCCGATGCCCGCCTGCAAACCGCCCTTGCGGTGCTTGAAGCCATCGACCCGTCGTGGATCGCGCCCACGACAGCGCGCCGCCCGCTGACGGAACAGCCCAAGCCCGCGACGGCCAAGCCTGCGGCCCCGGCTGCGGGCAAATCCGCGACCCCGGCGCCCGCTGCGGGCAAGTCGGCGGCGCCGCTGATCGGCGGCATCGCCGCGGCGCTTGTCGTGGCTGCCGGGATCGGGGGGTGGCAGTTCGGCCTTTTCGGCGGCGCGCCGAAAGCACCGCAACCCGCTGCCACCGCGTCGACGGCAACGGCGGCTTCGACGGGCGCCGAACCCGCAGCCGAACCTGCGGCCCCCGACAGCGGGGCTGCGGCGCCCCTTGCCAGCCCCTTCGTGCTGCGTGCCGCCAAGGCCGCCGACGGCACAACCAGCCTGAGCGGGAACGTCCCGTCCGAAGAGGCGCGGACGGCCCTGACCGCTGCGATGGGGGCGGGCGTCAGCGGCGATCTTTCGCTTGCATCGGGTGACGTGCCCGACGGTTTTGCCGAAACGCTCGGCACGGTCTTGCGCGCGCTTGGGCCGCTGCCGGAATGGCAGGTTCAGGTTCAGGACAAGACGCTGTCCGTCACCGGTCGCGCCACATCGGACGCGGAACGGCAATCGGTCCTTGCGGTCTTGCAGACGCCCGAAATGGCGGTTTGGCAGGCCAGCGCCAAGATCGACCTGCCGACGCTGACCCTGCCTTCGGCATCGGTGGAAGAGGTTCTGGCCAAGCACACGAATTGCGGCCCGCTGGTCCTGATCGATCCGCCCGCAGCGGGCTATGGCCCGCAGGACCAGATCGCCGTGACCGGAACCGTGGCCGATAGCGAAACCCGCGTGGCGCTGACCGAAGAGATCACCGCCCTTGCCAAGGGGCGGCCCGTCGTTGTCGATGCCGAAGTGCTGAACGCCAAGGTCTGCACGGTCGAGGCACGGCTTCCCCGCCTGCCGTCAGGGCCGCTTTCGGTCAATTTCCTGACAGGCGACCAGTTGGTGCCGAACCCGTCGGGGCGTTACTATGTCAATGAAAACCCCGTCATCGACGTGACCCTGCCCGCCTCGGTCGAGGATGGATACATCTGGGTTTCCGTCATCGACGTCAGCGGCAACGTCTACCATCTCTTGCCGAACCTCGGACGTCCCGAAGCCTCGGTTGTCGGGCTGCGCAAGGGGCTTCCGGGTGATCTTTCGCTGCGCGTCGCCTATTCGCTGTCGGAGGCCAAGGCCAACGGGCAGATCGCCTTTACGGTCGATGACAGCACCTTGGGCAAGACCAAGATCTTGCTGCTTTATTCAAAAGCCCCCGTTTTCGACGAATTGCGCCCGACGACGGAAAGTGTCGAAGGTTTTGCCGAGTCCCTCGCCCAGCGGGCCGGAGAGGGCAAGCTTTCGGGCCTTTCGCTCAACAGCCGTATCCTTGTGACGGAGAAAAGATAGGCAGGTTCTTCCATGACTGAATTCAAGGTTTCCGGTCCGGAAATTAAGAAATTTGTAAAGATCATGCGGCGTGCGCCCGTTTCATTCGCCTATAACGCCGCCGACAAATCCGAGGACGATTACCTTGGCTTCCATCGCCAGAAGCCGCCCAAGGTATTGGGCAAGGAAGCCAAAGAGGAAGGCGCAGGCCCCAAATACGCCTTTGGCACGGCGCAGGTCGAAGGCAAGATCCTGTCGCTGACCTGCGAGCGTGTCGTTCCCGGCCTTGCCAAGAAGCTGAAACGCTATCTCAAGACGCAGAGGATCATGCTGAATGTGCAGATCCTTGACGAAACCGGGGCGATCCTCGAATCCGACATCGAAGAGCTGCCGGACGATCCCGAACTGTTCGACGACGACGACCCTGCCGCCGCCGCGACCCCCGCTGCTGCGGCGGCCCCTGCCGCTGACGGTGCGGCCCCGAAAGGCCGTGTGGCAAAGCGTGTGTTTCTGCTGGAGCGCTGGAAGAAGATTCCCGGCGAGTTGAGCATCGAGCTTGGCGCGTTGAACAAATCTATCGCCAGCAAGGTGCCGGTCGAAGACCCTGACGATTTCTGCAAGGGCGTCGAGGACTGGTTCGGCGCGATCCTGTCCGAGATGCAGACGGACCTGACCGATGCGATCGACGAGTCGATCAATGCGGGCGATGACAGTTTTGCGGCCGTGGGCAAGGTGATCAACGGCAAGTTCCGCCCGCGCATCGCCAGTGACCGGCTGGTGCAGCTTTTCAAGAAGGGTTCGCTTTTGCCCGGAAGCCCGTTCGAAGAGGCCTTCGAAAAGGCCTTTGCGGAAATTGAAACCGGGCTTCGGCTTTGACGCCGTCCGCGCCTGCGTGGACGACCCCTATTTCATCTTTCATCAGGATATTCAGCTTCCATGGATGACGCCAAATTCAATGCGCTTTACGCATCGCTCGCCAGCCGCGGGGCCTCGGCCGGGGAACTTTTGGCTTTGGCGGCACAGCATGCCGAACATCCGGCGATGGATGAAAAGAGCTTTGCCGAAGCTTTCATCAGACCCGTGATGGCGAAGATCGCCGCGCGCGAGCAGTTCTTCAAGGAAGCGCAGCTCGGGCGGCAGATCATGGGACGGCCCATGCCCGCCAAGGCGCCGCCAAAGCCGCCGCGTCCGGCAGCCGCGCCGCGTCCCGCCACCGAGCCGGGCGCAAAGCAGCCCATGACGCCGGACACGCCCGTTGCCGCGCCACCCCGGCCACAGGCCCCGCCGCAACGGCCGGTTTCGGCACCTTCGGACAGGCTTGAGCAATTCGCGCAAGCCCGCACCGCCGCACCGCAGCCCGCGCCACCTTTCACGGCGTCGCCGATCACGGCCCCGCCGCCGCCCAACCCGTTCGAAGCGGCCTATGCCAAGGCGAAGGATGCGTTGGAGTCGGCCGAGAAGATCATCGCGGGCGGGTCACTTGGCGCGCGCAGCGCCGAGGTCGGCAAGGCCTTTGCCGACCTGAAGGCCGAGGCGCTGGCACGATCGAAAGACGACGGCAAGGCTGCCATGCTGAACTTGCAGAAGCTTGTCGCCCTTGCCGAAAAGATCAACGGCACAAGGACGCTTGCCGCACGGCCGGCCCCGCCGCCTGCCTCGCCGAACATCGCGCCCCCGCCCGATGGCGCGCCGAAGCCGCAGCGGCCTGCGGATGCGGCGCAGGGCGCACAGACCGGCGATGACAACCGCAAGAAATACGAGGCCGCCGCGCAACGGCTGGTGCCGGATATCAAGGCGGCGCGCGCGTTGCAGACGCCCGCCTCGGGTGCGCTGGTGGGTGCCGCTGTGCGCAACATGCTTGATCTGAGCAACGTGATCGGCGCGGCCGTGGCCAAGGGCGATTATGCGACAGCCCAAGGCCAGCTTGGCCAACTTGCCAATCTGGCGGCGGCTGTGGGTGACGCGGCGAAACTCGAGGCCCGCCAGCGCGCCGCCCGCGACGCGCAGCGCAAGGAGTCGACCACGGCGGTGACGGCAGTGCTGGGCAGTCTTGATACGTCCGTTCCGCCCAAGGACATGGCAAACAAACTGCAAGAGGCCGGCAAGGCGGCGGACACCGATTTCGGCAAGGCCATGCGGAAAATCGAAAAGCGCGCCCGCAGCCATGACCGGATGATGAAGGATTACACCGAAGCCCGGAGCTTTGCGCAGAAGTATCTTGCCGACCATCCGCGTAAGGGGAAGGTGAAGGACGACGAGACCGAGAAGCGCCGCAAACTCGCGGAACTGGCCATCGCCACGACGGACAAATGGTTCGCCGATCAGGTCAGCAACAGAAAGAAGATCGAGGCGCTTTGCACGCGGCTGAGCGCCGATGCGGGCAAGGGCGACGGGCCTGTCGCCATTGCGGTGCTGGACGACCTGCAAAAGATCATCGACAGCCCCCTTGTCCCGCAGGATCTGCGCGATATGGCCAGTGCGACGGCCGACAAGATCGTTTTTGCCAACCGGCTTCTGGCGCCGGCGGCGCTTGCATCGGCCAAGACCGATCCGGAACGCGGCAAGACATTGCTGGAACACGCGCGTTTCAAACGGACCGACGGCGGCACGTCGGACGTGAAACTGCTGACCGAAGACGATGGCCGGATCGCCTATGCCTTCAAGAGCGTAGAGGGTGAATCCGATGGTGGCCTGCGGTTTCTCGGCCTTGGCAAAGGGGCCTCGACGCTGCGCGAGGTCGTCTCGTCGAAAATCCATGACGCCTTTGCGCAGGCCGGACTCGATTTCGGCTTTCCCAAAACCATCCTGCTTGAAAGCGACGGCAAACACGGTGCGCTGATCGAGGGGATCAAGGGCAAGATGGTCGACCCCGAAGAACACGGGGCAAAGGCCGGGCGGGCCGATGGCGAGACCGATCCTGTCAAGAAAGCCGTCCTTGATGCGGAAGTGGCAGACTCTCTCAGGACGATGAACACCTTGCCCGAAAAGGTCAGCCCCGACAGCATGCAGAACGTGATCCTGTCGCAGATGCTGACCTGCCAGTGGGATTGCAAATGGGGCAATCTTATCATCGATGGCGACAGGGCGCGGCCGATCGATGCCGGAACGGCCATTCCGACCAGGGATGTCGTGAAAGAGTTTGCCGGAGGCGCGCCCCCCGCCTTCAAGAACCTGCTGACCCATCCGGACAAATACGACACGGCCAAGTTCGGCACGCCCCTGCCGCATGCCGCGCAGCCGTTCCCTGCTGCGAAGATCAAGGCGATCAAGGATCTGGACGTCGAGGCGATCATCGAGGTCGCGCGCAAGGAACGCGACGCGGTGATCAAATCGGTTCCCGGAATGGACGCATCGCTGATGGACGAGTCCTGTTTCGACATCATGCGCGACTCGATCAACGCGGTGAAAGCGATCCTGACCAAGAAGCCGGACCAGACGCTGGAGCAGTTCGTCGCGGCCTATACCGACTGGTTCGAAGACTATAGCGCCAAGGCTCTGGCCTCGGGGTGACACCGCGCCGATCGGGGTTCGGTTGCGCAAATGCCGTGAGGGGCGGGGTTCCCCTTGCCGGCAAGCCTGTGGCGTGACCGCCTTTGGTGTGGGGGCTTCTGTTCGGACGGTCGATTGTGCGGGCGTTAACCATCTTATACGATTTCGCGGACGGGTGTCGGCGGGCGGGGCGGGGATGGCGAAGCGGGTTGGCGTTGCATTGGTGTCGGGGGTGGCCGTTCTGCTGGCCGGTTGGGCGCTTTGGGTCCGGTCGGGCGATGCGGGGCCCGATCTTGCGCTGAGCAAGACAAGCGATGCGGGTCTGTATCAGGTCGCCATCGCTCCGGCATCGCAGCCGTTTCACCGCGAGGTGTTCCACGACTGGAACGTGACGCTGCGGACCAAGGCAGGCCAACCCGTCGAGGGCGCGCGCCTTACGCTGGGGGGCGGAATGCCGGGGCATGGTCATGGCCTGCCGACGCAACCGCAGCAAAAGGGCGACGGCGTGGGCGGGGTTTACGAGATCGACGGTTTCAAGTTCAGCATGGCCGGTCATTGGGTGATCGACATCGTGATCGATGCGCCGGCGGGCGCGGACCATGTGGCCTTTGACCTGCAACTATGATGTGGCGGCGTGGCGCGATCCTGCTGGCCTGCCTGCTTGTGACCGCGCAAGGCCTGCGCGCCGATCCTGCGGACGAGGTTTTGCCGGCCGGGCCTGACGACGGTTTCACGCAGGATGCGGCGGATCTTGCATCGCGGCTGGTGATCAACAGTCTGGGGCTTGCGCCTGACGATCCGTCAAACAGGGTGTATGACGACCCGAAGGCCGCGGTCTTTGGCGAGGCGCTTTTCCACGATGCGCGGATGAGTGCGACGGGAACGGTCTCGTGCGCGTCGTGCCATATGGCCGGGATCGGGTTTCAGGACGGGTTGCCGCTGGGGCAGGGGATCGGCACTGCCAACCGGCGGACCATGCCGCTTGAAGGGGTGGCGTGGAACGCGTGGTTCTTTTGGGACGGGCGCAAGGACAGCTTGTGGTCGCAGGCGCTGGGGCCTCTCGAGAACCCCGTCGAACACGGGTCGAACCGCGTGCGGCTGGTGCGGTTTCTGCAAGAGACCTATGCCGACGACTACCGCGCCGTGTTCGGCGCCTTTCCCGACCTGTCCGGTTTGCCCGAGGATGGCGCGCCGACGGGCGACGCTGCGACACGCCGGAACTGGGAGGCGCTGACCGATGCGCAACGCCATGCGGTCAATACGGTCTTTGCCGATATCGGCAAGGCCATCGCCGCCTATGAACGGCAGTTGAAGCCCAAGGAAACCCGTCTGGATTTCTATCTGCGCGCGACCTTCGGGGCGATGGAGGGCGCAAGGGACCAGTTGTCCGAAGAAGAGATCGCCGGGCTCGAGATCTTTGCCGGAAAGGGGCGCTGCATCAGTTGCCATCAGGGCCCGCGCATGACGGACGGGTTTTTCCACAATACCGGCGTGCCGCCTGTGGCGGGGTTGCCGCCCGACAATGGCCGGCTTGACGCGATCGCGCTGGTCGAGGCGGACCCGTTCAACTGCCTTGGCCCCTACAGCGACGCCCCCGCTGGGTCTTGCGAGGAATTGCGCTTCCTGCAACGCGACCCCAAGGCGCTGGCGCGGGCGTTCAAGACCCCCTCGTTGCGCGGTGTCTCGCTGCGCCCGCCCTATATGCACGCGGGCCAGTTCGGGACGCTGGAAGAGGTCGTGCGCCATTACAACGCGGCGCCAAAGGCGGCGGTCGGCACCTCGGAGTTGCGGCCGCTCGACCTTGACGAGGCCGAGATCAAGGCGCTTGTCGCCTTGCTGGAGGCGCTGTGAACGGCTGGCCCCATCCAAGCGGAGCGGCCGGAAGATCGGGTTGTTAACGAATATGTTCGGGCTTATCGTCGCGCGCAGGCCCTGCGGGGTGAGTTTGCCGGATGAGATGCGGCAAGAGTTTGATATAAAACGAAAATCGGAAGGTTATGTCATGAAGGGCTTGGTTCGGACGGCAGGGGTGATCCGCGCGGTCGCCTTGGGCGGGGTGGTCATGGTTTCGGTGCTTGGACTGTCGGGTTGCAAAGAGGACAAGGACGAGGACGAGGCGGTTGCCGCCACCCCGGCCGAGGTCGCCGCCGACTGTCAGGAAGGTGCGAACAAGATGTTCGCGGATGACAAGGCCGCCGAGGCCGCGAAATTCGCCAAGTGCATGGCCAAACGCCTTGGCGATGACTGGCAGGAAAAGAACCCCGAGCTGAAGCCTGCCGAATGACCGCATCGGCCCGACCGCAGGAGGCAGCTTTGCCAAAGACCAACCCGTTTTTCCTGTTCATGGCGACAATCGGCATCGTGGCCGCAGGGATGATGGGTCTGGCCTTTGCCAGCGTCATCTCGGCCTTCGATATCATCTGCTTTGCGATCGTGCTGGCGGTGTTCCTGTTTCTGGCAAGCCGGATCTTCCGCTTTCTCGAGCGGCGGGGCTGGCATGTTGCGGTGCCGGTGCTGGCCTTCCTTGCCGGCATATTCCTGTTCCACAACCTTTACCTTTTCGTCATCAGCCTGCCGCCGGGATCGGCGGTCAGGGTCCTGACGGTTCTGGCCGTGCCCTCAGCGGTTGCGACCGGCGTGATCTGGGCCTTGCGTGGCAGGATGGGCGGCGGGAAACTGGCCTTGGTGGCGGTGGTGCTGGGGCTGCTGGTTTCGGCCTATCCCGCTGTCATGGCGCAGGGCGAGAACGCGCAAAGCCAGGGCGTGCGGCAGACCAGTCTGGCCGAAAACGCGGTCGATCCGGCCTATAACGTCACGAAATACATCCGCCCCGTCACCTTCAGGACCAAGCCCAACGTCTATCTTCTGGGCCTGTCGGCGGGAACCGCCGAGGCGATGGTGCAGGCGCATCTGGGCATCGAATCCTCGCCCCTGAGCGACTATCTGCGGACCAGCGGCTTCCGGATTTTCCACAACGTCTTTACCGAAGCGCAGCTTACGCGCCTGTCCTATGACCTGATCCTGTCGATGAACCGCGACCTGTTCTTCTCGCTGAACGCAAAGGATCGCGGGACGATGATTTCGGGCAATATCCCCAGCCCGCTTTACACGATCTTCCACGACAACGGCTACGAGGTCAGCACGCTGGCCGAGGCTGCGAAATTCGGCGTTAAGGGACCTTATGTCGAGCGATACGAGGTCGCGGTCGAGGCGTCGCTGTGCAATTTCCACTTTTTGCCCGAGGAGGTCAAATCGACCATGTTCCTTGGCGGGTGCGACCTGCGCAAGCTGTTCAACCCGTTGAGCAAGAAGAAGAACAAGTCGATCTTCGATTTCCAGATCGAGCAGTTGGCGCGGATCGGGCAAAGCGACAAGCCGCAACTGGTGTTCCTGCACATGCGGCCGCCCTATCACTATCGGGATATGAAGCTGACCGCGCCCGACCCCGCCAAGGTTCAGCCCTTTGCCGAGAAGTCGAAAGAGTTTCTGGCGCAGGCGGCCGAGAACCTGCGCCGCGTGCAGGAGGAAATCTACAAGGATGACCCCAATGCAATCATCCTTGCCTTTGGGGACCACGGGCTAAGCCTGTCGGACCCGCCACCCGATGGCAGCCTGACCGAGTTCTTCGTGCATGACCGCTATGCCGTGCTTGGGGCGGTGTATCCGGCGGGGGCCTGTGCCGACTACTTCCCCAAGGCCGGAGCCTATGCGCATGTCACCTCGGCCGAGCTGGTGGGCGATCTGGTGCGCTGCCTGTCGGGCGGGCAAGACCCCTATCCCGTCGGTTACCAGCATCTGGGAATTTTCAACCAGTCGACCTTTGACTTTGCAGGCTACGAATACGAGCCGGCGGAACCCGCGCCATAGGAGCGGATGGCGGCCTGTCTGCGGGGCGCGTGGCGGAAAAAGCGGAGCCGCCTTTGCGGGGGCGGGGCGTTTGCATCAGGCCGAAGCGAGCGGAAAACGCGCGTCGCGGAAGCCGATGGCGCAGGGATTGGCCGTGTTTTCGGCGCAGCCATATTCCCCGATAGGGGTGGAATTCACGGGCGAAAAGCGGGGTTTTTTGCGCCATTGCGATGTATTCGGGCGGTAAGCGAAGCGGAGCGCGGGCCAAATGACCCCTTTTCCTTCTCCGGCACGGCCCGTGCGGGGTGGGCATCGCAAAGGCGAACGAGAGTCGCGATATACACTTTCGACAAACCCGCGCCCGTTTGACTGGGCCTGTTTATCCGACGCTGCGGGGCCGTTCGGCGCGATAGGTGGCAGACTTTGCCTGACCGGCAATTCCTGTCGGGGACCGCGAAGGATGCTCCATTGGACAAAAAGCAGATTGACCTGATTACCAGAACCTTGACGGACGAGCTGTTCGCATTGTCGCTTTTGGTCGAGCTGCTCGACCATGAAAGCGGCCGCCGCGAGGCGATGCTTGTGATGTGCAAGGAGTCGGTCGAGCGGTGTCGCCGGATCACGGCGGGGCTGTGGGGGAATGGCGGGGGCGCGCTGCGGCAGGCGGCAACTCTCAGGACGATGCAGCGGATGAACTGACGCGCGGGCTTTCCGGCGGGGCGGGGGCGGCGCGGGGCGCGGGATGGGCCTTGTGCCGCCCTTTGTGCGGGGGCGTTGCAAGGTGGCCTTTCTGCCGCTTGCATGGTAACCCGAAGGCATGAACCAGCTACCTACCAAAGACCAGATCCGCCAGTGGATTGCCGAAAACCCCGCGCAGGGGGCGAAGCGCGATATCGCCAAGGCTTTCGGAATCAAGGGTGCCGCGCGCATCGAATTGAAGCGCATGCTGCGCGAACTCGAGGACGAGGGCGGCGTGGTGCGCAAGCGTCGCACCTATCGCGAGGCGGGATCCCTGCCGCCCGTCACGCTGCTGACGGTGCTGCCGCCGGATGCGGCAGGCGATCTGTTCCTGCGCCCGATGGAATGGGAGGAGGAAGGCGCGCCGCCGCGCATTCTGTTCATTCCGAAAAAGGGCGATCCTGCGCTGGGCGCGGGGGACAAGATCCTTGGCCGTCTGGCAAAGGTCGATCTGGACGATTACGAATACGAGGCGCGGCTGATCCGGCAACTCGGGTCGAACCCCGTCAAGATCCTGGGCATCTTCCGCGCCGAGGCCGAAGGGGGGCGGATCGTGCCCATCGACAAGGGCGCCGACAAGGAATGGCGCGTGGGGCGCGATTTCACCGAAGGGGCCAAGGACGGCGAACTGGTCGAAGCCGAGCAGATGGGGCCAAAGCGCCTTGGCCTGCCGCAGGCCCGCATCACCGCGCGTCTGGGTGACCCGATGGGGCCGCGCGCTGTCAGCCTGATCGCCATCCACCAGCACGGCATTCCCGACCGGTTTCCCGATGCGGTGCTGGCCGAGGCCGATGCGGCCAAGCCCGCCCCGATGGGCAAGCGCGAGGATTTGCGCGACCTGCCTTTGGTGACCATCGACCCGTCCGACGCCCGCGACCATGACGACGCGGTCTTTGCCGAGGCCGACACCGACCCCGCCAATGCGGGCGGCCATATCGTCTGGGTCGCCATCGCGGATGTGGCCCATTACGTGCGCCCCGGCTCGAAGCTGGACCGCGAGGCGAGGAAACGCGGGAATTCCACCTATTTCCCCGACCGTGTGGTGCCGATGCTGCCCGACACGCTGTCGGGCGACCTGTGTTCCCTGCACGAAGGGGTGGACCGCCCCTGCATTGCCGTGCGGATGAAGCTGGACGCCGAGGGCGCCAAGATCAGCCACCGCTTCTTGCGCGGCATGATGCGTTCGGCCGCGTCGCTGCATTACGGCGAGGTGCAAGAGGCCGCCGATGGCCGCCCCAACCCGCGCTGCGCCGCGCTTCTGGATCGGGTGATCACGCCGCTTTACGCCGCCTACGAGGCCGCAAAGAAAGCCCGCGCGATCCGCCAGCCGCTCGATCTGGAATTGCCCGAACGCAAGATCATCCTGTCGGACGCGGGCAAGGTTCTGTCGGTCGATTTCCGCGAACGCTTCGATGCGCACAAGCTGATCGAAGAGTTCATGATTCTGGCCAACGTGGCCGCCGCCGAGGAGTTGACGCGGCTGAAAAAGCCGCTGCTGTTCCGCGTGCATGAAGAACCCAGCGCCGACAAGATGGACGCGCTGCGCGAAGTGGCCGAGGCGTCGGGGTTCAGCCTTGCCAAGGGGCAGGTGCTGAAGACCGCGCATCTCAACCGTTTGCTGTCGCAGGCGCAGGGGACCGAGTTCGACGAGCTTTTGAACATCTCGACCCTGCGGTCGATGACGCAGGCCTATTACCACCCGCAGAATTACGGGCATTTCGGCCTTGCGCTGCGGTCATATGCGCATTTCACCTCGCCCATCCGGCGCTATTCGGACCTGATCGTGCATCGGGCTTTGGTGTCGGGCCATGGCTGGGGCGATGACGGGCTTTCGGCGCAGGATATCGAGGCGCTGGAAGAAACCGCCAAACAGATTTCCGATGCCGAGCGGCGGTCGATGGCGGCAGAGCGGGATACGACCGACCGTTACCTTGCGGCCTATCTGTCGGACCGCGTGGGGGCCGAGTTTGCGGGGCGCATTTCGGGCGTGCAACGCTTCGGCGTTTTCGTGAAGCTCGATGAAACCGGCGCGGACGGGTTGATTCCGATCCGCGATCTGGGGCGCGAGTTCTTTCACTACGATCAGGACAGCCAGACGCTGATGGGGGCCGATACCGGCCTGACCATCGGCATCGGGCAGCGCGTGACGGTGCGTCTGGCCGAGGCGACGCCGGTCACCGGCGGGCTGGTGCTGGACCTGTTGACGCTGGACGGCAGCGCCCTGCCGCAGGGCAAGCCGGGCAAGGGCGGGCGCTATGCCCCGCGCAAGCCGGGCAAGTTCGCGCCCCGCGACCGCAAGATCAAGCGCAAGGTGGAACGCACCCGCCGCTAAAAACGCAGCGCCCCTGTCGTTAAGCACTGCGGAACCGCATTTGCGGAACTTGCATGTACACGGGGGTTAAGCGGTCTGATGCGGTTCAAATGGAAGGTGACCATCGCAATGGTTGCTGTCGGTCTGTTGCCGACGGCCATCATCTCGTATGTCGATGTGACGCGGCTTGAAGGCTTTGCCAAGCAAAGCGCCGAAGCCGAGGTCCAGACGGGGCTGAAGCTCAAGGCATCGGCGGTCGAGGCCTATTTCAACCGTCTGCTCGACGTGTCCGAAAGCCTTGCCGAAATGCCCGAAACGGCGGTGGCGTTGCGTGAATTCACAGCGGCCTCTGATGCGCTGGACCTTGCGGCCCTGCCTGCGGGCGAAGCGGCGCTGAAGGCGCGTTACGACTATCAGGCGCAGAACACGCCCGATGCCGGTGCCACGGCGGCGGCAGACTGGCTGTCGCAGCTCGACCCCAAGGGGCGGCTGATGCAAGAGCTTTACGTCTCGGGCAATCCGGCCGAGATCGGCAAGAAGCAGGAAACCGACGACGCGGGCGACGGCAGCGCCTATAGCGCGCTGCATGCACGGCTGCATCCGTCCTTTCGTGCCTTTCAAGAGCGGTTCGGCTTTTATGACCTGTTCCTGATCGAACCGAAGCAGGGGCGGATCGTCTATACCGTGTTCAAGGAACTGGATTACGGCACCTCGCTTCTGTCCGGGCCCTATGCCGGAACGGCCTTTGGCCGCGCCGCGCAGGAGATGATCGCCAGACAGGGCGCGGATGGTCCGGCTTTCGCCGACTTCGAGGCCTATGCGCCGTCTTACAACGCGCAGGCCGCCTTTATGCTGGTGCCGCTGCAAGACGGCGGGACTTTTGCCGGGATCGTGGCGTTTCAGGTGCCGCTCGACTTTGCCAATGCCTTGCTCGGGGCCGGGGTCGACGGCAAGGAAACCTCGGACACCTATATCATCGGGACGGATCGCCGCTTGCGGTCGACGCCGCGTTTCGGCGAGGGGCTGGCCGTCGGCTCGCCGCTGGACGGGCCTTTGATGCTGGCGGCGGCGAGTGGCGAAAGCGGCGTGCGGCAGGGCGTGAACCATCGCGGGGCAAATGTGATCTCGGCCTATCAGCCGCTCAGGTTGCCGGGGCTGGACTGGAGCCTTGTGTCGGAAGTGGCGCGTGACGAGGCGATGGCGCAGGCCGATGCGACCAAGCATGACGCACAGGTCACGGTCGCTTCCCTTGCCGGCGCCATTCTGCTGTTCGGCCTGCTTTTGTCGCAATGGTTGCTGTGGCCGATCCGCAAGCTGGGCAACGACCTGCGGACGCAGGCGGCTTCGGCCATCGAGATGCTGACCGGAGCCTCGACGCAGGCGCGGGCGGCGGCCGAGGTGATGGCGACCACCGCCGAACAGACCAGCCGCCAGACGGTTTCGGTGAAGTCGGGGTCGGAACTGACGACGGGCGATGTGTCGAGCGTGGCAAGCGCGGTGGACGAGCTGTCCTCGTCGATCGCCGAGGTCGTGGCGGGCATCCGGCAGACCTCGGACCTTGTGGACGGGGCGGCGACGCGGGCGGCGGATGCGGCGGCGCTGCTGGCGGAACTGGAGCGCGTGGCCGGGCGGATCACGGGGATCGTGACGCTGATCAACGATGTGGCGAACCAGACCAACCTTTTGTCGCTGAACGCCGCCATCGAGGCGAGCCATGCCGGAGAGGCGGGGCGCGGCTTTGCCGTGGTCGCCGCTGAAATCCGCACGCTGGCCGCGCGGACGACCGCCTCGACCGAAGAGATCGCGGGCGAGGTGCGGACCGTGCTGGACACCGTGTCGCGCAACTCCGAGGCGATCCGGTCGATTTCCGCCTCGATCAGCATGGTCAACGACAAGGCCCGGCTGATTTCGGTTTCGGCCGAGCAGCAGGGCGCGGTGACGAGTGAAATCGCGGTGCGCATGGCCAAGACGGCCGGGCGCGTGGCGGCGGCCAACGACAGCCTGACCGAGGTGCAGATCGCCTCGACCCATGCCGCAAGTGCCGCTTCGGATGTGCTGGACGGCATGGCGCATGTCGGGCAGGCCACGACCGAGATGGACCGCGCGCTGAACGGCTTTGTGCAGCGGGTGAACCGGCTTTAGGTCTGTTTTGCCTTTTCCGGCTGGTCGCGCCCCGTTGCCATGACGGGGCGCGATATCTGCATGCACGGGATATTATTTCCCTCGCGCCCGCTTTCCTGCCACCTAAAGGGTCAGACAGACGGAGTGCGACATGAGCTTCCACCCCACCGCAGACTATGATGACATCCGCAAGGGCGTGGCCGCCGTCTGCGCGGGCTTTCCGGGAAGCTACTGGCGCGATCTCGACGCGCGGCGGGCCTATCCGGAAGAGTTCGTGTCGGCGCTGATGCGCGAAGGCTGGCTCGGGGCGATGATCCCCGAGGAATATGGCGGATCGGGGCTGAACCTGACCGCGGCTGCCGTGATCCTCGAGGAAATCCACAAGCAGGGCTGCAACGCGGCGGCATGCCATGCGCAGATGTATACGATGGGCACCGTGCTGCGCCACGGGTCCGATGCGCAAAAGCAGCGTTACCTGCCCGAAATCGCCGCAGGACGCCTGCGCCTGCAAGCCTTTGGCGTGACCGAGCCGACAAGCGGGACGGACACGCTGTCGCTGCAAACCACGGCGCGGCGGGACGGGGACAGTTGGGTCATCAACGGCCAGAAGATCTGGACCAGCCGCGCCGAGCATTCCGACCTTATGGTGCTGCTGGCCCGCACCACGCCGCGCGACAAGGTGGCGTCAAAGACCGAGGGGCTGTCGGTGTTTCTGGTCGATCTGCGCGGCTTGGTCGGCAAGGGCATCACCATCCGTCCGATCCGCACGATGATGAACCACGCCACGACCGAGGTTTTCTTCGAGGATGTCCGCATCCCCGCCGATGCGCTGGTGGGGGAAGAGGGCAAGGGGTTCCGCTACATCCTGTCGGGCATGAATTCCGAACGCATCCTGATCGCGGCAGAGTGTATCGGCGACGCGAAGTGGTTCCTCGAGAAGGGTTCGGCCTATGCGCGGGACCGCAAGGTCTTTGGCGCGCCCATCGGGCGCAATCAGGGGGTGCAGTTCCCCCTTGCACGGGCCTATGCGCATATGCTGGCCGCCGAAGCCATCGTCTACCGAGCCGCCGGAATGTATGACGCGGGCCAGAACCCCGGGGTCGAGGCGAATACGGCCAAGATGCTGGCGGCCGATGCAAGCTGGGAATGCGCCGAGGCCTGTCTGCAAACCCACGGCGGTTTCGGCTTTGCCGAGGAATATGACGTCGAACGCAAGTTCCGCGAGGCGCGGCTGTATCAGGTGGCCCCGATCAGCACCAACCTGATCCTGTGCTACATCGCCGAACAGGTGCTTGGCCTGCCGAAAAGCTACGGCCCCGCGTCATGAGCCGCGATCTGGAGGGGTTGCTTGTCGTCTCGCTGGAACAGGCGGTTGCGGCACCGCTTGCCACGGCGCGGCTGGCCGATGCCGGGGCGCGGGTGATCAAGATCGAACGCCCCGAGGGGGATTTCGCCCGCGGCTATGACCGTCTGGTGCATGGGGAAAGCGCCTATTTCGTCTGGATCAACCGCGGGAAAGAGTCGATCTGCCTTGACCTGCGGCAGGAGGGCGATCTGGCGGTCTTGCGGCGGATGATCGGCCGGGCCGATGTGTTCGTGCAGAACCTTGCCCCCGGTGCGGCGGACCGTCTCGGGGTCGGGGCCGAGGCGATGCGGGCGGCGCATCCGGCGCTGATCTATGTGTCGATTTCCGGCTATGGCGAGGACGGGCCTTACCGCGACGCCAAGGCCTATGACATGCTGATCCAAGGGGAAAGCGGGCTTTTGTCGATCAACGGCACGCCCGAGGGGGCGGCGCGGGTGGGGATTTCGGTCTGCGACATCGCGGCGGGCGAGACGGCCTTTGCCGCCGTGCTGCAATCGCTGATCGCGCGGGGGCGGACGGGGCAGGGGCGGGTGGTCGAGGTGTCCTTGTTCCATACGATGGCCGACTGGATGAACGTGCCCTATCTGCAGGCCGCCTATGGCGGGGTTGCGCCCGCGCGGGTCGGGCTGCGGCATCCGTCGATTGCGCCCTATGCGGCTTTCGCCTGCGCGGACGGGGGCGAGGTGTTGCTGGCCGTGCAAAGCGACCGCGAATGGGTGGCGCTTGCAACGTCGGTGCTGGGCCGGCCCGAATTGGGGACGGACCCGCGCTATGCGACCAATGTCGCCCGCGTGGCGCATCGGGCCGAGGTGGAGGGCATGATTGCCCCCGTTCTTGCGGCGCTTGGCCGCGAGGCGGCGGTGCGTCTGCTCGGGTCGGCGGGCATCGCTTGCGGGCGGGTGTCTGACCTTGACGATCTGCAATCCCATCCGCAGGCGCGGCATGTGACGGTAGACAGCCCGACCGGCCCCGTGACGATGATGGGGCGCGGGGTGCGCTTTGCCGATGGCGGCATCGGCACGGGGCCGGTTCCGGCAAAGGACCAGCACGGCGCGGCGCTGCGGCAGGAGTTTTCCTAAACCAGAAAGGGTTCGGCATGGCACGGCATCTGATCACGGCGGCAGCGCAGATGGGGCCGATTTCACGGTCTGAAACCCGCGCCGATACGGTGCGGCGTCTGGTCGAGATGATGCGCGAGGCCAAGGCGCGGGGCTGCGGGCTGGTGGTGTTCACCGAGCTTGCGCTGACCACGTTCTTTCCGCGCTGGATGATCGGGGACGAGGCGGAACTCGACAGTTTCTACGAGGCGGAAATGCCTTCGGCCGCGACGCAACCGCTTTTTGACGAGGCGAAGCGTCTGGGGATCGGCTTCAACCTCGGCTATGCCGAACTGGTGGTTGAAGCGGGCGTGAAGCGGCGGTTCAACACCACGATCCTTGTCGATGCCACGGGGCGGATCATCGGGAAATACCGCAAGGTGCATCTGCCCGGACATGACGCGCCACAGGCGGGGCGGGCCTTCCAGCATCTGGAAAAGCGGTATTTCGAGCCGGGCGATCTGGGCTTTCCCGTGTTTCGCGGTTTCGGCGGGGTGATGGGCATGGCGATCTGCAATGACCGCCGCTGGCCCGAAACCTATCGCGTCATGGGGTTGCAGGGGGTGGATATGGTCATGCTGGGCTACAACACCCCGTTCGACCATACCGGAGACGAGGCGGTGAACAGCCTGACGCTGTTCCATAACCATCTGTCGATGCAGGCGGGGGCCTACCAGAATGCGACCTGGGTCGTCGGCACCGCGAAATGCGGCACCGAGGAAGGGTCGAAAATGGGCGGGCAAAGCGTGATCGTCGCCCCCTCGGGCGAGATCGTGGCGCAGGCGGTCACGGTCGAGGACGAGGTGATCACCGCGAAATGCGATCTCGACATGGGGCGCATCTACAAAGAGACGATCTTCAACTTCGCCCGCCACCGCAGGCCCGAGCATTATCGCCTGATCGTCGAGCGGACGGGCGCGATCCTGCCGCCCGAGGCGTGACCGCGCCCGCATCTTGTGCGCAGCGGGCGGTTTTGCGGTGAAAACAGTTATGTCAGACGCGTATGGGTGCTGGCCCTGTTGTGCCGAAGCGGCATTTCCGGGGCGGTAAGCGCCTGCAAATCAAGGGATTTGCGCGCGGTTGGCCGGATCGGGGCGGGGCGTCGGGGGTGTGGGCTGTAAAAAGCGGTATGCAAAATCCGCTTTGTGTGGGGACGGTTCCATGTCTCAATCCGGATAACAAGCCAATCAGCGGGGGTGTGGGATGATACGTGTCGGTGTCGATGTCGGCGGGACGTTCACGGACCTTGTGCTTGAACAGGTCGAGGCGGGCGGCAAGCAGCGGGTGTTCACGCACAAGGTGTCGTCGACCATTGCCGACCAGTCGATCGCGGTGGTGCAGGGCGTGGTCGAACTTTGCGCCATTGCGGGGGTGCAACCGGGCCAGATCGACGCGCTGTTCCACGGCACCACGGTCGCCACCAACATCGTGATCGAGCGCAACGGGGCCGAGGTGGGGATGATCACCACGCGCGGTTTCCGCGACATCCTGCACATGGGGCGGCACAAGCGGCCGCACAACTTCAGCCTGCAATTCGACGTGCCGTGGCAAAGCGCGCCGCTGATCAAGCGGCGCAACCGGATTGTCGTTGACGAACGCATCCTGCCGCCGACGGGGCGGGTCGAGACGGCGCTGGCGCTGGATCAGGTCGAGCAGGCGGCGGAGCTTTTCGCCGAGCGCGGGCTGGATGCCGTGATGATCGGTTTCCTTTATTCCTTCCTGAACCCCGACCATGAAATGAAAGCCGCCGAGGTGGTGCGCCGCGTGCTGCCGAACGCTTTTGTCTGCGCCTCGTCCGAGGTGGTGAACACCATCCGCGAATACGAGCGGTTTTCGACCGCGGCGATGAATGCCTATATCGGGCCGAAAGTGGCGCGGTATCTCGACAACCTCAAGCGGCGTCTGGCCGAGGCGGGGGTGAATGCCTATGTCCGGATCATGCAGTCGAACGGTGGCGTGACCACGGTCGAGCAGGCCAGCCGCAACCCCGTGGGCCTGCTGCTGTCCGGCCCTGCCGGCGGCGTGATCGGCGGGCGCTGGACCGGCGAGGCCTGCGACCAGCGCGAGATCATCACCATCGACATCGGCGGCACCTCGGCCGACATCAGCGTGATCCGTGGCGGCGAGCTGACGATCAAGAACCCGCGCGACACCGAAGTGGCCCATATGCCGGTGCTGGTGCCGATGATCGACATCGACGCCATCGGCGCGGGCGGCGGGTCTATCGCCTATGTCGACAGCGGCGGCGCGTTCCGTGTGGGGCCGAAGTCGGCAGGGGCCGAACCGGGGCCTGCCTGCTATGGCCGGGGCGGCACGCAGCCCACGGTGACCGATGCGCAGGTCGTGCTGGGGCGTCTGGATGCCGAGCATTTCCTTGGCGGCGGCCTGCATATCGACCCCGCGCTTTCGGAGCAGGCGATACGGGTGCATCTGGCCGAACCTCTCGGGCTGTCGGTCAAGGATGCGGCTTTGGGCGTGCTGCGGATCATCAACAACAACATGGCGCTGGCGATTGCCTCGAATTCCGTGGCGCGGGGGATCGACCCGCGCAATTACAGCCTGATGGCCTTTGGCGGGGCGGGGCCGCTGCATGGCGTGGCGCTGGGCCAGATGATCGCGGCCAAGAACGTGATCTCGCCCCTGCATCCGGGGATCACGGCGGCGATGGGGCTTCTGGTCACCGAACCGCGCTACGAATTCACCCAGTCGTCGCTGACGATCCTGCAATCGGGGTCGGATGCCGATTTCGCCACCGTGAACGCGGTCTTTGACCGGCTTCAGGCGGAAGCGGCGGCGCAATTGGCCGCCGATGGCATCGCCCCCGAAGGCCAACGCTTCGAGCGGATCGCGGAATGCCGCTACGTGGGCCAAGGGTTCGAATTGCGCGTGGCCGTGCCGGACGGCCCCTTTACCGCCGCCACGGCGCAAGAGATGGCGCGGCGCTTCTTTGCGGTGCATCGCACCGAATACGGTCATGCCTTCGAGGATCAGGCCGTGCAGATGGTGACCCTGCGGGTCATCGGCTCGTCGCGGTCGGACACGCTGCGCCTGCCGGTGCTGGACAAGGGCGGGCGGCGCAACCCGTCCGAGGCGGCGCTTTATGCGCGGCCCACCACATTCGACGATGGCGAGACGATCCAGACCCCGCGCTTCGACCGTCTGAAGTTGCGCGCGCAGGATACGGTCGCGGGTCCTGCGGTGATCGTGCAGCAGAATTCCACCACCATCGTGCCGCCGGGCTTTGTCGCCACGGTCATGAAACTGGGTGATCTGGTGATCGCCCGCGCGTCGCAGGAGGGTTGAGATCATGAGCAAGACCATAGATCCGATCACGCTTCAGGTCATCGGCGGGGCGCTTCATGCCATTGCCGAGCAGATGGGGAACGTGCTGTATCGCATGTCCTATTCGTCGATCATCCGCGAAAGCCAGGACCTTGGCGCGGGGCTGTTCGACCTTGACTACAACACGCTGTGCGAAAGCGATTCCACGCCGATGCACATCGGGTCGATCCCCGGCTACATGCGCGGGATCGAGAAGAGCATTCCGAAAAGCGACTGGCACGAGGGGGATGTGGTGATCCACAACCACCCCTATTACGGGGCCAGCCATTCGCCCGATATCGGCATTGTCATGCCGATCTTCTATCACGGCGAGCTTGTGGGTTTCTCTGCCAATACCGCGCACCATCTGGATATCGGGGCCGCCACGCCGGGGCTTATCATCGACGTGCCCGACGTCTTTGCCGAAGGGATGCTGCTGAACGGATTGAAGCTGTTCGAGGCGGGCAAGCGCAACGACACGCTCTGGCGCTATATCAGCGGCAACACGCGGGTTCCGGGGCTTGTGATGCGCGATCTCGAAGCGCAGATCGCCTCGGCGGAACTGGGCGTGAAGCGGTATTGCGAACTGATGGACACCTATGGCCGCGACACGGTCGAACAGGCGGCCAAGCAGTTGATGGACTATTCCGAAACCATGCTGCGGCGCGAGATCGCCAAGATCCCCGATGGCGATTACACCGCCGAAGGCTTCATGGATGACGATGGCCGCACAAGGGGCGTGCGCCTGCCGATCAAGGTGACGGTGCGGGTGCGGGGGGATGATGTCGAAGTGGACCTGACCGGTTCGTCGCCGCAGGTGCCCACGGCCTTCAACGTGCCCTTCGAGGGGTCGACCAAGGTTGCGTGCTACTTTGCCTTCCGCGCGCTCTTGCTCGATACCTACACGCATCAGGAATACATCCCGCAGAACGAAGGGTCGTTCCGCCCGGTCAAGGTGACGGCACCGCTCGGGTCGATCTTCAACCCCATCGCGCCTGCCGCCTGCGAGGCGCGGTTCAACCAGATCCAGCGGGTCGTGGACCTGATCATCAAGGCGCTGGCCCCGGTGCTGCCCGACAAATGCACGGCAGGGAATGCGGCCTGTTTGTCTTTCGCATCCTATTCGGGCCTGCGCGACAATGGCGACTATTGGGTGCTGATCGAGGTGAACGAGGCCGCGATGGGCGCGCGCCCCGCGTCGGACGGGCCTGACACCATCGAGGAGTTGATGCGCAACACCCGCAACAACCCGCTCGAAGACCTTGGCATGCATCTGCCGATGATCTGCGACCGCTACGAGATCCGCGACGATGTGTTCCCCGGTGCGGGGGAATATCGTGGCGGGATGGGCGTGGTGAAATCGCAGCGCTTCCTGACGCCGGGCTTCATGACGCATGAATCCGACCGCAACGAGGATACGCCCTGGGGCATCTTTGGCGGGCATGAGGGTGCGACCGCCATCGTGCGGATCGAGAACGCCACCAGCGGCCAGCCACCGCGGGACGTCGATGCCAAGTTTTCCGGCATGCGGGCCGAACTGGGCGATGTGGTGACCTATCTTTCGCCCTGCGGCGGGGGCTACGGCCATCCGCTGAACCGCGATCCGGCCAAGGTGCTGGACGACCTGCTTGACGGCTACATCACGCCCGACCATGCGCGCGACGTTTACGGAGTGGTCTTTCAGCCGGTGAAGAACGGTTACGGCTGGGGGCTTGACCATGCCGCGACCGAGGCGCTGCGGGCACGGATGCGGGCTGCGTAAGCGGTGGAGTTTCTGGACCTGCACTATTTTGTCAGCATTGCCGAGACGGGGAGTTTCACCAAATCGGCCTTGCAGAACAACATGGCGCAATCGGCGCTGAGCCGCCGCGTGCGCGACCTCGAGGCCGAGCTGGGCACGGCGCTGTTCTACCGCAACGGGCGCGGCGTGGTGCTGACCGATGCGGGCGAAGTGTTCCTGACCCGCGCGCGCGGCATCCTTGCCGAACGCGAGGCGCTGCGGCAGGACATGCGCGCTTCGGCCGGCGAGCTGGACGGGACGGTGAAGCTGGCGGTGCCGCCCTCGGTCGGGCTGGTGCTGCTGGCGCCGTTGCTGCGCCAGATCCGCGCCGATCTGCCGCGCGTGCGGATGCGGGTGATGGAGGGGTTCAGCGGCCATGTGGCCGACTGGCTGGCGGCGGGCAAGGTGGATCTTGCGGTGCTTTACAAGATGAAGTCGAGCGCGCTGCTGGATGCCGAACACCTGCTGTTCGAGGATATGTTCCTGATCTCGGCCCCCGATGCGCCGCCCTTGGGCAGCCCGTCGGGCGTGACGATGGACGAGCTTGCCGGGGAAGAGCTGGTCCTGCCCGGCCCGCCGCACGGGTTGCGCGTGCTGGTCGAGGAAGCGGCCGCCAAGGCGGGGGTCACGCTGAACGTGGCGATCGAGCTGGAAACGCTGCCCACGATCCACGATCTTGTCGGCACGGGCGGCATCCGCACCATCCTGCCGCTGACCGCCGTCAGCCGCGAGTTGCAGGCGGGCAAGCTGGTGGCGCAGCGCATCACCCCCGCCATCAGCCGCGAGTTGATCCTTGCCCATGCGCCGCATCGCGCCGCTGCCCCCGTCACCAAGGCGGTGGTGCGGCTGATCCGCGCCCAGATTTCCGATCTTGTCCGTTCCGGCATTTGGGCCGGGCGGCTGTAACATAGGAGTTCGACACATGGCCGAAGCCTTTCCGACCCTGTTTTCCCCCGTCACGCTGGGCCGCGTCACCCTGCGCAACCGTATCGCGATGGCCCCGCTGACGCGGCAGATGGCCGAAGCGGATGGCACCCCGACCGACGAGATGGTCGCCTATTACGCCCGTCGCGCGCGGGGCGGGCTTGGGCTGATCGTGACCGAAGGCACCTACGAGCAGGATGCCTTCCAGTCGCGGGCCTATCTGTCGCAGCCCGGTATCGCCAATGCCGCGCATGTGGCGGGCTGGAAGAAGGTCTGCGACGCGGTGCATGAACACGGTGCCAAGATCGTGATCCAGTTGATGCACGGCGGCCGCGTCTGCGACCCGCGCACGCTGGGCAACGAGCCGCCGGTCAGCGCCTCGGCCACGCAAAGCGGGGGCTGGACGCTTTACACGGACAACGACTACGAAAAGACCATCCGCAACATCGACGGCGATTGGCCCAAGGTGACCTTCGGCAAGGCGCGCGAATTGTCGGTGGCCGAATTGCACGCCGTGGCCGACGGCTTTGCCGCAGGGGCCAAGCGGGCGGTCGAGGCCGGGGCCGACGGGGTCGAGGTGCATGGCGCGAACGGCTATCTGCTGTGGCAGTTCATCACGCCGAAAACCAACCTGCGCACCGACGAATTCGGCGGCAGCCCCGAAAACAACGTGCGTTTCGCCAAGCTGGTGGGCGAGAAGATCCGCGCCGCCATCGGGCCGGACAAGCTGCTGATCCTGCGCCTGTCGCAGGACGGGGTGGACGATTTCACCGGCGCTTGGCCGGGCGGGACGGCCTATGCCGAGGCCATCGGGGCGGCGCTGAAGGATTCGGCCTATGACGCGCTGCATTGGGCGAGTTTCAACTACCTCGACAACCGTTTCCCCGCCGATCCGACGCCGCTGCCGACCGTGCTGAAACGCGCCTCGGGCAAGCCGATGATCACAAACGGCGGCATTGCCGAAGGCCAGCAGGCCGAGGCGGCGCTGACATCGGGTGCTGCCGACATGGTGGCGCTGGGACGGCCGCTCTTTGCCCATCCCGACTGGCCCTATATCGTGCGGTCGGGGGCCGAGTATCCATGGTTGCCGTTCGACCGGAAATACGTGATCCAGCCGCCGCTCGATTTCGGCCATGCCTATCCGATGGGGCTGGTCGATCCGAAGTGGCCGCAGCCGTAACGGAGGGCGCAGGGTGGCGGGGTTCGAGGATTGGATCGGGCGCGGGTCGCGGCGGGTGGACACACTTTCGCCGCGACTGATCGCGCAGTATCGCGCCACGCTGCCCGACCTTGCGACCGGCGAGGTGCCGCTTGGCATGTTCTGGACCCTGTCGCCCGATGCCTATCCGCCCGCCGATCTGGGGCGCGACGGGCATCCGCGGCTGGGGCTGGAACTGCCGCCGCTGCCGCTGAAACGGCGGATGTGGGCGGGGGGCGAGATCGCCTTTCACGGCAGTTTCCATGCGGGCGACGAGGTGACGCGCGACAGCCGGATCGAGCGGATCGCGGAAAAGACGGGATCGACGGGGCCGCTGATCTTTGTTTCGGTCCGGCATGACTATGGCGTCGGCGGGGCGGTGCTTGTGTCGGAACGGCAGGATCTGGTTTACCGCGAGGACCCCGCACCCGATGCGCCCGCGGTCGCCTATCCGGATGCGCCCGACCTTGGCGCGCCCTTGGCCGCCATGCCGCTGCTGGCCGACCCCGTGCGCCTGTTCCGCTTTTCGGCCCTGACCTTCAATGGCCATCGCATCCATTACGACGCCGACTATGCGCGGGACGTCGAAGGCTATGCGGGGCTGGTGGTGCATGGCCCCTTGCAGGCGGTGGCGATGATGGTGCTGGCCGCGCGGGTGCTGGAAAGGGTGCCTGCCGTCTTCAGCTATCGCGGGCTGTCGCCGCTGACCCTGGGACAAGAGGCGGTTGTCGAGGCGCATCGCGACGGGGACGCCCTTGGCTTGCGCGTGCGGCGGCGGGGCGGGCCTGTCACGATGGCGGGGCGGGCGGTCTAAGGCGTCTGGCTGGCGCGGTAGCTGCTGGGGGTCTGGCCGAACATCGCCTTGAACAGGCGCGAGAATTGCGCCTGATCGGAAAAGCCGAAGCGGTAGGCGATGTCCGACATCGGCCCCGGATTGGGCATTTGCAACAGATCGCGGGCCGCCCGCAGCCGTTGTTCGCGCACGAATTGCGAGACGGTGCAATTCACCTCGGCAAACAGTTCGTGCAGGTAGCGTTTCGAGATGCCGACCCGCTCGGCCACCAGTTCCGGCGACAGGTCGGGGTTGGACAATTGCGCCAGAATCACCGATTGCGCGCGACGGCGATGCCCTTCGCGCACCGAGGACCCGGCCCCCGTTTCCACATCGCTGCTGCGGTCGAGCGTCAGTGCGAGGAGTTCCACGAGGTGACGCCCCAGAACCGTGCCAGCCAGCGGATCGGTCGCCGGTTCGGCGGCGGTCTGGCGCTGGATCTGCTGCGCCATCGTGGTGAAAAGCGAACCGATCCCCTCGCGCCCGTTGAAGACCAGCGCGCAGAAGCGGTCGGGATTGCGCAGCTTTTCCGACAGGATGGGCTTGGCGACCTTGATGACGCAAAGGTCGTTCGCGGCGCCGTAGGAAAAGCGGTAGGGTTCGTCCCCGCGTTCGAGGATGAACCCCCCCGGATCGCAACGGACCTCGCGCCCCGATTGGCTGAATTCGACCGGCGACTGCCGGGGGATGGTGATGAGATACTGTTCCTCGGTCGTGCGCGAGATGTGGCGGCGGTGGCGTTCGTATTGCACAGCCTCGGTCTGGAGGCGCGACAGCGACAGCTCGCCCACGGTGCCGTGTTCCAGACGCCCTCCGAAACGGGCGGCATCGCGGAAGGTGAGGTCGAGCGGGAAATAGGCCTGCGCGATGACAGCATTCCAGTGATCGGCGCGGGATGACGCCGGAACATGGTCTGTGCTGTGCATCCTGTTGGTCAAGATCGTATCCGCCTTGTCCGCATCGGGGGCCATGATCGTCTTTGTATAGGCGAAGTCAATTCCGTAGCGGCATGACAGCTATGTGAACCCATCTTTCCAAGGGAAAGCAGCACTCGGGCGCGCTGGGTGACAAATGCTTGTGCGCGGATCGTCAAGACGGGGGGCGGGGAAGGGGGCAACCTGTCGGGCAATGAATGACAAGGCCGGGATTCGGCCGGAGACAGGGAGATGCCGCCACTCTCCCGCCTGCGGGCGGGATGTGTCGCCTTGTGTCCGGCCCATGGCGGACAACAGGAGATGGGCATGACCAAACGGAACGTCGACCCGATCACGCTTTCGGTGGTGCGCGGGGTGCTGGAAACCACGCAGCGCGAGATGACTTTGGCGCTGGAGCAGACGGCGCGATCCTCGGTGTTCAACCTCGCGCATGACTATTCGACGGCGCTGTTCAACCATGCGCCCGAGATGATCTTGCAGGGGCAGGACATTCCGATCCACCTCGGCTCGCTCATCCCCGCGATGAAGTCTGTCGCCAAGTATTTCGAGGGCGACATCCACGACGGCGACCTGATGTTGCACAACGATCCTGTCTATGGCGGGTCGCATATCATCGACACCTGCATGTACATGCCCGTCTTCTACGAGGGCGAGCTGGTCTTCTGGACCGTCTGCAAGGGCCACCTGACCGATATCGGCGGGCCTGTGCCTGCGGGCTACAACCCCAACGCGACCGAGATCTATGCCGAAGGTCTGCGGATCCCGCCGATCAAGATCTGGGATCAGGGCAAGCCGCGCAACGACGTGATGAACATGATCCTGTCCAACATGCGGGCGCGGCGCGACCAGGAGGGCGATTTCAACGCGCTGATCGGCGCCTGTCAGGTGGGGGCGCGGAACCTCAAGCGGCTGATGGACAAATACGGCAAGGAGATGGTGCAGGAGTGCATCGCCGAACTGCTCGACATGGCCGAACACCACATGCGCAGCCTGATCGCCGAAGTGCCGGACGGCACCTATACCGGCACCGCCATTCTCGAGGATGCCGGCCACGGCTACGGCGATTTCGAGATCACCGCCACGGTGACGATCAAGGGTGACGGCTGCCACATCGCCATCCAGTCACCACCGCAGATCCCCTATTTCATCAACAGCTACGAAGGAAACAGCCATTCCGGCGTCTACCTCGGGCTGATGATGTTCGCGCAGCTTCCGCCGCCCTATAACGAGGGGCTGTACCGCTGCGTCAGCACCGACATGGGGCCAAAGGGCACGCTGTGCAACGCCAAGTCGCCCGCGCCGCACATGAACTGCACCACGACCCCGATGGAGACGCTGACCGATGCGGTGCGGCTCGCCTTTGAACAGGCGGCACCGCACAAGGTTTCGGCAAGCTGGGGCCATGCCAACGGCTGCAACATCGCCGGGTGGGACAAGCGGCATGACGAGGAATATGTGACGATGGTTCTGGCCTCGATCATCTCGGGGGCGGGGGCCACGTCGCAGGCCGACGGCTGGCACGCGGTGGGGCCGGAATGCTGCTTCGGCGCGTTGACCTCGGGCGATATCGAGATGCTGGAACACAGCTATCCGATCATCATCCACCGCTACTCGCTGATGGAAGACAGCGGCGGGGCGGGCAAGAACCGTGGCGGGTCCGGCACCTGCTGGGAGGTGGAGCCGCTCGACAGCCCGATGACGCTTATCACCTTTGGCGAGGGGCGCCGCATTCCCGCGATGGGTGCTGCGGGCGCGAAATCCGCGATGGTGTCGAAAAAGGTCGGGCGGCTTGAGCTGACCCGCAACGGATCGACGCAGATCATCACCGACAACGTGATCGAAACCATCCAGCCCGGCGAGCGGGCAGCCAACAAGAACCCCGGCGGCGGGGGCTATGGCAACGCCTTTGAACGCGATGTGCAGAAGGTGGTCGAGGATGTCCGCAACGGTCTGGTCAGCCTCGAGGGGGCGCGGCTCGACTATGGCGTGGTCATCACCGACCGCGAAACGCTGGCGGTCGACGCCGCCGCAACCGCAGCCCTGCGCGCCAACGCCGCCTGACGGACACAAGGAAGAAAACCATGCAGAACACCTATCGTCTGGGCATCGACGCCGGCGGCACCTTTACCGATTTCATCCTTGCCGACCGCACGGGGGAGGTGCGCATCTTCAAGGCGCTTTCCACCCCGCAAGATCCGACGCAGGCCATCCGCAACGGGTTGGCGCTGATCGAGGAAGAGACGGGCATCACCGCGACCGAGATCGTCTCGAATGCCGATCTGTGCATCAACGGCACGACCGTGGGCCTGAACGCGCTGATCCAGCACAAGGGCGCGCGCACGGGGCTGATCGCCACGGCCGGGCACGAGGACAGCATCGAAATCCGTCTGGGCCACAAGGAGGACGGCTATCGCTACGATCCCGAATATCCGCCCGCCCGCATGCTTGTGCCGCGCTACCTGCGGCGCGGCGTGCGCGAGCGCGTGGTTTCGACCGGGGCCGTGCATACCCCGCTGCATGAGGAAGACGTCCGCGACGCCTGCCGCCATTTCCTGCGCGAGGGCGTGGATTCGGTCGCCATCAGCTTTGTCTGGTCGGTGCTGCACCCCGAACACGAACAGCGCGCCGCCGAGATCGTGCGCGAGATGATGCCCGGCGTGCGGCTGACCGTGGGCAGCCTGCTCTATCCGCAGGTGCGTGAATATACCCGCACCTCGACCGCCATCGTGAACGCCTATCTCGCGCCGATCCTGTCGCGCTATGTCGAAGCGGTGGACGGCTATTTCCGCAGCCTCGGGGCCAAGAATCCCGTGCGCTACTTCCAGTCGAACGGCGGGCTTGCGCTGGGGTCGGTGGTGTCGGACCAGTCGGTCTATGCCATCAACTCGGGCCCCGCATCGGCCCCGCAGGCGGCGCTGTATATCGGCGAGCCGTGGGATTTGAAGAACATCATCACCGTCGACATGGGCGGCACGTCGTTCGACATCACGCTGACGCGGGACGGGCGGGCGAATGTGTCGAAGAACATCGATTTCCTGCGCTACCGCATCGGGATTCCGATGATCCAGGTGGAAACGCTGGGCGCGGGCGGCGGGTCGATCGGCTGGATCGACAGCATGGGCCTGTTGCAGATGGGGCCGCAATCGGCGGGGTCGGAACCGGGACCCGCGTGCTACGACCAGGGGGGCGAGAAGCCGACGACGACGGACGCGAACCTTGTGCTTGGCTACCTCAATCCCGATGGTCTGGTGGGCGGGCGCCTGCCGCTGGCGGTGGACAAGGCCAAGACGGCCATCGACGCGCATCTGGCCAAGCCGCTTGGTCTGAGCATCGCGCAGGCGGCCTATGGCATGTTCACCATCGTCAACAACAACATGGTCAACGCCATCCGCCGCGTGTCGGTCGAGCGGGGCTATGACCCGCGCGATTTCGTGCTGAACTGCGCGGGCGGGGCGACGGGCGCGCATATCACGGCGCTGGCGCGGGAAATGGGCATCACCCGTGTTCTGGTGTCAAAGCTGGCTTCGGGGCTGTGCGCCTATGGGCAGATCATTTCCGACGTCAAATACAACTACATGGCCCCCGCGCCCGTGCGTCTGGAAGGCGCTGCGGCTGCGGCCAAGCTGGACGGGTTGTTCAAGGGGCTGGAAGCGCGCGGCGTCACCGACCTGAAGAAAGACGGCTTCACCGAGGACCGCATTTCGATTCGACGCAGCCTTGATATGCGCTACGTCGGGCAGGTGCATGAATGCACCGTCGATGTGGACCCGTTCGCGCTGGACGAAGCGGCGCTCGAGCAGCTCAAGACGGCGTTCCATGCGCGGCACGAAGAGCTTTACACCTATTCCGAGCCGGGTAGCGTGGTGGAAGTGGTGAACGTGGAAAGCGCGATTTCGGGGCGGGTGGACAGGCCGCGCCGGATGAGCATTGCCAAGGGTGCGGGCGCAGACAAGGCGCTGGCCGGAACGCGGGCGATGATTTTCGCCGCCGACGGCAAGGCGCAGGAAACGCCGGTCTACACCGGCGAGAAACTGGGCGCGGGCGACCGGATCACCGGCCCCGCCGTGATCGAGGAAGTCACGACCACGCTTGTCGTGGAACCGGGCTGGAAGGCGGAACTGACGGAGTCGGGTGTCTATCTGCTCGACTATACGGGGGGGGCGGCATGACGATCATCAACTGCGACATGGGCGAGGGCTTCGGCCTTTACCGCATCGGTGACGACGAAGGGCTGATGCCGCTGATCGACGTGGCCAACGTGGCCTGCGGCTTTCACGCATCGGACTTCAACCACATGCGGCGCACGGTGCAGCTTGCCAAGCAATGCGGCGTCAAGGTGGGGGCGCATCCGTCGCTGCCCGACCTGCAGGGCTTTGGCCGCCGCGAGATGAAGATCGGGCGCGAGGAACTGGTCAATTGCATGATCTACCAGATCGGCGCGTTGAAAGGCTTTCTCGACGCCGAGGGCATGGTGCTGAACCACATCAAACCGCATGGCTCGCTTTATGGCATGGCCGCGCGGATGGAGGATGTGGCCCATGCCGTCGCCGATGTGGCCGACATCTTCCGCGTGCCGCTTTACGGCATGGCGGGGACGCTGCACGAAAGCGTCTACACCGCGCGGGGGCATGGTTTCGTTTCGGAATTCTACGCCGACCTTGACTACAACGACCAGGGCGGGCTGATCATCACCCGCGAACATGCCGCGACCGATCCCGACGCCGCCGCCACGGCCTGCCTGCGCGCGATGCGCGAGGGGCGCGTGCGGTCGGTCGGCGGCGTCGACGTTCCCGTGCGCGCCGATGCGATCTGCGTGCATTCCGACACACCGAACGCCGTGCAGGTGGCCCAAGCCGTGCGCGCGGCGGTCAAATCGGCAGCTTGAGACAAAGGACAGACACCATGGCAAAACAGATTCTCTCGCCCCTTCCCGGCACGTTCTACCGCCGCCCGTCTCCGGACAAGCCGGCCTTCAAAGAGGTGGGCGACACGGTCGCGGTGGGCGATGTGATCGGGCTGATCGAGGTGATGAAATCCTTCAACGAGGTCGCGGCCGATCAGGCCGGCGTCATCACCGGCTTTCCGGCCGATGACGAGGAACCCGTGATGGCGGGCCAGCCGCTGGTCGAGCTGGGCTGACCGATGGCAATCCGCAAACTTCTCGTCGCCAATCGGGGCGAGATCGCGGTGCGGATCATCCGCGCCGCGCAGGAGCTTGGCATCAGGACGGTGGCGGTTCACAGCCTTGCCGATGCCGACAGTCTGGCCGTGAAGCTGGCCGACGAGGCCGTGCCGATCGGCCCGCCCGCGGCGTCGAAATCCTATCTGAAGATCGATGCGATCCTTGAAGCGGCCCGCCTGACAGGGGCCGATGCGGTGCATCCGGGCTATGGTTTTCTGGCCGAGAACGCCGATTTCGCCGATGCGGTGGAAGCGGCAGGCATGGTCTGGGTCGGCCCCAAGGGCGACAGCATCCGCGTGATGGGCGACAAGGTCGCCGCCCGCATCGCCGCCGAAGCGGCGGGCGTTCCGGTGGTGCCGGGGTCTGACGGGCGCATCGACGACCCTGATCAGGCCCGCGCCGTGGCGCTGGCCATCGGCTTTCCGGTGATGATCAAGGCCGCCGCCGGGGGCGGGGGCCGTGGCATCCGCATCGCCCATGACATGGAGGAATTCGAGCGCCTGATGCCG
Source organism: Paragemmobacter straminiformis (assembly GCF_014243445.1). GTDB lineage: Bacteria > Pseudomonadota > Alphaproteobacteria > Rhodobacterales > Rhodobacteraceae > Paragemmobacter > Paragemmobacter straminiformis. Next base: position 599,793 of record NZ_JACLQD010000003.1, read on the forward strand.
CAGGCCAGCGCCGAGGCCAAGGCCGCCTTTGGCGACGGTGGCCTGTACATGGAAAAGGTGATCGAGCGGGCCCGCCATATCGAGGTGCAGGTTCTGGGCGACGGCACCCGCGCCGTGCATTGCTTCGAGCGGGAATGTTCGCTGCAACGCCGCCGCCAGAAGGTGTGGGAGGAAGCGCCTTCGGCCAGCCTGCCGCAGGCGATGCGCGAAAGGCTCTGCGCCTCGGCCGTGGCCCTTGCGGAAGCGGTGGGCTATCGCGGGGCGGGAACGCTGGAATACCTTTATGACGATGCATCGGGCGCGTTCTATTTCATCGAGATGAACACGCGGATCCAGGTCGAGCATCCGGTGACCGAGATGGTCACGGGCGTCGATCTGGTGCGCGAGATGATCCGCATCGCGGGGGGCGAGCCGCTGCGCTACCGGCAAGAGGACATCCGACTTACAGGCCATGCGATCGAGGTGCGGATTTGCGCCGAGGACCCGTCCAAGGGGTTCCAGCCCGCGCCGGGGACGATTTCGGCGCTGCGCGTGCCGGGCGGGGCGGGGGTGCGGTTCGATACGATGCTTTATCAGGGCTATACCGTGCCGCCCTTCTACGACTCGCTTCTGGGCAAGCTGATCGTCTGGGACGAGGACCGCGCCTCGGCCATCGCCCGCATGCGCCGCGCCTTGGGCGAGCTGGCGGTCGAAGGGCTGCCCACGACCCGCCCCCTGCACATGCTTCTGGCCCGCGACCCCGAGGTCGCGCAGGCCGATTTCCACACGCGCTGGCTGGAACCCTGGCTTGAGCGGAATGCACACCGGCTTGAGGAGACCCCGGAATGAAGACCAGATACTCCTTCGGTGGCGACGAGCACATCTTCGTCGAATGCGATGAGGAAATGTCGCTCGAAGCCTTTTTCAAGGGCATGTCGATCACCAGCGCCCTGCGCGAGGCCAAGATCAAGGGCGTGACCGAGATCTGCCCCGCCAACGCCTCGTTCCAGGTGCGGTTCGATCCGGATGTGATCTCGCCCGATGACATGATGGCCGAACTGAAAAAGCTCGAGACGGTCGCGCAGGCGGCCGCGCCGACCTTGCAGACGCGGATCATCGAAGTGCCGGTCCTGTATAACGATCCGTGGACGCACGAGACGCTGATGCGGTTCCGCGAACGGCATCAGGACCCGACCTCGACCGATATCGAATACACCGCGCGGATCAACAACCTCGACGGGGTGGACGGTTTCGTAAAGGCGCATTCCGGCGCGCCGTGGTTCGTGTCAATGGTGGGGTTCGTGGCGGGTCTGCCGTTCCTGTACCAGATGGTCGACCGCAAGCGGCAGATCCAGTCGCCCAAATACCTGCGCCCGCGCACCGATACGCCGCGGCTGACCGTGGGGCATGGCGGCTGCTTTGCCTGCATCTATTCGGTGCGCGGGGCGGGGGGATACCAGATGTTCGGCATCACCCCGATGCCGATCTATGACCCCAACCAGACGGTGCCTTACCTGCGCGATTTCATGTGCCTGTTCAGCCCCGGCGATATCGTGAAGTGGAAGCCCATCGACCGCGAGGAATACGACCACACGGTCGCCGAGGTGGATGCGGGCCGCTGGATGCCGCGCATTGCCCCTGTCAGCTTCTCGCTGTCCGAGTTCCAGAAGGACATCGACGGCACCAACGCCCGCATCATGGAGGCGCTCAATGGCCATTAACGTCATCAAGCCGGGCCTTTCCACCACGGTTCAGGACCTTGGCCGCCCCGGCTATTACCACATCGGCATTCCCACCTCGGGCGGGATGGACACGCTGTCGCTGGCGGCGGCGAACCTGCTGGTGGGCAATGCCGCCGGCGATGCGGTTCTGGAAGCGGTGTTTCTGGGCCCGGAACTCGAATTCACCGCCGATGCGACCGTTGCCGTGACGGGGGCCGACATGCCGCCCAAGGTCGATGGCGAAGAGCGCGCGGGCTGGACCGCCTTCAAGGTGAAGAAGGGGCAGGTGCTGAGCTTCGGGTTCCTGAAAGCCGGGGCGCGGGCCTATATCGCCGTGTCGGGCGGAATCGACGTGCCGGTGGTGCTGGGATCGCGGTCGACCTATACGCTGGGCGCGCTGGGCGGGTTCAAGGGGCGCAAGCTGGAAGCGGGCGACACGCTTCCCGTGGGGGCGCGGGCGGGTGCTGCCGAAGGGCGGAGCCTGCCCGAAACCCTGCGCCGCAAGCCCGGAATGCCTGCCGAGTTGCGGATGCTGCCGGGGCTTTACTGGCACCGCATCACCGAGGCGGCGGGCAAGAACTTCTTCGAGGATACATGGAAGGTCGCGCCCGAGGCGGACCGCATCGGCTATCGCTTCAAGGCCGGGCGCCCGCTGGAATTCGTGGCGCGCGACCAGCCCTTCGGCGCGGGGTCGGACCCGTCGAACATCGTGGACGCCTGCTATCCCTATGGCTCGGTTCAGGTGCCGGGCGGAACGGAGCCCATCGTGCTGCACCGCGACGCGGTGTCGGGGGGCGGTTACTTCATGCTCGGCACGGTCGTCTCGGCCGACATGGACCTGATCGGGCAGTTGCAGCCGCATACGCCGACGCGCTTTGTGAAGGTGACGATGGAACAGGCGCTGCAAGCGCGGCACGACCGCAAGGCGGTGCTTGACGCCATCACCGCCGCGCTGGTCTGAAGGGGGCGACCGAAACAGGGCGGGGGCAATCACGCTGCCCCCGCCGCACCCGACGCGAGGGACGATGAAGGACGACGCCAAACCCGAACTTTCGACCCCTCCGATTGTGCCCCGGCGCAAGTTGCGGGTGCTTGGCACGTCGATCACGCTGCTCAAACCGGTGCGAGACAGGGCCAAGGCCGATCTCGGGTTCGACATCGCCTTCGAGAAGATGGATTTCCTGTCCTGCCAGCGCTGGGCGGCGATGGAGCCGGACAGCTACGACATCTACGAACAGTGCTTCCATAACCTCGACATCGTGTGGTTCTGGGGGGCGTTGCAGCCCATCGACATCGGGCGCATTCCCGAATGGGACAATATCTCGGACCTTGTGAAGCTCGGCGGGGTCAGCAAATACGCCGGACGCGGGCGGGGCGATGCGCCTGCCAAGAAGCTTTACGTCCAGCCGGGCGGCTTTCTGGGGCCGAAGCCGTCGCGCTATGTCAGCATGTTGCCGACCGTGCATAACATGGACAGCTTCGGCTATGACGCCCGCATCTTCGGCGAGGGGCCGGATGTGCGCCCAAGCTGGGCATGGCTGCTTGATCGGCGGGCCAAGGGGCGGATCGCGCTGGTGGACGAACCCGCCATCGGCTTTTTCGATGCCGCCCTTGCGGCGGAAGCCGCGGGCGAACTGGAATTCGCCGATATCGGCAACATGACCATCGACGAGATCAACGCACTGATGAAGCTGCTCGAGGATCGGCGCGCGGAAGGCTACTTCCGTGGCACATGGCGCGACGGGGTCGAGGCGGCCGAGCTTGCCGAAGAGGGCGCTGTCGCGGTGCAAAGCATGTGGTCGCCCGTTTACGGCAAGCTGCGCAAGGCGCGGGCGCATTTCGTCGAATCGGCGCCCTCGGAAGGCTATCGCGCGTGGCACGGCGGCGGCAGCCTGTCGCGGCATCTGCGCGGGGCCGAACTGGATATGGCCTATGAATATCTGAACTGGTGGCTTTCGGGCTATGCCGGCGCGGTCATGGCGCGGCAGGGCTACTACATCTCGAACCCGCAGCGGGCGCGGGAATGGATGATGCCCGAGGAATGGGCCTATTGGTACGAAGGGGCCGCAGCCGCCCGCGACCTGTCGGGGCCGGATGGCGAGGTGGCGGTGCGGGCCGGCGAACGGCGGGCGGGCGGCCCCTATGTCGACCGCGCGCGGCGCATCGTGATCTGGAACACGGTCATGGACGAATACAACTACGCCGCCCGCGCGTGGGAACGCTTCGTGCGCCGCGTGAACGAGGGGGCCGCGACATGATCCGTTCGGTCAACCCGCTTGCGCAAGAGCCGCGCTACGAACTGATCGGGCGCGTCCTGCGCGAGAACATCCTGTCGGGTGTACTGCCGCAGGGGTTCGTGCTGCTGGAAGGGCCGATTGCCGCCGTCATGCAGACCAGCCGCGTTCCGGTGCAATCGGCGCTGCGGCAATTGCTGGAAGACGGGCTGATCCACCGGTTCGACGGGCGCGGCTATCTGGTCGGGCAGGGCGGGGCGGATGTGATTCCGATCCGCCGCGACATCCGCGAACTGGAGCTTGAGATTCCGCAGGTCGTGGACGAGGCGTTGCAGACGCGCGGCACGTGGCGGCATGTCTATGACAAGGTCGAGGAAGAAGTGGCCTCGTGCCAGATCTTCGGTGAATTCCGCATCGTCGAGACGGAACTCGCGGATCACCTTGGCGTCAGCCGTACCGTGGTGCGCGATGTGCTGGCGCGGTTGCAGGAACGCGGGCTGGTGCGCAAAAGCCCAAGCTCGCACTGGATCGCGGGGCCGCTGACGGCGCGGACGGTCAGCGAGAAATTCGAGCTGCGCGGAATCATGGAACCCGCAGCACTGCGACTCGCCGGGCCGCATATCCGTTATGCCGAAGTCGAGGCCCTGCTGGAACGCACCGGCACCGACCCCGGGATCACGCCGCAGTATCTGGGCGATGCGCTGCTTGAACTTTGTATTGCGCAGGCACCAAACACGGCTTTGGTCGAGATGATCCGGTCCAACCGCCTGCTTCTGTCATCGGTCGACCGTGCGCTGATCCTGCTCGGACTGCCCCGAGACGAGGATACGATCGAGCAATACCAGACGCTTCTGGACCTGATCACGCACCATCCCATTGATTCTGCTTGCGAATATCTGCGCTACCACCTGTCCATCACCGCGCGACGATATCTGGCGCGGATGAAGATCGTCGCGGTGATCGACGAAACAGGCTCTTTCGCACCCTATCTCAGTCCGCAGTAAAACGGCTGTAGTACGCAATGTTCACAATGCCTGCTTGGCGGCACTTCGCTGTCGGCAAGTTTTTTCGGCGATTTGTTGCTTTACTTGCCTAAAAAAGCCGAAACTCGCAATTTAATAACCAGTTGACAGGTGGGCAAACCACCTATGTTATACGAAGTACAGTTTTTCCGAAGTGACTCGCGCAGGCGGTCGTTTCGGTTTTGACCAAAAACAATCAGGTCGGTCCCATCGAGGGCAGGCCGAACCCAGGCGAGGTGATGGTGGACACGGCGGTCTTCAGATTAGAGGGCGTGACCAAGCGCTATGGCGATCTGGTCGCACTCAACAACGCGACGCTCGAAGTCGGGGCGAACGAATATCTTTCGTTCCTCGGGCCGTCGGGGTCGGGCAAGACCACGCTTCTTCGCGTGATCGCAGGCTTCGAGGCGCCGGAATCCGGGCGCGTGCATTTCGAGGGGCGCGATATCACCAACGTCCCCGCGCACGAGCGCGGGATCGGCTTTGTCTTCCAGAACTTCGCCCTGTTTCCGCATCTGACGGTGATACAGAACGTGGGCTTCGGCCTGACGCATGGCAAATCGGGCCTGTCTGCCGCCGAGGTGGAACGCCGCGCCGTCGAGATGATCGAACTGGTGGGGCTTTCGGGCATGGAGGGGCGCGGGGTCGACCAGATTTCGGGCGGGCAGCGCCAGCGCGTCGCTCTGGCGCGGACGCTGGCGATGAAGCCCAAGCTCGTGTTGCTGGACGAACCGCTCGGCGCGCTTGACGCGAACCTGCGGTCGCGGATGCGCAACGAATTGCGCGCCATCCGCGAACGGCTGGGCGTGACCTTCCTGCATGTGACGGGCAGCGAGACCGAAGCCCTGGCGATGGGCGACCGCGTCGTGGTGCTTGACCGTGGCACGATCATCCAGACCGGCACCCCGGGCGAGGTATACGACCGCCCCGCATCGCCGGACGTCGCGCATTTCCTGAACCGCTTCAACCTGTTCGACGGGCAGCTTGCCAAGGGCAGCTTTACCGGCGCTTTCGGCACGGCACCCGCCCCGCGCGCCACCCGCGCCGACCGCGATGTCTATGCCGTGCGCTACGATCGCGTGAAGGTTCTTCCCGTTTCGGCCAAGCCCGAAGGCCCCGCCTTGAAGGCGACCTTCATCGCGTCGGAATATCTGGGATCGTCGATCATGAACTTCTTCGACGCGGGCCACGGCCACCCGATCGAGATGGAACACCATCTCAGCCTTGGCGCACCCGACATCTATGAACCCCGGCAGGACTATCTGCTGACCTGGAACCCCGAACAGGCCATCGTCTTTGGCCGCGAGGCAGTGTGATGACCAGCACCGTCACCATTCAGCAGCGCCAGTCCAAGGTGACCCGTTGGCTGCTTATCCCCGGCATTGTCTGGATGTCGCTTTTCCTCGTCGTGCCGATCGCGATGATTGTCTATGTCTCGTTCTGGACGCAGACGACCTTCAACATCTCGTCCGATCCGACGCTGGCAAGCTGGAAGCAATTCTTCACCTCCGATACCTATACAGGCTCGCTCTGGACCACGATCCGCATCTGGCTGATCGTTCTGGCGACGACCTTCATCGTCGGCTATCCGACGGCGCTTTTCGTCGGGCTTTTCGTGAAATCTAAGACGCTGTCGACCGTGCTTCTGGTGGTTTGCGTCATTCCCTTCTGGACGTCGTTCCTGATCCGCGTTCTGGCGTGGCGGCCGATGCTGGGCAAAGAGGGCGCGATCAACATCGTGCTGCTGCATCTTGGCATCATCCAGCAACCGATCGAGGTGCTGCTGTTCACCGAACTCTCGGTCATCATCGGCATGACGCAGATCTATTGCGTGTTCATGGTCGGCCCCATCGCCTTCATGCTCAGCCGGATCGACCGCAACATCATCGAAGCGGCGCGCGATCTGGGCGCGGGCTTCGGGCGGATTTTCTGGAAGATCATCTTCCCGCTGTCGCTGCCCGGCGTGGTCGTGGGCGCGATCTTCGTCTCGGTCATGGTGCTTGGCGAATTCGCCACCTCGGGCGCGCTGTCGGGCCGCAAGGTGAACCTGCTGGGCAACATCATCGTGACGCAGGTCGGCTCGTTGAAATGGGCGATGGCCTCGGTCGTGGGGGTGGTGCTGACCATCGTCATGGGCATCGTGATCGCCGGTTTCCTGCGTATCGTCGATCTGAAGCGGGAGCTGTAAGCCATGGAATCGCGTATCATCAAACCTGCGCTTGGCGTCTATGTCGCGCTGTTCGTGCTGTTCCTCTATGGCCCCTTCGTGGTGCTGACGATCATCTCGTTCCAGCAGGGGCCGGATGGCGGGCCGCAATTCCCGATCATCGAATGGTCGACCTACTGGTACCGGCAGATCTTTGGCCTGACCCCTCCGTCGCGCATCGCGCCGCTGCCCTTTGGCGAGGCGCTGATCCGCTCGCTGGTGCTGGCGCTGATGACGATGGTCGTTTCGACCGTGCTGGGCGTGATGTCGGCGCAGGCGTTCCGGCGGAACTTCAAGGGCTCGGCCTTCGTGTTCTACCTGATCGTGCTGGGCATGATGGTGCCGGGCGTGCTGACCGGTCTTGGCACCTCGCTTCTGGCCAACAACATCATCGGGATCGAGCGGCACTGGTATACGACCGCCTTCGCGACCCATGTGGCCTATACCTTCCCCTTTGCCTTCCTTGTGATGCTGGCGATCCTGAACCGTTTCGACAGTTCCGTGGAAGAGGCGGCGTGGTCGCTGGGTGTCGATCCGTGGACCACCTTCCGCAAGGTGACCTTTCCGCTGATCTTCCCGGGCGTGCTGTCGGCGATGCTCTTTGCCTTTACGCTGTCGCTTGACGAATTCCCGCGCACGCTGTTCGCATCGGGCCGTGACCAGACGCTGCCGCTGGCGATCTACGGGACATTCTCGGTCGAGATCCATCCCAACATCTTCGCCTTTGGCGTGCTGACCACGCTGTTCTCCTTTGCGCTCTTGTCGGTCTACGGGATCCTGATGGCGATGTCGGTCCGCCGCGCCAAGAAGATGGCCATGCAGGAGGACATTGCATGAGCCGGACGGCGGGAACCGCAATCGTCACCGGCGCGGGGTCGGGCATCGGGCGGGCCATCGCGCAGCGTCTGGCGGCCGATGGCTACAAGGTGATGGTCAACGACTTCCGGGCAGCGGCGGCAAGCGCCGTGGCCGCGGAAATCGGGCAAGCCGCCCGCAGCATCGGCGGCGACGTGTCGGACGCGGGCGATGTGGCGGCCATGGTCGCCGAGACCGAGTCCGCATTCGGCGCGGTGACGCATCTGGTCAACTGCGCGGGCCATGTGCATCAGGCGCGGTTCCAGGACCTGACCGCCGAGGATTTCGACCGCATGATCGCGGTGCATCTGCGCGGCACCTTCCTTTGCACCCGCGCGGTGATCGACGGGATGCTGGCGCGCAAGTCGGGGGTGATCGTCAACGTCGCCTCGCAGCTGGGCCAGATCGGCGGGGTGGAGCTTGTCCATTATTCCGCCGCCAAGGCCGGGATCATCGGGCTGACCAAGGCGCTGGCGCGCGAAGTCTCGTCGCAGGGCATCCGCGTGAATGCGGTGGCCCCCGGTCCGATCAACACGCCGCTGGTGCGCAGCCTGTCCGAGGACTGGCAGCGCGCCAAGGCCGCCGAATTGCCGCTGGGCCGTTTCGGCGAACCCGAAGAGGTGGCCGAGGCCGTGTCCTTCCTTTGCTCGCCCGCCGCCTCGCTGTTCGTCGGCCAGACGCTGGGTCCGAATTCCGGAGATGTGATGCTATGAGCGAAACCGTCCTGATCACGGGTGCCGGTATCGGCATCGGCCGTGCCGCCGCCGTCGCCTTTGCGGCGGCGGGCTACCATGTCGTCGTGACCGACGTTCTGGATGCCGAAGGGCACGCCGTCGTGGCCGAGATCAAGGCCGCGGGTGGCAGCGCCGAATATCACCGCCTCGACGTGCGATCGACCGCCGATGCCGATGCGCTCGTGGCACGGATCGAAGCCGAACGCGGCGGGATCGACGTGATCGTGGCCAATGCGGGCATCGCGCACAAGGTGCCGCTTCCCGCGCTGACCGACGAGAAGTGGGACCACACCTTCGACATCGACCTGAAGGGCATTTTCCGCGTCATCCGCCCCGCGCTGGCCGGAATGAAGGCGCGCAAGAAGGGCGCGATCGTCGCCTTGTCGTCGATCATGGGCGTGGCCTACGGGTGGGACGAACATGTCCATTACTCGGCCGCCAAGTCCGGCGTGGTGGGTCTGGTGCGCGGCCTTGCGGTCGAACTCGCCAAGGACGGCATCCGCGTGAACGGCGTGGCGCCGGGCTATATCCGCACCGCGCAACTGTTATCGAAGGAGAACTCGCTTGGCCCCGAAGGTGCGGCCAAGGCGGGCGAATTCATCCCGATGGGCCGCATCGGCGAGCCGGATGAAATCGCCGATGTGATCCTTTTCCTGGCATCCAACGGCGCCCGATACATGACCGGACAGGTCGTGGTCGTGGACGGAGGATTGCTCGTCGGGCGCTACTGATCCGGCGGGACAAAGAAGAAGACAAGACGCAACAGACGTAACAGGAGGTACTACCACATGAACGATATGTCGCTGTCGCGGCGCAAGTTCCTGCAGACCACCGCAGGCACCGCTGCCCTTGCCGCCGGGGGCCTTCCCTTTGGCGCGCAACAAGCCTTTGCTGCCGACCTCGCCTCGCAGGAACTGCGGACGGTCGGCCTTTCGGTGACCGTGCAGGAACGCATCCTGAACGATTTCAAAGCGGCCTCGGGCGTCAAGGCAGTGTCGGGCAAAGCCGACATCTTCCCGAACACCCAGACCGAACTGCTGTCGGGTTCGACCGCCTACGACTGCTGGGAAACCATCGGCGAGCGTCTGCCGTCGATCGTGCAGACCGATCTGGTCGCCCCGATCGCCACCGCCAACCTGACCAACTGGACCGGCGTCGGCGAAAGCTTCCTGAAGCCTTCCGACAAGTGGGAAGCCCGCGCCCAGATCGTCGGCCAGATCTGGACCGACGAGTCGCAGACCGCGCTGAACATGGTGCCGACCGTCTACAACTTCGACTCCATCGGCTACCGCCCCGACCTCGTCTCGGCGGAAGAAGCGTCGATGTGGTCCTCGCTGTTCGACCCCAAGTTCAAGGGCAAGACCGGCCTGAACGTCGACCCGCTGATCGCTTTCGGTCAGGCCGTCATGGCCATGAACGAAATGGGTCTGCTGGAAGTGCCGAACCCGGGCAATCCGGATGCGGCGGCCATCGAAGAAGCGGCCAAGTTCCTGATTTCGAAGAAGAAAGAAGGCCAGTTCCGCGCCCTTTGGGGTGACTTCGGCGAGCTTGTCAACCTGCTCGCCTCGGGCGAGATGATCCTTGCCGACGCGTGGCAGCCTGCTGTCATGGCCGTCAAGGCGCAGGGCGTGCAGTGCTCGTATGCCACCATGAAGACGGGCTATCGCGGCTGGGCCATCGGCGTTTCGGCGCTGAAATCCTCGCCCAACCTCGATGCCGTCACCGCCTATGCCGATTACTGGCTGTCGGGCGGCCCGGCTGTGGCCGTGTCGGAACAGGGCTACTACTCGCCCAACGACAAGGTCAAATCGGTCATGGCCCCCGAGAAGTACGCCTTCTGGTACGAGGGCGCACCGTGGGTCGGCGCGGAAGAGCGCGGCATCAAGGAAGGCGATCTGCGCGACGGCGGCTCGTTGGCCACCCGTGCGGCGAACGTCGCCTACTGGCACCAGTGGCCGGATGAGTACGACCTGCTGATCTCGAAGTGGGACGAATTCCTGTCGGCTTGATCGACGCCTGAAACCTGCGGCCGGGGCAGTTCGCTCCGGCCGCACCCAAACGACAACCGGGGACTTTCCAGTGGCCTACGACCTGCAGCTTTCGCATATCGGCAAGGTTTACGACAACGGCACGCCTGCCGTGATCGACTTCAACCTTGACGTGGACAAGGGCGAGTTCATCGCCTTCCTCGGCCCGTCGGGTTGCGGCAAGACCACGACGCTGCGGATGATCGCGGGGTTCGAATCCATCACGTCGGGTGACCTGCTGATCCGTGGCAGCCGGGTCAACGACCTGCAGCCGGAAAAGCGCCCGACCTCGATGATCTTCCAGAATTACGCGCTGTTCCCGCATATGACGGTGCGCCAGAACGTGATGTTCGGCCTAGAGGTCAAGCAACTGCCCGTGGCCGAGGCCAACCGCAAGGTGGACCGCATCCTTGACAAGCTGGGCCTGACCGAAGTGGCGAACGTGCGCCCGACGCGGCTTTCGGGCGGGCAGCGGCAGCGGATCGCGCTGGCGCGGTCGCTGGTGGTGGAACCCGATATCCTGCTGCTCGACGAACCGCTCGGCGCGCTTGACGCGAACCTGCGCAAGTCGATCCAGAACGAATTGAAGCTGCTGCAACGTGATCTTGGCATCACCTTTGTCTTTGTGACGCACGCCCAGTCGGAAGCGCTCGCGCTGTCGGACCGGATCGTGGTGATGAACGCCGGTCGCGTGGAACAGATCAGCCCCCCGCGCGAGCTTTACACCCGCCCGCAAAGCATCTTCGTCGCCCGTTTCATCGGCGCGAACACCCTGATTTCCGGCAAGGTCCGCAATGTCGAGGGCGGGGCCGTCAGCCTTGATACACCGTTCGGCGCGCTGGTGGCCGAACCGCCCGCGGCCTCGATCACCACGGGGGCTTCGGCGTCCATCGTGTTGCCTGCGGAAGCGATGCACGTTCTGCCCGGATCGATGTCAGAGGCCGAGGTGCGGGCCAAGCACGGCAGCAACGTCGTGCCGTGCCAGATCACCCGTTTGCAGCTTGTCGGCCATATCCTGCAGATCGGGATGACCCTTCCCAGCGGCGAGAGCGTCTCGCTTGAAGGGCATGCCGACAAGTATCGTGACAGCCTTCAGGCCGGCACGGCGGGTTTTGTTGCGTGGAATCCGGCGGATACCACGCTGATCGCGCAGTAAGACCATGGCAGAGACCGCAAAGGCACTGGCCGACGATCTGCGCAGCGGGCGCAAGGATCCGCTGGATCTGGTGGCCGAGGTATACGACCGCATCGACGCGCATGGCGACGCCGCCCTTTTCATCCGGCTGACGCGCGACCGCGCCGAGGCCGAGGCGCGTGCCGCCCGCGAAAGGCTGCGCGCGGGAAACCCTGCGAGCCTGCTCGATGGTGTGCCGCTGGCGTGGAAGGATCTGTTCGACCTGAAAGGCACGGTCACGACCGCAGGGTCAGCCGTGCTGCGCGGGGCGCCGCCTGCCGCCGCCGATGCCGCCCTTGTGCGGGCGGGGATGCGGGCGGGTCTGGTGACGGTGGGGGCCGTCAACATGACCGAATTCGCCTATTCGGGCATCGGGTTGAACCCGCATCACGGCACGCCGCGCAATCCGCGCGATGCCAAGGTCGCGCGTTCGCCGGGGGGGTCGTCCTCGGGCAGCGGGGCGGTGGTGGCGGCGGGGATCGTGCCCCTGTCCATCGGCACCGATACGGGCGGGTCGATCCGCATTCCCGCCGCCTTCAACGGGGTGGTGGGATACAAGACCTCGACCGGCCATCACCCGATGGGCGGGGTTTTCCCGCTGTCGCCCACGCTTGATACGCTGGGGCCGCTTGCCAATACGGTCGAGGATTGCGTTCTGGTCGATGCCGCCCTGCGCGGTCTGGCAGCGCCGCAGGTGCGGGCGGCCGATGTCGCCGCGCTCGATCTCGCGGTTCCCGATGCGGTGATGTTCGATGACCTCGACCCCGCCGTTGCCGAAGCCTTCGATGCCACCGTGGCGCGGCTTGCCGCCAAGGGGGCGCGGGTCCGCCGCATCGCCCTGCCGGAACTGCGCGAGACGGTCGCGGCGATGGGGCGCTATGGCCCGCTTGCATCGGCCGAGGCGATGGATATCCACTGGGACCGCCTGCACGGCCCCGACGAGGCGCTGATGGATGCCCGTGTCGTGCGCCGTATCCGCATGGGCGAGAAGATGACGGCGGTCGACCTGATCCGCCTGCATGCCGAACGCGCCCGCCTGATCGCCACCGTCAACGACCGGCTTGGCGACGCGCTTCTGATCTGCCCGACCACCCCCAGCGTGGCCATGCCCATCGGCCCGCTCGAGGCGGATGTCGAGGTGTTCTTCCACCACAACTTCCGCACGCTCAGGCATACGGCCATCGGCAATTTCCTTGACTGGTGCGGTCTGTCGATCCCGAACGGGGCCGACGCCGCGGGCATGCCCACGGGTCTGATGATCTGCGCCCGCCACGGCCGCGATGCGGCATTGCTGGCGGCGGGTCTGGCGCTTGAAACGACGATCCGCGGCTAGGGCCGCGTACGGAAAAACGACGACTTCTCAACAGGAGGAAAGACTGATGGCGAAAAAGATCATGTGTGCCTTCGGCACCGACATCGACTCGGTGGCGGGCTGGATCGGGTCTTACGGCGGGGGCGACAGCCCGTCCGACATCCAGCGCGGCATCTTTGCGACCGAAGTGGGCGTGCCGCGCTTGCTGCGGTTGTTCAAGAAATACGACCTCAAGACCTCGTTCTTCATTCCGGGCCACAGCCTTGAAACCTTCCCCAAGGAAATGGAGATGATTGTCAAGGACGGTCACGAAGTGGGCGCGCATGGCTACCTGCACGAAAACCCCATCGCCATGACCCCGACGCAGGAAGAGGACGTTCTGGTCAAGTCGATCGAGCTGATCAAGGGCCTGACCGGCAAGGCACCGCGCGGCTATGTGGCCCCGTGGTGGGAAATGTCGAACTCGACCGCCGCGCTGCTGCTCAAGCATGGCTTCACCTATGACCACAGCCAGGGCTACCGCGACTTCCAGCCCTTCTACGCCAAGGTCGGCGACAGCTGGAACACCATCGACTATTCCAAGTCGGCCAAGGACTGGATGCACCCGCTGAAGCATGGCACGGAAATCGACCTCGTCGATATCGCGGCCAACTGGTATGTCGACGACCTTCCGCCCATGATGTTCATGAAGAAGGCCCCGAACAGCCACGGTTTCGTCAATCCGCGCGATATCGAGGAAATGTGGCGCGACCAGTTCGACTGGGTCTACCGCGAGATGGATTACGCGGTGTTTGCCTTTACCATCCACCCCGATGTGGCGGGCCGTCCGCAGGTTCTGCTGATGCTGGAACGCCTGATCGAATACATCTCGAAGCATTCGGGCGTGGAATGGGCCCCCTTCGAGGATATCGCCAACGACTTCCGCAAGCGCTATCCTTTCGCCGGCGGCAAGCGCCCCGAAGTGATCTGATCCCGAACGGGGGGCGGCAGCGCCCCCCGTTTTCCTGACGGAGGCCCCCATGTGCAACGCCTGCGGCAACCCCGCCGCCCCCGGCCACTGGACCGAGGCCGGAGCCGCCACCCCCGGCGACCGGCTGCGCGCGCGGTTCCATCGGGCAAAGGTGCTGGACGATATTTTGCGCCCCTACGGGCTTATGGCGCATGACGGCGGCGTCGTGCCGGGCATCCAGCTTGGCACGATGGCAGGGGCGAGCAGCATCGTCCACAACCTCTCGGAAGTCTGGGCCGAGGCCGAGCGTCTGCACGGCGCGCCCATCGACCCGCTTGATCCGCGGTATCTGGATGACCTCTGACACGCGCCTGCGGCTGACGCTTCTGGGCGGCTATCTCGGCTCGGGCAAGACCACATGGTTGCGGCACCAGTTGCATGTCGGGGCGTTCGGGCCGCGCGTGCATGTGGTGGTGAACGAGGCCGCCGAAACCCCCGTCGATGATGCCCTGCTGGCCGGTGCCGAAGGGATGACCCTGCTTGCGGGCGGCTGTTGCTGCTGCGCGGGGCGGGCCGAGCTGATCGCCGCACTGCGCCGCCTGTGCGATGCCCGCAGCCGGATTTCGGCCGAGGAGGCGCGGCTGGAACGGATCGTGCTTGAAACCAGCGGTCTGGCCGATCCGGGGGCCATCGTTGCCGCCATTCAGGATGACCCCGTTCTGGTCAACCACATCGTGGTCGAGGAAACCGTGGTCGCGGTCGATGCGCTGCACGCGCTGGCGCAACTGGCGACCGAGCCTTTGGGGCGGCGTCAGGTGGGGGCGGCGGACCGGATGGTGCTGACCAAGACCGACGCCTGCGCGCCGGACGCGCTTGCCACCCTGCGCGCGACGCTTGCGGGGCTGAACGGCCATGCCACGCTATCCGCCGCCGTTCTGGGGGTCGAGGCCGTACTTGCGCCGCTGCCCGCCGGCGCAAGGCCCGCCGTATTGCCCGAACTTGCCGGAGAGGACGCGCGCGGACCCATCGCGCCCACGCAGCTTGCCTTGCCCGACGATCTTGACTGGTCGGCCTTTACCCTGTGGCTTTCGGCGCTGCTGCATGCGCGGGGCGACGATCTGGTGCGGGTCAAGGGCGTCTTGCGGACCCCTGCGGGCCGGTTGCTGCTGCAAACCGTGCGCAAGGTGGTGCAATCGCCGGAAATCCTGCCCGAACAGGGCGAAAGCCGCAGCGACAACGTGATCGTCTTTATCGGTCGCGGCTATCGGCCCGAAGATCTTGGCCGTTCGATGCGGCGTTTCCTTTCACCGACGAGGACGACATGACCACAATCCGCCCCCTGCGCCCCGAGGACCGTGCCGACTGGGCGCGGCTTTGGACCGGCTATCTGGAGTATTACAAGACCACCGTGCCGCAGGCGGTCTATGACAGCACCTTTGCCCGCCTGACCGGCGATGATCCGCAGGACTTCACCTGCCTGATCGCCGAGGTCGATGGCCGCCCCGTGGGCTTGGTGCATTACCTGTTTCACCGCCATTGCTGGAAGGTCGAGAACGTCTGCTACCTGCAAGACCTGTATGCCGACCCTTCGGTGCGGGGCCAGGGTGTCGGGCGGGCGCTGATCGAGGCGGTCTATGCCGCCGCCGATGCCAACGGCACCCCCGCCGTCTATTGGCTGACGCAGGATTTCAACACCGAGGCGCGCAAGCTTTACGACCGTATCGCGCAGGTGACGCCCTTCATCCGCTACAACCGCAAGCTCTAGCTGCGGTTCTTGCGGTAGCTGTCTTTCAGCGCGATCAGATCGCCCGCAAAGCGGAAGATGTCGCAGCCCTGCACATCGACCTCTTTGCCGGTCTTGTCGGTGCCGGTGAAGCGCCATTCCGACAGGCCGGTGTCGCCCGCGACATGGTGGCTGTCGGCGGTCCATGCGGCTTTGGGAAAGGTCTCGAACATCGCGGCGTATGAGGCGCGGACGGCCTCGCGCCCGATGAAGCGGCGGCCTTCGGCTTCGGGTCCGGCCGAGGCGTGGAAGGCGCAGTCGTCGGCCATGCAGGCCATCAGCGCATCGACATCGCGGGCGTTCCATGCCGCCATGAAGCGCACCAGCGTATCGCGGCGGCGGTGGGCGGTGGCATCCGCAACGGTTTCGATTTCAAGAAAGGCGAGAGGGGCCGCCCCCGCGTTGGTGACGTTGTGATGCACCCCCTCGCGCCGCGAATAGGGGACGCCTTGGGTCAATGTGGCGGTAAAGGGCGCGCCGTCGGGCACGTCGAGGCCCAGCGTGCCATCGGTCAGCGGGACGATGACGTAATCATGCCCGTGGACATGCCAGCCCGTTTCCGCCCCCGCCGCAAAGCGCCATTCGGTGACCTTGAAGCGGTCGTCGTCGATATGGGTGACGCTGGTTGCCTGTGCTTTGGTCATGTCTCTTCCTCAGGGTGCGGGGTGACGCCAGATCTGCATCGGGCCAAGGCGGGTATGGTCGAACATGCCCTCGAAGCCGCAGCCCAGCCTTTCGGCCAGCCGGATCGAGCGGGTGTTGGCGGGGTCGATCATGCTGACAGCCGTGGTCCAGCCCAGCGTGCCATAGGCATGGTCGCGGGCCGCAAGGGCGGCTTCCTGCGCGACGCCGCGCCCTTCGGCATGGTGCATCATGACCCAGCCGACCTCTGGCCCGTACCAGCCTTCGGGATACCACAGCCCGACATGGCCGCAGAACTGGCCCGTCGCCTTTTCCTCGACCGCCCAGAATCCATAGCCGCGCAAGGCCCAGTGGCCCAGATGCGTCGCAAGCCCGCGCCATGCCATTTCGCGCGTGAGCGGGCCGCCGATGAAATGCGACCGTTCGGTCGCGTAAAAGGCGGCGAAGTCCTCGAAATCCGACTGGCGGTATTCGCGCATCAGCAGGCGCGCGGTTTCCAGCCGTGGAATGGTGACGGTATAGGCGGACATGGGGCAGCCCCGTGCTGGGTTCGCCCACAGGCTAGCGGGCCGTGGCGGGGGGCGGAAGTGCCTTTGCGCGCAAGCTGATATGCGGGCATGAAAAAGGCCGGCCATGGGAGCGGCCGGCCAGTCTGAGCGGCGCGGGGAGGCGCCGCAGGGGTCAATCGGCGGTCAGGTCCTGCGCAACGCTTGCCGCAGCTTTTCGGTTGCCGCCATATCGACGGTTTCGCTGTCGAGGTTGACGGCAACGCCGTAGACCGTGCGGGCGTGGTCGACGCTGCAAAACCCGTCCAGCACATCTTCCAGCACCTTGACGGGCGGGCGGTTCAGCGGGTCGCCATAGCCGCCGCCGTTGGGGCTGTAATAGGTCATCACGTCATTGGCCGCGACCGACAGGCCCGAGAACTTGGAATACATCTCGCGTTCTTCGCCGGGACGGTCGGGGCTGGTGATGGTGCAGCGCCCCACCGCCCCGTCATGCCCGCCAAAGATGCCCCAGGGCGCGTCGTGGTGGCGTTCGGATTCGTGCGTGATGAAAGCGGGCGTCAGCACGCGCTGCGATTTGACCACGCCGATCCCGCCACGGAATTCGCCCGCGCCGGGGGGCATGTCGTCGCGCAATTCATAGCGGTCGCAGATCATCGGGATATGCATCGCAAGATCTTCGAGCGGGTTGTTGCGCGTGTTGGCCATCAGGTTGTCGATGCTGTCCGGCCCGTCCGAGCGCGGGCGTCCGCCATATGCGCCCTCGTTCACTTCCAGAAATACCCAGTAATCGCCCGAAGGCCGCAGCCCCGAATAGGCCGCGAAGCTGATCGAGGCGGAAGAACCCGCAATCACGCGGTCGGGCATGACGGGGGCAAGGGCACGGATGATCAGGTCGATCATCCGGTTGCACTGGGTAAAGCGCGCTTCGGCCGAGGCGGGCGCGCGCGGGTTGAAGATCGAGCCCAAGGGCGCCGTCACCTTGATCGGGCGGAAAGACCCTTCGTTCGACGGCACGCGCAGGTCCGACGTGGCGGCGTCGAGCAGGAGTTTGCGGAAACCCGCATAGGCCGCAACCTTGGTCGAGCCTTCGAAGGGCACGTTATAGGCCGTGGGCGTCTGGTCGGCCGAACCTGTCAGATCGACCTCGACCTCGTCCCCGCGGACGCGGATGGTGACCTTGACCTTCAGCCGCTGGTCACGGTTGCGGCCATCGTCGTCCAGCCAGCCCTCGGCGGTGTAATCGCCATCGGGAATTTCGCTGATGCGCTGGCGGGTCATGCGCTCGGCATAGTCCATCAGCTGGTCGGCTGCGGCGAAAACCATGTCTTCGCCGTATTTTTCCAGAAGCTCGACGAAGCGTTTCGCCCCCAGCCGGGCCGAGGCGACCTGCGCCTCGATGTCCATCACCAACTGCCCCGCCGCGCGGCTGTTGCGGCGGATGTAGTTCCACATCGCGTTGTTGGGCTGGCCCTTGCGGTAAAGCTTGGTTCCGGCAAAGAGCATGCCTTCGGCAAAGACGTCTGGCACGTCGATGATAAGCCCCGGCGTCGCCGCGCCGATGTCGACATGGTGGGCGGTGTTTCCGGCAAAGCCGACAAGCCGCCCCTGATAGAAGACCGGCACGACGATGGCGAGGTCGGGCGTATGGCTTGATCCGTAATAGGGGTGGTTGTGAACCACCACGTCGCCTTCATACCACTCGCCGTCTTCCAGCGTCTGGTCGATTCCGCGCAGATAGGCGGGGATCGAGCCGATGTGCATCGGGGTGGATTCCGACTCGCACAGGGTGTTGAAGTTCACGTCGAACAGGCCCGCGCCAAGGTCCTGGCTTTCGCGGATGATCGAAGAAAAGGACATGCGGTAAAGCACGTGGCCCATCTCTTCGGCGATGGTCTCGAAACTGCCGCGGATCACTTGCAGCGTGATCGGATCGACGGTGACGGCGGTCGGGGAAATCAGGTTCATCTGTCGTCCTCCTTATGCGCCGATGGCACGGATGCGGGTGTTGCCGTAGTCGAGCGTTTCGGCCACGTAGCCGGGCGGAACCAGCGTCGTCGCGTTGTGCTGGTGCAGCAGGGCAGGGCCGGGCACGCGGTCGCCTGCATAAAGTTTGGTGCGGTCGTAGCGCGGGGTTTCCAGCGTGCGGCCATCGTCAAAGGTGGTCGGGCGCACGAACATCAGCGCGCGGTCGATGCTTGACCCGTCGGTCTTGGCAATCGTCGGAATCTCGATCCGCCGGACCGAGGCCGAGCCGATGACGCGCAGGGTGATCAATTCCACCTCGGCGTCGCGGTAGCTGTAGCCATAGTCTTGCTGGTGCTGGTCGTGGAAACTGTCGGCGATGGTTTTCACATTGGCCGCCGTGACCTCTCCTTCGGGCATGTCGGCGCGCAGTTCGAACCCCTGGCCGTGGTAGCGGCATTCGGCAAGGACCGTCAGGCGCTGCTGGTCGCGCGGGATGCCGTCGCTGTCGAGTTCTTCGGCCACACGCGCGCGCAGCACCGAGACGGCGGCGTTGATGCGGGCGAAT
Organism: Paragemmobacter straminiformis; assembly: GCF_014243445.1. Classification (GTDB taxonomy): domain Bacteria; phylum Pseudomonadota; class Alphaproteobacteria; order Rhodobacterales; family Rhodobacteraceae; genus Paragemmobacter; species Paragemmobacter straminiformis. Next base: position 619,470 of record NZ_JACLQD010000003.1, read on the forward strand.
TCGGCAGGCCCTGCCTTGTTCAATTCAACGATCACCGCTTCGGTATGTTCGTATTGCAGATCGGTTTTCAGCAGTCCGACGGCAGCGGTGATGCCGGGTGCCACGGGCACGATCACATCGCGGCAGGACATCGCCTCGGCCAGTGCCACGCCGTGCAGGGGGCCCGCGCCGCCAAAGGGCATGATCGAGAACTCGCGCGGGTCGACGCCGCGCGCGACCGAGTTCGAGCGGATCGCCAGGGCCATGTTGTTGTTGATGATCTTGATGATGCCAAGCGCGGCTTGCTTGACCGTCATGCCCAGCGGGCGGGCGATCTTTTCTTCGATGGCCTTGTGGGACAGGCTGGCGTCGAGTTTCAGGTCGCCGCCAAGCGCCATGTCGGGGTCAAGGCGTCCCAGCACGATCTGCGCGTCGGTCACGGTGGGTTCCACCCCGCCGCGCCCGTAGCAGGCCGGCCCCGGCTCGGAACCCGCCGAGCGGGGTCCGACATGGAAGGCACCCGCCTCGTCGATGAAGGCGACCGATCCGCCGCCCGCGCCGATGGTGACAAGATCGATCATCGGCGTCAGCACCGGATGGCCCGACACATAGGTGTCGCGCGGGTTCATGATCTTCACCTCGCCCGCCGGAATGGTGGAAATGTCGGCCGAGGTGCCGCCGATGTCGACGGTGATGATGTTGGCCACACCCGCCATGCCGCCTTCGGACGCGCCGCCGATGACACCGCCCGCAGGGCCGGACATCAGGATACGGATCGGCCGCTTGGCACAGGCTTCGACGGTCGAGACGCCGCCATTCGATTGCATGATGCGCAGTTTCGACATCACGCCCGCCTCGCGCAGGCGGGCGTCGAGGTCGCGCAGGTAGAAGGCGGTCTTCGGGCCGACGTAGCAGTTCATCGCGGCGGTCGAGAAACGCTCGTATTCGCGCATCACATTGGCCACTTCCGAGGAAAGCGTGACATAGGCGTCGGGCATTTCCTCGAGCACGATTTCCTTGGCGCGGCGTTCATGCGTGTCGTTCAGGAAGGCGAACATGAAACCGATCACGACCGAGTTGATGCCGCGTTTGCGGAACACGGCGCAGGCATCGCGCACGGCCTGTTCGTCGAGCGGGGTTTCGATCTGGCCCGTGGGGGGAAGGATGCGTTCGCGCACCGCAATGCGGTTGCGGCGCTTGACGAGCGGTTGGCTTTGCCACGGCACGTCGAAATGCAGCGAGAAATTATAGGGCCGCTTGTGGCGGCCGATGTGCAGGATGTCGCGGAACCCTTCGGTCGTGATCATCCCGCATTCCGAACCGTTGTGTTCGATGGTGATGTTGGTCGCCGTGGTGGTGCCGTGGACGATCACGTCCACCTCGGCCGGATCGATGCCCGCCATGGTGCAGATGCCCTGCACGCCTTGGACGACCCCGATGGACTGGTTCTTCAGCGTGGTGGGAACCTTGTGGTAAAAGACCCCCTTGGTGCATTCGAGGACGAGATCGGTGTTCGTCCCCCCGACGTCGACGCCAATTCTGGCCATGATCTCTCTCCTGCTGTGGCTGGCTTCCGCCTCTGGCGGGCGGTGATCGGCCAGACCCGCCGCATGCGGGTCTGGCGCTTTGGTCAGGTCACTCGGCGGCGATCTTCTTCGCGGCAAGGCCGTTGACGTAGTTCACGCAGGTCTCGACCGTTTCGACGTCGCCGAACTTGGCGTCGATGTCGAAGAGGTTCCACGCCACGGCACCAGGGACGCGGTCGCCGATGGCTTCTTTCACCGCGATGGGGCGGAAACCGTCGGCAAGGCCGTCACAGATGGTCTGGCGCACGCAGGCGCAGGCGGTGACGCCGGTCACGAGGATGGTGTCCACGTTGTTGGCGCGCAGGATGCCGGCCAGTTCCGTGCCGTGGAAGGCCGAGGCGCGTTTCTTCAGCAGCGTGTATTCGCCCTCGATCGGGGCGATGCGGCTGTCGATGGCCCAGAGGTCCTTGTCCTTCAGGTTCACGACATCGACGGGGATCTTGTTGTGCCACAGGCCCATGTCGGTGAAATCGGCGTTGCGGTCGGTGATTTCATAGGCGGTGGTCACGTGGATCACCGGCAGATGCGCGGCGCGGAAGGCTTTCAGCAGCGCCTGCATGCCGGGGATGATCTCGTTGTCCATCTTCTCCTGATCGCAGGTGAAGGGGTTGCCGGGGCGGGTCCAGGCGTTGGCAAGGTCGACGCTGACCAGCGCGGGGCGCTTGCCAAAGCCGACGCGGCGCTGGAAGCCACGGGCTTGGTAAAGTTTGCTTGCCGTGTCGAAGGCGGCTTGCAGCAGGCGGTCCAGTTCCTTGGTGTCGACGTCGCTCATGGCGTATTCTCCTGTCGTTGATGCGGCGGGCGCCATGCCCGGCCTTGCGATGCGAGCCTGTGTCTTTCCCTGTATGTGTTGGGAAATGCCGCTCTGTCGGGGATGATCGCGAAAGGACGGCTTGCTGTGAAATGGCATATGGGCAAATATTGATGCATCAGGCGCATCAGTGGGGGCGGGCGGCGCATGCGGGAACTGGCGGGGCTTGATACGGTGCAATCCTTTCTTGTGCTGGCCGAGGAGCTGAACTTCCGCCGCAGCGCCGAACGGCTGCATCTGGACCAGTCGGCCCTGACGCGGCGGATCCAGAAGCTTGAACATCTGCTGGGCTTCCGCCTGCTCGAGCGGTCCACGCGCGAGGTGTCGTTGACGCAGGCGGGCCGCAGTTTCTACGAGGACAACGCCCATCTGATGCGCCGCTACGAAGAGTCGGTGCAGGCCGCCCGCCGTATCGCCGAGGGCAAGGCGGGGCAGTTGCGGGTGGCCTATATGGCCTTTGCCGCGACCGAGTTGATGCCCGCCGCCGTGGCCCGTTTCCGGCAGGTGCATCCGCATGTGGACATGCGGCTGAGCTATATCCGCACGCAGGGACAAAAGATCGCGCTGGCCAATGACGAGATCGACCTTGGCTATATGATCGGCCCCTTCGACCACCCCGATTACCATTCGGTCCCGCTGTCGTCAGAGCCGCTTTACGTGGTGACGCCGCGCAGCCATCCGCTGCTTTTGCAGCCCAACATCACCCCGCAGGACCTGATCGGGCAGGACATGATTCTGGGCGACATGCGCGAATGGGACGAATACCGCTGGCGGCTGAACGACCTGTTCAGCGCCGAAGGGGTGGCGTTGAAAGTGACGCTCGAGGCGTCGAACACGCTTGCGCTGATCGGTCTGGTGGCGGCGGGTCTGGGGGTGACCATCTATCCCGAAAGCCTGATCGGATTTCTGGGCCGCACGGTCGAGGTGCGCCAGATCATGCACCCCGCATTCCGCAACCGGACCATTCTGGTCTGGAAGCGGTCGAACCGGTCAAATCAGGTGCGGGCCTTCGTCGAGATCGCCAAGCACATCGGCCCGAGATAGGGGCGCGGGGATCGCCCGCGCCCGCTTGCATCACTTCAGCGTCGCAAGATAGGCGGCCATATCCTCGGCCCCTTTTGACAGCTTGAAGGTCATCTTCGCCTTGGCCGCCGCGTCGCCCGTCTGTTCCTTGAGCCATGCTGTCGGGTCGGTGATATAGGCGGTCAGCAGGGCCTCGTCCCAGACAAGGCCCTTGGCTCCGACGGCCTTGATCGATTCGCCATAGGCGAAGTCGGTCGAGGCGACGGCGCGGCCCAGAACGCCGAACAGGTTGGGCGCGGTCTTGCCGCCCTTTTGCACGGCGGTGCCATCGGGGGCGATGGCCGAATGGCAGGCGCGGCATTTCTTGAAATCCGCCTCGCCCTTGGCGGCGTCACCGGCATGGGCGGGCAGGGTTGCAAGCGCAAGAAGCGCCGCAGTCAGCAGGGGTTTCATGGATCATCCTTTCAGACGGGAAGGGCGGCTTCGAGCCGCGTTTGCGGAAAACGGGTAAGGGCGGCTTCGATCGCGGCACGGGCCGGCATCAGGCAGGCGGCGGTCGACAGCGCATCGGCCAGACCCGCCGAAGGCGCGGAAACCGAGATGGCCTGCCAGACAGCGGGGGCGGGTTCGCCCGTGGCGGGGTTCAGGATATGGCCGACCTTGCCCGCCGCGTCGAACACCGTGCCCAGCGGGGCCGATGTGGCGAGCGCACGGTTCGCAAGGCCGAGCTTGCGGCCTTCGGGGACCAGCGTGACAGGCCAGTCTCCGCCCTGCGGCCGGCCGCCAAGCGCGCGCAATTCGCCCGTGTCGATCAGGATGTCGGTCAGCCCCTCGGCGGTCAGCAGGGCGGCCACGCGGTCGGCGATGTAGCCTTGGGCGATGCCGTTCAGTGTCAGCGCCATGCCGGGGCGCAGGGTGATGGCGGTTTCGTCCAGCGTCACCCCGTCCCAGCCCGTCAGCGCCAGCGCGGCTTGGCGTTCGGCGCCGGTCAGCCCGCGCCCCGCGACGGCGGCGGTGGCATGGGCCTGCCACAGGCGCTGCACGGTCGGGTCGAACAGCCCGCCCGTGGCCCCATGCACGCTGCCGGACAGCGACAGGCATTCGAGCAATTCGAAGGGGGGCGCGTCAAGACGCCCCTCCGCGTTCAGAAGGCCAAGCGACGAGCCTGCGCGATACAGGCTGAACACATCCTCGAGCCGGTCGATTTCGGCCGCCATGCGGGCGGTGATTTCGGCGGCATCGGGATGGGTCAGGCGGATCGTGGCGCGCGCGCCGAGGGCCGAGCCGTGCCAGACATAGGGTGTAGCGCGGGTCGTGGCGCCCGTCGCCATCGCGGCGGCGGCGATCATCAGGAAGCGGCGGCGGGTCGTCATGGCGTCAGCCCCCCGTGTGGTGGTGCGACAGGGCTTTCAGCCGTGTCTGGTAGTCTTCATCCTCGGCCAGCGTCGCCTCGGGTTCGTCGGGGGCGATCACGGCGCTGTCGGGCACATCGGCCAAGGTCACCACCTTGCCGCCGTTGGTGGCGGCAAAGGCTGCGGCCTTGGCGGGGTCGGAGAACGGCACCAGTTCCGGCGCGCCCATGCCGCCCATCCGCGACGAGCCGATGACGTAGAACGCGGTCTGTGCGTCGATCCAGTTTTCCGCGCCGGGATCGTCCCATGTGGCTCCGGTTGCCCCCATGTCATTGACCCAGATGGCAAGGATGCGGTGCGTCTGTTCCGGCATCCGCGCATAGGCGATGGTGTCGCGGATCTGGGCAAAGAACAGGGGCGCTTGCGGCAGACCCTCAAGATGCACCTGCCCTTTGGGACCGGAATGTTCGGTCACGTTCATCTGGCAGTAATGGTCGATGGCATCGGCGGTCAGCGCCACCGGATCGACGGCCTGTGCCGCTTCCTCGCGGCAGGCGCCAAGAAGGAGGGCGAGGAGGAGAAGCTTTTTCATGGTGTGACCTTGCGGAAGGCGGTGACGGCAAAGCCCAGTGCGACGACGGGCCAGAGGAAGATCGAAAGCGCCGATTGCCAGACGGGAATGGTCGCCGCGGCCCCGCCCACGCCCGAGGCGGCGGCAGCGGCCTGCGACGAGCCGAGGTTGTAGAGACGGAAGGCATCGGCAGGATTGGCGAGCAGCAGCTTGGGGAAAAGTTCGGTCGAAAAGGCGCCCCCGTCATCGGCGACGACCCCTGCAAGCAGGCCAAGATCATACAGAACGACCAGCCCAAGCCACAGCCCGACGGCAAGCCCCGCAGCACCCGAGGGGCGGCGGCTCAGGGCCGAAAGCGCATAGCCCGCGCCCAGAAAGGTTGCCCCCAGAAGGACCGAGGTCCATGTCAGCCGCCACAGCGCCGACAGGCCCTGCACCGCTTCGGGATCGGTGGCCATCGCCGCGGCGGCGGCCGATCCGTAGCCCGCGGCCACCGCGATCGCCAGCACGCCCAGATGCGCGACCAGCTTGCCCGTCAGCACCTCGGCCCGCGAGACGGGATAGGTCAGCAGCAAGGAAAGCGTGCCGCGCTCCACCTCTCCGGCCACGGCGTCAAAGGACATGAGCAGCGCCACCAGCGGCACAAGGTAGACGGCAAGCGAGGTGAGCGAGGCCACCGTCACCGAAAGGCGGTCGACGCCCGAGGCCCCGCTCGGCGCGGCTCCGGCGGCGGAAAGGACCAGCGAGAACACCACCATCAGCGCGACGGCGATGGCAACCCAGCGGTTGCGCAGCGCGATGCGGAATTCGGTGCTTGCGGTGGCAAGGATGCGGCGCGGCGTCATTGACCGTCCCTTTTGCTGTAGTGGCTGTAGATGTCTTCAAGGCTGGGCGGCACGATTTCCACATCGGCCAGTTTGGGCCGCAGGTCGGTGATGCGGGCCAGAAGCGCCAGCTTCTCTTCGGGGCGGCAGGTCAGCCGCAATTCGCCCTGCACGAAGATCGACCCCGGCAGGGCTGCGGCGATGTCGGCGGCATAGCCGTTGATCGCCGTGACATGCACCGATACCGGCAGGTCGGCGGCCGTGCGCAAGGCGGCAAGGCTGCCTGTCGCGACCATCCGCCCCTTGGACAGGATCAGGATACGGTCGGTCCGCGCCTCGACCTCGGTCAGGGCGTGCGACGACAGCAGGATCGACGCCCCGGTCGCCGCCAATTCGTCGAGCAGCGCGTAGAAATCGCGCCGCGACACGGGGTCGAGGCCGGAAGTCGGCTCGTCCAGCACCAGAAGGCGGGGGTGGCCGATCAGCGCCTGCGCCAGCCCGACGCGCTGGCGCATCCCCTTCGAATAGGTGCCGATCCGGCGCTTGGCGGCATGGCCAAGGCCCACGCGATCCAGCAGCGCGGGCGCAAGACCGGCACTTTCCCCGCGCAGGCGCAGGTAATGGCCCAACTGTTCAAGCCCGGTCAGCGCGGGGTGAAAGGCCACGTTCTCGGGCAGATAGGCGACATGCGCGCGCGCCTGCGCCGAACCGGGGGCCGCGCCGCAGATCTCGATCTCGCCCGAGGTGGCGGGGATGAGGCCAAGGATGATCTTCATCATCGTCGACTTGCCGGCCCCGTTATGGCCCAGAAGCGCCACGCGCTCGCCCGCGGCGATGCGGAAGGACACCTCGGTCAGGGCCGCGACGCCATCGAAGCGCTTATTGAGTTTCGAGATCGTCAGAGTCGGTGTCATAGATGTTTCCTTGCGGCCAGCGACCTTTGGTTTCGGCCTCGTAGCCTGCGATGTCGGACGGGACGGCGATCTCGGGCGGTGCCATCAGCGGAAAGCTGTCGACCACCCCGCCCGGAAGCGTTGCGGGAAAGCTGGATTGGCTCCAGCGGATCAGCTGTACGGCGGGCGCGCCGATCAGCAGCGCGGCGGCGGGTTGCGACCAGAGGATCTGGTCCATCATGTCATTGGGGCGGAATACGCCATCGGCGATGCCGTCGCCGTTCAGGTCAAAGGCCGGATGGTCGGACCAGTAGTTGCCACGGCCCTCGTGGCTCCATTCCATTTGGCGGGTGCCAACGTATTTCACCTGCATCCGGTTGCCGACGAAGGCGTTGCCCGTCAGCACGTTGCGTTCCGATCCGGCGGTAAAGTGGATGCCGATGCCACAGCCCTGAAAGCGGTTGTCGAAGATCAGGTTCTTGTGGGCGTTGTAGATGAAAAGGCATTTCTTCTGCCCCCCGCGCACAAGGTTGCCGGACACATCGGCGCTGGTGGCGTAGTTCAGCATCAGCCCGTGGTCGCGGTCGTTCAGGGACATGTTGTCCTTCACCACCACGCGGTCCGAAAACATGATCGCAAAGCCGAGGTGGTTGCCGATCGACACGTTGCCGCTGACCGTCGAGTCGTTGGTGTACATGTAGTGGACGGCAAAGCGCAGGTCGCGGAACAGGTTGTCCCTGTAGGTTCCCTTGCGCGAGGCGTTGGAGAAGATGCCGTCGCGCCCGTAGCGGATGGAATTGCCTTCGACCAGCGCGCCGGGCGCGTTCCAGACGTAGATGCCGTTGCCGCGTTCGATCATGTGCAGGTTCTGGCGGCCGATGATGGTGTTGCCGCGCACCACGGCGTCATGGCCGCCGTGAATGTCGATGCCATGCATGTTGCCCGTCAGGGTGTTGGCCTCGACCAGCGCGCGGTCGGCCCCTTTGACGATCTTTACCCCGGCGTCGAGGTTCTGGTTCTGCGACCCCGATCCGGTGACGGTCAGCCCGCGCAGGATCACATCGTCGGCGGTGATGGTGACAACCGTTCCCTTGCCCTGCCCGTCGATGACGGCGGTTGCGGGACCTTGCAGCGTAAGGGAACGGTCGATGGTGACGGGGCCAAGATAGGCCCCGGCAGTCAGCCGCAGCACATCGCCGGGGGACGCTCCGGCGATGGCTGCGGCCAGCGTGCCTGCCCCCGGCGCGACATCGCGTTCCGCCGCCAGAAGCGGCGTTGCGAGCAGCGTCAGGATCAGGGGCAGGACGCGCATGGTCAGGCGGCCTTCGGTTCGACGAACATGCGGCCGCGCATTTCCATGTGCAGGGCGTGGCAGAACCACTGGCAGTAGTACCAGTAGACGCCCGCCGCCGCCGCGACGAAGGTGACCGACGAGGTTGCCTGCGGCCCGATCTCCATCGCGACGCCGTGGTTGCCCATGGTGAAGCCGTGGGTCAGGTCGTCGATGTCGTCGAGGTTGGTCACGATCACCGTCACCTCGTCGCCTTCCTTCACGGTGAAGGATTCGAGCGCGTAGTTGGGCGCTTGCGACGACATGTAGACGCGCACCTTTGTCGGGTCGTCCTTGTCGCGGATGACGGTATCCTGCCAGTCGTCAAGGTTGATGCCATCGGCCTCGGCCTGCTTGCGGGTTTCGGCCCACATCGCGTCCTGACGGTCCCAGACCGATTTGATGTTCGTCAGCTTCGAGGCATGGACGGCAATCGCGTCATGCGGTTCGGCAAAGTTCGGGCCATCGTGCAAGACCTTCATCTTGTCGCCCGAAATGTCGATGAGCTGGTCGTTCTCGGGTTTCAGCGGGCCTACGTTCAGGAACCGGTCCTTGCTGAATTTGCACAGGCAGACCAGCCATTTGCCATCGGCCTCCAGCGTCTCGCCCATCGAGGTTTTCAGGTGGCCGGGCTGGTATTGCACATCGACCTTGTCAAGGATCGGATCGACCTTTTCGCCGTTATAGGCGGCAATGGCCTTTTCAAGGTTCCACTTCACCACCTGGCTGTCGAGGAAGAGCGAGGTAAAGACGTTGCCCTGCCCGTCAAAGGCATTGTGCAGCGGCCCGAGGCCCAGTTCCGGTTCCGCCACCACGACCGAACGCGGATCGGCATCGGTGTCGAAGATGGTTTCCAGCTTGGTCACGTCGATCACCGTGACCGTGGGCGACAGCTTGCCGCCGATGCAAAGGTGCTTCTTGTCGGGGGCCATGTTGCAGCCGTGGGGGTTGTTCGCCACGGGGATGTAACGGGTGTATTTCTTGTTCTGGCCCTTGCGCCCGTCGATCACCTTGACGCCGTTGACCTCTTGGAAGTCGCCCGCCGCGATGCCCTTTTCGATCTCGGCGATGTTGAAGACGACCACATGGTCCATCTCTGATGCTGTCATATCGGCAAGGTTCATCCCCATTTCCGAGTTGTAGCTGGTCGAGAAGGCCCATTTGCCTTCGTAATCGGCATCGGTGTTGTCGAGGTTGCCCGAGACCAGCACCTGCCATGCCACGTCCCACTTGTCGGCGTCGACGGCGGTAAAGACGTTCACATAGGTCGACACGTCCTGCATCGTGGTGCCGTCATTGACGAGCGGGGCTTCATCCTCGCCGTTGCAGAAGACGTAGTTGGTGCGCGGCCATTTCTGCGGGCGCATGCCGTGGATGCCCTTGGCGTTCGGGATTTCGAGGATGGCATCGCATTTCATCACATCGCCGCGCACGCGGGCGACGCGGGTGTTGGCCTTGTCGTTCATGAACAGGAAGCGACCGTCGTATTTGCCTTCGGTCATCGACATATGCACGTGGTGCAGGTCGCCGTTGTCATGCACCTTCTTGCCGTTGGCGGCGAGCAGCTTCTTGGTCTTTTCGGTCATGGTCCGCTGGTGGATGCGGATGGATTCGTTGGTCGACCCCCAGCCCGTGGCCGAGCAGCGGTTGAACACCGGAACGCGCATCAATTCGCGCATCGACGGGATGCCGAGAATCCGCATCTCGCCCGTCTGGCCCGAGGACCAGAAGCCGTAATATTCGTCGAGCATCCCGGGGTTCACCTCGAACCCGCCTTCGGCGGCGGCGGCGCGGCTGGCCGCGGCAAGCCCCGCGAGGCCGGCTGTGCCCGACCCAAGCGCCAGACGTCCGCCGAGGGTGCCGGCAAGGGCTGCCCCGCCGGCGGTCGCGCCGAGCAGGCTGCGCCGCGAGATTCCGGTCTTGTTTTCCTCTGACATGATGTGTCCTTTCAGTTGGAAACAGGTTTTGCGTTGGGATGGTTGCGCGGGATCGGCTTCAGGTCGGGGACCCCCGCCGTCTCGCGCCGTTTGAGTTTCTTGATGACCACGGGGCAGGTGGTCTTGGACTGGTACAGAACCTGGCAGTGCAGGCAGTCGATGCATTCGTTGGGGTTGATCTCGCCCGTGGGGTGGATCGCCTGGACGGGGCATTGATGCGCGCAGGTCTGACAGGGGTTGCCGCATTCGTGGTAGCGCTTGAGCCAGTCGAACATGCGCAGGCGGGCAGGGATCGCCAGCGCCGCACCCAGCGGGCAGAGGTAGCGGCAGTAGAAGCGTTCGACGAACAGCCCCGCCATCAACAGGCCCACCACATAGACGACAAAGGGCCATGCGCGGACGAATTTCAGGATGATCGCGGTTTTGAAGGGTTCGACCTCGGCCAGATGTTCGGCCTGCTCGATGCTCATCAGGCTTGCGCCGAAGAGGCCAAGGAAGATCATGTATTTCACCGGCCACAGCCGTTCATGCAGGCCCCAGGGCAGGGTCCATTGCGGAACGTGCAGCGCGCGGGCGATGCGGTTGGTCAGTTCCTGCAACGCGCCAAAGGGGCAAAGCCAGCCGCAATAGGCCCCGCGCCCCCAGAACAGCAGCGCGGCGGCCAGCGCGAACCACAGGATGAAGGTCAGCGGATCAAGCAGAAACGCCTGCCACGAAAAGCCCGACACCAGCGCGCCGAACAGCGCCATCAGGTTCACGACCGACAGTTGCGCATTGGCGTACCAGCCAAGGAACACCAGCGTCACGGTCAGGTAAGACATGCGGAACCAGAAGAAGGCGCGCTCGTTCCGCGTGGCGAAACCCTGAAAGAAGAACACCCCGGTCAGCACCAGCAGCATCGCCGCCAAGACGCCGATTTCCAGCTTGGACCCGAGCCAGATCTTCTTCCAAAGGTCGGATTGGGCCGAGGTTTCCTCACGCGCTGCGACGGCTTCGGCGGGGGTTGCCCCGATCGGGGCGGCTTGCGGCACGGGACGCAGGTATTGCGCCGGAAGCTGGTAGCCAAGGTCGAAGGTGGTGAACAGCTTCTCGACCGGCCCCACCGCCCGCTGCACCAGAAGCTGGATGCGGAAGGGCTTGGCAGGGTCAAAGCCGGTGTCGGCCGGAATCTTGAAGATATCGGCTTCGGCGAAGTCGGGCGCATCGGGGGTGGCCACGGCGACCAGACGGCGGTGCATCTTGTCGCGGAAGCGGACCGAGACATCGTCCTGTATCAGCACGATCCGATCAAAGATGCCGCCGCGCACATAGCCCGAGCCTTTGAAGCTGTAGATCCCGCGCCCGACGATGACGATCGCCTGATCGCCCTTTTGCAGCCAGCCTTGCAGGTTGGCGTTTTCCTCGTCGCCAAGCACCGCCTTGCCGATGGCCGGAACCGAGACGAGGGCGGTCTGCATCTCGACAAAGGTGGTTTCGGGCGGTTCGGGTTGCGGGCGTTCGGCGGCGCGTTTGTCTTCCAGCGCCGCAAAGGCGGCGTTGACCTGCCCCACATCCAGCGACAGGCGGCGAAGTGTGCCGTCGCCCTCCATCTGGGTCCAGCTTGCGGGGGCGGCAGTGTCGGGGTTGATCTCGAAGGCCGGGCCCGTCGATGCCGCTTCGGGCTTCAACCCGCCAAGGCCAAGGGCGCGCGCGACTTTCAGCCCCGAGCGCACGATGGAATCGTCGATCACCATCACGGTGACGGTGGCCCCCGAGATGATGTCGACATCATGCGACGATCCGCCCGACGCGGCCTCGGCCACCAGATCGAGGCCGACATAGCCCGCCACCATCGCCTTGACCTTGGCATCGGGGATGCCGATCAGCACGATGGGTTCGGAATGCTTGACCAGCTTTACCCCGATCACGCGGGCCGCATCGTCGATGGCGACCATCGTGTGGATCGGCTTGCCGGAATAGCCCGTGGTGCCCACGAAATCCGAGGTGACGAAGGCCCAGCCGATCTGGCTGCCCGCCTTCAGCACCGGAGCCGCCGCAATATCCTCGCGGATCGCGCCGAAGCCGTCGGCCCCCTGCACCAGTTCCGACGCCGGAACCGAGGGCAGCAGCTTTTGCAGGAAGCTCTCGGCCCGCGCGGGCAGGGCCGCAAGAAGAAGGATCGAGAGGAGGGCAAGCAGTCTGGCGGGAGACATTGATCAAAATCCGTTTGGCGCGCTTTGCAGATCGCATGCGCTTAGAGAGGTTACCTTGATTTCGATCAATTATCGTATGACATCTGCACCTTTGGGTTGAGCGGTGGCGGATGTGTTAGGTAAATGTCTGTATATAAACAATTAAATATTAAGACGGCATTAAATATAAATCAAAATGGTAAATATATGCGTCAGTTGAAGGATTTAATCCCTGCTTCAGTGTCATATAATTGATAAATATCAATCAAATAAGCAGCGTGATTTTGTTGGCAGAACGATTGACATTTATCAATTCATACGGCAATGTCCGGCAGGCCCTGAAAGGATTCGCCCGTGCGTCCCAGCGATCTGCCCGAGATCCGGCATCTGCCACTGTTCCGCGACATGCTCCAGTCGAACTTCGAGCAATTGTTGCAGGGCGCTTATGCGCAGAACTTCCCCGCCGGGGTCGAGCTGATCCGTCAGGGCGACCCTGCCGATTTCCTGCATATCGTCATCGAAGGCGCGGTCGAGCTTTTCGCCGAATGGGGCGAGGGCGCCTGCACGATGGCCATCGTCCAGCCGATCGGCACCTTCATCCTTGCCGCCTGCATCAAGGATGCGCCCTACCTCATGTCGGCGCGCACGCTGGAAAAATCGCGTATCATCATGGTGCCCGCGCCCGACCTGCGCGCGGTGTTCCGGCGCGATCCGGAATTTGCGGTATCGACGATCACGGAACTTGCCGGATGCTACCGCGCCGTGGTGCGCCATGCCAAAGGGCTGAAGCTGCGCAACTCGCGCGAAAGGGTGGCGGCCTATATGGTCAAGCACCTGCGCCGCGCGGCCCCGCATATGGCTTTTGGCTTGCCGGTCGAAAAGCGGGTGATCGCATCCTATCTGGGGATGACGCCCGAAAACCTGTCGCGCACCTTGCGGCAACTCGAAGCCGACGGTCTGCGCGTATCTGGCACCCATGTGACCGTGACCGACTACGACAGGCTTGCCGCCGTGGCGCGGCCCGACCCGTTGCTTGACGGGCCGGACCCCTAGCCGCGGCCCCTGTCGGGCCGGGGCGCGGGCAGGGCCGACATCAATTCGCGCATCAGCTTTTGCGTCATCGCCTGACCAAAGGTTTCCAGCCCTTCGACATGCAGGACAAAGGCGTCCGGCCCAAGGATCAGGTTGTCGCGGTAATAGTCCGGCAACCCCTCGTCCTCGCTGGTGATGGCCAAGGCGTTGATCGTCACGCCCTGATGTTCTGCCCGTGCCCGCGCGGCGGGAAGCGAGATCACCGAAGCGCGCCGCGGCTCGACCGAGGCCCGCCCGTCGCCGGACAGGTCGATTACCCGCCGATAGGAGCAATGGCCCGGAAGGTCGAACATCGCCAAGGCGGCACCGATGCCCGTGCCGATATGCGTATCGCCCGAAATCTCGCGCGGCAGCTCGAGCATCGCCTTTGCGAAAGCGGTCAGGTCGTCGGCCGAGGTAATGCGATGCCAGCTCACCACCTGCGGCTTGTAGGAACTGTCGCCCCAGAAAACCGCCGCCACCTCGACGGTCCCCGCATCGGCAAAGGCAAGGGTGACGGGCTGCGCGGTCAGGGCTGCGAAATAGCCCTGACGCTGAAGCTCGAATTCCACGGCGTCGATGCTGCCCGACGCGTCGATGGCAAGCACCAGACCGACATCGGCGCAATCGGCGGCGGCGGAACGCGGGGTCAGGGCAGCAAGGGCCAGAAGGGCAGCAGCAAGCCGCAGCGTCATGCCAGACCCCAGCCCTGACCCAAGACAAGGGCCGCAAGCAGACCCATCCCGACAAGGGCCACGACCAGCCTGCGATGCGACTGGCGCGGGCGCGACACCGGCGGTCCGGCGGCGGCGCGTCGGGCTTCCTCGAACTCGGCAAATTCGGGGTTCAGATGGCCGATCCGCGGTGCAAAGCGGATGGAGCGGGGGTTCGAAACCAATTCCAATGTGCGCAAAATAGCCTCCCAATCGCCCGCGCTTGCAGGCACGCCGGATGATGCCGACGGGGAAACAGTGCCACCCGCTGCGTGAGAAGACCGCTCGGCTGACGCTGCGGAAAGCGGCGGTGCGCGCCATGACGGCGCGGACAGCGCGTTATTTTTCCGTCAAATCACCGCAATCGCCCTTGGCCGGCTGCAACCGTGCCGCGCAAAGCGCTTTGGGAATTTACATCAGGGTTGACAGACGGGGACGGTGGATCAACCATCTTAAGATTAGTTGCCGACCCCTTTTCTACCGACATTTTCTACCTGACATAAGGACGACGCCGATTAAGGACGACTCCTCGCATCATCTTTGCCATCTGCGCACTTTGGGTGAGTGGGCGCTTCTGGATGCGCATGGCCAGCCGCTGCCGCGTCTTGGGCGCAAGGCCTTTGCGCTTCTGGTCTATCTGTCGCTGGCAAACGGGGGGCGTGCCACGCGCGACCGGCTGGCCGACCTGCTCTGGCCCGACCGCGATACGGGGCAGGCGCGGTCGTCATTGCGCCAGACGCTTTCGGTGATCCGCGCCACCCTCGGCGATCTTGGCCTGCAGCTTTTCGATTGCGACCGCGAATTCATCGCCCTGACCCCCGGCCTGCTTGCGAGCGACGCGCGCGAGGTGCTGGGCCATACCGCCACAGCGACCGACCCCGCGCGGGTCGATGCGCTTTATGGCGGGCCGTTCCTCGACGGGTTCTTCTCGGGCAGTCAGGTGTTCGAGGACTGGGCCGCCGCCTTGCGCGAAAAGATCGACGCGCAGGTGGTGCAGGCCCTGCACGCATTGGTCCGTGGCCTGCCGCCCGACCGGGGTTTGCAGCTTTTTCCACGGCTTCTTGCGATAGATCCGCTGCGCGAGTCGAGCTATCAGCTTGGCATGGAGTTGCACGCCGCCTTGCGGCAGCGCGACCGCGCCTTGCGGGTCTACGAAAGCTGCAAGGTGATGCTGGCGCAGGAATACGGCGTCACCCCCAGCCCCGAAACCGAACGCATCCGCCGCCGCGTGCTTGACGGTCTGCCCGTCGAGCCGCAGGGGGCCACGCCTTCGCCGGTGGGTGCCGGAAACGGAGCCGGGCAGGGAGCCGGGCAGGGCAAACCCGTGGTGCGGGTGATGCGTTTCGCCAACCTCTCGGCCGATCCGGGCCAAGACCGCTTTCTGCACGGGTTGCACGATGCCATCGTGATCGAACTATGCCACATGCGCGAGGTGACGGCGGTCCGCATGCCCGAAAGCGGCGCGCCGCTGCCCTATGCCGATTACATCCTGACCGGCAGCCTGATCGAGCAGGGCGGCAAGGTCGAGGTGATCGTCCGCCTCGTGAATGCCGAAACCGGGCAGGATATCTCGGGCGAGCGGTTTCGCGGCACGACGGGGGCGCTGCTTGACCTGTTGCGCGATGTCAGCCAGTCGGTCGCGCTCTCGACGCGGTTCGAGGTGCTGCAGGCGGGCTGGAATTTGCAAGACCTGCTGCCCGTCGATGACCACCCCGTGCGGCTGCGCGTGCTGCGCGCGCATTCGCGCTATTACGAATTGACCGCAAGCTCGCTGCAAGACGCCATCCGCCTGTGCGAAGAGGCGCTCGAAATCGCGCCATCAAGCCTGCGTGCGCAGCGGATGCTGTCACTGGCGATATCCGGCAGCCTCGTGCAGGGGGTGATCGGGCGCACGGCGGAAAACGTGATGCGTGCGGTCGAACTGGCCCGCCGCGTGGCGCGCGCCGCCCCCGAGGATGTCTTTACCCGCTGCGTTCTGGCATGGGCGCTGGGCAATGCCGGCAAGCACGAAGCCGCCGTCGAGGAGCTGCGCTA
Source organism: Paragemmobacter straminiformis (assembly GCF_014243445.1). GTDB lineage: Bacteria > Pseudomonadota > Alphaproteobacteria > Rhodobacterales > Rhodobacteraceae > Paragemmobacter > Paragemmobacter straminiformis. The sequence goes on from NZ_JACLQD010000003.1 coordinate 635,765, forward strand.
CGCCATCCGCCTGAACCCGCTTTACCCCACGCTGCATTCCGATCTGGCCGAGCATTACGCCCTGCTCGGATATGCCAGCGAGGCCATCGCCGAATGCGCCGAGGCGATCCGGCTGACTGCCGATGATGTCGTCAGCTTCTGGCGCTACCATTCCATCGCCGTGGCGCAGTTCGCCGCCGGAAACTATGCCGAGGCGCTGGAAAATGCCCGCCGCGTCATGCGCGAGAAACCGGGCCTGCTGCGCGGCGCGCTGGTCCGTGCCGCCGCCGCCGCAGCGCTTGGCCTGAAGGACGAGGCCGCGCAGACCGTCGCCGACATTCTGCGCGAGCGGCCCGATCTGCGCCTTGCCACGGTCTCGCCCGCCTTCATGCCGCGCTATGTGCAGGACCCGCATCACAGCGTTTTCCTCGACATGTTGGCCAAGGCCGGTTTGCCCGCCTGACCGCTCAACTCGGTGTCACGCCTCTGAGTTTTTCGCTTCGTCTTCTGAGGATTTCGACGGTTGCGAGGAGGAGTGTCGAGATGATGACGAGGATTGTCGCGACGGCGAGGATTGCGGGGCTGATGGCTTCGCGGATGCCGTTCCACATCTGTCGGGGGATGGTCTGCTGTTCGGGTCCTGCGATGAAGAGGACGGCGACGACCTCGTCGAAGGATGTGACGAAGGCGAAGAGCGCGCCCGAGACGACGCCGGGGGTGATCAGCGGCAGCACCACCTTGAAGA
>NZ_JACLQD010000004.1 GCF_014243445.1 Paragemmobacter straminiformis
GATCGCAAAAACAATAAGCCCTCGGGAAACACAACGGACGCGGGGTGGAGCAGCCCGGTAGCTCGTCAGGCTCATAACCTGAAGGCCGCAGGTTCAAATCCTGCCCCCGCAACCAACTCAAGCGAACTACGCGAAACCGCAAATGCCCCGCCCTTGGTGGGGCCTTTTGCTTTTGAGCTACCAGCCTGCAAAAGCTCGACAATCTTGCCTTCCAGCTCAATCGTATGGCCGTTCAGCGCATCGTGGCGCACGATGACACGGTCGATCATCTCGCGAAGTTCGTCGCCTACATCGCCGGCGACGGACTCGTGCGTGAGCGTCTCGACGAGGTTGGCTATGTGCTCGCGATAGATGTCCGGAAGGTTCTCGGGAAGATCGACCGGTTTAGGTTCAGCTTCGATCCGCTCTGTCTTCATCCGCTTGAGTTCCTCATCCACCTGATTGAGGCGTTCGAGAACCGGCGCGCTGAAAGTGCCGGTCTCAACCGCCTTCATCAGGTTTGCTTTCGTCTTCTCGTGCTCCCGAATACGTGCGTCTCGCAGTTTGAGGTCTTCGGTCGTTGCCGATTGTGTCGCTTCCAGATGACGCGCGTATTCCTCCCGGAAATGCGCATAGGCGGCTGGCTGCATCAGGCCATCGCGCAGGCCGGCGAGGGCGAAGCCATCGACTTCGCTTTGCAAGATGCCCGGCATACCCGAGCAGAAGGCCGGTCCTTTCTCCTTGTTCGTCGCACAGTAATAACGCCGCTTGCTCCCCTTGGTGGTGCCGCCGGCGACGGTCATAGACCCGCCACAGACGCCGCATTTGACGAGTCCGGACAGCAGGTATTTGCGACGGCGCAAGTTGCGGTTCACAGACAGATGGTTGTCATCTGTCGAGTTGATCTTGCTTTTGGCCTTCGCGAGACGGTCTTGTCTGGCCTTGGCCAAACTCCACTGTTCGTCGTCGAGAATACGCAACTCCGGCACCTCGATCCTCTGCCATTCACTGGCGGGGTTAAGGCGCGACACGCGGCTGTTGCCGTCCGGTGTTTTTAGGTAGCGCAGACGGTTCCAGACGCGCCAGCCGACATAAAGCTCGTTGTTCAGGATGCCGGTGCCGCGTTCGCGGTTGCCATTGATCGTGTTCTGCTTCCATCCGCCGGTGCCCGCGCCATTGCCGCGAGGCGAAGGTATCCCTTCGGCATTGAGGCGTGCCGCGATCTTGAGCGGAGAGTCCCCTGCGGCATACTCGCGGAAGATGCGACGGATGATGATGGCTTCGTTCTCGTCGATTACCAACCTTCCGGTGATCGGGTTGCCGCGCTCGTCGATGGCAGGGCGATAGCCATAGGCACGACCGCCTGCATTCAACCCGTCCTTGACCTTGCCTTCGAGGCCGCGACGGGTCTTCTCGCGCAGGTCCTCCAGAAACATCGCACTGAATGTTGAGCTGAACCCGATCTGCATCACATCGACCTTGCCACGATCGACCGTGTGCAAGACCACATCGTTGTGCTTCGCCTCTTTGTAGAAGCGCGAGATGTGTTCCTGATCCCGGCTGAACCGGTCCAGGCTCTCCGCCAAGACGATGTCACAACGACCTTGGCCGATCGCGTTCCTTAGATCCTTGAAGCCCGGACGGTCATCGCGTGTGCCGGACATTGCCTCGTCGGCAAACTCGGCCACGACCGCCCATCCTTGCCGCAGTGCGTGCGCGCGGCACTTGTCCAACTGATCGCGGACGGAATGGGCGTTTTGCAGTTCGGTCGAAAACCGGGCGTAGAGAATGACGCGGGGCTGACTGGTCAAGAGGAACTCCGTTCGAGCAGATTCTTTGGTTGAGGATGCCGTAAAGGATTCTGAATGGAAAATCGAAAGTATGGTGGCGCGCGGCTGCGCCTTCGGCTTAATCTGTAAGCCTCTGCCTCCGGCGTTCGACCCGAAGCGGCGGCTCTGGTAGTCGCGTTCTTCACGGCGACGACGGCGACGAGGGAGATTATCTTTTTGAGGTCCATCCGAGGTTCCTTTCCAGTCGAGACGATCAAACCTCTGTCCGGACAGCTACCAGATGGCCCCGAGTGAGTTCCCTGCAGATGCGCCCGTCCCGAAAGGGGCGGGCGCAGCCATTTTGTGATCCCCGCGGCCCGGTCGTTTCCAGCAGTGGAAAGCGGGGTTGGTTGATGGGATGGACCGCGGGGAACGGCCTCACCGGATCTTGCCGGTGCGGGTTCGGCGATAGCGCTGGATCGCGGCTTCCGCGTCGAGCAGGTCGCGGACCCTGATGACGAGGATGCAGGCGGTCTGGATGTCGGCAACGAACGACAGCAGCGCCGTATCTGCTTCGCGGCTGTCCGTTACGACATTCGCGGCAGCACAGATCCGCATCAGCGACGCACTGGTCGAGTCGTCGACGAGATCCCCTCGATCAAGCAGGGCTTCGATCAGTGCGAGGTGGTCGCCAAGTTGCGCATAGTCATCTGCATCCAAATCTTCGGCAGTAGCGACCGCATCGCGCAAAGCTCTGTGGGCGTCGGCCAAAAGGTCTGTGATGCGATCAGCATCGGGCAGCTTTTGGTCGGGCGAATGCATCAGGATGCGATGCGTGTTCTGCGTCGGGACGGTTGCTGAAAACATCGGTGGTCTTTCTGTTGTGAAGGGTAGGAAGTTGGGTGCGGTTTGCGGCGCGCGAGCTCGGCTTGGGCCGTGACGGGCGGGGCGACGGGATCGGCTTCCGCGGGCGGTAGATGATCAGGCGGCAAGATGACATTAGCGGCGCTCCTCCTCGCGTTGGTGGCGAGCAATGTCGGCTTCGGCGTGCAACCGTCCGCGCACTGCGTTCAGTCGTTCAAAGGCGCGGCCTGTAAGCCGGCCGACACGGATCCCACCATCAGGTCGGATTGCTTTGCGGCGCAGACTCTGCCGGCTGACGAAGACACGCCGGGCAGCGCAGAAGCGGGTTGGTTGTTCCAAGCCTGCCGAGGCAAGCAGGGCGTCTTCCTCGACAAGAATGTCATAGCCCGTCCGGCGTGCCGCCTCTGCCGGCGCGCCATCCGCGATCAGCAGATAGGCGCGATCGCTGATTTTGTGGGTGTCGATCACCAGACAAGGGCGAGCCGTGTCGGTCTCGCCGCCAGTCGTCTTTGACGGGAACGGATAGTGCAGGACATCACCGATCGCGAAATCATCGGCGTTCGTGTCCTGCAGGCGGGTAGCGCTGTGGTTGGTCAAGGTCATTCCTCGTGAGGGTGGGTTGTTATGCTGACCTGCTTCCGTTCCGGTATCTCTTTGGTCCGGCATCCGGTGTTCTGCTGCGGTCAAATGACCCGCGCAGCAGAACACGGTGCCGGCCGCGCCTTGCGCCTCTTCGGGAGAGCGTCGAGAGGGTTGCCCTCTGGACCCCTTCGCGGGCAAAGAAAGCGGGACTTGCCAACTTGGCCGGCCGGAACAACAGTCGGCTTACGCAGAGTGCAGCGCGACAGCCGAAACGGGGCGTCCGAAATGTCTGATGAGAATGAGATTGAGGACGACCCGAGTGAGGAACTCGAAGAAGGCCAAGATATCTGTCCCGTTTGCCGAACCTTGGTTTGGCCCGGCGCGATGGATTATTGCCAACATTACCTATGGACCCGTTGGGACGGCCAAATCATCTGGCCGTCATCCGAGGCGGAAGGACTGCTTCGCATCGCCAACGACTTTGTCGCTTCGGTTTACGATGCGGAAGAAGGCGGCTGGGCTGCATTAGCTTATGTCGCGCTTCGGGACGGTGGAAGTCCCGAGGCAGCCGAGTTCGTGGCGCAGGGATACAGCTTATCCACGGAAGATGTCGCCGATGCGCCAGATACAAAGATCGGCAAATGGCGAGAAACGGACGGAATGCTTTCAGGCAGCGGCGTTGCCTGTTTTGCCCCGATCGCTGCGGCGGCGTGGGCAGAACGGCGGTCGGTTGCGCTGAAGACGGCTCTGGCCGTCATCGGTAAGCAACGGCCAAATATCGACTGATCGTATCGATGTGCTGAGCGTCGATGAACACCGGCATATCCAGAGCCGGGTTCTTCGATCGTGAAGGCAACGCACTTCGTCGGGAGAGCGTCGAGAGGGTTGCCCTCTGGACCCCTTCGCGGGAAGCGGGAGCGGGTTGGGGTTCGGGGAAGGGAGCGGAACGCCTTCCTCCGGGAGCTTGGGGAAGCCGGTGGGGAGTGCAGAACATCCCCTCGGTCCCGCGGAAGGCGGCCGGACAGGGTGCAGGGACAGGTGGCGAACGGTCCTTGCCCGGGGAGTCCAGAGGGGTGTGGAGCTTCCCTCCGGTCCGTCGGAAGGACGCCAGGGGGGGCAGGGGGAGCGGCGAGCGATGACCCTGCCGAGGGTGTCCAGAGGGGTGTCGAGCCCCCTTTGGTCCCGCGGAAGGCGCGGGGACCGGGGCGGCGCCCCGGCGAACGAGGCAAGTGGAACGGATGCGCCAACGGCGCAGGAGTGCCACTTGCTTAGTGAGTAGACTTCTGGCGCTTTCCTGAACCCGCAGGTTTTTTGTTTTGAAAGGCGGCGACCCATCTCCTTCTCGCCAACCGCGACAGGAGACCCCGCAATGTCATTGGAGAACTACGAAAGCTTTGCCCGCAAACGGGAAATCATCCGCCACCGCATCGTGCTACGCTTTGCGGAACTCTTCCCGAGTGGCCTTGCCGGCGTTGAAATGCACGCAAATCGCAAGGGCGGGAACCTCGAACACGTCGACCAGCAAAGGACCCGCGAAAACGAAATCCTGATCGGGGACGCCGATTGGCGCGCGAAGCTGGAAGCTGAGATTGAAGCCGCGCGCCTCGAAAATCTTGCCGAAGAGTTGGAAGCCCTCAAGCGTCGTAAGCGCCAGTCGGAGTGGGACGCTAGACGCCTCGAAGGAAAGGCGGACCCGTGGAAGGCGTCGAAGAAAGGGCCGCTGCGGGAAGTGATCCTGACCGCAGGCAAGGACTGGTTTGCCGAACGGGATCAGCTTGCGGAAATCTTGGACGAGAGCCGCCAGCAGTGGTTCGAGACGATGGCGGTCGAGTGGCTTAAGGCCAACTTCGGCGATGCCGTCGTGCACGCGCGGGCCGACCACGACGAGATGACCTTCCACATCCACGCGGTCATAGCGCCGTGGTCCGAAAAGACGACTGCGCGGCGCGGCAAGCAGCGCGTTCTGCAACCGTCGGCCTATCCGATGCTTGCGTCCTATGAGGCAGCACAAGACAGCGTTGGAATAGCCTTCGCTACCATCGGTCTCGAGCGGGGGAGAAGAACGGCGGCTCTCCGGCGCGCTGCTACCAAGACAAGAAAAGATCGCGAGGAGCAGCGGGAAGCCCTGACTACCGCAGGTCAAGCCGTGCCCGAATACTTGGAAGAAGCAAAGGACCCCCTCATTCCAAGAAAGCGGCAGCACGTTCCAACGCCCGTCTGGTGGGCTGAAGAGACGCAGCGTCTTAATAAGAAGGAACGCGAATTGAAAGCGGCCGCTGTGGCTGATGCGGAACGCAAGGCAAAGCTGGAAGCAGAGCGCGCGGACATCGAGCAGCGCAAAGAGAACCTGACCGAGCGTGAGAAGGATGCCGACGAGTTGCTTCTGGTCATTGATGGGATAGCTGAGAATGCAGGTAGGGTCGAAGCGCGCGAGTATCGCCCGCGAACGCAACGGTTTCTCGATACCCTGAGGAAAGCCCGTGATGCGTTCCGCTCGAAGATAGAGCTGGACGCCGAAAAGAAACTCGCACAGGGGCGCGAGGCCATCGAGAAAGAGCGGAAGGCAGTCGAGACAGAACGCAAGGCTCTCGATGCGGAGCGCACGGCAGTGGAGCGCTTCAAGAGCCGCGTTTTGGGATTCGCCAAAAACGCCATCGCGACATTGCCGACTGAGGTTAAGCAACGATTTGTCGACGCCCTCAGGCCTGAGGCGGAGAAGGTCAAGGAAGCGGAAAAGTCGCTGCAAGAGTTGCGTAAGCGGGACCCCAACGGAAGTGCCGAGCGGTGATCACGAGCGGCGTTCCGACTGAAACAATACGTGATCAAAAAAGTGCAGCAGACCGCTTTTTCCTGCTGATGACGATACGAGGTCCTGATTATCCGCAAGCAACCAGAGAAAGGAAATCCGGATGACCACCCTCGCCAACACCAAGACTAACTCGACTGATCCTCGCATCGCGAACGCGCTCGACAGACTCGCTACGATGATGGCGGCTGATGAGAAGCGGAAACTCAAAGAGCACTCCGCGCAGCGCAAAGCAGTCCTTGCGGCGTTCGAAGCTTGGCTTGATCGGGCTCGCTTGGCCGATCGTCAAGCGTTCCTCGAAACACTGGCCGCGCGCTCAACCGGCACCGCTGCAACGCGCATCGCAGGCTTTGCAGAACGAATGGTGGAAGGAGCGGAAGCGATGCCCGCTGCACTTGGAAGCTCGATTGAGCGGGCGCCGGTGCCTTCTGTCCAGTCCGGGCCGAACGGAGGGGCACAATCGCCTAAGACCACGAGCGCGGCAAACTGAATCGCCTTGAAAGAGGTTTGACAAGGGGCGGCACCAAAAGGTGTCGCCTTTAAAGCTTCAAGACTGGGCAAGCGGATAGCCACAGTCAGAAAATCCCTTCCGCATAGCAGAAGCCAGTGCCATAGTTGGAGGTGAAATATTGCTTGCGGTTGCGTGTGAATCGACCGTGCGATTGAAAGGAGATTTTGAATGGGATTCCGTGACTCGAACATTTGGAAGGCTGCCTTCACGAACGAATCTTCAGGAACTTGGGGCGCGGAGCGCACACGGCTTATGACCGAACTGCTCGGTGCGCGTGAACGTGTCGAAGGCCTACTCACCGGCATCCCTCAAGATTGCAGAGATTTAACTATTCACGATGTCACACATTTGGACGCACTTTGGGAAGCCGCAGACCTCATTTGCGGAGAACGTATATTACTGAACCCGGCTGAGACATTTGTGCTTGGCCTTGCCATTTTGACTCACGATGCGGGTCTGACCTCTCTGGCATACGAGGGCGGAAAAGCCGCACTCAAGAAAACTCAAATTTGGCAAGACTTTGCCGCCCAATATTTTTATAGTCGATCAGGAGTTGATACTTCGGAACAACTAACTCCATCGCAGGAAGGGGAGGTGCTGTTCTCCGTCCTGAGAGCACTTCACGCAGATGAAGCAATACGTCTCTGTAAGGCGGAATGGAAATACGGTTCGTCAGGCCCCATCCACATTGTTTCTGACCCTGAGCTGCGTGAGGCATATGCCGAAACAGCTGGAAGGATCGCAGCAAGTCACAACTGGGACTCGAAAAAACTAACAGATGAACTTAGTTCATCAATCGGTGGTAGTCCAAAACTACCATCAGACTGGACCATCAACGAAGTAAAACTTGCTTGTATCTTGCGCTGTGCCGACGCTGCACAAGTTGATCGGCGTCGTGCGCCATTAGCATTATACTCAGCAATTAAGCCAAGTGGCTACTCTCAGTTGCATTGGGAGGCGCAATTAAAACTCAACAAGCCACACATAAAAAATGACACGATCTATTTTTCCTCATCCTCAACGTTCGCAACTTCCGAGGCGGACGCCTGGTGGGTTGCATATGATCTAGCAAGAGTGCTCGATTTTGAGCTAAAAAGCGCAAATGCAATTCTTACGGATATCGGTGAAAATACACTGATTGCACAAAGAGTGGCAGGAGCGGATACACCTGATGCATTCGCAAAGTATGTTAAAACAGCGCAGTGGCGCCCCGTTGATGCAAGCGTAAAGGTAACGGATCCGCTGCGTTTGGCTTCAACATTGGGCGGACGAAACTTATATGGTAATGACCCAAGAGTGCCATTTCGTGAATTAATACAGAATGCCGCCGATGCAATTAGGGCAAAGCGAGCACTTGAAAAACGTGGGCAGGATTTCGGTCAAATTACAATTACTATAGAGCAAGATCCTTCAAACGCTGACGACTGTTTGGTGTCAATTGACGACAACGGCGTCGGAATGAGTGAGCGTGTGCTTTCCGGTTCACTCGTAGATTTCGGGCGATCGTTTTGGAATTCGAGCGCGGTTCGAGAAGAGTTTCCAGGACTTCAGGGAACAAACTTCCAAAAAATCGGTAAGTTTGGAATTGGGTTTTTCTCTGTTTTTTCCTTTTCTAAGGCAGTCCGAGTAATATCGCGGCGACACGATAGTGCTGTCTCCGACGCTAAAGTTCTCGAGTTTCGTAGCTTTTCGAATCGCCCTCTATTGAGGGCGGCGATGATTAAAGAACTTCCGATGGATACCCATACGCGTGTGTCTTTCTCATTAGCGAAGAAGTTTTTTGAGTTTTCCACCGCAGGATTGGTGCTGCGTCGAGCTTACTTTGAAGATGACGATTGGGGCGGAAGGCGGAATGACCTGATTATGGAAGTTGCGCGACTTGTTTCATTTCTTGATATAAAAGTTGTGATTTCAGATCGAAGGAACGGGAAAAATTTTGTCCATCAACCAGACATATATGAAGTGGATGCGTCGAACTTTTTGACTGGACTTTACGATCAGAAGGAAGCTCGCCGGTTCTTTGATCCGGTCAAATTGCTTGCTGCATTAAAAGCCGAAGATGGAGATGCTTACGGTCGGGCTGCTCTTGATGTCGATGCGCTGCTTGATAGACAGACGCGATCTGTGGGCTTCGTCTCTGTAGGGGGCATAGTATCGCAGGGGCGTAGCTTGGAGTTGAAGTCCTCTCTTGGTGAATCTTTGCCATATATGGGTGTGATTGAAGGAGATACGGAGCGAGCGGCCCGGGATTTTGTGTCTAGCAAGGTGCCGCAGTCAGTAGTGGATAATTGGTTTAACGCTCAAATTAATGCCGTAGATGATGGTGTTCTTACCACTTCTGAACGAATGAAGCTTTCCGCCTTTGCTTTCCTAGCTACTGGCTTTGAAACAAGCTTGCCTTTCGCTTTTCATATGGGTCGCGTAAAGACAGTTTCTGAAATTCGTGAGGCAATTCGTAAGACGCAAACTATTCTATTGCCTATGTGGTGGCGTTATGATTCTTGGGTCGAACTCCGCGGTTACAACGATCTACAGCCAGATTACTTCGAGGCTGATTTGTCGGTTGATGTCTTCGTATTGTCGGAGGGTTCGCAGCGCTTGGTCGATGATGAAGATGCTAGGACGCTTAGACGAAACGAGAGTATGAAACTTTCAGCAACGGTGCTTTCATCTAAGTGGAAGACTGCTGCCCCATTGCTGAAGCTCATCCACGAGACTTGGGGTGTGGAACCAAGTGTAGAAATCAGAAAGGCCTCAATTTTTCAGACACGCGTATCGTCCTTGTCGGGGGCGCGTTGGGTGCTGGCTTTGGACAAGCCGGTGAATGTTGGTGCGAAGCACTAATATGTGGGAGCTCGGGTTCGCGTCAGTCCAAGGCGCGCCCCCGCAACCAAATCAACCGTACTGTAATCGACAGACCCAACACGCCCAGCTAACACTGGGGCTTTTTGCGTTCTGGGCCAGATCGATCAGGGCTGTGAGAGCCCCGTCCAGAACCACCGCAACCTGTCCCTCCTCCCAACGCACCGAAACCTTCTCGATCAGGCTGCGGATGATCTCGCGGGCGGGGGCGGAGGCCTTGTCCGCTGACCATGCACGCGGGGTGGCGAGCGTTTCCGGGGGGCGTCGGGATGCCGGACGGGTTCGTACAATCTTTTGTTGCGCGATGCGTTTCGCTAGTTAATCTTCCTTAAGTAGTATTTTTCCGTCCCCACTCATTTCAGCGCGGGTATGCCCATGGCGGACTACAAAGTTTCCGGTCCCGAGATCAAGAAATTCGTCAAGATCATGCGCCGCGAGCCGGTGTCGTTTGCGTACAACCCCGGTGACAGGCCCGAGGATGACTATCTGGGCCTGCATCGGCTGAAACCGCCGCAAGTCCTGGGCAAGGAAGCCAAGGAAGAGGGGCAGGGAGCGAAATATGCCTTTGGCACCGGAACGGTAGAGGGAAAGCTTCTGACCCTGACCTGCGAACGGGTGCTGCCCGGTTTGGCCAAGAAGATGAAGCGGTGCCTCAAGGCGCAAAAGGTGATGCTCAACGTCCAGATCCTCGACGCTGATGGGACCGTACTCGAAGCCGATGTCGAGGAGCTGCCCGATGATCCGGAACTCGACGACGATACCGACATCGCCCAAGGCGCACCGGCGGCCGATCCGTCCAACGCGCCTCCTCCCGAAGCGGTTGCGGCAGAAAACAGCGACCCGGCAGCATTGAAACAGCGCCTTGCCGCGATTGTTCCCAAGGTCCAAGCCCTGGGCGGCGATCTTGCCGAAAGGTTGCGGCAAGCCTGCCTTGTTGCCGGACAGCAGATCAGCTCGGGCAGTCCCGAAGCGGCCGAAACCCTTTCCAAGATTGAAAATGTCCTTGCGCGTCAGTCTGCGTCTGCGCCGCCTGCCGAAACCGCAGCCGAACCGGCATCGCCCGAGGTCCCTCTGGCCCGCCTGAAGGACGCCATGCTGCAACTGGTGCAGAGAATACGTGTCCTGCCCGAAGGGCCGGCGCGGACCAAGCTCGGGGCTGACTCGCGCACTATTCTTGGGCAGATCAACGAAGGTGCGGTCGAGGCCGCCATCACAGCGATGCGTCGCCTGACGCAGGAACTGGTTTTGGCCGAAAAGCCCGAGGCGGCGCCCAAGGCCGACCCGATGGTGGTCTGGCGTGACGCGAAGGAAACCGTAGATGTGTCGATCGGCGCGCTTCAATCGGCGCTCAGGGGCATCGACGACCCTGATCTCAGGCGGATCGCCGATGCCGGATTGAACGGCGTGACCGATGGTCTGCAAACTCGGCTCATGGCCGCGTTGTTCGAATACAATGCCGCGTCCGGCGAAAACCGCGCCAAGGTTGCCGAAACCCTGCGCGGCCGCGCCGTCGATCTGCGCAACATGCTGGAAACCGACCCGATCATTGCCCTGTGCGAGGACAATCCGTTCGGCGTCAAGGTTGCGATCCGCGCCCCTCTCATAGCCGCCCTCGACAAACTCGAAGCCATCGCTGGCGCGTGACGCCACCCACACGAGAGCCTGACCATGACCGAAGGACAGACCGTGACCGATGTCGCCATCCTTGACTGGATCAAGAAATTCAACGCGGCAAAAGGTTGGGACACCCTGTCCGTGCCAAAACCCGAGATGCTGGGGATCAAGCATCCCGGCGGCAAGCTGAAATCCTCGCCAAAGTCGCTGTTCGCGGCGAACCGCGACGATCTTGGCAACCGCGAAGATATCCAAAAGCAGCTCGATACGGTGAAGTCCGAGGTGTCGGAGCTGAAACGCAAGTTGGGCGAAAACCTGACTGCGGCCGAGATTGAAACCCTGCAAGAGCAGTTGCTGATCAAACTGGACGAACAGCAGGAACAGGAAGCCGAACTCGCGCTTTTCGACCGGTTCGACAGATTGACGAAGCAGGTCATCGCGGCCGAGGAAAGCATTCCGCAGGATTTGCTGGCGGTCGAGACCTCGATCATGGACCTGCGCGACAAGGTCGAGAAAACGCCCGCAGACCTTTCGAAACTGGATCCGGCGGAATTGTCGCGGCTGCGCGATTTCCACGACATGGTGTCGGGCAACGTCGAGCGCGCACGGCAGGAGGTGATCCCGCTGGTCCAAAGCACCGAGGATGGAACGGAGACCAAGCTTTTCGCTGCCATCAACTCGAAGGAATACAAGCTGCTTTTCGGCATGCTCGAAGAAGCTATCCTTTTGCTGCAACTGGGAAAACTGGCCGAAGCCAAGGACAGGATACAGACGGTTTCCGACAAGCTGTCAGAGTACCGTACCGCCCGCACGGGGGCGCAGCCGATTTCGCAACAGGAGCAGCTTGACCCCGCCCTTGACGAAATCCTGATGCACTGCGGCGGCCTTGTGGGCACCCTGAAGCATTCCGGCTTTGAAAAATGTGCGGCCCTGCGCGAGGAAGAAGTCAAGAAGCTGACCGGACGGATCAGAACCGAAAGGAATGCCAAGACCCCGTACCTTGCCGAAATGTTCAAAGGCGAAGCGACCGAGCTGCTGAATGTCCTGCGTCAGGATGTCGAGGCGATGCACAAGGTGCAAAGCCTGCTCGGCGAGGCGATGCAGGACAGTCAGGCGATGCTGGCAAACGGGCATGTTCACCGTCCGAAACGTATTCAGGACAAGATACAGAAATACGATCGGGGTCCGAAATCTGCCGACAATGTGGTCGCCGCCCTCGAGATCCGGGACTATGCGCGTGAAAGGCTGAAAGAGTCCCTTGCCGAGGACCTCGACCGCGCGGCGGTGAAGCCGGCAGACTTGAAAAAGACGCATGACGGTCTTGCCGCGCGCTATCTCAAGCTGGCTACCGAGCTGAAGAAACTTCCCGCCGAGGTCAAATCGGAAATCGACCTCATGATCCTTGCGTCGGGCCAGCTTTTGGACTCGAACTCGGTCGATGCGCTGAAACAGGCTGACCGCTATCTGCGGTCGATCGACATTTTCATCAAGAACATCGAGGGCTACCCGACAGTCTACGCCGATTTCCAGAAACGGATCGACAAGATCGAGACCGAGATTAAGAAGATCGGCGTGGATTACGGTGCCTACGAAATCGGCATGCGCGCCGAGATGGATGACGACTGCAAGCAGCTCAAGACGTCATACATGACCCTCAATCAAAAACAGGTGCTTGACCGGATCGTCGCACTCGAGACGGATGTCGCCAATTTCCGCAGGCTTTGCAGCGAATTGCGGGGGAAGAAGCGTGTTGCTTTCAAGATGGCCGACGCGCTGAACGAGACGCTCGACAAGATCGGAAAGACGCTGAAAAGCAGTTTTTCCAACGGTTTCATTACCTTTGATGGCTATTACGGCAGCCTGCGGGGCGAGGTTGCGACCGCCCGTGCGGATGTCGAAAAGCGGACCGAGTCCCTGATCGAGAAGGGCACGGAGACGCTGATCACCCTTAAGACAAAGATCGACAAGACCCGCACCGACCTTGAGAAGATGCGCACGGACAAAGCCAAGCTTGATCCGGCGACATCGCTAGCGCTGAATGCTTTCCTGATCGATGCCCGTGGGGCGCAGGCCGAACACGATGCCGACGAAAGCAAGAAAAAGGACTTCCAAGCCGCCAGAAGCGAGGTAAAGGCGGAAATCACCGAAGCGAAAAAGAAGTTCGCAAAGATCAAATCCGACCCCTCGGACCTGGACGCTTTGGAAACCGAACGGCTGAATCTGATAAAAGAGATCGAAGCCTCGGGCGCTTATGTCGATGGCCTCAAACGCATGACTGCGCTTTTTCCGCGTGTCAGGAAACTTGCCGCAACTGCCGATGACGCCGCGGAAATCCTTGACGGCACGCTTGAAGAAGCCGCGAAAAGTTGCGTTTCAAAGGTGGAAATCCTTCGCGCCCATGTCCGCGGCTTTTTCGACGGGGTGATCCGCCGGGCGGCGGAAACGACCAATGGCAACCAGTTTGACGACAAGTCGACCGGCTATGACGAAGCCAAGATCAAGGCCTTCTTGGCATCCATCGTTTCGGCCTTGCCGCAAAAGGCGATAGATGACCTGCCATCGGCCGCCGCGCTGGTGGTCAAACCCGGGCTCGGGTTGGCCGAACGTCGGGATGCACGCAAAGCCGCGCTTGCACATACGCGTGCCCTCATGGCCGTGCTCGACGGGTTCAGCCCGCTGAACCATCTGCGGGTAAATCCATTCGAAAGCACCGCTGCCAACCATCTCAACGCCGCTCGGGCCGCGCTGCCGCGTCTCGAGATGCGCCTTTTGACCGCGATCAAGGAGTAAAGCCATGCCCCTGACCGAAGCACAGCACGCATGGATCGAAACCGCGCAGGCCAAGAGCGCCGAGTTTCAAGCCTTTGGCGAAAAGATGAGTGTCCGCAACAAAGAGATGACCGAGATCACCGCCGAAATTGACCGGCTTACCTCGGAACTGCGCGACGCAAACGCGGCATTGAAGGTCACGTGGGACAGCGATGCAGGCAAGGGCCTGTTCAAGGGCAAGAAACGCAGCATGGATTGGATGGACGGGGACAGCGACAGCGAAGTCGATACCGTCCACGACCTGACCGGCAAGTACAAAGTCGATGAAAAGGCCGCGCGGCGCGTTCTGATGCTGCACGAGGAACTTGTCCGGCTGCAAACCCGGATGGAAGAAGCCGAATACGAGGATCCGGTCACCAAGAAGAAGGCCAAGGTCTTTTCGCCCAAGGATATCGAGCGCGAATTGTGGTCTCCCTTGGTGATGGCCGAAGTGCTTCCGTCGAATGCGGTGGCCGACAAATACAGTCAGGAAGCGCAGGTTTGGACCGGCGCTTGCGAAATCTATGGCGAAATCCTCGAAAAGCACACCGAAGAGGCCTCGGAATTCGAAGGTGCGAAACGCGCGCTGCGGATCGGGATGGATGTGGTTGCGCTGGTCGGCAGCGTCGGGGCGGAATCGATCAAGGCAGCCAATTTCGATGCCGTCTCGATGTCGGCGGCGGACAAGGACCTCGCATCGGCCGCAAAGAAGGTAGCGCCTTCGGAGCGGACGCCCGCACAGGTCTCGCTTTTGGGCAAGCTCGACAAGTTGGAAGTCGCCGAAAGGAACATGGCTGCGCTGAGCGTTGCCACGACGGTCGTGAACGGTGGACTGAAAGTGGCGGACAAGGCGCTCGACACGCCGGACGCCAAGCTTGGCTGGGCCATTGCCGAGTCTGTCTATGAAGCCCTCGGCGAGGCGGCGTCCAAAAGCCTTGGTCTTGCGGGCAAGCAGGTTGCAACCAGCAACAAGGCCTTGTCCGAAACGCAGGCCTTCAAGACCTCTATCGCTTCGGCCACCAGTCTTGTCAGTTACGGCTTCAAGGCGGGCAAAGTTGTGTTTCGCGTCAATGAAATCTGCACGGCCAAGGACGAGTCGGGCAGAAAGAAAGCGGCGCTTGGCCTGATACAGTCTGTCGCGGGCGCGATTGGCGATGCCTTTGCCGCTTTCGACAGGCAGGACGGAAAGAACGACAAGGGCGAGGACGTCACAGGCACCAATGGCGCCTGGTCCAAGATCGGCGCCGCCGTAAGAACCGCCGTGATCGGCGCATCGAATGCCGGCTTCATTGCCGAACACATCTACAAGGCCCAGAAATCCGGCGGTCTCAAGAACCCTAGTGCCTTGGTCGGGGCCATCGGCCTTACCGTGCTTGCCCCGATCATGGCCGGTGTGTTCGACTCGTTGTCGGATGCAAGCCGCAGAGACCTGAAGAAAGACGATAAGGGCAAAGAGGAAGCCTATGGCAAAGGGGCCCAACGCTCCTTTGAGGAAAGCTCGGACGACAAGGCCGGCAACCGGCTTACCGGCGAGACGCATTCAACTTTCACCGACTATGTCGATCAAAGCATGTCCAGCCTTATGCCCGACAAAGACGATGAATCGGCTGGCGCGATCGACAAGGAGAAGGCCAAGGAGCAGGTGGAGGCGGCGCTGAAATCCCTGCCGGAACTGGCCACGCTTGGCACGGCGCTGCTGTCGGCGATCCCGAGCGGGGCCACGGCCGAAGAGGCGAAACAGGCGATTGCCGAACGGCTTAGCAAGCTGGAACAGCAAGAGAAGGAAAAGGAGATCGGCAATTTCAGCAAAAGGCTTGCCGATGATCCGCAGTTCAAGGAATCGTTCTTTGCCGACATCAAGACGCAGTCCGACGAAGAAGCCGATCGACTGGACAAACTGATAAACGACGCTTCCCCGAGCCCCGAAGAGCTGGATAACGACGAAAAGGCGGAAAAGTCGGTGGCGGCGCTTGAAAAGCTGACCAACGAGGCCGAGGCCTGCAACCAGAAGTGGCAGATGGTCAACACCCTGACATCGGGCGGGGCATCGATTCTGGTGGCAGCCTTGCCGGTCGCCGGTCTGGTCGTCGCGATTCAGCGCCTTGCGATGGATACGGCGATCCTTGTGCGCAAGTCGATCCAGCTGAACAAATGGATGGACAATATGGCCCTGACGATGGGGAACCATTCGGTCTATGGCCCTGCGATCACGTCACGCCTTTCATCGGCCAAGATCCAGGTCAGCCAGCAGTCGCTTCTTGTGATCTATGCCGCTTTGGGCGTTGCATCCGAAGGGGCGAAGCTGGGCGATTGCACGGGGGCGGCGACCGGAATCTCGATCGGTGTCAACATGGCCCGCGCCCTGACCGAGTTTGGCTTCAAGATGCACAAAGAGGCCGAGATCGAAGCGGGTTGGCAGCTTTACAAAGAGGCGCGTGCCAATCCGGGCGACCGGAAGCGCGCCCGCAAGGCGATGCGTTGGAATTCGACCCTGTCAAAATGCGTGCTGGCATACGGCATCGTCAAAGATGGCGATCCCATCGCCAAGGAAGTCGGACGCAGCTGTGGACTGACGCCTGAAATTCTTGTCGATGGCAAAAATGTCTGCACCAAGGTCGTAAAATACTTCGAGACGGTCTATTCGGACGATCCGCAGGTCAAGCGGCGTATCCCGCTCAAGAAAGACTGGCATCCCGGGATGGCCAATCTTTCCCTCGACAGCTGGTTGCGCTTCAAGGCCGCGGCGATTGACAGGGCAATCCCGTCCATGTCGCAGGAGTCGGCCCGCACGACGGATATCGACCGTTTCATGGCGGTGCTTGAACCGCTTATCGGGCGCGATGCGGATTACTCGGGCGTGCGGGATCTGAAGTTTCCCGAACTGAATCCGGATCCGGCCGGAGCGGACATGCGGCTTGATCCGAAATACCGCGAATTCCTGAACCGCACCAAGGAAGCGGCCAACGGATTGATCGCCGCTCTGCGGGCGTGGAAGCCGGTCAACGGCAAACCGCCGAGCGATTCGGATCAGAAGTGGATCGCCGGATCGTCGCATGACGGAATGATCGACGTGGCCGATAGCCTGCTTGCGCAGGCCCAACTTCTGCTTGGCGAAGTGTCCTTTGACATCAAGCAGTTGGAGGAGCGCGAGAAGCAGGACAAGGCGCGTGAAGCGGCCGCTCTGGAAGCAGGCAAACAACAGCTGAAAGCCGCCTGATCGCCGCCTGTCCACACCAAGATGTGCTGCCATCCGGGCGCGGCAGGCGGGCAATTTTGCGCAGCGAAGGGCAGGCGTTGCAGTCTGCGGCGGTGTTGCTGAATGGCTCGATCCGCGCCGGATGCGCCGAGGTCATGCCGACAGGCGCAGCACCTCGTCCGGGGGGACTGTCAGGGCGATCTGGCTGCCGACCGAGAGGTTTGCAGCCAGATCGCGCGCGAAGCAATCGACGAGCAATGTGTTTGGCCCGCAAGATACATGCAGGCGGGTGAATGCCCCGAGGAATTCGACGTGGCGCACCGTGCCGCGCAGCCCGTCGCCGTCGATGGGCGCGGGGCGAAGTGACTGCGGCCGGACTGCCACGGAGAGGGTCTCGCCGGGCGATGCGCCGAAAGTGCCGGGCAAGGCCAGACGCCCGCCCGCACAGGTCAGGACGGTGCCGCCTTCCGTGCCGAGTTGCCCTTCGATCACGTTCAGCGTGCCGATGAACCCTGCGACGAAACGGGTGGTGGGCCGATTGTAGATCTCTTCGGGGGTTCCGATCTGCTCGGCCCGCCCCGCGTTCATGATCACGATCCGGTCGGACATCGACAGGGCCTCTTCCTGATCATGGGTCACGAAAAGCGTGGTGATGCCGAGTTGGCGCTGGATGGTCCTGATTTCGGTGCGAAGCGCCACGCGGATCTTGGCATCGAGTGCCGACAGCGGCTCGTCGAGCAACAGCACGCGCGGGCGCGGGGCGATGGCGCGGGCCAGTGCGACGCGCTGCTGCTGGCCGCCCGACAATTGGTAGGGATAGCGCCCTTTCATCGCCGCAAGCCCGACCATGTCGAGCATCTCGTCGACCCGTTTGTCGATCTGGGCCGGGGCAAGCTTGGCGACGCGCAGCCCGAAGGCCACGTTATCGGCCACGGTCATGTTCGGGAAAAGCGCGTAGGACTGGAACACCATCCCGATCTGGCGCTGGCTGGCGCGTTGGCGGAGCAGGCTTTGCCCCTCGATGCGGATATCTCCGCTGTCGGGGGTTTCGAACCCCGCGACCATCCGCAGAACGGTTGTCTTGCCGCAGCCGGACGGGCCGAGCAGCGACACGAATTCGCCCTGGTGCAAGGCGAGGTCGAAGTCGCGGACCACGGGCGTCGGGCCGAAGCTCTTGCCCAGTGAGGTCAGGTCGATGAAGGCCATGGCGGTCATCCTTTCGTAAAGCGGGTGCGCCGTGCGAGCAGCTGGATCACGCCCATGCTGGCCCATGTCATGCCGAAGGCGATCACGGCGAGGGCTGCGGGTTCATAGGCACGGTTGCTGCCCATCCAGACCATGTAGGGCCCGAAGGCAGGGCGGTTCAGCAAGGCGGCGATCACATATTCACCGATGACGATGGCAAAGGTCAGGAATGCGCCTGACAGGATGGCCACGGCGATGTTGGGCAGGATTACCCGTGCCAGCACCGTTGCCCATCCGGCCCCGAGGCTTTGGGCGGCTTCGGTGAGTGTCTGCACCTCGATGGCGCGCAGGCCGGTATCGACCGCGCGGTACATGTAGGGCAAGGACAGGGTCGCGTATCCGGCCGCAAGCAGGAAGTCGGTGCCCCGCGCCGAACCGGTCAAGGGCAGGATCGACGAGGTGTTGAACAGGCGGATGTAGCCGAAGACGATGATGATCGGCGGGATCACAAGCGGCAGCAGCGTGATGAACTCGACGACGGGGCGCAGGCGCGGCATCTTGAGCCGGACCCAGAAGGCCGTCGGGGCGACGATCAGCACGCCAAGGATGACGGTCGCAATCGACAGGATCACCGAATAGGCCAATGTCTGCTGGAATTGCGGGTCGTCCAGCACGTTGCGGTAGGCATCGAGGGAATAGACGCCCCTGCGCGCCCTGAGCGAGAATTCCAAGGTTCCGACGAGGGGCAGGAGGAAGTAGATGACCGCAAGGATGAAGATGGCCCATGAGCCGATGCGCTTGAGGTTCATTTCTGCCACCGTTCAGCGCGCAGGCGCAGCCAGATGTAGATGACGTTCGCGCCACCTGTCAGGGCGATCATCGCAAAGGCGATGGCATAGCCGAGATGGGGGTCTTGCAGGACATCGCCGCGGATCTGGGCGAAAAGGATGATGGGCAGGATCGACAGCGCCGAGCCGGTCAGCGCCATTGCCGTTGCCACGGCCCCGAAGGCATTCGCGAACAGCAGGGCGAAGGCCCCGAGCAACGAGGGCCATAGCACGGGAAGCGCCACCATGCGCCAGTATTGGACCCCGCTTGCGCCGAGGCTTTCCGCCGTCTCGCGCCATTCGCCGCGTAGGCCGTCAATCGCGGGGGTGATGATGAGGACCATGAGAGGTATCTGGAAATAGAGATAGGCCATGGTCAGGCCCGAAAAGCTCGTCAGGTTGAAGCCGGTCGCGTAGAGGTTGATGCCGAACCAGTCGCGGGCGAGCACGGTCACAAGGCCGAGGCGTCCGAGCGTTGCGATGAAGGCAAAGGCCAGCGGCACGCCCGCGAAATTCGATGCGACCCCCGAGAAGGTCATGACCGCATCGCGCAAGGCAGGGGGCAGCCCGCCGCGGATGACGGCACCGGCCACCAGAAGGCCGCCGATGGTTCCGAGGCATGCGGTCCACAGGCTGATCCGCAACGAAAGCCAGAGCGCCGAGAGGATCGTGCCGGACATGAGGTCCGACAGGTTGGCCAAGGTCAGGCTGCCATCGGGCCGCGTGAAGGCCCCGATCACGACATGCAGGGTCGGAAGGACCAGAAAGACAAGCGCAAAGACGAAAAAGGGAAGAACCCCCAGCCAAAGCGACAGGGAGCGTTCAAGCCGGTGGGGAAGCAGGGATGACATGAGGCGCCGATCAAAAAAGGTCCCCCGCGTCCGGTCGGGACGCGGGGGCGTGGTCAGGATCGATTACTCGGCGACCTGCGCGCCGACCATTTCGTCCCATTTGCCGGACACGACTTCCTTGTTGGCCGACTGCTGGTCAACCGAGGGGAATACGGCGCGGGCATAGGCCTCGGCCGGGGGCAGCGCGTCGAGCAGTTCTTTCGGCACTTCGCCAGCCGCGACCATCTTGGTGAAACGTGCGGTGTGGCAGTAGCCCTTGACGTAGCCGTTCTGGCCCTCGTTCGAGAACAGATGCTCCATCCACAGCTTGGCGGCGTTCGGGTGCGGCGCATAGGCGCTGATCGCCTGGACGTAGACGCCGGCCAGAACCGGACCTTCGGGGATCACCACCTCGACCGGCGGGTTGCCGGCGAGCTGGTCGCGCCAGGACAGGAGGTTGTAGTCCCAGGCCGCGACGATCGGCGTCTGGCCCTGGGCGATGGTGCCCGCCTTGCCCGAGACGGGGACGAAGTTTCCGGCCTTGTTCAGTTCGGCCATGAATTCAAGGCCCTTGGTGCCCGATGCTTCGCCCGGCTCGGCGCCACGCGACACGCCTGCCGACATGATGGCAAGGATCGCCTGGTTCGACGCGCGCGGATCACCGGTGAGGGCGAAGGCATTGGCGTAATCGCTTTTGAGCAGGTCGTCCCATTTGGCGGGCACGGTCTTGATGATGTCGGTGTTCACACCGAAGGCCATCACGCCATAGTAGGACCCGGCCCAGAAGCCGTCGGCGTCCTTGATATCGGCCGGAATGTCGTCCCAGAGCGAGACCTTGTAGGGCTGGATCAGACCTTCCTGTTTGGCCTGCGGGCCGAAGGCAAGACCCACGTCGATGACGTCAGGAGCCTGCGGGCCGGTGTTGTCCTTGTTGGCGCGGATCGCCTCGAGTTCGTCGGCGGAACCGGCATCGGGGTTCAGCTCGTTCACGGTGATCTCGGGATATTTCGCTTTGAACGACGCGATGATCTCGCCGTAGTTGCACCAGTCGTGGGGCAGGGCGATCGTCGTCAGCGCGCCTTCTTTCTTGGCGGCCGCTTCGATGTCGGCAAGCGTTTCGGCAGAAGCAGCCGTCGCCGCGAACATTGCAAGCAGGCTCACGCCAGAAACCAGCGCATTGAGGGTTTTCATTTACGTCTCCGTCATTTGGTCGGTGGGGCCGATTGCCCGCTCCGCCGGGCCTCTCTAGGCGCATCGCGTGACGAATTTCCGACGGTTATGTAACAGTTTCAATATGATGGACCGAAGGCCGTTTCCTGCCACAGCAAGGTGGGGGTGCGTTTCCCCCAAAGGAGGGTTGGCGCCTGCCGTAGGGATGCCGCGCGGGCAAGGCCGTGTTGCGCCGTTGGGCTGCGGGGGTGGCGGGCAGCCAAGGTGTTGCGGATGCCGCGACCGATGCTGTCGGTGCCGCAGGCCAGACCGCCGCTGTCGATATCCGGCTGCGATCGATCGCCGACGGGGCCTAGCCGACCCAGAAGCGCACGGCCCCGGTTGCCACGACCACGGCAAGGCTGGGGAGGCCGACCCGCAGGCCGACACCCGCCCCGCCGACCCATGCGGACATGACCGATTTTGCGATGGTGTTGACGACGACAGCCAGCACAATCGCATCGGCGGCAAGCTGTGCGGCACGGCCGCTTTGCGCCATGGAAAGGGTGATGGCGTCAACATCGAGAATGCCCGAAAGGGCCGCCACGCCAAGGACGCCGCTTTGTCCCCACAAGAGTTGGACAATCTCGACCGATGCCATGACGACGACGATGAAGAGCGCGATCTTGATCGAGGACGCAACCGCCAGAGGGTTCGCGATGACAAGCGACGCACCCGCCCCGACAGGGCTGGCCGAACGCAGGCGCAGCATCGACAGGCCCGCCGCGCACAGCATTCCCAGCACCACCATGCCCAGTTCGGGAAAAAGCGAGGCCAGCAAGGCGGGGTTCAATATCAGGACAAGCCCCGCCACACGCAGGGCCATGACCGCGCCGCTTATGAATATTCCGCCCACCAGCAGATCGGTCGCGCGCGGCTGGTCACCCGCCAGTCGCGCAAAGGCCAAGGTGGTTGCGGTCGAGGAGGCAAGCCCGCCCGCCGCTGCGGTCAGAACGATGCCCCACGTTCCGCCAA
Organism: Paragemmobacter straminiformis; assembly: GCF_014243445.1. GTDB lineage: Bacteria > Pseudomonadota > Alphaproteobacteria > Rhodobacterales > Rhodobacteraceae > Paragemmobacter > Paragemmobacter straminiformis. The sequence goes on from NZ_JACLQD010000004.1 coordinate 22,018, forward strand.
GCATCCGCACGGCAACGTAGCCGATGAAGGAAATCAGCGCCATCAGGATGGCGAGCAGCCAGACCTCGTACAGATTGACTGCGCCCCAAGGGTCGATCGGGCGATTGGGCAGCAGGGGAAGCAACAGGAAGGTCATCACCATGAGGATCAAGCCTGCGCGGACCTCGTCCCAAGTCAGGCGAAAGAGCCAGCTGTGAAGCTTTTCACGCAGCGCAAGCAGGACGGTCATGCAGACCGCCACCGCAATGGCGACCGTGACGTCACCGACCGTCGCCATCGTGCCAAGCAGGAAGGTGAGCAGCCCTGCGACAAGACCCGTTGCACTGAGATCGCCGCTTGCCCGCGATTCCATCCAGACAAAGGCGCCCAAGGTCGCGGCAAATGCGAGGAAGGTCACGGCGACGACCATCGGGCCAAGCTCGGCGCTCAGCACGCCGCTTGTCCCGCCCATCAGGCCCGCAAGGCCGAAGGTCCGCACTCCGGCGGCCCGTTTGTGATCCTCGACCTCGCGGGTTTTCCAGCCGCGTTCGATCCCGACCAGCAAGCCGATGGCAAGGGCAGCAGCAAGACGCGAGAACACATCAAGTTCCGGCATGATCGCGCGGATCCTTATTGGCAGCGGCCCGGTCCGGTCTGCGACCGCAGAGGGGCACCACGCACATCGTGGTCGGGCCAATTATGTATATGCATTCAATATGCTGTCCCGGGGTCATGCAATGGGGAAACATGGGTCGGACGGCAAGAAGACGGAAAGCCAAAGGGTGATCCGGCTGGCAAAGGAGGGGCGCGATACCGGTGCCGAGCGGGAAATCCGCAGGGTCGTGCGGAAAAGGGTTGTTTCGCACCCGACGGCACCGCCCCCCGCGCCCCGGCGGAAGGGCAGGGCATCGGGGCGGCAGCGGACACGCCTGCCAAAGCCGGCATTGGCGGCGCGGCCATGGCCCGCGACATGATCGCTGTGGTCTGGCGGGCAGAGACGCCGAAAGCGGGGCGTCGTCGGGCCGCGAAAGTGCGGCGGGGTCACATTCGGCACCTTGCCCTTCGCAGCGGGCGGACCGTCATATCGAATTGATGTTCTTGATGCTTTAACGCGGCAACCCCGCCATTCCTGTCGGCTTGCGCCCCGCCCGACCCTGCGCGCCGCCCCGATTGCGAATGTGCCGAAGTTTGCGTTCCGCAGGGGGAATGACCGGACGGCGTTTGGCGCGCTTTGCGTCTGCGCCCTTGTGCCTGTTGCGGGGGGGCGGGTAACAGGGGGCGCTTGCCCGGATTTCATTGCGGTTTGCGAGAGGGTCGATGTCACACGAAGCAATCACCGAACTGCTGCGCAAGCAGCGCCTCGTGGCCGGTCTTTCGACGGCGGCGCGCAAACCGGGGCAAGAGGTCGTCGACTCGCTTGTCACCCGCCAGCAGGCCGTGGAACTGGGCAGCCAGCTGGGCCGCATGACCCCCGAAGCCATCGCTGCTGTTCTGGAAGGGCTTGACCTGTCCGATGCCATGCTTGTCTGGCAGTCTTTGCCTGCCACGCGCACCAGCGATGTGGCGTGGTTCCTGCCCCGCCCGCTGCGCGAGGCGCTTGACGGCAGGGCCGAGCCGCGCTTTGGCGAGAACCGGATCACGGTTTGCGAAAGGGTCAACGGGCGGGTGCGTTTTCGCTGCATCACTGACACGGCCGAGCTTGCCGGGACCAATCCCGTCTGGATCGACCTTGTCGGCGCAAGTGCCGCCGAACGCCAGTTGATCGGCGCGCATTACGGCATCGACCTGCACGACCCCGGCGAGGAAACCGATCTCGAGGTCAGCTCGCGCTTTCAGGTCGATGACGCCGGATCGGTCTGGCTGCACTCGAATTTCCTGCTTGACCGAAATGGCGCGTCGCGCAGCGTGCCGGTGGCCTTTGCCCTGACGGGACAGATGCTGTTTTCGCTCAGGAACGAGGAACTGCCCGTGTTCCGGCTTTTGCGGCGGCGGCTGTCGACCATGCCGGTCAGCAGCCAGCAGGACTGTGTCGATATCATGATCGCGCTTTACGGGGCGGATGTGGAATACTCCGCAGACTCGCTTGAGGATATCTACCGCACCCTTGGCAAGGCAGGCCGCCATGTGCTGTCGGAGAAGATGACCGACCAGGAGGCGGCCTCGGTTCTTGCCGACATCGCCGAAGAAGAGGACCTGAACGGGCGTATCCGGTCGAACATCATGGATTCACAGCGCGCGATCAGCTTTCTGATGCAGGCCCGAAACCTGCAAAAGACGCAGATCGCATCGGCCAAGCAGGTCTTGCGCAACATCGACAGTCTGAACAGCCACACGGCCTTTCTGTTCGACAAGATCAACTTCCTGATGGATGCGACCATCGGTTTCATCAACATCAACCAGAACACCCGGGTGTCACAACTGACCGTGTTCGGTCTGGTCTTCATGCCGATCAACATCCTGTCCGGCATGGGGGGCATGTCGGAATTCTCGATGATGACGCGCGCGATACCCTGGCCCGTCGCCTATGGGGGGTTCATGGTCGGGTGCATCTTTGTGGGGTGGTTCACCTATCTGTTCATCCGCCGCGCCGAAATGCGCCGGATCCGCCAGAGCCGCGCGAAGTCGGGTGCGATGCGACACGATTCCTGACAGGGCAACCGGCGGCGGCGCGCGATGGCATCGCCGGAAAGGGTGCTACCTGCGGAATGCGGAAACCGCATCCCGCGGCAACACCCTGTCCCGGTTCGCTTTGACCGGCCACGGGCCTTTCCCCTGTGCGCGGGGAAAGGATGGCCCGTGGTGATCCGGTCGTGTCAGAGACCACCCATCGTCGTACCCGGGTAGAACGGCAGCGACCGGAGACGCGTGTTGGTCAGTTTGGCCCATGCGTTGGCGACTGCCGGTGCCACGACCGGAACCGCTGTCTCGCCGACCCCGCCCGGTGCCGCGGTGCTGGCGACGAGCTTGATCAACACGGTCGGCATGGTTTGCAGCTTGAGGTAGGGGTAGTTGTTGAAGTTCCGCACCTGCGGCACGCCGGCGACAAAGGTTGCCTGATGCCACATGGCGGCCGCAAGCCCGTGGGCAATGCCGCCCTGCATCTGGGCTTCGACCTGATCGGGGTTCACCACGACGCCGCAATCGACCGCGACATAGATCTTGGAAACCCGGATCGTTCCGGTCGAGGTTTTGCCCACCTCGGCGACCATTGCGACGTAGCTGCCGAACCCCTTGAGGAAGGCGACCCCGCGCTGGTATCCGGTCGGCGGCAGGTTCTTCCATCCCGAGAGCGTTTCAACCGCCGTCAGCACGCCCTTGGCGCGGGGGTCGGTCAGGCGGTCGCGGCGGAAGTTGAGCGGGTTGATGACGGCAAGTTTCGCCAGTTCGTCGATCGCGCTTTCGACGGCGAAGGTGTTGTAGGATTCCCCGACCGAGCGCCAGTAGCCAAGCGGAATGTCGGTCGGCAATGCCACATGTTCGATCTGGCGTGCGCCGATGCTGTAGGGCAGGCCCTTGGCGCCGGCGACGGCGCCGGTGTCTTCGGGGTTGCTCACGCTGCTCGGGCCGCGCTGCAATTTGATCGAGGGCGAGACGTTCCGATAGATCAGCGCGGTCATGTTGTTGGACGCGTCAAGTCCCGCCTGCACGCGGATCAGCGCGCTGGGGCGGAAGCGGTCGTTCTGGAAATCCTGCTCGCGCGACCAGATCAGTTTGACCGGAACGCCGAGTTGCTTGGAGCATTGCACCGCTTGCAGGACATAGTCCGACTCGATCTTGCGGCCGAAGCCACCGCCAAGATAGGTCGTGTGGAGAACGACCTTGTCATTGCTCAGGCCACAGGCGGCGGCGGCGGCGGGAATGATGAATTCCTGTCCCTGCGTAGGGGCCCAGATCTCGCAACGGTCTGCGGTGACCGAGGCGGTGCAGTTCATCACCTCCATACAGGCATGGGCGAGGAAGGGCAGCTTGTAGGTCTGGTCGAAGGTCTTGGCCGCACCGGCCAGCGTGGGGGTGCCCGAGGCTTCGGCCACATAGACCGAGCCGCTGCTTGCCGATGTCAGAAGGTTCTGCGCGGTCGCACCGAGGGAGGCGCTGTCCATGCGCGACGTGTCGGCGGGAAGCACCCACGAGACGTTGCGTTCGATGTCGCTGGCACCCTTGATCGCGGTCCAGGTGTTGGTGGCGATGACTGCCACCGCATTGCCGAGGTTGATGACCCCAAGAACGCCCGGGCGCGACGGTTTCGCCGGGGTCGCGCCGACGGTGCCGCCAATGGTCGGGCAATGCACGACGCTGGCAAAGACCATGCCGGGAACCTGGACGTCCATGCCGAAGACGGCCGAGCCGTTCACCTTGGCCGGAATGTCGAGGCGCGGCATGCGCTGGCCGACGAATTTGGTCGTCGTTGCCAGCACGGGGGCCGGAAGGCCGCTGACCGAGGCGGCAGTGGCCGCGACGGCGGCGAAGGTCAGGGTCGTGGTGCCGTTGGTCACGGTGCCGCCCGTGCCCAGTTTCCAGCCCGTGGTATTGGTCTGCTGGGCAGCGGCCTGGATGAGCATGTCGCGCACGGTTGCCGCGGCGGTGCGCATCGGGTTGTACCAGCCCATCATGCTGGTCGATCCGCCGGTGATCTGGGCGTGGAACAGCGGGTTCGCGTAAGGATTGCCCGCGCCCGATCCGCCGATGGCATGTTCGCCGCGCATCTGGGACCAGTTGACCTGCAACTGTTCGGCCACAAGCTGGGCAAGGCCCGTCATGATGCCCTGACCCATCTCGGTCGAGCCGATGCTGAGGGTGACGGTGTTCGTCTCGTCGATGCGGATGAAGGCGCCGATCTGCACCGGGGTTGCGGCCGCTTCGGCGCGGCGCGGGGCAAAGGAGACGGCGAAGGGAAGGATGAAGGACGCGGCCGCACCCTTGAGAAGGTCACGGCGGTTGGGCCCGTTTGCGGGTGCAGCAAGATCGTCCATGATGTCGGGGCTCTTTCTTCTGGATTGCGTGGCGGCGAAGGGTCGGAAACGGCGGGGTCAGAGCCCGCCGAGGGCCTTGTTGATGCGCGGATAGGTGCCGCAGACGCAGATATGCTTGATCTCGGGCGCGATTTCGCTGCCGTGGTGTCCGGCCTTCATCGCGGCGGTGGTGGCGGTCAGCATGCCCGGCTGGCAAAAGCCGCATTGCGGGACCTGGTTCGTGACCCATGCCGCCTGTGCCTTGGCCCCGTCGACATCGCCCGAGAGGCCTTCGACGGTCAGGATTTTCTTTCCGACAGCCGAGGAGACATCGACCTTGCAGGCGTGTTCGCGCTGGTTGTCCATGATGACGGTGCAGGCACCGCAGACTTCGATCCCGCAGCCATATTTGGCCCCGGTGAACCCCATGAAGTCGCGCAGGACCCAAAGCAGCGGCATGCTTGCCTCTGGCACGCTCACCGTGCGGTTAACCCCGTTCACGTTCAGTGTGTATGTGGGCATTTGGAAACCTTGTGTTTGATTTGGTTCGCAAATCCTGAGTTTCGGATGTGCAATTTATATTCAATTTCCAATATATATGCGACGGAGGCCCGCGCATCAGGAAAGTGGGGCGGGCAGGGGTGCGAAGGGGCGTTCTATAACTCGGGTCATAGGTGTTTCTTACCTGCGGACTAAGCGCGGAAGGCGAGTTGTAGAAGCACCATGAGCAAGAGCGCGGGCGCGAGATAGGCCCCGAAGGCGATGCGGCGGTCCTTGCCGCCGGACCCCGCCATGACCCGAGTCGCGTAGGCCCCGATCGCCGAGAGCGCGGCGCAGAGGATGAAGGGCGCGATGTTGTCTGCGGAGAGCCAAAGACCCGCTATCGCGATGAGTTTGACATCACCCTGTCCGAAGGCGTCGCCCCCCTTGGCCCGGCGGGCGAGGACCGCAAAAACCGTCAGGCCAACCCAGAGCGCGAGTGCCGCAAGGAGGCGCGCAATCAGGGTGTCGGGGTCAGGCCCCGTGAACAGTAGGCCCAGCGGGATCAGGGGCAGGCTGAGCCGGTCGGGAAGGAGGAAGTGGCGGGCGTCGATCAGCATCAGCAGGATGGCGATGCCGCCCAGAAAGGCGACGGCCAGGACGGCATTTGCCTGCGCACCGAGTGACGCAGCACCGAGGCCCGAAAGCAGCGCCGCGCCGAGGGCAAGCCTGCGGTCGGCTGTCGAAAGCCATCCTGCGATGACAGGCCAAGGCGTCCGCTTCCCTGTCATTGCTTGCCGAGTTCGATGGCGGTCGGCAGGAACAGGGTGACATCGCCGTCGGGGCCGTGAAACACGGCGCGGTCGGATGCGACGGTCATCAGGTGCAAGCCACGGCTTTCCTCGCCCGGTTCGAGGTAGACGGTCGGCCCGCCCGCCGTGTCGCCGACAAAGGCGCCGCCGGGAGGGGGCGAGGTCACGACCCCCAACAGCACGGGCAGAACTTCGGGCGCGGGGGGGGGCGTCGATGGTTCGGGCAGAAGCGGCGGTTGCAGTCCTGTCAGCGACGGCGCGGCCGGATCGGCATTTGCCGATGCGCGCGACGGCTGGAACAGGGGATGGTCTGCCAAGGCCGCAGGCAGGGCGGCAAGGGCGGGTCCGGCGGCAGGGGCAAGGGCGGCGGGATCGGTGGTCGAGGGGGGCGGGGTTTCGGGGGCGATACCGAACAGGCGGTCAAGCACCAGCAAGCCCAGCAGAAGGACCGCCACGATCGACAGAAGGCGGATGCGTCCGGTCATGGTTTCACCGCCGTTGCAAAGGCCGAAAGGGCGATTTCCGCCTGAAGGAGTCCGCCTTCGATGCCCTGTCCGTCAATGCTGATCCGGTCGAGGCGCAACAGTGGCTCGGTCTGGTCGAGGGCCAGCACGGCGGCCATGATCTGGGTTTCGCTGCCCGAGAGGGCAAGCGTGAGGGGAAGTCGCGTCAGCACGCCTTGGGCCTCGGGCGCGGCGGGGTCGATCCGGTCGGGCACAAGGCCCGTCGGGCCGAGTTGGCGCAGCACCAGAGATTGCAGCGCCGATTGGGCAAGCCCCGCCGTATCGCCCGCGACGAGGGTCTTGGCCGCCTGTCCGGCGGGGCCGGAATTGGCGGTCTGTCTGGCCGCAGCCAGTGCTGCAAGCGCCTTGTCGGCAGCGCCCCGATAGGCCGCGGCGCCAAGGCAGGCGCAAAGCCCGAGGGCAAGAAACAGCGCGGGAACAGAAAGAAGGACAAGCAACGGATTGCGCCGGATCATTCCTTGGCCCCCCTGAATGCGAATTCGCCGGTGACGGTGAACGAGAACAGGCCGTTCTGGATGTCGCGGGCCATGGGTCCGTCGAAATCGACCCGCTGTGCGGAGAGGGGGCCATCGGCGGACGAGAGGGCGGGGATGATGGCTTCGGGCGCACTGCTGCGTCCCGAAAGGGTGAAGCGGTTCCCTTCGAGTCCAAGGTGCAAAAGCCAGGTGTCGGTGGGCAGGCGGCTTGCAAGAAAACCGAGCCGCGCGGCAAGATCGGGGGTGCCAAGCTTGTCGTTCTGAAGCGACAGGACCGCAGCGGTGGCCGCCCCGAGGGTGCCGTTTTCCTGTAGCCTTGCCATTTCGGAGGCGGCGTTGGCGGCAATGGCGCGGGCGGCAAGGGCCGATGGCACCTGCCACAGCAAAAGGCCCAGCCCGAGGGCCATGATCCCGCCCGCAAGGGCGATGAGCCGCTTTCGCAGCCGCGCCCGTCCGGCAAGGTCAGGGCGGAAGGTGAAGCCTGCGCCATCGGTCGGTTGCAGCCGCACCTCGGCAAGGGAACTGCCGCACCGTTCCAGCCTGTCCTCGAGCAGGCGGAGCGGGGCGACCGGAACCATCGCGACCTGCCAGACGCCCGGCGTTGCGGTCTGTGCGGCGTCCCACAGATAGCTGCCCGGTGCCCAGGGCGACGCGTCCTCGAGCCATATGGGGACGGCGCGGCGGATATCGGTTCCTGCCGGAAGCTCGAGCCTGCGGATGAGGGCGCGGTCGGCCCCGACCGTCAGCGAGATGCGGGCGGCAGCAGGAAAGTCGCCGATGGCTGCGGCTTCGGCCGCGTCAAGCGCGAGCGGAACCAGCCCGCGCCGCGCCGGAGGCAGCAAGCCTTCGACATGAAGTGCGGCATCATCGACAAGGCGCGAGAGGCGGGATTGTATCATCGGGCGGGCATCCCAGTGTCGTCGGTCGGGTCAAGGGGCCAATCGATGGCCGCCACCTGATAGCCGTCCGCTGTGATCCTGAGCGAGACATGCGTGGTGCCGCCGCGTGGCGGGTCCGTGTCGCGGAGATAAAGCTCGTAGAAACCGGCGCTGTCCTGCGTGGCGGCCCCGGCGTAGAGGTCGACGCTGCCAAGGCTTGCCGCCGGAGCCACGGCTGCAAGGCGGGCCGGGGCGCTGCCCGCGTCGAAATTCACATTTGCGCCGAGGCAGGTTGTCAGCTCGCGCAGACGGGGCCAGAGCGCGGGTTCGTCCGCGAGCAGGTGGCGCAGGTCCGAGGCAAGGAGGAAGGCGCGGCCGGCCTGGGCGCTTGTGGCCTTGGCGCGGCGGTCGAGAATGCGGTCGGCCAAGGTCTCGGCGCGCAGGGGCGGCGTGTCGGCTGACCGGAACAGGGCGATCAGAAGCGGGCGCGGCGCGGTGTTCGGGTTCACCAGCCCCGCGACCGAGAAGAGCCGCGCCTCGAGCTTGCGGTCGGGCAGGGCCAGGCGGGTGGGCGTGCCGTTTCCGGGCAGGGGATCGCGCCCGTTCATGCGGGCAGCGACCAGCGCAAGGGCAGAGGGCAGCGCAAGCTGGTCTTTCAGAAGCAGGGTTTCGGATCGGGTCGTCGCCAGCGCGCTTGCCGACAGGCGTGCGGCGGCGGCGGCCACGGCTGCCAGCAGCGCCAGAGCCACCAGCACCATCAGAAGGACGGCCCCCGCTTCCTGTCTGGGTGCATGGCTCACGGCGTTGCCCCCGTTGTTGCGTCGGCGCAGCCAGAGGCGCCATCGGTGCAGGCCAGAGCGATGAGCGGCAGGAAGGATCCTGCAAGGGCAGGGCGGGCAGATCGGTCGGGGCCGACGACAAGCCCGAGCGCGCGGGGCATCGCGTTCGGGTCAGCCCAGCGGTCCAGCCATTTGCCGCGTGCGTCAAGGTAGCGGAAGGCCAGCGGTTGCAGCGGCTCCCACACCGCCACGGCGTCTGTTTCGGCCTGACCGAAGGGTGTTTCGCTGCGGTCGACATGGCCCGCGGTGCCGCCGCCCAGACGGTAGGTGACGAAAACGGGGTCGGGATCGGTTTCGCCGGGACGCGGGCGGGGCAGCATGGCAAAGCGGGCGGCCTGCGCGCTTCCCTCAAAGACCTTGCCCCCGGCGGTGACGGGCAGGGCGAGGGCATGGGCGGCATCGCCCGCCAGCAGATCGCCGAACCGCGAAAGGGCTTCGTCGGTTGCGGCGGAAGCGGCAAGGCGCGATGCGGTGGACCCGGCAAGTTTGACGGCCGTCAGCACCGACATCATCACGACCGCGCCAAGGGTAAGGGAGACGAGCGCCTCGATCAGGGTGAAGCCGGCTTCGGGTCTTGCGGTCATGGCGCGGCCTGCGGCAGTTCGAGGACCGAGAGGGACAGCACGGGGCCATTCGGCCCCCGGATGGCAAGGTCGCGACGCGCCAGATTTTGCGACAGCCGTTGCGTGTCTGCCTGCCAGACAAGCCCCCGGACATCGCCTTGCCCCGCGCTGCCTTCGGCGAGAAGCACCCTTGCGAGATTGCGCGCCGCGGTGCTGCGGGCCTGACGGTCGGCAACACGGGCAAAGGTTGCGAAGGTGTCGAAGGCGGCGACCAGCATCATGGTGGACAGGGCAAGGGCCGCCAGAACCTCGACCAGTGAAAAGCCCTGCTCGGCGCTAGGGCCACAGGGTGATGCGGCCGGTGGGCGCGGCGATATCGGCGCCGTATTCCGTGCCGTCGGCACGGGACAGGACGATGCGGCCGCCGTTGCTGGTGCCGTCGGGACGGAACCAGACGGGGCCGGACAATGCCGCTTCGGCGCCGGTCGAAAGGGTTGCGATGTCTGTTTCGCCCTGTCTTGCCACAATGTCGCGGCCGCTGGCTGCAAGGGTGAGGTATTGGCCCGAACGCATTGCCGCGACGCGGGTATCGACGAGGAAGCCGTCCAGCCTTGCGCGGTCAAGCATCGTGCCCCCCGGAAGGCCGCGGCCAAGGACAAGGCCGCTGGCAAGGGCGAGGATCGCAAGGACGAGAAGCATCTCGACCAGCGTGAGACCGGCTTCGCCGTCATGGGGTGATGTCGGCATTGTCACCTTCGCCGCCTTCCTTGCCGTCGGCACCGTAGCTTGACAGGCGGTAGGTCGCGCCGTCGGGGGCCGCGACATAGGCGTAGGCATTCCCCCAAGGATCGGCGGCAACCGCCTTGTTCAGATAGGGACCGTTCCAGCCGCCGGACGAAGGCGGCGCGTTGGTCAGCGCGTCCAGCCCTTCGGATTGTGCGGGGTAACGGCCCATGTCGAGGTGGTAAAGTTCCAGTGCCGTCTGGTACGAGGCGATCTGGATCTTTGCCGTCTTGACGCGTGATTGGCCCATATAGCCCACGACCCTTGGCCCGACGAGGGCGGCCAGAAGGGCAAGGATCACGAGGACCACGAGGAGTTCGACAAGCGTGAAGCCTGCCTCGCGGTCTTTCGGGAGGGGACGATGGGGGGTCATGGTTAGCGTCCTTCTTGCATCACAGGAACAGGTCGTTGACCGACATCAGCGCCCCGATCACCAGATATATCAGCGAGCCCACGGCGACCGAGATGAACAGGATCAGGGCCGGTTCCAGCAGGGTCAGCGCCCTGTCGAGCGCGGTGGTCGTCTTTTCCTCGAAGATCGCGGCGGCCTGCGACAGGCTTTGGCCGAGATTGCCGGTTTCCTGCCCGACCTTCATCAGGCTGGAGAGAAGGCCGGGAAAGGCGGGATCGGCCCGCAGGGGGCCGGTGATGTCCTGACCCGCACGCAGGGCGGCTTCCATCTTTTCCAGCGTCGCACCAAGGCGGGGCGACGGGGTCGCGTGGCGGGCAAGGCGCAGGCATTCGTCGACGGGCAACCCCGCCTCGGCCAGCATGGCAAGGGTGCGGGTGAGGTCGGCAAGGCGCGAGAGGGCCAGAAGCGGGCCGATGACCGGAACGGGGCGCAGAAACTCGGCCAGGGCGACCCGAACGGAGGGGCGGCGCAGCAGGGCGGCACAGGCGAAACCCGCGCCAAGCACCGGCAGCGCCGCAATCGGACCGTGGGCAAAGACCCAGTCCGAAAGCGCGATGAGGCGGCGCATCGCCCTGTCGCTGCCGTCGGCCATCGGCTGGTCGGGCAGGATCGCCCTGAGTTGCGGCAGGACGGCAAGCGCGATGAGCGCCACCGCCGCGATGGCGACGATGACAAGGAAGGCGGGATAGATCAGCGCCGCCCCCACCTTCTGGCGCAGGCGGGCGGCGCGGGCGCGGCCTTCGTAAAGCCGTGACAGCACCATCGGCAGGGTCCCCGCGGATTCGGCGAGCGACACAAGGCGGAGGTATGTTTCGGGAAAGATGCGGCCCTGCCGCGACATGGCTTCCGCAAGGCTGCTTCCGGCCCTGAGTTCGGCCCTGATGCCGCGCAGGGGGGCGGCGAGGGGGCCGGATTGCGCCTCGGCCAGAAGGATGTCGATGGCGCGGCCCAGCGGCACGCCCGAGCGCACCATCCACGCCAGTTCCTGCGTGAACAGGGTGATCTCGGCCTCGGTCGGGACGGCGGCGCGTCGGGGAAAGCCCAGTTCGAAACGGCGCGTGTCAGTCATCCTGCACCACGCGCAACAGTTCAGCCACGCTGGTCTGGCCCGCCAGCACTTGCCGAAGCCCCGCCGCGAGAAGCGGAACCATGCCTGCCCTTATGCCTGCCGCGTGGAGTTCCGATGTGCCCGCACCGCCCAGAAGGGCCTGCCGGAGCGGTTCGGTCAGGGCAAGCACCTCGAAGATCGCGGAGCGCCCGTAGTAGCCCGTGCCGCCGCAATGGTCGCAACCGACGGCATTCCAGACCTTGGTTTCGCCCGTCGGCGCGTGGCCGGCCATCGACCGGATTTCGGGGGCAAAGGGCAAAGCGGGCAGGATTTCGGGGGCGCGGCAATGCGGGCAAAGCTGGCGGACAAGGCGTTGGCCGATGCTGAGGCGCAGCGTTGCGGCGAGAAGGTAACGCTCGATCCCCATTTCGGTCAGCCGGACCACGGCACCGGCTGCCGAATTCGTGTGCAGGGTCGTCAGCACGAGGTGGCCTGTCAGTGCGGCCTGAACGGTGACGGCGGCGGTCTCGCGGTCGCGCACCTCGCCCACCAGAAGCACATCGGGGTCGGCGCGCATGAAGGCGCGCAGGCCGGCGGCGAAATCAAGCCCAATGGCGGGGTTCACCTGCACCTGTGACACGCCCGCGATATGGTATTCGACGGGGTCCTCGACCGAGATGATCTTGCGCGAGGGGTCGTTCAGCGCCGAAGTCGCGGCGGCAAGTGTGGTCGTCTTGCCGCTGCCGGTCGGGCCGGTGACGAGGATCAGCCCGTGGCTTTGCGCCAGAGCGTGGCGCAGGGCCGCTTCCTCGGCGGGCAGAAGCCCGAGCGCATCGATGCGCGGGATGCGCGCGCGGCCTGCCAGAATGCGCAAGGCGGCCCCTTCGCCATCGACCATCGGAAGGGTCGCGCAGCGCATGTCGATGCGGGACTTGCCGATGGTCACGCGCAGGTGCCCGTCCTGTGCGAGGCGGCGTTCGGCGATGTTCAGTCCGGCAAGGATTTTCAGCCGCGCGACAAGGGCGCGTCCTGTCGGTGCGGGAACCGTCATGACGACGCGCAACATGCCATCGACGCGCTGCCGGATCGTCATCTGCTGCGGGCCGGGTTCGAAATGCAGGTCGGTCGCGCGGGTTTCGACGGCGCGGGCCAGAAGCTTGTCGAGCAGCGCGACGGTGGGCGCGTCGAGGGCGCTGTCATCGGCGCTGTCGGTTTCGGCCGGTTCGGCCATCTCGGCCGCGCCGGATGCCTGTTCGGCAAGGCTTTCCAGACGCGAGAGCAGGGCGGGAACCGAGGCGATCCGGAGCGAGAGCGGCTTGCCGAGGGCGGCCCTTAGCGCATCGGTCGCGGCGCGGTTCGCGGGATCGGCCAGCGCGACCCTTTCGGCCCCCGTGGCAGGATCGGGGCCGACGGGAAGCATCAGGGCCGAACGCAGGAACCGCACCGAAAGGGCGGGCGGCAGGTCGATCCGGTCGGGCCAATCCTCGTCGGCCATCAGGGCAAGACCGCTTCGCGCGGCGATCAGGCGGGCTTGCGCCAGCGGGTCATCGCCGTCCCGCACCGCCTGCGGCGCCGCGATGCCGGATTGGGGGGTCATTTTCCGGCCATGAGCGTCATCTTGCGCCGGATTTCCTGCGCCGCCGCCGCCGCGTCCTGCTGGTCGCGGATGACATGGGGGGTGATGAAGATGACAAGCTCGCTGCGCGCGCGGTCGGACGTGCGGTGCCCGCCAAGCAGTTTGGTCAGCGCGTCGCCATCCTTGCTGCGCGAGGACTGGGTCGAGATCAGCCCGCCCAGGGCCACGGTCTGGCCGTCATAGACCGCGACGCGGGTCGCGATGGAGCGTTGGCGCAGGGTGGGTGTCAGGGTGGTGTTGCCGTCGGTCTGGCCCACGACGGCCGAAAGCTCTTGCTTGACCGACAGGTTGACAAGGTCGGTCTGGCTGACCTGCGGGGTCACGCGCAGGATGACGCCCGCGTCGCGGTATTCGACCGAATTGACTGTGGGCGCGTTGGGATCGGTCGTCGCCTGCACCTGCTGGGTGACGATGGGAACCTGTTCGACGACCTTGATTTCGGCCTGTTCGTTTTCGAAGGCGGAAATCGAGGGGGCCGAGACGACCTTTACATCTGTCACCTTCGACAGGCTGTCGATGATGGCGCGGGGGTCTGCGCTGCGGCCAAGGATGATGTTCACGCCCGGAAGATTGCCCGTCAGGGCGGGGGCGCTGTCGGTGCTGGCGATCAGGCTGGCCTGCTTGTCCTTGAGATAGGCCTGAACGCCCATGCTGGTGGCATCGTTCAGCGTGACTTCGACAAGGATGACATCGATCAGCACCTGCGTGGGCGATTTGTCGATCGCTGCCAGAAGCGCCAGCGCCTGATGCCGGATCGGAGCGGGGGCGCGGATGATCAAGGTGTTGTCGGCGTCATTCGCGATGAAATGGACGTCGGTCCCTGTGGCGCTGCCCATGCCAAGGGCCGAGGGCGCTGCCGCTGCGGCAAGGGCGACATCGCCGCCCGCATCGGCGGTGTCGGGCGTGGCGGGGGCGGGGGCCGCCGCCGGAGCGCTGCCGCCACCCGAGCCGCCGAATGTTTCCGTCAGAACCGATGCAAGCGAGGAGGCGCGGGCGAACTGGACCTGATAGACCTCGATATCGGTGCCGCCGGTTCCGCCGGTCTGGTCAAGCCGTTGCACCCAGCGCATGGCATTGCCGAGATCCTCGCTGCTGGCCGCCCGCAGGATCAGCGCGTTCGAGCGGTCAAGAACGATGACCTTCCATGTCGAGGTCGAAGGATCGCTTTCCTGAAGGGCGCGCAGGTCCTCGGCCACACTTGCCGCCGAGGCCGTTTGCAGGAAGGCGATGCCCGAGGCCGAACTGGACATGACATCGGTGTCGAGCGAGGCGATCAGGGCGGCCAGATCGGCGCGTTGCGTGCTGGAGCCACGCACGAGGATCATATCGCCATCGGGTGCCGCGCGCAGCGTGCCTTCGGGGGCGGCGAAACCGTCGAGCAGTGAAAGCATCCGGTCGGCAGGGACACGGCGCAACGGAACGGCGGTAAGCCCGTAGCCGTCGGCGGACAGGCGGGCGGTCGTGCCGTCACCGCTTCCGGCAAGTATGCGGTAGCTGCCCGAGGCTTCGGTCAGGGACAGTCCGTTCGCGGACAGGGCCTCTTCGAACAGGCCGACCAATGCGTCACGCGACACGGCGCCGCCGGTGGCCAGAGTGACCGTGCCGGACACGCCGGGATCGACCGTGTAGGGGACCTTGAGCACCTGTCCGAACAGCGATTCCGCCGCAGCTTCGACCGAGACGTCCTGCAAATTGACCGTGTAGCCCGCGCCAAGCGGCTGGATGCCCTGCGGCACCTCGTGCTCTGTTCCGCTATCATCGAAATAGGCGATACGCGTAACCCCCGAGGTCTGCGCGCCGTTGCCCCCCCGGGCCGCCTGCCCGCGCGGAGCGAGGTCGAGCCCGGAGAGCATATCGGAATTGCCGTTCTGGGTTTCGGTGCAGGCCGGAGCGATTGCAACGAGGGCAAGGCAAAGGATCGTGGCGAGCCGCTTACGCGGTGCAGGTCGGGCCTGTCGAGTTAGGGACACCTAGAATCCAATCCTGATAATTCTGGGGCGGGAGAACCTTGGCCGCAGGCAAGGTCGGGACCCTCCACTGGGGTGTTTGTGCCAAGGAAGTGACTGCGGTCAACGAAGATCAACCGCATGTGGTCATAGAGAGCCATGATCTACATCAAAAGTTATAGGGCGGATGATGCGGGAAGGGGCCTTGCGGAGGGGGGCCGTCACCGCAGCACCGTTGCCATGAGATCCTCGATCAGCACGCTCATGAGTTGACTGCGCCCCTGAACGCCGGCTTTTCGATAGATGGAGTTGAGGTGCGTCTTGACCGTTCCTTCGGCCGTGTGGCGCAGCGATGCGATTTCGCCGATGGAGCAGCCTTTGACCGTAAACATCGCGACGTCCTGTTCGGCCGAGGTCAGGGACCATTGCCTGAAATAGGCGATGATCGTGTCGTTCAGCACGCCTCCGACGACATCGAGACGGCGCTTCATCTCGCGCTGGATCCTGAGTTGCTGTGACACCCACCGCACTTCGAACAACACACCGATGGCAAGGCCGAGCGTGGCGAGGGCCTCGGGCAGGATATGGTGGAGGGAGGTCAGCCCGGATGCGATATCCATGGATACATCGGCCAGAAAAATCCCGGTGCAGGCGGCCTGAAACACCGCGAGGAACGCCATGCCCAAGGGGAAGGCCGCCGAGTCGGCTTTTGACGCGCCGATGGCGGGCTGGTCGGATGCCCAACGTTCCTCGGGGATCTTGCGTTCGCTGGCAGCTTGCATCTTCACTCCGCGATGCGTGCACCGTACCGACTTTTACAGCAATCTGACAATCTGTCGAAAGGATGGGCCAAATTGTGCAAAAAATGGCAGATTCGGCGCAATTGCCGCGAAGCTAGGCGGGGTCCGTCCGCGACGGGGATGCCGCGGAATTGAGGGGGGCGCCTCGCTGCGGGCGAGGGGGGATTTACACGGCAGAAGGGCGGGAGAGGGCGCTGAAGCAGGGTTGTAACGGGCAAAGGGTGGTCATGGCCGTGCTTGGCCTGCGGCGCGCGCAGGGTTCGCAGGGTGGAAGGCGCGCCGATTTGCAATAAAACTTGCGCAAACGCAATATTCTGCTAGGCTCGTGCGTGACAGGACAGGTGGCCATGGACATTCCCTACAAGAAGCCCGCGACAGTCAAGGAGGTGCAGGCCCGCCTTGCGTCGATGAACCCCGACTTCAGCAAGGGCTCGCGCCGGATCGCGGATTTCCTGATGGCGAATCCGTCGATTGTTGCCGTGCTGTCCGCCGGGGATGTCGCGAAGCGTTGCGATGTCCACCCCTCGAGCCTTGTCCGTCTGGCGCAGGGGCTTGGCCTGTCGGGCTTTCGCGAATTGAAGACCGTTCTGCAAAATGACATTGCGACGACGAAGGAACTGACCGGCACGGTGCAACCCGCCATCGCCGTCCAGCGCGAACTGGGGGAAAGGCTGCGGCTGCGCTTGCTGGCCGAGTCGGGGAAATCCTTCAACCAGGCCGCAAGCGAGGCCGCCGAGCGCCACTGGTTAAACAAGCCCGAGGTCGAGTTTCACGCCGAATCGCACGTATCGCACAGCATCGGTGCCGAGGAATTGGCCCACCGGATCAGCGTGGTGTCAGCCGATGCCGATGGCATCCTGCTTGTCGCGCGCGAACACCCCGCGATCAATCGCGCGGTGCAAGAGGTGACCGCGCGGGGCATTCCCGTTGTCTGCCTGACAAGCGATCTTCCGGCATCGGGGCGCACCGCCTATGTCGGGCCTGACCAATACGCCTCGGGGTCGACCGCAGGTTGGTTCTGCGGGCGCCTTGCCCCCCGCCAGCAGGTGGGGCGCGTCCTTTTCGTGTGCAGCGTTCCGTTCCGCTGCCAGCTTGACCGCGAACAGGGGTTCCGGCAGGTTTTGCGGTCGGAATTTCCGATGCTGACCATCGAGGAACGCGTGGGTTCGGATGAAAGCGTCGAAGTCACCTACGAGGCGATACGCCGGCATATCGCCCAGAACGGCCCGCCGGTTGCGATATACAACGTCTCGGGGGCGAACCTTGGCATCGGGCGCGCGCTCGAGGATGAGGGCCTGGCCGGAACCACGGTTTTCGTCGGGCATGAGCTGAACGCCAACTCGCGGATGTTGTTGGAAAAAGGGATCATGGATGTCACCATCGGCCATGATTTCGACCGCGAGATCGCGCTCGCGGTCGAGGCCATCCGCATGGCCCGGAACGGGGTTCAGCCGGCCAGCCGCATCACGCCCAGCCTGCTTTACACCCGGCACAACTGCGCCATCGCCTAAGGGTCAGACCGCGAGCTTTTCGACCGGCACGGGCGGCGCAAAGGGGTAGGCGCCCCAGACCGACTGGTCGAAATGGATGACCGCGCCGGTCATCATGCCGGATTCGGAGGAGAGCAGGAAACCGACGGCCTTGGCGACCTCTTCGGGGGCGAGAAGGCGGCCGAAGGGTTGTTCTGCGGCGACCTTTTCAAGCCAATTCGCATCGGCGTGGTGATAGTCGCGCTGGATCCGGTCTTCGCCGTCGGATGCCATCCAGCCGATGTTCAGCTGGTTCACGCGGATCTGGTTCTTCATCGCAGCAAAGGCCGTGTTGCGTGTCAGGGTGGCCAAGGCCCCCTTGCTGCCGCAATAGGCGGCAATGAAGGGCTGGCCCGACAGTGCCGCAGCCGAGCCGATGTTCACGATGGCGCCCGGCGTGCCCTGCCGCACCATGACGCGAATCGCGTCCTGCATCAGGAAGAAGGGCGCGCGGGTGTTGATCGCGAACATGCGGTCGAAAAGCGCCTCGTCCGTTGTGAGGATATCGCCGCGGTCGGTGATTCCTGCCGCGTTCACCAGCATGTCGACGCGACCGAAGGCCTTGTCGGCGGCCGCGACGACCGTGCGGACATCTGTTGCAACGCCCAGATCGGCCTGCACGAAGCGCACATCGCAGCCGGTTTCGTCGCGGATGGCATCGGCCACCGCTTTGCCTTTTGCGGCGTTGCGCCCGCAGGTTACCAATCCCGCCGCACCTGAACGCGCCAGCTGCCAGGCAACCGCCGCGCCAAGCCCCTGCGTGCCGCCCGTCACCACCCCGATCTTTCCGTCGACCCTGCTCATCCTGTCTTCCTCCACCGTTCGGATTGCGCCGCGACCGCTTCGCACTGATTATTGCGAGATGCGGTTGTTGCAAAATTTCTATTGACAGATATGCGCTGATGCAACAGTTTTTGCGCAACTGAAAGAATTACTGCACTTGGGGAGGGGATATGTTGCGAATTGCTGTTCTGGGATGCGGACGCATCGGCCAGATGCACGCGGCGAATGTGGCACGGCATCCGCGGGCGACGCTTGCGGGGGTCTATGACCTGCACCAGCCCTCGGCTGACCGCGTTGCGGGGGAACAGGGCGTTCGGGCCTTTGCCTCGGCGGCGGATGTCTTTGCCTCATCCGATGTCGATGCGGTTCTGATCGCGACGGCGACCCCGACCCATGCCGATTACATCGAACTTGCCATCGCGGCGGGCAAGGCCGTGCTGTGCGAAAAGCCCATCGACCTGAACCTTGCGCGGGTCGAGGCCTGTGCCGCCAAAATCAAGGGCAGCGCGCTGCCGATCCAGCTTGGTTTCAACCGCCGCTACGACCCCGGCCACAGCGCCGCGCGCAATGCGATGCTGGCGGGCG
Source organism: Paragemmobacter straminiformis (assembly GCF_014243445.1). Taxonomy (GTDB): domain Bacteria; phylum Pseudomonadota; class Alphaproteobacteria; order Rhodobacterales; family Rhodobacteraceae; genus Paragemmobacter; species Paragemmobacter straminiformis. The sequence goes on from NZ_JACLQD010000004.1 coordinate 41,040, forward strand.
AGATCGGCGAGTTGCATCAGGTCATCATCACCTCGCGCGATCCGGGCATTCCGCCCCGCGCCTATCTGGAAGCGGCGGGCGGTCTGTTCCGTGACATGACGATCCACGATTTCGACCTTGCCCGCTTCATGCTGGGCGAGGAACCGGTCGAGGTCTTTGCCATCGGCGGCGCCTTGATCGACCCCGCCCTGGGTGCCGCGCTGAACGAGGTGGACAGCGCCATGTTCATCCTGCGCACCGCTTCGGGCAAGCAATGCCACATCAACAACTCGCGCACGGCCGTTTACGGCTACGACCAGCGGGTGGAATTGATGGGCAGCAAGGGGATGCTGATTTCCGACAACCGCAAGCCCCACGAAATGCGCCGCTACACCGCGACGACGACCGAGACGGCAGCACCCTACCAGTTCTTCTTTCTCGAACGCTACAACGAGGCCTTCATGGCCGAGATCGACGGCTTTGTGGATTGCGTCGAAAAAGGCGCGACCCCGCTTGCCAGCTTCGAGGACGGCCGCCGCGCGCTGATCCTTGCCGAGGCCGCCTATCTGTCCATGCAACAAGGCCGGATGGTCAAGGTGTCCGAAGTCAAAGCCTGACGGGACCGCCCGAGGGCGACCCGACGCCGCGCCCGCCTGACGGGGGGCGCGCCCTGAAAAGCCGTGCCTGACGGCAGGTGAGGAGATTTGCCGTCAGCACCGCCAGCCCATCCCTTTGTGACGCACGCAAAGGGGCAAAGTGGTCCTCCGATCCGGTGAAAGCCCGAGGGGATCGCAAAAACCCAGTGGAGGATGACAGAATGAAATTCAACATGACCCGCCGCCAGTCGGTCAAGGCGCTTGCCGCAGGGACGGTGGCTTTCGCCCTGTCCGCAGGCATGACCTTTGCCGACAATGCCGATGTGAAGATCGGCTTCACGCCGAAATTCCTGAAAGACGACTTCCAGACCCTGATGCTGGACCTGTCGAAGAAGGCGTTCGACGCGAAGGGCTTCACCCTTGTCGGCGCGCCTGATCCGAACGGCGATATTGCGGCACAGGTCGATGCGCTGACCAACCTGATGGCCAATGGCGCGAATGTCATCGTCTTTGCCCCGCTCGATGCCGCAGGCATTGTTCCGGTCGTGGAAAAGGCCAATGAATCCGGCGTTCTGGTCTTTTCGATCGACGACAGCCCGGCGGGTGGCAAGGTTACGGCAACCGTCCGCGCCGACAACGTCGATGCCGGCGCGCAGGGTGCCAAGGAAATGGCCAAGCGTCTGGAAGCGGCCCCGTGCTGGAAAGACGACAGCTGCATCGTGCTGGAACTTCAGGGCGCGCTGACCACGCCGAACGGACTTGACCGGTCGGAAGGCTTTGCCAAGACGCTGGCTGAACTGGCCCCCAAGGTGCAGATCATCCAGCGCCCGACCGAATGGACCGCCGACATGGCTGCCGATGCCGCGCAAAACGTGCTGACGCAGAACCCGAACCTTGCCGGGATCTTCATGGCGTCGGAACTGATGGCGACCGCCGTCAACGCGCAGCTGAACGCCGCAGGCAAGGGCGCTGCCGTGGGCGAGGAAGGCAACGTCATCCGCATCGCCATCGACGGCACGCCGCAGGGTCTGCAACTGATCCGCGACAAGGCGCTGGATGCGACCGTTTCGCAGCCGCTCAGCGCCTATGCCACCAAGACGGCCGAGTTGATCGAACTGGTCAAGGGCGGCGGCACCATCGAGCTTGGCAAGCGTGACGACGGGCAGGTCATCGATACCCCGGTCGGCCCGCAATACCAGCTGAACGCGACGCTCGTGACCGCCGAGAACGTCGACTCGCCCGATCTCTGGGCAAATCAGGTCGGCAAGTAAGCCTGCATGAACATCGTGGATCCAGAGATCATGGACAGAACGCAACCCATCGTCGAGATGCGCAACATCTCCAAGACCTTTGGTTCCACGAAAGCCTTGCGGGGCGTGGATTTCACCGTGATGCACGGCGAGGTTCACGCCCTTCTGGGGCGCAACGGGGCCGGAAAGAGCACGCTTGTGTCGACCATGAGCGGGCTTGTCGCGTCAGACACCGGAACCATCCGCATTTCAAGGACCGAAGTGGCGGCCAACGGTCAGCCCTATGCCGCCAGAATCCGAGACGACATCGCGCATGTCCAGCAGACTCCCCAGCTTTTCAACCTGTTGACCGTGGCCGAGAACCTGTTTCTGGAAAACCCGCTTGTCCGCAGGAAATTCGGCATCGTCAGCCACAGGCGCATGATGTCCGAGGCGCAGGCGTTGCTTGATAAATGGAACATCGACATCCGCGCCGAGGCGCTTGCCGGCGAACTGAGCGCGGGCACGCGTCAGCTTCTGGAAATCATGAAGGCGCTGAGCCGTGGCGTTCCCGTCATCATCCTTGACGAACCCACCGCCGCCCTGAGCAATGCCGAGAAGCGCATGCTTTTCGAACAGGTCAAGGCGCTCAAGGCGCTTGGAATTTCGTTCATCTACATCTCGCATCACCTCGACGAGGTGTTCGAGGTTGCCGATACCGTGACGATCCTGCGCGACGGGCAGGTGGTGAAGGAACGCGAGGATGTCGGCAACCTCAACGTCGAGCTGATCGCCGACCTGATGATGGGCGAAAAGACCGCCCGCTCGGTCCGCGTGGACCATACGCAGGCAGATGCGCCTGTTCTGTTGCAGGCAAGGGGGATCGGGCTTTACCCCGTTTCGGCGGAAGGGGTCGATTTCGAGATCCGGCCCGGCGAGATCGTGGCGCTGGCCGGCCCTGTCGGTGGCGGCAAGGAAGCCTTGGCGATGATGCTTGCCGGCCAGTTGACCCCCTATAAGGGCAAGGTCAGCGGTGCGGGCGGCACGCTTCCCACCATCGGGCTTGTGCCGACGGACCGCCATGCCAGCGGCTATGTCGGGATCCTGGGCGTGCGGGAAAACGTCGCCATCGGCGGGCTTGATGTTTTGTCGGGCCGCTTCGGCTTTATCGACCTCGACAAGGAGGCCGCGCATGTCGGCAATCTGGCGCGGCAGACGAATGTGATCGCCTCGTCGCTGGAGCAGGCGGTCAGCCAGCTTTCGGGCGGCAACCAGCAAAAGGTCGTCTTTGCGCGCGCCCTTTGCCAGAACCCGCAGGTGATCGTCGCACTCAGCCCGACGCGGGGTGTCGATGTGGGGGCCAAGGAACAGCTTTACGCCCTGTTGCGCGATCTGGCGAGCAAGGGTCTGGGAGTCATCGTCGTCTCGGACGAGGAGGACGAGATTTCCCAACTGGCAAACAGGGTCGTGATAGTCTTCGAAGGCAGGATCACGGGCGAATTGCGCGGAGACTACACGATGAAAGACTTGATTTTGCGCATGGAGGGCGTGGCATGAGCAGTGCAATGACAGGACAGGCAAAGGCCGGAACGCCGGCGGGCCGGTCGCGGCTTTCGGCCTTTGGCAGCGCCTTTGTCGCGGGCGGCTATACCATGTATCCGGTGCTGGCGCTTCTGGTGCTTGTGGGCGCCGTGGTCGCGCCGAACTTTGCCACGGGCATCAACCTGATCAACATCCTCGAACAGGTCAGCGTGCTTGGCCTGACGACCATCGGACTTACCTTTGTCGTGCTGATCGGACGGCTTGACCTGTCGCTTGAAGGCATCGTCGGTTTTGCGCCGATGCTGGCGGCGGTCTGTCTTGTTCCGGCAACGGCGGGCGGCTTCGGGATCGAATTGCCGTCATGGATGGGACTGGTCGTCGCCTTGGGCACGGCGGGGTTGATCGGGTATTTCAACGGTTTCATGGTCGTGCGGGTCGGGTTGAACCCGTTCATCTCGACGCTTGGCCTGCTTGTCCTGCTGCGCGGTGGCGTGCTGATCGTGTCGAACGGGCGGTCGATCTATTCGCCGGGGCCTGCGCTGACCTACCTCGGGTCGGCCAAGTTGTTGGGGCTTCCGGTGTCGGTGCTTGTCTTTGCCTTTGTCGCGGTCGCCATCGGTCTGGTGTTCAAATACCACCGCTACGGGCGCGCGCTTTATGCCATCGGCGGAAACGAAGATGCGGCGCGGGCGGCGGGTATCAACGTCGACCGCGTGATCTGGTCGGCCTTTGTCTATGCCGGTCTGCTTGCCGGTCTGGCAGGGGTGCTGATGACGGGGCGGCTCGACTCGGCCGTCACGACGCAGGGGCAGGGCATCATCTTCTCGGCCTTTGCGGCGGCGGTGATCGGCGGCGTGAGCCTTGGCGGCGGGCGCGGCACGATGGTCGGCCTTGTCAGCGGTGTGCTGCTGATCGGCGTGATCAACAACCTTCTGACGCTGGCGCAGGTGCCATCCTTCTACGTTCAGGCATCAACGGGTGCCGTGATCATCGTGGCGGCGGTATTGACCACCGTGGCAAGCCGCCGGTCGAGCGGTGTGCGCACCCGCACCTGAGAGGGGCGGGGAAAAGGGAAACTGCCGCCATCTGTGACGGATGGCGGCAGGTTGCTTTGGCGGTGTAGGCTGGGACGAAACGCGGGAGAGCGGCGATGAAGACCCATGCCATCGGCAAGACCGGCCTTGTCATCACGGATATCGGCTTTGGCGCGGCGCCCTTGGGCGACATGCCCGACACCTATGGCTACGGCGTCGACGAGGCGACGGCGCGGGCGGCAATAGACGCAATCTTCGACGGGCCTTCAAACCTGCTCGACACATCGCGGAATTACGGATTTGGCCGGAGCGAGGAACGGATCGGCGCGGCGATCCGTGCGCGGGGCGGGTTGCCGAAGGGGTTTGTCCTGTCAACAAAACTTGACCGCGACATGGAAACGGGCCGCTTCGACGGCGATCGGGCAAGACGGTCGTTCGACGAAAGCCTGACGGCGCTTGGGCTGGAGCGCATTCCGATGCTGCATTTGCACGATCCCGAACATGCCCGCGACCTGACCGAGATCACGCGGACAGGCGGCGCGCTGGACCAGTTGTTCCGGCTGCGCGAGGAGGGGCTGGCAACGGTCGTCGGGCTTGCGATGGGGCGGCTTGACATGATGCTGCCGCTTGTCAGGGACTGGCCCTTCGACGTGATCCTGAGCCATAATCGTTACACGCTGCTCAACCGTTCCGCCGATGCGCTGTTCGATCTGGCGCAGGCGAAGGGTATGACGGTGCTGAACGCGGCCCCCTATGCGGGTGGTGTGCTGGCCAAGGGCAGCGCCACCGTGAAGAAGATCACCTATCAGGACAGCACCGAGGCCGCCTTGGCCCCTGTGCGCGCGGTCGAGGCCCTTTGCGACCGGCACGACATTGCCCCCGGCGCTGCGGCGCTGCAATTCTCGCAGCGCGATCCGCGCATTGCCTGCACCATCGTCGGGGTGTCGCGGGCCGAGAGGGTCAGCCAGACGCTGGACTGGGCAAGGGCAGCCGTTCCGGATGCGGCATGGCGCGATCTGGACAGCTTGGACTATTCGACCGTCGACCCCGAAGCCGAGCGCGTCTATCGACCGGGTTGAGCGCCCAAAAGGCTGCGGCATCCGGCCCCGAAAGGGGCCGGTGCGTGCGTTTCCTTGCGGCGATGGGTCAGAACTTCAACCCGTATTGCGCGTTCATCACCAGACTCCCCGCCGAGCCCAGGGTGACGCTTTCCTCAAGCTGGCCAGCGCCGAGGGCGTGGCTGTAACGAAGCTCAAGGCCCGTGCTGAGTGAAGTGGCCGTGCCTTCGAGGTCGAGCGCCAGATCGAAGTTGCGCTGTCTGGCGGCATCGTCCTGCGACAGTTCGATGCGCGCGGATAGCCCGCAGTCGGTCGTCAGGTCGTTGAAACCGTGGTCGCAGAACAGACCGGGCGTGACCGACAGCAGCATGGGCGAGCCGGGCAACAGGTCTTCGACCCTGACGCTGGCGAAAAGCCGCATCCCGATCACTTCGGGGACGGTCACGCTGCCTGCATCCTTCAGCAGGCCGCGCGTCAGGGTCAGGTCGCCGTTTCCGCCCGGCGACCATGCAAGGTCGATCCCGGCTCTGGGCGTGAAGGCAAGCCCCATTGCCTGCGCCTCGCCCGAGAGCGCGGCACCGGCAAAGAGGGCCCCGTAGGTATAGGCTCCGTGGGCGTCGATGACGCCTCCGACACGGTCGAAGGCGAAGTCGAACCCGTGGCGACCGGCCGCAAGACCGAGGTAATAGTCGAAGTACAGATCCTCGCCGAGGCGCTGCGCCCCGTAGAGCCCGGCGTTGAGCCCGAAGCCGAGGATCGTGCCCGATGCGCCCGCCGAGATGTCGCTGCGCGTCGCATAGGCCCCGATGAAATGCCCTTGCAGGCGATCGGTGCCGACAAGCCTTTCCTTGCGGACCGAGAGGTTGACCATGGTCTGGCTGAGGCCGCCGTCGGATGACATGTGGCGCGCGCTGCCCGACAGGATGCGCCAGCTGCCCGTGGCGCATTCGCGGTCTTCACGGTTGAAGCCCGCGTCGAGACGGTTGCCATTGGCCCCGCTGTCGCTGTCGAAGGAATGGCTGGCCGTCGAGGTATCGACGCAGCCATTGGCCCCCGGCGCGTCCTCGATCAGGGTCAGGACGACGCCGCCCTTTCCCGCGCGACCGGCACCCGCCGCACCATAGCCGCGCGCCGCGATCTGCCAGCCGTCAACATGCCGGTCACGCAATCCCGCCACGATTGCGGCGGCGCGGGCATCTGTCAGACCCTGCGCCGCATCTGCCGCTTCTTGCGCATCGGCGTAGACGCCGATTTCGAAGCGGCTGTCCGGACAGCGGCGCAATCCGGCTGCGATACGGTCGAGCGCCTGTTCCGACCCCGGCGACAGCGCGGCGCCGTCGAAGGTGATCGGCTGTTCGGCAAGGATCGTCTCGATCTGCGTCTGGCACAGCGCCTTGTCCTGCGACTGGAGCCGTTTGAGCGCAGCTTCGGCATAGCCCTGCATGGTCTTGCCCTGCTGCTGAAGCGTCATCGCAAGATCATCGCGCAAGATCGCCTCGACATCGGCCTTGACCATCGGCAGCAGGTCGGCGTCGAGGGGAATGTGGTTGTGGACCACGCCGTTCGACGTGTTCGCGATATTGGAGGGCACGAAGACGAAATCGAAGGACATGTAATAGAGTTTCGACGTGCCCGAGGTTGGCACGGCATCGGCCACCACCGGCTGGATTCCTCCGCCCAATGAGGGGGACATCGCCCCCGCCGCAGGCTTGTAGACCGCCGAAGGCTTGTATCCCGGCCGCTCGACGCGCAGCCGGTAGGTGCCGCTCGGTGCGATTGAAGGGTCCAGAATATAGACGTAGATGCCGCTGGAATCGGTCACGCTGCCGTTGGTTTGGCCGAGCGTTGTGTTCAGCCAGTCGTCCGGAACGGGGATGCCGTTGTATTCCAGTGTGACCTTTGCCCCGGCCAGCGGCGCGAAGGTTTCGGAGTCGTAGACGACCCCACTCGGGTCGATGGAAAAGGCGTCCTGACGGACCTGCATCGCGCCCGCATCGACGGACAGGTCCGTGATGCGGTTGCCCGAAGCCGCGCCGCCCTGACTGACGGCCGTCAGCGGGGCCGAAGGATCCGACGCGAATTCCACCCCGTAAGTGCCGGGCGGCAGGCCGGTGAAGGCATAGCTGCCATCCGCCGCCGTGACGACCGATCTCGGCACGCCATTGTCGAGGACGTAGTCATAGACCCCCGGCGCGGTCTCGGTCAGCAGATAGACCGTCACACCCGCCTGCGGTGCAAGATATTCCCGCACGGTCCCGCCGATCTCGCCGGGGAATTGGGTTCCCGTCGCTTCGCCGCTGTCGGTGTTGTTGCCGGTGACCTTGCTTTCGGCCGACACTGCCGGTCCGCTGGGCGGGGTTCCCGTCACGGTGGCAAGGTTTTCGACCCCGCCTGCCGCTATCGCCCCGGCGTCGAGCCGGAAGCTGGCGTCAAACGTCCAGACCTCGCCGACATCCAGTGTATCGTCGGTCAGGATGCCGCGCGGGGTCGGCCCCGACGTCAAGGTCAGGCTGTTGCCCTTCGCGTCCCTGAAAGCGTCGTCAAGCGTCACGTTCGTAAGCGTTACGTTGCCGGTGTTCTCGACCTCGATCGTGTAAAGCAGGGTATCCCCGACACGCACCCCGTCATCCAGCGCCGAGTCGTCGACCGTCTTCTTGACCGAGATGACGGCTTTCGCCGCCAGCGTGGTCGTGGTCGGCGCGCCGTTGCCGGTGCCTGCGGTGGCGTTGCCTGTGCTGGCCGATGAGGATTCGACGCTGATCCGGTCGCCGCTGCCCGAGGGCGGGTTGGCGCTGGCGACGGCAAGGTTCTCGACCTTGCCCGCGTCGATGTCGCCCTGCGTCAGGGCATGGCTGGCCGAATAGGTCCATGTCTCGCCCAGATCGAGCTTGGCATTGGTGTTCGCATCGCCCGAGACATAGGCCTCGTCCGTTGTCAGCGCGTCGACAAGGGTGACGCCGGAAAGGGTGGCGTTTCCGCTGTTGGCCACGTTGATCGTATACGAGATCACCTCGCCGACCTTCGGCGCTGCGGAGAGAGCGGTTGCGTCGGCGACCTTCTTCACCGTCATGGCGGGGGAGGCCGCCAGCGTGGTTGTGGTCGGTGCGCCGTTGCCGGTGCCTGCGGTGGCGTTGCCGGTGCTGGCCGATGAGGATTCGACGCTGATCCTGTCGCCGCTGCCCGAGGGCGGGTTGGCGCTGGCGACGGCGAGGTTCTCGACCTTGCCCGCGTCGATGTCGGCCTGCGTCAGGGCGTGGCTGGCCGAATAGGTCCATGTTTCGCCCAAGTCGAGCTTGGCATTGGTATTGGCATCGCCCGAGACATAGGTCTCGTCCGTTGTCAGCGCGTCGACAAGGGTGACGCCGGAAAGGGTGGCGTTTCCACTGTTCGCCACGGTGATCGTATACGAGATCACCTCGCCGACCTTCGGCGCTGCGGAGAGAGCGGTTGCGTCGGCGACCTTCTTCACCGTCATGGCGGGGGAGGCCGCCAGCGTGGTCGTGGTCGGCGCGCCGTTGCCGGTGCCTGCGGTGGCGTTGCCTGTGCTGGCCGAGGAGGATTCGACGCTGATCCGGTCGCCGCTGCCCGAGGGCGGGTTGGCGCTGGCGACGGCGAGGTTCTCGACCTTGCCCGCGTCGATGTCGGCCTGGGTCAGGGCATGGCTTGCCGAATAGCTCCATGTCTCGCCCAAGTCGAGCTTGGAATTGGTGTTCGCATCGCCCGAGACATAGGTCTCGTCCGTTGTCAGCGCATCGACAAGGGTGACGCCGGAAAGGGTGGCGTTTCCGCTGTTCGCCACGGTGATCGTGTAAGAGATCACCTCGCCAACCTTCGGCGCTGCGGAGAGAGCGGTTGCGTCGGCGACCTTCTTCACCGTCATGGCGGGGGAGGCGGTCACAGCCAGCAGAGTCTGGTCATTGGTCGTGTTGCCGTCGGTATCGTCACCGTCGTCGGTGACATCGGTCACGGCCGCGCCCGTCGGCGGCGTTCCTGCCACGGTCGCGGTGTTGGTCAGGCCGCCCGCGTCGATATCGGCCTGGGCGACGAGATAGGTGGCGTGAAAGCTTGCCGTCGCGCCCGGAGCCAGTGTCGTCGACCCCGAGGCGAGCGTGAAGCTGCCGAGGCTGTTGGTCGCGGATGTCAGATCGGCCTTCTTGAGCGTGTCGCTTTGCACCGTGACGCCGGTCAAGGTGACATTGCCGGTGTTGGTCGCGGCGACCGTGTAGGTGACCGTATCGCCTGCGGACAGGCCGCTCGGGACCACATCGTTCGTGATCGCGGCGGTCTTTACGCCGTCGATGGCGGGGGATGCGGGCAGCAGCACGATGGCCCCGCCCGATGCGGCGGGTGCGCTGGAGGCGGTCGAGGCCACGCCATTCGCGGCACTGTAGGCGGTGACTGCCGTGCTGGTTCCGGACTCGGCCGCCGCGACGCTGGCGACGTTCTCGACCTTGCCGGCATTCACCTCGGTTTGCGTGAGGGTGTGGCTGACGGTCCAGCGCCATGTCTGGCCGGGTTGCAGGACCGAGGCGTTGGTCAGGGCCGCGGCGTTGTCGACCGTGCCGTCGGAATTGGTGTCGAGCCCGAGGTAGGTTCGGGTCGTGGCGAAACTGTCGGCAAAGGCCGAGTAGACGAGGTTCGATGTCCCCGTGTTCTTGGCGGTCACGATCCAGCCGATGCTGTCGCCGGATTTGGCGTTCGGCACCGAGGCGTCGGAATCTGTGGCGGTCTTGGTGACGGTCAGTTCGGGGACCGTTGCGGTGACGGCGTCGTAATAGGTGTTCAATTCCTGAACCAGCGAGGCCGGACGGAAGTTTGCGCTTCCGATGAAGCTCGAGGCTGCGGTGCCGTCGAAGACATAGGTCCTGTTTCCGCCGCTCTTGGTCAGGTCGGCGAAGAAGTTGGTGCCGTCGGTCGGGCCGACACGATCGAAGTAAAGGCTTTTGGCGGGGTTGAACGTGTTGGCGATGGAGACGCTTTCGCCTTCGGGCAGCATGAAGCCGAAGCCCTCGATCTTGCCGCCCGGCTGGTCTAGCCAGTTCACGCAGACAAGGAAGCTGATCGTTCCATTGGTGGAACCGGCCACCTTGGCCGGGTCGACGGTCAGCCTTAGGGTGACGGCCACATCGTTGCCCTGGCTGTCGCAGCCCGTCTGGATGGCCTCGAAGCGGCCGCTCGCGGTGTCCTGGACGAATTCGACGTTGGAAATGCCCGGAACGGACAAAAGGCTGGCGGGCGAGCCGATGTTTTGCAGCTGCGATCCGTCGAAGGTGCCATAGCCCACATCGCGGAAGGCGACGGCCACCTCGGTCGCTGTTGCGGCTTGCGCCGAGCCCATCGCCAAGACGAAGGCCAGGCTTTTCAAGCCGGAGGAGGCCACGGCGAGGTGACGGTGGAGGAAAGATTTGGGCATTTGGTGGAAAACCGCGATGAGGACTGTCGACCCCTGACAGCAAGAACCGTGCCGTACTTCCCGGCTTTGGCCGAGTCCTGTCGGCAAATGCCATGTTTGCCCGGCCAGAGGCATGTCTTGCAGACTTTATGCTGCCGCCTGCGTGGATCGGGTCGCGGTCGCCGGATTGCGGCAGATGCCCGTCTGTGCCGTGGAAACGGGGGCGTCTGACGGTGCCGGGCCGTGCCTGCAAACGGCAGCCATGTTCCGGTGACGGTGGTCCGGCCGATGTTGGACCCGTCGGGAGGGCCGCGCGGCTTTCTGGCCGTCTTGTGCGGCGATCCTGCACGCCGCAGGCGGGTACCGGTGACGGGTGGTCTGCGCGATTGGCGTGGCCCCTTGCCGAACGGCGGGGCGGGCGGGAATTTCGGCGGCCGTGATTGCCGAAGCCGCCGGAAGAGGCGTAGACATCCGGACGGGTTCCGGCTGTGGCCGGAGCGGTGACCGTTGCGCTGCCTGCTTTGGGGGAAGAACGCGTTGAAGATGACGGATATGAACCTGCGGGTGGTCGTGCGGGGCCGTGCGTGCCGGATGGCCTGCGTTGCGCGGGGGCGGTTGTGCTGAGCGGGCTGCGCAGGGCCGAGGCGGCGTTGCGGCGTGTCGGCATCGACCGCTACATGATGCTGCTGTTCCTGACCGTTCTTGCGGCCAGCCTTGCACCCGCGCGGGGCGAGGTTGCGGCGGGGTTGAAGCAGGTGACGTTCTGGGCGGTTTCACTTTTGTTTTTCATCTACGGGGCGAAGCTGTCGACGGCGACGATCCTGTCGGGGCTGACGAACTGGAAGTTGCAGACGGTCATCCTGCTATGCACCTTTGCGCTGTTTCCGCTGCTCGGGCTGGCGCTGAACCCGCTGGCGGGGCTGTGGCTTCCGGCGGCGATGGGGATCGGCTTCCTTTACATCGGCTGCCTGCCTTCGACGGTTCAAAGCTCGATCGCCTTTACGTCGGTCGCGGGGGGGAATGTGGCGGGGGCGGTCTGCGCCGCGTCGATCTCGAACCTGATCGCGGTGGTGCTGACGCCGGTGATGCTGGCGCTGCTGGTGCCGCAGGGGGGCGAGCATGCGGTGGATGCCGGGGCGATCTGGACGATCTGCAAGCAGATATTGCTGCCCTTTGCCTTGGGCCAACTGTGCCGGCCGCTGCTGGCCGATTTCCTGAACCGGCAGAAATTGCCGACGATGATCGTGGATCGGGGGTCGATCCTGCTGATCGTCTACGCGGCCTTTTCGGCGGGCGTGGTCAACGGCATCTGGAGCAAGCTGTCGGCAGGTGCGCTGGTGCTGACGGTGGGGCTGTGTTTTGCCATGTTCGTGGTGGTCGTCGCCGTGGCGCTGGCGGCGGGGCGGGCGATGGGGCTGGGGCGGGCGGACCTTTATGCCGTGCTGTTCTGCGGCTCGACGAAAAGCCTTGCCACCGGATTGCCGATGGCGGGGATTCTGTTCGCGGGGCCGGACCTGCCGCTGATCGTGCTTCCGCTGATGGTCTATCACCTGATGCAGCTGGTGCTATGCGCGCTGATCTCGCAGCGGGCGGCCGGCTGAGGCCGCGTCACTCGAGATTGGTGTGACGGGCGCGCATGGCGTCGGGCGGTTCGCCGAGGTGGTCGCGCAGGGCGAGGACGAGAAGCTCGAAGGCGAGGAACTGGGCGCCTTCGAACAGAGAGCCCATCGGCAGGACGCTGGTGGCGGCAGGCCCCTTGTCATTGGCCATCGTCTGGGCGGGGATGAGGAAAACGCGGTCCGCGGCCCGTGACGCGCTGCCCTGCGGCTGGGCGGTGATGCAGGCCACGCGGGCGCCGGCGGTGCGGGCGACACCGATCAGCCCGTCGACGGTGGAAAAACCGCCCGGACCCGCGCTGACCAGCAACAGGTCGCCCGGGCCGACCGGCGGGCAGGACATGTCGCCCACGACATGGGCATCGAGGCCCATGTGGTAAAGCCGCATGGCAAGGGCGCGCATCATCAAGCCCTCGCGTCCGACGCCGTAGCAGACGATGCGGCGGGCGGCGGCAAGTTCGTCCACCATGCCCGACATGGCCGCAGGGGCGATGGCGGCGACGGCTTCGCGGATTTCGGCGGCGGCGCGGGTGGCTTGGTCGGCCAGTGACATGGGGAAACCTTTCGTTGCGCCAAGGGCGGGGTCGGCCCAATCTGCGGCAAAGATCGGCCTTCGTCGAGCGGGACGGGAAGGCCGGACGGTCTTGGCAGGCTTGCGGTGGAAGGGGGAAGGGGTCAATCTACCTTTGCGTGTAATTGTCCCCTTGTGCGAGTGATGCGATGATCTATCCGGTGTTGTTGTGCGGCGGGTCCGGCACGCGGCTTTGGCCTTTGTCACGCAAGAGCTTTCCCAAGCAGTTCACGGCGTTGTCGGGGCCGGAAAGCCTGTTTCAGGCGACGGTGCGCAGGGTCGGGGATGGCCGCTTTGCGCCGCCGGTCGTGGTGACGGCGGCGGATTGCCGCTTTATCGTGGCCGAACAGATGCAGGCCGCCGGACGCGACCCTGCGGCGATATTGATCGAGCCCGCGCCGCGCGGCACAGCCCCCGCGATACTGGCGGCGGCATTGCATTTGGCGGCAAAGGGGCCGGAGACGCTGATGCTGGTCTTGCCCTGCGATCATGCCATGCCGGATGCGGCGGCCTTCCGGCAGGCGGTGGACCGGGGCAGGGCCGCCGCGTTGGAGGGGCGGATTGTGACCTTTGGCATCACGCCGACGCGGGCCGAAACGGGGTATGGCTGGCTTGACCCCGTAAAGGCGTCGGGCGACGTGTCGGGCGGGGCGGCTGTTGCCCTGCGCGGCTTTGTGGAAAAGCCCGATGCCGCCGCCGCCGCGCTGATGCTGGCCGAGGGCGGGTATCTGTGGAATTCCGGCATGTTCCTGTTCACGGTCGGGACCCTTCTCGATGCCTGCTTGCGCCATGCCCCCGATCTGCTCGCCCCGGTCGAAGCCGCGATGCGGGGGGCGCGGGCCGATCTGGGGTTTCTGCGGCTGGACCCGGCGGCATGGGCGCGGCTGCCCTCGATTTCGATCGATCATGCGGTGATGGAGCGGTGCGACGGGCTGGTCGTGGTGCCTTTCGCGGGAGAATGGGCCGATCTGGGCGGATGGGACGCGGTGGCGTCGGCCATGGGAACAGACGCAGCGGGCAATGCGCTGGGCGGTGCCGTGACGGCGATCGGTTGCGAGGGGTCGTTGCTGCGGTCCGAGGATGCGGGGGTGGAACTGGTGGGTATCGGCCTGCGCGGGATCATTGCCGTGGCGTCGGGGGATGCCGTGCTGGTTGCCGATGCCGCACGGGCGCAAGAGGTGCGGCTGGCGGTGGATGCCCTGCGCGCCAAGGGGGCGCGGCAGGCCGAGCATTTCGCCCGCGACCATCGCCCCTGGGGCTGGTTTCAGACGCTGGCGCTGTCGGACCGGTTTCAGGTCAAGCGGATCGTGGTGAAACCGGGGGCGGCGCTGTCGCTGCAAAGCCATGTGCATCGGGCCGAGCATTGGGTTGTCGTCTCGGGCACGACGCGGGTGACCATCGGGGGCGATGTCCGGCTGGTGAGCGAGAACCAGTCGGTCTATGTGCCGCTTGGTGCGGTGCATCGCCTGGAGAACCCCGGCAAGGTTGCGATGCATCTGATCGAGGTGCAGACGGGCACCTACTTGGGCGAGGATGACATCACGCGCTACGATGACGTCTATGCGCGCCCCGTCGATGGCGCGGCCTTCCAGAGCGAGTCGTAGACGCTGCGGATGCCGGCGACCTCGGCCTCGATGCCGAAGAGGCCTGTGGCGCGGTCGCGGGCGGCGGCGGCGGCGGCGGCGTGGCGGGCCGGATCGGACAGCAGGGCAATGGCGGCGTCGGCAGCACCGGCCCAATCTTCCTGCGCGACGATCTCTCCTGCGGTCTTGCCCACGAATTCGGCGAAATGTCCCGCCTGCGAGGCGATCACCGGCACGCCGCAGGCCATCGCCTCGAGCGGGGTCATGCCGTAGCCTTCGTAGCGGGGCAGGGCCATGAGGAGCGCTGCACCCCGCAGGATGCCGGGCATCGCGTCCGAGGGCACCTCGCCGGGAAAGAGGATGCGGTCGGTCAGGCCGGCGGCGGCGATCTCGGCGCGCAGCGTGGTGAGGAAGTCGGCCTCGGCCGGTTTCGCCATGCCGAGAACGACGGCGGTCGCTTGCGGCAGATGCGGCAGGGCGCGGATCATCGCCTTGACGAAAAGGTCGGTGCCCTTTTCGTTGCGGATGCGCCCGACGGTGACGATGCCGTAAGCGCCGGGAAAGCCGGTTGCGGCCCATGCCTTGGCGCGGTCGGCGGCGGGGGTGAAGCGGGCGGTATCGACGCCATGCGGCACCACGGCGCGCACATGGGGCACCAGTGCGGCGGCCAGCGGTGTCGTCGCCACGACCGCGTCCATCCGGCTGATGAGCCAGCGCGGCAAAGCCGAATGGCGGCGCTGGGCGGCCGAGGTAAAGACGATGCGCACAGGCAGCCGCAGGATATCGCGGGCGACGAGTGCTGCCAGCATTTCCGCATTGCGGCGCACATGCCAGATCGCGAAGGGCAGGCCCTTTGGCACGTTGCGCGACAGGGAAAATGCCCGCAGCACCGGCACGGGGGCAGGGCAGTCGGGCAGGGGGTGGCCTACGAGAACAGCGTCAAGCCCGCGCTTCTGCGTTGCCAGAACGGCCGCCGCAGTGGCCGATACGCCGGTAAAACGCGGGTTGAAATTGGTCACGAACAGCGCGGGCATGAAACTCGTCCTAAGGCTGTGCCCATACGTGGTGAGGGTTGTCCGGCTGTCAACCCTGACGCGCCGAAGCGTAGCGCCATCGGTGGCGAAGCGCCGTCGGCGGCTTGTGAGCGGAACGGGGCGGGGATATAAACTTTGATTAACGCAAGCGCCCCCGCCGGCGCGAAGGGATGCGATGCCAGAACCTCGGACCGTGATATATTGGCTGTCGGACCGCCTGATCCGAGCGGCCTTTGCCGTGCTGATGCTGATGCCCTTTCCCCTGCGGCGGCGGGTTTGCGGCTGGCTTATGTCGCGGGTGGTGGCCCCATTGGGCGGCTATCGCGCGCGTATCCGTGAGAACCTTGCGCTGGTGCTGCCCGATCTTCCCGAGGCGGAGGTGGCACGTCTGGTCCGCACGGTGCCGGAAAATCTGGGCCGGTCGCTTGCCGAACTTTATTCCGCGCCGGATTTCCTGAAGCTGATCCGCGACGAGCCTTTGACCGGGCCGGGCGTGGAGGCCTTGGCGGCGGCACATGCGGCGGGGCGTCCGGTGATGCTGGTGACGGGGCATATCGGCAATTACGATGCGATCCGCGCCGCGCTGATCTTGCGGGGCTATCGTGTCGGGGGGCTGTATCGCCCGATGGCGAACCCTTTCTTCAACGAACATTACGTCAGGGCGATTTCGGGCATCGGCAAGCCGCTGTTCCCGCGCGGGCGCAAGGGGCTGGGCGACATGGTCCGCTTTCTGCGCTCGGGCGGGATGCTCGGGGTGGTGTTGGACCAGAGCATGGGCGACGGCGTCCCGCTGAGTTTCATGGGGCACGCGGCGCTGACGGCGCTGTCGTCAGCGGAACTGGCGCTGCGCTATGACGCGCTGGTGGTTCCGACCTATGGCATCCGGCGGGCCGATGGCGGGTTCGATCTGATCGTGGAGGCGCCGGTCCCGCATACCACCGCCGCCGAGATGACGCAGGCCTTGAACGACAGTCTGGAGGCGCAGGTCAGGGCGCATATGGACCAGTGGCTCTGGACGCACCGGCGCTGGAAGACGCGGCGGCGGCGAGTGCGGAAAAAATAAGCGCCGCCGTGCGTTCGGTCGCGTCGCCCTCGGCGGTGACGACCTGCCGCGCGGCCTGTGTCATCGCATCGCGCAGCGCGGGATCCTGCAATTGCACAAGCGCGGGGGCAAGGGACTCGGTGGTGATGTGCGCGGCACCTCCGGCAATGTCGAGCCGCGCGTAGAGATCGGCGAAATTCTCGACATGCGGGCCGTGCAGGATGGCGGCGCCGTGCAGGGCGGGTTCGTAGGCGTTGTGCCCGCCCACGGGTTCGAGCGAGCCGCCGATGAAGGCGAGCGGGCAAAGATCGAACCAGAGGCCAAGCTCTCCCAATGTGTCGGCAAGATAGATGTCGCCCTGTGGCAGGTCGCCCCGGCTGCGCTGGCTGACGGCGAAGCCCGATTGCTCGAGGTCGGCGCGGATCGCGGCGGCGCGGTCGGGGTGGCGCGGGGCGAGGATCAGAAGCGCATCCGGCAGGGATTGCTGGACCAGCCGATGCGCGGCGGCGGCGGCGGCTTCCTCGCCCGAATGGGTCGAGGCGGCAAGCCAGAGCGGGCGCTGGCCCGTCGCCTGCCGGCAGCGCGCGAGTTCGGCCGCGTCGACCGGAATCCGGTCGGCCCCGCGTTTGAGCGAGCCGGTCACCTGCAGGCGGACGGGATCGGCGCCGAGTTGCAGCAATTTGCGGGCGGCGGCGGGATCGGGCGCGGTGAGGGCCGAGAAGCGGCGCAGCAGCGCGCTTGCCAGACCGCCAAGGCGCGACCAGCGGGCAAGCGAGGCATCCGAGATGCGCGCGTTGACCAGCAGCAAGGGGATGGCGCGGCGGTGGGTTTCGCGAATGAGGCGCGGCCAGAACTCGCTTTCCACCATGACGGCGACATCGGGCCGCCAATGGCGCAGGAAGCGCCGGACGGGGCGGGGAAAGTCGAGCGGCAGGAATTGCACGATCACGCCCTGCGGTGCGCGTGTGGCCATCAGGCGGGCCGAGGTGACGGTGGTGCAGGTCAGCAGGACGTTCGCCTTGCCGCAGATGGCCGAAAGCAGCGGCAGGACCGACAGGCCTTCGCCCACGCTGACGGCATGGACCCAGACAAGGGGGCCTTCGGGGCGGGGCAGGGCGGTTTCCCCCAGCTTTTCGCGCCAGCGGGCGGGATCTTCCTTGCCCGCGGCCAGCCTGCGGCGAAGCAGATGCGGCGCGAGCGGGGCAAGAAGCGCGGTAAGCCCGAGATAGGCCCAGAGCAGCGCCGAAGCGGGCGGGGCGGGCGGATCTGTGAAAGGGGCGGTTGTCATGGCGACAGGATTACACTGCCCGCAGCCGTCAGGCCAAGCCGGAACTGGCGCGGCGGGGGCTTTCCTGCGGCGCCGGCACTCTGCTAGCACAAGCGGATGGGGGTGCGGGATGCTGACCTGTTTCAAGGCCTATGACGTGCGCGGGCGGATCGGGGTCGATTTCGATGCCGGTATCGCCTGCCGCATCGCGCGGGCCTTTGTGGCAGAGACGGCTGAGGCAGGGGCGGCTGTGGCAGGGGCGGCTGTGGCAGGGATGGGCGCAAGGCGCGTGGTTCTGGCACGCGACAGCCGCGCCTCGTCTGCCGGAATTGCGATGGCGGTGGCGGAGGCCCTTGCGGCGGTCGGGGTCGAGGTGCTGGACCTCGGGCTTGCGGGGACCGAGGAGATGTATTTTGCCACGGCCGAGACGGGGGCGGTGGGCGGCATCTGCGTAACCGCGTCGCACAATCCGAAAGACTATAACGGGATGAAACTGGCGGGCACCGGAGCGGCACCGCTTCCAAAGGACGTCTTTGCCGCGATCCGCGCGCGGGCCGAAGCGGCGGGGGACGCGCCCGATGGCATGGCTGCGCGCGCGTCGGGGGGCCGCGTGACCGATGCCGCCCATCTGCGGCGCGACTATGCGGCGCGGATCGCGGGGATGGTGGACCGCGCGTCCCTGCGCCCGCTGCGGGTGCTGTTCAACTGTGGCAACGGCGCTGCGGGACCGACACTCGACGCGGTTCTGGATGCCTTGGGCGATGTTCCGCTGGCGGCGCTGCGGATGCATCACGAACCGGACGGGGCCTTTCCCAACGGCGTTCCCAACCCGCTGTTGCCCGCGAACCGTCCGGTCACAGCGCGGGCGGTGCTGGCGCAGGGGGCTGATCTGGCGGTGGCCTTCGACGGCGATTTCGACCGCTGCTTCCTGTTCGACGAGACGGGCGCTTTCGTGCCGGGGGAATATGTCGTGGCGCTGCTTGCCCGCGTCTTTCTGGCGCGCGAGGCGGGGGCGCGGATCGTGCATGATCCGCGCGTGGTGCTTGCCACCCGCGACACGGTGCGGGCGCTGGGCGGAGAGGCGGTCATGGCGCGCACGGGGCATGGATACATGAAACAGGCCCTGCGCGAGACGGGGGCGGTCTATGGCGGCGAGATGTCGGCGCATCACTATTTCCGCGACTTTCACGCCTGCGATTCCGGCATGATCCCCTGGCTGCTTGTGCTCGAGGAGATCGGGCGGAGCGGCAAATCCCTGTCAGAGCTGGTCGCCTCGTATCGCGCGGGCTTTCCCTCGTCGGGCGAGATCAACTACAGCGTTTCCGATCCGGCAGCCGCAATCGAGAGCGTCGCGCGGCACTATGCGCCGCTGGGCGGGCAAGAGGACCATACCGACGGGCTGTCGCTCGACTTCGGGGATTGGCGGCTGAACCTGCGGGCGTCGAATACCGAAAGCTACCTGCGCCTGAATGTCGAATCGCGCGGCAGGCCCGATCTGGTGGAACGGGCGGTGGCCGAGATCGGTGCTTTGCTGGCGGGGGTGCCGTAGGCTTGGCCCCTGCCGCGTGCGGGGGCCCTGCCGCGCGCGGGGGGCTGTCTGCCCCCCGGGATCGCCTGCGGCGATCCTCCCCCCGAGGATATTTGTTCGAGTATGAACAAGGCGGGCTCGCTGCCCCTTCATCCTTGTCCAAATACTCAATTCCTGCCGTGTGGGCGTAGCGCCGCCGATGGCGAAAGATGGCCCTGGCAGGGCGCTGTCACATGACGGCGCCGATCTGCCACGGCACGAATTCCGCCCCGCCGAAGCCCAACTCCTCGGACAGCGACTTCTGCCCCGAGGCGACGGCGATGATGCGGTCGAGGATTTCCTCGCCCTTCTTCTCGATGCTCACCCCTTCGGTCAGGATGTCGCCGCAGTTGATGTCCATATCCTCGGCCATGCGGGCATACATTTCCGAATTGGTGGCGAGTTTGATGCAAGGTGAGGGCTTGTAGCCCGAGACCGAGCCGCGCCCCGTGGTAAAGACGATCATGGTCGCTCCGCTCGCGATCTGGCCCGTGACCGAGCAGGGGTCGTATCCGGGGCTGTCCATGTAGACAAAGCCCGGCGTGGTGACGGGTTCGGCGAATTTGTAGACGCCCGAAAGCGGGGCGGTGCCGCCCTTGGCAACGGCGCCGAGCGATTTTTCGAGGATGGTCGTCAACCCGCCCTTCTTGTTGCCGGGCGAGGGGTTGTTGTCCATCTCGCCCTCGTTCCGGGCGGTGTAGTCTTCCCACCAGCGGATGCGGTCGATCAGCTTTTCGCCCACCTCGCGCGAGACGGCGCGGCGGGTGAGCAGGTGTTCGGCGCCGTAGATTTCGGGTGTCTCCGACAGGATCGTGGTGCCGCCCATGCGGACGAGGAGGTCCGAGGCATGGCCGAGGGCCGGGTTGGCGGTGATGCCCGAATAGCCGTCCGATCCGCCGCATTGCAGGCCGATCACCAGTTTCGAGACGGGCGCGGGCGCGCGCGGGGTCTGCGAGGCGACCTCTGCCATCTCGCGCAGCACCTCGAGCGCCTTGGCGATGGTGGCGCGGGTGCCGCCCGTGCCCTGAATGGTCATGTAGCGGAAGTTGCCATCGGGGCGCAGGCGGCCCTGCCCGACCAGGTCGGGGACCTGCATCACCTCGCAGCCGAGGCCCACAAGAAGGATGCCGCCGAAATTGGCGTTGCGGGCATAGCCTTTCAGCGTCCGCATCAGGGTCTGGTAGCCCTCGTTCACGCCCGACATGCCGCAACCGGTCTGGTGGACGATGGGCACGATGCCGTCCATGTTCGGCATGGAATTGAGGACGGGGTCCTTCTCGGCCGCTTCGGCGATGAACCGCGCGACCGAACCCGAGCAGTTCACCGAGGTCAGGATGCCGATGTAGTTGCGCGTGCCGACCTGACCGTCGGCGCGGTGGTAGCCCATGAAGGTTTTCGGCTCGAGCGGGGGCAGGGGCGTGCATTCCGCGCCGATGGCGTAATCGTCGCTGTGCGGGGCCATGCCGAGGTTGTGGCTGTGGATATGCGCGCCCGCTGCGACATCGGTTGTCGCCTGTCCGATGATCTGGCCGTAGCGCAGCACGTTCTCGCCCCTGGCAATCGCCCGGGTGGCGATCTTGTGGCCGCGCGGCACGGGGGCGGGGAGTGCTATGCCTTCGACGGCCGCACCCTTGGGCAGGTCCGCCAGCGCGATCACCACATTGTCCGACCCGTGCAGACGGATCACTCCGGCCTCTGTCACGCCCATGCCACT
Source organism: Paragemmobacter straminiformis (assembly GCF_014243445.1). GTDB lineage: Bacteria > Pseudomonadota > Alphaproteobacteria > Rhodobacterales > Rhodobacteraceae > Paragemmobacter > Paragemmobacter straminiformis. Next base: position 62,264 of record NZ_JACLQD010000004.1, read on the forward strand.
GTCCCCTTGCCTTGCGCCCGCCTAGCTTGACAGCGGGGCGTTCCTGCCTAACATGTTAGCATGTTACAGCCGCAAGAACCCGCTTCACAAGCCCATTCCGACGCAGGTGCTGCGCGGTTGCAGCCGTTGGACGCCTTTGCCGGATCGCTGGGGCAAAAGGTGTACCAGACGCTGCGCGAGGCGATCCTGTCGCTTGCCTACCGTCCCGGGGAAATCCTGCGCAAGCCCGAAATCTGCGAGGCGCTGGGCGTTTCGCGCAGCCCCGTCGCGGATGCCGTGGCGCGGCTGGCGGCGGAAGGGCTGGTCGATGTGGTGCCGCAGGCCGGGACGTTCGTGGCGCGCTTCTCGATGGAGGAGATCCGCGAGGGCGCTTTCCTGCGCGAGGCCATCGAATCGGCGGCGATCGAGCGGCTGGCTGAGGTGATCACCGACGACCAGCTTACGCAATTGCGCCGCAACATCACGGTGCAGGCGGCGCTGGTGGCCGATGGCGACATTCCGGGCTTTTACCAGATGGATGCCGCGATGCACGAGATGCTCTTGTCCTTTACCGGTTTCCGCAAGCTTGCGCAGGTGTCGGAAACCGCCTGGCTGCATGTGAACCGCGCGCGGCAGCTGATCCTGCCCGTGCCGGGACGGATCTCGGCCACGGTCGAAGAGCACCGCGCGATCCTAGCGGCGCTCGAAGCGCGCGACCCCGAGGCGGCGCGGCGGGCGGTGCGGTTGCACTTGCGCCAGTTGATCAGCTATCTGGAGCCGCTCGAGCGCGACCGGCCCGAACTTTTCGCGCCGAACTGACCTGCCCCGAAAGGCCCGATCCATGACCCTGCCGAACCGCCCGCGCTATGCCACGCGCCTGAACGCCTTCAAGCGCGGCAAGGAGGGGATCGCTGGGATGATCGCCCATGCGGGCGAGGTGGGCGGGCTGTCGGCGGCCGATCTGAACTTTCCCGACCATTTCGAAGCGCATTCCGCAGCGGAACTGTCCGATCTGCTGGCCGCGCAGGGCATGGCGCTGAACGGGCTGGCCATGCGCTATTACACCGAGGCGGGGTTCAAGCTGGGGGCCTTTACCCATCCTGACCGCGCCGTGCGGCGTGCGGCGATCGACGTGACCAAGCGCGGGATGGACGCGCTGGCGGCGATGGGCGGCACGGTGATGACGCTCTGGATGGGGCAGGACGGGTTCGACTACAGCTTTCAGGCCGATTACGCGCGGATGTGGGACGACACGCTCGAGGCGATGGCCGAGGTCTGCGACCATAACCCCGCGCTGGATGTGTCGGTGGAATACAAGCCCAACGAGCCGCGCGCCCATGCGTTGATGCCGGATATGGCGACGACGCTTCTGGCGCTGCGCGATCTGGGACGGAAGAATGCGGGGGTGACGCTCGATTTCGCCCATGTGCTTTATGCGGGCGAGATGCCGGCCAAGGCGGCGATGCTGGCGGCGCGCTATTCCCGCATTCTCGGGGTGCATCTGAACGACGGCTACGGCAAGCGCGATGACGGGCTGATGGCGGGCACGGTGCATCCGGTGCAGACGGTCGAGCTGTTCGTGGCTTTGGAGCGGATCGGCTATGACGGGGTGATCTATTTCGACACGTTCCCCGACCACGGCGGACTGGACCCGGTGCAGGAGGCGCGCGAGAATATCCGCCTGACCGAGCGGCTGCGCGCCATTGCCTCGGGTCTTGTGCATCATGTGGGGCTGGCCGAGGCGATGGCGCGGCAGGATGCCGCCGCCTCGACCCGCATCATCGCGGGCGCGCTTTACGGCGCGTGATCAGGGGGCGTTCCGCCCCCTCGGCGCGAGGCGCCTCACCCCCCGAGGATATTTGAGCGAATGTGAAAGCGGGGGGCGGGTTTCCCTTCCTCTTGCCTGAAATATCCTCGGGGGGTGAAGCCCCGACGGGGCGAGGGGGGCGGAAAGCCCCCCTTTTGCGCGGATCGGGGTTGCGCGGTCAGAGCCCGTAGAAGCTGCTTGCCGTGCCGCCGAAGATCAGGGCGCGGTCGACATCGGTCAGGTCGGCGGTGAGGGTTTGGGCCGCGGCGTGCCAGTCGGCATATTCGCCGCGCAGGCGGCAGACCGGCCAGTCCGAGCCCCACATCACCCGTTCCGGGCCGAAGGTGGCGAAGATGTGGTCGGTGTAGGGGCGGAGGTCTTCGACCGTCCAGCCCTCGTTCGCCTCGGTGATGAGGGCCGAGAATTTGACGCAGGCGGCGCTTTCGTCGGCGAGGCGCGAGATGCCCTCGGACCAGAAGCGCAGATGGTCGGCGGAAGCCTCGCGGATTTGCGGTTTCATGCAATGGTCGATGACGATCTGCAGGTCGGGGTAGCGGCTGAAGAGGGTGCGGAAATTGGCGAGGTGGCGGGGAAAGCCCAGTGCGTCGAAGCGCAGGCCAAGGTCGCAGAGCGCGCGGAAGGCCCATTGGATGTCGTCGCGCAGCATCCAGCCCTCGTCGGGGATATCCTGGATCATCGGGCGGACGCCCTTGAATTTCAGATGTTGCGACAGGCGTTTCAGCTGTGACAGGTCGGCGGGGTTTTCGAAGTCGATCCAGCCTACGACGCCCATGACCCAAGGTGTCGCATCGGCAATGCCCAGCATGTATTCGGTTTCCTGCACGGTCGGCGCCGCCTGCACGAGGACGGTGCCGTCGATCCCTGCCGCTGCCAGTTGCGGGCCGAGGTCTTGCGGCGCGTAGGGGCGCGACAGGATGGCGTTGTCCTTGGGCATCCAGCCGTAATCGCCACGGTCGGGGTGCCAGAAATGCTGGTGGGCGTCGATCTTCATGGGCTTACCGGAGCTGTTGCGGGAAGAAGGTTGCCGTCTTTCATCGCGGCCCAGAGGGCGGCGGGGACGGGGGCGGCGGCGGCTTTCAGGTTGCCTGCCATTTCGGCCACGGTCTGGCCGCCGGGGATGACCGAGACGACAGCGGGGTGTGCCGCGCAGAACTGGAAGGCCGCATCGACGAGTCGGGTGCCGTGGGCGGCGCAGAGGGTCTGGAGTTGGCCTGCCTTTTCCAACGCCCAAGGGGGCGCGTCCTCATAGCGGTATTTCGCGCCCGGTTTCGGCCCCGTGGCAAGGATGCCGGAATTGTAGGGCCCGCCGATCACCACCCCCACGCCGCGTTCGGCAGCGGGGTCCATGAAACCATCGAGCGCCTCGGTCCGCAGGAGGGAATATTCCCCTGCCAGAAGGAAGATGTCGAAATCGCCCCGCTCCATCAGCCATGCGCAGGGTTGCCATTCGTTCACGCCTGCCCCGAAGGCGCGAATCGTGCCTTCGTCGCGGAGCTTCAGGAGGGCGCGGTAGCTTCCGGCCATGAATTCGGCCAGACGCGCATCGAGGGCGGCTTGGCTGCCGTGGTTGAAGATGTCGAGGTCGTGGCCGTAGAGGATGTCGACGCGGTCGATCCCGAGCCGTTCGAGCGAGAATTCGAGCGAGCGCATGGTGGCGTCATAGCCGTAGTCATAGACCTCGTTCCGCGAGGGCACGTCGAACCATTTGCCGAAGCCGTCGCGCCTGTCGGGCGTGGTGGCGCGGAACAGGCGGCCGACCTTGGTCGAGATCACATATTCGTCGCGGGGCTTTCCGCGCAGGAAGCGGTTGAGGCGGGTTTCCGAAAGGCCGAGGCCATAGAGGGGCGCGGTGTCGAAATAGCGCACGCCCCCCTCCCACGCCGCTTGCAGCACGGCATGGGCATCGTCGTCCGAAATGGCGCGGAAGAGGTTGCCGATGGGGGCGGTGCCGAAGCCGAGGGTGGTAAAGGTCAGCCCGCCGTTGCCGAGCCTGTCCCAGTGTCTTTTTTGCATAAGCGCCCCCTGCCTTGTCGCTGACATGCTAGTATGAAGCCCCTTCCTGTCCAATATCTTTCCGACTAGCGTGGGGGCATCTTGGGAGGATGGTATGAGCAGGTTCGAGCGTGTTTTCGGGGCGGGCAGGAAGCCCGTGATCGCCATGGTGCATCTGGGCGCATTGCCCGGCACGCCGCTGCATGATGCGGCGCGCGGGGTCGAAGGGATCATCGCCGATGCGCGGGCGGACCTGATGGCCTTGCAGGCGGCAGGGGTCGATGCGGTGATGTTCGGGAACGAGAATGACCGCCCCTACGAGTTGAAGGTGGATACGGCCTCGACCGCCACGATGGCCTATGTGGTGGGCCGGCTGCGGGGCGAGATCACGGTGCCTTTCGGCGTCAACGTCCTGTGGGACCCGATGGCGAGCATCGCCTTGGCGGCGGCCACGGGGGCGGCTTTCCTGCGCGAGATTTTCACGGGCACTTACGCATCCGACATGGGCGTCTGGGCGCCGGATGCGGGGGCGGCGCAGCGCTATCAGCACCGGCTGGGCAATACCGGTTGCGCGCTGCTCTACAATGTCTCGGCCGAGTTTGCCGGAAGCCTTGATCCGCGCTCGCTGCCCGACAGGGCGCGGTCGGCGGTGTTTTCGTCGATCCCCGATGCGGTCCTGGTGTCGGGCGCGATCACGGGCGAGGCGGCAGAGATGCGCGACCTCGAGGCCGTGAAGCGGGTGCTGCCCAAGGTGCCGGTGCTGGCCAATACGGGCGTCAAACACGCCACGATTGCCGATGTGCTGCGGGTGGCGGATGGCTGCATCGTGGGGTCGGCGCTGAAGGTGGGCGGCGACACATGGGCGGCTGTCGATGCCGAGCGGGCAAAGGATTTCATGGACCGCGCGCGGGCGGCGCGGGGGTATTGAGCGGCGTGGGAAACGGGCAATTTTCTTTGAAGAAAATTGCAATTTCCTTGCAAGGCATTCGGGGAGGCGGGAATGGAGCTGCGTGATCTGATCCGCGAATACATGCTGGTGCCGGGTCTGGCGGGGCATGAGGACCGTATCCGCGCGCGGATCGCGGCGGACCTCGATGCGCTGGGCTTGGCGCACCGGACCGACCGGCTGGGCAACCTGTCGACGACGGTCGAGGGCGATCCGGCAGCACCTTCGGTGCTGGTCTTTACCCATATGGACCAGTTGGGGTTCATCGTGCGCAAGGTCGAGGCGTCGGGGCTGATCCGGCTTGAGCGGCTGGGCGGCGTGCCCGAGCGGGCGCTGGCATCGCAGTCGGTGCTGGTCTGCACGCGCAAGGGCGACATCAACGGCGTGATTGCCAACAAGAGCCATCATGCAACCACACCGGACGAGAAATACCGCGTGGTGCCCTATGCCGAGCTGTATGTCGATTGCGGCTTTGCATCGAAGGACGAGGCGCATGCGGCGGGGGTGCGGATCGGGGATGCGGTGGTGTACCGGCCCAATGTGATCGACCTTGCCAAGGGGCGGATGGCGGGAACCTCGATCGACGACCGCGCGGGCTGTGCGGCACTCATGGTGCTGGCGGAAGCCTTGGCGAAGCGCAAGGCCGGGCCGACGGTTCATCTGGTCTGGGCAGTGCAGGAGGAGTTCAACCTGCGCGGCGTGCTGCCTGCGGCGGCGGCGGCAAAGCCCGATATCGCGTTCCAGATTGACCTGCTGCTGGCCTGCGACACCCCCGATATGACAGGGCGGGGCGAAGTGACCCTTGGCGGCGGGCCGGGGATTTCGCTTTATTCCTTTCACGGGCGCGGCACGTTGAACGGGGTGATCCCGCATCCCGTGCTGGTCGCCTTGTTCGAGGATGTGGCCGAGGCCGAGGGGCTGGCGTTGCAACGGTCGGCCCATACCGGGGCGCTGACGGACCTGTCCTATATCCAGTTCATGGGCGAGGAGGGGGTGGCCTGCCTCGATGTGGGGTTCCCCATGCGCTACACCCATTCATCGCTGGAAGTGGTCGACCCTGCGGATGTGGCGGGGATGGTGGCATTGCTTGACGCCGCGATTGCGCGGATCGGGCCGGAGATGCGGTTGATCCGATGAGCTATACGCTGGGTGTCGATATCGGGACCTTCGAGACGAAGGGCGTTCTGGTGGATGCGGCGGGCGCCATCGTCGCCACGGCGACGCGGGCGCACAAGATGCTGGTGCCGCGACCGGGCTGGGCCGAGCATCGGGCCGAGGAGGATTGGTGGGGGGACTTCGTCTTTGTGACCAAGGCCTTGCTCGCACAGTCGGGCGTGGACCCCAAGGCGATTGCGGCCGTGGCGGCAAGCGCCATCGGCCCCTGCATGTTGCCCGTAGATGCGGGCGGCGCGCCCTTGATGAACGGGGTGCTTTACGGGGTCGATACGCGGGCCGCGGCCGAGATCGAGGAGTTGACCGCGCGGATCGGCGAGGACCGCATCATGCGGCTCTGCGGCAATGCGCTCACCTCGCAGTCGGTGGGGCCGAAGATCCTGTGGCTGCGGCGGACGCATCCCGACCTTTTCGAACGGACGGCGAAGATCCTTACCTCGACCAGCTATGTCACGTGGAAACTGACCGGCGAATATGTGATCGACCATTATACGGCTGCGAATTTCTCGCCGCTTTACGATGTGAACGCGCTGGCATGGACCGATGCGCTGGCGGGGGACATCGTTGAGCTTGGCCGTCTGCCGCGTCTGGCCTGGTCGACCGATATCGCGGGCAGCGTGACGGCGGCGGCGGCGGCCGAGACGGGGCTGGCGGCGGGCACGCCCGTGACGGTCGGCACCATCGACGCGGCGGCAGAGGCGGTATCGGTGGGCGTGCAAAGCCCCGGCGAGATGATGATGATGTATGGCTCGACCATCTTCATCATTCAGGTCACCTCGGACCCCGTGCGGGATGCGCGGCTGTGGTATGCACCGTGGCTGTTTCCGGGGATGCATGCCTCGATGGCGGGGCTGGCGACATCGGGCACGCTGACCCATTGGTTCCGCGACCAGCTGGCGCGCGACGCCGATTTCGCGGCGCTGGCGGCAGAGGCCGAGGCAAGCCCGAAGGGGGCGAAAGGGTTGATCTGCCTGCCCTATTTCAGCGGCGAGCGGACACCGATCCATGACCCCTTGGCCAAGGGGGCGTTCTTCGGCCTCAACCTCACGCATACGCGGGGCGACATGTTCCGCGCGGCGATCGAGGGGGTGGCGGCGGGGACGGCGCATGTGCTCGAGACCTATGCCGAGCTTGGCGCCTCGCCCGCCCGCGTGCTGGCCGTGGGGGGCGGGGTGAAGAACGCGGTCTGGATGCAGGCAACGTCGGACATTTCGGGGACGGGGCAGATCGTCTGTGAAAAGACGGTGGGGGCGAGTTATGGCGACGCCTTCCTTGCCGCCGTGGCGGTGGGCCATGCGATGGCGGAAGAGATCACCGAATGGAACCCCGTGGCGCGGGTGGTGACGCCGGAACAGGTGCCCGCCTATGCGCGGCAGTATCCGCTGTTCAAGCGGCTTTACGCCCAGACGCGCGATATCGCGCATGAGCTGGGGGCGGGCTGATGCGATATGAACGGATGCGCCCCGATCAGGTGCAGGCGGCGATTGCGGCGGGGGTGCCGGTGGTGCTGCCGCTTGGGGTGATGGAGCATCACGGCGGCCACCTGCCTGCGGGGGTGGACCTGCTGGCCGTGACCGAAATCGTGGAACGGCTGGGCGACGAGGTGGTGGTGCTGCCACCCTTTGCCTATGGCGCGGCAAGCCATGCCGTGGCGGGGCCCGAGCATGGCACGACGCTGCATGTCGATGCAGGCGCGCTGGTGCCGTTCTTCGAGGGGCTGTGCATGGCGCTGCTGCGGGCGGGGTTCCGCAACGTGCATGCGGTGATCCACCACCAGTCCGAAAACATCGGGCAGGGTATGCCCACCGACCTTGCCTTTCGTCTTGCCGCGCGGAATGTGATCTTCCGCTTTCTGGAAGAGACGCGGGGCGCGGGCTGGTGGGGCAAGCGCGAGATGCGGGACTATTACGCCGCGCACGAGGCGGGGACCGACCCGTTCAACTGGATCCGCCTGCATCCGCTGTTCCCGAAGACCGATGCCTTCCCCTTTGACCATGCGGGCGAGGGCGAGACGGCGCTGATGCTGGCGCTTGCGCCCGAGAGCGTGGCGATGGAGCGGGCGGGCGAGGGCGATCCCTGGTGGACCGAAACCGCGCCCCGTGCCACAGCCCGCACGGGCGAGGCGGGGGTGGCGCTGGCCCTTGCCCATCTGCGGCGGGTGCTCGGGCTTTCCGCGACCTGATATCTGCGCTTGTGCCCCCCGTCACCGGGGGCTTTGCGCCCCCGGACCCCCGCAGAGCATTTGGGCAAGGATGAAGGGGAGAAGATGCTTCCTGTCCGCTTTCCTCTTGCCTGAAATATCCTCGGGGGGAGCGGGCCGCTTGCGGCCCGTGGGGGGCAGACAGCCCCCCTTTCGCGCGGGGCCGGTCAGAGTTCCGGCAGGTTCACCACGCCCTTTTTCAGGATGAAGCAGCCATAGGGGCCGCTGTCGGCGGTGCGGATGATGGCGAAGGCGCGCTTTGCCTCGGCATAGAAGTCGAAGCGTTCGAGGGCGCGGATGGGAACGGGGCGGCCTTCGGCGCGGTCGACGGTGGCCTGCGTGCGGGCGAAGATCGGGACCTGGCCTTCGGGGTTTCCCACGACCTGCATGCGTGCGACGGGGGCGGGGACGAAGCTGTCAAGCGGCATGAGCGTAAGGATCGCCGCCGCCGCCGTGGGAATGTCGCAGCCCGCCATATCGACCAGCCGCCCGTAGGTGGTTTCGGCCGCGATGGTGGCGGCCGGGTGGTTCACGTCGCAGATCACCAGATCGTCGCCATGCCCCATGAGCATGAGGATATGGACGATCTCGGCGGAAAGCCTTTGGTCGATGCCCTTGAGCATTACTTCACCGCACCCGCGGCCATGCCCTTGATGATGTATCGTTCCAGCACCACGCCGATGACGATCAGCGGCAGGATGGCGGCAAAGGAAAGTGCGGCCATCGACCACCAGGAGATGCCCTGTGACCCTGTCTGGCTGGCGACCATCACCGGAAGGGTATTGGCATAGGTCGAGGTGAGCAGGGCCGCGAAGAAATACTCGTTCCATGTCAGCACGAGCGACAGGATGAAGGCCGCGACCATGCCCGGAAGGGCGATGGGCATGATGATGGTCAGGAACGCGCCCCAGATCGACAGGCCATCGACGAGGGCGGCTTCCTCGAGCTCGGTCGGGATGGAGCCGAACTGGTCGCGCATGATCCAGATGACGATGGGCAGCACCGAGAGCGTGTAGAGCAGGATCAGGCCGATCCGCGTGTCGAGCAGTGCCAGCTCCTTGTAAAGCACGAGGAAGGGCAGGGCGAGGACGACGGGCGGCAGGATCAGCTGGCTGAGGAAGAAGAAGGAGATGTCGGCGTTCTTCATCCACAGGAATTTGTAGGAAAACCGCGACAGGCCGTAGGCGGCAAGGCTGCCGATGGCCACGGCCAGCGCCGAGGAGGTGAGCGACACCACGGCCGAGTTCCAGAACCGCTTCATGAATTCGGCCCGCACGGTCGATTCCGCGCCGATGGTGTCGGGCGACAGGCCGAGCGATTTCCACCCGATCCACTTCGGGGTGAAATCGACCCAGGGGATCAGGTTCCCCTTCATCACGTTGGGGGCCATCTTGAAGCTTGTGGTGATGGTCCAATAGATCGGGAACAGGCAGATGATGGCCCAGACGACCAGCACCCCGTAGATGGCAATGCGGCTGGTCCACCATTTGGCGCGGTGGTTCAGGTCGGTCGAGGTGTCGCGGAAAATCTGGGTGGTCATGTCTGCGGCCTTGTCCAGCGTTCGGCGAGTTTCATCAGGATCGTCATGCCGATGATGATGACCACAAGATAGACCATCGCCAGAAGCGTGCCGTAGCCCACGTTCGATCGGTCGCGGTATTCACGGAAGATGAAGCTTGTGACGGTGTCGGTGGCCCCGCCCGGCCCGCCCGAGGTGACGGTGATCACGATGTCGGCCAGTTTCAGCTTGAAGATGATGCGGATCAGGATCGCGGTGATCGAGACGGGCAGCATCAGCGGGAAGGTGATTTCCCAGAAATTGCGCCAGCCGTTCGCGCCGTCGACCTTGGCGGCTTCGGACAACTCTTTGGGAATGGCCTGCAACCCGGCAAGGATCATGATCATCATGAAGGGGATGTAGGTCCAGGCATCCATCGCCATGATGGTGAACTTGGCGATGTCGGGCGTGCCGAAGAACGAGGGCGTGTCCCAGCCGAGGAAGCGGCCAAGGCGGGCGAGGGGGCCGTAGCGCGCCTCGAGCATCGATTTGCCGATCATCCACGACACGGCCACGGGCGAGAGCATCAGCGGCAGAAGGAAGGCCACGCGGAAGAACTTGCGCGCGCGGATTTCGGCGTTCAGCAGCAGCGCGAGGCCGAAGGCGATGGCATATTCCACAACGATGGCGGCGCAGTAGATCACCATGTTCCACATGGCGTTCCAGTAGAACGGGTCGGCCCACATCTGCCGCACGTTGTCGAGCCCGTTGAACTGCCGCCCGTCGGGGCTTGAGAGGTTCCAGCTGGAAAAGGCGATCAAGAGGCCGAAGAGCAGCGGAAAGACCGTAAGCGAGACGACGAACAGCGCCGCCGGAAGCACGAAGAGCGTGCGCTTGCCATGCTCGCCATGCAAAAGCACCTGCGCCCAGCACAGGCAGGTGGCCCAGAGGCAATAGGCGTAAAGCGTGGGCCGCCAGTTGACGAAGCCGAAATCGCCGTGCCCCGTGACCTGCAAGGTCTGAAGCGCCGCGATGACGGCCATGAGGGCCGCCGACCCCCAGATGATACCCCGCCCCAGCGCCTTGCGGCGGGGCGAGATGTTGTCGTTCGTGACGACGTGGAGGAGATCACCGTTGCTCATACTAGCATGTTAGTGGAGCGGATGGGGTTGTGGCAAGGGGGGAGGGAGGGGGGCGCCTTGGACAAAGCCGCGTAACGGGACGAAGTCGCCAGAAATGAAAGCGGTCCGCCGTTTCCGGCGGGCCTTTCAATAGGCGGGGGGTCCGTCACCACTTGCGCGGCGCTGCCGACCTGATCCCCGGCCTTTCGCCTTTGGGCGTAGCAAGCCCCTTGTTCTTATTCAAGGGTGTGTGTTTGTAACGGGTGACACGTGAAGGTTGTGGATTTCATCTCGGCAGAGCGTCTGGGCACGTTTGCTCCCAAGACCGACAGGCAGGACCGTGCGATAGCCCTGCACAACCAGACGCTTCAGATGGGCGCTTCGCTGATGTCCATGATCGCGCTGCTGGAACTTGCGCTGCGCAACGCAACCAACCAGCGATTGACCGAAGACTTCGGTGATCCGGACTGGCTTTTGCCCGGTCATTCTGCGGTCAGGTTGCTGCCATTCGAAATGAACGCTGTGCGGACGGCCATGACCCATGCCCGCAAGGCGGCCTATGCAAAGCTCAGCTACAAGGACAAATCGGCGCTGGATGCCAAGGCGTTTCCGAACGGTATTCCCGCCGGAACCGAGCATCTGGCGGTGGCGAAGGCGCGACAGGCGCTTTTTCCTGTCTCGCATGGCCAAATCATTGCGCAGACGACCTTTTCCTTTTGGAAGCGGCTCTATTCGCATGATTATGACGCCACGCTTTGGAAGACCTCGTTGAAGCGGGTCTTCCCGAACAAGTCGCTGCGGCGGTCGGATCTGACGCGTGCTTTGGAAACGATCTATGCGACGCGGAATCGGGTCGCGCATCATGAACCCGTCTACGGTGACCGCCTTGATGATGCGGTGGCGGCGCTCGATTACGTCCGGACTTGGACGGGGGCGAAAACCGAAACGGAGGACACAAGTTTCAAACGGTTCAGTTCGATCCAGTTTCTGCGTATGCAGATGGACTATCAAAGCCATCTTGCTACGTGGCAAACCCTGACCTGACGCAAAACAAACACCCGCCGCGGTCTCCCGCGGCGGGTGCTTTTGTTCTGGCCGTTGAGGCCGGTCTCAGAGGCCCAGCGAAGCCTTGTAGAGCTTGATCTGGTTGTCGCGGCCGATTTCGTCGGTGATCTTCTCCCATGCGGCGGCAATCGCGTCGGCGGTTTCCTGTGCCGATTTGTACTGGCCCGAGTAGCCCTTGGCCAGTTCGTCCTCGGCGACCGAGTAGTACTGGAAGATGCCGGGGATACGCGGTTCGACGGCGGCGTTGGGGTGGTTGTAGCTGTCGGCGTTCGACCCGAGGTAGTCCTCGATGAAGGCGCGGTCGTAGCCGGCGGCTTCCCATTCGTCATACTGGAAGTGCGAGTTCCGGTAGGGCTGGAAGCCCGAGGGATAGGCCGACATCCACAGCGACAGGTCCTTGCCACCCAGATGGGCTGCGGCGGACCATGCGGCCTTGCGCTTCTTCTCGTCGCCCGAGACGCGGTTGGTGACGTAGACGCCCCAGCCGAGGAAGGCCATGTTCGGCGCTTCGTTGTAGGTCTCTTCCCAGGCGGCGGTCTTGGAGTTGTAAACCTTGTCCGAGCCGGGGTTGATGCCGAAGCCCACCACATCGCCCACGACCGAGGTGTCCGAGGTGCGCGCGTTCGAGCCGATATCGCCCCACCACATCAGCATCGAACCGGTTCCGGCGAGGAATTGCGAGAAGCCGGTGGTGCCGGGGTCGGCGTTGATCTGGTCGGCGGGGTAGGCATTGGCCGCGATGAGGTCCATCACGTCCTGGATCGCCTGGACCCATGCCGGGTTGTTGACGCGCGGCTTCATGGTGTCGGGATCGAAGAGCCACGCCGGGTCGGACGGATGCTTGGCATAGGCCGCCGCACGGTTTTCGAGGAAGTAGAAGCCGAAGCCGCCCCAGCCCTTGAGCGGGTCGAGGTAGCCGACGGCGGGCTGGCCGGTCAGCGGGTCGGTCTGGCCGATCACGGCCTTGGAGACGGCATTGACCTCTTGCCAGGTCTTCGGAACGGTCGCGCCGCCGATGGCGCCTTCGCCGAAGTAGTCGGTGCGATAGGCGAAGGTGTGGCAGTCGCCGTCGATCGAGATGCGGTAGGTCTTGCCATCCCAGGTGCCGACGGGCGCCTTGAGGTAGCCCACGTAGTCGTCCATCTCGATCTGGGTCTTGACCCAGTCGGGCATCTCGTCGAGCAGGCCCTTGCTGGCGGTGTCACCTTCGAGCGGGGCGCCCATCGCGAGGATGTCGAAATCGACCGTGCCGGTGGCGATGCTTTGCTGCAGGCGCGGGTTGTAGTCGGCCTGCGCGAGGTCGATCCAGTTGATCTTGGCGCCGGTGTAGGTTTCCCAGCCCTTGAGCAGGCCGCGGAACAGGATGTTGTGCAGGCCGTTGTTGTTGATGCCGAAGAAGGTCAGCTCGACACCGGCGAATTCGCCCTCGGCCACGTTGGACTTGGTCGCGCCAAGGCACATCTCGCCGACTTTTTGCCAGTCGGCATCGGTGGGCGAGCCTGCGCCCACGCCCGGGATCTTGAGGATTTCGGCACGGACGTTGCCGTGGCTTTCGGCAAAGGCCGGACGGCCCATCGGCCCCATCGCGGTAACGGCGCCGAGGGCGGTGGCCCCCTGCAGCAGGCGGCGGCGGCTCATCTTCGAGCGCATCGCGTTGTAGAGTTCGACTTTCACGTGAACGTCCTCCCATTCGTGCCGGTTGCCCCCTTTGTGGGGTCGGCCTTTCCTAAGTTCTTTGTCAGGGATCGGCGCTGGCCCCGTCGGGTCATGTCAGCAGCAAAAGGGGCCTCCCAACCCCGCGCAGCGGCAATCCTTGGGGCGACAGTGGCAAGGCCTGCGCGACCTGTCAAGATTCTAACATGTTAGTATGATTAGTCCGTGGACAGGCCCGCCCGCCTTCGCTACCTAATCAGGGGCAAGACGACCGAAAGGGGCAGGTTATGGCCGAAGTCACGATCCGCGATCTCAAGAAGATGTATGGTGGGCTGCAGGTGATCCACGGCCTCGACCTCGATATTTCTGACGGGGAATTCGTGGTGCTGGTCGGCCCTTCGGGCTGCGGGAAATCGACGCTGCTGCGCATGATCGCGGGGCTCGAGGAGATTTCGTCGGGCAAGATCAGCATCGGTGACCGGCTGGTGAACAACCTGCCGCCGTCCGAGCGCGACATCGCCATGGTGTTCCAGAACTACGCGCTTTACCCGCACAAGACGGTGGGGGCCAATATGGGCTTTCCGTTGAAGATGCGCGGCATGGACAAGGCCGAGATCGACAGCCGCGTGGCCCGGGCTGCGGAAGTGCTGGGGCTGACACCCTATCTTGCGCGCTACCCGCGCGCGCTTTCGGGCGGGCAGCGGCAGCGCGTGGCGATGGGCCGCGCCATCGTGCGCGATCCGCAGGTGTTCCTGTTCGACGAACCGCTGTCGAACCTCGACGCGAAATTGCGGGTGCAGATGCGGACCGAAATCCGCGAGTTGCACCAGCGGCTCAAGACGACGACCGTCTATGTGACCCACGACCAGATCGAAGCCATGACCATGGCCGACAAGATCGTGGTGATGCAGGGCGGGCGCGTGGAACAGGTGGGCGCGCCGCTCGAGCTTTATGACCGTCCGGCCAATATCTTCGTGGCAAGCTTCATCGGCTCGCCCTCGATGAACATGATCGAGGGCGTGGTGCAGGGCGGGGCCGTGCGGGCCGGTGGCGCGGTGCTGCCCCTGCCGCCCGGGTTGGCCGTGGCCGAGGGGCGCGAGGTGATATACGGCATCCGTCCCGAGAACCTCGGGCTGGCGGCGGCGGGGATGCAGGGCACGGTGGCGGTGGTCGAACCCACGGGATCGGAAATGCATGTGGTGATCCGCATCGAGGGGCGCGAGTTGACGGCCGTGTTCCGCCAGCGCGTCACCCTGCGCCCCGGCGAGGCCGTGACGCTTGCCCCGGTCGAGGCGGGCGAGGTGCATCTGTTCGACAAGGCCAGCGGTATGCGCTTCTGACGGCGGCTTGACCCGTCGGGCAGGGCGCGTCAGGGTCGGGGAAAATTCGGGGAGGAACGGAATGCTGAAGGGGATCGACAACCGGCTGAACGCCGAGGTGTTGGGGTGCTTGCGGGCGATGGGGCATGGCGATGTGCTGATCCTGTCGGATACGAACTTTCCGGCCGACAGCATCGCGCGGGACACGCAGCTTGGCTATCTTTTGCGGATGGAGAACCTGACCGCGGCCGAGGCCACGAATGCGATCCTGTCGGTGCTGCCCCTCGACACGTTCGTCGATGATTTCGCCGGCCGGATGGAGATGGTGGGAGAGCCTGCCACCGTGCCGCCCGTGCAGGCCGAGGTGCAGGCCGAGATCGACGCCGCCGAAGGCAAGCCGCGCCCGATGATCGGTATCGAACGGTTCGCCTTTTACGACATGGCGCGGCAGGCCTATGCGGTGATCCAGACGGGCGAGCGGCGCTTTTACGGGTGTTTCATGTTCCGCAAGGGCGTGATCCCGCCGGAGGAGTAAGCCCATGCCCGCCAATACCGCCGCAAATCCCATCGTCATCCTCGGGATCTTCGTCGCCGACACGGCCTATCGTGCCGAACGCCAGCCCAAGATGGGCGAGACGATCCTTGGCACGTCCTTCGTGCTGGGGCCGGGGGGGAAAGGGTCGAACCAGTCGGTCGCGGCGGCGATGGCGGGGGGGGATGTGACCTTCATCACCCGCCTTGGCAAGGATGCCTTTGCCGATATCGCCCGCGCGACCTGGGCCAAGGCGGGGGTCAAGGCCTCGGTCACCGAGGATGCGGAAAGCTACACGGGGGCGGCCTATATCTTCATCGAGAACGCCACGGGCAACAATGCGATCATCGTGGCCGCAGGGGCTGCGGGGCGGATTTCGGTGGCCGATGTCGAGGACCGCGCCGCGATGATCGGCGGGGCCAAGGTGTTCATCACGCAGCTCGAGCAGCCCATTCCGGCGGCCAAGCGCGCCTTGGAGATCGCGCGGGCGGGCGGGGCGCGGACGATCCTGAACCCCGCGCCGGCTGCGACGCTGGGCGACGATATCCTTGCCTTGTGCGATTTCATCACGCCCAACGAATCCGAGACCGAAAGCCTGACGGGCCTGCCCGTGACGACCCTTGCCGAAGCCGAGCGCGCGGCCGATGCGCTGCTGGCGCGCGGGGTGGGGGCGGCGATCATCACGCTGGGCGAAAAGGGCGCGCTCTATCGGGACCGCAGCCGGTCGGTGCATGTGCCTGTGATCAGCGCGGGTGCCGTGGTCGAGACCACGGGCGCGGGCGATGCCTTCAACGGCGGTTTCGCGGTGGCGCTTTCGGAAGGGCGCGACGTGGTCGATGCCGTGCGCTTCGGCTGCGCCACGGCGGGGATTTCGGTGACCCGCGCCGGAACCGCGCCCGCGATGCCGTCGCGGGCCGAGATCGACGCGCTTCTGGCGAAACTCTAGCGCGGACGAATTTTCTGCGAAAATTCGAGGGGGGCCGCCCCCCCCCCCCCCCCCCCCCCCCCCCCCCCCCCCCCCCCCCCCCCCCCCCCCCCCTCGCGGCGCTGCCGCTCACCCCCCGAGGATATTTGGACATGTGTGAAGGGGGACCGGACGATCCCCCCCCCCCCCTTCATCCTTGCCGAAATACTCGCAGGGGGTTCGGGGGGCGGCAGCCCCCCGTTTGGTCTGAGCAGATATTCAGGCGTTGACAGATTGCCCGCGTTGGCTTTCACCATCACAGCCATGAGAGAGCCCGAACTTATCATATTCGACTGCGACGGCGTGCTGATCGACAGCGAGGTGATCTCGGCCCGCCAGCTGATCGCCGAGTTGAAGGGCTACGGGGTCGAGATGGACATGGCCTTTGTCAGCCGCCATTTCCTTGGCCGGTCCTATCCTGTCGTGTTGAAAGAGGTGCGCGACCGTTGGGGCGTGGCCTTGCCCGAGCGGTTCGAGGCCGACTACCGCGCGCGCCTGCTGGCGGCCTTCGAGCGGGATTTGCAGCGGATGCCGGGGGTGGTGGACACCATCGGCGCCTTGCGCTTGCCCTATTGTCTGGCGACCTCGTCCAGCCCCGAGCGGATGCGCAAGAGCCTCGAGATCACGGGCATGACGGCGCTTTTCGAGGGGGTGGCCTTTACCGCGTCGGAGGTGGCGCGCGGCAAGCCTGCGCCGGATCTGTTCCTGCATGCCGCAGGCCGGATGGGTGTGGCGCCCGAGGCCTGTGTCGTGATCGAGGACAGTCTGAACGGCGTTCGGGCGGGTCTGGCGGCGGGGATGCGGGTCTGGCGTTTTACCGGTGGCAGCCATATGGCGGGGCTTGACCTGACGCCGCCGGATGATGCCGTGGCCGAGGCGACCTATGACAGTTTCGCGGCCCTGCGGGCGGCGCATCCGGCGCTGTTCCGCGCTTCCCATGAGGTAATCTGATGCTCTCGCCCGAAATCGAGCCGAGCCAATCCGACGATGCCGCCCGTGCGGGCTGGCTGTATTACGTCGCCGGAATGACGCAGGACCAGATCGCGCGCGAGTTGGGCGTGAGCCGCCAGCGGGCGCAACGGCTGGTCAGCCGCGCGATGGCCGAGGGGTTGGTGCATGTGCGCATCGAGCATCCGATCGCGGCATGTCTGGAGCTGGAGCAGGCCCTGACCGACCGTTACGGGCTGACGCGGGCGCGGGTGGCGCCGGGGCTGGGTGCGGGGGCCGATGCGGTGCGGGCCATCGCGCCGGCGGCCGCGCAAGAGCTGGAGCGGTTTCTGGCGATGTCCGAGCCTTTGGTCATCGCGCTGGGCACGGGGCGGGCCTTGCGGGGGATGGTCGATTCCCTGACCGGGCTCGATGCGCCGCAGCACCGTCTGGTGTCGATGATCGGCAATATCGCCCCCGACGGGTCGGCGAGTTTCTTCGATGTCATCATGCGGATCGCCGACAAGGTGCGCGCGCCGCATTATCCGATGCCGATGCCGGTGATTTCCGCCACGCGCGAGGAATTCATGGCCTTCACCGCGCTGGGGCCCATCCGGCAGGTCCGGCAACTGGCCGAGCGGGCGGATGTGATCTTTGTGGGGGTGGGGCAGATGGGCGATGACGCGCCGCTGCTGGCCGACAAGTTCATCACGCGCGCCGAGTTGACGGCGCTGCAGAAGCGCGGGGCCATCGGCGAGATTGCGGGATGGGTGTTCGACGCCGAGGGGCGCTATCTCGAAAGCCCGGATGACACGCGGTTGGGCGGGGTGCGGATCGATCCGCGCCTGCCCCGTCCGGCCATCGGCGTGGCGGCGGGGGCGTCGAAAGTGCCCGCGATCCGTGCCGCGCTCAAGGCGGGAATCCTGAACGGGATCGTCACCGACGAATCATCCGCGCGGGCGATTCTGGCGCAGGGCTGACCGCCCCCTTGCTGCAACGCAGCATTTTCAGGGACTTGCAGGAAAAATATGGCGCCGTCGGAACCCGACGGGCCTTTGTGCGTTGACGTCCGTTTTGTGGGCGGAATTTTTGCCCGCCTGCTGAATTTTCGCTCAACAAGTCACTTGACTTGAAGGGGGGCGATATGAGTAATTGCTCGTCAGGCGATGAAATGCTCAGTCGCTTGTTAGGGAGGACTACCCATGAAAATGACTTACCGTGCCCTTTTGGGCGCGTCGGTCGCGGCTTGCCTTTCGGGCGCTGCGCTGGCCGAAACCACCATCACCGTGGCGACCGTCAACAACGGCGACATGGTGCGCATGCAGGGCCTGATGGACGACTTCTACGCCAAGCACCCCGACATCAAGGTCGAGTGGGTGACGCTGGAAGAGAACATCCTGCGCCAGAACGTCACGACCGACATCGCGACCGGCGGTGGCCAGTATGACGTCATCACCATTGGCACCTACGAGGTTCCGATCTGGGCAAAGCAGAACTGGCTGGAAAGCCTGAACGACCTGCCCGCCGACTATGACATCGACGACCTGCTGCCCGCGATCCGCGGCGGTCTGACGGTGGACGGCAAGCTCTATGCCTCGCCCTTCTACGGCGAGTCGTCGTTCCTGAACTATCGCAAGGACCTTGCCGAAAAGGCCGGGATCACCATTCCCGATGCGCCGACCTGGGACGACATCAAGGCCGCAGCCGCCGCGATGACCGACAAGGACGCGGGCATCTACGGCATCTGCCTGCGCGGCAAGGCCGGCTGGGGCGAGAACATGGCCTTCCTGACGACCATGGCCAACAGCTATGGCGCGCGCTGGTTCGACGAGAACTGGCAGCCCCAGTTCGACCAGCCGGAATGGAAAGCGGTCATGACCGACTATGTCGAGTTGCTGACCAAATACGGCCCGCCCGGCGCGTCGAACAACGGCTACAACGAAAACCTGACGCTGTCGCTGCAAGGCAAGTGCGCCATGCGGATGGACGCCACGGTTTCGGCCGGTGCGCTGACCGATCCGGCGCAGTCCGAGTTCGCGGACAAGGTGGGCTTTGCGCTGGCACCCGACGCGGGCCTTGGCAAGCGGGCCAACTGGCTTTGGGCATGGTCGCTGGCGGTTCCCGCCTCGTCCGACGCGAAAGAGGCCGCCAAGACCTTCATCAACTGGGCGACGAACAAGGACTACATCGCTCTGGTCGCTTCGAAGGAAGGCTGGCGCAATGCACCTCCGGGCACCCGCACCTCGCTTTATGCGAACCCGGAATATGCGGCGCTGCCCTTTGCCAAGATGACCATCGACTCGATCAACGCGGCTGATCCGACCAATCCGGCCACCAAGCCGGTGCCCTATGTCGGCGTGCAGTTCGTCGCGATCCCCGAGTTCGCGGGCCTTGCGACCAGCGTGGGCGAAGTCTTCTCGGCGGCGCTTGCCGGACAGAAGACCGTGGACGAGGCGCTTGCCGAAGCCCAGACGCTGGCCGTCGATGAAATGACCGCTGCGGGCTACATCAAGTAAGAAGCATCTCCGGGCCGGCTCCCACGGCCCGGAGAGGTAAGGACGGCTTGCGGACCGGCGTGTCCGGTCCGCAAGCCCGCCGTTCCGGATCCGGCCCGAAGGCCATTTCCTTGCGCCCCTGTTGTCGTTGGTTTCATCCGCGTCGCTTCGACGGCACCCTTGGCATCGCCATCTGACACCGGAGACCCTTTCGCATGTCCACACATTCCAGCCGCTTCGCCGCCCGTCTGATGGTGGCCCCGTCGGTCGCCCTGCTGCTGATCTGGATGATCGTGCCGCTGGTGATGACGATCTACTATTCGTTCCGGCTGTATCGGCTGGTCTCTCCGGACCGGACCGGCTGGACAGGGTTCACGAATTACACGTGGTTCTTCAAGTCGAGCGACTTCTGGCTGGCGATGGGCAACACGCTGGCGCTGGTGGGCGGGGTGCTGGCGATCACCGTGGTGCTTGGCATCGCCATCGCGCTGCTGATCGACCAGCCGGTCAAGGGGCAGGGGGTGCTGCGCATCCTTGTCATAGCGCCCTTTTTCGTGATGCCGCCGGTTGCGGCGTCGATCCTTGAAAACCTGTTCATGCATCCACAGAACGGGCTCTTCGCCGCCGTGTCGATCTATTTCGGGTCGGACCCGATCCTTTACATGCAGGACTATCCGATGTGGTCGGTGATCGGCATCGTGTCGTGGGAGTGGCTGCCCTTTGCGACGCTGATCCTGCTGACCTCGTTGCAGTCGATGTCGTCCGAGCAGTTGGAAGCCGCCGAGATGGACGGCGCATCCGCGCTGAGCCGGTTCCGCTATATCATCCTGCCGCACATGATGCGGGCGATTACCGTGGTGATCCTGATCCAGACGATTTTCCTGCTGGGCATTTTCGGCGAGATCTTCACCACGACGCAGGGCGGGCCGGGGTCGGCTTCGACGACGCTGCCCTATCTGATCTTCAAACAGGCCATCGTGGCCAAGGACATCGGGCGGGCCGCTGCGGGCGGGATCATCGCGGTGGTTCTGGCCAATATCGTCGCCATCTTCCTGATGCGTGGCATCGGCAAGCATCTTGATGCGTAAGGATTAGAGACATGGCACGCGCTGTAACCCCCCGCCGCATGATCCTGACCACCATCGCCGCCTGGGGCGTGGCACTGGTGATCGCCTTTCCGGTGATCTGGATGATCCTGACCAGCTTCAAGACCGAAGCCTCGGCTGTCGCCTCGCCGCCCGAGTTGATCGGGGCAAGCTGGACGGTCGAGAACTACGTCGAGGTCTGGTCGCGGTCGGATTACCCGCGCTTCTTCTGGAATTCGGTGGTGATTTCGGTCGGATCGACCCTGCTTGGTCTGGCGATTGCCATTCCTGCGGCCTGGTCGATGGCTTTCGTGCCGGGGAAAAAGACCAAAGACCTGCTGATGTGGATGCTGTCGACCAAGATGATGCCCGCCGTGGGTGTGCTGATCCCGATGTATCTGCTGTTCCAGCGGCTTGGGTTGTTCGACACCAAGATCGGGCTGGTGCTGGCGCTGATGCTGATGAACCTGCCGATCATCGTCTGGATGCTTTACACCTATTTCAAGGAAATTCCGGGCGAGATCCTCGAGGCCGCCCGCATGGATGGCGCGGCGCTGTGGAACGAGATCGTCTATGTGCTGACGCCGATGGCATTGCCCGGCATCGCCTCGACGCTGCTGCTGAACATCATCCTTGCCTGGAACGAGGCGTTCTGGACCATCACGCTGACCACCACCAAGGCGGCACCGCTTTCGGCGTTCATTGCCAGTTTCTCGGCCCCGCAAGGGCTGTTCTACGCAAAACTCAGCGCTGCCAGCACGATGGCGATTGCGCCGATCCTTATCCTTGGCTGGTTCAGCCAGAAACAACTCGTCCGCGGCCTGACATTCGGCGCGGTGAAGTGAGGGCGACATGGGCAAGATAGTTCTGAACAGGGTCAACAAGTCCTTCGGGGATGTGGCCGTCATTCCGGGGATCGATCTTGAGATCGAGAACGGGGAATTCGTGGTCTTCGTCGGGCCTTCGGGCTGCGGGAAGTCGACGCTTCTGCGGCTGATCGCGGGGCTGGAGGATACGTCCAGCGGCCGGATCGAGATCGACGGCAAGGATGCGACGACATTGCCGCCCGCCAAGCGCGGGCTGGCGATGGTGTTCCAGTCCTACGCGCTTTACCCGCATATGTCGGTGAAGAAGAACATCGGCTTTCCGCTGAAGATGGCCGGAATGGATGCGGCCGAGGCCGAGAAGCGCATCGCCAATGCGGCGCGCATCCTGAACCTGACCAATTACCTTGACCGCCGTCCGGGGCAGTTGTCGGGCGGGCAGCGGCAGCGGGTGGCCATCGGCCGCGCCATCGTGCGCGAACCTGCGGCGTTCCTGTTCGACGAGCCTTTGTCGAACCTCGATGCAGCACTGCGCGTGTCGATGCGGCAGGAAATCACCGAGCTGCATCAGACGCTAAAGACAACGATGATCTACGTGACGCATGACCAGGTCGAGGCCATGACCATGGCCGACAAGATCGTGGTGCTGAATGCCGGAAATATCGAGCAGGTGGGCAGCCCGCTGGAACTGTATCACCGCCCTGCGAACCTGTTCGTGGCAGGGTTCATCGGGTCGCCCAAGATGAACCTGATCGACGGGGCCGAGGCCATGAAGCACAACGCCACCACCATCGGCATCCGTCCCGAGCATCTGGATGTGCGGGCGGACGGGCCTTGGCAGGGGATTGTCGGGCTGGCCGAACATCTGGGGTCGGACACGTTCCTCAAGGTCACGGTCGAGGGGCTAGGCACATTGACGGTGCGCGCCACGGGCGAGGTGAGCTTGCGCCACGGCGACCGCATCGGGCTTTCGCCGCAACTGGAAAGACTGCACCGCTTCGGGGCGGACGGAAAGGCACTGGCATGAGGCTTCAGGGAAAAACGGCGCTGATCACGGGGGCGGCACGCGGCATCGGGCTGGAATTCGCGCGGGCCTATATCGCCGAGGGCGCGAAGGTCGCGCTTGCGGATATCAATGCCGAGGCGGTTGCCAAGGCGGCGGCAAGTCTTGGTCCGCAGGCGGTGGCCGTGCAGATGGATGTGACCAGACAGGACAGCATCGACGCGGGCTTTGCCGAGGCGATCGGCAAGCTGGGCAAGCTGGACATTCTGGTGAACAACGCCGCTCTGTTCACGGCGGCCCCCATCGTCGAGATTACGCGGGCCGATTATGACAAGCTCTTTGCGGTGAACGTGGCGGGCACGCTGTTCTGCCTTCAGGCGGCGGCGCGCCACATGATCGAACGCGGGCAGGGCGGCAAGATCATCAACATGGCGTCACAGGCCGGACGGCGGGGCGAGAGCCTTGTCGCGGTCTATTGCGCGACCAAGGCTGCGGTGATTTCGCTGACGCAAAGCGCGGGGTTGAACCTGATAAAGCACGGGATCAACGTGAACGCCATCGCCCCCGGTGTGGTGGATGGCGAGCATTGGGACGGGGTCGATGCCTTCTTTGCCAAGTATGAGGGCAAGGCGCCGGGCCAGAAGAAACGCGAAGTGGGTGCTGCGGTGCCCTTCGGGCGGATGGGCACGGCGGCGGACCTGACGGGGATGGCGGTGTTCCTTGCCACGGGCGAGGCGGATTACGTCGTGGCGCAGACCTTCGGCGTCGACGGCGGCAACTGGCTGGCCTGAGAATGGAACGGCTTGCGGGCAAAAAGGCACTTATCACGGGCGGGGCGCGGGGCATCGGCCTTGCGACCGCGCGGGCCTTTCTGGCCGAAGGGGCCGAGGTTTGCGTGGCCGACCTGCACCAAGCGTCGGTCGATGCGGCGGTGGCTTCGCTGGGGGCGGGGGCCTTTGGCATTGCCATGAACGTCGGCACCCAAGAGGGGATCGAGGCGGGTGTGGCCGCAGCGGTCGCGGCCTTGGGGCGGATCGATGTTCTGGTGAACAATGCGGGGGTCTATGACCTTGCCGCCATCGTCGACGTGACGCGCGAGAGTTACGACCGGCTGTTCGCAGTCAACGTGGCGGGGACGCTGTTCACGATGCAGGCGGTGGCCAAGGCCATGATCGCGGGCGGGCAAGGCGGGAAGATCATCAACCTTGCCTCGCAGGCGGGGCGGCGGGGCGAGCCGCTGGGGGCGGTCTATTGCGCGACCAAGGCGGCGGTGATTTCGCTGACGCAAAGCGCGGGGCTGAACCTGATCAGGCACGGGATCACTGTGAACGCAATCGCGCCGGGTGTGATAGAAAGCGACATGTGGGACCATGTCGACGCGCTTTTCGCCCGCGCCGAGGGCCTGGCCATCGGCGAGAAGAAGCGGCAGGTCGCGGCGGGGGTGCCGTTCGGGCGCTTCGGCACGGGCGAGGAAGTGGCGGCAATGGCTGTCTTTCTCGGCTCGGCGGATGCGGATTACGTGGTGGGCCAGACCTATGGCGTCGATGGCGGCAACTGGCTGGCATGAGGGGGCAGAGATGGACCGAGGGTTCTGTGACAGGCTTCGCCCCATGACCGGAACGGCGCTGCCGGTGCTGTCGAACGACGCATCGGCCGGATGCGCCGCGAATAACCGCATCGGCGGGCGCGACGCGCTTGCCGGTGCTTCCCCTTGCTCGCCCCGGGCGAGTTCTTGCACCGGCGCCACGGTCCTTGTGATCGCCGGGATGCCCAAAACCGTCTGAGGCTTACCATGACCCATACCGTCGATCTGCCTGCCTATGACCGTGCCAAGCTGACACCCGGCATCGTGCATATCGGCCTTGGCAATTTCCACCGCGCCCATATGGCGGTCTATCTCGACGATCTCTTCGCCAAGGGGCTGGCCCATGACTGGGCGATCCTTGGCGCGGGTGTGCGGGCCAATGACGCGCGGATGCGCGATGCGCTGCTGGCGCAGGACTGCCTGTCGACGGTGATCGAGCTTGACCCCTCGGGGCACAGGGCGCGGCGGGTGGGGGCGATGGTCGGCTTCATCGAGGTGCAGCCCGACAATGCGGCGCTGATCGCGGCAATGGCAGAGCCGGCAATCCGCATCGTGTCGCTGACCGTGACGGAAGGCGGCTACTACGTCGACCCCGCCACGGGGCGCTTCGATCCGACCCATCCCGATATCGTGGCGGACGGGGCCAATCCGGCCAAACCCGCCACGGCCTTCGGTGCGATCCTTGCGGCGCTGCGCATGCGCAAGGCGGCGGGTGTCGTGCCCTTTACGGTGATGTCCTGCGACAACCTTCCCGGCAACGGCCATGTGACCGAGGCCGCCGTGGTGGGGCTTGCCCGCCTGTCCGACCCCGCATTCGCCGACTGGGTGCAGGCCAATGTCGCCTTTCCCAATGGCATGGTCGACCGCATCACCCCCGCCACAGGCCCGCGCGAGCGGGCGATGGCGGCGAGGTTCGGCCTTGGCTCCGACCCCGTGCCGGTCACCTGCGAGCCGTTCCGGCAATGGGTTCTTGAGGACAGGTTCACCGCAGGCCGCCCGCCGCTGGAAGCGGTCGGCGTGACGCTGTCGGACCATGTCCATGCCTATGAGGTGATGAAGATCCGCATCCTGAACGGGGGGCATGCCATCATCGCCTATCCGGGCGGGTTGATGGGCATCGAATATGTGCATGAAGCGATGGCCGAGCCGCTGATCGCGGGCTTTCTGAACAAGGTCGAGCGCGAGGAGATCATCCCGATCATTCCGCCGGTGCCCGATACCGATCTGGGCGCCTATTACACGCTGATCCAGGAGCGGTTCTCGAACCCCGAGGTGGCCGATACCGAGCGGCGGCTTTGTCTGGACGGGTCGAACCGGCAGCCGAAATTCATCATCCCCTCGATTGCCGACAATCTGGCGCGGGGCGTGGTGCCGCGGGGGCTGATCCTCGAAAGTGCGCTGTGGTGCCGCTATTGCGCGGGCGTGGCCGATGACGGGGCGGTGATCGAGCCGAACGATCCCAACTGGGATCGTTTGCAGGCGGTGGCCAGGGCTGCGGCATCGGACCCTGCGGCCTGGCTGGCGATGGAGGACATCTATGGCGCGGTCGGGCGTGATCCTGCGGTGATCGCCTGTTTCGCGGGGTTCCTCGGGGATCTGGCGGCGCGCGGGACGCGGGCGGTGCTGGCCGATTTCATCGCCGGGTGATTGCGGGCGGCCGCAGCGCAGCCTAGCCTTCGGTCCGCAGACCGCGGCGCGGTCGGGTTTCGGGGGGCTTCGGGGTGCGGCGATGGATTTGACCGATCTGACGGCGGTTCGACTGGCGGCGCTTGTCGCGCAGGGCGAGGTTTCGGCGCGCGAGGTGGCCTTGGCGGCGCTTGCGCGGATCAACGCGGTCAACCCTGCGCTGAACGCGATCGTCGCGCCCTGCGAGGACGAGGCTTTGGCGGCGGCAGATGCGGTCGATGCGGCGCGTGCAAGGGGCGAGGCGGCCGGGCCGCTTGCGGGCGTGCCGGTGACGGTCAAGGTGAACGTCGACCAGATCGGCCATGCCACGACCAACGGCCTGCGGCAGAATGCGGGGCTGGTGGCCGACAGCGACAGCCCCGTGGTGGCGAACCTGCGCAAGGCGGGGGCGGTGATCGTGGGGCGGACGAACACGCCCGCTTTCAGCTTGCGCTGGTTCACGCGCAACAGCCTGCACGGCGCGACGCTGAACCCGCGCGCTGCGGGCCTCACGCCGGGCGGGTCCTCGGGCGGGGCGGGGTCTGCGGTGGCGGCGGGGATGTGCGCCATCGGGCATGGCACCGATATCGCGGGGTCGATCCGCTATCCGGCCTATGCTTGCGGCGTGCATGGGTTGCGCCCCTCGCTGGGGCGGGTGCCCGCCTATAACGCCACGGGGGCTGACAGGCTGATCGGCGGGCAGCTGATGGCGGTGTCGGGGCCTTTGGCGCGATCGGTGCCCGATTTGCGGCTGGCGCTGGCGGCGATGGCGGCGCCCGATCCGCGCGATCCCTGGTTCATCGCCGCCCCGCCCGAGGGGCCGCCCCTGCCGCGCCGCGTGGCGCTGTGCATGGCGCCTGACGGAATGGCGGTGGCCCCTGCGGTGCAGGCGGCGCTGCTGGCGGCGGCCGAGCGGTTGACGGCGGCAGGCTACGGGGTCGACGAGGTCGCCACCCCGCCTTGGGCCGAGGCGATGGCGGTGCAACTGCGCCTCTGGATGGCCGATATGCGGCACGGCGCGGCACAGGCGGTGCAGCGCGAGGCCGATCCCGACGCGCTTTTCGTTTATGACTGCCTGTGCCGGATCGTGCCGCCGCTGACGGCCGAGGTGCTGATGGAAACCCTTCAGGCCCGCGCGCGGCTGACGCGGCTTTGGCGTGGCTTTCTGGCGGATTGGCCATTGGTGCTTTGCCCGGTTTCGGGCGAGCCGCCCTTTCCCGATCATCTCGACGTCCTTTCCGAATCCGCTTTCCAGCAGGTGCTTGCCGCGCAGATGCCGCAGATCGCGCCGCCGCTGATGGGCCTGCCGGGGCTGGCCGTGACGACCGACCTGACAGGGCCGACCCCGATGGGGGTGCACCTGCTGGCCGACTGGCACCGCGAGGATGTGCTGCTTGCTGCGGGCGAGGTGCTGGGCGCTGTCGTGCCCCGGGCGTGAGCCTGTCCTGACCCCTTGGCTCTGCGGAGAGGTCGCACGGGGGGCCGTCTGCCCCCCGTCGCGCGCGGCGCGCGACTCCCCCCGAGAGTATTTTTGCAAAGGTGAAGCGGGCAGGTGTTTCCTGCTGCTTTCATGCTCGTTCAAATATCCTCGGGGGGAGGCGCGCTTTTGGCGCGCCCGGGGGGCAGACGGCCCCCCGTCGCTTTGGCGGGGGACGGGACGCCTGTTTTCGGATGTGCCGCAAATTTGGGCGAAGCGCCGCAAAGGCGGGCGATGTGGCGGGCAGGGGTCAGTGAAGGGTTCCGGCAGGACGGGCCGTGGTTGAGGCCCGGCGGGGCTTGGGCTTTGGCTGGGGCCAAGGGGAGCACCATGACCGCACAGGGGCCGATTTCAGCGATGCAGCGCAGCCGTGGCGAGGCTTTCGTCTCGTTTGCGATGGCGGGCGCGCGGTTGCGTCTGGGCGATCTGCGGCAGGCGGGATCGGCCAAGGCGATGCTGCCGCATGTGGGCGCGGTGCCGGAGGTGGTGTTCCTGAACACCTCGGGCGGGCTGACGGGTGGCGACCGCCTGTCCTATGGCGTGGCGCTGGGCGACGGGTGCCGCGCGGTGGCCACGACGCAGACGGCCGAGCGGGCCTATCTGTCAAACCAGGGTGCGGCGCGGGTCGAGGTGGCGCTGTCGGTCGGCGCGGGCGGCTGGATCGACTGGCTGCCGCAGGAAACCATCCTGTTCGACGGCTCGAACCTTGACCGGCGCACGCGGATCGACCTTGGCGCGGGGGCGGGATGCCTTGCGCTCGAGGTCGTGGTGCTGGGGCGTGCCGCGATGGGCGAGGTGGTCCGGAAGCTCGCCTTTCGTGACCGGCGCGAGATCTGGGCCGGTGGGCGGCCGCTGCATGTCGAACCGCTTGCGCTGGATGCGGCGGCGCTGGGCGCGGGGGCGGCCACACTTGGCGCGGCGCGGGCCTTTGTCAGCGTCGTGATGGTGGCCCCCGATGCGGGCGACCTGCTTGGCCCCCTGCGGGCGGTTCTGGACGGGGATGGCGTCGCGGCGGCGGCCTCGGCCTATGACGGGCGGCTGACGCTGCGGATGATGGCGGCCGATGGCTGGCCCCTGCGGCGGCAGATCGCGCGGGCTTTGTCGGTGTTGCGCCGGGGGGCGGCCTTGCCGCGTGTCTGGCAGATAGGGAGAGACGAATGAACCTGACCCCGAGGGAGAAGGACAAGTTGCTGATCAGCCTTGCCGCGATGGTTGCGCGCGGCCGTCTGGCGCGCGGTGTGAAGTTGAACCACCCCGAGGCGATTGCCCTGATCACCGATTTCGTCGTCGAAGGCGCGCGCGATGGTCGCTCGGTCGCCGACCTGATGCAGGCGGGGGCGCATGTGATCACTGCCGCGCAATGCATGGAGGGCATCCCCGAGATGATCCATTCCGTGCAGGTCGAGGCGACCTTTCCCGACGGCACGAAGCTTGTGACCGTCCATCACCCCATCCGCTGAAGGAGTGCCCCCATGGCCCGTATCGTCGCCCCGCTTTTCGCCCTGACCGCCACGCCCGCGCTTGCGCATCCGGGGTTCCACCCCAATCCGCATGGCGTCGAGTTCGGCTGGATCGCCGCGGCCGTCATCGGCGGGGTCGCGGCCTATCTGTTGCAATGGGTGCGCAAGTGATCCCCGGCGAGATCTTTCCGGCGGCGGGCGAGATCGTGCTGAACGACGGGGTTCAGGCGGTCAGGATCATGGTCGCCAACACGGGCGACCGTCCGGTGCAGGTGGGCAGCCACTACCATTTCGCCGAAACCAATCCCGGCCTTGCCTTTGACCGGGACGCGGCGCGGGGGATGCGGCTCGACATCGCCTCGGGCACGGCGATCCGCTTCGAGCCGGGCCAAAGCCGCGAGGTCTGGCTGGTGCCGCTGTCGGGCGGGCGGCGGGTTTACGGGTTCAACGGCAAGGTCATGGGCGATCTGTGATCGCCGGAAAGGAGAGGCGAGATGCCAGCAAGGATTTCCCGCGCGGCCTATGCCGATATGTATGGCCCCACCGTCGGTGACCGGCTGCGGCTTGGCGATACCGATCTGGTCATCGAGGTCGAGCGCGACCTGATCGCGGAACGTTCGTCGGCGCAGGCCAATGCGCTGCGTTACGGGGAAGAGGTCAAGTTCGGCGGCGGCAAGGTCATTCGTGACGGGATGGGCCAAAGCCAGATGACGCGCGCGCAAGGGGCGATGGATACGGTCATCACCAATGCGCTGATCGTCGACTGGACGGGCATCTACAAGGCCGATGTCGGCCTGCGCGACGGGCGCATTGCCAAGATCGGCAAGGCGGGCAACCCCGACACCCAGCCGGGCGTCGATGTGATCATCGGTCCGGGAACCGAGATCATCGCGGGCGAGGGGCGCATCCTGACGGCGGGGGGGATGGATGCGCATATCCATTTCATCGCCCCCCAGCAGATCGACGATGCCTTGCATTCGGGGCTGACCACGATGCTGGGCGGCGGCACGGGGCCGGCGCATGGCACGCTGGCCACCACCTGCACGCCGGGGCCGTGGCATCTGGGGCGGATGATACAGGCCGCCGACAGTTTTGCGATGAACCTTGCCTTTGCGGGGAAGGGCAATGCCTCGTTGCCCGCGGCGCTGGAAGAGCAGGTTCGGGCGGGGGCGTCCTGTCTGAAACTGCACGAGGATTGGGGGACGACGCCGGCGGCGATCGACTGCTGCCTGACGGTGGCGGATGCGATGGACGTTCAGGTGATGATCCATACCGATACGCTGAACGAGAGCGGTTTTGTCGAGAACACGCTTGCCGCCATTCGGGGCCGGACGATCCACGCCTTCCATACCGAGGGCGCGGGCGGCGGACATGCGCCCGATATCATCAAGGTCGTGGGCAGCCAGAACATCCTGCCGTCGTCGACCAACCCGACCATGCCCTATACCGTGAACACCATCGAAGAGCATCTCGACATGCTGATGGTGTGCCACCACCTTGACCGCAAGGTTCCCGAGGATGTGGCCTTTGCCGAAAGCCGCATCCGGCGCGAGACGATCGCCGCGGAAGACATCCTGCATGACATGGGGGCGTTTTCGGTGATCTCGTCGGACAGTCAGGCGATGGGACGGGTGGGCGAGGTGATCACCCGCACCTGGCAGACCGCGCACAAGATGAAACAGCAGCGCGGGCGGTTGGCCGAGGAGACGGGCGAGAACGACAATTTCCGCGTGCGCCGCTATATCGCCAAATACACCATCAACCCGGCGGTGGCGCACGGGCTGTCGCAGCACATCGGCAGCATCGAACCGGGAAAGCGCGCCGATCTGGTGCTGTGGTCTCCGGCCTTCTTCGGGGCGAAGCCCGAGATGGTGCTGATCGGCGGTTGCATCGTCGTGGCGCAGATGGGCGATCCCAACGCCTCGATCCCCACGCCGCAGCCGGTGTTCACGCGGCCCATGTTCGGGGCCTACGGGCGCAGCGTCGAGCGCAACGCGGTGGTCTTTGTCAGCCAGGCCGCGCAAGAGGACGATATCCGCCACAAGCTCGGCACGGCCAAGGAGACGCTGGCGGTGCAGGGCACGCGGGGCATCGGCAAGCGCGACATGCGGCTGAACGATGCCACGCCAAGTATCGAGGTGAACCCCGAAACCTACGAGGTGCGGGCCGATGGCGTGCTTCTGACCTGCGAACCGGCAAGGGAATTGCCGCTGGCGCAGCGCTATTTCCTGTTCTGATGCGCGGGCTGTCAGTGGGCGGTGCGGGCAATGACCCCCGGTGTCCGGCGGATGGGCCATCCGGGGCGCAGCGGGGCGGGTTCGGGCGCGACGGGCAGGGTATGGACAACGGTCTGGTGACTTTCGCGCAAATAGGCGGGATCGTTGCGGATCGCATCGGGCAGGGATGCGGGGTCGAAGGCCCGTGTCATGCTGTGGCTGATTTCCACGCGATAGAAGCGGCCGACCAGCGCGGCGAAGGGCGAATTTGCCAAACGGTGGCTGAGCAGCGCCTCGCGCCGTTCGAGGCGGGCGATTTCGGCGCGGATTTCGGCAAGTTCGTCAGCGGGGGGCAGGTGCTGCATCAGGTTTCTCCTGTTGGTGCTGGCCGAGCGTGGCAGCTGCCGGTTAACGGGCGGTTTCCGGCTCGCGAAAAGGTCGCCGCGACAGGGCAGGCGGGGGCTGATAGACTGCCATGACAGCGCATTTCGAAGGACACAGGCCCATGCCCGATCTTCCCCCCGCCCATCGTCTGATCCGCAAACCCGAAACGGGTGCGCGGGTTCCGTCCGGCCGCGTGGTGCTGGGCTATGACGAGCGTTTCCTGCGCCGCAAGCGGTTGATGACGGAAGATGACGAGGGGTTTCTGGTCGATCTGCCCGAAACCACGAGTGTGTCGGCCGGGGATTGCTTCGAGCTGCTCGATGGCCGCCTGATCGAGGTCGGCGCGGCGGCCGAGCCTGTGCTGGTGGTCACGGGGGAGAACCTTGCCCGTCTGGCCTGGCACATCGGCAACCGCCACACGCCCTGCCAGATCGGCGCGGACCGGCTGGTGATCCGCGACGACCATGTGCTCAAGGCCATGCTGGTGCAGTTGGGTGCGACGGTCGGTCATGCGATGGAGCCCTTTACCCCCGAGGGCGGTGCCTACGGGCACGGGCGCACGATGGGGCATGACCACGGCGGGCATGACCATCTGCGCGGTCCGGTGCTGACGCTGCCGCACGGGCTGGGCGGGCTGCATGTCCACCATCATGGCATGGTCAAGGTCGAGGACGAGCCCGAGGCACCCGACGAATGAGCGGTCTGCTGACGCTGGTGCAATGGCTTTCGCCCGCTTTTCCGACGGGGGGCTATGCCTTCTCGCACGGGATGGAGCAGGTGATCGCGGACGGGGTGATCCGGTCGGGCGATGACCTTGCGCTTTGGCTTGGCGCGATATTGCGGCACGGGGCGGGGCGGCAGGATGCCATCCTGCTGGCCGAGGCGCTGCGCGAGGGGGCCGACCATGTCGCGCTGGCGGGCTATGCCGTGGCGCTGGCGGCAAGCGCCGAGCGGTTGTCCGAGACATCGGCGCAAGGTGCTGCGCTGGCGCGGGCCGTTTCGGCGGTGACAGGGCGCGAGATCGGCGCAGGGCCGCTTCCGGTGGTGTTGGGGCAGGCGGCGGCGGGCCTCGGGGTGGCGCCTGTTCAGGTGATCGGGCTTTACCTGCATGCCTTCGCCTCGAACCTCGTCTCGGCCGCCGTGCGGTTCGTGCCGCTCGGGCAGAATGAGGGGCAGCGGGTGCTGGCGGGTCTGCACGGGCTGATCGAGGACCTCGCCGCCGAAGCGGCGGGGCTGGGGCTGGACGACATTGCGACCGCCGCCTTCGGGGCCGATCTGGCCGCGATGCGGCACGAGACGATGGATGTGAGGATTTTCAAGACATGAGCAAGAATGGCCCCCTGCGCGTCGGCATCGGCGGACCCGTGGGCGTGGGAAAGACCACGCTGACCGAGCAACTCTGCCGCGCCTTGGCGGGGCGCTGTTCGATGGCGGTGATCACCAATGACATCTACACCCGCGAGGATGCGGAATATCTGATGCGGGCGCAGGTGCTGCCGGTCGAGCGCATCCGGGGCGTCGAGACGGGCGGCTGTCCGCATACCGCGATCCGCGAGGATGCCTCGATAAATCTGGCGGCGGTGGCGGATTTGCGCGGGGCCTTTCCGGACCTTGACCTGATCCTGATCGAAAGCGGCGGCGACAATCTGGCGGCGACCTATTCGCCCGAATTGGCCGATATCACCATCTATGTGATCGACACGGCGGCGGGGCAGGACATACCGCGCAAGCGCGGGCCGGGGGTGACGCGGTCGGACCTGCTGGTGGTGAACAAGACGGACCTTGCGCCCTATGTGGGCGTGGACGTGGCGCTGCTGGAATCCGATACGCAAGTGGCGCGGGGCAAGCTGCCCTATGTCATGGCGCGGCTGCGGCAGGGCGTGGGGATCGACGCCATCGTCGCCTTCCTTGAACGCGAGGGCGGGCTGAAACTGCGCGATTCTGCCGCCGCCTGAGGCCGTTTTCCACCAGATGCGGGGCCGGGCCGATGTGCCCGGCCTTTTGCGTTTTCCGACCCAATCGGGGCCAAATCCGCCAGCGAGTCGCATCGGAGCGATGCAATCAGCGGCCAAAGATGCATCTTTGTGCGTTTTGCTGCGCAAATTTTAATCGAAAAACCCCGCTTTGCGCCCGGCGCTTTGCGGTAACGCCGCCGCGAGGTTGCCGCGATGCGGCGATGCGCGTCTTTTCGATGCTGACGGGTCTTTGGGCCTTGTCGGAACAAGATGTGCGAGGGGGGCCGATGTGGAAGTCCTGCCCCCCGCCGCACGGGGTGCAACCAGAGTTGCCTCCTGAAGATAGAGCCCCTTTCCGTATTTGGAAAGGGCGGCTTCGGGCGGCCCAGTGAGGGAAAACCTTATGAACGGATTCAAGGGAGTCATGCTGGCGGGGGCCTTGGGCCTTGCGTCGGCCGGAATGGCGCAGGCCGCCGACGACACGATCAAGATCGGCGTGCTGCATTCGCTGTCGGGCACGATGGCGATTTCGGAGACCACGCTGAAGGACACCGTCCTGATGATGATCGACGAGCAGAACAAGAAGGGCGGTCTGCTTGGCAAACAGTTGGAAGCCGTGGTCGTCGACCCCGCTTCGGACTGGCCGCTCTTTGCCGAAAAGGCGCGCGAGCTGCTGACCGTGGACAAGGTCGCCGTGATGTTCGGCTGCTGGACCTCTGTCAGCCGCAAGTCGGTGCTGCCGGTGGTGGAAGAGCTGAACGGGCTGCTGTTCTACCCCGTGCAATATGAGGGCGAGGAGTCCTCGAAGAACGTGTTCTATACCGGTGCCGCGCCGAACCAGCAGGCGATTCCGGCGGTGGACTATTACCTGAACGAACTTGGCGTGCAGAAATTCGCGCTGCTCGGGACCGACTATGTCTATCCGCGCACCACGAACAACATTCTGGAAAGCTACCTGATTTCGAAGGGTATCCCGAAAGAGGACATCTTCGTGAACTACACGCCCTTCGGCCATTCCGACTGGTCCAAGATCGTGTCCGACGTCGTGGCGCTGGGTGCCGACGGCAAGAAGGTCGGCGTGATCTCGACCATCAACGGGGATGCGAACGTGGGCTTCTACAAAGAGCTTGC
Organism: Paragemmobacter straminiformis; assembly: GCF_014243445.1. Taxonomy (GTDB): domain Bacteria; phylum Pseudomonadota; class Alphaproteobacteria; order Rhodobacterales; family Rhodobacteraceae; genus Paragemmobacter; species Paragemmobacter straminiformis. The sequence continues at coordinate 96,741 of NZ_JACLQD010000004.1, forward strand.
CGCTGCGGGCGTGACGGCCGACAAGCTGCCGGTCGTGGCCTTCTCGGTCGGCGAGGAAGAGTTGGCGGGTCTGGATACCAGCAACCTTGTCGGCCATCTGGCGGCGTGGAACTACTTCCAGTCGGCGGATACGCCGGAGAATGCGGCCTTTATCAAGGAATGGCATGCCTTCATCGGCAATGACAAGCGCACCACCAACGACCCGATGGAAGCCACCTATATCGGCTTCAAGATGTGGGTTCAGGCGGTCGAGAAGGCCGGAACCACTGATGTCGACGCCGTGCGCGATGCGATGTACGGCCAAGAGGTTCCGAACCTGACGGGCGGCGTGGCCAAGATGCTGCCGAACCACCACCTGACGAAGCCGGTGCTGATCGGCGAGATCCAGGCCGACGGGCAGTTCGACATCATCAGCCAGACCGAGCCTGTCGCGGGCGACGCATGGACCGATTTCCTGCCGGAATCGGCGGTGCTGGAATCGGATTGGCCGGGCCTTGGCTGCGGGATGTACAACAAGGAAACCAAGACCTGCGTCCAGCTGAAGTCGAACTACTGATCTGACGGGGTGCGCGGCCTGCCGCGCACCCTGCATGACAGGGCAAAGCCGCGCGGTGCGTCCCTGCGGCTTTCGCCCCTCGCCCCCCACCTCTTTTCCTTTCCCTTTTGCCGTCGGGACATGATGCGCGCCCTTATCCTTGCCCTTTTGCTGGCCTTTTCCGCCATGCCCGTCCTTGCGCAGACCGCTGCCGAGATCGTGGCGGCGAATGCGGCGCAGATCGAGAAGCCCTCGCGCCAGACCATCGGGCCGGTGATCGAGCAACTGGCGGCAAGCGGTGATCCGCAGGCGGCGACGATCCTCGAGGCATGGGGCGACAAGCGGCTTGGCCTGCGCAAGGCGGACGGGGTGTTCTTCCTGATCGAAAAGACCGGCGACGGCTGGGCGCTGACCGCGCTGGACGGGACCGCCGCCGGAACCGCAGCCAAGGCGGATGTCACGGAATTGAAGCCCAACGCCGGTGTGCGCGGGCTGATTGCCACGGCGCTTGTGCAATTCACCCTGTCGGACCCTGACCGCGCCAAACGTGAGGCGGCGCTCGGGTCCATCGCGAAAGATCCCAAGGCCGAGGCACTTGCGCCGCTGGCGGCAAGCATAGGCGCCGAGGACGACCCCGTGCTGAAAGCGCAGAAAGAGCGGCTTCTGGGTCTGCTCGCCATCCGCTTCGGGGCGGATACGGCGACGCGGGTTGCCGCCATCGAGGGGTTCGGACGCGACCTGGGGCTTGATCTGCGCGCGGCGTTGAATCCGCTGGTTGCCACCACGCGGATCGCTTTTGCCAATGACCTGCCGGAGGGCGCGAACCTTGCCCGCGAATTGCGCGCGGGCCGCGAGCTGACCGAAGAGGAAGCCTATGACCTGCTGGTGGCTGGCGGACTTGCCCCCGCGCGGCTGACCGTGGCCGATGCCCGCAAGGCGCTGGTGGCGAACCTGAAGGACGGAGCGGTCGGAGGCGTGGCCCTTGCGGCGTTGGACAGCCAAGCCGAACGCGACCGCGCCTACAACGCGCTTGAAGCGGCGGGCACCGTGCCGCCAGCCGCCACCGATGCCGAGGTGACCGAGGCTGTCGCCCGGCATCGTTTCGCCGAGACCTATGCCGAACCCGACCCCGCCGTGACCGCCGCCGCCGAAGCGGCGCTTGCCAAGATCGGCACCAAGGTCGGCGCGATGCAGGGGGCGGACCTTCTGCTCGACGCGCTGTCGCTGGCCTCGATCTACTTCCTCGCGGCCATCGGTCTTGCCATCACCTTCGGCGTGATGCGCGTGATCAACATGGCGCATGGCGAATTCATCATGATGGGGGCCTATACCGGCTATGTGGTCCAGCAATGGATCACCAATTACACGCTGTCGATCATCGTGGCGCTGCCCTTGGCCTTTGCCGTGACCTTTGCCGCAGGCGTGGCGATGGAGCGTCTGGTGATCCGGCATCTTTACAAGCGGCCGCTCGAGACGCTGCTTGCCACCTTCGGCATCTCGATCGCGATGCAACAGCTGGCAAAGAACATCTTCGGCACGCAGGCGCGGCCGCTGACGGCGCCCGGATGGCTCGACGGGGCCTTGGTGTTCAACGACGTGGTCTCGATCAGCTACATCCGTATCGCGATCTTTGTCATGGCGATGCTGTTCCTGACCTTCTTCCTTTGGCTGATGAAGCGCACGCGGCTTGGTCTTGAAGTGCGGGCGGTCACGCAGAACCCGTCGATGGCGGCAAGCATGGGCATCGATCCCGACCGCATCAACATGCTGACCTTCGGCATCGGATCGGGCATCGCGGGCATCGCAGGCGTCGCCATCGGGCTTTTCGCCAAGGTGACGTCAGAGCTTGGCTCGGACTACATCGTGCAAAGTTTCATGACGGTGGTCGTGGGCGGGGTGGGCAACATCTGGGGTACGCTGGCCGGGGCGGTGCTGATCGGCACGCTGCAAAAGGGGATCGAGTGGTTCAACCCCTCGAACACGCTGGCCGCCCAGACCTATATGATCCTGTTCATCATCCTTTTCATCCAGTTCCGGCCACGGGGGATCATCGCCCTCAAGGGTCGCGCGGCGGGGGATTGAGCATGGCGCCTTTCCTTTCCGTCCTTAGATATCCCGGGGGTCCGGGGGCTGGCCTCTGGTCCGGCCAGAGTTCACAGACGCGGGTTTGCACATGAGCCGGTCCTTCCTTGCCAAGAACCCGTCGGTTCTGACCTTTCTTCTGGTGCTTGCGATCTTCACCCTGACGGTGACGATCCTGTCGGATGCCTATGGTCTGGCCTTTGTCTCGACCTCGTTCATCAAGACATTGGGCAAGACGCTGTGCCTGTGCCTTGTCGCGCTGGCGATGGACCTGATCTGGGGCTATGCGGGCATCCTGTCGCTTGGCCACATGGCCTTTTTCGCGCTGGGCGGCTATGGCTTGGGCATGTGGCTCATGTATGCGCGGACCGAGGAAATCGTGGTCGCGGCGCTGGCCCAGGACGTGATCCCCGCCACGGCCGAGGAAATCCGCCAAGGCATCGCCACGCAGATCTTCGGGGTGGTGGGCGCGTCCGAGTTCCCCGCGATCTGGGTCTTTGCCCATTCCTTCTGGCTGCAGATCGCCCTTGTGGTGCTGGTGCCGGGGGGGCTGGCGGCCGTGTTCGGCTGGCTGGCGTTCCGCTCGCGCGTGACGGGGGTTTACCTGTCGATCCTGACGCAGGCGATGACGCTGGCGTTGGCGCTTTACCTGTTCCAGAACGACTCGGGCCTTCGCGGCAACAACGGCCTGTCGGGGTTGCAGAACCTGCCGGGGCTGGACGGCGTGTCGCAGGACAGGCTGTCGGTCTGGTTCCTCTGGGGGTCGGCCCTCGCGCTGGGCCTTGGCTATGTGCTGCTTGCCTGGGTGGTGTCGGGCAAGTTCGGCTCGGTCATCCGCGCGATCCGCGACGACGAGCAAAGGGTGCGGTTTCTGGGCTATTCGGTCGAGGGCTACAAGCTGTTCGTCTTTACCCTGACGGCGGTGATCGCGGCCATCGCGGGGGCGCTTTACTACCCGCAGGCGGGGATCATCAACCCGGCCGAGCTTGCGCCCATCGCCTCGATCTACCTTGCGGTCTGGGTTGCCATCGGGGGGCGCGGGCGGCTTTACGGGGCGGTGATCGGGGCGGCCTTCGTGTCGATCGTGTCAAGCTGGTTCACCGGCGGGCGCGTGCCGGACGTGCCGCTGGGGTTCTATACGATCAGTTGGGTGGATTGGTGGTCGGTGGTGTTGGGCCTGTGCTTCGTGCTGGTCACGCTTTTCGCGCCCAAGGGAATCGGCGGCCTGTTCGATCTTGTGGCGGGCGTGCGGACCCCCGACCGCAAGGGAGCCGCACTTGGACCCGATGACGGGGCGCTGATGGAACGGGAGGCGCAGGAATGAGCGCGCTGCTTGAGGTTTCGGGCGTGTCGGTCAGCTTCGACGGGTTCCGCGCCATCAACAACCTGTCCTTCACCATCGGCCCCGCCGAGTTGCGGGCGATCATCGGGCCGAACGGGGCGGGCAAGACGACCTTCATGGACATCGTGACCGGAAAGACGCGGCCCGACGCGGGAACCGTCAGTTTCGGCGAAAAGTCGGTGTCGCTGCTTTCCTTGACCGAAGCCGAGATCGCCCGCGCCGGAGTGGGGCGCAAGTTCCAGCGGCCCACGGTCTTCGAGGACCAGACGGTGCATGAGAACCTGATCATGGCGTTGAAGGCGCATCGCAGCCCGTGGCGCGTGCTGGTCTGGCGCGAGGCGGCGGCGGACCGCGACAAGGTTGCGGCGCTGGCCGAAGAGGTGGGGCTGCTCGACGCGCTGCCGCGAAAGGCGGGCGAGTTGAGCCACGGGCAGAAGCAATGGCTCGAGATCGGGATGCTGCTGGCGCAGGAGCCGCGCCTCTTGCTGGTCGACGAGCCTGCGGCAGGCATGACGCTGGCCGAGCGCGAACATACGACGCGGCTTCTGGTCGACATGGCCAGAACCCGCGCCGTGGTCGTGGTGGAGCATGACATGGATTTCGTGCGGCGGCTGAACTGCAAGGTGACGGTGCTGCACGAGGGGGCGGTTCTTGCGGAAGGGTCGCTCGACCATGTCACGAAGAACAGCGACGTGATCGACGTCTATCTGGGGCGGGGCTGATGCTGGAAACCAAGGGACTGACGCTGCACTACGGCGGGTCGCAAATCCTGTACGGGATCGACATGGTGGCGCGGGCGGGCGAGGTGACCTGCATCATGGGGACGAACGGGGTCGGCAAGACGAGCCTTCTGAAGGCGCTTGCGGGCACGCATCCCCGTTCGGGCGGGCAGGTCCTGCTCGGGGGCGAGGCGCTGCCGAAGCTGCCCCCGCAGGGCATGGCCAGGCGGGGCCTTGCCGTTGTGCCGCAGGGGCGGATGATCTTTCCCTTGCTGACGGTGCGGGAGAATATGGAAACCGCCTTTGCCCTGCTGCCGCGCGCCGATCACCGGATACCGGACGAGATCTACGATCTTTTCCCCGTGCTGAAGGACATGGGCCACCGCAGGGGCGGCGACCTTTCGGGCGGGCAGCAACAGCAGCTTGCCATCGCAAGGGCGATGATCATGCGCCCGCGCGTGCTGTTGCTGGACGAGCCGACCGAAGGCATCCAGCCCAATATCATCCAGCAGATCGGACGGGTGATTTCCTATCTGCGCGGCAAGGGGGATATGGCGATCATTCTGGTCGAGCAGTATTTCGACTTTGCCTATGGGCTGGCCGACAGTTTCTATGTCCTCAAGCGCGGGCAGGTGGCGCTGTCGGGCAGCAAGTCCGCCCTGTCGCAAGAGGTATTGCGCCAGACGGTTTCGGTCTGAGCCTGTTCTGCCGGTCGCGGTGTTCGGCCCCGTGGCAGCGGGGGGCCAGCCCCCCGTCTCGCCAGGGCGAGACGCCCCCCGAAGTATTTCAGCAATGGTGAAGGGGGGGGCGGGGGACCGCCTCTTTCACACCGGCCAAATATCCTCGGGGGGAGGCGCGCTGGAAGCGCGGCGCGGGGGGCAGACGGCCCCCCGTCTTGCGCAGGGCTGGGGCTGCGCGGCAATGGAAAAAGGGGCCGCCTTGCGGGCGACCCCTTCGCTTGATCCGGATCGAAAGGTCAGTTCGCGGCGGGCGCGGGGGCCAGCGAGGCGAGGAAGGCTGCCACGTTGGCACCGTCTTCGGCCTTTTTCAGTTTGAACATCATCTTCGACTTGGCTTTCTTGTCGCCGGTCTTTTCGTCGAGGAACTTGGTCGGGTCCTGCACGTAGACGGCAAGATCCTCTTCGGTCCAGACGTAGCCGGTCGCGCCGAGTTCCTTGATGCCGTCACCGTATTTGAATTCGGGATAGCTGGCGGCGGCGCGGCCGATCACGCCGTAGAGGTTCGGGCCGGTCTTGGCGTTCTTGCCGGCAAGCACGTTGCCGTCGGGATCGACGACCGAGTGGCAGGTCTGGCATTGGTTGAAGACTTTCTTGCCGGCTTCCACGTCGCCTGCGGCAAGCGCGGGGGCGGCGGAAAGGGCGGCAAGGGCAAGGGCGGTCAGGGTCAGTTTCAAGGTTGGTCCTCCCAACGGGTTATTGGCGATCATATACTGGTTCTGTCGGGCGCGTTGACAAGAGGTCGTGAAGCGAAGTTTTGACCCCTTTTCGCGCGGCAATCCAGTGCAATTCCGCGTGATCCCTAGGCGACCGCATGGCTGACGGCGCAGCGCTGCCACAAAGCGGTCAGCGCGGTCACCAGATGGTCGATATCGGCGTCCGAATGCAGGGGGCCGGGTGTGATGCGCAGGCGCTCGGTGCCCTTGGGGACGGTGGGGTAGTTGATGGGTTGGACGTAGATGCCCCAGTCGTCCATCAGGATGTCCGAGATCATGCGGCATTTCACCGGATCGCCGATCATCACGGGGATGATGTGGCTGTCGTTCGCCAGATGCGGGATGCCCGCGCGGTCGAGGCGGGCGCGGAGCTTCGCGACATTCGCCTGTTGCGCCTGACGTTCGGCTTCGGACCCTTTCAGGTGGCGGATCGATGCGGTGGCGGCGGCAGCCACGGCAGGGGGCAGGGCTGTGGTGAAGATGAAACCGCTCGCAAAGCTGCGGATGAAATCGCACAGCGGCGCGGAACCGGTGATGTAGCCGCCGACGCAGCCGAAGGCTTTGCCGAGCGTGCCTTCGATCAGGTTGATGCGATGGGCAAGGCCCCGCTGTTCCGAGACGCCGCCGCCGCGCGGGCCATACATGCCGACGGCATGGACCTCGTCGATATAGGACAGCGCGCCGTGGGCTTCGCAGACCTCGACGATCTCGCGGATCGGGGCGATGTCGCCGTCCATCGAATAGACGCTTTCAAACGCCACGATCTTGGGCCGGTCGCCCACGGCGTGCAGTTTGCGGTCGAGGTCGCGCCAGTCGTTGTGCTTCCACAGCACCTTGTCGGCGCGCGAGTGGCGGATGCCCTCGATCATCGAGGCGTGGTTGCCTTCGTCCGACAGGATCACGGCATTGGGGATCTTCGCGCCGAGCGTCGAAAGAGCCGCCCAGTTCGACACGTAGCCCGAGGTGAAGAGAAGGGCCGCTTCCTTGCCGTGCAGGTCGGCCAGTTCGCGTTCGAGGATCAGGTGGTGGTGGTTGGTGCCCGAGATGTTGCGCGTGCCGCCCGCGCCCGTGCCGCAGGTCTGCACGGCATCGACCATCGCCTGCACCACGCCCGCGTTCTGGCCCATGCCGAGATAGTCGTTCGAGCACCAGACCGTGACCTCGCGCACTTTGCCGTCCTTGTGGTTGGCCGCGCGGGGGAAGGTGCCGCAGCGGCGTTCCATCTCGGCAAAGACGCGATAGTTGCCTTCGGCCTTGAGGGCATCGAGCTGGCCGCTGAAAAGGGCGTCGAAATCCATGTCAGTGCTTTCTTTTGGTCAGGGCCGGGTCGGTGACTGGCGCGGGTGTTACAGAGGGGGGCGCGGGGATCATCCAGCGCCAGAGTTTCTGGTCGGGAAGGGGCAGGACCATGAACCAATGCTCGAGAAGGGCGAGCAGGGTCAGGGCGGAGAGAAGCGTGAAGCCGATGAGATGCCCGTCGGTCGGGGCCGAGACGGCGCGTTCCAGAAAACAGGCGACGGCGAAGGTGAGGGCCGAGACCGAAAGCGGGAAGCCCGCGTTCATCGGGGCGCGGCGGAAATGGCTGGGCAGGTGCGACAGCGTCTGCGGCAGGAATTCGGTATGGATGCGCGGCACGCCGAAGAAGAGGTTCAGCTTGGCCGAGATGCGGGCGAAGAACAGGATCACGAAGGTCCAGAGGCCGAAGATGTTCGCGTGGCCCTCGGTGATGATGGCAAGCGCGCCCATCGTGCCCATCAGCAGCAACTCGTGCCACAGGATGGTGCCGCAGGCGCGCAGGAAGCGGGCAAAGGTTCCGGCATGGGGCGGGCAGGCTGCGGTATTGGGGCCGGCCACGATGCCGGACAGGAAGGCCAGTTCGATCCATGCCCATATGGCAAGCGCCGAGAGGAAGCCGAGATAGGCCCCCTTGGCGCTGTCGTCGTCGAGGACGTTGCGGAACACCACCGCGCCGCCCACCAGCAGCGGCAAACCAAGGATGACCGACCACAGATGCGCGTCGCGCCCCTGATGGTCGGCCTGCTTGACGCGCCAGATGATGATGCCGGTTGAGAACCACCAGAGAAACAGCGCGGACAGGGCGGCAAGCCACGGATTGGTCATACGCGGCCCCCCCCGAAAGGGGAGCCGCGCCGGACGGTGGGACGCGCCCATCCCGCCGTCGCAATCACCGCTTGCGCGGCGATTTGCATCTTACCGGTCAATAGGTCGGCTCCATCCGGACCGAAGCCGGAGGGGTCGTCTTGATGACCGGAATGAGGTAGAGGCCGGCAAAGGCCAGAAGCGCGCGGGCCGAGGCCGCCTTATGCGCCACCCAGCCGCCGAGGCCGCCGGATTTCTTGGCTTTCTCCATATCGCGCATGGCCTGATCCATCGCCCGCAGGCCGGGGATCCAGCGCGGGTGGTCGATGTCGAGTTCGACCGGAAAGACCTGCCGCGCGATGGCGGATGTCTTGCGGTAGACCTCTTGGTCATACCAGTCGATGTCGACGCCGAGGTGGTGGTGGAAGTCCACCCGCGCGTGGTCGCGGACCCACATCGTCGAATAGACCGCCGTCAGGAAGAAGCGGATCCACAGCTTGTTGGCAAAGCTGGTGGTCAGCGCGGGGTCGGTGCGCATCAGCAGGGCAAAGGCCTCGCCGTGGCTGAACTCGTCGTTGCACCATTCGCGGAACCATTTGAAAATCGGGTGGAAGCGGTGCTCGGGGTGCGCCTCGAGGTGGCGGAAGATCGTGATGTAGCGCGCGTAGCCGATCTTTTCCGACAGATAGGTGGCGTAGTAGATGAACTTAGGCCGGAAGTAGGTGTATTTCTTGGCCTTGGTCAGAAAGCCGAGGTTCACGGCGACACCCGCTTCGCGCAGCGCGTCGTTGATGAAGCCTGCGTGGCGGGCCTCGTCGCGCGACATGTAGCTGAACAGCTCGCAGATGTCGGGGTTGGTGCCGCGGCGCTTCATTTCCTTGTAGAGCACGCAGCCCGAGAATTCGGCAGTGCAGGAGGACACCAGAAAGTCGATGAATTCCACGCGGAGCGCGGGGTCCATGCCTTTCCAGTCGACATCGTCCCAATCGGCGTTCTTCTTGAAATGGCCCTTGTTCGGGTCCGATTTCATCTGGGCGAGCAGCTTGTCCCATTCCTCGCGCACGGGGGTGACGTCGATCTTGTCCATCTCGTCGAAATCGGTGGTGTAGAAGCGCGGGTTCAGCAGCGTGGTTTCGGTGGCCATCGCGGTCGTGTCGAAGGCGCCCGACATTTCGGCGTGCAGCTCGTCATGCGTGGTGGCGTGGACGTTCATAGCGTCACCTCTTCCGAGAAGGAGAATTCGCACAGTTCCATGAAGTCGAGGTCGCCCGTGAGGCGGGTCCAGAGGCGTTCGATGGCGCTTGCGCGGGTGATGGTGGCGGTGCGGTCTTCGACGACGACCTCGCCATAGGGCGCCATGACGGGCGCGCCGTGGACAAGGACTTCGTCACCGGGATGGACGACCGCGCCGTTGTTGAAACGGACATGGGCGTGCAGGGCCTCGAACCGGTGGCTGATTTCGACGGTGCAGGGCACGTCTTCGCGGGTGCGTGTGAAAAGCGGCATGGTCATTCCCCCGACTGCTGCAAGAGCCGCTCGAAGGCGGCGCGGTTGTCAGAGCCAAAGGCGTAAAGCTCGGCGCTCCAGCCTGTGGCGGGGTCCTCGGCCACGAGACGGCCGTTGTCATAGCGGACGATGTCGATCGGGGGATTGCCCTGAACGTGGTGGACAAGGCGTTCACGCGCCATGCCGGACTGGATCACGGTGATGAACCCGCCGTGGGGAAGGTCGGCCAGAACGGTGCCGTCCGGCCGTTTGACGATGACCGCCTGGGCGGAAAGCCCTTCGAGCACGATCTGCGTCCTGGCGGTCACGGTGCCCGCGTCGGGCACGCCGACATGGCTGCGGCCCGTGGCGACCGAATAGCTGACCAGCGCGAGCGAGGAAAGCGCCAGCGCGGCCATGCCCAGAAGCAGGGTGCGCGGGATCATTTCCTTTTCGCGGTTCGGGGTCTCGGTGCTGTGCATGACCGTTCCCCCTATTCCGCAGCCACGGCGCCAAGGCCGGGTTGGGCGCGGCTGACCACGGGTTGCGACAGGCGCGTTTCGGCGGCATCGGCCAGAACACGGGCGACGATGGCCGCATCGGGCACGCAGCGCAGCGCGGGTTCGGTCTGCTTGAGGTGCCACGGACGGGCGTGGGGCCACATTTGCAGATAGGCAAGGCGGGTGTCGCCCTGGGTCTGCAGGGCGATGGTGCCCGTGCCGGTCCGCTTCACCTCGACCGAGGCCGAGGCGATCTGCTTGAAGGGAATGTTATAGGTCACCGACAGCGCACCGATCCGCATCAGGACGCGGGCGGTGGTGATGGTGTAGATGGTGGCGCGCGATTGCGCCCATGCAAGGAACAGGATCACCGCAAGGGCGGCGACGGCCAGCATCGCATAGGGCAGACCGCGGGCGACGGCCATGACGGCCCCGCCATCGGCGGCTCCGCTGGCGGTTTTCCAGACGACGATCACGGCCATGTAGCCCATGATCCAGTTCAGTTTCCACGCCTCGCGGGCGAGGGGCAGGACAGCGGGGCGGCCTTGCCAGAGGATCGATTCCCCTTTCGGCAAAGGCGCCGGGATGCCGGGTGCGGCATCGAAGGCGAAGTCATCATGGTCTGACATCTGCAGACCCTCCGTGTTGGGGTAAGACGGGGCGGCCCGGGCGCAGGCCGCCCCCCTTTTTCTCAGAAGCCGTTCTTGCGTTTGGCGGCGTCATACATCCAGCCACCGGCGACGTAGCCCGAGATCTTGTCTTCCTCGAGCTTGGTGACGGTGGTCAGGGATTTGGTCTGCGGGATTCCCGCGAAGCGGTCCGAGGCGATGGCACGGATGCGCACGCGGTCGGGCCAGATGCGCGCAAGCGTCATCGGCACGAGGCGCTTGCCGCCATCGTTCAGCTCGATTTCAAGGTAGCGCACCAGCTGTTCCGGCGCGTCCACCCACATGTCCGAGATGCGGCCCACGACTTCGAGGTCGGCGGCCTGCACCGGAAGGCCACGCGGGTCGCGGCCGGCCGAGACGACAAAGCCCTTGGCCTGCCCCATCGGGACGATCTTGGCATGGCCGTGACCGTCGAGTTCGGGCTCGTCCCGGCGCGGCGCCCACGAGGCGGGGCCGACGCCATCGGCCATCGCATCGCCCGTGGGGGCATGCGGGAAGCCTTCGGACACGGCGGTCCGGGCGAGTTTCAGGTCGGTGCGGCGATGCGCGGCCTCGTTCGCGGCCGAGGGAACGGTCACGTCACCCTTGCCGAAGGGAAGGCGGAAGGTTTTCGGCTTCGGCACCGGGAAGGGGCCCTGGTTCGGGGCGGCAAGGCCGTCCTCGGTTTCCAGCGGATAGCCTTCGCGCATGTTCTCGGTTTGCAGATAGTAGACGAGCAGGGCGAAGAAGGCCCAGAAGAGCCAGATGGCAAGGCTTGCCAAGTCGAAGTTGCCAAAGAAAGTCACACCAACCATTTTGCGGGTCCTCCGGGGTCAGGTGGGGAATTCGACGATGGCAAGACGCGCATCGCCGGAAGGCTTGGTTTCAGTCAGGGGCCGGACACGGACCAAGGGGCCGAGCACGGCGAGGGTCGCAAAGAGCAACCCGATTTCGAGGTGGTAGACGAAGGAATAGCCCAGCGAGGGGCTGTTCAGCCCCGCGCCCAGCCAGCCACTGGTGGCCAGATGCCCGACAATGTCGCGCAGAGAGCCGCCGAAGAAGATGGACAGCCCCTGCGCGGTGGCCTGTGCGGCCCCCCATGCGCCAAGGGCGATGCCCGCCCCCGCCAGACCGCCCACCGGCAGTTGCATGGCGACGGTCAGGGTCGAGATGGCAAAGAGGCCCGCGCCGAAGCCGATCATTCCGGCCCCTGCGAAGAAAAGGGCGGTGGAATGCAAGGCTCCGGCGAAGATCACCGCCGAGAAAGCCGCGATCCCTGCCAGCAAGCCGCGTGCGGCCATGCGATAGGGGTCGATCCCGCGCGCAAGCCAGCGCCCGGCCAGCAGAAAGCCGATCAGCGCGCCGCCCGCCGACATTGCGGTGAGCAGCGTGGTTTTCGAGACGGAAAGGCCGAGGATCTCGCCGCCATAGGGTTCCAGAAGCACGTCCTGCATGTTGAAGCCCAGGGTGCCGATCACCACGACGACGAGCAGACGCCCCGCCGTGCCGCCCGACATGAGGTCGGCCCATGCATCGGAAAAGCGCGGGCGCGGCGCGTCACGTTCCTCGCGGCTCATCGGGCGGAAGCGTTCCTGCTTCCACAGCGCGATGATGTTCAGGACCAGCGTGGCAAGGCCGCAGCCCTGCACCACCCGCACCAGCGTCAGCGGAGCGAAGTCGCGCAAGAGCCAGCCGACGATGATGGCCGAAACCCCCATGCCAAGCAGGTTCATCACGTAAAGCAGCGCCACCACACGGGGGCGGGTCTCGTCGCTGGCACGGTCCGAGGCGAGGGCGAGGCCCGCCGTCTGCGTCATGTGCATGCCAAGTCCGGTCATCAGGAAGGCCAGCGCCGCCAGCACCTCGCCCGCGAAGGGGACGTTGTAGGTGCGGTCGCCCGACAGGACGATCAGCGCGAAAGGCATGACGGCAAGGCCGCCCATCTGCCAAAGGCTGCCGAACCACAGGTAGGGAACGCGCTTCCAGCCAAGGGCGGAACGGTGCGTATCGGAACGGTGCCCGAGCAGGGCGCGGAAGGGGGCCACCAGCACGGGAATGGCGATCATCAGCGCCACGACCATGGCGGGGACGGAAAGCTCGACGATCATCACGCGGTTGAGCGTGCCCAGAAGCAGGACCGAGGCCATGCCGACCGAGACCTGGAACAGCGACATCCGCAAGAGTTGCGCAAGCGACAGGTCTTCCGAGGCGACATCGGCAAAGGGCAGCCACGAGGTGCCGAGCATTTGCAGATGTTTCTTTCCGAGGATCACGGCTGATACTCCAGACATTCCGAGATGTAGAAGCCACGGCTCACGCGCTCGATCCGGCGCAGCTTGCCCTTGGCATGTGCGGCGATGGTTTCGGCGGCGTGGGGAATCATGGTGGGCGAGCGGTCGGCGCGGGGGAAGGCCTTGCCCAGCGTGAAGAAGGCCATCAGGAAGGGCGTCTTGGGCGCGACGGTAAAGACGATGCCGCCACGGGTGCGCTTGCCAAGGCGTTGCAGCACGGCGCCGATGTCGGCGGCCGAGTAGTAGATCAGGCTGTCCATCGCCATGACGAAGTCGAAGCTGCCGTGGGCGGCATCGGTCATGTCTCCGGCGGCAAAGGTGACGCGGGGGGCAAGGGTCTGGGGCAGGCGCGCCCTTGCGATGCCGATCAGCTGCGGCGAGATGTCGACGGCCACCACCTCGGCCCCGCGGCGGGCGAGTTCCTCGGTCATGGCACCGGTGCCGCAGCCCGCATCCAGCACGCGGCAGCCGCCAAGATCGGCGGGCAGGCGCGACAGCATGGTCGCACGCATCCGGTCGCGGCCTTCGCGCACGGTCTGGCGGATGCGGCTGACAGGCGCGTCCGAGGTCAGGCGATCCCAGACCTTGGTCGCGCTGCGGTCGAAATAGTGTTCGACCCTTTCGCGGGTGGCGGTGTAGTCGGACATCAATCAAACCCCAGCAGTTCGAATATCTCGCGGTCGGGCAGCGGTTCGGGGGTCGAGCCTGCGCCGTTCACCGACCGCCAGAGCGTTTCGGCAAGGCGCATGTATTCGGCGCGGGCCAGAACGATGTCTTCGCTGTCGTCCATCTCGAAGAGGGTCTTCTTCTTCAGGCGCGAGCGGCGGATGGCGTCGATGTCGGGCATATGGGCCAACCGGTTGAAGCCGACACGGGCGCAATAGCGGTCGACCTCGTCCGTCTCGCGCGAGCGGTTGGCAACGCAGCCGGCAAGGCGGACCTTGTAGTTGCCCGACTTGGCCTGCACCGCGGCGATGATGCGGTTCATGGCGTAGATCGAGTCGAAGTCGTTGGCGGTGACGATCACCGCGCGGTCGGCGTGTTGCAGGGGGGCGGCAAAACCGCCGCAGACCACGTCACCCAGCACGTCGAAGATCACGACGTCGGTGTCTTCGAGCAGATGGTGCTGCTTGAGCAGTTTCACCGTCTGCCCCACCACATAGCCGCCGCAGCCTGTGCCTGCGGGCGGGCCGCCCGCCTCGACGCATTTCACGCCGTTGAAGCCGGTGGCCACGTAATCCTCGGGGCGCAGTTCCTCGGCGTGGAAATCGACCTCTTTCAGGATGTCGATGACCGTGGGTTGCAGCCGGCCCGTCAGGGTGAAGGTGCTGTCATGCTTGGGATCGCAGCCGATCTGCAGGACGCGCTTGCCCATCATGGAAAAGGCGGCGGACAGGTTCGACGAGGTGGTCGATTTGCCGATCCCGCCCTTGCCATAGACGGAAAAGACCTTGGCCCCCTCGATCCTCGCATCGGCATCCTGATGCACCTGCACCGAGCCTTCGCCATCCAATCCGCGCAGATCGGGAATTTCGTCTCTCGGGCTCATATGGCCTCCTTCAGGGCGGGCGCGCCCATCATGTTCTGTCCAAAAATATCCCGCGCCGTGCGGGCGGCTGGCCGCCCGTGCTTCGGGTCCGGAAGGGCGCGCGCTTGGGTCATTCTGCCGCGATCCCCTCCAGCCGGTCCTCAAGCTCGTCCGCCGCATGTTGCAGCGCGGCAAGCGTGTCGGCATCGGGTTGCCAGTAGTTGCGATCCGATGCTTCCAGCAGGCGCTGCGCCATGCGGGATGATGCTTCGGGGTTGAGCGAGGCCAGACGGCGGCGCATCGCCTCGTCCAGAACAAAGGTTTCCGAAAGGCGCTGGTAGACCCAAGGATCGACCTGCGCGGTCGTGGCCGACCAGCCCAAGGTATTGGTCACATGCGCTTCGATCTGGCGCACGCCTTCGGCACCGTGGCGCAAAAGCCCCTCGAAATACTTGGGGTTCAGGCTGCGCGACCGGGTTTCGAGCGCGATCTGCTCTTTCAGCGTGCGCACCGTGCCGCCGCCGCGCGTCTGGTCGCCGATATAGACGGGCGTTTCCTCGCCCCCGCGCGCCCGTTTCACGGCGCGGGCGATGCCGCCCAGCGTGTCGAAATACTGGTCGACCGTGGTGACGCCAAGTTCGACGGATTCAAGGTTCTGATAGGCGAGGTCGACATCCTTCAGCACCTGCTGGAGAAGTCCGGCATGCTTCACCGGCTTGCCGGTCATGCCATAGGCAAAGGATTTGCGGGATTCGTAGGCGTCGGCCAGTTCATCCTCGGCCCCGAAGGCCGACGACCCGACAAGCACGTTGACGTTCGATCCGTAAGCGCCCTCGGCGTTGGAAAAGACGCGCAGGCTGGCGGTTTCCATGTCGATGCCCAAATCCTCGGCCTGCCGCAGCGCATGGGCGCGGATGAAGTTCTGCGACAGGGGTTCGTCGGCGGTCGCGGCCTTGTAGGCGGCCTCGGCCAGCATCCGCGTCTGCAGGGGCAGAAGGTCGCGGAAGATGCCCGACAGCGTCATCACAACGTCGATCCGCGGGCGGCCGAGTTCCGAAAGCGGGACAAGATCGGCGCCGCAAAGCCGGCCGTAATGGTCAAAGCGCGGGCGGGCCCCCATCAGGGCCAGCGCCTGCGCCAAAGGCGATCCGTCGGATTTGATGTTGTCCGACCCCCAAAGCACCAGCGCCACCGAGCGCGGCAGCCGCGGATGGGCGGCGAGCAGCCGTTCGGCCTGCGCGGCACCATCGCGCAGGGCATAGGCTGTGGGCATGCGGAAGGGGTCGAACGCATGGATGTTGCGCCCCGTGGGAAGGATATCGCGGCTGCGCAGCAGATCGCCGCCCGGAACCGGAGCGGTGAAATGGCCGGCCAGCGCGCGCATCAGGGCGGGCATTTCGGTATCTTGCGCAAGCTGGGCGTCAAGCGTTTCGGCCTCGGTGCCGGTCAGGCCGATGATCTCGATGGTATTGGCCCGCATGGCGGCGGTCATGGGGCGGCCCAGAACGTGGAAGCCGTCGGGGATCAGCGCCGATTCGGTTTCCAGCACCTTGACCCAAAGGCTGTCGGGATCGGTGGCATCAAGATCGACAAGCGCCGCCTGTTCGCGCAGCAGGGCCAGAAGATCGCCGCGCCCGGGGGCATCGGCCTCGGCCTGCCGCCAGCGGGACAGGCTGTCTTTCAGGTCGAGCAGCCCCTTGTAAAGGCCCGACTGCGCCAAGGGCGGCGTCATATGCGTGATGGTCACGGCGTTCGAGCGGCGCTTGGCAAGCGTGGCTTCGGACGGATTGTTCGAGGCATAGAGGTAGATGTTGGGCAGGTTGCCGATCAGGCGGTCGGGCCAGCAGCCTTCACCCACGCCGGCCTGCTTGCCGGGCATGAATTCAAGCGCACCGTGCATGCCGAAGTGCAGCAGGGCGTCGGCGCCGAAATCTTCGCGCAGCCAGCGGTAGAAGGTGGTGAAGGCATGGGTCGGCGCAAAGCCCTTCTCGAAGAGCAGCCGCATCGGGTCGCCCTCGTAGCCGAACACCGGTTGCAGGCCGACAAAGACATTGCCGAACTGGCGACCCAGCACCATCACGCCGCGCCCGTCCGACTGGATGCGCCCCGGCGCGGGGCCCCAGGCGGCCTCGACGTCGCGCAGCCACGGGCTGCGGGCGACCATTTCGGCGGCGGGGACGATGCAATGCACGTTTGCCGGTTGGCCGTAGACCTTGGCGCTGCCGCCGAGAACCGCCTCGCGCAGGGCCTCGACCGATGCGGGGGGCGTCAGGTCGTAGCCTTCGGCCTTCATCGCGTGCAGCGTGTTGAAGAGGGATTCGAACACCGACAGATAGGCAGCGGTGCCGGCAGCGCCCGCATTGGGCGGAAAGCCGTAAAGCACCACGGCGACCTTGCGCTTGGCCACATCCGACCGGCGCAGGCGGGCCAGACGGGCGACCTTGTCGGCAAGCGACAGGATGCGCTCGGGGCAGGGGGCCATCGCGCGGTGGGTCACGGCCTCGGCGCTGTCGGCCCGGCACTTCCGCCCGCAGCCTTCGCAACCGCCCGCGTCATGGCGTCCGGCGTAGACGGTGGGGTTCGTCGCGCCGTCGATCTCGGGCAGGGCGATCAGCATGGTGGTTTCCACCGGACCAAGCCCGCCCCCCGATGCACCCCATTGGCCCAGCGTCTGGAACTCGAGAGGGTGGGCCGCGACATAGGGCACGTCGAGCGCCATGAGCGCCGCGACAGCCGCGGGGCTGTCGTTATAGGCGGGGCCACCCACAAGGCTGAACCCCGTGAGCGAGACCAGCGCATCGACGCGGCCCGCGAAATAGGCGTCCATCGCGGGGCGACCGTCGAGACCGCCGGCAAAGGCGGGCAGGACGGCGATGCCCTTGGCCTCGAAGGCGCGGATGACAGCGTCATAATGCGCCGTGTCCGACGCAAGGATGTAAGAGCGCAGCATCAGCAGACCGACCGTCGCCGTGGCCCCTGCAGGGCGCGGCACGGCGGAAGCATCGGTGGTGATGCGGGCGGGCAGGTCGGGGTGGTAAAGGCCGACATCGGGGTAATCGACCGGCGGTTTCGATGCGACGGCGCGCCATTCGCGGTTGCCGCAATAGCGGCTGACAAGGAAACGGACCATTTCCTCGATATTGTCGTCGGACCCGCCAAGCCAGTATTGCATCGACAGGAACCAGGCCCGCAGGTCCTGCGCCTTGCCCGGCAGGAAGCGCAGGATTTTCGGCAGGCGGCGCAGCATCTTCATCTGCTTCTCGCCCGACTTGCCCGAAGGCGCGTTCGAGCCGCGCAATTTCTTCAGGAACTGCATCGCGGCCGAGGCCGGCTTGCCCATGTCGAGGTCGCCCATCCGCGTCAGCTTGACGATGGCCGGATCGGCGATCAGGCCGACGAAGGCGTCGGCGCGGCTGCTTGCGGCCTGCAACTGCGGAAGGATGGCGCGGATATGCTCTTCGATGAACAGCAGGTTCGCCACCACGAAATCGGCGCTGTCCACGGCGGCGCGGGCGGCGGCAAGGGCGGCGGGGTTTTCGGCCCATTCGGCGGCGGCATGAACCGACACCTCGATGCCGGGAAAGTCGCGGGCAAGGCGGGGGGCCACGCGGGCGGCGGGGCCTGCGGCATGGGCGTCGAGCGTGACGATGACAAAGCGGTAGACACCCGCGCCCTTTTCGGGCGTGGCGGGCATCACGGCGCTATGGCGGTCATCGCGCATAATGGGCCTTTGCCTCGTAGAGGGTGTCGACGCTGATCTCGGTCACGCCGCGGTCGGCGGCATATTTCTCGGTGTTGCGCTTGGCCTTGCCGCGCACGAAGAAGGGGATCTTCTTCAATTCCCGCTCGGCGGCATCGGCCCAGACCGGCGCGCCCAGAACGGCAACCGCGACGGCTGCCGCTTCATCCTTGTCCAAATACTCTGCGGGGGTGCGGTGGTGCAAAACCCCCGCTTCCACGGGTTCCGCCCGCGCCACGGCCTTGGCGCCGTGATGGCTGGCCCCTGCCGCATCGTGGAATTCGAAATCCTCGCGGAACATGGTCAAGAGATGCTCTTCCAGCCCCATGACCAGCGGGTGGATCCAGGTGTCGAAGATCACGTTCGCGCCTTCGAACCCCATCTGGGGCGAGTAGCGGGCGGGGAAGTCCTGCACATGCACGGGCGAGGAGATGACGGCGCAGGGAATGCCGAGGCGCTTGCCGATGTGGCGCTCCATCTGCGTGCCGAGGATCAGCTCGGGTTGCAGGCGCTCGATTTCGGCTTCGACTTCCAGATAATCGTCGGTGATCAGGGCTTCGACGCCGTGGGCTTTCGCGGCGGCGCGCATCGGCCGCGCGAATTCGCGGTTGAAGCAGCCCATGCCGACGACGGTGAAACCGATCTCGGTCGCGGCGATGCGGGCGGCGGCGATGGCGTGGGTGGCGTCGCCGAAGATAAAGACGCGCTTGCCGGTAAGGTAGGTGCTGTCGACCGAGGCCGACCACCACGGCAGGCGCAGGGCGCTTTCGTCGACCGCTGCCGAAAGGCCGGTGATCGCGGCGACCTCGTGCAGGAAATCGCGGGTTGCGCCCACGCCGATGGGGACGATCTTGGTCCAGGGTTGGCCGCAGGTCCGTTCAAGCTGGCGCGCGGCCCCTTCGCCGGTTTCGGGGTAGAGCAGCACGTTGAAATGCGCCTGTCCCATGCGGGCGATGTCCGAGGGGCGCGCATTCAGCGGGGCGGCCACGTTGACGGAAATGCCCATCAGCGCCAGAAGCCGCGTCACCTCGGCCACGTCATCGCGGTGGCGGAAGCCGAGGGCCGTGGCGCCAAGGATGTTGCAGCTGATCGCTTCGGTGCGGGGCATCGGCTTGGCAAGGTGCCGCACGATCTGGTGGAAGGTTTCGTCCGCGCCGAAGTTTTCCTTGCGCTGGTAGGACGGCAGGTCCAGCGGAATGACGGGAATCGGCAGGCCCAGCGCCTCGGTCAGGCCGCCCGGATCGTCCTGGATCAGTTCGGCGGTGCAGGACGCGCCCACGATCATGGCTTCGGGTTGGAAGCGGGCATAGGCGTCGCGCGCGGCGTCCTTGAACAGGTTGGCGGTGTCGCCCCCCAGATCGCGGGCCTGAAAGGTGGTGTAGGTGACCGGCGGGCGATGGTTGCGCCGCTCGATCATGGTGAACAGAAGGTCGGCATAGGTGTCGCCCTGCGGCGCGTGCAAAACGTAATGCAGGCCCTTCATTCCGGTCGCCACGCGCATGGCCCCCACATGGGGCGGGCCTTCATAGGTCCAGAGCGTCAGTTTCATGCCTGTGCCCCCGCTTGCAGCAGCGCCTTGCGGCGCAGGGGGCGCGAGAAGAGGCCGGCGAGATCGCCCGCCTGTTCGTAGAAATGCACGGGCGTGAATACGAGTTCGATGGCCCATTTGGTGGTGAAGCCCTGCGCTTCCAGCGGGTTGGCAAGGCCAAGTCCGCAGATCGTCAGGTCGGGCCGCGCGGCGCGCTGGCGGTCGAGTTGCTTTTCCACGTCCTGCCCTTCGGAAATCGTCGGGCCCGAGGGCAGAAGGTCAAGGTCGGGTCCATGCAGCGCGTCGTGCAGGTAGGGGGTGCCGACCTCGATCGGGGTCATGCCGCATTCGCGGGCCAGAAAGCGGGCGAGCGGGATTTCGAGCTGGCTGTCGGGAAAGAAGAAAACCGACTTGCCCTGCAGTTCGACCGATTGCGCGGCGATGGCTTTCAGCGCACGGGCGCGGGGGGCGGCGGTCACGCGGTCGAAGACATCGTCGCTGATGCCGAATTCGGTGGCGATGGCGCGCAGCCATGCGGTGGTGCCCTGTTCGCCAAAGGGGAAGGGCGCTGCAAGGTGGCGCGCGCCGCGGCGGGTCAGCGCGGCATGGGTGTCGCCAAGGAAGGGCTGGACCAGCGCAAAGACGGTGTTCGCCCCCACGGCGGGCAGGTCGGCCGAGCGGCGGGCGGGCAGCATGCGGACCGGGCCGATGCCGAGCGCCGCGAGCAGCGCGAGGCACTGGTCCTCGACCACATCGGGCAAGGCGCCGACGACAAGAAGTTCGCGCGCCGTGGTGCCCGCAAGGGTCGGCACCATCGCGGCAAGGCAGGCGTCCTCGCCTTGCGTGAAAGTGGTTTCGATGCCGGAACCGGAATAGTTGTAAACCCGGACATGCGGCGCGTGCAGACCCGACAACCGTTCGGCCGCGCGGGCGAGATCGAGCTTGATGACTTCCGAAGGGCAGGAGCCGACAAGGAAAAGCTGCTTGATGTCAGGCCGGCGTGACAGAAGCCGCGCCACTTCGCGGTCGAGTTCCGCATTGGCGTCGGCAAGACCGGCAAGGTCCTTCTCTTCGAGAATCGCGGTGCCGAAGCGGGGTTCGGCGAAGATCATCACGCCCGCCGCCGCTTGCAGAAGGTGGGCGCAGGTGCGGCTGCCGACCACAAGGAAGAAGGCATCCTGCATCTTGCGGTGCAGCCAGATGATGCCGGTAAGGCCGCAAAAGACCTCGCGCTGGCCGCGCTCTTTCAGCACGGGCGCGGTGCGGCAGCCGCTGGCACCAGAGAGTGTTGCGGGAAGGTCGAGGCTCATGCCGACACCCCCTGCGGGGCCGCGCCGTCAAGCCGTGCGAGGCGGAGTTTCCACAGGAACTGGCCGGCGTTCACGGCATAGGTGGCATAGGCCAGAAGGGCCAGAACCATCTGTTCCGTGGCGGTCAGGAAACCGGTGAAAAGTGCAATGATGTAAAGGGTATGCAGGCCGATGACGGCAAAGCTGAACACGTCTTCCCAGAAGAAGGCGGGGGCGAAGAGATACTGGCCGAAGACCACCTTTTCCCAGATCGCGCCGGTCACCATGATGACATAGAGAAAGCCGGTCTTGACGAGGATCGAGACGGTCGCGGCCATGTAGCCGTCACCCGTCAGCAGGAAGCGCAGGACCAGCACCACCGAGACCGCGAAGGCAAGGAACTGGGCGGGGGCGAGAAGGCCCTGCACGAGGGTCCAGCGAGTCGCGTCACGGCGGGCGCGCTGCTCTTCGGTGTATAGCCGCTTGCGCGGGGCAGGATGGGCATTCGGATGCATCTCGCGACGCCTCATTTCTCGGCTACTTGTGTCCAAAGGTAGCGACGGGGGGCGGAGTGTCAACTAAAACTTACAAGTTACAGCCTGACACTGCGTGAATTCTTGCGGCGGATCGTGCCCCTGAAAGGACAGGGATTTCCGCCTAAAATTCCCAGAAAATCAGTGATTTGTTGCGATGTGCCGCTTTTGTGTCGGTAAGGAGTGTCTATTTCTTTTGACATTCCTCTCCGGCGGGCAGACATTGCTGTCCAAAGGATCTACAGACAGGCGTGCGCGGGCTTCGACCGCGTGGTATCCGAAGTGATCCGGGGGCCGATCATGCAGCAGACGATGCATAGCGGAACGGCGCACCGGGTGAGAGGCTCGATGGGTAACGTTTCGAAAACGGACGGTGGTGCCGATGTGTCGCAGTTTGCGGCAGAGGTTGTGGCGCGTCTGGTGAAACGTGAAGGCGATACCGTGCCGGAGATGCGAGAGAGTCTGGTCCAAAGCCTGATGCGGGCCGTTTGTTCGGTCGATCCGCAGGTGCTCGAGACGCTGCGCCCCGAATTGCGGCGTGCGCGTGTGTCTCCGGCGGTTCTGGCCGATCACTACATTCCGGAAGTGGCGCGACGGCTGGGGCGCGAATGGTCGGCCGATTGCGTCAGCTTCGCGCAGGTGACGATGGGCACGGCGCGTTTGCAATCGATCCTGCGCGAGATCGGGCAGGGCTGGTTTGCGGATGCGGGGGGCCAGTCGGACGGGCCGACCCTGCTGCTGGTGCTGCCGCAGGGCGAGCATCACACGCTGGGGGCCATGGTTCTGGCCGGACGACTGCGCCGCAACGGGGTTTCCGTCGCGCTGCGCATCGGCGAGACCGCGCAGGAAGTCGCCGCATTCATACAGGGGCGGCATTTCGATGGTGCTTTGATTTCGGTCGCCTCGTACGACAGGCTTGAAACTTGTCGTAAACTGGTGAAAACCCTGAAAGATGCGACAAAAGGGGCGCTCCGTATCGCTCTTGGCGGTGCGGTTCTGGACGAGGGTGGCGAGACGGTGATTTGTGCGGGTGTCGATGTCGTCACCAATGATATCGAAACGGCGTTGGCCGTCTTGGGCCTGCTTGCCCCGGCCGGTGGAGAAAGCGAAACGGTCTGATCGGAACTGGGCCTTCGCCTCTTGGGGGCTGGGCGGAATTTAGCAGGAACGCAGTGACAACCGACGGCAGACATCTTTTGAACGGTGGCAAGTTGCCACTCATCGCGCCCGATTTGCTGGGCGAGATTCTGGCGACTGCGTCCGACATCGCGCTGATGGTTTCGCCGTCGCGCCGCATCATCTCTGTCATGGTCAATCCGCATCACCGCAGTTTCGGGCAGCTTGCCGATTGGGAAGGCAGCCATCTGCGCGACGTCCTGTCAGAAGAGAGCAACCGCAAGTTCGAGGCGCGTCTGGCCGACCCCCATGCCAAGCGCATGCCGGGGATGGCGCTGGAACTGAACCACGCCGACCAGTCGCACTGGGAGTTTCCGGTGCGCTATTCGATCCACCGCATCGGCAACGACGATTCGCTTTTGATGATGGGGCGCGATCTGCGGCCCGTGGCCGAGGTGCAGCAGCAGCTTGTGCAGGCCCAGCTTGCGCTGGAGCGCGATTACGAAAGCCAGCGCGAGATGGACACGCGCTACCGCGTGCTTATGGAAGTGTCGCGCGATCCTGTGGTGATGGTGTCGATGGGAACGGGGCGGATCACCGACCTGAACCAGGCGGCAGCCTTGCTGTTGGGCGGGCAAAGGGCCGATCTGGTCGGCTCGGCCATCGCGCAAGAGTTCGAGGGGCGCCGCCGTGGCGAGTTCCTCGAGACCATGTCGAACATCGCCGGAACCGAACGCAACGCGCCCATCGAGCTGACCGCGCGCCGGTCGCAAAAGCGCATCTTCGTGACACCCACGGTGTTCCGCGCGGCGGGCGAGCGGATCTTGCTGTGCCAGCTCGACACCGCGCAGGCCGGGGCTGCGGCGACGGACGAATTGGCCGGAAACCTTGCGCGTCTCTATCACGAGGGCGTCGACGGGATCGTATTCTGCGATGCCGAAGGCAATATCCGCGCCGCGAACGAAGCCTTCCTGAACCTGACCGACACGGCCAACATGGCCGCGATCAAGGGCCGGTCGATGACCGATTTCCTTGCCCGTGGCGCGGTCGATCTGCGGGTTCTTCTGGACAACGTCAAACGCACCGGCCAGTTGCGGCTTTACGCGACGCGGCTGACCACCGATTTCATGGGGCAGATCGCGGTCGAGATTTCCGCGACATGGCTCAACGACCGCCCGAACCCCGTGCTGGTTCTGGTCGTGCGCGACGCGAGCCGTGCCGAATCCCTGCGGCGTCCGGCCTTTGGCCAGCCCGATGACGGCGTGCGCAATGTCATGGAGCTTGTGGGATCGTCCACGCTGAAGGACATCGTCGCCGAGACCACCGATGTGATCGAGAAGATGTGCATCGAAACCGCGCTGGAGCTGACGCGCAACAACCGTGTCGCGGCGGCCGAGATGCTGTCGCTGTCGCGGCAGTCGCTGTACGTCAAGCTGCGCAAATACGGGCTTATCAACAAGGATGGCGAATAGCGGCCCGTCCGCCCTTTGCGCGCATACTTGTAGAAAACCGCCTGACACTTTCTGACTCTGCCGCAAAGATTGGCCACTTTTGGCGATAAATGCCTGTGCGGTTTGATGTGTGTCAAGGTGGCGCTCTGCAATACTGTCAGTTTTATCTGACAGGTTGCAGGAGGCGCGCAAGATGCGGATCGTATTCGTCCATCCCAATTACCATTCGGGCGGAGCCGAGATTGCAGGCAACTGGCCTCCGGCATGGGTTGCCTATCTGACCGGATCGCTGCGCAAGGCGGGGTTCGATGACATCCACTTCATCGACGCGATGACCCACCACATCGGCCCCGAGGACCTGCGCGCCCGGCTGGCGGCGCTGAAGCCCGATGTCGTGGGCACGACCGCCATCACCCCTGCCATCTACGAGGCGGAAGAGGTGCTGAAGATCGCGTCCGAAGTGGTGCCCAATGCGCTGCGGGTTCTGGGCGGCATCCATGCCACCTTCATGTTCCGGCAGGTGCTGGAAGAGGCGCCGCAGGTCGAGGTGATCGTGCGCGGCGAGGGCGAGGAAATCATGGTTGCCCTGATGCAGGCCGTGCAAGAGGGGCGCTGGCCCGAGGGGCGGCGCAAGATCCGCGGCATCGCCTTTCGCGAGGGGGCCGAGATCGTCGCCACGCAGGCGGCGCCCACGGTCAAGGATCTCGACTCGATCGATCCCGACTGGTCGATCCTCGACTGGGACAAATACATCTATGTGCCGTTGGGCGTGAAAGTGGCGATCCCGAACATGGCGCGGGGCTGTCCGTTCACCTGTTCCTTCTGCTCGCAGTGGAAATTCTGGCGCGATTACCGCGTGCGCGACCCAAAGAAGGTGGCGGACGAGATCGAACGTCTGGTCGATGACCACGGCGTCGGCTTCTTCATCCTTGCCGACGAGGAGCCGACCATCAACAAGAAGAAATTCGTCGAATTCTGTCAGGAGCTGATCGACCGCGGTCTGAACGAGCGGATCAAATGGGGGATCAACACGCGGGTCACCGATATCTACCGTGACCGCGACCTGCTGAAGTTCTATCGCAAGGCCGGGCTGGTGCATGTGAGCCTTGGCACCGAGGCTGCGGCCCAGTTGAAGCTGGACCTGTTCAACAAGGAAACCACGGTCGCCGAGAACAAAGAGGCGATCCGCCTGCTACGCGAGGCCGATATCTTTACCGAGGCCCAGTTCATCGTGGGTCTGGACAACGAGACCAGGGAAACGCTCGAGGAAACCTTCCAGATGGCCTGGGACTGGCAGCCCGATCTGGCCAACTGGTCGATGTACACGCCCTGGCCCTTTACCCCGCTGTTCCAGGAGATCCGCGATCAGGTCGAGGTGTTCGACTTCTCGAAATACAATTTCGTGACGCCGATCATGAAACCCGCCGCGCTGACGCGGGGGGAATTGCTGGACGGGGTGATGAAGAATTACCGCCGCTTCTACATGCGCAAGGCGCTGTTCCATTACCCCTGGCGCGGCACGGGCTTCAGGCGGCGCTATCTGCTCGGCTGTCTGAAAGCCTTCCTGAAGGCCGGGGTGGGGCGGACGTTCTATGACCTCGGCAAGGCGGGCTATTGGGGGCCGCAGACCAAGGACAAGGTCGATTTCCACTTCGATGCGACCCGTGGCATCGCCGAGGCGCAGATGGCCGATTGGGAGGCGAGTGCCGACCGTGCCGCCAAGGCTGCCGAACGGCGGGCGGCTGTGAAAGGCCAGATGAAGGAACGGGCCGAAGAGCGGAAGGCCTTTGCCATGCCATCCGATGCGATGGCCTGCGGCGGTGGCAAGGAGCAGATGGCGGAATGAATGCCGCAGCGCATCAGGGCGCGCGGATCGGGCCGAATGCCGTTCTGCAACTGATGGCGGTGCTGGACCGTGCCGAGGGCCGCATCGTGCGTGATCGGGTGCTGGCGGGCCTGCGCCTGCCCGCGCCCGACAGCGGCATGATCCCCGAAGCCGAAGCCATCGCCGCGCATCGGGCGGTGCGGGCGGCCTTGCCCGACCGTGCGGACGGTCTGCTTGTCGCGGCGGGCGAGGCGACGGCGGACTATATCCTGCGCCACCGCATCCCCGCGCCTGCCAAGCTGGTGATCCGGTTGTTGCCGGGGGCGCTGGGGGCGCGGCTTCTGGCCCGCGCCATCGAGCGGCACGCCTGGACCTTTGCCGGATCGGGGCGTTTCAGGGTGGCGGGCTTTGCGCCTCTGACCTTCGAGCTTGTGCATAACCCGTTGGTCACGCAGGGAAAGACCTGCCTCTGGCATGCGGCGGTGTTCCGGCGGCTGTTCGCGGCCCTTGTCTGGCGCGGCTGTCGGGTCGAGGAGGTGGCCTGCGCCGGTCTGGGGGCCGGGCACTGCCGCTTCCTGATCTTGCCGCAATAGGGTTTCGGGCTGATCCCTTTCGGCCAAGGGAAAGGGATGCTGCGGCTTTGACTGAAAAGGGGGCAATCCCCTCTCGCCGCGCCTGTTCGGCCCAAGGCGACAGGGGGTGCGGCTTTCATACTCGGACAAATATCCTCGGGGGGCCGCGCTCTGCGCGGCGTGGGGGGCAGACAGCCCCCCTTTGCGCGACATGTAAGCCAAACCTGACACATCCCGACTGACATATCGCGCTTGATCGACTCTGTATTGTAATGTTTAGTTGACACATGACTGTCAGCGCCCTGACCCCCCGCCGTTACCCCGAACCGCGTGCCATGCTGCGGCTGATCAAGCCCATCACGTGGTTTCCCCCCATTTGGGCCTATCTTTGCGGCTCGGTTTCCGCCGGAGTCCCGCTGGGGGGCAACTGGCCGCTGGTGCTTTTGGGGATGATCCTGTCCGGCCCCATCGTCTGCGGGATGTCACAGGCGGCGAATGACTGGTGCGACCGGCATGTCGATGCGGTGAACGAACCCGATCGTCCGATCCCCTCGGGGCGCATTCCGGGGCGCTGGGGGCTTTGGATCGCGCTGGCGATGACGGGGCTGAGCCTCGGCGTCGGCAGCCTATTGGGTGTCTGGGGGTTCTGGGCAACCGTGGCGGGGGTGATCGCGGCCTGGGCCTACAGTGCCGAACCCGTGCGGCTGAAACGGTCGGGTTGGTGGGGGCCGGGGCTGGTTGGCCTGTCCTACGAAGGGTTGCCGTGGTTCACGGGGGCCGCCGTCCTGCTGGGTGCCGCGCCGCGCTTCGAGGTTGTCGTCGTGGCCCTGCTTTATGCGCTGGGCGCGCATGGGATCATGACACTCAACGATTTCAAGGCTTTGGAGGGCGACCGCCAGCATGGCGTGCGCTCGCTTCCGGTGGTGCTGGGGCCCGAGGTGGCCGCAAGGATCGCCTGCACGGTGATGGCGATGGCGCAGGCGCTGGTGGTGGCCTTCCTGTTCGTGCTGGGCAAGCCGTGGCACGGGCTGGCGGTGACGCTGCTCTTGCTGGCGCAGTTCGCGGCGATGCGCGTGCTGTTCCGTGACCCCAAGGGCAAGGCGCCCTGGTACAACGGAACGGGCGTCGTGCTTTACGTCACCGGCATGATGGTTTCGGCTTTTGCGCTGCGGGGGCTGGTATGAAACTTACATGGGTCCAGATCTTCCGCCTCGGGCTGGTGCAGATGTGCCTTGGTGCCGTCGTGGTGCTGACGACATCGACGCTGAACCGGCTTATGGTGGTGGAACTTGCCCTTCCCGCGGTGGTGCCCGGCGCGCTGGTCGCATTGCACTACGGCATACAGATAACGCGGCCGAACTGGGGCTTCCGCTCCGATACCAAGGGCAACCGCACGGCCTTTATTCTGGGCGGCATGGCGGCACTGGCGGCGGGCGGGTTTCTGGCGGCGCTCGGCGTGGTGATCGCGGGGGTTGCGGGGCTGCTTCTGTCGGTGCTGGCCTATGCCCTGATCGGGCTGGGCGCGGGGGCCTCGGGCACCTCGCTTCTGGCGCTGCTCGCAACCGCGACAGCGCCGCACCGGCGGGCGGCGGCGGCGACGATCACATGGCTGATGATGATCGCGGGCATCGCGGTGACGGCGGGTGTCGTGGGAGGGATGCTCTCTCCCTATTCGCCCGCTCTCTTGCTGAAGATCGTGGCCGTGGTGACGCTGGGGGCGGTCACGCTGACGACGCTGGCGGTCTGGGGGATCGAGCGCCGCGTGATCGCCGAGCGCGAGGCGGAAGCCGCGCCCTTCCGGCAGGGCATGGCCGAGATCTGGGCCGAACCCGAGGCGCGGGCCTTCACGATGTTCATCTTCCTGTCGATGACCGCCTATTTCCTGCAGGAGCTTATCCTCGAACCCTATGCGGGGCTGGTCTTTGCCATGACGCCGGGGGAAAGCACGCAGCTTTCGGGCGCGCAACATGGCGGCGTGTTCGCCGGGATGCTGCTGGTCGGCATTGCCGCCACGGGTCTCAAGATCGGATCGCTGCGGATGTGGGTCACGGGCGGGTGCCTCGGCTCGGCCCTGTCGCTGGTCGCCGTGGCCCTGCTGGGGCAGGCGGGGGCGGGCCTTGTGCCTGCGGTGGTGTCCCTTGGCTTTTTCAACGGGGTTTTCGCGGTGGCGGCCATCGGGTCGATGATGGCGCTTGCCGGACGCGGGCGCGGCGCGCGCGAAGGCACGCGCATGGGGCTTTGGGGGGCCGCGCAGGCGGTGGCCGCCGGCTTCGGCGGCCTGCTCGGGGCGGCGGCGGTCGATGCGCTGCGCCTGTGGCTTCCCCCGCGCGAAGCTTTTGGCGCGGTGTTCATGGCGGAAGCCGGTTTGTTCGTCATCGCCGCCCTTATGGCGGCACGGATCATCGAGGGGCGCAGGCCGCCCGTCGCGGCGCAACTCGTTCCGGGAGAATGAGCGATGGGATATGATGTTTTCGTTGTGGGCGGCGGGCCTTCGGGGGCAATCGCGGCCGAAGATCTTGCCCGTGCCGGGCGGCGCGTGGCGATGCTGGACCGCGCCGGGCGGATCAAGCCTTGCGGCGGCGCGATCCCGCCGCGCGCGATCCGCGATTTCCAGATCGACAGCGCGATGCTGGTGGCACGGATCACCACGGCGCGGATGATCTCGCCCACGGGGCGGCAGGTCGATATTCCCATCGAGAACGGCTATGTCGGCATGGTGGACCGCGAGCATTTCGACGAATACCTGCGCAAGCGGGCGGTCGAGGCGGGGGCCGAGCGGTTGACGGGCACCTTCCTGCGGATCGAGCGGGACAAGGATGGCACCCATGTCGTCTGGCGCGACAAGCAAAGCGGCGAGGAACGGCGGCACGCCACGCGCCTTGTCATCGGGGCCGATGGCGCAAGGTCGGGCGTGGCGCGGGCCGAAGTGCCGGGCGGCGACCGCATCCCCTACGTCATCGCCTATCACGAGATCATCAAGGCCCCGGCGCCTTCGGCCAATTACGACCCCGTCCGCTGCGACGTGATCTATGACGGCAAGATCAGCCCCGATTTCTACGGCTGGATCTTCCCGCATGGCGAGAATGCCAGCGTGGGCATGGGCACCGAGGTCGATGGCGTCGACCTGAAACTCGCCACCGCCGCCTTGCGCGAAAGCGCGGGGCTTGCAGGCTGCGAGACGCTGCGCAAAGAGGGCGCGCCGATCCCGCTGAAACCGCTCGACCGTTGGGACAACGGCCGCGACGTGGTTCTTGCGGGCGATGCGGCGGGGGTTGTGGCACCGTCGTCGGGCGAGGGCATCTATTACGCGATGGTCGGCGGGCGCGTGGCGGCAACCGCCGCGCAGGCGATGCTTGCCTCGGGGCGGGCGCGCGATCTGAAACTGGCGCGGAAACTTTTCATGAAAGAGCATGGCACGGTGTTCCGCGTCTTGCGCTCGATGCAGGATGCCTATTACCGGTCGGACGAGCGGCGCGAGCGTTTCGTGAGCCTGTGTCACGATGTCGACGTGCAGAAACTGACCTTCGAGGCCTATATGAACAAGAAGCTGGTCAAGGCGCGCCCCTTGGCCCATGTGAAGATCGGGATGAAGAACATGGCGCATCTGCTGCGCCTCGTCTCGCCCGTCTGGACCTGAAGGGCAGGGAATGGACGTTCTGACCGAAGAGATGATTCCGGCCTGGGTCGACGGCAAGCTGACGCCGGTCGGCAAACTGGCGGTGCATCAGCGCGGGTTGCGGCACAAGGCAGTGTCGGTATTCGTGCTGGACGGGAACCGTGTGCTGATCCAGCAGCGGGCGCTGGGCAAATACCATACGCCGGGGCTCTGGGCGAACACCTGCTGCACCCATCCGCGCTGGGACGAGGACCCCGCCGCCTGCGCCGTGCGCCGCCTGCGCGAGGAGTTGGGGATCACGGGGCTGTTTCCGGCCTTTGCCGACCGCATCGAATATCGCGCCGATGTCGGGGGCGGATTGGTCGAACACGAGCTGGTCGATATCTTCACCGCGCAGGCGGGGACAGAGCTTGGCATCGCGCCCGACCCGTCCGAGGTGATGGCGACGCGCTGGGTCGATCTTTACGACCTTGCCGCCGAGGTTCTGCGCACGCCCGACAAGTTCACGCCCTGGCTGCGCATCTACATGACCGAACATATGGGGCGCATCTTCGGCCCGCGCCCGTAGCCGGAGCCGGACGCCGCCCCGAACCGCAAGGCGCGCGGGCAGGCCCGCGCAAGGCCATCTCTCGCCTTTGGCCCGGCCAAGGGGGGCTGCCGCCCCCCGCCGCCCCCCCCGCCGCGTTGCCGCGCGCCTCCCCCTGCGAGTATTTGGGCAAAGGTGACGGTGGAAGGGCTCTTTGCGGCTTTCATGCTCGTGCAAATATCCTCGGGGGGTGAGGGGGGCGGAAAGCCCCCCTGCGCCGCTTGTCAGTTTGCCGGATTGCCGCGCAGGAAATCGAGTGCGAGGGCCGCGACGCGCGCTGCGGCTTCTTCATGGACGAGGTGGCCATAGCCTTCGACCATCTGGAACCGCGCATCTGCCATGTGGCGGGCGGCATCGGCCGAGACCCTTGCGGGAACGGCATTGTCCTTGTCCGAGGCGATGAGCAGGGTCGGCGTCTGCAAGGCCGGAAGGCGGGCCATCAGCGCGTCGAGCTTCCATTGCGCCATCATGCCGAGGGTTCCGTCGACATGGGCCGTATCGCGCACGAGTGTCAGATATTGGGCCTGACCTTCCGCGTCGAGGGGCGAACCGGTCGAGGCGAGCAGGCGGTTCACGGTCTGCGCATTGCCCCAGAGCCGCGAGACGACCGCCGGTATGAAGGGGGTGACCGCCAGAACGCGGGCCATCAGCGGGAACATGACGCCCGCCGCGCCCTCGAAGCTGCCAAGGGCGGCGTTGATGCCGATCACCTTGTCCAGCGGCAGAATCTCGGCAAGGCGCAGGGCGATGGCTGCCCCTGCGGAATGGCCGATGGCGGCAACGGGGGCGATTTTCAGCGTCTGGCAAAGGGTGGCGATATCTTCCGCCATCGGGTCGAGGCCGAAACGGCTGCGGTTGCCTGCGCGCGTGAAACCCTGTCCCGGAAGGTCGGGGACGATGACGCGGTAGGCCGGTGCCAGAAGCGGGATCAGGTGGCGGAAGCTGTGGCCCGATCCTCCGGCCCCGTGCAGAAGCAGAAGCGCCGGAGCCGCGGGGTCGCCCGCGTCGATCACGCACCAGTCATGCGGGCGGCTGCGCACCCTGCGGGCGTGGTCCCGATAGGGCCAGTCTTTCGGCATCCGGTCGAAATCCATGCTCAGCCGTCCAGCGCCGCGCCGAGGGTGGCGCTGAGGCGGTGGGCATCGGCGCGGGGCAGGGCAATGTAGGGCGCCGCCATGTCCTGCGCGAGGAGGCGCAAGCCGGCCTGCGGGCGGGTGGCGACGTCGATGACCAGCGCGGGCGTGCCGCTGGCGCGGATCTGGCGGGCGAGGCGTCGGGCCTCGTCCTCGGCCCGCGTGCGGTCGGCGCTGCCGTCGAGGGCGATGTTGCCGCGCCCGTCGGTCAGGATGGCGATGGTCGGGGTCAATCCGCGCGCCTTGGCCTGTGCGGCCGTGGCAAGGGCGAGTTGCAGGGCCGATGCGAGCGGCGTGCCCCCGCCGCCCGGAACGCCCGCAAGGCGGCGTTTGGTCTGCACCAGCGAACGGGTCGGCGGCAGGATCAGTTCCGCTTCCGCCCCGCGAAAGGCCAGCAGCGCCACATGGTCGCGCCGCGCATAGGCCGCGGCGAGAAGCAGTTCGATCGCGCCTTTCGCCTCGGCCAGACGGGCGAAGGCGGCCGAACCCGAGGCATCGACGGCGAAAATCAGCACCCTGTCCGAGGTTTCGCGGAAGCGTTTCAGCCGGATGTCCGACGCGCGGACCAGAAGTGCCGCATCGGGGCGCGGGGTCTGGGCGCGGCGCAGGGGTTGCCAGGGTGCCGCCGCGCGCAATGTGGCGACAAGATCGATGCGCGCGCCCTGCGCCAGTCGGCCCGGGCGCGAGGGCAGCGGGCGGCCACGGCGGTTGCCGGCCTGCTCGGCGCCCGTGCCGTTGGCGGATTTCGCGGCGCGGGCGTTACGGCCGCTCGCCAGGGCTTGCAACAGGTCGGGTGGCAGGGCGGCGAGTGCGGCTTCGACCAGCATCTCGGAGGGGATCGTCATGCTGTCGCTTTCCGCCTCGGCCTCGGGGCGGTCTGCCGGATCGTCGGGCGGGGGGGGCGCGTCCTGGGTTGTGTCTTGCGCCTCGGGCATCGGGGTGGCGCGGTGGGCGTAGACGAGTTCGGCGGCGGCGACCAGATCGGCGTCGGCCACGGTGTCGCGTCCTTGCCATGCCGCGTGGGCGCGGGCGGCGGTGGCGGCAAGAAGCGGTGCGCGCAGCGAGGCGATGCCCAGTTCGGCTGCGGCGCGGGTCAGGTCGGCCAGTGCCGTTTCGGGCAGGGCGACGCGCGGCAAGGCGGCGCGGGCTGCGGCCAGACGGTCAGGATCGGGCGCGGGGTCGGTCACGTCGGACCATATCGCGCCGGACAGGTCGAGGAAGAGGGCAAGACGGTCGGCCAGTGCGGGTGGCAGGGATTCGTCGGCCTCGGCCCCTTCGTCGAGGGCGACGAGCGCATGTGAAGCGCCATCGAGCGCCGAGGCAAGGCGCGCGGCAAGGCCGGCAGGGCAGCGTTCGGCCATGGCCAGCACAAGGGCGGCGGGGGCGGACAAAAGGCCCTTGGTCGTGACCGGATGGCCGGTCGCAAGGGTCGCGGCAAGGTCGAGCCCGCCGTAGAGCGCATCGTCGGCCACGGTCGGGTGCAGGCGTTTCAGCGGCAGGGGCAGGCTTGCCAGACTTCCCGTCACCAGATCGCGCACCGGGCCCGAGCGGGCGCGCAGCCACAGCCCGCCCAATCCGGCAGGATCAATGGCCAGAAGCGCCAGCGCGGTTTCCAGCCGCGCCCAAGGGGCGGGGGCATCGGTCAGGGCAGCACCTCGGAAACGGCGCGGATCACGCGGGCGGTCGAGCCTGCCTCGTCCAGCGGGTCGCGGCGCAGGCGGTGCGACAGCGACATGGGGGCCACGGCTTTCAGATGGATGCGACCCACGGCATCGTCGCCTTCGAAGGCGGCAAGGGCGCGGGCGGCGCGCAGAAGCGTCAGCTCGCCCCGCAGCCCGTCCGAGCCGATGGCGATGCACAGGGCGGCGCAATCGTGCAGCACGGTGTTGGGCGTATGCAGCGCGGGCAGGCTGGCGCGGGCGGCGAGAATCCGGTCGCGCAGGGCGGCATCCTGCGGGCGCCATGTCTCGATGAAGGCGCCGTAGTTCGTTTCGTAGGCATCGCGGCGGCGGATCACCTCGACCCGCGTTTCGATGTCGCGGGGCGAGGTTACCTCGACCGACAGGCCGAAACGGTCGAGGAGCTGCGGGCGAAGCTCGCCTTCCTCGGGGTTGCCCGATCCGACGAGGACGAAACGCGCCGGGTGGCGGATCGACAGGCCCTCGCGTTCGACCACGTTCTCGCCGGACTGCGCCACGTCGAGGAGCAGGTCGACGATATGGTCTTCGAGCAGGTTCACCTCGTCGATGTAGAGGTAGCCGCGGTTGGCACGGGCCAGAAGGCCAGGCTCGAACGCCTTTTCGCCGCGTGTCAGGGCGCGTTCAATGTCGAGCGCCCCGACGACGCGGTCTTCGGTCACGCCAAGCGGCAGGTCGATGACGGGGGTGGGTTTTGTCACCAGCCTGCCGGTGGCCCCCTGCGCCCAATCGGGCACCATCTCGGCGCGGGGCGAGTTGACGGGGCAGCCCTCGATGGCCTCGATTTCCGGCAGAAGTGCGGCTAGGGCGCGGACGGCGGTGGATTTGCCGGTGCCTCGGTCGCCAAAGACCAGAACGCCGCCGATGGCCGGATCGACCGCCGTCAGGATCATGGCCTGCTTCATGGCCTCTTGGCCGACGATGGCAGAGAAGGGGAAGGGCTGTTTCATCTTGCGCGTCCGTTCGACAGGATTTTCTGCGAAAATCCCTCAGGGCGAATTTTCTGCGAAAATTCGGGCGTGGCGGTTGGGTGATCCTTCGCAGAAGGATCGTCTGCGCGATTTTTCGCAGAAAAATCGAGGCCGGCGATCGGGTCGCCGCCGTTCCACTGGCCGACGCTGCCGCGCAGGCGGAAGCGGGCGTATAGCTCTTCGTCGAACCAGTTGCCCGCGCGCACAGCTGCGATGGCGCGGCCATGCGGGCCGTCGCCTCGGGCAAAGCGTGCCATGCTGGCGGCATCGGGCCAGATGGAAAAGGTGACCTGATGCAGCAGCGGCACTTCGCCGATGCCGATCTTGAAGGCGACGTTCGGGTCACTGCCGATCATCGCCGAGATCGACGGCACCCGTTGCCAGAAGCGCAGCGCCCGCGCGGGTTTCACCGTGGCCCGGGTCAGGGCGGCCAAGGGGCCGTCTGCGGACTCGGGCGGGCTGTCGGGCAGGAACGGGTTGACACCCGACCATGCGCCGCGCGCCGAAATCGGGTCGAGGAATACCGTCCAGCTTTCGCGCGCGCGCCTGCGCCAGCGTTGCCAGACGGGCCCCGAAGCGGTGCGGTTGCGGGCGGTGTCTTCGTCCGGCCAGACGGCAAGGATGGCCCAGACGTCCCAATTGGGGCGGGGGGTGAACCCCTCGCCCGTGCCAGAGCCGCAGAGCTTCCAGAACAGCGCCCGTGATTCGGCCCGCATGGCGAAGCGGGCTGTCGCCATTTGCCCGATGATCCAAAGGCGGTTCATCGGTCCGTCGAAGCGGAACAGGCTTAGGCTGACGGTGGTAATGGCAAGACCCCTTGGCGCAAAGGCTTGGCGAAAGTGTAAACCTAGTCTGACAGCATAATGCAGGAAGGAAAAGAAAAAAGCGGCGGTTTGCGGCGGAAACGATGCTATTGTCAATCAAACTAGACAGTCTATCATCCGTGCCATGACCTATATGCGCCCCAACCCGCCCGCCCCGTCCGAAGCCTGCCATGCCATCGTGATCGGGGCAGGTCTCGGGGGGCTTGCCTCGGCCATGCGGCTGGGGGCCAAGGGGTGGCGCGTCACCGTGATCGACCGGCTCGACCGTCCCGGAGGGCGGGGGTCCTCGATCACCCAAGGGGGGCACCGCTTCGACCTTGGCCCGACCATCGTGACCGTGCCGCAGGGCCTGCGCGAATTGTGGGCCGCCTGCGGGCGCGACTTTGACAGCGATGTCACGCTTAGGCCGATGGAACCCTTTTACGAAATCCGCTTTCCCGACGGCGAGACCTTTACCGCGCGTCAGGACGATGCGGCGATGCAGGCCGAGGTGGCCCGCATTTCGCCGCGCGATGTGGCGGGCTACAACGCCTTTCTCAAGGACAGCGAGGCGCGTTACTGGTTCGGCTTCGAAGACCTTGGCCGCCGGTCGATGCACCGGTTCGGCGATCTGCTCAAGGTCTTGCCCAAATTCGCGATGCTGCGGGCCGACCGTTCGGTCTATGCCCATGCGGCGGGGCGCGTGAAGGACGAACACCTGCGCTTTGCGCTGTCGTTCCATCCGCTGTTCATCGGCGGCGATCCGTTCAACGTGACGTCGATGTACATCCTTGTCAGCCATCTCGAGAAAGCTTTTGGCGTGCATTACGCGATGGGCGGGGTGCAGGCCATCGCGGCCGCCATGGCGCGGGTGGTCGAGGCGCAGGGCGGCGAGGTTCTGCACGATACCGAGGTTGACGAGATCCTGACCGAAGGGGGCCGCGCTTCGGGTGTGAGGCTTGCATCGGGCGAGGTGATGCGGGCGGCGATCGTGGTCAGCAACGCCGATGCGGGCCACACCTACAGCCGTCTTTTGCGAAACCTGCCGCGAAAACGCTGGACCGATGCCAGGCTGAACCGCTCGCGCTGGTCGATGGGGCTTTACGTCTGGTATTTCGGCACGCAGGGCACAAGCGGGATGTGGAAGGATGTGGGGCACCACTCCATCGTCGTCGGACCCCGCTACCGCGACCATATCAAGGATATCTTTATCCGCGGCAAACTGGCCGATGACATGAGCCTTTATGTCCACCGCCCCAGCGTGACCGACCCGTCCGTGGCCCCCGAGGGGGGCGATACCTTCTATGCGCTGTCGCCGGTGCCGCATCTGGGGTTCGGCGGGGTCGATTGGGCCGAGGAAGAGCCGCGCTATCGGGCGAAGATGGCCCGCATGCTGGAAGAGCGGCTGATCCCGGGCTTTCAGGACCGCATCACGGAAAGCCTTGTCTTTACGCCGGAAACCTTTCGCGACCGCTATCTTTCGCCCTTTGGCGCGGGCTTCTCGATCGAGCCGCGCATCCTGCAATCGGCCTATTTCCGGCCCCATAACGTAAGCGAGGAAGTGCCGGGCCTGTATCTCGCGGGGGCGGGGACGCATCCCGGTGCGGGGCTGCCCGGCGTCGTGGGCACGGCCGAAGTGCTGGGCACGCTTGTGCCCGATGCGCCGCGCCGCGCGTCGATGCCCGATCTGCCCTTGCCCGATCTGCCGATGGCCGCGGAATGACGATCTCGGCCGGTCACTTCACGCCCGACAGGGCCGAGGACATCGCCGCCCGCG
Organism: Paragemmobacter straminiformis; assembly: GCF_014243445.1. Lineage (GTDB taxonomy): Bacteria > Pseudomonadota > Alphaproteobacteria > Rhodobacterales > Rhodobacteraceae > Paragemmobacter > Paragemmobacter straminiformis. The sequence goes on from NZ_JACLQD010000004.1 coordinate 134,059, forward strand.
ACATGGCCGAATGCCGCGAGGCGATCCGCACGGGGTCGCTGTCCTTTCACGCCGCCTCGCGCCTGCTGCCGACGGCGGTGCGCGACCCGTCGCTGGCGCTTTATGCCTTTTGCCGTCTGGCCGACGATGCGGTCGACGAAGGCGATGACAAGATTGGCGCGGTGCTGCAATTGCGGGACCGGCTGGACCTTGTCTATCAGGGCCGCCCGCGCGATGCGGCGGCGGATCGGGCCTTTGCCCGCGTGGTCGAGGCGTTCGACATGCCCCGCGCCTTGCCCGAGGCCCTGCTCGAAGGTTTTGCATGGGATGCGGTGGGGCGGCGCTATGACACGCTGTCGGGGGTGCTGGACTATTCCGCCCGGGTCGCTGCGGCCGTGGGGGCCATGATGTGCGTGCTGATGCGCGTGCGCGACGCCGATGCGCTGGCCCGTGCCTGCGACCTTGGCCTTGCGATGCAACTGACCAACATCGCCCGCGATGTGGGCGAGGACGCACGGGCGGGGCGGGTTTACCTGCCGCTCGACTGGCTTGCCGAACACGGGGTCGGGGTGGATGCCTTTCTGGCCGATCCGAAGCCCGACGCGGGGGTGCGGGCGGTGACGCGGCGGCTGCTCGACCATGCCGACCGGCTTTATGCGCGGTCCGAGGCCGGTGTGCCGCGCCTGCCCTTTGCCTGCCGGCCGGGGATATTGGCGGCGCGCCATGTCTATGCGGGCATCGGCGGGCGGGTGCGGGCGGCGGGGTATGACTCCGTCACCCAGCGGGCGCGCACCGGGCGCGGGGCCAAGCTGGGTTGGCTGGCGCTTGCGCTGCTGCGGGCAGGGACGACGGCAATCGGCCCCGTGCCTTCGGTGCTGCATGCCGGGGCGGCGCCCGAGGTCGATTTTCTGGTGCAGGCCGCGCGCGGCACACCGCGCAAGGCAAGGTCCGAGGCGCTATTGTCGGTTCTGGCGCAGCTCGAGGCGCGGGATCGCGGCATCGCCTGAAACTGCGCGCTTGGACGGAACCGATAACAGGTCTATGTGGCTTCTCCTGACTTTGATCGGAGCGGCCCCATGGATTTCGTCCTGTTCTTCACCTTTCTTGCCGCTTGCGGGGCCGCAGCGGCCACGGGGGCGCTGTTTTCGCCGGGCGATTGGTATCGCGGCCTGCGCAAACCGGTCTGGACGCCGCCGGACTGGCTGTTTCCCGTGGCATGGACCACGATGTATCTGTGCATGAGCGCCGCCGCCGCCCGCGTGGCGGTGCTGCCCGATGCGGGGCAGGCCCTTGCGCTGTGGTCGGTGCAGATCGCCTTCAACGCACTCTGGACGCCCGTGTTCTTCGGGTTGAAGCGGATGGGGGCGGGGCTTGTGGTCGTGTTGTGCCTTTGGCTGGCCGTGGCGCTGACGATGCTGGCGCTGTGGCAGCTCGACCGGATCGCGGGGCTTTTGTTCGCGCCCTATCTGACATGGGTCACCGTGGCTTCGGCGCTGAATGCGACCGTGTGGCGGATGAACCCCGAAGCCCGTGGCTGAGCGGCGATAGCCCGCGGTTCAGGGCCTGTCCTGCGTCCACTTTGCCCGCCGTGGCACGCGGACAGCCAGCATGGATTTGACCAGCGGCGAGCGGAAGCGGGTAAGATCGAGCGCCTCGTGAACGCCTGTCGTGACCTCGCCATTCAGGCGGGTCTGCACAAGGCTGCGGCTGTAGAAGGGCGCGTCGAGCATGTTGAGCCGTTGCTGCGGCAGGGTGCCCGCGTCGGCCCGCGTCTCGCGTTTGACCTGCCAGAGCGAGCGTTTGAACCGCGTCAGCGGCGGGGCCGCGATTTCGCGCACCTTGCCCGCGTGGTCGATCTCGATCCCGAGGGCGAGGGTGCTGCCGTCACGGCGGGTCGCATCGTAGAAGCACTGCGCGCCGTTCTGCGTGGGGTAGCGGCCCCATGTCCAGAAGTCGAAATCGGCTTCAAGCGCGGCGGTGCCGAAATTGGCGTCGAAATAGCCGTGGCCCTGCCAGCGGTGGCCTTGGGTCAGGTCAACGTCGATGCGCGCGATCGGGGCGAAGGGGCGCCAGATGTGGTTGGGGTGCAGGGCCACTTCGGCATCGGTGACCGCCTGCGGTGTCAGGGTGATGCGTCCGCGCACGGGGGTGACAAGCGGAAGCGCGCCGATCTCGTCGATGTCGATCACCAGGTGCCGGCCCGTCCAGTGCATGCGGCTTGGCCCGACCGTCAGCGTGTCGGTCGTCTGGCGCAGGGCGCTGCGGCCACGGTCGGTCATGGTGAAGCGCCCGCCCGGCCCGTAGGTCGCCACGTTCAGGCAGCAATGGTTCTGCGGATCGCGCCGCCCGCTTGCCGCATACCACGGCGAGAACACCGAGCCGATGAAGCCTATGACCGAGACCGCGCGCGTCCCGTCATCCGAGACGCCATCGACATACCACCAGGCGTAGCCGTCGGGCGCGACGTGGAGGGCGAAGTTCGGTCCTGCAGAATCGCCGCGACCGCGTGCTTGCCCGAGAGGGCTGCCATCGGCACTCCCGCCCCCGGATGCGTTCCGCCCCCGGCCAGATAAAGGCCCGCCAGCGCCGTGCGCGCCGTCGGGCGCTGAAATGTGGCCATCGCCCCCTCGGGCGTGCGCCCGTAGAGCGCCCCCTTCGATCCGGGAAAGAGCCGGTCGAAGTCTTTCGGCGTGGTCAGGCTGGTCGTGGCGGGGAGCGGCTCGAAGGTCAGGCCCATCGCCTGCAACTGCTGGAAGGTGCGTGTCCGGCATAGGTCATGGTCCTTGGTCGATTGGGCGAGGGCGGCAGGGGCGTTCAGGATGATCTCGAAGCGTTCGGGTCCGGTTCCGACGAAGCCGGAAAGGCGGTCTTCGGCGCAGAGGTAAAGGGTTTGCGCCTCGGGCATCCGGCCGCGACCGATGGGGCCGAATTCGGTGGCGGGGTCGGCGGTGAAGAAAAGGTTGTGATGCACCAGATCGCGCGCCCTTGGCCCTGCCGGTGTCGCGGCAAAGGCCCAGACCTGCGCCGACAGGCTGGGGGGCGCAGGGTCAGGGCCGGTAAAGGCATTTCCCATCAGCCCCGCGGAAAGGGCCGCCGGATCGCCGTTGAAGACGCAGAACGCGCAGGGAATTGCTTGGCCCTTTGTCGTCTGCACCGCCGTTAGCCGACCGTTCTGCCGGATCAGGCGGTGGGCTCCGGTGTCGTAGTGAAAGGTCACGCCCATGCGCGCGGCCAGATCGGCAAGTGCTGCGGCCAGCCTGTGCATGCCCCCCTGCACGCCCCAGACGCCCCGCGCCTCGGCCTGCCAGATAAGGGCGAGGACGGCGGGCGAATGGGCGGGCCTGCCGCCGACATAGGTCGCATAGCGGCCGAAGAGCTGGATCAGACGGGGGTCGCGGAAATGCAGGCGCAGCAGGCGGTCGAGCGACAGGCCCGGCAGCAGCGCGGGCCACAGGCGCGGCACGCGCAGGGCGGCGCGGGCGACGGCGCGGGCCTCGGGGCGGGGCGCACGCATGACGGGGCCTTGGAACGTGTCGTAAAGGTCTTTGGCAAGGCTGTCGAAACGCAGGAAGGCCGCAGCCTCGCGCGGGCCGGACAGGGCGCGGATGGCATCGGCATTGGCCATGCGGTCGGGCGTGAGGTCGAGGGTGCTGCCATCGGGCCACCAGTGGCGGGCAAGGACGGTCTGCGCGATCAGCGTGACATGGTCGTCCAGTCTTTCGCCGTTCAGGGCGAAAAGCTCGTCGAAAACATGGCGCAGCGTCAGCACCGTGGGGCCGGCGTCGACCGGCCCGGCTTCGCTGGGCAGGGCGCGGGCCTTGCCCCCCGGCGTGGCCGCGCGTTCCAGCACGGTGACAGCGAACCCCGCCGCCGCAAGCCGGATGGCCGAGGCGAGGCCGCCCATTCCGGCGCCGATGACGATGGCCTTGGTCGGGTCGCTTTCCATCGGGACAGTCTAGCGGGCTGCGGCGGTTTGTCCAAGTTGGATTACAGAATGGTGTAAGATTTAGTTTACACATCCGCTTGCCGGTGCAATGCTTTGCAAAAGCGATGCGCAAAGAGGGGCGATCATGGCACTGGACGGGCGGATCGAGCAGGCGGTGGTTGCGGCCCTTGCGCTGTCGAAGGGGGCGGATGCACCGCCCCGCTTGCAGGCGGCATTGGACCACGCGGTCTTTCCGGGGGGCGCGCGGATCAGGCCGACGATCCTGCTTTCCGTGGCAACGGCCTGCGGCGACGACCGTCCCGGCCTTGCGGATGCGTCGGCGGCGGCGCTCGAGTTGATCCATTGCGCCAGTCTCGTCCATGACGATCTGCCCTGTTTCGACGACGCCGACACGCGGCGCGGCAAGGCTTCGGTGCATCGCGCCTTTGGCGAGCCGCTGGCGGTTCTGGCCGGCGATTCGCTGATCGTGCTGGCCTTCGAGGTGCTGGCGCAGGCGGCGGGCGACCATCCGCGCCGTGCGGTGGACCTGATGCGGATTCTCGCGCAGCGGACGGGGATGCCGGGCGGAATTTGCGCGGGGCAGGGCTGGGAAAGCGAAGCGGTGATCGACCTTGCCGCCTATCACCGGGCCAAGACGGGCGCGCTGTTCATTGCCGCCACGCAGATGGGGGCCGTGGCCGCGGGGCAGGATGCCGAGCCGTGGGAAGAATTGGGCGCAAGGATCGGGTCGGCCTTTCAGGTGGCCGACGATCTGAAAGACGCGCTGCTCACGCCCGAGGAAATGGGCAAGCCTGCCGGTCAGGATGCCGCGCACCAGCGGCCTTCGGCCGTGGCCGAGATGGGTGTTGCGGGGGCGGTCAGCCATCTCAAGGACATTCTGGGCGGGGCCATCGCCTCGATCCCGTCTTGCCCCGGCGAGGCGAAGTTGGCCGCGATGGTGCGGGCCTATGCCGAGAAGATGACGCCGGTGCATCTGTCGCCCGTTCGGGGCTAGCGATGCTGAAGGCATCCGGAAAGGTGGCATCAGGTCTGGGCTGGGCCGCGCGGTTGGGCCTTTCGCCCCGCTTCCATGCGGTTTGTTCAAGGATTCCGGGGCTCAAGCATATCGCGCGGGCCGAAGGGCGGGCGCTTTTCGATGTGGTCTCGGGGTTTGTCCAATCGCAGGCCTTGCTGGCACTGGTCGAATTGCGGCTGCTGCATCGCCTGACGGACGGGCCTTTGCCGACGGGTGATCTTGCTGCCTTTGCCCGCGTGCCTGCCGAACGCATGGCGGTGCTGATGCAGGCGGGGGCAGGGTTGCGTCTGGTCAGGCGGCGGGCGGGGCTGTGGCATCTGACGACGCGGGGGGCGGCCTTTCTGACCGTGCCCGGGCTCGAGGCGATGGTGCGGCACCATCCGGTGCTGTACCGCGATCTGTCCGACCCCGTGGCCTTTTTCCGGGGCGAGACGAAGCCCGAGCTTGCGGGCTTCTGGCCCTATGTGTTCGGCGCGGGCGGGGCGGGGGATCCGGCGCTTGCGGCGCGCTATTCGGTGTTGATGGCCGACAGCCAGGGCCTTGTCGCCGAAGACACGTTGCGGCTGGTCGACTTTCGCGGCGTGACGCGGCTGATGGATGTGGGGGGCGGAACGGGTGCCTTTCTGGCCGCCGTGGGGGCCGCCCATCCGGCCCTTGCGCTGACGCTGTTCGACCTGCCCGCCGTGGTGCCCGGAGCGACCGCACGATTCGCGGCGGCGGGTCTGGGCGGGCGGACAAGAATCGTCCCCGGATCGTTCCGGGACGAGGCCTTGCCCGCGGGTGCCGATATGATCAGCCTTGTCCGCGTGCTTTACGATCACGGTGACGAAACCGTTACTGGCTTGCTTCGCGCGGCATATGACGCGCTTCCTCCGGGGGGGCGGTTGGTGGTGTCAGAGCCGATGTCGGGGGGCGACAGGCCCGATCCGGCGACAGATGTGTACTTTTCCATTTACACCCTCGCGATGCAAACGGGGCGCACCCGTTCGGGCCGCGAAATCGGCGCGATGCTTTCGGCCGCAGGCTTTGAAAACATAGAGGTTTTGCCGGGGTTCAGACCCTTTGTCACCTCGGCCGTGACGGGTCGTCGCCCGAATTAAAGGCGCTTCCGTCAAAAAACTGTCTATTTAATTTGACAGTCCAGATTGTAAGTCTAAACTTACACATAGAGCCGAAAGTCTGGGTGTTGCCGTAAATTCACGGCAACAGGGCGGACCGAGGCAGGGGGGTAGAACCGTGCGAACCAGTGCCGTCATCCTGTCCGGACCCCGAGAGCTTTCGCTCTCGACGCTGGGCATCGTTCCTCCGGGAGCGGGCGATCTGGTCGTCGAAATCGCCCATTCCGGCATTTCCACGGGAACCGAAAAACTGTTCTGGTCCGGCACGATGCCGCCCTTTCCGGGCATGGGCTATCCGCTGGTGCCGGGCTACGAGGCTGCAGGCGAAGTGGTCGAAGCGGGGCCGGATAGCGGATTTTCCGTTGGCGATCATGTCTTTGTGCCCGGTGCCAACTGTTTCGAAGGCGATGTGCGCGGATTGTTCGGCGGTGCCTCGCGGCATTTGACGACACCCGCCCACCGCGTCGCCCGCATCGACCGTGGCATGGGTGCCGAAGGCGCGCTTCTGGCGCTGGCCGCCACCGCGCGTCATGCGCTGGCGGGGTTCAACACCGCGCTGCCCGATCTGATCATCGGCCACGGAACCCTGGGCCGCCTGCTTGCGCGTCTGACGCTGGCTGCGGGCGGACCGGCCCCGACCGTCTGGGAAACGAATCCTGCCCGGCGTGCGGGTGCTGCGGGCTATGCCTGCATCGACCCGTCGGAAGACACGCGCCGCGACTATCGCGCGATCTACGACGCCTCGGGCGCCAAGGGCCTGCTCGACCAGCTGGTGATGCGGCTGGCCAAGGGCGGCGAGATCGTTCTGGCGGGCTTCTACACCGAACCCGTCGCCTTTGCCTTTCCGCCGGCCTTCATGAAAGAGGCGCGGTTCCGCATCGCCTCGGAATGGACGCCGGAAGACCTGACCGCCACGCGCGCGCTGATCGAAGCGGGGGCGCTGTCGCTTTCGGGTCTGATCACCCACCAACGTCCCGCATCAGACGCCACGGCGGCTTACGAGACGGCCTTCACCGACCCCGACTGCCTCAAAATGATCCTCGATTGGAGCGGACACGCATGACGCTGGATATTCCGAACCTCAAGGACTTTGATGCCCGCTTGCGGGACGAGGCGCATGAGGAGCCGAGCCTCGAGATTCCGATGGATCCGCCGACGAAGAAAACCCAGATCATTGCCATCTACGGCAAGGGCGGGATCGGCAAATCCTTCACGCTGGCGAACCTGTCGCACATGATGGCCGAGAACGGCAAACGCGTGCTGCTGATCGGCTGCGACCCGAAATCCGACACGACCTCGCTTCTGTTCGGCGGCAAGGCCTGCCCCACGATCATCGAAACCTCGACCCGCAAGAAACTGGCGGGCGAAGAGGTGAAGATCGGCGACGTGTGCTTCAAGCGCGGCGGCGTCTTCGCGATGGAACTCGGCGGGCCGGAAGTGGGCCGCGGTTGCGGCGGGCGCGGCATCATCCACGGCTTCGAGCTGTTGGAGAAGCTGGGCTTCCATGACTGGGACTTCGACTATGTCCTGCTCGACTTCCTTGGCGATGTGGTCTGCGGCGGCTTCGGCCTGCCGATCGCCCGCGACATGGCGCAAAAGGTGATCGTGGTTGCCAGCAATGACCTGCAATCGCTTTACGTGGCCAACAACGTCTGCTCGGCGGTGGAATATTTCCGCAAGCTGGGCGGCAATGTCGGCGTGGCGGGCATGGTCATCAACAAGGATGACGGAACGGGCGAGGCTGCGGCCTTTGCGGCTGCGGTGAACATTCCGGTTCTGGCCAGCATTCCCGCCGATGACGACCTGCGCCGCAAGTCGGCCAATTACCAGATCGTCGGCACCCATGCGACGCAATGGGGCGGGCTGTTCACCGAGCTTGCCGAGAACGTGGCCGATGCGCCGCCGCTGCGCCCGAAACCGCTGACGCAGGACGGGCTGCTTGGTCTGTTCGATGCCGAAACCACGGGGGCCGATTTCGTGCTTGAGCCCGCGACCGACACCGACATGCGTGGAAAATTCGCGGGCGAAATCAAATCGCTGGAAGTGGTGTACGACAATGTTTGACCTTGCGGCGCTGCAAAAGATCGAAGAGGCGCTGCGCGCGCTTTCGGGCGGAGGGTCGAAATGACCGCCGAAACCCGCTATGATCTGGCCGACCAGACTCCGGTGACCGAAGGGATCGCCGGGACTGCCGCGCCGGATTTGGCGGGAGCCACGGTCGACGGCCTTGGCTGCCATTCGGGCAGCACGATGAAGGAAGCGGCGCGGGCGGCGGGCAATTCGGAACTGCTCGACCAGTTTGCCGCCGACTATCCGCAAGGCCCGCATGACAAGCCGCAATCCATGTGCCCCGCCTTCGGCTCGCTTCGGGTGGGCCTGCGGATGCGGCGGGTGGCAACGGTGCTGTCCGGTTCGGCCTGCTGCGTCTACGGGCTGACCTTCGTGTCGCATTTCTACGGGGCGCGACGGTCGGTGGGCTATGTGCCTTTCAACTCGGAAACCCTTGTGACGGGCAAGCTGTTCGAGGACATCCGCGAGGCCGTTCACGACCTGGCCGATCCCGAACGCTATGACGCGGTGGTCGTGACCAATCTGTGTGTGCCGACGGCATCGGGTGTGCCGCTGAAACTGCTGCCGCGGGAAATCAACGGCGTGCGCATCGTCGGCATCGACGTGCCGGGCTTCGGTGTGCCGACCCATGCCGAGGCCAAGGACGTGCTGGCAGGCGCCATGCTCAACTATGCCCGCCGCGAGATCGAGGCCGGCCCCGTGCAGGCCCCCGAACGCGGGCGGTCCGACCGCCCCGCCGTGGCCCTGCTGGGCGAGATGTTCCCCGCCGACCCGATGATGATCGGCGCGATGCTGGCCCCGATGGGTCTGGCCGCCGGCCCTGTCGTGCCCTGCCGCGAATGGCGCGAGCTTTATGCCGCGCTCGATTGTGGCGTGGTCGCGGCGATCCATCCGTTCTACACCGCCGCCATCCGCGAGTTTCAGGCCGCAGGCCGCAAGATCGTGGGTTCGGCCCCCGTCGGCCATGATGGCACGATGGATTGGCTGGCCGCGATCGGTGACGCCTATGGCGTGAACCCCGCCCAGATTGCCGCCGCGCAGAACGCCTTTGGCCCCGCGATCAAGTCGGCGCTGGCCGCCAACCCGATCAAGGGGCGGATCACGCTGTCCGGCTATGAGGGGTCGGAACTTCTGGTCGCCCGCCTGCTGATCGAAAGCGGGGCGGATGTGGCCTATGTCGGCACCGCCTGCGCCAAGAACGACTGGTCCGAAGCCGACCGTGCCTGGCTCGAGGCCAAGGGCGTGGCCGTGAAATACCGCGCCTCGCTGGAAGATGACTGCGCCGCGATGGAGGCTTTCCGTCCCGACCTCGCCATCGGCACGACCCCGGTCGTGCAGAAGGCGAAAGAGCTGGCCATTCCGGGGCTTTACTTCACCAACCTGATTTCCGCGCGGCCCCTGATGGGTCCGGCGGGGGCGGGGTCTTTGGGGCAGGTGGTCAATGCCGCCATCGCCAACAAGGCCCGTATGGACGGGATGAAGGACTTTTTCGAAGGCGTCGGCACCGGCGACACCTCGGGCATCTGGGAGGGCGCGCCGAACCTGCGCCCCGATTTCCGCGCCACGCACCAGAAGAAACTCGACAAGGCCGCCAAGGCCGCCAAGGCGGAGGAGATGATATGATCCTGCGCCAAGACTTTTCGCTGAAAAATCATCGGACCGGGGGGCATTCATGCTGATCCAGGACCATGATCGGGCAGGCGGTTACTGGGGGGCGGTTTACGCCTTCTGCGCCGTCAAGGGCCTGCAAGTCGTGATCGACGGTCCCGTGGGCTGCGAGAACCTGCCCGTCACGAGCGTTCTGCACTACACCGATGCGCTGCCCCCGCACGAGCTGCCCATCGTCGTCACCGGTCTGGGCGAGGACGAGATGACCTCGGGCACCGAGGCATCGATGGCGCGGGCGTGGAAGACGCTCGATCCGGCGCTGCCCGCCGTGGTGGTGACAGGGTCGATTTCCGAGATGATCGGCGGCGGTGTGACGCCGCAAGGCACCAACATCCAGCGGTTCCTGCCGCGCACCATCGACGAAGACCAGTGGCAGGCCGCCGACCGCGCGATGACGTGGATCTTTACCGAATTCGGCCAGACCAAGGGCCGGATGCCGGTCGAGAAGAAGCGCGAAGCGGGTGACAAGCCGCGCGTGAACATCCTCGGGCCGATGTATGGCGTGTTCAACATGGCCTCGGACCTGCACGAGATCCGCCGTCTGGTCGAAGGGATCGGGGCCGAGGTCAACATGGTCATGCCGCTTGGCGCGCATCTGGCCGAGATGCGCAACCTTGTGAATGCCGACGTCAATATCGTGATGTACCGCGAGTTCGGCCGCGGTCTCGCCCAGGTTCTGGGCAAGCCCTATCTGCAAGCGCCGATCGGGCTGGATTCGACGACCAAGTTCCTGCGCAAGCTGGGCGAGTTGCTGGGGCTGGACCCCGAGCCGTTCATCGCGCGCGAAAAGCATTCGACGCTGAAGCCGGTCTGGGATTTGTGGCGTTCGGTCACGCAGGACTTCTTCGGCACGGCCAGCTTTGCCGTGGTTGCGAACGAAACCTACGCCCGCGGTATCCGGCACTATCTGGAAACCGACCTTGGCCTGCCTTGCGCTTTCGCCGTCGCGCGGATGGCGGGGCAGAAGACCAACAACGAACAGGTGCGCGCGTTGATGCGGCAGCACCGTCCCCTCGTTGTCATGGGGTCGATCAACGAAAAGATGTATCTGGCCGAGTTGAAGGCCGGACACGGGCCCGCGCCGCATTTCATCGCGGCAAGCTTTCCCGGTGCCGCCATCCGTCGCCACACCGGCACGCCCTTCATGGGCTACGCCGGCTGCGTCTGGATGCTGCAAGAGGTGTGCAACGGCCTGTTCGAGGCGCTGTTCCACATCCTGCCGCTCGGCACCGAGATGGACAGCGCGGCCCATACCCCCACAACCCTGCGCCGCGATTTCCCCTGGGATGCCGACGCGCAGGCCGAGCTTGACCGGATCGTGTCGGAACACCCGATCCTGACCCGCATTTCCGCCGCCCGCACGCTGCGGGATGCGGCCGAAAAGTCGGCCCTGGACCAAGGCGCGGAACGCGTCGTCCGGGAAACCGTCGAGGCCCTGCGCGGGCCGCAACAGTCACCAAAGGGAGCACCAGCATGAGCGATTACACCTCAGGGAGCGGGAACCATACCCACCGCGCCCCGCGTGCCGAATTCTACGTGTATTTCGCCCTGATCTTCCTTGTGGCGATCCCCTTCGCGCTTGTCGCCTGGGTGGTCCAGATCGCGGTCAACCGGGCCTTGCCCGTGCATGGCCCGCTGGCCCGCGCCTGGCGCGAGGCGGGGACGATCACGCCGAATATCTTCCGGCCCTGACAGGCCGGTTGCCAAGCTTCCGGTCCCGCAAGGTACCGGAGACGACTTCTCTCAGGGTTGCGCCCAGCCCGTCAAACCATTCGCCGCCCCCCAGGCCATCGGGGGACGGTGGAAACTCGGAACGGCACTCCGCCCGACCGTGAACCCCGCCGCAGGGAATGCGGCGTCAGTCTGCCCATCCGGAGGATAGTTATGGCTGATAAAACCGACCTGAGCTTCACAGGTCTTACCGACGAGCAGGCGCAGGAACTGCACTCGGTGTATATGAGCGGGCTTTGGCTGTTCACGGCCATCGCCGTCGTCGCCCATATCGCCACGTACATCTGGCGCCCCTGGTTCTGAGGAGGATCAAAACATGTCCAAATTCTATAAAATCTGGCTCATCTTCGATCCCCGTCGCGTCTTCGTCGCGCAGGGCGTCTTCTTGTTCCTGCTCGCAGCGATGATCCACCTCGTGGTTCTGAGCAACGGCATCAACTGGTTCCAGACCGCTGCGGCGGCTGGCGGAGCCGGTATGTGATCTTGCCGTAAGGCACTTGCTGCGGGCGGGGGCTGGTCCCTCGGCCGCGGCGACCCCTACGGGCGCAACTCGACGGCTATCGGAAAACTGACCGCCGGTCGCAACAAGCGGAGAGGGAAGCATGGCACTGCTCAGCTTCGAACGAAAATACCGCGTGCCAGGCGGCACGCTGATCGGGGGGAACCTGTTCGACTTCTGGGTCGGGCCGTTCTTCGTCGGTTTCTTTGGCGTCACCACATTCTTCTTTGCCGCGCTCGGCACGATCCTGATCTTCTACGGGACCGCGATGCAGGGCGTGTGGAACCCGTGGCTGATTTCGATCAACCCGCCGCCCGTGGAAAACGGGCTGGCCTTTGCCCCGCTTATGGCGGGCGGGCTGTGGCAGCTCATCACGATCTGCGCCATCGGCGCCTTCGTGTCCTGGGCGCTGCGCGAGGTCGAGATCTGCCGCAAGCTGGGGATCGGCTTCCACATCCCCGTGGCCTTCGGCGTGGCGATCTTCGCCTATGTCACGCTGGTCGTGATCCGGCCCATCCTGATGGGAAGCTGGGGCTATGCCTTTCCTTACGGCATCTTCAGCCACCTCGATTGGGTGTCGAACACCGGCTACACCTACGGCAACTTCCACTACAATCCGGTCCATATGATCGCGGTGAGCTTCTTCTTCACCAACGCTCTGGCGCTTTCGCTGCACGGCGCGCTGATCCTGTCCGCCGCCAACCCCGAAAAGGGCAAGGAGATGCGGACGCCGGACCACGAGGACACCTATTTCCGTGACCTGATCGGCTATTCGATCGGCACGCTCGGCATCCACCGTCTGGGCCTGTTGCTGGCGCTGAACGCGGCCTTCTGGAGCGCGATCTGCATCGTCATCTCGGGCACGATCTGGTTCGACCAATGGGTCGTCTGGTGGGATTGGTGGCTGCAGCTGCCGTGGTGGGCCGACATCGCAGGAGGCGTAAATGGCTGAGTATCAGAACATCTTCACCCAAGTGCAGGTCCGCGCCGCGCCCGAAATGGGCATGGTCGAAGGGGTCGAGCTGTCCAACCGCGGCAAGGGTGCGAGCTTCTCGAACCTTGCGGGCTGGCTCGGCAACGCCCAGCTCGGGCCGGTCTATCTCGGCACGATGGGGGTGATCTCGCTGATGTCGGGGGCGGTCTGGTTCATGACCGTCGGCGCCTGGTTCTGGTATCAGGCCGGCTTCAACCCTGCGGTTTTCCTGCGTGACCTGTTCTGGTTCTCGCTCGAGCCGCCGTCAGCCGACTACGGTCTCGGCTTCCCGCCGATCGCCGAAGGGGGGCTGTGGCTGATCGCCTCGTTCTTCCTGCTCATCTCGGTTCTGTCCTGGTGGGTGCGAACCTGGCTGCGGGCGCAGGCCCTTGGCATGGGCAAGCATGTGAGCTGGGCCTTTGCCAGCGCCATCTGGCTGTTCCTTGTGCTGGGCCTGATCCGTCCGGTGCTGATGGGGTCGTGGTCGGAAGCGGTGCCTTACGGTATCTTCAGCCACCTCGACTGGACCAACAACTTCTCGCTGACCTACGGCAACCTGTTCTACAACCCGTTCCACGCGCTGAGCATCGCCTTCCTTTACGGATCGGCCCTGCTGTTCGCGATGCACGGGGCGACCATTCTGGCGGTGTCGCGCTTCGGTGGCGACCGCGAGTTGGAACAGATCGCCGACCGTGGGACCGCATCCGAACGCGCCGCCCTGTTCTGGCGCTGGACGATGGGGTTCAACGCCACGATGGAGGGGATCCACCGTTGGGCCTGGTGGTTCGCGGTGCTGGTGACGCTGACCGGCGGCATCGGTATCCTGCTCACCGGCACGGTGGTGGATAACTGGTTCGTCTGGGCACAGGAACACGGCTACGCGCCGTTGCAATAAGGAGCGAATGCCATGTCTGACGGCTACTTCAACGAAAAACCGGGACGGGCTTTGCGGTCCTGGGCACTGTACCAGATGCTCGCGGGCGCAGGGTGGGGGGCGGTCTTCACCGTCGCCATCGCCGCGATCCTGCTGGCCATCTGGGGCGTGAGCCTGCTGCTTCCGGCAGCAAGCAAGGAAGCGCCCTCGCCCTACAACTCGTCCATCGAAGTGGTCGAGCGGGTGGTTACGGTCTGACGCTTGGTCCGGACGGCACCGTCCGTCCGGACCTTCCATAATTCGGGCCACGATGCCGGCCCGGATCCGGGGCGCAACCACAGCCCGGTTCCCTTCCTGTTGGCGACAGGGACCTGGTGCCGTGTGGGTTCTCCACACGGCACTTTTTTGCAACTGAAGGAGACGCGCCATGTCCAGCACACCAGTTCTCGACCGGGTATCCGGTCCCGCGGACTTGAAGGCGCTGAACGATGCCGAGCTTGGCCGTCTGGCGCATGAGGTGCGCGCCGAAGTGATCCAGGTCGTTTCGGAAACCGGCGGGCATCTGGGGTCCTCGCTGGGGGTGGTGGAACTGACCGTCGGCATCCACGCGGTGTTCAACACGCCGACCGACAAGCTGATCTGGGATGTCGGCCACCAATGCTACCCGCACAAGATCCTGACAGGGCGGCGCGAGCGGATGCGCAGCCTGCGGCAGGGCGGCGGGGTGTCGGGCTTCACCAAACGGTCGGAAAGCGAATACGATCCCTTCGGCGCGGCGCATAGCTCGACCTCGATTTCGGCGGCCCTCGGCTTTGCGATGGCGCGCGAGATGGGGCAACCCGTGGGCGATACCATCGCGGTCATCGGCGACGGCGCGATCACGGCGGGCATGGCCTACGAGGCGATGAACCACGCGGGCCATCTGGGCAAGCGGCTCTTCGTCATCCTCAACGACAATGACATGTCCATTGCGCCGCCGGTGGGGGCGCTGTCGAAATACCTCAATGAAATTGCGGCCAAGGGGCCGCTGTCGCTGTTGAAGGCGGCAGCCGAGGAATTCGAGGCCCATTTGCCCGGCCCGATGCGCGATGGCGCACGGCGGGCGCGGCAATTGGTGACGGGAATGCCCGGCGGCGGCACATTGTTCGAGGAGCTGGGCTTTTCCTATATCGGCCCGATCGACGGGCATGACATGGGGCAGGTTCTGGCCACGCTGCGGGCGGCACGGGCGCGGGCGACGGGGCCGGTGCTGATTCATGCGGTGACGGTCAAGGGCAAGGGGTTCGCGCCTGCCGAAAGCGCGGCGGACAAGTATCACGGCGTGTCCAAGTTCAACCCGCTGACGGGGGAACAGGCCAAGTCGAAGTCGAACGCCCCCGCCTATACCACCGTTTTCGGCAATGCCCTGACCGACGAGGCCGCGCGCGACCCGCGTGTCGTCGCCATCACGGCGGCGATGCCTTCGGGAACGGGGCTGGACATCATGGCGCGGCGCTTTGCGTCCCGCGTCTTCGACGTGGGCATTGCCGAACAGCACGGTGTGACATTCGCCGCCGGCATGGCTGCGGCGGGCCTACGTCCGGTCTGCGCGATCTATTCCACCTTCCTGCAACGCGGGTACGACCAGATCGTGCATGATGTGGCGCTGCAAAACCTGCCCGTGCGCTTCGCCATCGACCGCGCGGGGCTGGTGGGGCAGGACGGGGCGACCCATGCGGGGGCCTTCGACATCGCATTTCTGGCAAACCTGCCGAATTTCACCGTCATGGCAGCGGGGGACGAGGCGGAGCTGGTGCATATGGTCGCCACCGCCATCGCCCATGACAGCGGCCCCATCGCCTTCCGCTATCCGCGGGGCGAAGGCGTCGGGCTCGAGTTGCCCGAACGCGGGGTGCCGCTGCCGCTTGGCAAGGGGCGTGTGCTGCGCGAGGGAACGGATGCCGCGATCCTGTCCTATGGCGCGCATCTCTCCGAGGCTTTGGCAGCGGCCGAGTCGCTGCAGGACGAGGGGATTTCGGTGACAGTGGCGGATGCGCGCTTTGCCAAGCCCCTCGACACCGCGCTGATCGACCAGTTGATCGCGCATCACGGGGCCTTGGTCACGCTGGAAACGGGGGCGGTCGGCGGCTTCGGGGCGCTGGTTCTGCACCACCTTGCGAATTCGGGCGGGCTTGAGCGGGGGCGGGCGATCCGCACGCTGACGCTGCCTGACCGGTTCATCGACCAGAGCAGCCCCGCGCAAATGTACGAATGGGCCGGACTGACAGCCAAGGACATTGCCCGCTCGGTGCGGCAGGCGTTGGGGCGCGACGTGGCGAAGGGCGGTCTGCGGGTCGTGTGAAAATTCTTCTGCGAAGAATTTCCGCAACGATTTTTCTGCGAAAAATCGGGACAGGCCTGTCCTGAATTTTCGCAGAAAATTCGTGTCGTCAGGATTTTCGCGTAAAATCCCTAGGCGTGGCCGACCTTTTGGCGCTGTTCGCCCAATCCTTCGATGCCAAGGCGCATGACCTCGCCGCCCTTGAGGTAGATCGGGTCGGGCTTCTGCCCCATGCCCACACCGGGGGGCGTGCCGGTCGAGATCACATCGCCGGGATTGAGCGACATGAACTGGCTGACGTAATGCACGAGGTGGCGCACGCCGAAGACCATCGTGCGGGTGCTGCCGTTCTGGTAGCGTTTGCCATCCACCTCGAGCCACATGCCAAGCGCCTGCGGATCCGGCACCTCGTCCGCCGTCACCAGCCACGGGCCGATGGGGCCAAAGGTGTCGCAGCCCTTGCCCTTGTCCCAGGTGCCGCCGCGTTCGATCTGGAATTCGCGTTCCGAGACGTCGTTGATCACGCAGTAGCCCGCCACATGGTCCATCGCATCCGCTTCCGAGACATAGGACGCGCGTTTGCCGATGATGACGCCAAGCTCGACCTCCCAGTCGGTCTTTACCGACTTGCGCGGGATCAGGACATCGTCGTTCGGTCCGCAGATGGCGGAATTGGCCTTGATGAAGACCACCGGCTCTTTCGGCACGGGCAGGTTCGATTCTGCGGCGTGGTCGGCATAGTTCAGGCCGATGCAGATGAACTTGCCGACATTGCCGACGCAGGCGCCGATGCGCGACGGCACGATTTCGGGCAGGCTGGCGGGGTCGAGCGCGCGCAGCCGTGCCAGACCTTCGGGCGTCAGCGTCGCGCCGGCGATATCGGGCACGATCCCGGCAAGGCTGCGGACCTTGCCGCCTGCGTCCAGCATCGCCGGAATTTCGGCACCGGCCTCGCCCACGCGCATCAGTTTCATCCGCAAACCCTCCTTGCCGCATCTTTGACGCGGGCAGGGGAACAGCGAAAGCCACGCTTTGGCAAGGGCTGACATGTTAGTTGCGCCGTCTTTTGCATCGCGGCGGCCCGTCGCGACGGAAAAGCGCATCTTCCACGTGTCAGGAAAACGCATCGGGCGTTGCCGAGGCAGCACTTCTGTGGCAAACCAAACGGGACATAACTAGACTGATGAGTTCAGACATGAGCGACTTCTCGGCCCGCCGCGTGATGATGGTCGACACGCAGGTCCGCCCTTCGGATGTGACCAAATTTCCGATCATCGAGGCGATGCTTGCGGTGCCGCGCGAAGTCTATGTGCCGGCGGCGATGCGCGAAGCCGCCTATATGGGCGAAAACGTCGAAATCGCCCAAGGCCGTGTCGTGCTGGAAGCGCGCACCCTTGCCAAGATGCTTGACGCGCTCGACGTGCAGCCGGGCGAGATGGTTCTCGATCTGGGCTGCGGGCTTGGCTACTCCACCGCCGTGATCGCACGCCTTGCCGATGCGGTCGTGGCGGTCGAAGAGGACGAGGCGCTGGCCGCCGAGGCGCAGCGCACGCTTTCGGCCGAAGGCGTGGACAATGCCGCCGTCATCGTCGGGCCCTTGGCCGCGGGCGATGCGAAACATGCGCCCTATGACGTGATTACCCTGCAAGGCGGGGTCGAGGTCGTGCCGGACGCCTTGCTTGCGCAACTGCGCGAGGGCGGGCGTATCGGGGCCGTGTTCCTTGAAGGGGCCTTGGGCGTGGCCCGCGTGGGTTACAAGATCGACGGCGTGGTGACATGGCGCTTTGCCTTCAACGCGACGGCGCCCCTGCTTCCGGGATTCGCGGCGAAGCGCGGCTTCACCTTGTGACGGCTTGCCCGCAGCGGTTTCCTATCGCGCGGGCGCAATTGGACAGACGGGCCTGACAGGGCGCGGCGGGATTTAGGGGCGAAGATGCGGGCATTTCTGAAGGCAGCGGCGGTTTCGGTTCTGGCACTTGCGGCGGCATTGCCCGCCTCGGCGGAAAGCCTGGCCGATGCGTTGGTTGCGGCTTACACAAGCTCGAAGATCCTTGACCAGAACGAGGCGCTGCTGCGCGCGGCAGACGAGGATGTCGCAGGTTCCGTGGCAGGCCTGCGACCGGTGATCAGCTTTCTCGGGCAGTCGCGCTACAACGATCCGGCGGTAAGTTCGGTCGGGACGATGCAGACGACCTACAGTCTGGTCGCGCAATGGACGCTGCTCGATTTCGGGCGTCGTCAACTGGGTGTCCAGATTGCCAAAGAGACCGTGCTTGCAACGCGCGAGGCGTTGCGCGGGTTGGAGCAGAAGATCCTGCTGCAGGCGGTCGATGCCTTTGTGAACGTGCGGCTGCAATCGGAAATCGTGGCGCTGCGCCAGTCGAACGTGCGGTTGATCGGCGAAGAGCTGAAGGCCGCAAAGGACCGTTTCGACGTGGGCGAGGTGACGCGCACCGATGTGGCGCTTGCCGAAGCGCGGCTTGCCTCGGCCCAGTCGGGGCTGGTTGCGGCGCAGGGCGACCTGACCACCGCGCGCGAGCGTTACAAGGCGGTCACCGGCGCCTATCCGGGCAAGCTGTCGGCGCTGCCGAAGCTGCCCGCGACGCCGAAGTCGCTGGACGAGGCGCGGACGCTGGCCTTGGCGACGCATCCCGACATTCTGCAAGCCCAGCGTCAGGTGACGGTGGCCGATCTGGGCCTGCAAGCCGCCCGCGCCGAGCGTTTGCCCACGCTGAAGGGCGAGGCGAGCATTTCGCGGCTGGACCAGACGGGCACGGATTCAAAGGCCCTGTCACTGACCCTGACACAGCCGCTTTACACCGGCGGGGCCATCGCTTCGGGACAGCGCGCCGCTTTCGCCAACAAGGAAGCCGCGCAGGCCGCATTGGCGCAAACGGCGATCACGATTGCCGAATCCGTCGGCAATGCATGGTCGGCTGTGGATGTGGCGCAGGCGTCGATCGCGGCGGGCAACCAGCAGATCACGGCAGCGCAAACGGCTTTCGACGGCGTGAAGGAAGAAGCGACGCTTGGCGCGCGCACCACGCTTGACGTTCTGGATGCCGAGCAGGAATTGCTCAACGCGCGCGCGCAGAAACTGACCGCCGAGGCGCAGCGTTACGTGGGGGTCTACAACCTTCTGGCAAGCATGGGCCTCTTGTCGGTCGAGCATCTGAAACTCGGCGTGCCGGTCTATGATCCGGCGACCTATTACAACGCCGTGAAAAAGGCACCGATCAGCGTGCAGGGCAAGGCGCTGGACCGGATCATGAAGCGGTCGGGCAACTGACCGCAGGGCTGCCACGCCAAGTTCTTGATATGGCCACGGTTGTGCGGCTATCATGCCGCACAACGCCTGAACAAAGGACGCGCCGCGCATGTCGGAACCGATGAGCTCTGTCGAGATCGAGGATGTGCTTTCGTCGATCCGGCGTCTTGTTTCCGATGAACATCGCCCGCAGGCACGGCAACAGCCGGCGGCACCGCTGGCCGAGCCGTCGCCCGTTCCGGCGGCCGACAAGCTGCTGCTGACGCCCGCGCTTCGGATCGTGCCCGATGCCGACAGCTACACCCCCGAGGACGCGGCGCCGGCCATCGAACTGGCAGCGCAAAGCCCCGCCTTCCACAGCATCCGCCATGCCGAACCGGCCGAGGCTGCCGAGCCCGTGCCCGAAGCCGCCTTTATCGCGGTCGAGGACGATGACGTCCCCGAGCCTTCGGTCGTTGCCGCCTTTGCGGCCGCTCCGGGTGACAGCTATGACGACGACGGCGCGGCGGCACCCCTTGATATCGTCGTGCCCGAAGGCGCATTCGACGCAGCCGAAGCCGCCGAAGCGCCCGGGGTTTCGCAGCCCGAACCCGAAGCCTCGGTCGAAGATTGGGCCGATGCAGCCGAGGCTGCGGTGCGGGCCGAGCTGGAAGATGACACCATCACCGATGCCTATGCGCATTTCCTCGACGATGCGCCCGAGGCGGGCACCATCGACGAAGAGGCCCTGCGCGAGCTGGTGCGCGAGATCATCCGCGAGGAACTGCAAGGCACGCTTGGCGAACGGATCACCCGCAACGTGCGCAAGCTGGTGCGGGCCGAAGTGGCGCGCGCCCTCGCGGTGCGCGACTTCGAGTGACGCAGGAAGAATTCGCCCCAAGCCGATGATCGCAAAACAAAACGCGCCCCGGGGGGCGCGTTCGTCTTTCGCGGTTGCGCGGGTCGATCAGGCGGCTTCGGCCTGATCCGCTTCCAGCGCGTGGCGGCGCTCGGATTCCTCGCGCGACAGCGCGACCGAGGTCCGGATGCCCTTGGACACGAAATCCATCAGCCCTTTGACGACCCGTTCGTTCGGGTCGATGCCGGCGCAGGACAGCACTTCGCGCCCGTCGCGCGAACGTGCCCAGCGGGCGATCTGCTCGGGACCGTTTCCGTATTTCTTGTCATCGGCGATAGCATCATCCAATGCCGCCAATACGACAGCCGCGAACAGCTTGCGGGCCCGTTGGCCCTGTTCGTAGTTGAAGGCCGTGCCGTCAACGAAATCGACCATCTCGTCGTTCCTATTCTTGCTCTTGTCTTTTCTGGCGTCGGGCGAATATGACCATTTAGTCACGATTCGGTATTGCGACTTTGGAATGATAGCTATGCGTTGGGTGCATGGCTATCACAACTGCGCTACCGTATCTAGTCGTCTTGTCCGATATGCATGGGCGAGATATAGGCACGGACAACATTTCTTCAACCTCTCGACAAGGTTTTACCCTTATGGCCAAGATCAACGGCAACGAAATCAAGCCCGGCATGGTGCTGGAACATGACGGCGGGCTTTGGGCAGCGGTCAAGGTCAACCATGTGAAACCCGGCAAGGGCGGTGCCTTTGCGCAGGCCGAGCTGAAGAACCTGCGCGACGGGCGCAAGCTGAACGAACGCTTCCGGTCGGAAGACAAGGTCGACGAGGTCCGGCTCGAGAACAAGGACCAGCAGTTCCTTTATGAAAACGACGGGCGGCTGGTGTTCATGGATGCCGAAACCTACGAACAGATCGAGCTTGACGCCGACCTGCTGGGCGACCGTCGGCCCTTTCTGCAAGACGGCATGACGGCCACGATCCGCTACTATGGCGACGAGGCGCTGGCCGTCACCCTACCGCAAAAGGTGAAATGCCGCATTGTGGAGACCGAGCCGGTGCAAAAGGGCCAGACGGCGGCCAACAGCTTCAAGCCCGCGATCCTCGACAATGGCGTGCGGATCATGATCCCGCCGTTCATCGGGCCGGATGAAGAGATCATCGTGCATACCGAACTGATGGAATATTCCGAACGCGCCTGACGCGGCGGTTGCCTTGCGCCCCCGACCTGCCCCAAGATCGGGCAGGTTTCGGGGGTTTCTCTTTTGGATGTCGATGTCAGCCTGACCACGATTGCCGCCCGCATCGGGCAGGTGGATCGGGTGATCGCCTCGATCCTGTCGCAAAAGCCTGCGCCCGCGCGGGTGATCCTGCATCTTTCCGCCGGTCCGTGGCTGCTCGATACCGGCATCGCCGCGGTTCCGCCCGCCTTGCAGGCTTTGGCCGATGCCGGGCGGATCGAGCTGCGTTTCGGGGCGAATACCGGGCCTTACCGCAAGATATTGCCGTGGCTTGGCGCGCATTTCGGCAGCGACCGCATGGTCGTGACGGCCGATGACGATACGGTCTATCCGCAGGGCTGGCTGGCGGGCCTGCTGGCGGCATGGCGTCCGGGTGTGACGGTGGCCCATAGCGCCCATGCCATAGCCTTGCGGGACGGGGCTGTGGCGCCCTACGGGCAATGGTTCAAGGCACCCGTCACCTCGTCCCAACTGCTTTTGCCCATCGGCAAGGACGGCGTGCTATACCGTGCCAGCGACTTTCCGGCCGAGGTGCTGGATACGGCGGCCGCCCTGCGCCTTGCCCCCACGGGCGATGACCTGTGGCTGCGCTGGCATCAGGCGTGGCGGGGCGTGCCGGTGGTGGTGGCAGGGCAGGGCAAACTGGCCGATGCAGGACAGGGCGACAGCCTGTGGCGCAGCTACAATCGCGCGGGCGGCAACGATGCGACCATTGCGGCGCTCGAGGCGCATTTCCGCGCCAGCTACGGGTTTACGATGGCTGGTCCGGGTCCAGCGTGACGGTGGCGCTGCCCGCCCTTAGCGCGCCTTCGGCCCGGTCAAGCCGCAGATAGGCGATGGCGCGGTTGCCCGAACGGGTGAAAAGCTGCCCCGCAGGCTTTCCGTCCTGCGTCGCGATCTCGGTCCCGAAGGGTGCCTCGCCCGTGATGCTGACCCGCACCAGACCTTTGCGAAGCTCGGTCTTGTGCTTCATGCGGGCGGTCACTTCCTGCCCGACATAGCAGCCTTTGCGGAAATCGACGCCGTGCAGCCGCTCGAACCCCGATTCCAGCAGGTAGCTGTCGTCGACCCGCAATTCGATTGCGCTTTCGGGGACCACATGCGCGACGCGCAGCGCGTCCCAGTCGATCAGCGGGGCGCTGCCTTGCGTGGCGTCATAGCTGCGCCAGCCAAGCGCGGGGTGGCGCGGGTCGGGCAGGGCGCCGGAGGGCGCAGGCCCGAGGCCACGGCTGACATGCAGGGCGCTTGGCGCGATCTGCACATCAGCCCGCAGGCGATACATGTTCAGCCGCCGCAAGGTGGCAGGGGCAAGGCTTTCGGCGATATCGATGAGCAGGGGGCCGGTCGCGGGCTGGACCACGAAGAAATCGGCCAGATACTTGCCCTGCGGCGTCAGCAAGGCCGCCCAGACGATGCCCGCGCCACGGCCCAGGGGAAGAAGATCGTTCGACACCAAACCTTGCAGGAATTCCAGCGCATCGGCGCCCGTCACCTGCCACAGAACCCGGCCTGTTGCGGCTTCGCCTTGCATCACCCCTCCTTGAACTGAAGGCGGTAAAGGCTGGCATAAAGCCCGTCCGCGGCAAGAAGGTCTTCGTGCCGCCCCTCTTCGACGACTTTCCCGCGGTTCATCACCACGATCTTGTCGGCGTCGCGCACGGTCGAGAGGCGATGCGCGATCACAAGCGTGGTGCGTCCCTTGGCCAATGTGCCCAATGCTTCCGCCACCACCGCCTCGGACTGCGCGTCGAGCGCCGAGGTGGCCTCGTCCAGAAGCAGCACGGGGGCATCGGCGACAAGGGCGCGGGCGATGGCGACACGCTGGCGTTGCCCGCCCGAAAGGCCCGATCCGCGCGGCCCCGCAGGCGTGTTCAGCCCGCGCGGCAGGTTCGAGACGAAATCGGCCAGATGTGCCGCGCCAAGGATCGCGTCGAGCCGGTCATCGGACACATCGTTGCGCCCCATCAGGATGTTTTCGCGCAAGGTCTCGTCGAACAGCGCGGTGTCCTGCGTGACGGCGGCGAAAAGGCCGCGCTGGTCGGGCAGGGAAAAGGCGCGGATGTCCTGCCCGCCGATGCTGACGATGCCGCGGTCAGGTTCGGCAAGGGCGGTCAGCATGTGGAAAACGGTGGTCTTGCCCGCGCCCGAGGGGCCGACGATGGCGGTCATCTTTCCGGCCTCGGCGGTAAAGGACAGCCCGTCCAGCACCGGAACGCCGGGATAGGAGAAATGCACGTCACGGAATGCGATGCCCGGCACGCCTTGCGGCAAGGGGGCCTCGCTGCTGGCGGGGCGCTTCATCTGGGGTTCGGTGTCGAGCATGCGGAAGATACGTTCGAGGCTGGCCGCCGCGACCTGCCACGAGCCGAACAATTCGCCCAGACGGCGGATCGGCTGGAAGGTCAGGGCCATCGCGGTGAAAAAGGACATGAACTCGCCCACCGTGCGCCCGCCCTCGGCCACCTCGCGCCCGCCAAGCAGCAGGACGGCGAAGAACCCGAGGCCCGTCACCACGTCGATCATCGCGGGCATGGTCGATTGCGCCAGCGCCGATTTCGTCTGCGCGCGGTTCAGCTTGGCGATGATCGCGCCGAAACGTCCGGTCTGGTAGGTTTCCTGCCGGTTGAGTTTGATCGCCTGAATGCCGTGGAAGATCTCGTCCAGCCGGGTCGAGCGCTGCCCCGCCTCGGCACGCAACTGGCGCGATTTGCGACGCAGGTAGCGTTGCAGGATGATCGTCGGGAATATCAGCAAAGGCGCGCCGATCAGGGCGGCGAGGGTCCATTTCAGGTCGATCCCGATGGCGACGATCATCAGGCCGCCAAGTGCGACCATGTCGCGCCCCGCCGCGACGATCACGGTCATCCAGATCGACTGCACGGCAGAGGTATCGCCCTGCACCCGTTCCATCAGCGCGCCGGGCGGGTTGGACTGGAAGAAGGCGCCGTCCTGCCGCAAGATATGCCCCAGCAGGTCGATCTGCATGCGCGAAGCCGTGCGCAGCGAAATGGTGGTCAGCAGCAGACGCGAGCAGATCGAGGTCAGCGCCCTGACGAGGAACAGGCCGAAGATGCCGCCGCCCACGACCATCAGCAAACCGGTCCCGCCCGAGACGAAGACCTGATCGAACAGCGGTTTGAGCGAATAGCTCAGCAAGCCCAGCGTGCTGCCTTCGATGGTCATCACCACGAAGGCAATCGCCATCAGCCAGCGATGCGGCTTCAGGTAGCCGCGCCACAGCCGTCCGAACAGGGCGCCCGAAGCGTAGCGCGGGTCTTTGTCGGGATGGACGGGGTCGGATGGATCGGACACGGGAGGCCTGCTCTTTGGTCTGGGGGGTGGGTCTATCGCGAAAGCCCGAACGGGGCAAGGCGCGGGGGATCGCGTTCTCGTGCGGCGGCTCGCGCGGGGCGGGGGATGTGGCGCGCGCCTCCTTGGCGTTGACCTTGTCTGCCCGCTCGCCTAGCCATTGTGGGCCAGAACGGAGAGCCAGATGACCCTTGCCAACGGACGCCCCTACCTTGCCATTCCCGGCCCTTCGGTCATGCCCGACCGCGTCTTGGCCGCAATGCACAGGGCCGCGCCCAATATCTACGAGGGCAAGCTGCCCGAGATGGTCGAAACGCTCTGGCCCGATCTGCGCAGCGCTGCGGGAACCACGCAGAACGTCGCGATGTATATCGCCAACGGGCATGGCGTCTGGGAAGCGGCCAACATGAACCTCTTCTCGCGCGGCGACCGTGCGCTGGTGCTTGCGACGGGCCGTTTCGGCATCGCATGGGCCGAAAGCGTGCAGGCGCTGGGGGTGACGGTCGACGTGCTCGATTTCGGCAAGTCGAATCCGGTCGACTTCGACCGTGTCGAGGCGGCGCTGCGGGCCAATGCAGATTACAAGGCGGTGCTTTGCACCCATGTCGATACCGCAAGCACCGTGCGCACCGATGTGCCGCGGCTCAGGGCGGTCATGGATGCCGTGGGCCATCCGGCGCTGCTGGCGGTGGATGCGATCGCCTCTTTCGCCTGCGACGAATTCCACATGGACGCATGGGGCGTCGACGTTCTGGTTGCGGCCAGCCAGAAGGGGCTGATGGTGCCCCCGGGCATCGGCTTTGTCTGGTTTTCCGAAAAAGCGCGCGAGCGGTGCCGCACGTCTGACCTGCGCACCCCCTATTGGGATTGGACCCCGCGCGCCGATGCGACCGAGTTCTGGCAATACTGGGCCGGCACGGCGCCGACGCATCACCTGTTCGGTCTGCGCGAAAGCCTCGACATGCTGGCCGAGGAAACCTTGCCCGCCGTCTGGAAGCGGCACGATGTGCTTGCGCGCGCGGTCTGGGCGGCTTTTGACGCCTGGGCCGCGGGCAATCCCGACATCGGGCTGAACGTGGCCGATCCCGCCAATCGCGGCCGGTCCGTCACCGCCGCCCGCTTCGGCGCCCCCCATGCCACGCGCCTGCGCGAATGGACCGAGCACAAGGCGGGCGTCACGCTCGGCATCGGGCTGGGCATGGCCGCGCCGACCGACGCCGCCTATCACGGCTTCCTGCGGGTTGCGCATATGGGTCATGTGAATGCCCATATGACGCTGGGCGCGCTGGCGGTGATGGAGGCGGGGATGGTCAGCCTCGGGATTCCGCACGGGGCGGGGGCGCTTGCCGCCGCCGCCCGCGTGGTGGGGCAGGCCGTGGCCTAGGGTTACTGCCCGTTCTTGGCCAGCCATTCCTGCATGAAGGCGATCTCGCCTTGCTGTGCGGCGATGATGCCTGTCGCCAGTTTGCGGATTTCGGGGTCGGACCCGTGCTCCAGCACGATCTTGGCCATGTCGATGGCGCCCTGGTGATGGGCGATCATGCCGCGCACGAAATCGACGTCGGCATTGCCGGTGTATTCGATGTCCATCCCTTCATGCATCGCCATGTTGGCGGCCCGATAGGCTTCGGTCGCGGCATCGTCGGCGGCCATGTGGCCCGAATGGTCCATGCCCTTCATCGTCTCGGCCTGCAACGGGGCGGCCAGAAACAGGGCGATCAGCAAGGCGGTTCGTTTCATCGTCTTCTCCTAACGGTCTCGATGCCCATGCTTTCGCAGGTTCCAGCAAGGGGAAGGCAAATCGCAAAGGCGTGATTTCAGGTGCCGCGCGCGATTTCGCATAATCAGAGGGCGCAACCTGCGGCGCTGCACAGCGAAATGTGGTATTTTCCCTTCACCGGGGCGCATTCCTTGCTATCCTTTCTGTAACAGGTGGATGACGGTGCCATGAACGATATCGCAACCTGCCGCACGCCCGATCGCAGACCGGTCGTCGGCATCATCGGAAATATGAATATCCTGAACGCGGAATACGCCGTTCATGCGGGCGGGGTCATGAATTCCGAAGCCGTGGCGCAGGTCGCAGGCTGCCTGCCGCTCATCATCCCGTCGGATCCGCGTTTCGTGTCGGTGGCCGAATTGCTCGACCTGTGCGACGGCTTCCTGCTCACCGGCGGGCGGCCCAACGTCCACCCGAGCGAATATGGCGAAGAGGAAACCCCGGCCCATGGCGATTTCGACCGCTGCCGTGACGCGATAACCCTTCCGCTGATCCGCGCCTGCGTCGAGCGGGGGCAACCCTTCCTCGGCATCTGCCGTGGTTTCCAAGAGGTGAACGTGGCCCTCGGCGGCACGCTCTACCCCGAGATCCGCGACCTGCCGGGCAGGATGAACCACCGCATGCCGCCCGATGGTTCGCTGGCCGAGAAATTCGCCCTGCGCCATCCGGTGCGCTTTACCGAAGGCGGGGTGTTCCACCGTCTCATGGGCGCGCCCGAGGTGATGACCAACACGCTGCACGGTCAGGGCATCGCCCGCCCCGCCACGCGGATCGTGATCGACGGTCACGCGCCGGACGGCACGCCCGAGGCGATCTATGTCAGGGATGCGCCGGGCTTTACCCTTTCGGTGCAGTGGCATCCCGAATGGAACGCCGCGGGCGACCCCGTGTCGCGCCCGCTTTTCACCGCCTTCGGACAGGCCGCAGCCGATTGGGCAAGGGCGCGGCGGGGGGTGGTCGCGCTGCGCGCCTGACGTCGGGGCGTGCTTGGCACAGGCGATGCGTGTGTTCCTGTCAGGTGGTGCCAAAGACGCCGTGCCTTTGGAAACAGGCGTCGTGCATCGGGGCTGCGGGGGGCATATCCTTGTGCATTGCTCCGGCACGGCCCGCATCTGCGGCAATTCCAGAAAGCCGGCAATTCCAGAAAGCCGGCAGTTCCAGAAAGCCGGCAGTTCCAGAAAGAATGCCTTCGGAATCGATGGCAGGGCCCTGCCTGCCGGGGATTGACCGCATTCCCCAAAAGGGCCGCACCCCGGACATCCGGCCCTGCCTTTCGCGCTTTCACACCGCCCAAATATCCTGCGGGGGGAGCCTGCGGCGCAAGCCGCGGGCAGGGGGGCGCAAAGCCCCCCCTTCGCGGGTGCAAGACTGGCCTTGTCGGCAAGTAGGGAAACGTTTTACCCTTGGGCCAAGCAACGCCTCGGGAGGGCCTTATGAAACGTTCGCGCATCAACGAGATCATGGCGGCTGCGGATGAGATGATCCGTCACTACGGCTTCGTCCTGCCGCCCTTTGCCTATTGGACGCCCGACCAGTTCAAGGCCAACGCCCGGAGCGCAAGCCGGATCATCGACAGCCGCATGGGCTGGGACATCACCGATTTCGGGGCCGAGACATTCGACACCATGGGCCTGTTCCTCTTTACCCTGCGCAACGGCCAACTGGCCGACCTGCAACGCGGCGGGGGCATGTGCTACGCCGAGAAGCTGCTCATTTCACGGCAGGACCAGCTCTCGCCGATGCACACCCATTTCCTGAAGGCCGAGGATATCATCAACCGCGGCGGGGCGACGCTGGTGATCGAGCTTTGCGGGTCGGATGACAAGGGCAACTATGCCCCCGACCGTGGCGGCATGGTGCGCTGCGACGGGCTCGACGTGCCCTATACGCCGGGCATGAAGCTCAAGCTTCAACCGGGAGAAAGCGTCACGCTGATGCCGGGCGACTGGCATGCCTTCTGGGGCGAGGGCGGTGATGTGTTGATCGGAGAGGTCTCGACCGTCAACGACGACCTGACCGACAACATCTATGTCCAGCCCATCGGCCGCTTTGCCGAGATCGAGGAAGACGTTGCCCCGACCCATCTTCTGGTCAGCGATTACGACAGCTGGCTTCCGCGCTGAGGCCCGCCGCGCACTGGTCGCGCCGCGCTCTGGCCACGCCCTTGGCGACGGCCGGAGCCTCCGGCGCTACTTCTTGTCGGCCCGAAAGGCCACGCAATCCACCTCGACCTTGCAGTCGACCATCATGCGCGACTGCACGCAGGCGCGGGCCGGAGGGTTGGCACCGAAGTATTCGGCATAGACCGCATTGAACGACCAGAAGTCGCGCGGATCATCCAGCCAGACGCCCACGCGGACGATGTCCTCGGTGCCGTAGCCCGCCTCGTTCAGGATGGCGATCATGTTTTCGATGGCGCGGCGCGCTTCGGCGACGATGCCGCCCCCGACGATCTCGCCGTCTTTCATGGCGACCTGACCGGATACATGCAGCCAGCCATCGGCCTGAACCGCGCGGGCGAAGGGCAGGGGCTGTTTGCCCGCGCCCGATTGTCCTGTGCCATAGCGAACGAGTGACATGGCCTGTCCTATCCTTCCTGCAAAAGCCTCAGCCTGCGCCGCCTTCGGCCCACCATGACCCGCGCAGCACCATGCCGCGGCTGACAAGGTTCTGCTCGGTGGTGATCACCTCGCCCGAGACGTCGATATGGTCCATCCGCCTGTCGGCAAGTTCGAGGATCGTGGCATCGCCCGCCGTGCCGGGGGCAAGGGTGCCAAGCTCGGCGCGGCGCATGGCGCGGGCGGGGTTGTCGGTGGCGGCGCGGATCACCTCGACCAGCGGCATGCCAAGGGCGAGGAATTTGGACATCACGGCCAGCAGGTCATGCGCGGGTCCGTCGCAGCACAGCACATGCACATCCGACGAGATCACATCGGGCATGATGCCTTCGGCCAGCATGGGGCGCGCGGATTTGAAGGCGAAGCCGCCGAAGCCGTGGCCGATGTCGAAGATGATGCCACGGCGGCGGGCCTCGAGAATGTCTTCGCGGATGCGGCTGCCACGGGTGACGGGGGCGTTGGGGAAGGGGCGGAAGCAATGGGTCAGCACATCGCCGGGGCGCAGGGCCTCAAGCACCTCCTTGCGGCCGGGGGGCGGAAAGTCGATGTGGGCCATGACGGGAAGGTTCAGCTCTTCCGCCACCTCGATGGCTAGGAGCAGCGGCGCAAGCCCCGAACTGCCGCCCGCCCTTGCGCCGACGCGGGCCTTTATGCCCACGACAAGGTCAAGGTGCTGTTCGGCAAGCGCAAGGCATTCGCGGCTGTCGAGCAGGCGCAGGTCCTCGCATTCGCCCATCATCACGTTCTTTGAAAAGGCAAAGATGCCGGGGAACGAGATGTTGAGATAGGCGAAGATGCGCGGGGCCGAGGGTTCGATGATGAATTTGCGAAGCCCGGCGAAATTGCCTGCCCCCGCGCTGCCCGCATCGACGAAGGTGGTGGTGCCGCTGCGCTTGGCGATGGTTTCGGCATCGACCCCGAGCGAGGTGCCGCCCCAGTAGACATGGCTGTGCATGTCGATCAGGCCGGGGGTGACGATGCGCCCTGTGACATTGCGTGTTTCCTTGGCGGGGGTGGCAAGGTCGGGGCCGATTTCGGCCACCAGACCGTCCTTGAAGGCCACATCCATCACCGCGTCCAGGCCTTGGCCGGGGTCGATGACGCGGCCGCCTTTCAGGATCAGGTCATGCATCGTTGCGCTTTCCGGTTCGGGGCAGGCCGGTCACAGCCGGATGCCGATGTTCTTGGTCTGGACATAGCCGAGCAGGGCCTCTTGCCCCTTTTCGCGGCCATAGCCCGATCGTTTCATGCCGCCGAAGGGGGTTTCGATCCCTCCGGCCCACCATTCATTGACATAGATCTGCCCCGCGACAAGCCGGTCGGCGGTCCAATGCGCAAGGCGCAGGTCGCGGGTGTAAACCCCTGCGGCAAGGCCGAAATCCGTGCCATTGGCAATGGCGATGGCCTCTTCGGGCGTGTCGAAGGGAATGACGACCAGGACGGGGCCGAAAAATTCCTCTTGCGCGATGCGCATGTCGGGACGCACGCCGGTAAAGATCGTGGGCTGCATGAAATGGCCCTTCGTCCCCTCGAGCCTGCTGCCGCCGAGGATGGCGGTCGCCCCTTCGGCACGGCCTGCGGCGCAAAGCGCCTCGACGCGGTCAAGCTGGCGGGCGTTTATCAGCGGGCCCATGTCGCAGCCATCGATGCCGGGCCCGACGCTGCGTGCGGCGGCAAGGGCGCGGACCTTGGCGACAAGTTCGTCATGGATCGAGCGATGCACGATCAGCCGCGAACCGGCCGAGCAGATTTGCCCGGCATGGTTGAAGATGCCGCGCGCGGCGCTGGCTGCCGCGCGGTCGAGATCGGCATCGGCATGGACGATGGCACCCGATTTGCCGCCCAGTTCCATCACGCAGGGCACCACGTTTTCCGCCGCCGCCCGCAGCACCGACTTTCCGGTTTCGACCGATCCGGTAAAGACGATGTGGTCGATGCCCCTGTGCGCGGCAAGGGCAGCGCCCGCGTCATGGCCATAGCCGCAGACGATGTTGACCGCACCTGCCGGAACGCCCGCGCGTTCGCAGGCCTCGGCCAGAAGAAACAGGCTGAGCGGCGAATCCTCGGGCGATTTCAGCACGACCGTATTGCCCGTGACCAAGGCGCAGGCGATGGATCGCGCGCCCACGGGCAAGGGGCCGTTCCACGGCACGATCTGGCCCGAAACGCCATAAGGTTCGTGGGTGGTGTAATCGACATACCCGTCGCCCAGCGGAATCTGGCGGCCTTCGAGCTTGTCGGCCAGACCCGCGTAATAGGTCAGGTAACGCTGGGTAAGGGCGACTTCGGCCCGTCCGTTGGCAAGGGTCTTGCCGTTGTCGCGGCATTCGAGAAGGGCAATCTCGTCGGCGGCCTTGCCCAGTTCCTGTGCCACGGCCAGCATCAGGTCGCCGCGACGGTGCGGGCGCTGGTCGCGCAGCACGCGGCTGTCGAAGCAGGCGCGCGCGGCCCGAACCGCGCGGTCTATGTCGGCGGGCGTGCCGCGTGCCACTTCGGCAATGGGTTCGGCTGTCGCGGGGTCGGTCACGGTGATCCGCGTGCCATCGGCCCCGTCGACCCATTCGCCGCCGATGAAATTCCGCCAATAGGGTCTGATTCCAGATGTCATCGCCGTTCCGATCCCGCGCCGATCCCGCGCGCGCTCTGCCAGTATCGGTGCCGGACCCGCCCCTTGCGAATGCCGAAAAGCGATTGCGCTATGTGGCAGATGCATACCGCCACGCTTCATGCCGGACACGCATTGCCTTAGTCGGAGCTTGCATTGGCGGTGACGCGACAGGGCGGACTATCGTTGGCCCATCAGGACCGTTGGGACAAGATCATGCAATCGACCAAAAGCCACCGCGTTGCGATCCTGGGCCTGATGCTGGAAAGCAACCGCTTCGCGCCGGTCATCACCGAAGAGGACTATCTCAAGCGCGTCTACCTTGCGGGGGGGGAAATCCTCGAGGATCTGCACAGCTCGGACCCGAAACTGCCGACCGAAATCCGCGGTTTCGCCGCCGGAATGGACGAGCGCGGCCCCTGGGAGCTGGTGCCGATCCTTGTCGGTCTGGTCGAGGCGGGGGGGCCGCTCGACCACGGGTTCTTTCTTTCGGCGCTTGACGAGATCAGGACGCGCCTGCGCGCGGCAGGCCCGCTCGATGCGGTCTATGTCTCGAACCACGGCGCGATGATCACCACCGAGAACAGCGATCCGGACGGTGAAATCCTTGCCGCCGTGCGCGAGGTCGTGGGGCCGGATGTGCCGGTGGTCGCCACGCTCGATCTGCATGGCAACGTGTCCGAGCGGATGGTGCGCATGGCCGATGTGATCGTGGCCTACCAGACCAATCCGCATGTCGACATGCTGGCGCGCGGGCAGGATGCGGCGGCGGCGCTGCACGAGATGTTCGCCGGAATGAAACCCGACGTGGCCTTCATCCGCATGCCCATCGTGCCGCCGACCGTCACCCTGCTGACCGAGGTCGGCCCCTATGCCGATCTGATGAACTTCGGCCAGTCGCTGGTCAGGGGCGATATCGTCAATGTCTCGATCCTTGGCGGTTTCGCCTATTCCGACACGCCCAAGAACGGGTTGGCGATCATCGTCACCGCCCGTCAGGCCAATGGCAGCGCGAAAGCCGTGGCCGAGCGGATCGCGCGCCGGGCATGGGACGAACATCTGCGCTTCGTGCCGAAGCTTACATCCTTGGCCGATGCGGTCGACCATGTCGCCGCGGTCTGCGCCAATCCGACGCTTCCGGCCATCGCCCTTGCCGATGTGGCCGACAATCCGGGCGGCGGCGGCAACGGCAACACGATGTGGATTCTGGAAGCCTTGCACGAGCGCGGGGTGCGCGATGTCATCATCGGCGTCGTCAACGACCCGTCCCTTGCCGCCGAGGCCGCGCGGCTGGGCGAGGGGGCGCGCTTCCGCGCGGTGTTCAACCGCTCCGGCGCCGACAGCTTTTCGCGCCGGTTCGAGGCCGATGCCCGTGTCGTCAGCATCCGCGACGGCGATTGCGTCGGGCGACGCGGCTTTTACGCGGGGCGGCGGATGAACCTTGGCCTGTCGGTGTTGCTGGACCTGAACGGCATTTCGGTGGTGGTCATTTCCATCCGCACCCAATGCGCGGACCCGATCTTCCTCGAGATGATGGGCCTCGACATCGCGGCGGCGCGGGCGGTCGTCGTCAAGTCGCGCGGCCATTTCCGCGCGGGTTTCGACGAGTTTTTCGGCCATGACCAGGTGATCGAGGTCGATGCGCCGGGGCTGACCTCGCCCGCCTTGCAGCGTTTCGACTTTCGCAACATCCCGCGTCCGGCCTTTCCGCTTGATCCCGACGCGCAATGGTCACTGGCCAAGGCTTAAGGGTCGCGGCCCGAGGGTCGCGGCGTCAGGGGCGCGGCGTGAGCGGTCAGTAATCGACCGTCACGCCCGCGCCGCTTTCCAGCGCCTTGCGCCATGCCAGTTCGGCGACCACAAGGTCTTGCAGCGCCACGCCGGTGCCGTCGAAGATCGTCACTTCGTCAGCCGCGTGCCGGCCTGTCGCGCTGCCGTCAAGGACCGCGCCCAGCGGGGTAAGGGCCTCGGGGCCGATCAGCCCTGCGGCAAAGGCGTGCTGGAATTCCCCGATGCTGACGGATTGTGCCGCTTCGTCCACGAACAGGCGCGCTGCGGCGACGAGGGCGGTGTCAAGTTCCTGCTTGCCCTTGGTATCGGCCCCCATCGCGCTGATGTGGGTGCCGGGCCTGATCCATGCCTTTTGCAGGATCGGTTTCTGCGAGGGCGTGACCGTGATGATCACATCGGCGGCACGCGCCACGGCTTCGGGATCGGCTTCGGCCACATAGTCGAGGCCGAGGGCTTCAACGGTTTCGCGGAAGCGGGCGGCGCTTTCGGCGCTGGTGTCCCAGCCATGCACGCGCGTCAGGTTTCGCACCCGCGCCGTGCAGGCCAGTTGGTGCGGCGATTGCCCGCCTGTTCCGATGATGCCCAGAACGCTGGCCTCGGGCCGGGCAAGGGCGCGGGTGGCAAGGGCCGAGGCCGCGCCCGTGCGGATGCCGGTCAGGTAATTGGCGCTGACCAGGGCCGCGGCCCGACCCGTCGCGGGGTCGAAGAGCAGGGTCGAGGACTGGTGGTTCCCTAAGCCCTTGGCCATGTTGCCCGGCCAGTATCCCCCGGCCTTGAGGCCGAGAAAGGGGGTCGATACATCCGCACCCGCCTTGACGCCGAACACCGCGTCGTTCAGGCCCACGCCCTCGCGCACGACGGGGTAGTTCCGCGCCGCACCCTTCGCCATCGCGCGGAAGGTGGCAGCGACGGCCTCGATGGCGTCGTCGATGCCGACAAGCTGGCGCGCCTGCGCCTCGGACAGGATGAGCATCGCTTGGCCTTTCAGTCTTCGAGGATGAATTCGCTGATCATCACGTTCATCCCCGCCAGCAAGCCGCCGTCGACGGGCAGGGCTGCGCCCGTGATATAGCCCGCCTCGTCCGAGGCGAGGAAGGAGACCGCTTTGGCCACATCCTCGGGTTCGGCCACGCGCCCCAGCGGATACCAGCGGGCCAGTTTCCGGAACACATCGGGGTCGCGTTCCTGACGGATCGTCCATGTGATGTTGTCGGTGCGGACCGATCCGGGCAGAACCGCATTGCAGCGGATGCCGTGGCGGCCGTATTCCGACGCGACCGATTGCGTCAGGTTGATCAGCGCCGCCTTGGCCGCGCTATAGGCGGGATTGCCGAAGTAGCGCACCCCGTTGACCGACGCGATGTTGACCACCGCGCCCTGTTTGCGCGCCTGCATCCTTGGAAGAAGCGCGCGCAGGCAATGGTAGGTGCCGTTCACGTTCACGTCGATTTCGCGGTGCCACGTGTCCAACCCGATATGCTCCAGATCGCCCGCCACCGTATAGGCGGCGTTGTTCACCAGAACGTCCACGGCACCAAGGGCGGCTTCGGCCCCCGTCACGGCGGCTTCGACCGCCGCCATGTCGGTGATGTCGGCCCCCGTGGCCCATGCCTTGCCGCCCTTGTCGCGGATCAGCCCGGCGGTCGCCTCGGCCCCCTGCGCGTCGATGTCGATCACGGCGATGGCGGCCCCTTGGGCGGCCAGATGCAGGGCGATTGCCCGCCCGATGCCATGTGCCGCCCCCGTGACAAGGGCGGTCGTGTTCTCATGTCTCGACATGCGCGTTCTCCGGTCGGATCGCCGCCGCGATCCAGTCGAGCGACTGGAGACGCATATGGCCGTAATTGTAGAAGGAAATGCGGTCCGCCCGCGCCCGCCGCGCCAGACCGACGCAAGCGGCAAGGTCATCGGCCCCTTGGACATGGGGCCAAGTGGGGCGCAGGATGAAGCCAAGGGCCGCGTCCTTGCCTGCCGCATCGCGGACGGCGGATATGTCGCGCCCGATCGCATCGGGGCCGCATTGGTAGGCGGGCACCTCGAGCCGGTCGCAGACCCGCTGAAGGGCGGCAAGGTCGCTGCCTTCGCGCCAGCACAGGTCGTTCGGCGTCTGGACCGAGGGGATGACGGCAAGCCGGACATGCGCGGGAAGCGCCGCGCGCACCTCGGCCACCAGTGACGTGACCGTGTCGCAGCGGCAGGCCACGAGCGCTTGCCAGTCGGGGTCGTGCCTCAGGTCGGGCAGCGGCGCCGTGCCATCGGCGAAAAGGGCGGTCAGCATGGCTTGCGCCCTGCGGGCAAGCGCATCGGCATCAAGCCCCCAGTCGCGGGCGCGCTGGCGGCAGGCATCGCAAAAGCACAATCCCAGCAGCGCATCGGCGGCGGGGGAAAGCTCGATCAGTTCGAATTCGTGATGGTGGCCGTGGCGATAGGTCTGGAAACCGGGGGTTTCGATCATCACTTCCACCACGCCCGCCTGTGCTGCCGTATCGCGGCACAGCGCGACCAGATAGGCGCGCACCTCGGGTTGCGACGGGCAAAGCGCATTGACCAGCGGATCGCCGAACGGCGTCTGGCAGGCAAGGTCGGGATGCAGTGTGCCAAGGCGGCTGTTGTGCAGCCCGACCGTCCATGCCGCCACCGCCAGACCGGGGGCACGGGCGGCCAGTTCGGGCAGGGGATCGCAGTCGCGCAGCATCGCCGCCGCCTGCGGCTTCAGCCGCCCGTAGCCGGTTTCGGACGGTTGGAAATAGACGGTGCCATCCTCGGGCAGATAGACGCGCTCGCGCGGGGCATGGGGGCGCAGGAAGCGGCCCGCGTGATAGGCGGTCGCCAGCGCGACGCCGTCCAGACCCGCATCGCAAAGCCGCGCCGTTACGGCAGCCGTGCCTTCGTGCCACAGATCCCAGGCGTAAAGATACATGGCGTGACGCATCGGGCCGCCTTGCGCAAAGGTTTCGTCTCCCCATCGCTAACGGTCCCTGCCTGCCCTCTCCAATGCCATCGCGGCATGGCTGCATTCGTGAATCGCATTCGCACGCGGGGGCTTGGCGCTGCTAGCATGGGTCCAACGGTGTGCAGCCCCATTCCCATGCCCCATTCCCATGAACGGACCAGCCATGAAGAACATCATCGTCACCGGAGGAAGCGGCAAGGCGGGACGCGCCGTCTGCCGCCATCTCGTCGAACGCGGATACGAGGTGCTGAACCTCGACATGCAGCCTTCGCCCGATCCGGTCTGCCCGATGCTGAAGGTCGATCTGACCGATTTCGGTCAGGTGATGGACGCGATGCAATGGAGCGGGGGCAAGGACCATCCGTTCCGCAAGTTCCGCACGCCCGATGCGGTGGTGCATTTCGCAGCCATCCCCGCGCCGGATCTGACTTCGGAAGAGCTGACCTTCCGCACCAACATCGTCTCGACCTACAACGTCTTCGACACCGCATTGCGCGCCGGTGTGAAGCGGATCGTCTGGGCCTCGTCCGAGACCACGCTGGGTTTGCCCTTCAACCCCGGCAACCCGCCCGCCTATGCGCCGGTCGACGAAGACCATCCGATGCGGCCCGAAAGCGGCTATTCGCTGTCGAAAGACCTTGGCGAAGAGATGGCCCGCCAAATGGCGCGCTGGAATCCCGGCGCGACCTTCATCGGCCTGCGCCTGTCGAATGTGATGGAGCCGAAGGACTATGCCCGTTTTCCGGGCTGGCAGGAAACGCCGCATTTCCGCGAATGGAACCTCTGGGGCTATATCGACGCGCGCGACTGCGCGCAGGCGGTGCGCAAGGCCTTGCATGTCGATATGGTCGGGGCCGACCATTTCATCATCGCCAATGCCGACAGCGTCATGACCCGCCCCAGTGCCGAGCTGATGGCCGAGGTCTTTCCCGACGTGCCGCTTAAGGGTGCGGTCGATGGCGTGCAAACCCTTTTGAGCATTGAGAAAGCCAAGCGCGTGCTGGGATATTCGCCGGAATATTCATGGCGTGACGCGGTGATCTGACCGCCCGCCGACCGGGTCGCAAACACTTGCCTCGCCGTGCCGCACCCTTTGTGCGGTGCGGTGTTTCGACCATGCACGACCCCGCGCCGCCAAGGGTTATGCAGCACCCACATACAGTGATGCGTAAATGCGATTTCAATTCGAGAAACACTCGGCGGAACATGTCCAGACGACAACCGGCCAAGCGAAGCCGACCGGACCACCACAACCATAAATCGACAACAGGAGTGACCTTCCATGACCAATCCGTTCCGGACGTCCACGGCCGCCTTGGCCCTTGGACTGGGAATGCTCGCCTCGGGTGCCTATGCCGAAACCGTCGTCGACTTCACTGTCGCGGAATACAGCTCGAAGACCGGGCCGTATTTCCAGAAGGTG
Source organism: Paragemmobacter straminiformis (assembly GCF_014243445.1). Taxonomy (GTDB): domain Bacteria; phylum Pseudomonadota; class Alphaproteobacteria; order Rhodobacterales; family Rhodobacteraceae; genus Paragemmobacter; species Paragemmobacter straminiformis. The sequence goes on from NZ_JACLQD010000004.1 coordinate 172,090, forward strand.
GCCGATGATTTCACCGCCGCGAACCCGGATATCAAGATCAACATCGAAGTCGTGCCGTGGGACACGCTGCTGCAACGCCTGACGACCGACGTCGCAGGCGGCAATGCGCCCGACATCTCGATCATCGGCACGCGCTGGCTGCTCGACTTCGCCTCGCAAGGCGTGGCGGAACCGGTCGACGGCTACCTGACGCCGGAATTCAAGGACAGCTTCATCGGCACCTTCATGAATCCGGGCATCATCGACGGCAAGATGATGGGCCTTCCGGTCGCGGCCTCGGCGCGCGCGATGATGGTCAACATGGACATCTACGACAAGGCAGGCGTCGCTCCTCCGACGACATGGGACGAGCTTTACGCCGCCTCTAAGAAGATTGCCGAACTGCCTGATGTCTATGCCTTCGGCCTGCAGGGCAAGGAAATCGAGACGGACGCCTATTTCTACTACAACCTCTGGACCCACGGCGGCGATATCCTGAACGCCGATGGCACCAGCGGACTGGACAGCGAGGCCGCGATCACCTCGGCCAAGCTTTACAAGCAGATGATCGACGAAGGGCTGACCCAGCCGTCGCCGACCAACTACACCCGCGAGGACGTGTTCAACATGTTCAAGCAGGGCCAGCTTGCGACCATCTTCACCTTCCCGATGCTGATCCCGCAGATCAAGGAAGAGGCGCCGAACCTGCACTACAAGATCCTTCCCTTCCCCGAAGCCGGCGCCAAGGCGACCTATGGCGTGACCGACACGCTGATGATGTTCTCGGACAGCGACGTGAAGGAAGCGGCGTGGAAGTTCATCGAATTCGCCTATCAGGACAAGTATCGCGAAGAGTTCGACCTTGGCGAAGGCTTCCTGCCGGTGACCAAGAACGTCGCAGCACTTGACCACTTCACCAGCGATCCCGATGTCGCGGGCTTCGCTGCCGGCCTTCCCTATGCCAAATTCGCCCCCGTCATCGCGAACTGGGAAGAAATCGCCGACGTGACCGTGCGGACCTTGCAGCAGATCTACCTCGGCGATGTGACGCCCGAGGACGGGCTGAAGGCCGCCGCCGCCGAGATCAACAAGATCCGCGGTCTCTGATGCCGACAGGGGCGGCCCCGCAACGGGCCGCCCCCGCTTTTCAGACGGTGGCCGCGCCATCGTTCCAAGGCCAGTGATCAAGGGCGACAGGCGTGCAGAAATCCATTCCGCTTCTGATGATCGTGCCAAGCCTGCTGATGGCTATGGCGATCATCGGCTACCCGATCCTCGATCTGGCCTGGACCTCCAGTCAGGAGGTCAGCCGTTTCGGCAAGCTGACAGGCTTTGCCGGATGGGAGAACTTCGCCGAGGTCTTCGGCGACCAGCTTTTCTGGGATTCGCTCTGGCGCACCGGCATCTGGACCTTTTTCGTGGTGGTGGGAACGCTTGCCGTCTCGTTGCCGGTGGCGATCATCCTGAACGACGATTTCTACGGGCGGGGTCTTGCCCGCGTCATCATCATGCTGCCGTGGTCCGTGTCGCTGACCATGACCGCCGTGGTCTGGCGCTGGGCGCTGAACGGGCGGGCGGGTCTGCTGAACGCCACGCTGATGGATATAGGCATCATCGACCAGCCGGTCGAATGGCTGGCGACCGCGTCCACGGCCTTTGTGGTGGAAATCCTCGTGGGTATCCTTGTGTCGATCCCGTTCACCACGACGATCCTGCTGGGCGGCCTGTCTGCCATGCCGCAAGACACCTACGAGGCCGCGATGGTCGACGGCGCGTCGGGCTGGCACCAGTTCCGCTACATCACGCTGCCGCTGATGAAACCCTTTATCAACATCGCGATCGTCCTGAACGTGATCTACGTTTTCAACTCGCTTCCCATCATCTGGGTGATGACCGAGGGCGGGCCGGCCAACGGCACCGACATTCTGGTGACCTACCTCTACAAGCTCGCCTTCCGCTTCGGGCAACTGGGCAAGGCCGCGGCCATCTCGCTGATCATGTTCGGGGTGCTGCTGGTGTTCACGCTGCTTTACGTGGCGCTTGTCAGCCGGGGCGAGGAAGACGCCGCCCCCGAAGACGAGAAGGAGGCGTAACCATGTCGCGCAAACTGACACGCAGCCTGCTTTACTGGCTTTTCCTGTCGCCGCTGGTCGTGGTGATCCTGTTTCCCTTCGGCGTGATGTTCGTCACCGCCATCCGTCCGCGCGACGAGATATTCACCTATCCGCCGACATGGGGCTTCAGCGAATTCCGCTGGACCAATTTCTCGGAAATGTGGGTCAAGACCAACTTCGGCGGAGCGTTGATGAACAGCATCTACGTGAGCGTTCTGGCGACGGCCATCGCGCTGCTGCTGGCCATTCCTGCCGCCTATGCGATGTCGCGTTACCGTTTCGCGGGCAAGGGGCTTTATCGCAACTTCCTGCTGATGACGCAGATGATGTCGCCCATCGTTCTGGTGCTGGGTCTGTTCCGGCTGATGATGGCGATGGGGTTGGTCAACGATCTGAATTCGCTCGTCGTCACCTATGCCGCCTTCAACCTCGCCTTCACGATCTGGATGCTGCAAAGCTACTTCAACTCGATCCCGCGCGATCTGGAAGAGGCGGCATGGATCGACGGGGCAAGCCACCTGACAAGCCTTGTGCGCATCTTCCTGCCGCTGGCGGTTCCGGCCATGGTGGTGGCGGCGATCTTCACCTTCATCAACAGCTGGAACGAATTCGTCCTTGCCCTGACGCTGATGCGCTCGTCCGAGGATTTCACCCTTCCCGTGCAGATCTACGCGCAGGTGGCGGGGCGCTATCAGGTCGAATGGCATCATGTGATGGCGGGCACCGTTCTTGCGACCGTGCCCGTGGCGATCGTCTTTTCATGGCTGCAACGCTACCTGATCCGGGGCATGGCCCTTGGCGCGGTGAAGTGACGGCCCCCTTACCTACAGGAATGCGACCATGTCCTCAGTCACCATTCGCGGCATCCGCAAGAAATACGGTTCGATGGACGTGCTGCACGGCATCGACCTCGACATCCGCGATCAGGAATTCGTCGTGCTGGTCGGCCCCTCGGGCTGTGGCAAGTCTACCCTGCTGCGGATGATCGCCGGGCTTGAAAGCGTTTCATCCGGCGACATCATGATCGGCGAGCGGGTGGTGAATGACGTGCCGGCCAAATCGCGCGACATCGCGATGGTGTTCCAGAACTATGCGCTTTACCCGCATATGTCGGTCTACGAAAACATGAGCTTCAGCCTGCGCCTGCGCAAACAGGCCAAAGAGATGATCGACCGCAAGGTGCGCGAGGCGGCGTCGATCCTGAACCTGACAAGCTATCTCGAACGCTCGCCCCGCCAGCTTTCGGGCGGGCAGCGCCAGCGGGTCGCGATGGGGCGGGCGCTGGTGCGGGACGCGCAGGTGTTCCTGTTCGACGAGCCGCTGTCGAACCTTGACGCCAAGCTGCGCGTGGTGATGCGGACCGAAATCAAGGCGCTGCACCAGCGGCTCAAGACCACCTCGGTCTATGTCACGCACGACCAGATCGAGGCGATGACGATGGCCGACCGCATCGTGGTGATGAATGCGGGGCGGATCGAGCAGATCGGCACGCCGTTGCAGCTTTACGACACGCCCGCCAACCTGTTCGTGGCCGATTTCATCGGTTCGCCCTCGATGAACGTCCTGCCCGGGACCCTGCGGGCCGAAGGCGGGGCGGTCTGGGTCGAGATCGCGGACGGTTTGCGCCTGCCGGTGCCTGCCGCCCATGCGGCGCGCGCGGGGCAGAAGGTGGTTTTCGGCATCAGGCCCGAGCATACGCTTCTGGCCGATGCCGGTTCGGGCATCCCGCTCGAGGTCGAGGTGGTGGAACCCACGGGGGCGAATATCCAGGTCTATGCCAAGATCGGCGGCGCGCATCTTTGCGCCATCTTCACCGACCGGCACGAGTTCCGGCCGGGCGATCTGATCCATCTGGCCTTTCCCGAAGCCAAGATCCACCTGTTCGACGCGGCAAGCGGAATGCGGCTGTGATGGCGCGGCGCTGACGCGCCCCGCTGTCACCAGCCGTTGATGCGGGGCCAAAGGTCTACGACCTGATCGGACGGGCCGTCGACCACCCGATAGGCGTCATACATCGCCGCCGTCATGCAGGCGTGGTTGGGCAGCACCCGCACCCGCGACCCGACAGGCAGCAGGTCAAAGGGAAAGGGGCCGTCCGACTCGAGCAGCCCGTGTTCCTGATAGACCTTGCCGACGCGCAGGCCGGGAATGCGGGCGCGGCCCGAGGCATCGGCCAGAAACCCGAATCCCGCGTCTTCGGGCAAACCCTCGGCCCCGGTGCTGCGGTCTTTCGACAGGGCAAGCCCGCCCGCGTCGATCAGCGCGGCGTTGAGTTCGGGGCGATGCCCGATCACCGTGGCCAGCACCGTGACCGCGATGTCATCCATATCGTGAGACCCGATTTCCGACTGGAACACATCTCCGAACATATAGACGCCGCAGCGCATTTCGGTCAGCCCGTCAAAGCATTGCCCGTGGGTCGCCGTGGGGGTCGAGCCGACGCTGACAACGGGGCAGGGCAGGCCCGCCGCGCGCAACTGTCCGGCTGCGGTCACGGCGCAAAGCCGCTCTTCCTCGGCCACCTGCCGAAGCGCGTCGAGGCTGCGGCACTGGTAGGAATTGCCGGCGTGGGTCAGCACTCCGGCAAGCCGTGTTCCGGGCAGGTCATGCAGCACCCGGCCAAGCGCCGGAATCTCGGGCCTGCCCGCGATCAGCCCGGCGCGACGCTCGCCTGAATCAAGCTCGATCAGCACATCGACCACCACCCCTTCGGCCACGGCGCGATGGCTGACCTCGGTCGCGACTTTGATGCTGTCGGTCACGGTGCCAAGCCGCACGCCGCGCCGGATCAGGGCCGCGATGCGCGGCAGCTTGTCCGGCACGAGGCTGACGGCATAGGTGATGTCATCGATGCCGTGATCGGCGAAATACTCGGCCTCCTTCAGCGTCGAAACCGTTATTCCGCCGAAGTTTCCCGCAAGGGCGATGCGGGCCACGTCGATGGATTTTCCCGTCTTCATATGCGGCCGCAACCGCAACCCCGAGGCCTTGTGCCGTTCGGTCATGCGGCGGGCGTTCCGTTCCAGTCGTGCGCGGTCAAGGATCAGGCAGGGCGTCTCGAGGCTGGCAAGCGTGGTCATGGCGGTGAAGCTACCTGTCGTTGGACGGGGACACCCCCCGTATTTCCCCTGTTCTAGTCCGGTCCGACCGGCAGCCGCCAATGCCTTAAGCGGCGCGGGCAATGCCTTGCCGGCATGGTCAGCCCCAGTCGGTATCGACTTCGCCGGGGATCAGCGCCCAAAGTTCTTCCGAGGCGGCGGGCAGCGGGTCGAGCGAGCGGATCACGCGCACGTTGATCGGAATCTCCCAGCGTTCGTCGCCCGCACGTACCAACGTGCCATTGGCGAATTCCTGCGCCAGATGGCTTTCGGGCAACCATGCCGTGCCACGGCCTTCCGAACTCATGACCTTCAGCACCGCCGCCATATGCGAGACGAAGACCCGTTTCAGATGCAGGCTGCCCGCATTGTCTGAAATCAGCTGTTCGACAACCCGCCCGATGGCCGAGGTTTCGCTGTAACCGAGGTAATGCACCGGTTCGTCCTCGGTCCCCGGAAGGCGGTCGACGGGTTGGCCGGAACTGTCGGGCAAGGTCACGGGAACCAGTTTGTCGCGCAACACCATCTTCGAGGTGAAATGCTCGTGCGGCAGGTTCATCTGGATCACGGGATGGGTGTAGCTGATCAGGAAATGGCTGTCTCCGCGCTGCAAAAGCTGGATGCAGTCGTGGAACTGGCTGGTGTCGAGCCGCGTGTTGAAGGTGTGGCTGCGCGTTTCGATCGACCGCAGCCAGCCCGAGAAGAAATTCAGCGACAGGCTGTGTGTCGCGGCAAAGCGGATGGTGCTGGCCGTGGTGTCGCCGATGCGCCGCGCCTCCTCGCGCCCTTGCAGCAGGCGGCGCAAGACATCCTCGGCCACGGGGCGAAAGCGTTCTCCGGCCAGCGTCAGCGTCACGGGCTGGGACGTGCGGTTGAAAAGCTGCGCCCCGACCCATTCTTCAAGGCTTTTGATCCTGCGGCTGAAGGCGGGTTGGGTGGTGTACCGCGCCTGTGCCGAACGCGAGAAGTTGCGCGTATCCACGAGGCTCAGGAAATCTTCAAGCCAGCGGCTTTCCATGCGGTGCGTCTCCGGTTCTGCGCCTTGGTCCAGCTTATGATGGTTAACCGATGAACGGCATTGCGCAAACCGCCGCTTCGATGTCGGTTGCTTGCGAAATCGGCATGGGGCGATGCGGACGGTGCATGCCCTATCCGCGCCCGCGTTGCCATGCGAACGGGCGGCTGGCAAAGTCGGGGCCTGTTTTCAGGAAAGGGCGGCTATGGCACCGGGCACAGCGGACCCCACCGACGGCATCGACACGCCCGCCGTGCTTGTCGATATGGCTGTGGTGCAGCGCAACATCGACCGTTTCCAGTCACTTGCCGACCGGATCGGCATGAAGGTGCGCCCCCATATCAAGACGCACAAACTGGCCGAGGTCACGCGGATGCAGCTTTCCGCAGGGGCCATCGGCATCACCTGCCAGAAGGTGTCGGAAGCCGAGGCGATGCTGGATGCCTGCCCCGAAATCCGCGATCTGCTGATCACCTACAACATCCTTGGCGATGAAAAGCTCGATCACCTGCGCAAACTGGCGCGCAGGGTGCGGCTGACCGTGGTCGCCGACAATGCGACGGTGGTCGACGGGCTGTCGCGGGCCTTTGCCGCCGAGGCCGAACCGCTGCGGGTTCTGGTCGAATGCAACACCGGCGCGGACCGCTGCGGCGTGGCGACCCCGGACGAAGCCTGCGCGCTGGGCCTGCACATCGCTGCGGCGGCGGGGCTGCGGTTTCAGGGCCTGATGACCTATCCGCCCGTCGGCGGTGCCGCTTCGGTCCAGTCCTTCATGACCCGCGCCATCGCCTTGCTGGCCGATCACGGGATTGCCGTCGAAACGGTATCTTCCGGCGGGACGCCCTCGATGGCGCAGGCGGGCGAGGCGCCCGTCGCAACCGAGTACCGTCCGGGCACCTATGCCTACAACGACCGCTCGCTGGTGGCGCGCGGCGTTTGCGACTGGGAGGATTGCGCCCTTACGGTGCTGGCGACAGTCGTGTCGACCCCCGACCCGCATCGCGCGATCATCGACGCGGGCAGCAAGGCGCTGACTTCGGATTTGCTGGGCCTGTCCGGTTACGGCCATGTTCTGGGCAGGCCCGATATCACCATAGACCAGTTGTCCGAAGAGCATGGCCGTCTGGTCAGCGCCTTGCCCATCGGTCTGGTCGTAGGCCAGCGCATCCGCATCGTGCCGAACCATGCCTGCGTCGTCACCAACCTGTTCGACAGCGTGATTGCGATAGACGGACCTGCCGCTCCCCGAACCCTGCGGGTGGCGGCACGGGGCAAGGTCGTCTGACCAAGGGGCGCGCCACGGGGGACGCGCGCCCCTGCGGGGGTCAGCCTTTGTCCGGGGCTAGGCTTGCGGTGCGCGCAGATAGATCAGCCAATAGACAAGCGCGACAAGCAGGCCGCCCCCCACGACATTGCCCGCCGTCACCACGATCAGGTTCACAAGCAGGCCGCCAGCATCGAACACTCCGGAATGCAGCATGCCGACGGGGATCAGGTACATGTTGGCAACCGAATGCTCGAACCCGAGTGTGACGAAGGCGGTCACCGGAAACAGGATCACCAGCACCTTGCCCGATACGCTATGGGCCGAAAAGCACATCCAGACCGCAAGGCAGACAAGCGCGTTGCACAGGATGGCGCGCAAAAAGGCCTGAAACGGGTCAAGCCCGAGTTTGGCCGCCGCGATGGCATCGGCGGTGGCACCCACCGCCCCGTCGGCCGCGCCAAGGCTGCCTGCCAGATGCACCAGCACCGCCGTCGCCATCGCGCCGATCAGGTTGCCGCAATAGACGATGCCCCAGTTGCGCAAAAGCGCGCGCGTGGTGATGTCGCCACTGGCCCAAGCCAGCAGGATCAGGCTGTTTCCGGTGAAAAGCTCGGCCCCGCCGATGATGACAAGGATCAGGCCCAGCGAGAAAGCCGCCCCCCCAATCAACCGCGTGGGGCCGTAACCCAATTCGCTGCCCGTCACGGCGACCGTGTAGAACATAGCGCCAAAGGCGATGAACGCCCCGGCAAGCACGCCAAGCGCCAAGGTCTGCACAAAGCCGAGCCCGGCTTTGCGGATGCCGACCTCCTCTACCAGTTTCGCCATGCGGGCGGGGGCCACGACGTCGAGCGGGTGCGGTTCGGGTGTCATGCGCTGTGCCTTTGCAGGGGGCTGTTATGCCAGTTCTATCGCGGGCGCGACGAACTGCAACGCTCCTGCGTTCCGGCATGGCGGCACCCTGAGCAGGGACCGCCATGCCGCAGGGTCAGTCGACCGCCAATGACGTGCCGCGCTGGCCTGCCGAGGCTTCGGCCAGGTCGAGCAGGCGCTGCAATTCGGCGCCACGGGCAAAGGTCGGCTCGGCAGGGGCCTCGCCCCGGATCGCGGCGATGAAGCGTTGGTAGATGGTCGGAACGGGGGGGCAGGCGATCTCGGTCCAGTCGGCGGTTTTCATCGCGGGTTCCAGACAGGCGAAGAGACGGCTCGTGTTCTTTTCGAACTGCACCTCAAGCCCGCCCTTGTCGCCGTAAATCCGCAGACGCAGGTCGTTCAGGTGGCCGCTGGCGAAACGCGTCGCGGCCACCGTGCCCAAAGCCCCGTTCGCCAGCACCAGTTGCATCGTCGCGCTGTCGTTGGCGTCGAGCGTATACTCTCCGATCTTGCCACCTTCGGCCTTGTCAAAGGTCGCCAGACGGCACGAGATTTCGCGCGCCCCTTGCCCCGCGATGAAGGTCGCGAAGTCGAGGATATGGATCCCCACATCGCCCAGAACGCCCTTTGACCCATGCGCCGTGGACAGCCGCCAGAGCCACTGGCTTTCCTTGTCCCATGCGCCCCATGCATCCTGTGTCAGCCAGCTCTGCAGGTAGGAGGCCTCGAAATGCCGGACCCTGCCGATGGCCCCCTCGCGCACCATCTGCGCGGCCTTTTGCAGCGATGGCACGTTGCGATAGGACAGGTTCACCATATTGACCACGCCCGCCCGGTCGGCGGCGGTGGCCATCTCGGCTGCATGGGCCGCGTTGGTGGCGAGCGGCTTTTCGCACAGCACATGCTTGCCAGCGGCAAGAAAGGGCAGGGTGGTCGCGTGATGCGCGGCGTCCGGCGTGACGTTGGTCACGGCGTCGAAGGCGCCCCAGTCCAGCGCGGCAGCGACCGATGCGAAGCCGTGCGGGATGGCGTGCGTTTGCTGAAAGGCGGCCAGTTGGGCGGGGCGGGTGTCGATCCCCGCCACCAACTGGACGCCGTCGATGGCCGCAAAGCTCTCGGCATGGTTCTTTGCCATGCCTCCGGTTCCGACGACAAGCAGGCGGATCGGGGCGGGCATCAGCGGAACCCCTCTTCGCCGTCATGGTGCAGGCGCGGCCCGCGTTCCACGATGGGCTCCAGCGCCGCCGTGACGGGCGTGTTGGGCGCGTCATTGGGGTTCCGGATGCGCGGCATGGGATTGTGCGCCCAATGCACGGCGTTGCGGATCACGCGTTGCACGTTGGCATCGTGATAGGTGGGATAGGTTTCGTGCCCCGGGCGGAAGTAGAAGATATTCCCCGCCCCGCGCCGATAGGTCAGGCCCGAGCGGAACACCTCGCCGCCCGCGAACCACGAGATGAACACCGTCTCGAGCGGTTCGGGAACCCCGAAAGGCTCGCCATACATCTCTTCGTGTTCCAGTTCGAAATGGTCGGGCAGGCCCGCCGCGATGGGGTGCTGGCGCGAGGTGACCCAAAGCCGTTCCCGCTCGCCCGCCTCGCGCCATGTCAGGTTGCAGGGCGCACCCATCAGGCGCTTGAAGGGTTTAGCGAAATGCGCCGAATGCAGGAAGATCATCCCCATCCCGCCCCAGACGGCATTGCAGACCCGTTCGACGATCTCGTCCTGCACGTCGCCATGCGCGGCATGGCCCCACCAGACCAGAACATCGGTCTCGGCCAGTTTCGCCGCCGTCAGCCCGTGTTCGGGGTCTTGCAGCGTGACGGTGCTTGCGGTGATCCCGTCGGTGCCGTTCAGCGCCTCGGCAATCGTGCCGTGCATGGTCTTGGGGTAGACCTGTGCGACGACCTTGTTCTTGTGTTCGTGGACATTCTCGCCCCAGACAGTGACGCGGATGGACATGGCGGTTCTCCTTCTTGCCCGCATATCGGATGCCGGGCCGCGATCGTCAACGCAACGGTTGTCCTGCGGTGCCGAATGGGTGGATTTACGCCCCCCAAGCGTGGCGCAAGGCCGGGCGGCGCCTTCCTTGCGGTCCGCAAACCGTGGCGCTGTGGATGCCGCCGTGAAGGATGCGGTCAAAGCGCCGGACGATCCACCTTGCACAAGGGGGCCTTTCCCGTGCCCCAGCCGGCCTGACCCCGTCTTGCCCGTGTAGGCCGTGAAAACCCGCGCGGAAATTCGCGATCCGGATAGCGTGGCGGGTTCCTGCGCGGAAACATGGGCGCATCGCAACGGGCGGGACATCGCCCCCGAACGAAATGGATGACGACATGAACAGGACGCACCTTCTTCGCCTTGTGCTTGCCACGGCATGTGCGGTCGGTGCCGCCGCTGCGGCACAGGCCAAGATCGTGGCCGAACCCCAGATGGCGGCCTTTTGCACCGGCGAGGCGGCGGCGAAACTTGGCACCCGTCCGCGCAACATCCTGACGCTGCCGGTCGAGAAGAAGCGCGGGAAATACATCGTCTACGGCCAAAGCCCCGCAGACGGGGCCGATGTGACGACCTTTGAATGCTCGTTCGGGTCCGACCGCAAATACAAAGGGATCAAGATCACCGGACGCCCCTCTGTCGCGGCCGCAGGCAATGGCGGCGCCCCGCCCGCAGCGATGGCGGCCTGCAAGTCGATGGTCGGCGTGCCCGCCAAGGTCGAGACCGTCAGCCCGCTTCGTGCAGGCTATACCGAGATCATCCTGCGCGAAAACGCCAGCGGACGCCGCGTGGCCTGCACCGCAACCGACAGTGGCTCGATCGAGGACTGGGTCGAGTTGAACTGACCACCCTTCGTTGGTGACGAGTGACTTGATAAAGCGGGGCGGTGCCGGAAGGTGCCGCCCTTTGCCTTGGGTCAGGGCTGGCAATCCCCGGGCGTCAGGCGGATCAGCCATTTCTTGAAACCCGGGCTGTCCTCATAGGCGCCCGGACCTTCGTAGACCACGGGCGGCAGGCCAAGCCGCGCCATGTCGGCAATCGAAAATCCCCAGCCCAGCTGGTCGCCGGACAGACGGCCCTCGAACCTGTCGCCCACGCCGCAGATGGCAAAGCTGTCGTCGGGCAGGCCGATCCGCCTGTAAAGCGCTGCTTCCTCGGCGATCAGCGCGTTCAGCGTCGGCACCGCCTCGTCCAGCCATTTTTCCAGATCGGTGCCGCCCGGCGCGGCCCCTTGCGCGACCGAGGCGCGCAGATGTTCGCGCAGGGTGATCCCCTTCTGCTCTGCGACGATCTGGAAACCGCGGTCGTTGCCGTGCCAGCCCAGAAAGGCGTTCTCGCGGATCGTTATGCTGGCGGCGGCAGGGGCGATAAAGTTCGCGCATGAGGAGAAACATCCCCCCTCGATGGTCAGATCGGGCTTCAGGTCAGCGATGATGGAGCCGATATAGATGCCGACCTTTGTGTCGCCGCCGCCGGAATTGACCAGCATCTTCGTGACCTGCCCGCGCGGCAGGTGGCGCACCGCCGTGTCAAGCGCGGTCAGGCCCGCCGCGTTGATACCGCCAATGTAGGTCAGCGTGTCCCCTTCGATCCGGACGGTCGGATTGGCATCGGTCGACGGGCGCCCGACGGGTTGCGCAACGGCCGCGTGGCAGGCGAACACAAGGGCCGTGGCCGGAAAGACCGCACGCATCAGGCGTAGCCTTTGGCGTAATCCCGTCCGGCATGGCGCAGGAAGAACAGGCCCAGCAGGACCAGCGGCAGGCTCATGACAATGCTTCCGTAGTCGCCCAGCGCGGTCGGACCGGCAGCGGTTCCGCCTGCCGCCGCACCCCCTGCCGCGATGAAGAAGGTTCCCGCATCCCACAGCCCGTGCAGCACGATCCCGGTCCAGAGCGACCCTGTCCGCAGCCGGACAGCGGCCAGGAACACCCCCGACAGAAGGGCGGCACCAGCCTGGATCACCGCCCCCCGCAGGTCGCCCGTCAGAAAGACGTTAAGCACATGCATCGCCCCGAACAGGGCCGATGATCCAAGGATCGCCACCCAGATGCCGCCGCTGCGGAACAGCCCGCGCAGCATGATGCCGCGGAACATGACCTCTTCGGACCAGCCGACCATCAGGGTATTGGCAAGGATGAACAGCGTCACCGTCGCGGGCGGCATTCCGGCACCCAGCGCGCTGAACGCAAACAGCGCAAGGAACAAAAGCCAGGGCCAGATCACCTTGAGCGTGCCGCGCTGCGGGCCCTGCGCCAGCCCGATCTCGCCCCACCAGCGAAAAACCAGAACCAGCACTAGCAGGAACAGGCTTGCCGCCCCGATCGAGGGTGAAATGCCGTGCTTCACCAGATCCAGCAGGTCGATCCCGTCAGGACCGGTTCCGGCCTTCTGGATGCCGAGGTTGATCGCGTGCCAGACAAGGTAGACGCCAAGGGCGACAAGGGCTGTCAGTTTCATCTCGACCATGTCCCGTCAGGTAAAAGGAACGCAGACGTCAGCGCCTGCGTGCAGGTTGAATCGAAGGGTGCTTCGGGATTTTCCAGAAAGGCCGCGCCGATGTCCTTGGCGCATTGCGAAAACGCCAGCGTGCCGTGGCCGGATTCGGGAAAGAACACGAGCCGCCCCTTCGGCAGCGACGCGACCATGAGCGCGCCCCAACTCGGGGCCGTCTGGGTGTCGAAGGCGCCCTGCATCACCAGCGTCGGCACCGCCGCCGTGACCGGATCGTGAAATCCCGCCCGTGGCTGCGGGGTGAATTCCTTGCACATGTCGAAGAATGTCGCGTTCAGCACCGCGCCATACATGTCCGTCAGGCTTTCGGGCCATCCGAATTCGGTCTGCAAACGCGCGCCCACGGCGGCGGCCCCGGCGGGCGAATTGATGTCCATGTCCTCCTGACAGGCGAACATGTCGGTCTGGAAACCCTCGAGCAGCACGCGGTCCAGGGTGCTGTTGTCGGCACCGATGCGGGCGTAAACTTGCGCGAGTTGCCCGTCGCCAAGCATTCCGGCAAGGGATTGCAGCCGTGTCAGCGTCTCGCCCGTGAACTGCCGTGCCAGCATCGCCGTCAGCGCGGCGCGTGTCGCCTCGCCTGTCCGCAGCCGCAGGTAATCGGCGGCAAAGCCCACGCGGCCCGTCTGGTCGGGCAGCGCCAGCGCCGCGGCCAAGAGTGCCGCCTCGAACTCGTCCACAAGCCCCGCACCGGTTTCCGCCGCCGTCCTGTCGGCCTCGAGCCGCGCGAGCGCGGTTTCCACCATCTTGTCGTTCTGCCTTCCCGCCATCGCCAGCCGCAGCGCGGTTTCGGCAAAGGCCATCGCGTCGGGATCCAGCCCGTTCAATCCGGCAAGCGCGCTTTCCGGTGTCGGATGCAGGTCGATCGTCTCGCCTGCAAGCGCAAGGAAGGTGGTCGCATCGCCTGTTTCGAGTTCGGCCACCACCTTCGGGACATAGCCGGTCAGCCCCTGCAACTGCGCTTTCCAGTTGTTGCGACCATCGACGAACTGGAACAGCGCCTCGGAGTCGATCGTGCCTTCGGTTGTCTTGATCGGCTGCGTTTCGAGCTTTTCGTATAGCGACCAGAAGCGGGCCTTCAGGCCGGGATAGGCGGCCGCGCATTTCGGATCGGCGGTGCAACTGTCGAAAATGCTTTGGATCGCCTCGGCATGGGGCAGGGCGAGCGTGTCGTAGATCGGCACCTGCACGGGCGCCACGGAATCCAGAACCACCGACCGCAGCCCGTCGGACGCCGAGCGCATCACCTCTTGGCCCAGCTTGGTGCCATATGAGATGCCGTAGATGTTGTAGACCGGATAGCCCAGCGTATGCATCACGGCGCTGACATCCTGCGCGTTCTGCCACGTGTTGATCTTGGTGATATCCGCCCCCGAGGCCGCGATTTCGTCCAGACAGGCGCGGGTCATCTTGCGGGTCAGGGCGATGCGGTCGCCGATCCCCCGTGTTGCCTGAACCAATGCTTCGGGGTCTGACGCAAGCGTATCGAAACAGCGCGACTGGGCGGCGGCCGAGGCATCGACCCCGCGCTGGTCAAAGGCCACCACGTCGCGGCGGCCGCGCAGATGTTCGAAGAAGGTGGTCGTCAGCGATGCACGCGCGACGATCCCCACGCCGGGGCCGCCGTGCAGATGCACGACCGCATCCGGCGCGGGCGAGAGGGACCGCGACTTGAAGATCATGAAGGCAAGGTCGATCCGGCGGCCCTCGGGCCTCGCATGATCCTCGGGCACGCTGATCTTGCCGCAAGCCACCGTGCGGCCTTCGATTTCGAACGGGGCCAAAGGGCGCGGGCAGGCGGTGGCGACCACCGGAAAACGCGGATCGGCCCCACCTGCGGCGATCACGGGAAACAGCGGTCCGGCCTGCGGCGGGGCGGTCAGGGCAAGAACGAAGGCTACGATCTGGTCGGGCGTCATGTCCTGCTTTCCTGCATGGTCGCCGCACTGTTCCGCCTTTGCCGGCCCGTGCCTATCCGAAAGGCGAAATCGGGCGGGCGCGGGCGGGCGCTTCGCGTGCGGCGCTTCCTGTCCGGGCCTTTGCCTCACGGGCTTCGCGTTGCGGATAGCGGCAGGGTCGCAGGCTGCTATGCACGACAGGACATGGCAGTGGAGACGCCCGATGACACCCGATCAGATCATTGCCGCGGTGATGGCGCTGGTATCCGGACATGCCGACCCGACGGCCTTTTCCACGATCCGCGCGGGCGGGGCCGACACGCGCTATCCGGTGACGGTCGAGGCCTGCCCGCGCCCCTTGCCTGCGGGCGAGATCGAGGGCCAGACGGTCATCTGCGGGCGCGTGGACCTGCCCGAGGTGCATGGCAAGGCCGACAGCCGCCGCATCAGTCTTGCCTTTGCGGTGTTGAAGGCCCGAACGCAAAGCCCCGCCCCCGATCCGGTGGTCTATCTGCACGGCGGTCCGGGCGGCGGTGCGGTCAAGGACCTTTGGTCCATCGTGGTGCCGATCTTCGACCAGTTCCGCGCGCGGCGCGACCTTGTGACCTTTGACCAGCGCGCGGCGGGGATCTCGTCTGACATGGTGACCTGCTTTGACACGCTCGGGGCCAATATCGTCTCGCTCATGGCCCCCGGCGCCGTGCCCGAGTCGACGCCCGAAGCCGATGTCTTTGCCCGTTGCCTTGACGAGATGAAGGCCAAGAGCGGCGACATCACGGCCTATAACACCACCCAGAACGCCTTTGACACGCAGGCGATCCTGCGCGCGCTGGGCTATGCGGACTGGAACCTCTACGGCATCTCCTACGGCACGCAACTCGCGCTCGAGGTGATGCGGTCAGCCCCCGAAGGCACGCGTTCGGTGGTGATCGACAGCGTCTTTCCGCCCGATGTGAAAGGCTATGACGAAAACATAAAGCCCTTGCAGGAATCCATTCAGGCCACGCTGGACCAATGCGCCGCCGATCCGGCCTGCGCCGCCGCCTACCCCGATCTTGAAGGAACGCTTGTCCGCGTGGCCGCGAAACTGCAGGCCAACCCGATCCCGGCCGCGCGCGGGCGTGGCGAGATCACGCTCAAGGCCCTGATCGACCTATTCGACAACCGCAACAGCTCTGGCGCATGGCCGCAGATCACCGCGCATGTGCCGCTGATCCTGACCGAACTGGAACGCGGCGAGACGACGACTTGGGACATGCTGACCACGGGCGGCACGCGCAAGGTTCCCACCAGCGCCGAACGGCTGGCCGGCATCGCTGCCAAGCTGACGCCGGAACAGACGGCGCTGGCGACGCTGCTTCTCGACCATGCCGCAGCGGAACGCGTGGATGATGCCGCGATGGCGGCTGCCCTTTCGGCGCTGTCGGATTCGCTGGGGCGCAGCCAATCGGGCGCATCGGACCTTGCCGCCCGCTTCGATGCCGAGGTCACGCGCTCCATCATCGGGTCCGGCTCGCGCGAGGCGATGCTGGATTTCGTGGTGGCCTATGCCGGACTGACGACGCAGACACCGTCACGACAGGGTCTGCGCGACCTTGTCGAACCCCGCTTGCCCGCCGCCGATCTTGCGCCGATCCTAGCCTTGATCGACCTGATGAGCGACGCCGACATCCGCGCCGTCTATGCCGCCGTGGCGGGCGATGCGCGCAAGGCATACGCGCCGATGATGGTTCCGCTCGATCTGATGGTGATCGCCTGTCAGGAACAGATGCCCTTCAACACAATCGAAGGTTTCAACGCCTACAATGCCACGCTGAAATGGCCTTGGCTGACACAGTCGAACAAGGCCGATGCCTCGATGTATGGGATATGCACGCTGCTTCCGCCTGCACCCCGGCCCGAATTCCTGACGCCGGTTTCCAGCGACATCCCGACGATGGTTGTCTATGGCCTGAACGACACCCAGACCTCGTCCGCCGATGCCCGCCACGCCGCCGAGACGCTCTCGCGGTCGCAGGTGATCGAGGTGCCGGAGGCGGGCCACGGCTCGATCATCTTCTCGCAATGCGTGAAGGATATCGGGATGGCCTTCATCGAGCGGCCGGAAACTGCACCCGATACCGCATGCCTTGCCAGCCTGAAGCCGAAATTCGTGCTGCCGCCCGGCTAGGGCCACGCATGACGGCGCAGGGCCAGCGCGAAGCCTTGGCCTTCCGCGCAGGGATGCATGTTCAAATTGCCGACCGACCTCTCAAATAGTATCGTTCTGAGAGATTCAGACCCGCCGTTCAGGCCCGGGAGCAAGGCGAGCAAGAGATGGGCCACGAAAAGCGACCGACAGCCGCGCGCGACGCGTTTCACCTGCCGGACGAGATCGCGGGTTTCATCGAAAGCGGCGTCAGCATCATCCTTGCCGTGGTCGGACCGGACGGGCGCGCAAAAGCCGGGCGCGCACTTGCCGCGCGGGTCGTCGCAGGCGGCGCGATCCGCGTGATCTATCCGGCCGAGGGCAACGGGGCGATCACCGCCGCTGTCGCCGCAGGCGGGCCGATTGCCGTGACCTTCAGCGCGCCGATGTCGCACCGGACCATCCAGCTCAAGGCGATGTCGAGCCGCGCCGAAGCCTTCGAGCCGGAAGACAGGACCGGTCTCGACCGGCAGATCGATGCCTTCGCCGCTGTCCTGCGCGCCATCGGCTACGGGCCTGCCTTCGTGCAGTCGTTCTGCGACAACCGCTCGCAAAGCGTGTTCGTGCTTGGCTTCCGCCCCGAAACGGCCTTCGAGCAGACACCCGGACCGGGCGCGGGGCGCGAGTTGTGAGCGGCGATCCGAAACCGCCGGACCACGGCGCCGGGGCGGTCCTGACGCTTGATGCCTTGCGCGATTGCTTCGAGGGCGCGGTGCCCGCCGTTCTGGCGACCGTCGATCCCGCAGGCGTGCCGAACGTGTCCTACATCAGCCAGATCCACTACGTCGACCCTGACCGCGTTGCGCTGAGTTACCAGTTCTTCAACAAGACACGCCGCAACATCCTGTCGACGCGCACCGCCTCGGTCGAGGTGGTCGATCCGCTGACCACGGCCTTTTACCAGCTCGATCTGGATTTCGAGACCACCCAGTCCGAAGGCCCGCTTTTCGAATCGATGAAGGCGCGGCTTGCGGGCATCGCCTCGCATGCGGGGATGGCGGGGGTGTTCCGGCTGATGGGGGCGGATATCTTTCGCGTGCGGGCGATCCGGCAGGTCCTGCCGCCCAAGGTTCCGCGTCCGGTGCCGCCGGTGGCCGCCCTTCCGGCGCTGCGCCGCGTGCTGGGCGAAATGGCGCGGGCGGTCACGCTTGGCGACCTATATGACCGCACGCTAGACGCCATCGCGCGGCATCTGGGGATCACCAACCTGATGATCTTCGTTCCCGACGAGACGCGCCTTGCGCTCGATGCGGTTGCGACCTGGGGCTATACCGCCTCGGGGATCGGGTCCGAGGTGCGGCTTGGTGACGGGGTGATCGGTGTCGCGGCGCGCGAGAAGGTGGCGATCCGTATCGACCATATGTCGAGCGACTATCTTTACGGAACGGCAGTCCGCAACGGGTTGCTGGCCGATGCGGGCCGCGACAGGGCGGATGAGCCGGGGGTCGCCTTTCCCGGACTGGCGCGGCCCGAAAGCCAGATTGCGCTGCCGGTGCTGTGGCAGAACCGTCTGGTCGGCGTGCTTTTCGCCGAAAGCCCGGCGCCGCTGCGGTTCATGCACGAGGAAGAGGATACGCTTGCCTGCGTTGCCGCGGCGCTTGCAGCCCATGCGGCGGTTCTCGAGGCTGAGGAAGACGCCGAAGCGTCCTTCGACCAGCGCCCCGCCACCCGTTTCGACACCACCCTGACACTTCGGCATTTTGCTGCGGATGACAGCATCTTCGCGGGCGGCGACTATGTCGTCAAAGGTGTCGCAGGTGCGATCTTCTGGAAGCTTGTCCGTGCCTATGTGACCGCCGGCACCTCCGAGTTCTCGAACCGCGAACTGCGCCTTGCGCCGGAACTCCGCCTGCCGTCCCATGCCGAGAACCTCGAGGCGCGGCTTGTCCTGCTGGAACGGCGGTTGCAGGAAAAGGCCCTGCCGATCCAGATGGAGAAGATCGGGCGCGGCAGGTTCCGGCTGGTCGTAAGGGCGAACCTCGCGTTGCAAGAGGGATGATCCGGCGGCGGTTCCGGCGTTTACGAAGTTTTTAAGAAATCGCGAGGAAAGACTTAGCGAGCGGCGCGCATCTGCGCAGGGTAGATGTGCATCCGTTCACAAGTACACCGCGACCGGGACGGCAAGGCACCACAGCCGGGCCTGACGGTGCGGGTCGTCCGTTTTCAAACCATCACCCCCGCAACGGGGCAAGTCTGCGATCCGGCGCCCCTCATGCGGGCGGCTTCGGACATGGCGTGGTTTTGCGGAAGCCGTGGACAGGGAAGGGCCGGCACCGCGCCGCGCAATGGATCATGGACAGAAGGAAAGAGACTATGGATATCGAAACGCTCCGCCGCCAGATCGGCGGTGACGTGGTCACCGAGGGCGAGGCGGGGTTCGCCACCGCGCGTGACGGGTTGGTCTGGAACGGGCGCAAGCCGCAGGCGATGCCGCGCGTGATCGTCAAGGCGGCCTCGACCGCCGATGTGCAGGCCGCCGTGCGCTATGCCGCCGCGCATGGCTACCGCGCCTCGGCCCGTTCGGGTGGGCATAACTGGTCGGGCATCGCGATGCAGAACGGCGTGGCGATCGACCTGTCGGCGCTCGACGCCGTGTCCGTCGACCGCGAGGCGCGGATCGCCGAGGTCGGACCCGCGGCGAAGAACCTCGCCCTTGCCATCGCCCTGACGGCCGAGGGGCTGGCCTTTCCGGTGGGCCATTGCGGCGACGTGGCGATGGGCGGCTATCTGCTCGGCGGCGGTTTCGGCTGGAACGAGGGCACATGGGGGGCCGCCTGCCACCTGATCGACCGGGCCGAGGTGGTGCTGGCCGACGGTCGCGCGGTGATGGTCAGCGAGACCGAATATCCCGACATCTTCTGGGCGCTGCGGGGGGCAGGCCCGCTGTTCTTCGGCATCGTCACGCGCTTCTGGCTGCGGCTGATGCCGCTGCCTGCCGCGATGGCCGTGGCGACATGGACCTATCCGCTCGCACGGGTGGCCGAGGTGACCGCCAGCATGAAGCGTCTGGCCAACGTCCTGCCCGGCCATGCCGAGGTTTCGCTTTCGCTTGCCGCAGCGCCGCCCGCAGCGGGCCTTGGCGACGCGAAATTCGCCACGGTGATCCTGACGGCCTATGCCGCTTCGATGGCCGAAATCACCGGCATTGCGACGCATCTGGGCGACATGCTGCCCCAAGGGGTGATTGTCCACAACGCGCCCAGCCGGATCGATTTCGCCACGCTCTACGGCCTTGTCGACCAACGCTTTCCGGACGGCGCGCGTTACGGGGTGGACTGCCTGTGGAGCGCGGACGCCGATGCCACCTTTGCCGGTCTGGCCCGCATGATCGCACAAGCGCCCTCGGCGCGGTCGAATGCGATCGGTGTGATCTATGGCCGCAACTCGGCCCTGCATCGCAGCCTGCCGGATGCGGCCCTGTCGGTGGTCGGTCCGGTGTGCGGGATCGTGCACGGGACGTGGTCCTCGGCAGATGAGGATGCCGCCAACCTTGCATGGTTGCGCGACGGTATGGATGCGCTGGATCCGGTCACCACGGGCCGATACGTGGGCCACGCCGACCTTGCACGGCAAGGCCGGATGGAGGCCTGCCACAGCGCCAAGGCCCGCGCAGACCTTGCTGCCCTGGCCCGCAAATACGACCCGCAAGCAGTCTTTGCCGGTCGCACCGTGCAGGACATGGCCGAAGCGCCCGCCGCGATTGCCGCCGAATGACCGCAAAAGAGAGAAAACAGATGCGAACGGACTTTGACTTCTTGCCTTCGGGCATGGCGCGCGCGGCGGGGCCGATGCTCTCGCTGCTTCTGGCCAGCTTCGGCACCGGTGCCGCCGCCGACGACGCGGCCCAGATCGAGCGGGGGCGTTACCTCGTCCAGATTGCGGGCTGCGGTGATTGCCACACGCCCGGGCATTTCCTTGGCCAGCCCGATATGGACCGCTTTCTCGGCGGATCGGATGTCGGGTTCGAGGTGCCGGGGGTGGGGGTGGTCTACGGGCCGAACCTGACGCCCGATACCGCGACCGGACTGGGCGGATGGAGCGCCGACGAGATCGTCGCCGCCATCCGCACCCGGGCAAGGCCGGATGGCAGGGGCCTTGTGCCGGTCATGCCTTGGCCGAACCTCGGCACGCTTACGGACGGGGATGCCTATGCCATCGCGGCCTATCTGCAATCGCTCGATCCGGTGTCGAACAAGGTGCCGGGTCCGATACCCGAGGGAGAGGCGGCCCCGTCCTTCGTGATGCGGGTCATCCCTCCGGCCGGTTGAGCCTGCGGTCCCCCGCCCCTTCGGCGACGGACGGGCGGGCGGTTCTGCGACGGATATCGCGGCGGGGTGTTCGGGCATCCCGCATCGCAAGGCGCAACCACCCTGCGGGGGCCTGTCATCGCAAATGTGAAGGCTGCGGCCGCGACCCTGCCTTTGCCCCGCAGGCCAAGGCTGATAGCCTTGCGGCATTGGGCAGGGCAGGGGCGCGCATATGAACCGGATCGAAGGCTGGAACGCAGCCCTGTTCACGGCGCTGAACGCGGATATGGCCTCTCCGCATGCCCTTGTGCTTCTGGCCCGCATTCTGGCCGAAGCAGCGCCATTCGCGGCGGCGGCGGGGATGGTTCTTCTCTGGATCAGGCGCGACCGCCTGACGCGGTTGCACCTGCTGGATGCGGCGCTGGCAGCACTTGTCGGACTTTCAATCGCGCAAGGGATCACGCATCTGTGGTATCACCCGCGTCCCTTCGAGCTTGGGCTGGGCCACCAGTTCATGCCCCATGCCGCCGAGGCGTCTTTCCCGAGCGATCACGCGACGCTGCTGTTCGGCCTTGCCCTGCCGCTGCTTTGGGCAGCAGCGACGCGGGGGGCAGCGACGGGGGGGGCAGCGACGGGGGGGGCAGGGTTCGCCTTTGCCGCGCTGGCCTTGGCCACGGCATGGTCGCGGGTCTATCTGGGCGTGCATTTCCCGCTGGACATGATCGGTGGGCTGGTCGTCGCCCTTGTCTCGACGCTGCTCGTCCGCGCCCTTGCCGCGCCACTGCACGCGCGGGCCTACCCCCTGCTTCTGGTGCTTTACGAGACGGTCCTCGCGCGTCTGCACCTCTCTGCCCGCCTCTTTCCGCGCGGTCGGTGAAGCAGGTGATCCGCAAAAGCGGCATACCGGCGGCGATCTGGGTTCTGGGTTTCGTCAGCCTGCTGATGGACATCTCGTCCGAGATGATCCACAGCCTTCTGCCGCTTTTTCTCGTCACCGGACTGGGCAGCAGCGCGCTTGCCATCGGGCTGATCGAGGGCGCGGCCGAAGCCACGGCGCTGATCGTCAAGGTGTTCTCGGGCGTGCTGAGCGACTGGGTCGGGCGACGCAAGGAACTGGCGCTGCTCGGTTACGGCCTCGGGGCGGCCAGCAAGCCGCTCTTCGCGCTGGCCTCGTCGGTCGATACGGTCATCGTGGCGCGGCTGGCAGACAGGGTCGGCAAGGGCATCCGTGGCGCGCCGCGCGATGCGCTGGTGGCCGACCTTGCCCCCCCGCATCTGCGCGGCGCGGCCTTTGGCTTGCGCCAGTCGCTCGACACGGTCGGCGCCTTTGCGGGGCCCTTGCTGGCGGTGGGGCTGATGCTACTTTTTGCAAATGACTTCCGTCTGGTCTTTTGGATCGCGACCGTTCCCGCCGCCTTGTCCGTCTTGCTGCTTGCGGTGGGCATCCGCGAACCGGCCAAGGCTTCGGGCGAAAGGCGCCGCAATCCGATCACGCGGCAGAACCTGAACCGGCTTCCGGCCGCCTACTGGGCTGTCGTCGGCATCGGCGCGGTCTTTACACTTGCGCGTTTCAGCGAAGCCTTCCTTGTGCTGCGCGCCCAGCAAACGGGTATCCCGCTTGCCGCCGTGCCGCTGGTCATGGTGGCGATGAATGCGGTCTACGCGCTGTCGGCCTATCCGCTCGGCCGGCTTTCGGACCGGGTCAGCCATCGCGGCCTGCTTGCGGCGGGCCTCGCGCTGCTGGTCGTGGCCGACCTGATCCTCGCCTCGTCCCGTGCATGGCCCGTCGTCATGGCGGGCGTCGCGCTTTGGGGGCTGCACATGGGCATGACGCAAGGGCTGCTTGCCGCGATGGTCGCGGCAACCGCACCGCCCGACCTGCGCGGAACGGCCTTTGGTTTCTTCAACCTTGTCAGCGGTTTGGCGCTGCTTCTTGCCAGCGGTATCGCGGGTCTTGCATGGGACAGGTTCGGGGCGGAGACCACCTTTCTTCTGGGCGCGGTCTTCGCTGCGGCGGCGTTGATTCTGGTGCAAAGGTCGCGCCCGCACCGCCTGCCCTGAGCCGCCCGCGCCGCGCTGCCATCCGCCGCCACCCCTTGTCGCGACGGGGGCCGTGCCATTGGGCGCGCCCTGCCGATCACGCGTTTTGCCCGCCTGAAGAGATCAGTTGCGCCATTGTGTCGCACTGATACTATACATTCGTTCAGTAAGGATTCGATTGGGGGCTTGGCATGCCGCGTGACCCGCGCTTCGACATACTTTTCGAACCTGTCCGGATCGGGCCAAAGCTGGCGCGGAACCGGTTCTTTCAGGTGCCGCACGCCTCGGGCATGACCAATGCCGCACCCCATGTCAGGGCCGCTTTCCGCGAAGCCAAGGCCGAGGGCGGCTGGGCCGTCGTGTCGACGGGGGCCTGTTCGGTCGATCCCTCCTCGGACGACAGCCCCTTTCCCTTTGCCACGCTCTGGGATCAGGCCGATGTGCGCAGCCATGCCCTGATGACCGAGGCCGCCCATCGTCACGGGTCGCTGGCGGCGGTCGAGCTGTGGCACGGTGGCGCTGCGGCGGTGAACCGGACCACGCGGCATGCGCCCCTCTCGCCCTCGGGCATTCCGTGGATGGCGACGCATGTTCCGTTCATGTCCTCGGCCCGCCCCCGTGTGATGGACGCCGCCGACATCCGCAACCTGATCCGCTGGCACGCCGAAGCGGCCATCAAGGCCGAGGAGGCGGGCTTCGACATCCTCTATGTCTATGCGGGCATGGGCTATCTGCCCTATCAGTTCCTGCTGTCCGACTATAACCAGCGCACGGACAGCTACGGCGGGTCGGTGCGCAACCGCGTGCGGCTGGTCGAACAACTGATCGACGCCGTGCGCGAGGCGACAAAGGGCCGCTGCGCCGTGGCCCTGCGGATTTCGATGCAGGAATTGCGCGCCCGCCCCTCTGACGTGGCCCCGACCGAGGCGCACGAGGTCATCGGCTATCTGAAGGATGCGCCGGACCTTTTCGATGTGAAGATGGACTACTCCGCGTTCGACTGTGCCGCGAGCCGCTACACGGCCGAGGGCAGCCACGAGGCGGTGGTGGATTTCCTGAAGTCCGTGACCGACAAGCCGGTGGTGGGCGTCGGCCGCTTCACCAGCCCCGACACGATGGTATCGATGATCCGGCGCGGCGTGCTGGATTTCATCGGCGGCGCGCGGCCCTCGATCGCCGATCCTTTCCTGCCGAAGAAGATCGAGGAAGGCCGGGTCGAGGACATCCGCGAATGCATCGGCTGCAATCTCTGCATCTCGAGCTGGCATGACGGGGTCTGGGTGCGCTGCACGCAGAACCCGACCGCGGGCGAGGAATGGCGGCGCGGCTGGCACCCCGAGATCGTGCGGCGCGATGCGTCGGGCTCGGTGCTGGTGGTGGGCGCCGGCCCCTCGGGGCTCGAGGCGGCGCTGACGCTGGCGCGCCGTGGCCACGAGGTGGCGCTGGCCGACCGCGCGCGCGATTTCGGCGGGCGTCTGCGCTGGGAAAGCCGCTTGCCGGGATTGGGGCAATGGCACCGCGTGGTCGACTACCGCATGGGCCAGCTGCGCAAACTGCCCAACGTCTCGCTTTATCCCGAAAGCGAGCTTTCGGCGGCAGATGTGCGCGACTTTGGCGCCGATCATGTGGTCATAGCCACCGGCGCGCGCTGGCTGCCGCATCTGTGCGGCACGAACGAGCTTCCCTCGGGGCCGCTGGTCGCACCACGGGTCTATACGCCCGACGATCTTGCCGCCGGTGCCGTCCCCGAGGGGCCGGTGGCGGTGTTCGACTACGACAACTACTACCTCGGATCGGCCGTGGCCGAGTCGCTGGCGCATCTGGGGGTGACCTATATCACCACGGCAGGGGCGGCGGCGGCATGGGGGTTCATGACCAACGAGCAGCCCTTGGTGCATCAATCCTTTGCGGCCAAGGGCATCGCCCTGCGCACGCTCGAGGTGGTGACCGGCTTCGATGGCGAGGAGGTGCGGCTTGCGCAGATCTTCAGCGGCGAGGAGCGGCGCATCGCGGCCCGTTCGCTGGTGATCGTGGGCTATCGCGCGGGCGGCAGTGCGCTGCACGCGGCTTTGGCCGAAGACGCGGCACCGCGCAGGCTGCATCTGACCGGCGATGCGAATGCGCCCGGCGCCATCGTCCATGCCATCTATCAGGGGCACAAGACGGCGCGCGAACTGGGGGTGGAAAAGGTGGTCGTGCGTCGGGATGCGCCCTTTGCGGCGCGCGATTTCCAACTGCCCGAGGCCGCCGAATGAACCGGGCCGAGGGGCGCAGACGGCAGGCCGACCGCGCAATGGGCGGCGTTCCGCAGCGCCCCTGGGGTCAGGTCGAACGGCAGATGCCACCGGTCAGGATCATCAGCGACGATCAGGTATCGGCCATCCACCTTGCGGCGCTCGATGTGCTGGGGCGGCAGGGACTGCGGGTGCTGCACGCTCCGGCGCGGGCGCTTTATGCCTCGGCGGGGGCCGAAGTGGTGGACGAGACGGTGCGTCTGGACGCGGGGCTTGTGGCCGAACGCCTTAAGACGGTTCCGGCGGGCTTCACGCTCGAGGCGCGGAACCCCGCGCGGAACCTCCGCATCGGCGGGGGCTGGTGCGTCTATGGCGCGGTCGGCGGGCCGGCCTATGTGATGTGCAACGACAAGGGCCGCCGCGATGGCACATTCGCCGAGATGTGCGATTACATGCGCCTGATCCAAGGGCTGAACGTGATCCATCAGGAAGGCGGCGGACCGTTCGAACCGCTCGACCTGCCCGCCAACACGCGGCATCTGGACATCTACCACGCGCAGATCCGGCTTCTGGATAAAAGCTGGCAAACCCAGACCCTTGGCCATGCCCGCACGATGGACGGGATCGAGATGGCGGCGATCATGCTCGGCACGACGCCCGAGGGGCTTTGCCACCGTCCGGTTCTTCTGGGCATCATCAACACCAACTCTCCGCTGCAACTCGACGTGCCTATGGCCGAGGGGCTGATCGCCCTCGCCGCGCATGGGCAGGTGAACGTGATCACCCCCTTCACGCTTGCCGGAGCGATGGCGCCGGTGACGCTGGCGGGGGCGCTGGTGCTGCAACATGCCGAGGCGATTGCCGGCATCGTGCTGACCCAGATCGTTCGTCCGGGAGTGCCGGTGATGTACGGGGGCTTCACCTCGAACGTCGACATGCGGTCGGGCGCGCCTGCTTTCGGGACGCCCGAATATGCCAAGGCCGCGCAGGCTTCGGGGCAGCTTGCCCGCCATATCGGTGTGCCTTTCCGCTCGTCCAACGTGACGGCCGCGAACGAGGTCGATGCGCAGGCGGCCTATGAATCGCAGATGGCGCTCTGGGGCGCGCTGACCGGCGGGGCGCATCTGCTGAACCACGCGGCGGGTTGGCTGCACGGCGGCCTGACGGCGAGTTTCGAAAAGCTGATCCTCGACGCCGAAATGCTGCAAATGATGGACGCCTACTTCGAGCCGATGGCAACCGATCCCGGCGCGCTTGCCCTCGACGCGATCCGCGAGGCCGGAGCGGGGGGGCATTTTTTCGGCACGGCCCATACGATGGAACGCTACGAGACGGCCTTCCATACCCCGATGCTGTCGAACTGGGACAACCATCCGAACTGGCTGTCCAAGGGGAGTATCGACGCGCGAACCCGCGCCAACAGCCTGTGGAAGGAACTTCTGGCCGCGCAGGTTGACCCCGCCCTCGACCCTGCCGTCGACGAGGCGCTGCACGCCTATGTCACCCGCCGCAAGGCCGAAGGCGGGGCGCCGATGAACTGATGGGACAGCGTTTGGACATCCGCACCGACTATCCCTTCGGCCTGATCGAAGAAGAGAACATCTGGGTTCCCCTTCCCGACGGCACGCGTCTGGCCGGACGGCTCTGGCGGCCGGACGGGGCGGGCAAGGTGCCGCTGATCCTTGAATATCTGCCCTACCGCAAGCGCGATGGAACCCGCGCGCGCGACGAAGGAATGCACCGCTACCTTGCCCGCCACGGCTATGCCTGCCTGCGGCTCGACATCCGCGGCACCGGCGACAGCGAAGGCATCCTGACAGATGAATACTCTGCGCAGGAACTGTCGGACGGGGTCGCCGCCATCGCATGGCTTGCCGCGCAGGACTGGTGCGACGGTCAGGTGGCGATGTACGGGATCAGCTGGGGCGGCTTCAACGGGCTTCAGATCGCCGCCCTCCGCCCGCCCGCGCTCAGGACGGTCATCACCGTCGGGTCGACCGACGACCGCTATGCCACCGATATCCACTGGGTCGGCGGCTGCCTGTCCAAGGACAATTTCGACTGGTCGTCGACCATGTTCGCGATGCAGGACTTGCCGCCCGACCCCGCCATCGTGGGCGGGGCGTGGCGCGCGATGTGGGCCGCGCGGCGCGAGGCGAATGCGCCTTGGATCCTCCGCTGGCTGCAACACCAGTCGCGCGACGCCTATTGGCGGCACGGATCGGTCTGCGAGGATTTTTCGAAGATCACCATCCCCGTCTATGCCGTCTCGGGCTGGGCCGACAACTATTCCGAAGCGGTGCCGCGCCTGCTTGCGGGCCTGTCGGGGCCACGGCTCGGGCTGATCGGGCCTTGGGCGCATTCCTTCCCGCATTCGGTGACGGTCGAACCTGCCATCGGCTGGCTGCAAGAGGTGCTGCGCTGGTGCGATCACTGGTTGAAGGGCCGCGACACCGGGATCATGGACGAACCGATGCTGCGTGTCTGGATGCAGGATCACGTTCCGCCGCGCACCTGCTACCACGCGCGACCGGGCCGCTGGGTGGCCGAGGATATCTGGCCCTCGCCCCGCATCCGGCCGCAGCGTATGGCGCTGGGGGCCAACGGCCTGCTGGGCGGGGCGGGTGCGGGCACCGCCAGCATCTGCTCGCCGCTCTGGGTGGGGCTTACGGCGGGCGAGGTCGGCCGCTATGGCGACGCGGCAGAATGGGCGACCGACCAGCGCGAGGATGACGGCGGGTCGCTGGTCTTTGTGACTGCGCCGCTTGCGGCACCCTTGGAAATCCTTGGCGCGCCACAGCTCACCCTGCGATTTGCCAGTGACAAACCCTTTGCGCTGGTGTCGGTGCGCGTCAACGATGTGGCCCCCGGCGGGGCCTCGACGCGCGTTGCCATCGGGCATCTGAACCTGTGCCACCGTCACGGACACGGAACCCCGCAACCGCTGGTGCCGGGGCAGGTCGAGACGGCCGTGGTCGATCTGGACGACATCGCGCACAGCTTTCCGGCCGGTCACCGCATCGCGGTTTCCATCTCGACCGTCTATTGGCCCATCGTCTGGCCCTCGCCCGAACTTGCCACCCTGACCGTCCATCTTGGCGACAGCGCGCTGACGCTCCCCGTCCGCCCGCCACGCCCCGAAGACGCCGCCCTGCGGGCCTTTGACCCGCCCGAGGCGGCCGAGGCTGACGCGCAACACGATCTGCCGCCCGATCCCGTCGCAGCCCTGATCCGCCGCACCGTCACCCGCGACCTGCTCAGCGGTGAAAGCGTGGTGGACTTTCCGCGCTGGACCTATGCGACCGCGATGCCCGCCATCGGCCAGACCCACCGCGGCACCGGCCTTGCCCGCTACCGGATCACCGGGGACGACCCGCTCAGCGCGCGCTGCGAGACACGCTACACCGTGCAGATCGAACGGCCGGACGGCCTGTTCACCCATGAAAGCGAAGGCGCCCTGTCCTGCGATGCGACGCATTTCATCGTGACCATGCGCCTTCGCATCACCGAGAACGGGGCCGAGGTTTTCGCGCGCGACTGGCAGGAAAGGATTCCGCGTGACCATATCTGACCGGACAAGGGGGCGACGCTGATGCTGGCCTATGCGATCCGGCGCGTGGGGCTGTCGCTCCTGATCCTGGTCGTGGTGATGACGGCCATGTATGGCATGGTCTTTCTGGTGCCGGGCGATCCGGCCTCGCTGGCGCTGGGTCCGCGCGCGACGCCCGAGCTGAAAGAGGTGCTGCGCGAGAGGATGGGGCTGGACCAGCCGATCCTTGCGCAGATCGGGATTTTCTTCGGCAATGTGCTGCAAGGCGACCTTGGCACCGATGTGTGGTCGAAACGTCCCGTGCTGGACCAGATTCTCGAGGTGTTTCCAAGGACGCTGCTTCTTGGCGTGGTGGCGCTGGGCTGGGCGCTGGCGCTAGGCGTGCTGCTGGGCTGCGCCGCGGTGGTCTGGCGCGATACGGTCGTAGACCGGATGCTGGGCGTGCTGTCGGTCAGCGTGATTTCCGTGCCATCCTTCGTGATCGCCATCTATGCGCTGATCCTCTTCGCGGTCTGGCTCAACTGGCTTCCGGCCATCGGCGCGGGCGAGGCGGGCGATTTCGCCAGTCAGGCCCGCGCGCTGATCCTGCCCGCCTTTGCGCTGGGGCTGGGCTGGGTCGGGTATCTGGCACGCCTGATCCGCGCCTCGATGCTCGAGGTGATGGAGGCGCCCCACATCCGCACCGCCCGCGCCTTCGGCATGCGCGAGGGCGACATCGTCTTTCGCCATGCCTTGCGGGTCGCCATCGTGCCGACACTCTCGGTTCTGGCGGTGGGGTTCGGCGGCATCCTTTCAAGCGCGGTCTTCGTGGAAAGCGTGTTCTCCCGCCCCGGCATCGGCACGCTGATCACGGCGGCGGTCGAGAAGCGCAACTATCCGGTGGTGATGGGC
The DNA here is from genome assembly GCF_014243445.1 of Paragemmobacter straminiformis. GTDB lineage: Bacteria > Pseudomonadota > Alphaproteobacteria > Rhodobacterales > Rhodobacteraceae > Paragemmobacter > Paragemmobacter straminiformis. The sequence continues at coordinate 201,993 of NZ_JACLQD010000004.1, forward strand.
ACGGTGCTGTTCATGACCGCCTTCTACCTGATGATCGTCACCACTGCCGATCTGCTGATCGCGCGGCTTGACCCGAGGGTGCGTGATGTCCTTCGCTCTTGACCCGCCCTCGCGTGGCCGTCGCGGAATGGGACGCGCCCTGCTGGGCGATCCGATGGGGCTGGCGGGATTGGTGATCGTCGCAGCCTTTGTCGCAATGGCGCTGCTTGCGCCTTGCATCGCGCCCTACGATCCGGTTGCGCTGGACGTAAAGGCCAAGTTCGTCGCGCCTTCGGCCGCGCATTGGGCCGGAACCGACCATCTCGGCCGCGACCTGCTGTCGCGCATCATCTGGGGGGCAAGGCTCGCTTTGGGGATCGCGATCACCTCGGTCGGGATAGCGGGGGCAATCGGGCTGGTTCTGGGTCTGGTTGCCGGATACGGGCCGCGCTGGCTCGACAGCCTGCTGGTGCTGGTGTTCGACAGCCTGTCGTCGCTGCCGATGATCTTCTTCGCGCTGGCGGTGATCACCGTGCTGGGGCCGGGGACCGCGACGCTGATCCTTGTCATCGTGCTTGTGTCCTTTCCTGCCTATGCGCGGCTGATCCGGACCCAGACGCTCACGCTTGCCGGTGCCGATTTCATCCTTGCCGAACGGGCCATGGGGGCGGGGGCGGGCCGCATCATCTTCCGCCACCTTCTTCCGAATGTGGTCGGGCCGCTGGTCATCCTGATTTGCATGGACATTCCCGTCATCATCATGCTCGAGGCGGGGCTGAGCTATCTGAACCTCGGGGTAAAGCCGCCCTCGCCGTCATGGGGCAATATTCTGGCCGAGGGTTACACCTCGCTGCGTCAGGCGCCGCATGTGGTGATCGTGGCGGGTATCCCGCTTGTGCTGGCAACGCTCGGTTTCACCTTTCTGGGCGAGGGGTTGCGCGACGTTCTTGACCCGCGCGGCGCCGGAAGGCGGTGGACATGACGGCTGTGCTGGAAGTTCAGAACCTGTCGGTCGCATATCGCATGCAGGGCGGGGCGCTTCAGGCGGTGCGCGACGTCTCCCTGTCGGTCGCGCGCGGCGAGGTGCTGGGGATCATGGGCGAAAGCGGCTGCGGCAAGTCCACGCTGGCGGCGGCGATGATCAACCTTTTGCCGGCCGGCGCGCGGGTCGGGCAGGGGGCGGTGCGGCTGAACGGCACCGATATCCTGCGCCTGCCGCCTGCGGCACAGCGCGCCCTGCGCGGCAAATCGGTGGCGATGGTGTTCCAGGACCCGATGACGGCGTTCAACCCCGTGCTGACCATCGGTCGGCAACTGGCCGATTTCGTCGGGGCGCATGACACCGGTCTGGCACAACCCGAACGCCTTGCCGCCATGCTGACGCGGGTCGGCATTCCCGATGCGCGGTCCTGCCTCGGGCGCTATCCGCATGAATTGTCGGGCGGCATGCGGCAGCGGGTGGCGATTGCCGCCGCCTTGCTGATGCAACCCGACGTTCTGATCGCCGATGAACCGACCACCGCGCTCGATGTGACGATGGAGGCGCAGATCATCCATCTTTTCCGCGACCTGCGCACCAGCTTTGACGGGGCCATCGTGATCGTCACCCACCATCTGGGGGTGATTGCCGAACTGTGCGACAGGGTGGCCGTGATGTATGCGGGCCAGGTGGTCGAAGAAGGCGCGGTCGATGCGATTTTCCACGATCCGCAGCATCCCTACACCCGTGCGCTGCTGGCCTGCGATCCGGCCGTGGTCGATCCGTCCTCGGGCCGCCTGCCGACCATCGGCGGGCGGCTGCCGGACCTGAGCGCACCGCCGCGCGGCTGCGCGTTCGAGCCGCGGTGCCGCGTCGCCGCCGTATCCTGCCGTGAACCCGTGCCGCGCCAAAGACCCTCGGCAGGCCGGTCGGTGCTGTGCCACAGGGGGGCCGAATGACCCCGGTTCTTGACCTGCGGCATGTCGATGTCGATCTGCCGCTGGGCGGCTTCCTGACGCGCGCGGGGCTGCCGATCCTCAGGGATGTCAACCTGTCGGTCGGGCGCGGGGAAAGCGTGGCGCTTGTCGGGGAAAGCGGGTCGGGCAAGACCACGCTGGCCCGCGCCGTGATGGGCCTTCAGGCCGTCACCGCGGGCGAGGTGCATTTCGACGGCACGGCCATCGCCGGGCGCGACGGGTTTTCCCGCCTGCGCCGTGATGCCGCGATGATGTTCCAGGATGCCACCGCCTCGCTCTCGCCGCGCCTGACGGTCGGCTATCTGGTGACCGAGCCGTTCCGGATCCATCGCCAGCCGTTGCCCGATCCCGCCCGCATGGCGCGCGATCTTCTGGCGACCGTCGGTCTGCCGCCCGCGATTGCCGACCGCTACCCGCACGAACTGTCGGGCGGGCAGGCACGGCGGGTGGGCGTGGCGCGGGCGCTCGCCCTGCGTCCGCGACTGGTGATCGCCGACGAACCGACCGCCGGCCTCGATGTCTCGGTTCAGGCCGAGGTTCTGAACCTGATGGCCGATCTGCGCCGCGACATGGGGCTGGCCTATCTCATCATCACCCACAACCTCGCGCTTGTGCGCCACGTCGCCGACCGCATCGTGGTGCTCTACCTCGGCCGCGTGGTCGAAGAGGGGCCCACGGCCCAGGTTTTCGCCGCCCCGGCCCATCCCTATACCGCAAGCCTTGTCGCGGCCGAACCCAAACCCGACCCGCGCAAGCGCCGCGCCGATCTTGCGATCCGGGGCGAGATGCCATCGGTCCTGCGCCGTCCTGCGGGCTGCGAGTTTCACACCCGCTGCCCCTTGGCGCGCGACCTCTGCCGCGCAACCGCGCCCGACCTTCGCCCCACCACAAGCGGGCGTCTGGCCCGCTGCCATTTCGCCGATCACCATCAGGAACAGGGAGACCACCATGCACTGGAGAACTGACCGTCGCGGATTTCTGAAAGCCGCAGGCGCGGGGCTGGCTGCCGCTGCCGCCTTGCCGCGCTTTGCCTGGGCCGCCGATGGAACCACCTTGCGGCTGCGCGTCATCGCCGACTTCCAGGTTCTCGATCCCTTCGGCATCATCGGCGAACTCGACGACATCATCCCGCGCTGCACCAATGTAACGCTGGTTCGCCTTGGCGACATGCGCGATGGCAACCAGTGGCGCCCCTGGGCTGCCGAAAAGATCGAATGGCTCGACGACACGAAGCTGGCCTTCACCCTGCGCGAAGGTCTGAAATGGACGGGCGATTACGGCCCGGTCACTGCGGCGGATGTGAAATTTTCCTTCGAGCGGATCGCAGGCTCCGACAGCGCATGGGCCTACCAGTTCGAAAAGCTGAAAGAAGTCGAGGTCATCGACGACCGCAACGGCGTCATTCACCTGACCGAACCCTTCGCGCCCTTCCTTGTCATCGCGCTTCCCTATTACGGCGGCCATATCGTCAGCCAAAAGGCCGTCGAGGCGGTGGGGGGCAGCTACACCACGGAAATTCCCGCGCAATGCGGCCCCTATCTTTTCGACACGTGGGAGCAGAACCAGAAGGTCACGCTCAAGGCCAACCCCGACTGGACCGGCGAAAAACCCGCGTTCGACCGCGTTGAATTCTACATCGTCACCGACGATCAGGCGGCGCAACTGGCCTACGAGGCCGACGCCTACGACTTTACGCGCCTTGCCGTCGGCGCGGCGGCGCAGCTCAGGGACAACACACCCCAAGGCGCCGCGCTGATCGAAGCGCCCGGCACGCGCTATGCGTGGCTTACGATCAACATGAATGCCGAACCGCTCAAGGACATCCGCGTCCGGCAGGCGATCCAGTATGCCTATGACGGGCAGGCGGTTCTGGACGGCGCCTATGACGGGCTGGTGGCGCGTTCGACGGGCGTCGTGCCACCCACCTCGGGCTACGCGCGGCCCTCGAACCTGATCGCGGCGCGCGACGTTGACAAGGCAAAGGCGCTCTTGGCCGAAGCGGGGGCCGAGGGGCTTGAACTCGACCTCTATACCCTGACCGATGGCACCAGCCAGACCATCGCCCAGATCATACAGGCCAACCTTGGCGAGGCGGGCATCACCATCAACATCCAGCCGGTCGAGGAAGCGGCCTACTGGGCGCTGGGCGACAAGACGGCGGGCGAGGGGTACAAGTCGGTCGAACTGGTGCTGATGAACTTTGCGGGCGGGATCGACCCGACCGAAAACCTCGTCTGGTTCCGTCCCGACCAGATCGGCATCTACAACTGGTCCTTTTTCGACAATCCGGAGTATGAGAGCCTGTATCAGGCCTCGACGATCGAGCAGGACACGGCAAAGCGCCGCGCCATGTTCAACCGGATGGAGGATATCATGGAAGAGTCGGGGGCGTTCATCTTCATCTGTTTCGAACCCTATCTTGCGATCCACGACGCCGATCTGGTGCCGGTGATCCTTGCCGACGGGCATCCCGATCCCGTCGGTTTCCGAAAGGCCTGACGGAGGGCGCGCTTGAACGACCAGACCCGCAAGAAAGCCCGCCTGTCCGCCAAGGACAGACGGGCGCTTCTGGAAGATGCCGCCCGCATCTGCATGGCGCGCGGCGGCATCCGCGACTTTACGGTCGACAAGATCGTGGCAGAGGCCGGCGTGTCGCGCGGCCTGATCACGCATCACTTCGGGTCGATGGACGGGCTTCTGGTCGCGGTCTACAGCCGCATGTATGGCGAATGGATCGCCGGGATCTCTGCCCCCTGTCCCGGCCTTACCCCGCTCGAGGCGCTGGTCGAGGCGCTTGTCTCTCCGGCGCTCTTCAGCCGCGATGTGCTGAATGTCTGGCTGACCTTGTGGGGCGAGATCGCTAACAATCCCGTCCTGCGGGCCGAACATCGCGCGCGCTACGGCGAGTACCGCGACACTATCGCGGCCGCGCTGCGCGATGCGGCCCCGCCCGGTGCGGACATCGACGCCGATACCGTCGCCTCGGCCTTCATCTGCCTCGTCGACGGGCTTGGCGTACAGCGCTGCATCGATCCTGACCTGCTTCCCGAAGCCGCCGCCCGTACGGCCTGCTGGGCTCTGCTGTCCCCCTATCTGGCGCAGGGCAACGGCCCTTTCACCACGCAGGCCCGACAGGCAGGACAGGACAGCGCGCCCGCCCGCACCGGTGCATCCCGCGCGGAACAGGGCTGAGGCTTCGTCGCATCATGCCCGCGATAGTTCGGGAAGGTTGAAAATAGGCCGTTCACAATCGAGGCGGGCCATATAACCATTGCCCGGTAAGCGGGTGGCCGGGCCATGCGCACCGCTCCGGCGCGCTGCGCCGGAATGCGGGCGGGCCGGGTGCCGGTGCAGTGCGCATGCGTATGAGCGAGATGATTTTGATGCGGGACCTTCCTTCCGATCCGGTTCGGACCTTGGGCTGGCCGAAGGTTCTTCTTGGCGCATCGGCATCGCTTGCGGTTCTCATGTCTCTTTACATCGCCATCGCCTATGCGGCGCAGTTGCCGCTCGAGGCGCATGCCTTCCGCCAGACGCAGACGGCAATCACCGCCCTGTGGTTCGAAAAGACAGGGTTCCGACTGGCCTATGAAACGCCGGTCGGCGGCGCGCCTTGGGCGATACCCTTCGAGTTTCCGCTGTATCAGGCCATCGTCGCGCTGCTCGGCAAGGTATTCGGCCTTTCGATCGAGGTTGCGGGTCGCGGCCTCAGCTACGCCTTCCTGCTGGCCTGCCTGCCCGTGGCGTGGCGGATCAACCGGCGGCTCGACCTCGGGCCTGCGGCCTTCCTGATCTTTGTCACGCTGCTCTTCACCTCGCCGCAATATCTTTTCTGGGGCCGCAGCGTGATGATCGAGACGGCGGCGCTGTTCTTCGCGCTGGTCGGGATCGGCTTTTTCCTTGACTATCTTCTGGGCGACGGGCGGCGGCGCGATCTTGTCGCCTTTGCCCTGGCCATGACGCTTGCCCTGTTGCAGAAGATCACCACGGGGCTGCCGGTCTGGGTGGTTCTTGGCCTTGTCGCGGCGATCTTCCGCTTGCGCGCCTGGCGCAAGGGTGCGCCGCCACGCGTTGCAGAGTTGGGCTTCATCGCGGCCTGCTTTGCCGTTCCGCTGGTCGTCGGGGTCGGCTGGGCGCAATACACCGACCATATCAAGACCCTTAATCCCTTGGGACAGGCTTTGACCTCCTCGGCGCTTTCGGGGTGGAACTGGGGCACCGTGGTGCAGCGCCTCTCGCCCGAGTTCTGGATCGGTCTGGTCGGGATGCGCATCATCGTCGGCAATCTCGGCTCGCTCTTCGGCCTGATCCTGCTTGCCTGCGCCTTTGTCGGACCCACCGCGCCAAGGGCGCGGGCGGCGATGCAGGCGGGTTTCGCGATGGCGGTCCTGCCGCTGTTCATGTTCACGAACTTGCACCTCGTGCATGACTATTACCAGACCTCCTGTCTGATCTTCCTTTTTGCGGTCATGGCCGTTTCGGCGTCACAGATGCTTGCAAGGCCGCGCCGCATGGCCCTTGCGCTGGTGCTGGTCCTGGGTGCCGCCGGAACCAATGCGGTGATCTTTCTGACCAAACAGTTGCCGCTGGTGCAAATGGCCTTCGGCCCCGACGATCGCGATGTCGCGGTGGCGCGTGTGCTTGCGCGGGAACTGCCCGGCGACGGCACCTTCGTCGCCTTTGGCAACGGGTGGAGTTCGACCTTTTCCTATCTGTCGCAACGCCGCTCCTTCACCGTGCCCGACTGGTTCGCCGAATTCGACCGCTCTGTCAGCACGCCCGAGGCTTTCGTCGGCGAGGGCACGCTTGGCGCGGTCCTGACCTGCGCGCCCAAGCCCACGATCCGCCAGCTGGTCGCCGCACCGCCACGCGATGGCTGGAAGATCGGCGAGACCGCGGGCTGCGACATCGCGGTTCCGGCACGTTCCGCACCCGACCTTGTGACCGAAGGGGACTGCACCGGCGCCATCGAAAAGGCGGTGGTGGAAGACAGGGGCGGCGTCCGGACGCTGATCCTGTCGGGCTGGACAGCGCCCGTCGAAGGGGCGGCCCCCGAAGCACTCTTCGTCTCCCTCGAAGCGCAAGGGCAAACGCCCCTGATCCTCGACACGCTGCGGGTGCCGGATCTTGCGGCGAACCGGAAACTCGGCGTCAACGACGGGGTCGATCTTGGCTTTTCGCGTCTGCTGCCGGGGGGGATCGACGCGGGGGAATACCGGCTGCGTCTGGTGCAACTGGTGGATGGGGCCTATCGCGCCTGTCGCTTCACCCATCGCCTGAGGGTTGATTAACACCTTGCCGCAAGCCCCGAAACCGTTGCACGCTTCCTTGCAGGCCCGTCCTGCGCCGGCCCGTCCTGCTGCGGTCCGGTTTTTGTGCGGCGTGACCAAAGGCTTGCCCAGAGGTTCCCATTGAACGGTGCGATGACCTCTCTTTCCGCCGATTGCCCTCTGGTCGTCGATTTCGACGCGACCGGCGTCTTTGTGAATATCCGGCACGAGGCTTTCTTCCGTGCCTTCGTCCGTGGCCCCTCGGTCGCCGTTTACAGGGCCCTCGCAGGGCGTGAGCAGACGCCCGAACCGCCCGCAACCCGTGGCGGGATGCCGGTTGCGGAACCCGTGCTCGACCTGATCCGGCAGGCGCGTGCCGAAGGGCGCAGGGTGCTGCTTTGCACCACGGGTAGCGGCCGCGCGGCGCATGCGGCGGCCGAATGGCTGGGATGCATCGACGGCGTGATCGAGACGCCGCCCCCTGCGAAGGGGCAGGGGGACCGCGCGGCGCGGCTGGTCGCGATGTTCGGCGAAGGCGGGTTCGACTATCTCGGCACTTCGGCGCATGATCTGCCGGTCTGGGCGCAGGCGCGCACCGCACTGGTCCACAGCCGCGACGGCACGCTTGCACCCCGCGTGCAGGGCGCGCGCAGGGTGGTGCAGGTTTCGCTTGCACCCAAGGCGGGGCTTGCCGATTGGGTGCGGCAGTTGCGCCTTTACCAATGGGCCAAGAACCTCCTTCTCTTCGCGCCCCTTCTCGCGGCGCAGCGGGCATCCGATCCGGTGGCGGTCGGCTGGCTGCTCGTGGCCTTCCTTGCCTTCGGGATCGTCGCCTCCTCGACCTATGTGCTGAACGATCTGATCGACCTCGAGGCCGACCGCCAACACGCCCGCAAGCGCGAGCGTCCGGTCGCGGCGGGGCTGATCCCTGTCAGGCAGGCCGCCTTTGTCGTGCCTTTCGGGGTCTGGCTGGGCCTGTCGCTGGCCTATGTGGTCAGTCCGGTCTTCATGGCGGTGATGGTCATCTACATGGCGGTGACCTTGGTCTATTCGCTCTGGCTCAAAAAGGCGGTTCTGGTCGATGCGATCTGCCTTGCGGGGCTTTACACGCTGCGGGTGATCGCCGGAGCCGTGGTGATCGGCAATGCGCTGTCGCCGTGGCTTTTGATGTTCAGCCTGTTCCTGTTCCTGTCGCTGGCCTACCTGAAACGCTACACCGAACTGTCATCGGTGCCCGCGGCGCGGCGGCGGCAGATGGTGGCGGGGCGGGGATACGGGCCGCGCGATCTGACGCTTGTGCTGGCGCTTGGCATCGGGGCGGCCTATTCCTCGCTCGTGATCCTTGCGCTTTACCTGTTCAGCGATCAGGCGCTGCGCTTCTATGCCTCGCCCTATGTGATGGTCGTGGCAATCCCGATCCTCGGCTACTGGATCAGCCACATGTGGTTGCAGGCGATGCGCGGCCATATGGGGCATGACCCCGTGCTGCATTCGTTGCGCGACAGGAACAGTCTGGTGGCCGTGGCGCTGTTCTTCGCGGTGTTTCTGGTCGGGGCGCATATCTTCTGATGGGGCAGGCGCAAGAGCAAAAGACCATCCTGCAAGGCTGGGGCCGGTTGACGGCAGACCCGCATCGCGTGGTGCCCGTCCCGCGCGACGGCGCGGCATTTCCGGCCGAAAAGATTTTCGCCTGCGCGAACGGGCGCAGCTATGGCGATGCCGGGCTGAACCCCGCCGCGCTGGCGCTGGATGCGCGGGGGCTTGACCGGTTCCTGTCCTTCGATCCCGAAAGCGGGGTTCTGTGGGCCGAAGCGGGGGTGCTTCTTGGCACCATCCAGCGCAACCTGTTGCCGCAGGGCTGGGTGCTTCCGGTCACGCCGGGAACGCAGTTCGTCACGCTTGGCGGTGCCGTGGCCAATGATGTGCATGGCAAGAACCACGGACAGGCGGGAAGTTTCGGGTGCCATGTCACGCGCCTCGACCTCTGGCGCAGCGACGCGGGCGTCGTCACCTGTTCGGCGCAAGAGAACCCCGAACTTTTCGCCGCGACCATTGGCGGGATGGGGCTTACGGGTATCATCCTGCGGGTGGGCGTGGCGCTGCGGCGGGTGGACAGCGGCTGGATGGCGACCGAGACGGTGCCCTTCAGCGGGCTGCCCGCCTTTTTCAACATCGCGCGAAGCCGCGAGCCGCTTTGGGAATACGGGGTCGGATGGCTTGACTGCACAAGGGCCGATGCGCCCGAGGGGGTCTATTTCAGCGCCAACCACAGCCAGCCGGGCGCCCCCGTATCCTCGTCCCCCGTGACCGCGCCTGCGGCACGCCTTTCGGTGCCATTCGCGCTGCCTGTCTCGGCCGTCAATCCGCTGACGCTGCGGCTGTTCAACAGCGTCTATCTGGCCGCGCAGAAGCGCAAGGCGGGGGCGGGCGTGACGGACATGTGGCGCTATTTCTACCCGCTCGACGCCGTGGCGAACTGGAACCGGCTTTATGGCAGGCGCGGGTTTTACCAGTATCAATCCGTCATCCCTTGGCAGGGTGCCGAAGCGGCGACCGCCGAGATGCTCGCCGCCATTGCCGGGGCGCGGCAAGGGTCGTTCCTCATGGTGCTCAAGCTGCTTGGCGACAGGGCCGGACCGGGGATGATGGGCTTTGCGATGCCGGGTGTGACGCTGGCGATGGATTTCCCGAACCGGGGGGACGCGACCGAGCGGCTGTTCCAGAAGCTCGACACCATCGTGCTGGCGGCGGGGGGCAGGCTTTACCCGGCCAAGGACGCAAGGATGCCGGCCGGTATGTTCCGCCGTGGCTATCCGCGTCTGGACGAATTTCTGAAATGGCGTGATCCGTCGATCTCGACGGCCATGTCTTGTCGCTTGATGGGGTGGTGAATGGCTGAACTTCGACGCCGGATCGTGATCGTGGGCGGAACCTCGGGCATAGCCGAGGCCTGCGCGCGCCTTTGGGCCGAGAGGGGGGGCGCGGATTTCGCGCTGCTGGGCCGCTCGTCCGAGGGGCTTGCGGCCATCGCGGCAGACCTTCGGGTGCGCGACCCTGCGGCGCAGGTCGATGTGGTGACGGCAGATTTGGCCGATCCCGAAACGGTCGATGCGACTGCGTCCCGCTTTGCCGACGCGGGGGTCGTCCTGATCGCATTCGGCGCCTTGCCCGGGCAGGCAGGATTGCAGGCCGACACGCGGGCGCTTGCCGAAAGCCTGCACCTCAACGCCGTCGCACCTGTGCTTTGGGCCGAGGCTTTCGCCCGCGCGGCGGGCAACCGGACCTGCCGCATCGCGGTGATCGGATCGGTCGCGGGGGATCGCGGGCGCAAGACGAACTATGCCTATGGCGCGGCCAAAAGCCTGCTTGCCACCTATGTCGAGGGGATGCAGCACCGCTTTCCCGCCGGCCCCGTGATCCCCGTGATCGTGAAGCCCGGCCCGACCGCAACCGCCATGACGCGCCACCTGCCGCCCGCAAAACTTGCCCCCGTGGCCGAGGTGGCCGCGCTTGTCGTTGCGGGCATCGAAAAGGGAAGCCCCGTCATCTACGCTCCGGCGAAATGGCGGATCATCATGGCGGTTCTGCGCCATATGCCCCGCTTCGTCTTCAACAGGCTGGATATCTGATGCGCCACGCTCTGACTGACCTTTTGCACAAAGGCCCGATCCGGAATGACAGGTAAGGTGGTTCTTCCCGGCGGGGCGGGGCTGGTGGGCCAAAACCTCGTGCCACGGCTCAAGGCGCGGGGCTTTGGCGATCTGGTCGTGATCGACAAACATGCGGGCAACCTTGCCATTCTCGGAAAATTGCACCCCGATGTCACGGTGATCAACGCCGACCTCTCGCAGCCGGGCGACTGGGAAGAGGCCTTCAGCGGCGCGCAGGCGGTCGTGATGCTGCAAGCCCAGATCGGCGGGCTGCGGGCCGAGGATTTCCACGCCAACAACATCGTCGCAACCGAACGCATCCTCGCGGCGATGAAACGCGCCTCGGTGCCGCAACTCGTGCATGTCTCTTCTTCGGTCGTGCGGTCGGTGGCGGATGATTTCTACACAAGGTCCAAGACCTTGCAGGAAGAGATCGTGGTCAAAAGCGGGATCGACGCGACGATCCTGCGCCCGACCCTCATGTTCGGCTGGTTCGACCGCAAGCACCTTGGCTGGCTGTCCCGTTTCATGGCCAAGGTGCCGGTCTTTCCAATCCCCGGTGACGGGGGCTACATCCGCCAGCCCCTCTATGCGGGTGATTTTTCCGAAATCATCGCCTCGGTCCTGTCCAAGGGCCAGCCGCAGGGCATCTACGGCATCACGGGATTCGAACGCGTGACCTATATCGATCTCTTGCGGGCGGTGCGCTCGGCGACGCGGCAGAAAACGCCGTTCCTCTGCATCCCGTTCGGACTGTTCAAGGTTCTCTTGTCGGTCTGGGCGATCTTTGACCGCAACCCGCCCTTTACCGCGCAGCAACTCGACGCTCTGGTCGCGGGGGACGAGTTCGAAGTGATCGATTGGCCCGCGATCTTCGGCGTGACACCCACGCCGCTGGCCGAGGCGATGGAACAGACCTTCCGCCATCCGCTCTACTCCGGCGTCGTCTTGGATTTTTGACATGGAAACACAGGCAAAACGGGTCGCGGTGATCGGAGCGGGGCCGATGGGCCTTGCCGTCGCCTATCAGCTGGTCTGCGACGGCCACCACCCCGTCATCTACGAAGCGGCCGACCGCGTGGGCGGCATGGCGGTGACCTTCGATTTCGGCGGGCTTGATATCGAACGCTTCTACCATTTCCACGCCACCTCGGACCATGATTTCGAAACCCTGCTGGCCGAGCTTGGCATCGCCGACAAGATGGTCTGGCGCGAGACGCGCATGGGCTATTACATCGACGGCAAGGTGCAGCCCTGGGGCAACCCCGTCGCCCTGCTGCGCTTTCGCGGAATCGGCTGGCTGTCGAAATTCCGCCTTGCCAGCCATGCCTTCCTGTCGATCAAGCGCAGGGACTGGCGCGCGCTCGACCGCATTTCCGCGACCGGCTGGCTGCGAAGCTGGATCGGGGCCAAGGCCTATGACAAGCTTTGGCGCCCGCTGATGGATTACAAGTTCTACGATCTGGCCGACAGCGTCTCGGCGGCGTGGATCTGGGCGCGCATCCGGCGTGTCGGCACCTCGCGCTATTCGCTGATGCGCGAGAAACTCGGCTATCTCGAAGGGGGGTCGGCAACCTATCTGGATGCCATCCGCCGCCGGATCGAGGCAGGGGGCGGAGTGTTCCATCTGAAAACGCCGGTAAAGCGCGTGGTTATAGAGGCCGGGCGCGTTCAGGGGGTGGAAACCGTCGATGGGGTCGCGGCTTTCGATCACGTGGTCAGCACCGTGCCGCTGCCCTATGTCGCGCCCATGATCCCCGACCTGCCCGCCGCGGTGCTGGCGAAATTCAGGTCCCAGCGCAACCTTGCCGTGGTCTGCGTCATCGCGCGCCTGAAGCGGCCGGTAACGGCGAATTTCTGGCTGAACGTGAACGACCCCGACATGGATATTCCGGGCATCGTCGAATATACCAACCTGCGCCCGCTGGACGGGCATGTGGTCTATGTGCCCTTCTACATGCCGCCCGACCATCCGAAATACCGCGACAGCGACGAGGTCTTTACGGCCAAGGTCAGCCGCTACCTCCGCCGCATCAACCCGGCTTTGCATGAGGACGACATCCTCGACATCCGCGCCTCGCGCTATCGTTTCGCGCAGCCGGTCTGCGGCACGGGATTTCTGGAAACGCTGCCGCCCGTCGACTTGCCGGTCGCGGGCCTATGGGTGGCCGACACCTCCTATTACTACCCCGAGGATCGCGGCATTTCCGAAAGCACCAAGTTCGGCCGCGCCTTGGCGCGGCGGGTGGTGGCATGACGGGGGGTGGTATGAAGGGGCGCGGGCCGGATATCCGGGGCTGGCTGGCGATGCCGCAGCGGCAGGCAAGCTAGGATGGGCAATTTCCGCATCTTTCTTCTGGTCGGCGGCGCGGCGGCGCTGGTCAATGTCGTTGCGCGCATCCTGCTTGGCGCGTTCCTGTCCTTCGAGGTGGCCGTTGTGATCGCCTTTCTCGTGGCGATGACATTCGCTTTCCTCATGAACCGGCATTTCGTCTTTACGGCGTCGGATATTTCTCCCGCATCCCAGTTCATGCGCTTCGCTCTGGTCAACGCGGTTGCCTTGGTGCAGGTCTGGCTGATCAGTGTCGGCCTTGCGAGGTACCTGTTTCCCGCAGTCGGCTTTCAATGGCACGCCGAAACCATCGCCCATCTTGCAGGCGTCGCGAGTCCTGTCGTGACAAGCTATTTCCTGCACAAGAATTTCAGCTTTCCGACCAGTTCATAGGGGCGCCACCAACCCGACACGCCCTGTTCGCAGATCGCGGACCGCCCGCGCCCCCTCGCCAGCCACCCGCCCCGCCGCCCGGCCACAGGTTTCCCCCCGAAACCGGGCGCGTCACGCAGCCCCCGCCCCGCGCCGCCGGGGGAAATGTGCCCTATTTGACAAATGAATTGACGTTGCCCCCGACTTTTATCCAGCGTGAACGCCTTCTGCGCATCCGAGAAATTGCTCGCCTTCATCCGATTCCGCTCCTCTCCCAGCCAGAAAAGCGTAGCGGAAAACTCCAACCTCAAACGGTCCAGTTTGCGGGGATCAGATCACATCTGTTCGCCACGCCCTTAAACGCATCCCCTAACAATTAGGAAGACCGCGGGGCCAGACATTCGGCTTCCGGATACAGAATACTTTTCAGGTGGAACGAGACGATCTAACCCTAGAAGTACTTCGTGGGATGGCGTTCAGGTCGCTTGCGGGAACGGAAACTGATCGCAGGTCGGCCAAAATGCTGTGCCAAGCGGTCTCAGCTCTTTGCATGCAAGGGGCCGCAGTCTCCTCACATCCGTAACCGGAACCGCTGGATTTTTCCTGTCTGGGTCTTTGGGAGCGCCTCGGTGAATACCACGCGCCGCGGGTATTTGTAGGGGGCAATGATCGCCTTGACGTGGTCCTGTAGCAGTTTGACCGTCTGCGCGTCGCGCGCGTGGCCGGGTGCCAGAACGACATGGGCCTCGACGATCTGGCCGCGGTCTTCATCCGCCGCGCCGATCACGGCGCATTCCAGCACCGCCGGATGCGACAGGAGCGCCGCCTCCACCTCGGGTCCGGCGATGTTGTAGCCCGCGCTGATGATCATATCGTCCGATCTGGCGGCGAAATGGAAGCGACCGTCTTCGTCCTGCCAGAAACTGTCGCCCGTCAGGTTCCAGCCGTCGCGCACGTATTTCGCCTGCCGGTCATCTGCCATGTAGCGGCAGCCCGTTGGGCCGCGCACGGCAAGGCGTCCGACCTCGCCGCGGGGGAGTTCGGTCATGTCGGGGCCGACGATGCGGGCTTCGTATCCTGTGACAGGGCGACCGGTGCAGCCGGGGCTGTGGTCGTCGAAGCGGTTGGTGATGAAGATATGCAGCATCTCGGTCGCGCCGATCCCGTCGAGCATCGGCTTGCCGGTCTTGGCGATCCATTCGTCGTAGACTGGCGCGGGAAGTGTTTCGCCCGCGCTTACGGCGGCGCGGAGCGATGACAGGTCGGCGCCTTCGTCCATCGCCTTGAGCATCATGCGATAGGCGGTCGGCGCGGTGAAACAGACCGTGGCGCGATGTTCCTGGATAAGCTCGATCATGTTCGGGGGGCTGGCCTGTTCCAGCAGCGCCGCGGCAGCCCCGAAGCGGAGCGGGAAGATGGCAAGCCCGCCGAGGCCGAAGGTAAAGGCGAGCGGCGGAGAGCCGACGAAGACATCCTCTGGGGTCACGCCCAGCACTTCCTTGGCGTAACCGTCCGCGATGATGAGAAGATCGCGGTGGAAATGCATCGTGGCCTTCGGCTCGCCCGTCGTGCCCGAGGTGAAACCCAACAGCGCCACGTCGTCCCGCCCCGTCGGGGGCGGAGTGAAGCGGACGGGTTTTTGCAGCGCGATGCGGTCCAGTTCCGCATCGTGGTTGGCCGTTCCGTCGAAGCCGATGACGGTTTTCAGGAAGCTGCTTTCCTTTTGGCAGGCGACCAGTTCCTCCATCAGCCGTGTATCGCAGAGGGCGTGCGAGATCTCGGCCTTGTCGATGATCTTCGTCAATTCGCCCGCGCGGAGCATGGGCATGGTGTTGACCACCACCGCCCCTGCCTTGGTCGCGGCCAGCCAGCAGGCCACCATGGCCGGATTGTTGGCCGAGCGGATGAGCACGCGGTTGCCGGGCTTCACGCCGTAATCCCCGACCAGCGCATGGGCGATGCGGTTGGACCAGTCGGTCATTTCCTTGTAGGTCCGCACACGGCCATTGCCGATCAGTGCCACGCGGTCACCGAAGCCGCGTTCCACCATGCGGTCGGACAGTTCGACACCGGCATTCAGCCATTCGGGATAGTCGAACTGTCCGCATTTCAGTTCGGGCCAAAGATGGCTTGGCGGAAGGTTCGCGCGCGTGAAAGCGTCGCTGTGACCGGACGGTCCGAGCGTTTCGATCGACATGGTCTGCCCTGTTTTTTCGGATTGAGACAAGGGGTGGGGGGGCGATGTCTCGCCCCCCCCTGTGTCGGTCAGGTGCGGTTCTGGCCCATGCGGGCGAAGCTGGCCGGATCGGTCTTTTCAAGCCGGACGGCTGCCAGCCAGCCGATCACCGCGGCGAGCGGAATCAGCGACGGGAAGATCCAGCGCAGGCCGCCGCCAGCCGTGCCGGTCAGGTCGCCGAAATTGATGAAGATGTAGACGAACAGCACCGCCATGATCAGCCCGGACAGGGCGGGCAGCACCAGCGTCGTCAGGGCTGGGCCACCCTGACGGCGGAAGAACATGATCACCGAAAGCGAGGTTACGGTCATCATGCCAAGAACACCTAGGGTGCCGATCTGGCTGATCCATGTGAACATGTTCAGCACGGGATCGAGACCGAGGCCCGCGAAGACGGCAAGCACGACCAAGGCACCGATGGTCTGCACGACCGAACCGATATGCGGGCTGGAATGGGTGTCATGCGTGCGGCCGAAGGCGGCGGGCAGCAGTCCCTCGCGTCCGGCGACATAGCTGTAGCGGGCGATGTAGTTATGGAAGGCCGAGAGGGCGGCGAAGAGGCTCGAGACGAGCAGCAGCCCCGCTATCGGCGGCACGGGTCCGCCGACATAGGTATCGGCCAGCACGAAGAAGAATTCGGTCGGGTCGGCAAGGCCGCCGATCGTCGGGATCAGGTTTGCCGCACCGACACCGGCGATCATCAGCCATGTGGTGAATACAAAGAAGATGCCGATGAGCAGGACCGACAGATAGGTCGCGCGGGGGATCGTGCGGTCGGCATCGCGCGCTTCCTCGGCATATATGGTGGTCGCTTCGATGCCGATGAACGATCCGAGGCAGAACAGGATCGCGGCGGTGAGCGAGCCCGAGAAAATCGCGCCCGTGTCGAAGATGTTGACCGAGAGACCGCCTGCGTCTGCCGCGCCGCCCTTGGCGAGGATGGCGAAATCGACGAGCAGCACGATCAGGTATTCGAGGGCAACGAGCAGGACGAGGACGCGCGCGGAAAGGTCCACTTGCCGATAGCCCAGGACTCCTACCAGCAGCACGGCGATCAGGCTCCACGCCCACCATGGCAGGTCGATGCCGAAGCCTGCGAACACGCCCGACGCTATGCCGCCCAGAAGCCCGATCAGGCCGAATTGCATGGCGTTATAGGCGGCAAGGGCCGTGAAGGCGGTCGCACCCGCCCAGCGTCCGCCAAGGCCGCGTGCTGCATAGGCGTAGAAGGCGCCCGCGTTGCGCACATGGCGCGACATGGCGACATAGCCTGCCGCGAAGGCGAGCATGACCAGCGTCATGAACAGGAACGTGGCTGGCACGCCCGTTCCGTTGCCGAGCAGGAATGCAATGGGCACAGCTCCCGCAACGCCCGTCAGGGGTGCTGCGGCCGATATGACCATGAAGGTGACTGCAAGCAGCCCCAGTGAATTCCGGCGAAGTTCGTTCGCCCCGTCCCCTGTTATTTGCGTCATTACACTTCCCTCTGTTGGTCGGACGCCCGTTCTGCGCGGTTCGTCCCGGTTTACCTCGGCCTCTTGCGGGTCCGATGGATGGGGTTCGTCGGTCAGGTCTTTGCTTCAGGCAGGTGGACCGCCCGCCGATAGGCGCGCTGCCCATAAAGCAGCGCCGTCGGACTGTCCGACAGCCGGACGGAATGGACCCGCCCGACGATGATGTGATGTGTCTCCCAGAGCAGGGCCGTGGCCAGACGGCATTCGAAGACGGCGGTGGCACCTGCCAGCATCGGCTGGCCTATCTCTCCCGCCTGCCAATCTGCGCGGTCGAAGCGGGTGGCGTGGTCTGTTCCGGCGCGTCCGGCGAAGAGGTTCGACACCTCCTGCTGGTCTTCGGCCAGAAGGTTGGCGCAAAAGGCGCGGTTCTTCAGGATCGCGGATGTAGCGGGGCTGAGATGGTGGATGCAGGCCAGAAGCGACGGCTGGTCGCCATCGGCAGAAACCGATGTGAGGGACGAGATGGTCACCCCCGCCCGCCCGCCTTCTCCATCAGTGGTGGCGACGGCGACGAAGGTGGCAGCGCGGCTCATGCCTTCCAGAAAACGGGCGCGAAGGTCCTCCATTGCGGTCACCCGAGATCGAAGAAGCGTTCGAGTTCCACATCGGGAACCTTGCGGCGGAATTCGTTATATTGGCCTTCGCGTGTGGCGGTGAAGGCTTCGACGAAGCGGGGGCCGAGCCAGTCCTTGGCGAAGTCCGATCCGCGCAGACGCTCGATTGCTTCGGGCATCGAGCGGGCGAAATCGCGCGGCGGGGTCTGGGCATAGCCCGAGCCGAGGGTTTCGGGGTCGGGTTCGACCCCTTCGATGATGCCCGCAACACCTGCGGCGATGGTGGCGGCGGCGGTCAGGTAGGGGTTGGTGTCGGCACCGGGCAGGCGGTTCTCGACCCGCAGGCTGCCCGCATCATGGCCGACAAGGCGGAAGCAGGTGGTGCGGTTCTCGTATCCCCATGTCAGGCCCGGCGGGGCAAAGGTGCCCGGTGCGAAGCGGCGGTAGCTGTTCACCGTCGGTTGGAAGATCAGCGTCATGTCGCCGATGTATTTCTGCAAACCGCCGAGGAAGTGCAGGAAGGTCTGGCTGACGCCGTTGCGTCCGGCAGGATCGTAGAAAAGCGGCTTGCCCGCCTTGTCTTTGAGGCTGACATGCAAGTGGATCGACTGGCTGTCGGCCTGTTCGTTCCAGCGTGGCATGAAGGTGACCGATTTGCCCTGCCGCAAGGCCAGAGCGCGGATGAAGTTCTTCAGAAGGACCAGTTGGTCGGCAGGCTCGGTTCCCTCGCCCGCGCCAATGCAGGCCTCCATGAAACCCGCACCGATTTCCTCGTGCATCTTGGCAAGGTCGATGCGGAGGGGTTCGCACATGTCCGAGATGGCTTCATACCATTCGGTCTGAAGCGCCTGATAGATCGTCAGGTCGTGGCTGGCGTGCTGTGTGGCGGGCTTCAGGTTCCGGTAGCCCTTGGACTTTGCGCTTTCGGGCGTTTCGTCGAAGAGGGTGTATTCCAGTTCCATCCCGTATTTCGGAAAGAACCCCGCCTCGGACGCGCGGGCGAGGACGGATTTAAGGATCGAGCGGGGGCACATCTTGGCGGATTCGCCGGTGAAGTTGGACAGGACCAACAGATCATGCCCCGGCTTCGACCACGGCAGGCGGCGCACCGTGGCGGGGTCGAGTTGCAGCGGATCGTCGTGGAAATCACCCGTCTCGTCATTCACGCCGGGAATGGTTTGCAACACATCGGTCGGGTCGAGCGAAAGCTGGGCCGGGGCCATGCCCATGCCGTTCTTCGCGATGCCTTTCAGGCTTGAGACCGAGACCATCTGCCCGCGCAGCAAACCGTTCGTGTCGGCCATGACCACCGTGGCGAACCGGCTTGCCGGATCGGCGATGTAGTCTTCCAGCTTCATTCTTCGTCCCCTGTCGTTCGGGCGCTTGCAAGCGCCTCTAGCTGTAAAAGGTCGTCTTCCGGCGAGGTCGAATAGGCGCGCAGGAAGACGCGCAGACCGTTCGTGACGTATCGGGCAAGGTCGTGCCGGTTGGGCACCGTATCGGGCTGGTAGAGCGCCTGCGTTCGCGGGGCGGAGAGGATGAGACCCCACAGATCCTGCGCGGCGAGTTCGGCATCGTCGAAGGCAAGTCTGCCTGCGGCGCGCTGCAATTCCAGATAGGCCATGATCCCCGCAAGCAGCCGATCCGGCCCGCTTGCCTGATAGGCGCGACCGATCTCGGGGAAGCGCTGCACCTCGCCGATGATCAGACGGGCGAGCGACAGCATCTCTGGCTGCATCACCGCATCGGCATAATCCCAGGCGAAGGCGTGCAGGTCATGCACCATGCCCTTTGGCGAGGGATGGTCGAAGACGGCCATCATCTTGTCGCGCAGGCCAAGCATCATGGCTTGGAACAGGTCTTCCTTGCTGGGGAAGTATTGGTAGAGGGTGGGTTTCGACAGGCCCGCCGCAGCGGCCACCGCATCCATCGTCGTGCCGGAATAGCCCGCCTGCGCAAAGACGCGCAGCGCGCCGTCGAGGATACGCCGCGTCCGATCCATCCGGTTCTGTTCGCGGCGCGAGGGGGCGGTCATTTTGCAAGCCCCGCAAGAAAGGTGCAGAGGCGGTCGCTATAGCTGTCCGGCTGTTCGACATTGCAGACATGGCCTGCATCGGCGATCACCTCGAACCGCACATCGGGCCGCTTGGCGCTGTCCCAGATGCGACCCGCGACACTGCGGATTTCGGACGGCGGGGCCAGCCGGTCATGTTCGCCGGTCATCATCAGCACGGGCATGTCGAGACGGCTGAAATCGAAGCGTTCGACGGGGTTGGTGAAGCAGAGAAGCGCGTCGCGATAGGTCGGGACGGGGATTGCCGACATCGACGCGAGCAAGTCCTGACGCACGCGTTCCGACGCGCTGGGTCCGGCCAGCACCTTGACCACGGCAGGTGCGAAATCGGCAGGGGATTGGCCTGCGTTCAGCGGCACCTCGCGGCTGACGCGGAAGGCTTCGCGCTCCTCCGGTCCCGCTTCGGACATGCCGGTGCAGCCGCCCGACAGGACCAGCCCGTCGAGCATTTCGGGGTAACGCATGGCAAAGGACGTGGCGATCCACGATCCGTAGGACAGGCCGACGAGCACAAGGCGGCGGGCACCCAGAACCTCGGCCACGCGGAGGATGTCTGCGCAGTAGTCGTCAACGCTCGACTGGCGCGGGCCGAGCGTGCTGTCGCCATAGCCGCGCAGGTCCATCGCCGCCGAGCGGATGTGATGGCCCGCAGCGCCGAGTTGCGCCGCCCAGTTCGTGCGCCCGCCGCCGATCCCGTGCAGGAAGAGGCAAAGGCGACCGTCGCCAAGTTCCGGCGTGACAGACACGGCGAGGCGTGGCAGGTCGTCGATCAGGCGGGTGGTGACGGGGACGGGGGCAGGGCGGGGTGCCGTGGTTCCGCCCACGGGGGCGGAGGCGCCGCGCAGGGCGTCGATTCCGGCCTGATAGACCGCCCGCGTGCCATCGCAGATGTCGCGCAGCCGCGCTGCCGGAGCTTCGATCTGCGCGGTCCAGAGCACGGTGCAACCGCCGCTTTCCGACGGTGTGACCGTGACCCGCGCATCATAGGATTGCGCCCCCGCGATACCTTCCAGATGGGTATAGGCCATCACGTGGTCGCTATCGGACAGGTAGGTGCGCTGCTCGCGGTAAAGGGTCGCTTCGCCCTTGACCGTAAAGGCCCGGATCAGGCTGCCGCGCAGGTCGCGCTCTTCCCGCATCGAGGCGATCCAGGGGTGCCACGGGGCGCAAAAGTCGCGCAGCACCGACCAGACCGCCGAGGCGTCAGCCGAAACGTGCCCGTGGACCTGAACGCTGTCGCGCGGCATCGGCTTAGCGAAGTCCCTTGAGGCTGCCCGAGTCGCCGCGCCAGAGCGAATTGCGCGCACCCCCTTCGTCACCCGGCGCGGTATCAAGCTCGTTCATCTCGTAAAGGGCCAGAACGCCGATGTAGTCTTCCATGATTTCCGAGGTGTATGGCAGCATCAACGCCCCGCAGCGGCTGTCGCGATACATCCGCTCGAGAGGAAGGGACTTCAGCATCGACTGCCCGCCACAGGTGCGGATGGCGAGCGCCGTCATCTCTTGCGCGCCTTCCATCACGTTGTATTGCGCGGCATACATGCGCATCACCTCGGCCTTCGTGGGCATGCCCTTGGCTTCGGAAAACGCCTGCCACCACAGCGCCCGCATGTTGGCGAGACGGGCATACATCTTGCTGACCGCCACCCGCTTCGTGGCATACATCCGCCGGTCGATGGGCGGCTGACCGGGAACCTGCCCCTTGAGGTAGGCAATGGTGAAATCATAGGCCCCCTGCGCCACGCCCATATAGGTGGGCGACAGTGTCGCCATCATGTGCGGCCAGTTGGGCAGCGTCTTGCCGAAGATGCCACGCGGCATCAGAAGATCATCCTTTGTGACGAAGACATCCTTCAGGATCAGGTCGCGGCTGTTGGTGCCACGCATCCCGAGCGGGTCCCACTCGCCCTTCACCGTCAAACCGACCGAGTTCTTGTGGACCACGAACAGCATCGTGTCCTCGTGTCGCGGCTCCACTCCTTCGAACACCTCGGTGCAGACGATGGTGTAATAATCGCAATAGCCCGCCAGAGACGCGAATTTCTTGAAGCCGTTGATCCGCCAGCCACCTTCGACGGCGCGGCACTGGGTCTGGTTGGGCTTCGACGTCCAGTTCTGACCGCCTTCCGAAATCGGCTGCGAATAGATCGCCCGTTCCTTCATCGCGCGGGTGAACTGCCGCGCCCGCAGGGGGAAAAATTCGGCCTTTTCCTCGGGCGTCAGGTTCGGCATGTCATACATGAAGCGCGACCATGCCATTGACGAATTGTGCATGTTGAAGGTCAGCGCGGTCGCCCCGCAATACTTGGCGATTTCGGCCCCGACCATGGCGTATTCGCCCATGGAAAAGCCCCAGCCGCCGAATTCCTCGGGGATGGACAGGCCAAGGAAACCCGCTTCGGCCAGATCGCGATAGTTTGCCGTGGGGAAGGACGCCTCGTCATCCACAGCCTTGGCGCGGGCGGCAAAGACCGGCCCCATTTCGTTGATCTTCGCCATCGCCGTCGCCACCTCTGGCCGCACGCGGGACATATCGTAGTAATCCGCAGGCGCGCTCACGGGCATCGCGGTGACGGGGGTCTGGACGTTCATGGGGCAAGCTTTCCCTGCAAAACGCCGTCTTTCACGACGACGCGCCCGTCGAGGGCTATGGTGCAATTCCGCATCGGAAGGTCGAAATGGCCGAGTGTGTAGCGGCCTGCATACTGGTTTGCTCCGGTCGACCACAGGAACGAACCCGCAATGGCGCGGAACTCGACCGCCTGCATGTCGCGCTTGTCATACATGGTGGCCGAAACCCATTTCGCGCCGTGGTTCATGCCCCAGCCGACATGGGACATGCCAAAGGCGTTCCGGTCGGCCCACGCCTCCATGTATTCGCGCAAGTGCAGGGCATCGATGCCGTCGCCGCCGATCTTCGTGACGAAATCGTTCTCGATGGTGAAGTCGATGCGGCTGGTCAGGAAGGTCTTGAACGTCAGGTTCATGTCGCCCACGTCCATCACGATCCGCCCGTTCACAGCATCCTTGCCGGGGAAGGCAAGGCAAAGGCCGCCCGGCCAATGTGCCACCGCGCCCGGCGTGGTGCCGAAGCCTGCCGTCCCGCCGCAGGGCGCGCCGCGCAGATCGACCGTCAGGTCGGTTCCGGCCTTGGATGTCACCCGCATCTCGGACGCTTCGCGCAGCATCTGGATGCCGATCTGGAGTCTGACGTTGTCCTCGGCCTTCGGCTCGGTCCGTTCGAGGATTTCAGGATGTTCGTTGGTGATGACCAGAAGCCGCGTGCGCCCCGCCTCTTCGATCTCGGGCCATTCGGGGGCGTGGATTATGCCTTCGACCGTGCAATCGACGATCACATCGACCAGCTTGAGGGCCTCGATCACGGCGCGGTTTCCGGCGATGGCCCAACTCGTGCCCGTCGATTTGACCGGAACGGGCGCGGCCTGCGGCGGGGTCGGCATCTGGATCATGCAGAATTCCGCGCCGAGGTCATAAGCCGAAAGTTCGCACAGATGCACCAGCACCGGCCGCGATTGCGTCTCGGACAGGATCGCGATCCGCGTTCCCGCGCCGATCCCGTTCAGCGTGAAGACACGCCGAAAGGCGGCAAGCCATTTGCCTTCGATGCGCTCTTGAAGCATCGGAACATCCCTGTGTGAACGATTCGCTTGTGCGAATTCTTAACTCTGTAGTTAAGGTTTTCGTTTCGACGGCATTCTGTCAACGAATTTTTTTTGCAATCAAAATCAGATACTTGCCTTGCGCCAAGTTCAAATTAAGGACCGGCGAGTGCGACACGGAAACGCACGGTCGTGCAGGAACAAGACTTTCGCGACAAATGGAGTGCGACTGTCCGCCCTCTGCCGATCGTGTTGCAAAACTCTCTTGCGGGCCGGTTTTGCTGCTGGTTCACTTCCTGTCATGACCGCGAGGTGCTGGCATGATGGGATCGTGGCAGGTCGCACAAGGCGCGCTGTTCTACGAGTTCTCGCTTGAGGATCATGTCCCGCAGGATCCCCTGACCCGCGCGATTGACCGCTTTGTCGACCTCGGCGGCATCCGTCAGCATTTGGCCCCGTTCTACAGCACTACTGGCAGGCCGTCGGTCGACCCTGAACTGATGATCCGCATGCTGCTGATCGGCTATCCTCGCACCGTGATCTGATGCACTGCGTCCCGCTTGAACTCGTCGCTGCAATTGCTCGTCCCCATGTCGGCCTCCTAGCCTCAAAATTGGGGGGCAAAGCGTCTACAAATCTAGGGGCACCTCAGTTTGGCGCGTCTGCCAGACCTGCGCCAGGCTTGGTCAGATGTATTCGTTTGCGGCCTATGAACGATCGGCTGTTATGACGTGTGGGTGCGCTTCCTGGTTCTGGTACGCAGTTCGTTCACGCCGGTAGCCTACAAATCATATGTGGGGGACTGGTCGAAGCTCAGAAGCCGAAAGACCAGCAATATCAAGATGTTGAATATGGGAAATGGTGCTGCAAGAGAGGATTGAACTCTCGACCTCTCCCTTACCAAGGGAGTGCTCTACCACTGAGCTACTGCAGCGCCGGTGCCGTGGCTGGTGGCCCGCTGGCGTGGCGGGTGATTAGACGTAATCGAAAACGGGTGCAAGAGAAAAACCGACCCGATTTCCTGCGGCCTTCGCAGGCGGGGTCTGGCAGGGTTGGCGCGGCTCAGGGGGCGAGACTGGAGGCGGGGCAGGGGGCGGTCGGTTTGCGCCCCGCGGGTGCCTTAGCCGGGACAAGCGGGCTGCGGGCCATGCAATCTGGACCCGCTTTGCACCTTCGTATAGAGGGAGGACATGAACCCGAAACCCGACGATGCAAAGCCCGCAAAGCCCGCGCGTCCGGCCGCAAAACCGACGCGGCAGGACCGGCTCAAGGCCGCGCTCAAGGCCAATATGGCGCGGCGCAAGGCGCAGGCGCGGGCCAAGGGGGCAGGGGACGGGGCCGTCCGTGACGGTGAAATTGGGACCGAGTAGGGACAGGCGGCAATGGATTCGATTTTGGTCAAGGGCAATGGCGCGTTGAACGGGGTGATCCCGATCGCGGGGGCCAAGAATGCCTGTCTGACGCTGATGCCCGCGACGCTTCTGTCGGAAGAGCCGCTCACCCTGACCAACGCGCCGCGCCTGTCGGACATCCGCACCATGACGCAGCTTCTGCAATCGCTGGGTGCCGAGGTGGCAAGCCTGCAGGACGGTCTGGTGCTGGCCATGTCCTCGCATACGATCTCGAACCACACGGCCGATTACGACATCGTCCGCAAGATGCGGGCCTCGATCCTCGTCCTCGGGCCGATGCTGGCGCGGGACGGCCATGCGGTCGTTTCGCTTCCGGGCGGATGCGCCATCGGGGCACGGCCGGTGGACCTGCACCTGAAAGCCTTCGAGGCGATGGGGGCCGAGCTTGACCTGCGCGACGGCTATGTCCATGCCAAAGCCCCCGGCGGGCGGCTGAAGGGTGCTGTCGTCGAATTCCCCTTCGTCTCGGTCGGGGCCACCGAGAATGCGCTGATGGCGGCCACGCTTGCCAAAGGCACGACCGTCATAAAGAACGCCGCGCGCGAGCCTGAAATCGTCGATCTTGCGCGCTGCCTGCAAAAGATGGGCGCCCAGATCGAGGGCGAGGGAACGTCGACCATCACCATCCAGGGGGTAGACCGCCTGCACGGCGCGACCCATCCCGTGGTGACCGACCGTATCGAGCTGGGAACCTATATGCTGGTTCCGGCGATTTGCGGGGGCGAGGTTGAACTTCTTGGCGGGCGCATCGATCTTGTCGGCGCCTTTGCCGAGAAGCTGGACGAATCCGGCATTTCGGTCACGGAAACCGCGCGGGGGCTGAAAGTCTCGCGCAGGAACGGGCGGGTCAAGGCGGTGAACGTGACGACCGAACCTTTCCCCGGCTTCCCGACCGATCTTCAGGCGCAGATGATGGCGCTGCTTTGCACCGCTGACGGGGTTTCCGTGCTGGAAGAGAAGATTTTCGAGAACCGTTTCATGCATGCCCCCGAGCTGATCCGCATGGGCGCGAAGATCGACGTTCACGGCGGCACGGCCAAGGTGACGGGCGTGTCCAAGCTGAAAGGGGCGCCGGTCATGGCGACCGACCTGCGCGCCAGCGTCAGCCTGATCCTTGCCGGATTGGCTGCCGAGGGGGAAACGCTGGTGAACCGCGTCTACCACCTTGACCGTGGATATGAACGGGTCGAGGAAAAGCTTTCGGCCTGCGGGGCCAAGATCGAACGGATCAAGGGCAACTGATGGCAGATGCACGCTTCGAGGATGGCGACGAAACCCCGCTGCGCCTTCGGGCCGAGGGGCCGGAGGATCTGTCCGTCATCTCGGCGCTGGTGCAGGATGCGGTCTTTTCCGCCGCCGACATGGCATGGCAGGCGAAACGGCATCGCTTCGCCCTCTTGCTGAACCGCTTCCGCTGGGAGGACCGCAAGGCCGCCGAAACGGCGGGGCGCGGCTATGAACGGGTGCGCACACTGCTTGTCGTCGAGGATGTGCAAGCCGTGCGTTCGCTGGGCTTTGACCGTGGCGACAAGGATCTCGTGCTGTCGCTCCTGTCGCTCGACTGGGCCGCGGGCGAGGATGGAACGGGCCGCCTGACGCTTGTTCTTGCGGGTGACGGTGCCGTGGCACTCGAGGTCGAGGCGCTGGACGTCGCCTTGCAGGATGTGACGCGCCCCTATCTTGCCCCTTCGGGCAAGGTGCCGCGGCACGAAGACTAAGGGGGGCTTTCCGCCCCCCTTCTTGGCCGTTCCGGCCAATTCATCCCCCCGAGAGTATTTGCGCAAGGCTGAAGCAGCGCAGGGCGGTGCCTGTGCAGGTCCGGCGGTCTTCGCGCCGGAATTCATGGCCCGAGGCTTGCCTTCGGCTTGACTTCGCCCCTGTCAAAGGGTGTATCGGCGGCGACCACGTTTTCGCCTCGCAAAGGGGATCATCCATGCACGCCTATCGCAGCCATACCTGCGCCGACCTCAACACCGCCCATGTGGGCCAGACGGTCCGTCTTTCGGGCTGGGTCCATCGCGTGCGCGACCACGGCGGCGTGCTGTTCATCGACCTGCGCGACCACTACGGCATCACCCAGGTGCTGGCCGACAGCGACAGCCCCGCCTTTGCCGAGATCGAGAAGGTCCGCGCCGAATGGGTCATCCGCATCGACGGGCGCGTCAAGGCCCGCGATGCCGCGCTGGTGAACCCCAAGATCCCGACAGGCGAGGTCGAGGTCTACGCCACCGGCCTGACCGTGCTTGGCGCGTCCGAGGAATTGCCGATGCCCGTCTTCGGCGAGGTGGACTATCCCGAGGAAACGCGCCTGACCTACCGCTTCCTCGACCTGCGCCGCGAGAAACTGCACCGCAACATGATGCTGCGCTCGAATGTCGTGCGCTCGCTTCGCAACCGCATGTGGGATCAGGGGTTCAACGAATTCCAGACGCCGATCATCACCGCCTCGAGCCCCGAAGGCGCGCGCGACTTCCTCGTGCCGTCGCGTCTGCATCCGGGCAAGTTCTACGCCCTGCCGCAGGCGCCGCAGCAGTTCAAGCAGCTGATCATGGTGTCGGGCTTCGACCGCTATTTCCAGATCGCCCCCTGCTTCCGTGACGAGGACCCGCGCGCCGACCGTTCGCCCACCGACTTCTACCAGCTCGATGTCGAGATGAGCTTTGTCGAGCAGGAAGACATCTTCGCCGCCGTCCAGCCGGTGATTCAGGGCGTGTTCGAGGAATTCGGCAATGGCCGCAAGGTCGACGCGCAGTGGCCGCGTATCGCCTATCGCGACTCGCTCCTGTGGTATGGCAGCGACAAGCCGGACCTGCGCAACCCGATCAAGATGCAGATCGTGTCCGAACATTTCCGCGGGTCGGGCTTTGCGGTTTTCGCCAAGCTGCTGGAAAACGAAGGCACCGAGGTTCGCGCCATCCCCGCACCCACGGGCGGCAGCCGCAAGTTCTGCGACCGCATGAACGCCTTTGCCCAGAAAGAG
This sequence comes from Paragemmobacter straminiformis, assembly GCF_014243445.1. Lineage (GTDB taxonomy): Bacteria > Pseudomonadota > Alphaproteobacteria > Rhodobacterales > Rhodobacteraceae > Paragemmobacter > Paragemmobacter straminiformis. Next base: position 229,942 of record NZ_JACLQD010000004.1, read on the forward strand.
GGCCTGCCGGGCATGGGCTACATCTTCTGGCGCGAGGCCGAGGATGGCTCGGGCATGGAAGCCGCCGGCCCGCTTGCCAAGAACATCGGCCCCGAGCGCACCGAAGCGATCCGCACCCAGCTTGGTCTGGGCCTTGGCGATGCGGCCTTTTTCCTTGGCGGCAAGCCCGAGCAGTTCGAAAGCGTGGCAGGCCGCGCGCGCAACGAGATCGGGCGCGAGCTTGGCCTGTGCGAGACGGATACCTTCCGCTTTGCGTGGATCGTCGATTTCCCGATGTACGAAAAGACCGACGACGGGAAAATCGACTTCTCCCACAACCCCTTCTCCATGCCGCAGGGCGGGATGGAGGCGCTGATGGGCGATCCGCTGAAAGTCTACGCTTACCAGTACGACCTTGCCTGCAACGGCTACGAACTGATTTCGGGCGGCATCCGCAACCACAAGCCCGAGATCATGTACAAGGCCTTCGAGCTGGCGGGCTATCCGAACTCCGAGGTGGACAAGCGTTTTGGCGGCATGGTCAAGGCGTTCAAATACGGCGCACCGCCGCACGGGGGCTGCGCGATGGGAATCGACCGCGCCGTGATGCTGCTGGCCGACGAGCAGAACATCCGCGAGGTCATCATGTTCCCGATGAACCAGCGCGCCGAGGACCTGCTGATGGGCGCGCCGAGCGAGCCTTTGAACGAGCAGCTGCGCGAATTGCGGCTGCGGGTCGTGCCGAAGGACCAGTGAAGCGGCGTTCGGACGTATCGGACGGGGGGGCTTTGGCCCCCCTTTTCATTTTCACCGCACGGCGCGCCCCTGTGCGGGCGGGCTTTTCGCGTTTTGCGCCAAGGTCGGCTTGCGCTGGGCACCTGCGGCTACGATAGTCGGGCAACGCGGTATTTCGGAGAGACGGACATGGGTAACGAGCGCAAGATCGGGCCGGAAGTGGCAGGTTGGACGCCTGCGCCCTGGCCGGGGGATTCCCCGCTGGAGGGGCGCTATGCCCGCCTTGTGCGGCTCGATGCCGATGCCCACGCCGCCGATCTGTTCGCCGCTTTCGACGGGCATGACTGGCTTTGGGATTACATGCCGCAGGGTCCGTTCCATGCGGCCTCGGCCTATTACCGCTGGGCCAAGGATGCCGTGGCGGGCAAGGACCCGCATTTCTGGGCGATCTACGAGGCGGGCGCGGCGCATCCCGTGGGGGTTGCCGCCTATTTGCGGATCACGCCCGATCACGGGGTGATCGAGGTGGGTCACATCTGCTTCTCGCCCGCCCTGCAACGGTCGCGTGCCGCGACCGAGGCGATGTTTCTGATGATGGACTGGGCCTTTTCCAACGGCTACCGCCGCTACGAATGGAAATGCAACGCCCTCAACATGCCCTCGCGCCGCGCGGCGCAGCGGTTGGGGTTTTCCTTCGAAGGGGTGTTCCGCCAGCACATGATCCTCAAGGGGCGCAACCGCGACACGGCATGGTTCGCCATGACCGATCAGGATTGGCCCGCCCTGCGCGAGGCTTACCGTGCCTGGCTTTCCCCCGCGAATTTCGGCCCCGATGGCCGCCAGCGCGAAAGGCTGACCGAGCTTACGCAACTGGTCAGGGTATCGTCCGACCCGTTGGTCGGCGGATAAAGCGCCGCGATCCGCGCGTTCAGCGCATCGGTCAGGCGGGGCGGGGCGGTCGGTTGCATGGCGGTCACTCGCATAGGAAAGGGTGGGATCGGTTCCATCTGTCCAGCCTGCCGCAAGAAGGTTGCCAATGCGTGAACAGCCGGTCGCCCCTGCGACCCTTCTTCCCCTTGCGGCAGCGGCCGCAGGCGCGGATAAGGCAGCGCAAAGGGACAAAGGGAGAGACCCGAATGATCGGACGCCTGAACCACGTCGCCATCGCCGTGCCCGACCTGACGGCCGCGGCCGAACAATACCGCGCCACCCTTGGCGCCAAGGTCGGCGCACCGCAGGACGAACCCGATCACGGGGTGACGGTGGTGTTCATCGAACTGCCCAACACCAAGATCGAACTGCTTTATCCCTTGGGCGACGCCTCGCCCATCAAGGGGTTTCTCGACAAGAACCCCGCAGGCGGCATCCACCACATCTGCTACGAGGTGGACGACATCCTTGCCGCGCGTGACCGGCTGCAAGCCTCGGGTGCGCGGGTGCTCGGCTCGGGAGAGCCGAAGATCGGCGCGCATGGCAAGCCCGTGCTGTTCCTGCACCCCAAGGATTTCAACGGCTGCCTGATCGAACTGGAGCAAGTATGAGCATCACCGGCGCGATCGTCCTTTTCGCCACGACCTGGTTTCTGGTGTTCTTCATCGTGCTGCCCCTGCGCTTCGAAAGCCAGCAGGACGCGGGCGAGGTCGTCCCCGGCACGCCGAAAAGCGCGCCCTCGGGTCATGTCGTCGGCCGCAAGGCCAAGATCACGACCGTGGTGACGCTTGTGATCTGGGCGGTCCTCGTGGCGGTGATCATGTCGGGCGTCATCAGCATCCGGAACGTCGACGTGTTCCAGATCCTGACGCCGCGCACGCCGTAACAGGCGCGGCGCCTCTAGCGGCGCAGGCTGTGGAAGATGTGGGTAAAGGTCGCCACGCCAAGCACCGGCACCAGCAGGTTCACCAGCGGCACCGACAGCGGGGCCGCCATCAGCGTGCCCGCCGCCCAGACCGTCGCGCGGTTGGCCCGGTACAACCGGCCTGCCTGATCGGGCGGCAGGTGGCGCAGCGCGACAAGTGTGAAATATTCCCGCCCCAGAAGCCAGCCGTTCAGCGCCCAGAAAAGCAGCGGTGCAAACGGGCCGGTAAAGGGCCAGACAAGCAGCGCGGCAAGGTTCGCCCCGATCACGATCACCAGAAAGACCGCCGCGCCGAAGATCGCTTCGGCAACAGGCTGGGCGCGGACGGCCGGAAGTGCGGGGTAATGCCGCGCCTCGACCGCCGCCGCGACCCGTTCAAGGAACAGGCCGCTGAAGGCCGAGGCCACCGGCACCATCAGCACGACCGATGCGACAAGCAGCAACGCCACCGATCCGACCGACGCCGCCATGTCGATCCCGCCCACCTCGCCGATCCACGGCAAGGTCAGCGTATCGGGGGTAAGCCAGCGCACGATTTCGATCGTCACGACCCAAAGCGCCACCAGAAGCCCGAGGCTCAGCGCCACTCCGCGCAGCAGCACAGCGCGGAAACGCGGGTCTGCCCCTTGTGACAGCGCCCTTAGAAAGGCGGAAAAGATCATGCGGGCGCCTGCGTGAGGATGCGCCCAAGATCGGGGCGCGGACGGTCGGGCATGGCGGCAGCGGCAGTGCCGATGTGGATGATGCCTGCGACCGTCTCGCCATCGGCGCAGCCAAAGGCACGGGCCGCAAAGGTCGCGTCATGGCTGACCCAGCCCGTCAGCCAGTTCGCCCCCCAACCCGAGGCCGTGGCGGCATGCAGGATGTTCATGCACAAAGCGCCAGCCGACAAAAGCTGTTCCACCCCCGGGATCTTTTCCGAGGGCATGGGCGAGGAAATCACCGCCACGGCAAGGTTGCCTCGGTCGAATTGCCCGCGCCCCTTCTCGATCTTCTCGGCATCGCCGCCCAGTTCCCGCGCCCGCGCTTCGGCCAGACCGGCAAGCCGCAGCATGGCCGGACGGTCGATCAGCACCAGACGCCACGGTTCGAGCTTGCCGTGATCCGGCACGCGCAAGGCGGTTTGCAGGATCGCCATCACCTCGTCCCTTGTCGGGACGGGGCCGGACATGACCTTGGCCGGATAGGAAATGCGGGTCGAAAGATAGTCGAGGACGGCTTGGTTCGGCTTGGGCATGCGTGGCTCCTGATCTGGGGTGATGTGGCGGGGCGCAGGGCGGCCCGTCAAGGGGGCTTCGGTCACGAAACCGCCGCCGCCCGCCGTGGCCTTGCACGCCCTTGTCCGTGGTTTCCGTCGCAGCAAGGCGCAGCCTATGCCCCAATGCCTGCGGCGCAGCCTTACGGCCGGGTCAACCGCACCCGCGCGAAACCGCCGTCAGCCCGCCTTGGCAAGATCGTCGATCCAGCCATCGACAAAGGCGTCGAAAGCGGCGTTCGGCTGGCGCAGGCTCAGCGTTGGCTCGAACGGGTCGGGCGCGGTGATCGCGCTGCCGCTCAGGGTTTCAAGGACGGCATGGCCGCAGAACGGGACATAGGCTTCGGAATAGCCGCCCTCATGCGCCAGCATCAGACGGCCCCCGCACAGGTCGGCTGCCGCCTCCATCGTGCGGCGGGTCATCTGGCGGAAAGTGTCTGCCGTGGCCAGCATGCGGCCCAGCGGGTCGATGGCGGCGGCGTCATAGCCGCAGGCCACGATGATGACATCGGGTCCGAAGCGGTGCAGCGCCGGAACCACCAGACGGTCGAAGGCCGCAAGATAGCCCCGGTGCCCCGTGCCGGGCGGCAACGGGATGTTGAGGTTATACCCCAGCCCCGCCCCCGCGCCACGGTCCCCGGCGTCCCCCGTGTCCATCGGGTAATTGCGGTCCTGATGCAGCGAAATGGCAAGGACCGTAGGGTCGTCGTAGAAAATCGCCTCGGTCCCGTTGCCGTGATGCACGTCCCAGTCGATCACGGCCACGCGCAGCGACGGGTTTGCCGCCTGCGCCGCGCGGATCGCTATGGCGATGTTGGCAAGCAGGCAAAAGCCGTTGGGCCGCTCGGGCAGGCAATGGTGCCCCGGCGGGCGCGACAGGGCATAGGCATTGCGCGCCTCGCCCGCCATGACGGCGCGCAGGGCCTCGACCGTCAGCCCCGCCGACAGGGCGGCGATCTCGTATCCGCCGCGCCCGAAAGGCGCGCGGGGGCCAAGTTCGCCCCCGTTCGCATCGGAAAGCGATTTGAAGCTGGCAAGGTAGCCTTGCGGATGCACGCGCAGCAGATCGTCGGCGCTGGCCTCGGCCGCGCCCCGCAGGGCAAGATCGCGCATCAGCCCCGTGACATGCAGCAGGTTCACAAGCCGGCGCTTGGTCTCGGGGCTTTCGGGAAGGCCCGCGCCGGGCTGGACAAGCCCGCCTGTCGGCAGGGTAAACGAATAGTTGCCGCCACTGTGCCAAAGGGTGCGTTCGTCGTGAAAGAAAGCGGTGGTCATGGCGGCTCCGTGCGGTTTCTGGCAGGTTAGCGGGGCCGTGGGCAGGGGGGAAGGATGAAGAAGGCGGAACTGGCGCATCTGGCCGTCGCGGGCGCGGAATTCGCGGTGCGGGTCACGCCGCGCGCGCGCAGGCCCGGCGTCGAACTCGACGGCGGGGTTCTGCGCATCGGCGTGTCCGCCCCGCCCGAGGATGGTCGCGCCAATGCCGCCGTGGCCGAGGCGCTGGCCCATGCGCTGGGGGTGGCCAAGGGGCGCGTCGTGCTGCTGCGCGGGGCCACGTCGCGCGACAAGGTGTTCAAGCTTGAATGATGCGCGCTGGCGGCTGCGCTAAACCGCCTTGCCGCCCATGCGGTAGCTGCCCTCGGGCAGATCCAGCGCGGCGGCAAGGTCGCGCAGCTGCGTCAGCGACAGGGTGATCCTGACCGGTTCCGCGCTCAGCGGGTCGATCTGTTCCAGCGTCACGCAATCCTCGAAGGCGTTGATCGTGACATCTTCGCAAAGCCCCGCATGCCCCTCGTCGATGAGGGTGATCACGGTGGCGTCGAAGTCGTGCTCGATGGTGAACATGCGCCAAGGCTAGCGCGGCTTGGGGGCCGGGGCAACGGCGCATCTGCGCTGGCTGCCACAGCGGCGCGACGGGGCAGGGGTGGCGCAGGAAGGGCAGGGGCGTTAAGACTTTGCCGAAGCCTGCCGCAGGGGCTTTCGCGCGGCGCAGGCTGCGCTAACCTGCTGCGCAATGGCGCGGCGACGCGGTGGCGGCAGGAAGAAAACGGGGGCAGGGCATGCGGATCTGGGCTTGGGCGCTATGGGTGGCGGTGGGGCTGACGACAGCCTGCGCGCCGGTCTATCCGGTGGGTCCGGTCGCCCCTCCCCCCGGTGTCGATCTCGCACGGCCTGCGGTGTCCGAACGGCTGCAACCGCGTGACGCGGCGCGCAATTTCATTCAGGTGGTCCAGCGCGTCGAGCCGATGACCGAAGCCATGTGCCGCGCGCGCAACATCGCGCTCAACTGCGATTTCCTGATCGTCATCGACGACCGCCCCGGCCAGCCGCCCAACGCCTTCCAGACGCTCGACCGCAGGGGGCGGCCGGTTCTGGGCTTCACCCTCGCGCTGATCGCCGATGCCCGCAATGCCGACGAGATCGCCTTCGTCCTCGGCCACGAGGCGTCGCACCACATCCTCGGCCATATCCCGCAGCAGAAGCAGACCGCGACGCAAGGGGCGGTTCTGGCCGGAATCCTCGCGCAGGCGGCCGGAGGCGATGCGGCGGCAGTGCGTCAGGCGCAAGAGATGGGCGCCACGATGGGCGCGCGCAGCTACGCCAAGAACTTCGAACTCGAGGCCGATGCGCTGGGCGCCGAGATCGCGCTGCGGGCGGGCTATGATCCGGTGATCGGCACGGGTTTCTTCGACCGTCTGCCCGATCCCGGCGATGCGTTCCTTGGCACCCATCCGGCCAATGCCCAGCGCAAGGCGCAGGTGCGCGCCGTGGTGGCGCGCCTGCTCGCCGCAGGGGTCTGACGCGCCGCACGCCGTTTGATCCGGATCAAGGCAGGCCCGCGGCGGCTGCGGCATTCTGTCCCTACGGGGACGGAATGGAGGTTTGGATGATCGGATATGTCGAAGCGCCGATGGCTTGGGGCCTGACGCGCGGCATGGCGCGCGTTCTGGATGTGAACCTGACCGACGCCGTCGTCGATGGCTGGATGTCGCGCGAGGAATTGGCCGAACTGGTCGACCGCTGTCAGGCCTGCGACCGCGCGGGCGATTGCGTGCCCTGGCTCGGCAAGACGGCCCGGGCCGAGGCATTGCCCGCCTTTTGCAAGAACAAATCCGCCCTCGAGGCTCTGCGCGCGGTCTGACGCTCGGTCTGACGCTTGGTCTCACGGGGGGCTGTCCGACGCGTTGGCTTCCGGCGCCGCTTGTGTCATGGCTTCGGGGCGGAGGATGCGCAGGTGTTGCAGATCGAGGAAGTCCTGCGCGACCGCGGGTCGCGCTACGCCGTAAGCGGTGGCCCCGTTTCCGGCCGCGCCGGGGTCGAGGCCTTTCTGGCCGACCTGAAGCGCGTGAAGAAATTCGCCAAAGCCACGCATAACACATGGGCCGCCATCCTGTCCGACGGCGGACCCGTCAAGGGGGACGACGGCGAGGCCGGGGCCGGTGCCGTGATCCTGCGCATGCTCGAGCGCGCGGGGCTGGTCGATCATGTCGTCGTGGTCACGCGCTGGTATGGCGGGGTGCATCTGGGCGGTGACCGCTTTGCCCATGTGGTCACCTGCGTGCGCGCCTATCTCGACGCAAGCGAAACGGGCGGCTAACCTTTCCGGAAAAAGGCGGGGGGGACGCGATGCTTGAATGGCTCTGGGCCGAGGTGCGGCGGGTCAGGAATACGGCGGTCTGGTCTTGGCAGGGCTGGCAATCGGCATGGTCGCAGGAAAAGTCGCTGCGGCAATGGACCTTGGCGAACGCGCTCTCTGCCGCTGCGGCCTTCGCGCTCGATCTGGGCGGGGCCGAGCGGGCGGTCATCATCGGCTTCGGTCTTCTGGTGCTGGTGGCGGAACTGGTGAACACCGCGATCGAGGAAGTGGTGGACTACATCTCGACCGATATCCACCCCCGCGCCAAACGCGCCAAGGATTGCGGATCGGCGGCCGTGGCGGTCACAGCGCTTGCGGCGGGCGCCGCATGGGTCGTTGTCCTGATCGGCTAGGCCCGGCGACCGCAGGCGCAAAAGGGGGCTTTCCGCCCCCCTCGGCGCTGCGCGCCTCACCCCCCGAGGATATTTGCGCAGTGTGAAAGCCAAAAGGGTCCGACCCGTTTCATCCTTGCCGAAATACTCTCGGGGGGAGGGGCGCGGAACGCGGCCCGCGGGGGGCGGAAAGCCCCCCGTCGCGCGCAGGCTTGCAGACTGGCCCCGCAGGAAAGACAAGCCCCTCTCCCCTGTCGGTGGCAAGGGGCGTGGTCAGTCCCGCGGCGTCAGGGCAGGCAGGTCGAGAAGCCCCGCAATCTCGCGCCGGAAGGACAGGGCATCCCCCCGGTCCGGCTGATCCAGTTCCTCGGCGTAGCGGCGTCCGGCATAGGTGGCCCAGGCGATGGGCGCAGGGGCTGCGGCATCTCCGATCAGCTTGAGCGATTTGATCCCCGCCCCCTGCCAGTCCAGCGCGCGGGTGGCATGGTAAAGCGCGTCGTCGGGCCTGCGCGCGGTCACCATCAGCACGGCATCGGCCGCAATCCTGCTTTGGCGTCCCGTCCATGTGCAGCCCAGCGTCACACCATCGGCACCGACCGCCTCGGGCGCCTTCGACAGGTGCAAGGTCACGCCCAGCTCCATCAGGCGCCGCTGGATCGTGGCCTGTTCCAGCGTGTTGTCGGCCCATTCCGCCACCTTGACGGCGGGAGTGACGTAATCGACCTCGCAGCCCCGCGCGACCAGCAGTTCGGCAAGCACCGACCCGATGTAGAAATGGTCGTCATCGTAAAGCGTGACACGGCCTTGCGGCACGAGGCCCGCCATCAGGTCGTCGGGGGTAAAGACGGGCATTGCCGCATCGGTCGGGATCGGATGCAGATGCAGCCGCGCCACCGCGTCGCGCCGCCAATGGCTGCCCGTGGCGATGCAGACATGATCGGCACCGAAGCCTAGAATATCCTCAGGCGTCATCCGGCTGGCCGGAAAGAGCTGTGCATTGGGCAGGGGGGCAAGCTGGCCCAGACGGTAATCGGCCACGCGTTTCCATGCCGAAAGGCCCGGAAGCGCCGCTTCGCGAAGCACGCGACCGCCCATCTTGTCGGCCGCATCGGCCAGCGTGACGGCGTAGCCGCGCTTGGCTAGGATATGCGCCGCCTCCAGCCCTGCGGGACCGGCCCCCACGATCAGCACGCTGTCCGACGCGCCCTTGGGGTGCATCCGTTCGGGGTGCCAGCCTTTGCGCCATTCCTCCATGAAGGCCGTGTTCTGCGTGCAGCGCGAGATGCCTTGCGTCATGTCGCCGCTGACGCAGATGTTGCATCCGATGCATTCGCGGATGTCCTCGATCCGGCCTTCCTCGATTTTCTTCGGCAGGAACGGATCGGCGATCGACGGCCGCGCCGCGCCGATGAAGTCGAGGATCCCCGCCCTGATCTGCCGCACCATCGCATCGGGCGAGGTGAAGCGCCCCACGCCCACCACCGGCTTCGGGGTCAGCGCCTTGATGCCCGCGACCAGCTCTTCCTGCGCGCCTTCGGGCTTGAAACGCGAGGTGCCGGAACAGGCCTCCCATGTGCCGTTGGCAAGGTCCCAGATGTCGGGCAGATCGCCATGCATCTCGATGAAATCGCGCAGTTCCGCATTCGAGAACCCGAAAGCGCCGCCTTCATGCAGCGAAAGCCGCAGCGAGAGTGCAACTTCGCCCCGCGTTTGCTCGCGCGCGTCCTCGACGATCTCGCGCAGGAAGCGGGCGCGGTTTTCCAGACTGCCGCCGTATTCGTCGCTGCGCTGGTTCGTGGCGCGCGACAGGAAATGTTGCAGGATGCCGAAACCATGCGCGCCATAAAGGCAGATGAGGTCGAAGCCCGCCTGCTGGCTGCGACGAAAGGCGTTGCGGAACCAGCGGCGCAGGTCGCGTATGTCTTCGCGGTCCATCGTGCGGGCCTGCACGGGGTCTGAGGTAAAGGTCAGGATCGGCCCGCCCGATACGGCAAGCGGCACCTCGCGGCTGTAAAGGTTCGGCCCGTTGATGCCGGAATAGGCAAGCTGGATACCGGCAAGCGCACCGTGGCTTTTCATCGCCTCGGCCATCCGTGCCAGCGCGGGAATGTCGCGGTCGTCCCACAGGTGCTGTTCGATGAAGGGGGTGATTTCCGAAGTGGGATGGATTTCGGTCTGTTCGGTGAAGATCACACCCCAGCCGCCCTCGGCCTTGGTCCGGCGCATTTCGACCACCGCCGAAGGGTCGCGGTAGCCGCCGCCGTTGCAATGGGGCACCTGATAGAAGCGGTTCTTGGCCGTTTTCGGGCCGATCCGCATCGGCTGGAACAGGATGTCGTAGCGGTTGCCGGGCATGTCCTTGGGCATCATCTCACCCGAGCGGGCGGAAATCGGCAGCCTGCGTCTGCAGCAGCGCCGGATCGGGGGTGCGGCCGATATCGGCAACCAGCAGCGCGGGCGCGGGCCCCGCATAGGCCAGCATCGCCGCATCCGGCGCCGCAATGACCGATCCGCCGCAATAGGTGATCGCGCCTTCGGTCCCGCAATAGTTCGCATAGGCGATGGTGACCGAATGGTTGATCGCATGGGCCGGCACGACAAGCCGGCTGACATGGCCGTTGGGTTCGGGGTTGGCCGTCGGCACGAGGATGAGCGCAGCCCCTTGCAGCGTCAGCGCGCGGACCAGATGGGCGAATTCCACATCGTAGCAGATCAGCAGTCCGGTCCGGATGCCGCCCAGATCGAAGGTCGCAACCGAGTCTCCGGCGGCGTAGATCGATTTCTCGCGCGGCCCGAACAACTGCACCTTGCGGTAATGGCCGATCTCGCGGCCCGAGGCGTCGAAGGCGACGGCAGAGTTATAGACCGACGCGCCGTCGCGTTCGGCGTAGCCCACGACGATCCCGCAGCCTTGCGCCACGCAAAGCGCTGCAAGCCGCTGGTGCCACGGCCCGCCGCGCGGTTGGGCGCGGGCGGGAATGTCGGGCTGGCCATATCCGGGCAAGTAGGTTTCCGGCGCGACAAGCGTCACGGCCTGCATCGCGGCCGCCGCCTGCATCGCATGGGCCAGCGTTGCGAAGGCCGTGTCGTCGTCGCCCTCGGGCGATGTGGTCTGCAAAAGGGCGATGCGCATGAAAAGCCTTTGTCTGGGTGGGGATACCCCCGGAATTCTGCCATAAACGCTATGGCGCGGCAAACGGGTGGTATATACCCCCAAGGGGTTATCGGAGAGCGGGATGCAGCGGGACGAGGCTTTGGCGGCGGTGATCCGCGCGCAGGGCGGGGCGGGGTTCACCCCGGCGCTGCTGGTCTGGCTCGCCGCCGTCGCGGCCCCGGATTCGGTCGTCGGGCTGGCTTTCGGTGCCGATGGCCCGCCCCGGGTGCTGTTCCGGCAGGCGCGGGCGACGCAGGTCTTTGCACGGCTCGAGGCGGGGTATCTGGCGGGGGCCTATCTTCTCGACCCGTTCCACGCCTTGCACCTGCGTCAGGCGGGGGCAGGGGCCTACCGCCTGTGCGATGTGGCCCCCGACGCCTTTTCCCGCAGCCGCTACCACGAGGAATACTACCGCGACACCACGCTTCTGGATGAGATCGTCCTTCTCGCCCGTCCGCAAGCGGGCATGACGCTCATGCTCTGCCTCGGCCGCGATGCGACAAGCGGAACCGGTTTCGACGCGGCAGACTGGGCGGCATGCCGTGCCGCGGCCCCCGTCGCCGCCGCATTGGCCGAACGGCAATGGGGCGGGCTGCAACCGGGGGGCAGCGCGAGCGATGTCGTCACGGCACTGATTGCGGCGGCACGGCAGCGCGACATCGGTCTCTCGCGGCGTCAGGCCGAGGTGGCGCTGATGATCCTGCGCGGCCATTCGACCGCGTCCATCGCCTTGGGCTTGGGGGTATCCGCGCAGACGGTCAAGGTATTCCGCCGCCAGCTTTACATGCGCTGCGCGATCTCGTCTCAGGCCGAGCTGTTCGCCCTGATGCTGCCGATGCTGGCGAACCGGATCAGTTCTGCGGCGCCGACAAGGACGGAAGGCTGACCGAGAACAGCGCCGACTTTGCCGAAGGCACAAGCGCCGCGACAAGGCCGATGTTGGCGGCGACAAGCAGACCTGCAACCAGCATGTTGGTCAGGCGGCGCTTGGCGTGGATGTCGCGCTGCTGGGGAACGAAGTTCAGCCCCATGCGCTGGGCAGAATACAGGTTGCGCGGGCCATTCGACGCGTAGGTTGAGAAGGTCATGGCCGGCATCCTTGCTGGGTTCCTCGATGCTGCCTTTTTACGCCGCCACTTCGGTGCGCGACATCTGGCTTTTGGGATGCCCTGCCGGAACGGGTCTGACATTGGTATGGGTCTGCCGTCGGGGTGTCTGAAAAGTTGTTTCTTTTCAATGATGAAAAGCCCCGCACGGTCGGGGCGGCCATTCCGAAGGTATGGGTGGGGTCGTCTGGGAAGACGGCTTGCGCCTTAAACCTTCCTTCAGGGAATCGCTGCTAACTGCTCGGGAACCGATGTTTAGGGGGTTTCCGATGCCTGCACCCGTCCCGCTCGATCCGCGCTTGACCGTCGAATCCGCGACCGCCCTTTGGGGCCGTTTGCGCGGCACGGGGGCCGCCGTGCTTGACGGCTCGGCCGTGCGCCATTTCGGGGCGGCGGCGCTTCAGGTGCTGCTTGTCGCGCGGGCCGAAATGGGGGCGGGTCTTGTGCTGCAATCCCCCTCCGACCCGCTGCGTGCCGCGCTGGCAGACATGGGTGCAACCGATTTTCTGCAAGGGGGTGACGCATGACATTGCGGGTTCTTGCCGTGGACGACAGCCTGACGATGCGCGAGATGCTGCGCGCCGCGCTGTCGGCTGCGGGGTTCGATGTGACCTTGGCCGAAGACGGGCTCGACGCGCTCGACCGTCTGGCCGAAGCCGCCCCCGACCTGATCGTGACAGACCTGAACATGCCCCGCATGGACGGCTTCGGCTTTATCGAGGCGGTGCGGGCCGGCGATACGGCGGCCCGCGTGCCGATCCTGATCCTGACGACCGAGACGGGGGCCAAGCTCAAGGACCGCGCAAGGGCCATCGGGGCCACAGGCTGGATCACCAAACCCTTCGACGAGGGGTCGCTGGTGGCCACGATCAACCGTGTGGCAGCGGTATAGGGGGGCAACATGGCACCACCGACCGACCTGCGCGCCATCTTCTTCGAAGAGGCGGAAGAACTGCTGATCGCGCTTGACGCGGGCCTGCGCCGCATCGAAAGCGGCGATGCGGGCGGGGAAACGGTCAACGCCGTCTTCCGCGCCGTGCATTCGATCAAGGGCGGCGCCGCGGCTTTCGGCTTTGCCAATCTGGTTGGCTTTGCCCACAGCTTCGAATCCCTTCTCGACGACATCCGCTCGGGCGAGCGGGTGGTCGATGCGCCCCTGGTCGCCGCGCTTCTGGACGCCAGCTACCACCTTGCCGACATGGTCAATGCCGAACGCTCGGAAACGCCGCTCGATCCGGCGGTGATGCAGCACGCCCACGAAGTGCTGGTTGCCACCCGTGATCCGGCAAGCCAGCGCATCAGCATCGAGGTGCCCTTTGCCGCCGTGCCGATGGACTTCGTCCCCCTGCCGCTTGCGGGCCGCATCTTCGACATCGACTTTGCCCCCCATGCCGATGCTTTTGCGGCGGGACATGAACCCTCACTTGTCCTGCGCGACCTCTGCGCCTTGGGCAAGGCGCAGGTGGTGCTGGACGCAAGCGCGCTGACGGCTGATTTCGATCCTGCGCAATGCCGGCTGCGCTGGCAGATCCGGCTCGAGACCGACAGGGACGAGGCCGATCTTCGCGCCGTCTTCGATTTCATCGCAGGTCATTGCGACCTTGCCATCCGCGATGCGGTGCAACATCCCTCCGGGGATGTATCGGCCCCCGCAGCGCCCCCGCCGCTTCCCGCGTCACCCGTCCGCGCCGAAACTCCGGCGCCCCGCTCTGATGTGCGCCCCGAAACCCGCCCCGAACCGCGCCCCGAAACGCGCCCCGAGGCGCAGGCGCCCCGCGCGACGATCCGCGTCGATGTGGACCGCGTCGATCGGCTGGTGAACGTGGCGGGCGAGTTGGTGATCCACCACGCCATGCTGGCCGAAGCCATCTTGCGCAGCGGCAAGCGGGCCGAAACCGATGTCGACCGCAGCCTCGACCAGCTCAAGCAGCTTTCGCGCCAGATACAGGACAGTGTCATGGCGATCCGCGCCCAGCCGGTAAAACCGCTTTTCGACCGCATGCACCGCATCCTGCGCGAGGCGGCCTCGGTCGCGGGCAAACAGGCGCGTCTGGTGATCGAGGGCGAAACGACCGAGGTTGACCGCACGATCATCGAACGGCTGGCCGACCCGCTGACCCATATGATCCGCAACTCTGTCGATCACGGCATCGAAAAGCCCGCGGCGCGGCGGGCTGCGGGCAAGCCGGAAACCGGTGTCGTGACGATACAGGCCGCGCACCGGTCGGGGCGGGTCGTCATCACCCTCTCCGATGACGGGGGCGGCATCGACCGCGACCGCGTGCGTCAGGTGGCGATCAACCGCGGCCTGATCGCACCCACGGCAGATCTGTCGCCGTCCGAGGTGGACGCCTTGCTCTTCCTGCCGGGCTTTTCCACCGCGGCCGAGGTTTCGGCCCTGTCGGGGCGTGGCGTGGGCATGGATGTGCTGCGGTCCGAGATCACCGCGCTGGGCGGGCGCATTTCCATCGCCTCGCAACCGGGCAAGGGCACGGCGCTGACGATCTCGTTGCCGCTGACCTTGGCCGTGATGGACGGCATGGTTGTCGAGGCGGCGGGGCAGGTTCTGATCCTTCCGGTGTCGAGCATCGTCGAAACCCTGCGCCCCGATGGCAGCGCGGGCCACAGGCTTGGTCTGGCCGACCCCGTCGTCGAATTGCGCGGCATCTGCCTTCCCGTGATCGATGTCGGCGCGGCGCTGGGCTTTCGCGACATGCCGGTCGATCTGGCCGGACGCATCTGCGTGGTGGTCGAACGCGACGACAAGAATACCGTGGCGCTTCTGGTCGATGCGATCCACGACCAGAGACAGGTTGTCATCAAAAGCCTCGAGGACAATTACGGACATATCCCCGGCATCGCCGCGGCCACCGTTCTGGGCGACGGGTCGGTCGCGCTGATCCTCGATCCGGTCGAGCTTTTGCCAAGCCGCAGCTTGCGCAAGCCCGCCGTTCCGGCCCGAACCCCCATTGCAGCGGAGTGATCCATGACCATCGCCACAGCCGTCCTTCAACCCGACAGCCCCGCGCTGACCGCCGCCACGCCGGAACTTCGCGAATTCGTCGTGTTCCGCACCTTGGGGCAGGATTTCTGCATCGACATTCTGTGCGTGCGCGAAATCCGGGGCTGGACCAAGCCGTCGAACCTTCCCCACGCGCCCGCCTTTGTCGAGGGGGTGATCAACCTGCGCGGCGCGATTATTCCCATCGTCGATCTGGCCAACCGGCTCGGCCTCACCGCGATCGACGAGGACGAGCGCAACGTTATCATCGTGACCGCCATTGGCGAGCGGGTGACAGGGCTCGTCGTCGAGACCGTGACCGATATCCTCTCGGTGCCCGCGACCGACATCCAGCCGGTGCCGGACCTGTCCTCCGACGAATTGCGCGCCGTCTTGCGCGGTCTGGTCGTGCATCAGGGGCGGCTGCTGCGCCTGCTCGACATCGCTGCGATCCTCGGGACCGAGCTTGCGGCATGACCGCAACCGACCTGCGTTCCGACATGGTGCTGGCCGAGGGTGACTTTCGCGACCTCGCCGCCATCGTGATGGCCGAAACCGGCATCGCGCTGTCCGAGGGCAAGCGTCCGATGTTGCAATCACGGCTGCTCGGGCGGCTCAGGGCGCTGGGGCTTGACGGTTTTTCTGCCTATCTCGCCCTCATCGCCGCGCCGCAGGGCGAGGCCGAGCGGCAAGAACTTGTTTCCGCCGTCACCACCAACGTCACCGGCTTCTTCCGCGAGGAGCACCACTTCCGCCACCTCGAACAGATCGCCCTGCCGCCGCTTGTCGCGCTGGCGCGGGCGCGGGGGCGGGTGCGCATCTGGTCCTCGGCCTGCTCGACCGGCGAGGAGCCGTGGTCCATCGCCGCCACCTTGCGCAAGCTCTGCCCCGAGGCGGGCACCCTCGATCTGCGCATCCTCGCCAGCGATGTCGACCGCAAGGCGCTGGCACGGGCCGAAGCGGGCCAATACGATGCCGACGCGCTGGCAGCCCTTTCCGCCGAGGCGCGGCGCCTGCTGTTCGCCGGACAGGGCGGCGCGATCCATCCCGATCTCAGGGCGGCGCTGCGCTTTCGCCAGTTGAACCTCATTGGCCCGTGGCCGATGCAGGGCGGCTTTCAGGTGATCTTCTGCCGCAACGTCGTGATCTATTTCGACAAGCCCACGCAAGAGCGGCTCTGGCAGCGTTTTGCCGAGGCGATCCCCCCGGGCGGCTGGCTTTACATCGGCCATTCCGAGCGGATCACCGGCCCCGCCGCCGCCCATTTCGCGCCCGAGGGCGTGACCACCTATCGCAGGATCTGAAGGAGACAGTCATGAAGCGCAGCGATCTCAAGGTCGTGGTGGTCGACGACACGGCGGTCAGCCGCGGGCTGATCACGCAGGTGCTCGACTGGTTGAACATCGAAGGCTATCGCACCTTTTCCGACGGTCGCGCCGCCTTGGCGGGGCTGGCCGCGGCCCCCGCGAACCTTGTGATCTCGGATTACTACATGCCCGAAATGGACGGGCTCGGCCTGCTCGAACGGGTGCGCAAGTCGCGCGGGCTGGAACGGACGGGGTTCATCCTCGTCACCGGTCGCGCCGATCCGGCCATGATCGCCAAAGGGCGGGCGCTGGGGCTTAACAACCTGATCAACAAGCCCTTTACCAAGGAACAGATGCGCAACTGCATCGAGGCCGTGGTAGGCCCGCTGTGACGCTGCGCGCCGACCGTCTGATGGCGGGCGCTGCGGCGGAAATCGCAGCGCTTGCCGCCGATCTGCGCGCGATCGAAGCGGCCCTTGCACCCGTCCTGTCGGGGTTGCCCCCTTCGGCGGTCGTGCAGCAGCTCGATTCCGTGCTGCAGCGGCTCGACGGGCTGGCGCTGGTCCTGGCGGCCGAGGCGGCGCATGTTCCTGCCACACTCCTTCCGGGTGCGGCGGCGCGGATCGAGGCGTTGCGCCTTGCGCAACTGGCCGGGCGCCTTCTCGGCACCGGCGACGAGGGGGCCTTGCACGGGGTCGAGCTGTTCTAGAACAGGATCGGCTCGTTCCGCGGCGGGGCGACGAAGGGGCGTTCGAACACTTCGGCCGGATCGAGGAATTGCTGCTGCACCCGTCCGGTCGCCGGCCAGAACCTGATCTTGCGTCCACGGTCTCCACCGAGCGACCCGCCCAGATCGGCAATCCCCTCGCGGCGCAGGAACTCGGTGGCGAAACGGGCATTGGCCGCGCCGATATCGGGCAGGCCGCGCAGCATCCGCGCGCCGCCGAACAGCTTGCCTTGCAGGCGCTGGCGGCTTGCCCCCGCGCGGGTCAGCCCGTTGATCAGCAATTCCATCGCATGAAGCCCGTATTTGACGGCGGCAGGTCCGCTCTCGCTGCCCTCGGGCAGAAGGAAATGGTTCATCCCGCCGATACCCGTGACCGGATCGCGCAGACAGGCCGCGATGCACGAGCCGAGAACCGTGGCCAGAACCGCATCGTCATCGGCACTGATCGCATGTTCGCCCTGAACCAGAACGCGCAGGCCGCTCATGCCGCGCACCCCGGCGCCGCCAGCCTCACAAGGGCCGGCGCAATCTGGTCGAGCGGCAGGGTCCGGCATGCCGCGCCCAATTCCTCGGCCGCGCGGGGCATGCCCCAGACGACCGAGGTGGCGCGGTCCTGCGCGATGGTTGTCGCCCCCGCATCGCGCAGCGCCCGCAGACCTTCGGCTCCGTCGCGGCCCATCCCGGTCAGAAGCACGGCGACGGGCGGCACGGAAAACTGCAAGGCCGAACGGAACAGCGCATCGACCGAGGGGCAATGCCCGTTCATGGCCGGTGCGGCCTGCAAACGGCAGACGAGCCGCGTGTCGATTTCCAGATGGCGCTCTCCGTCGGGGGCAAAATAGGCCCGACCGGCCCTTGCCACCGCGCCATCGGCGGCGATCGAGGCGGCAAGGCGGCACTTGCGGCCGATCCCCTCGACCAGCCCTTGCAGATAGCCGGGGCGGATATGCTGCACGATCAGGATCGGGGGCATGTCTGCGGGCAAGGCGCCGAGCAGCTGGTAAAGCGCCTCGACCCCTCCGGTCGAGGCCCCGATCAGAATGCAGGGTGGCGCGACGCTCACCTCAGAACTCCTCCCATTCCGCAGGGCGTGCGGCGCTGGCGGCAAGCTTCGGTCTGGTCTGGCGCGCTGCGCTTGCCAGCACGGGTGCAGCGGCCGGCACCGCGCGGCGCTGATCGGGCGCCGTGCCGCGCAGGCGGAAATGGGCGACCCCTCCTGCAAGGGCTTCGGCCTCGCTGCGCAGCGAATGGCTGGCGGCGGTCGATTCCTCGACCATCGCGGCGTTCTGCTGCGTGACCTGATCCATATTCCCCATCCCCGAATTTATCTCTGAAAGCCCGGTCGCCTGCGCGCGGGCCGATTGCGCGATGGCACTGACACGGGTGGCGATCTGCGAAACACCCTGCACGATGGCCTTCAGCGCCTCGCCGGTTTCACCGACCAGCCCGACGCCCTTTTCCACGTGCCGGGACGATGCCGAGATCAAGTCCTTGATCTCGCGCGCGGCCTCGGACGAGCGTTGCGCAAGGGCCCTTACCTCCGAGGCGACGACCGCAAAGCCACGGCCGGCATCACCTGCGCGGGCGGCCTCGACCCCTGCGTTCAGCGCCAGCAGGTTCGTCTGGAAGGCGATGTCGTCGATCACCCCGATGATCTGGCGGATCTGGCGCGAGGACTGTTCGATCTCGCCCATCGCCGCGACCGCCTCGACCACCACGCTGCCCGAGCTTTCGGCGTGTTCGCGCGCTTCCGTGACCGCGCGGTCGGCCTCGTCCGCACCAAGCGCCGAGGCCTTGACGCTGGCCGTCAGCATGTCGAGCGCGGCGGCCGTTTCCTCGAGTGTCGCAGCCTGGCTTTCCGTGCGGCGTGACAGGTCGTCGGCGGCTTCGGTGATCTCGGCCGCGCCGTTGCGGATATTGGCGGCCCCCGTGACAACGCCCGAAAGCGCCCGGTCAAGCTGCTGGACGGCCGTGTTGAAATTGGCGCGCAGCATTTCGTATTCGGGCTCGAACGGATCGTCGAGCGCGGTTGTCATGTCGCCTTCGGCCAGACGCGACAAGGCCGAGCCGAGCGCATCGACAACCCGTGTCTGTGCCGCGCGATGCGCCTGCTGGTTGCGTTCCGCCGCTTCGATCCGCAGCACGGCCTCGGTCACGTCGACGCAGACCACGGTAATGCGATCGATGCCCCCCTGCGGGTCTTTCATCGCGTTGAAGGTGCAATCGACCCAGACCGATCCGCCCGTCTTGGTCCGGCGGTGCTGGCGTTCGGTGACCGTTCCGTCCCGTGCTATCCGCGCCATCAGATCGGGCAGGTTGCGCCCGTCGTCCTGCATCAGGCGGCGCAGGTCCAGCCCTTCGAATTCGGCGGTGGAATAGCCATAAAGCCGGCAGGCGTGGGCATTGGCTTTCAGCACCCGCGCATCCGCGTCAAGTTCCAGCATGACCTGGTTTGCCATGATCGCATCGAGGATCGCGCCCGCGTTGCGTTGTTTTGCTGTATCCCCGGCGGTCAGCAACACCTCTCCCTTGCCGTCGATGTCATGCAGTTGGAACGCGATTGCGCCAAGCGCGGGGGGCAGCGGCCCGCCCGAGGCAAGCGTTTGCAGCAGGCCCGGCGGCAGCAGCGTGCCACGTGTCACGGGCTGGGCAAGTTCGGGCCAGCCTTCTGTCAGGGCGCGCGCGTGGCGGGCCAGCAGGCCGGTCATCGCGGCATTGACCCGAATGACCTCTCCTGTGGACGAGACGACCATCGACGCCATCGGGTGCCGGTCGAAGGCGGCGTCCGGGATTGGCATTCTTCCCGATGCGGTCCCGTCGGGCCGACCGGCGCGCGCCTGTGCCGCGTGGCGGGCAATCTGCCCGATCTCGTCCTTGCGGCCCTGTCCCGGCAAGGGCGCTTCCGTTCCTGTCGCAGGCATCTCGCGCAAGGCTGCGGCAAGGCGGCTGGCAGGCAGGCCCACCCAGTGCAGGAACAGCCCTCCCGCCGCCAGAATGGCCAGCGCCAACAGGCCGAAGCCGGCGGCAAAGGGGCCGATGTGCCGGGCCAACTCGGGCCAGATGCCCGCCTGCGGGATCGACGTGCTGATCGCCCATTTCGATCCGGCCAGATCGAGGGGCGCATAGGCGATGGCCACTCTGCGGCCCGCTTCATCGGTCTGATCGGCCATGACGCCGGTTTCCCCGTCGAGTGCCGCGGCAAGTGCCGCACTGCGGGCCACATCCGAACCGAGCGCGAGCGGCACTTCGGCCTGACCGTGCTGCGACATGCGCAGCAGGTTGTCGGATCCGATGACGGTCACTTCCAGCCCGTCGGTCCGGTTTTCCGGCAGCGTCAGGTTCGGCACCTGAACCGCATAGACGCCGATGGTCTGGCCCGTGTCATCGTGGATCGGGGCGGCGATGAAGGCGGCCAATGCGCCGTCCGACGGGGCATAGGGAAGATAGTCCGCGAAAACCGCATCCGGTCCCTTCGCCTCGATCGCCGCCGAAAAGGCGCGTGACAGGCCTGTCGCGGAAAGCTCGCCCAAAAGCACATTGCCCAGCAGGTCGCGCTCTTTGGCAAGGGTGAACAGCACGTCGCCATTCCGGTTGATGACGAAGACATCGTAATAGCCATGCTCGGACTGGGCGGACGCGAAGTAATTCCGCATTCCGTCATAGGCCAGCCGATAGCGTGACCCGTCGGTCTGGTCCGATGTCAGGCTGCCGCGCAGCGCCTCGCGTCCGTCGGGTCCGGCCTGCACCAGAAGGTCTGATAATTGAGTGACCGCCCCGGCAGGGGCGCCGCTGTCGGCGCGCGCGACGACATCCTGCATGAACTCCTGAAAAGTGCCGTCGATATGCGCGACGATATTGGCCTGTTCGGCGGCAAGGCTTTGCTGCGCTGACTCCTCGATGCTGCGCGACAGGATCGCGATGTGGATCAGGCTCGTCGCGGCGGCGACGGCCAGCAGGGCGCCGACCACGGCGGCGGGAAGCAAGGTGCGAAGGCTATGGAAGGTCATGGGGATGCATCGCAAGTTCGGGCGCAGCAGTCAGGCTGCGCGGTGGCGGGTATCAGCAAGGGGCAGGGCCGGCGGCACCTCCCCGATCGTCAGGGTGTCGAGCTTTTCGCGCAGCCGTCCCAACTGGCCGATCAGGCCCTCGCTCGAATGGGTGACGTCGACAGCGGTGGCCGCGGTGCTCTGCGTGCTTTGGTCGAGAAGCGACATCGCGCTGTCGATCTCGGTCAGGCCGGTCGACTGGCTTTGCGTGGCCTGCACCACCTCGGCGATGGTGCGGTTGAGGGTGGCGATGGCCTCGCCGATTTCGGTCAGTGCCGCGTCGACTTCGGCCACGGTGGTCACCCCGCGCTCGACCTCGGTCGCGCTGCCGGTGATCAGGGCCGAGATTTCGGCGGCAGCATCTGTCGTGCGTTGGGCCAGCGCGCGCACTTCCGACGCGACGACCGCAAAGCCGCGACCTGAATCGCCCGCCCGCGCCGCTTCGACGCCCGCATTCAGCGCAAGAAGGTTGGTCTGGAAGGCGATGCCCTGGATCAGCTCGAGGATCCGCGTGATTTCGGCCGAGGCGCGGGCGATGGCCCCCATCGTCTCTTGCGCCCGCCCTGCGGCGCCGCGTCCTTGCCGTGCCTTGGCGTCCGCATCCGCGGCGATCTCGTTGGCCTCGGCGGTCTGGCGGGCGGTCGATCTGACCAGCCCGGTGATCTCGGACAGGGCCGCTGCCGTCTGCTCGAGAGTGGCCGCGTTGCTTTCGGTGCGGCGCGACAGGCTGTCGGCGGCCCCTGTGATCGTCCCCGCCTCTGCGCGGATCGACTCGGCCGTGACGAGGATGTCGGCCATCAACCCGCCAAGAACCGTCGTCGCAGCGTTGAAATCAAGCCGAAGCCGGTCATAGGCGCCGGGAAACGGCTCGGCGATCCGTGTCGTCAGGTCCCCTGCCGACAGGCGGCGCAACCCCTCTCCAAGGGCCGAAACGATGCGTGTCTGCACGGCAAGGCGCTCTTGCTGTTCGGCTTCGGCAAGGCTGCGCTGCCGGTCGCGTTCCGCCGTTTCTGCGGCCAGACGCGCGGCCGTTTCGCGGCCCTGCCGTTCCTTCTCCTCGGCGGTCTGGCGCGCGCGTGCAAGGGTCTCGCGCTCTTCGGCGCGCCTGCGTTCGGCCAGGGCTTCGCGGCTTGCGCGTTCTTCGGTTTCCAGTCGCTGCTTGTCGCGCAGCGTATCGCGAAAGACGGTCAGTGCTGCGGTCAACTGGCCAAGCTCGCCCCGTCCGGCCTTCAACCCGTCGACCGCTGTCAGCACACCCTGCGACAAAAGCGCGGTCGCCCGTGTCGCGCGGCGGATCGGGGCGATCAGGACAACCCATGCCAGCAACGGGCAAGCCGCCAGAAACAACGCCGCCGCGACCGACCATGACACCAGACGCGCCTGCGAGCTTTCGGCCAGCTCCAGCATCGCAGCGGTCGCCGACTCGACGCGGGACAGCACCGTTTCGGTCGAAGAACTCAGATGCGAGGCAAGTTCGCTGACCGATTGCACCGCCGCTGCGGCGCTTTTTTCGGCAGCCGACTGCGCCTGAAGCAACGCGATCTGCATCGCCACGATGCCCGTCGCCGGGTCGGCGGTCGCGACCAGTTGCGCCACGGGGGCGGCAAGCTCGGCTTCGGCCTGCTTGGCACGCAAGTCAAGCAGCGCGGCATGGGCCGAAATGGCGTTCTTCGTCATGCGGATCGCGTTGACATCGTCTGACAGGGCAACCCCGATCGCGGCTGCAAAAACGGTTCGCGCCTGGGCGTCCAGCGCGGTCAAGCGGCGGATCGGATCGATGCTCTTTCGCAGGATGCCTTCGATCACGGTCTTGCCCGCCTCGCCCGTCGCGGGGTCTTTGATGAAGCGGCCCGCATCACCGACCAAGGCGAGTTGCGCGCCTTCGGTCTGGCGATAGGTGAATTCCGCGATCGTGGTCGTCGCGTCCTGCATCGACCGCAAAACCCTGTCGATGTCCTGCTTTCGCACGAACCCGCGATGCCGTGCCGCAACAAGGTCTTTCAGCCGGTGGTCGATCTCGGCGACAAGCGCCACAACCGCCGTATCGCCCGAGGAGCCGATCCTTTCGGCGATCTCGGCCAGATGCTGGCGCGTCTCCTCCTCGGCGCGCTGCATCGTCGCCGCGTCATCGGCGGCCAGAAGCACGGCGAAGCCCTGATTGACGTCGGCAAGGTCCGACAGAAGGGTGTTGCTGCGCGCCAGAACCGGCAGCCGTTCGGTGGCAAGAGCGCGCATCTTGTCGGCGCTGCGATCCGCGGCGTCTAGACCGACATAGACCGTCGCCTCCATCGCCCCCGCAATCAGTAGGACCAAGCCCAGAACTTTGAACGTCAGGCTTCCAAGGTGTTGGCCTATGCCCGTCATGCGTCACCCCCGTTTGCTATCGGGGAAGTGGTCGCATGACGGGTGCTAACGATCTGCTAATTCACGCGGTTTCGTTAAAATGCGCGCGATTTCTGCACGCCTGTCCGCGCCGCCTCAGGGGGCGACCAGCGCCGGAGGAACGCCGCTCAGCGCGGGCGCAAAGGCCGGCATGGCCGCCGGAACCGGCGTGGGCGTCGGCTTGGGCTTTTTCGGCGCGGGCGGTGGCAGGGTCAGCTTGGTCGGGAATGACCCGTCGCGGTTCAGCACGACCACCTTGGTTCCGTCGGGCACGCGTTTGTACAGGTCGATCACGTCCTGATTGATCATGCGGATGCAGCCGGACGAGGCGTTCTTGCCGATGGAAAACCATTCGGGCGTGCCGTGGATGCGGTAGCCGTAATCGACGCCATTGGTCGTCAGATACAGCGCCCGCGCCCCGAGCGGGTTTTCAAGCCCGCCGGGTTGGCCGTCTTTCCATTTCGCAAGCTCGGGCTTGCGGTCGATCATCTCGGGCGGCGGCGTCCAGTCGGGCCATTCCTTCCGCGCGGTGATCTGCGCCTCGCCCGACCATTCGAAACCCGACTTGCCCACCGCAATGCCGTAGCGCAGCGCCTCGTTCTTGCCGGTGATAAGATAAAGGTGCCGCGCAGAGGGGTTGATGATGATCGTGCCAACCGCCTGATCGGTCGGGTAATAGACGGTCTGGCGCTGGAACTCGTCGGGGACCTTTTCTTCGGGAACCGCCGGAAGTTTGAAGGTGCCGTCCATCGACGAGACATAGACCCCCTGCGCCAGCTTGGGTTCGGGGGGCTTGGCCAGACCCGCGTCGATCATCGCCTGATCGGGCATGCAGGCCGACAACATCAGGCACAGGGCGGCTGCAACGGAGCCAAGGGTAAGGCGCATGGGTAAGCTCTTTCCTGCCGTGCGTTTCTGGGTGCCGCCCCGCATCGGGGGACAGCACCGATTGCGCAAAGCCTAACCTCCGCTTCTTGCGAGGTCAAAGCCCCAAAGGCCGGTTTCTACCTCTTCCGCATATGGTTTTGCCGCGCCGAACCGGGCGCAGGCAAAGCGGCGGCGCCGCAGGCCGTCCCGCCCGCGCGGCTTGGCACTGCTCTCCGGTCGCGTCAGGTCACCTTGGCGCGCGTCTTGTATTCGGGCCGGTCCCAGGAGCGGCTTGCCATGATCTCGGACAAGGCCGCGACGGCCGCCTTCACATCGGCCTCGCCGATATAAAGCGGGGTAAAGCCGAAGCGCAGGATATCGGGCGCGCGGAAATCGCCGATCACGCCGCGCGCGATCAGCGCCTGCATGATGGCGTAGCCTTCGGGATGGCGGAAACTGACCTGCGAGCCGCGCATGTCATGGGCGCGCGGCGTGGCAAGGGTCAACTCGGGGCAGGCGGCCTCGATCCCGTCGATGAACAGGTCGCCCAAGTGCAGCGAACGGGCCCGCAGGTCCTCCATCGCCACATGGTCCCAGACATCGAGCGCCGCTTCCAGTGCCGCGAGTTGCAGCACGGGCGGCGTGCCCACCCGCATCCGTTCCGACCCGCGACCGGGCCGATAGCCAAGGTCGAAGGCAAAGGGCGATTCGTGTCCCAGCCAACCCGAAAGGGCGGGGCGCGCCACCTCGGCATGGCGCGGGGCGACATAGATGAAGGCCGGACCACCGGGGCCGGAGTTGAGGTATTTATAGGTGCAGCCCACCGCGAAATCGGCCCCCACCTCGGCCAGATGCACAGGCAGCGCGCCCGCCGAATGGGCAAGGTCCCAGATCGTCAGCGCGCCCATCTCATGTGCCCGCGCGGTGATCGCGGCCATGTCGTGCTTGCGGCCCGTGCGGTAGTCGACCTCGGTGATAAGCGTGACCGCCACCGTCTCGTCGATGGCGTCGAACACATCCTCGGGGGCGACCGTCTTCAACGCATATCCCTGCCCCAGCGTCCGCACGAGCCCGTCGGCCATGTAAAGGTCCGACGGGAAGTTCCCCGTATCCGACAGGATCACCCGGCGCGTCGGGTTCATCTCGAGCGCCGAGGCAAGCGCCTGATAGACCTTGATCGACAGCGTGTCGCCCATCACCACCGTTCCGGCCTCGGCCCCGATCAGTCTGGCGATGCGGTCGCCCACGCGGGCGGGCTGGTCCATCCATCCGGCCTTGTTCCAGCCGGTGATCAGCAGCTTGCCCCATTCCGCAGTCACCGTCTGCGCCACGCGAGCGGCGGCGGCGCGGGGCAGGGGGCCAAGCGAGTTGCCGTCCAGATAGACCACCCCTTCGGGCAGGTCGAACATGGCACGTGTGGCGGCGAAGTCGGTTGTCATCTCGGGCTCCCTCAAGCGTTGCGCGCAGGGTGCCCGTTCGTCCGCGCCGACACAACCGCCCGCGCGGCGCGCTTCACGACGAAAATGAACGTCGAAGCGTCGGAATTTTGCTGGAACGGTCTTGCCAATCCGGTCTGCGGCATAAAAAAGGGGGGCCGCGGGAAAAGCCCCGCGATGCGAAGCGCAAGGGAGGGATGCCGATTGCCATTGACGCTCGATCTGCCGCCCCTGTGGCTTTGCCTGTTTCTGGGCGTGGTCTGGCTGATGGGGCAGGCGCTTGCCCTGCCGCTCTTCGGTGTGACCGGCACGGCGCTGGCGGGGGGGATTCTGGCCCTTGCCCTCGGCCTGATGCTGCTCGCCCTGCGCGAGATGATGCGCGCGCGCACCACTTTCATTCCGCACCGCGCGCCTGCGCATCTGGTCCAGAGCGGCGTGTTCCGCCTGTCGCGCAATCCGATCTATCTGGGCGACGCGCTCGTCCTTTTGGCCGCGATCCTCTGGCTCGACGTGCCCTTGGCGCTGCCGCTGCTGCCCTTGTTCATGCTGGTGATCCGCGAGCGCTTCATCCGCGACGAGGAAGCCCGCTTGCGCGCCGCCTTCGGGGCCGAGTTCGACGAATGGGCAACGCGCGTCCGCAGATGGTTGTGACGGAATGGTGAAAAGATTTGAAATATTGTTGCGCGGTGTTAAGTCGCGCTAGGCAAAGACGGGACCGGTCGAGAGCTTCGGTCCATATTCAGTCGGGGGAGACAGCGTGAAGATCGGGGCACCGAAAGAGATATTCGAGGGCGAGAACCGCGTCGCCATGACACCGGATTCGGCACTGGCCTTGGCCAAGCTGGGCCATAGCTGCGTGATCGAATCCGGCGCGGGCGCGAAAGCGGGCTTTTCCGACGCCGCCTATCAGGCCGCAGGGGTCGAGGTGGTCAAGACCGCCAAGGCGCTGTTCGACGCCGCCGATGTGGTCGTCAAGGTCCGTGGCCCCGAGGAAAAGGAAGCCAAGCTTCTGAAAAAGGGCCAGACCCTGATTTCCTTCTTCTGGCCGGCCCAGAACGAGGCCCTGCTCAAGCAGGTGGCCGAACAGGGTGCCACCGTCGTCGCGATGGACATGGTGCCGCGCATCTCGCGCGCGCAGAAGATGGACGCGCTGTCGTCGATGGCGAACATCGCGGGCTACCGCGCCGTGATCGAGGCGGGCAACAACTTCGGCCGTTTCTTCACCGGTCAGGTCACCGCAGCGGGCAAGGTGCCTCCGGCCAAGGTGCTGATCGTCGGCGCAGGGGTCGCGGGTCTTGCCGCCATCGGCACCAGCGTCTCGCTCGGCGCCATCGTCCATGCCTTCGACGTGCGTCCCGAAGTGGCCGAACAGATCGAATCGATGGGCGCGAATTTCGTCTTTCTCGAATTCGAACCCGCGCAGGACGGCGCCGCCACGGGGGGCTATGCCGCCCCGTCCTCGCCCGAATTCCGCGAGAAGCAACTCGCCAAGTTCCGCGAGCTTGCGCCCGAAGTCGACATCGTCATCACCACCGCCCTGATCCCCGGACGCCCCGCGCCCAAGCTCTGGACGGAAGACATGGTCAAGATGATGAAACCGGGTTCGGTCATCGTCGACCTCGCCGCCGAGCGTGGCGGCAACTGCGACCTGACCGTGCCTGACCAGAAGATCGTGACCGACAACGGCGTGACCATCGTCGGCTATACCGACTTCCCCAGCCGGATGGCGGCGCAGGCCTCGACCCTTTATTCCACCAACATCCGCCACATGCTGACGGACCTGACGCCCAAGAAAGACGGCGTGATCTTCCACAACATGGAGGATGACGTCATCCGCGGCGCGACGGTCAGCCATGACGGTGCCGTCACCTTCCCGCCGCCGCCGCCCAAGATCGCGGCCATCGCGGCCGCGAAGCCCAAGGAAAAGCCCAAAGAGCTGACGCCCGAGGAAAAGCGGGCCAAGGAAACCGCAGCCTTCAAGGCGCAGACCCGCAATCAGGTGGCCATGCTGGTCGTGGGCGGGGCGCTCATCCTGCTCGCCGGGCTTTACGCGCCCGCAAGCTTCATGTCGCACTTCATCGTTTTCGTGCTGTCGGTCTATGTCGGCGTGCAGGTGATCTGGAACGTGTCGCACTCGCTCCACACGCCGCTGATGGCGGTCACGAACGCGATTTCGTCGATCATTATCCTTGGCGCGCTGATGCAGATCGGATCGGGCCACTGGCTCGTCGTGATCCTTGGCGCCCTGTCGGTCTTTATGGCCGGCATCAACATTTTCGGTGGCTTCATGGTGACGCGTCGCATGCTCGCCATGTTCCAGAAGTCCTAAGGGGAAGCGCGCGATGGAATACGGATTCACCACCGCCGCCTATGTCGTTGCGGCAGTTCTTTTCATCCAGTCGCTGGGCGGCCTTTCGGGGCAGGAAAGCGCGAAACGCGCCGTCTGGTATGGCATCGTCGGCATGGCCCTTGCCGTGGCGGCCACGCTTTACGGCCCCGGCGCGGGCAACTGGGTCATCAGCGTCGTGATGATCGCCGTGGGCGGCGTGATCGGCTGGTATGTGGCGCAGCGCGTCCAGATGACCGAAATGCCGCAGCTTGTGGCCGCGATGCACAGCCTCGTCGGCCTTGCGGCGGTGTTCATCGGCTACAACACCCATATCGAACTCGCCGGCCTTGCAGGGCTGGACGAAACGGCCCGCGCCTCGCTGACCGGATTTGCCGGCGTGATCGCGCACAAGACGGGGGTCGAGGTGTCGATCCTGCGCGTGGAAACCTTCCTCGGTGTCTTCATCGGGGCGGTCACCTTCACCGGATCGGTCATCGCCTTCGGCAAACTCGCGGGCAAGGTCGACGGCAAGGCCAAGAAACTGCCGGGCGGCCATGCGCTGAACGCGGGGGCGGCACTGGTGTCGCTGATCCTGCTCTTCGTCTATCTGCAATCGGGCTCGACCTTCGCGCTTCTGGGCATGACGCTCGCGGCCTTCTTCATCGGCTACCACCTCATCATGGGGATCGGCGGGGCGGACATGCCCGTGGTCGTGTCGATGCTGAACAGCTATTCCGGCTGGGCGGCAGCGGCCATCGGCTTTTCGCTGTCGAACGACCTTCTGATCGTGGTCGGCGCTCTGGTCGGTTCCTCGGGTGCGATCCTGTCCTACATCATGTGCAAGGCGATGAACCGGTCGTTCATCAGCGTCATCCTTGGCGGCTTCGGGGGCACCACCGGCCCCGCGATGGAAGTCACGGGTGAGCAGATCGCCATCGACGCCGAAGGTGTCGCCGCGGCCCTGAACGATGCCGACAGCATCATCATCATCCCGGGCTATGGCATGGCGGTGGCGCAAGCCCAGCAAAGCGTTTCGGAACTGACCCGCAAGCTGCGCGCCAAGGGCAAGAACGTCCGCTTCGCCATCCACCCCGTGGCGGGCCGCCTTCCGGGCCACATGAACGTGCTTCTCGCCGAGGCCAAGGTTCCCTACGACATCGTTCTGGAAATGGACGAGATCAACGAGGACTTCCCCTCGACCGACGTTGCCATCGTCATCGGCTCGAACGACATCGTGAACCCCGCAGCGCAGGAAGACCCCAACAGCCCCATCGCCGGCATGCCGGTTCTGGAATGCTGGAAGGCCAAGCAGGTGTTCGTCTCGAAACGCGGTCAGGGCACCGGCTATTCGGGCATCGAGAACCCGCTGTTCTTCAAGGAAAACACGCGCATGTTCTACGGCGACGCGAAAAAATCGCTCGACGCGCTCTTGCCGATGATCGACTGACGCCGCCTGATCTTGCGCGAAAATTCAGGCATCCATGCCGACAGTGAAGCATCTGGCCCCGCAAATCCTGCGGGGCCATTTGCTTTTCTGCAACAGCAGCATTGCATACCCGCGTATTCATGCCTTTTCATGGAGATGAAGCGCCCCGCGCCCTATCTGTCAGGAAAGCCGACAGGACACCCATGCCCAGCATCGCCGACCACCCGCTTCGCTACGCCCTTGTGAACGAACTGCACGCGCGGCCCTTCCCCTCGCTGGAAGCGCCCTGCCATGCGGTCTACGTCGCGATCAAAGAGCCGGTCGAGGCCGCCAACCGCGACCGCGCACGCGACCGCGCGCATCTTCTGGCCCTTCTCGACCGCAACGGTTCGGCCCATCCGCAACCCGATGCCACGCATTTCTCGGGTGCCATCGGCCGCGCCGAGCTGAAATGGGAAAGCCACACCGAATTCGTCACCTACTCGGCCTTCGTCAAAGGCGTCTCCGACCGTCCCTTCGACCCGTCCGAAGCCGAGGTCTTTCCCGAAGACTGGCTGGCCGACGCCCCCGGCAAGCGCGTCTGCTCCGTCCTGATCCGCGTCGAGATCCTGCCCGAGGATGAATCTGCCGTCATCGACAAGCTCGAAGACTGGTTCGTCCCCGAAAGCCTCGCCGTCAGCCGCGTGGTCGACGGTGCCGCCGTGGTCGCGGGCGACTTCCGCATCGACCCCGCAGGTCACATGCGCTTTGCCGTCTTCGTCCGTCCCGGCACGGGCGAGCGGCGCATCGGCCGCATCGTCCAGCGCCTTTGCGAGATCGAGACCTACCGCTCCATGTCCATGCTCGGCCTCATGCGCTCGCGCCAGTTGACCGCCCGGCTCAACGCACTCGACCCGCAGCTCTCGGGCCTCGTCTCGGCACTCGACACCACCGAACGCTCGCCCGAAGCGGCGCTGCACGAACTGCTGACCATCTCCTCCGAACTGGAAAGCCTCGCCGTCCAATACACCTTCCGCTTCGGTGCCACCGCCGCCTACGAGGCCATCGTGAACCAGCGGATCGAGGTTTTGCGCGAACAGCGCATCCTCGGCCGCCAGACCTTTGGCGAATTCATGATGCGCCGCTATGATCCGGCGATGCGCACGGTGAAATCGGCCGAAGCCCGCCTTCGCAGCATGGCCGAACGGGCGCAGCGCGCCGCCGAACTCTTGCGCACAAGGGTCGATGTCGAACGCTCGGCGCAGAACCAGAAACTGCTGGAAAGCATGGACCGCCGCGCCGACCTGCAATTGCGCCTGCAACGCACGGTCGAGGGGCTGTCCACCGTGGCGATCAGCTACTACGCCGTGAACCTTGCGGCCTATGCGCTGGAACCGCTGGCCCATCCCCTGCATCTGTCGCATGGCGCGCTCATGGCGATCCTGACGCCGCTTGTCCTGCTGGGCGTCTGGCTGATGGTGCGGCGCATCCGCAACCACTTCGACTGACCGCTTCCTCTTGCCCCAAATATCCTCGGGGGGGGGCGAGCCGCAGGCGAGCGGGGGGCGGAAAGCCCCCCCGATATTTCGCAGAAATATCGTCAGCGCCCGCGGATGCGCGGGTCTAGCGCATCGCGCAACCCGTCGCCGATATAGTTCACCGACAGCACGGTCAGCGAAATCGCAAGCCCCGGCCAGACCACCCGCTCGGGATAGACCTGCATGTATTGCAGCCCGTCATAGAGCAGCCGCCCCCATGTCGGGAAATCCGGCGGAAAGCCAAGCCCAAGGAAGGACAGCACCGATTCCGTGATGATCGCATCGGCCACACCCAGCGTCGCGGCCACCATGACGGGCGAGACGACATTGGGCAGGATGTGGCGCAGGATGATGCGTTTCGGGCGCACCCCGATCGAGCGCGCTGCAATCACATATTCCCGTTCCTTCAGCGTCAGCACCTCGCCGCGCACGATGCGCGATGTCGCCATCCACGAGGTGATGCCGATGGCGCAGACGATCAGGGTAAAGGCGCCCAGCTCAGGCCCGATCAGGCTGGCGATGCGGTCGCGGAACAGCATCACCATCACCAGCAGCAGCGGAATCAGCGGCAAGGCAAGGAACATGTCGGCAAGCCGCATCAACGGCCCGTCGAGCCTGCGGAAATAGCCCGCCAGAATGCCGATCAGCGTGCCGAAGACGATGGCGATGGTCATCGCCACCATCCCGACCGCCAACGAGATTCGTCCGGCAAGCAGCATCCGCCCCAGCATGTCGCGGCCCAACTGGTCGGTCCCCAGCGGAAAGCGGAAGGACGGCCCCTGGTTCTTCAGCTT
This sequence comes from Paragemmobacter straminiformis, assembly GCF_014243445.1. Lineage (GTDB taxonomy): Bacteria > Pseudomonadota > Alphaproteobacteria > Rhodobacterales > Rhodobacteraceae > Paragemmobacter > Paragemmobacter straminiformis. Next base: position 261,824 of record NZ_JACLQD010000004.1, read on the forward strand.
GATGGCCTGCGCGACGGTCAGTTTCTCGGGCACCCAAAGCCAGGGTCCGATCAGGACCGCGACAATCAGGAACCCGAGGACGCAAAGCCCGAAGACCGCGCCCTTGTGGCTGCGGAACTGGGACCAGATGTCCCGAAGCGGACTGGCCGGTTTGGAGCGGGCGGCGCTGGCATCAGTCATAGCGGATCCGTGGGTCAAGCAGGCCGTAAAGGATATCGGCGATCAGGTTGAACAGCACGATCAGCACGGCAAAGATAAAGGCAAGCGTCTGCACCATCGGCAGGTCATTGGCATGGATTGCCCCGATCAGGGCCGCCCCGATGCCATTCACGCCGAAAAGGTTCTCGGTGATGATCGCCCCGCCAAAGATCGACGGAATGCCAAGCGCGATGACCGTGACGACAGGGATAAGCGAATTGCGCAGCACGTGCCGCAGCACGACGACCTTTTCGTCCATGCCCTTGGCACGGGCCGTCCGCACATAGTCCATCGTCATGTTGTCAAGCATGGACGAGCGCATGTAGCGGCTGATCGTGGCCGCATTGGCCAGACCGAGGGTCATGACCGGCAGCGCCATCTGCTTGACCTGCTGCAAGAAACTCTGCCAGTCCGTCACCTCGAGCATGGTGTCGTATTTGGTCGGGAACCAGCCCAGCCAGACGGCGAAGATGATAATCAGAAGCGTGCCCGAAAAGAAGGTCGGCACCGAAAATCCGATCATGGCGAACAGCGTGCCGACCTGATCGAAAAAGGAATATTGCCGGTAGGCCGAATAGATCCCGATGGGCAGCGCGATCATGATGCCGACAAGATAGGCCGTGCCGACGACGATCAGCGTCTGCGGCAGGCGCTGTCCGATGATGGTGAAGACGGGGCTGCGCGACTGCCATGACAGGATGCGCTGCTGGCCCTCGACGATGCTCGTGCCGAACCAGCCGTCATAAAGCGTCATCGGCTCGATCCAGAAGAACTGTTTCAGCCAAAGCAGATAGCGAACAAAGACCGGCTGATCCGCGCCAAGCGCCTCGATCATCTTCTGCCGCACATCGGGCGGCACGGTCAGCGGAATTTCGGCCATGGGCGAACCCGGCGCAAGATCGACCAGAAGGAAGATCACAAGGCTGATGACCAACAGGATCGGAATGGCCAGCAACAACCTGCGAAGCGTAAAGGTTAACATGCCTTGCGCGCCCTGGGGTTACAGAGAAAAAAGGGGATGCGGGGCCGATATGGCATCGGCCCCGCCTCGTGGTCAGGTCACTTCACGCGGAACCAGTCGGCCGCGTTCCACATTTCCGAATCCCAGGCGTTGATCTGCACGCCGCCAAGGCTGTTCGAATGGGCCGAAAGCGTCCCGCGATGCACCAGCGGCACCACGATCATGCTGTCCTTGGTCACCATGTCGTTCAGCTTCTTGGCAATCTCCTGCCGCGCGGCGATGTCGGTCGTCGTGGCAAGCGTTGCGTAAAGCGCGTCATATTCCGGCGTGCAGAAGCGGTTGATGTTCTCGCCCTGCCACTGGGTTTCCGGCGAAGGCGCGTTCTTGCACTGGTACTGGCCCAGATAGCTTTCCGGATCGGGGCTTTCCGAGTTGTTGGCGTACATCTCGACGTCGGCATAGAACTTCTGGAACGTGTCCGGCGAACCGGGGTCACCACCGAAGAACACGCCCGGATCGATGGCCTTCAGCTCGACATCGACGCCAAGCTCGGTCCACCAATCCTTGATAAGCGCCTGAAAGTCCTGACGGATCGGGTTCACCGTGGTCTGGTACAGGATGTGCAGCTTCTTGCCGTCCTTGTCGCGGATGCCGTCGCCGTCGCTGTCTTTCCAGCCCGCTTCATCCAGCAGGGCCTTGGCGCCTTCCATATCCTGCGCGATGCAGCCTTCGTTGTCCGACGCCCAGCCTTCGGGGCCGGGGATCACGTTGCAGGTGGGCTTGCCGCCCGCGCCATAGCCGACCTCGACAAGGATCGAACGGTCGATGGCTTTGGACAGCGCCGTGCGCACCTTGATGTCCGACAGGATCGGGTGGGGGTGCTTGGCGGTCGCACGCTCGCCTTCCGGCAGGGCCGGATCGGGGTCGGTCGTGTTCATCTCGATCCGCTCGACCAGCGTGCCGAAGGCCACGACGAATTCGCCCTTGCCTGCGGCCTTCATCGATTCTTGCGTTTCGGGCGGGATCTGGGTGTTCCAGGCGTAGTCGAATTCGCCGGTCTCCATCACGGCGCGGGCCGAGCCTTCGGCATCGCCGCCGCCCTTGATCACGGCCGTCGCAAAGGCCGGCTTGGCCGGATCGCGGTAGTTCGGGTTGGCCGCCATCTGCACGGTGTCATTGACCGTGAAGCCCGTCACCATGAACGGGCCGGTGCCGACCGGCATGTTGTTGGCATCGGTGCAGGTGGGGGCAGCCGCGCCAAGGCAGGCTTCGAACTGCTTCTTTTGCAGCAGCGGGGCCAGCGCGCTGACAAAGGCGGTATAGGGGTTCGCCTTGGGGCCCGAGAAGGTGACCTTGATGGTCGAGGCATCGACCGCCTCGACCGAGGCCACGCCTTCGTATTTGGTCGCCTGCGAGCAGCCGCCCGCCGGATCGGTGCAATACTGCCAGGTGAACACCGCGTCATCGGCGGTGACTGCCGTGCCGTCCGACCATTTCAGATCGGGCAGCAGCTTCCACGTGATCGAGGTCATGTCCTCGGAAATGCCGCCGTTTTCCTTGGTCGGGATTTCGGTGACCAGCTTGGGGATCAGCACGCCCTCGGGCGTCAGGCCCGCCAGCGGCTCCAGCACCATCGACGCGGCGTAGATGTCCTTGGTGCCGCCCGTCAGGTAGGGGTTCATGATCGACACGGCCTGCGGGAAGGTGAGCTTCACCTCGCCATCCGTGCCGCGCTCGGCATGGGCGGCGGGGGCAAGCGCGAAGGCGGCCGCCGCTCCCAGAAGTAGGGTCTTCAGTTTCATCTTGGTCTCTCTCCTTGTTGGTTTGGCTCGTTCGCCCCGGTGGTCCGCCGTTCATCCGGCGGTTTTATTGGTATCTCCGTAAAGGTGGCAGGCAACGAAACGCCCCGCTTCCACCTCGGCCAGCCTCGGCTCCTCGACGCGGCAGCGGTCGAACACCTTCGGGCAGCGCGTGCAGAAGTTGCAGCCCGCCGGCGGATTGGCGGGCGAGGGAACGTCTCCGGTCAGGATGATGCGTTTGCGCGTCGCCTCGCGCACGGGGTCGGGTTCCGGCACGGCGGACAAAAGCGCCTGCGCATAGGGGTGCAGCGGCCGCGCATAAAGATCGTCGCGCGGCGACAGTTCGGCGATCTGCCCCAGATACATCACCGCCACGCGGTCGGCGATATGGCGCACCATCGACAGGTCGTGGCTGATGAACAGATAGGTCAGCCCCAGCCGTTCCTGCAAATCTTCCAGCAGGTTCACCACCTGCGCCTGGATCGACACATCCAGCGCCGCGATCGGTTCGTCGCAGACGATGAACTTGGGGTTCAGCGCCAGCGCCCGCGCGATGCCGATGCGCTGGCGCTGCCCGCCCGAGAATTCATGCGGGTAACGGTTGGCAAAGGCGCGGTTCAGCCCGACCTGGTCCATCAACTCGTGGACGCGGTCGAGCTTGCGTTCCCCCGACCAGTCGGTGTGCTCATCCAGCGGTTCGCTGATGATCGCCGCCAGCGTCATCCGCGGGTTCAGGCTGGCCTGCGGGTCCTGGAACACCATCTGCATCGTCGGCCGCTTCTTCCGCAGCGCCTCGGGCGACAGGGTTGCCACATCCTCGCCGTCGATCACGACAGACCCCGCCGTCGGCGTGTAAAGCCGCAGCAAGGCCCGCCCCACGGTCGACTTGCCGCATCCCGATTCACCCACCAGCCCCAGCGTCTCGCCCGGCATGATGTCGAAACTGACACCGTCGACCGCCTTCACCTCGCCCGCGCGGCGGCGCAACAGCCCCGCATAGATCGGGAAATGCATCTTGAGATCGCGCACCCGAACCAGCGGCAGCGGAGAAGCGTCCAGCATCACACACCCTCCGGCGACCAGTGGCAGGCAACGTCATGCCCCAGACCCACGGGACGGTCATCGACGGCCCGGCGCTGCGGGTTTTCCGCCTCGCAGCGGGCAAAGGCATGGGCGCAGCGCGCCCGGAACGGGCAGGCGACGGGTTCCGCCGTCATGATGGGCGGCTGCCCCTCGATCACCTGCAACCGCGCCCCGCGTTCGCCCGTCAGCGACGGGATCGTCTTCAGCAGCGCCCGCGTATAGGGGTGGCGCGGGTCGGCGAACAGCTCGGCCACGGGGGCCTGTTCCACGACCTGCCCGCCATACATCACCATCACGCGGTCCGCGATTCCCGCGATCACGCCAAGATCGTGGGTGATCCAGATGATCGCCATCCCCAGCTTCTGGCGCAGGTCCTTGACCAGTTCGATGATCTGCGCCTGGATCGTCACATCAAGCGCGGTGGTCGGTTCATCCGCGATCAGCACATCGGGGTCGCAGGCCAGGGCGATGGCGATCATGACCCTTTGCCGCATCCCGCCCGAAAACTGGTGCGGATAGGCCTTCAGCCGTTTCTGCGCATCCGGAATCCCCACCAGCGCCAGCAACTCGGTTGCCCGTTTCCGCGCCTCAGCCCGGTTCATCCCCATGTGCCGCATCAGCGGCTCCATGATCTGGCTGCCGACGGTAAAGACGGGGTTCAGGCTCGTCATCGGGTCCTGAAACACGAAGCCCACCTTCGCCCCGCGCACATCCTGCAACGCGCGCGGGCCGATCTTGAGCAGGTCGCGGTCCCCCAGCATGACCTGCCCTGCCCGCACTTCGGCAGGGGGCGAGGGCAACAGCCCGATCAGCGACATCATCGTGACCGACTTGCCCGATCCGCTTTCACCGACGACACCCAGCAACTCTCCCGGCCGCAGCATGAAGCTGACCGAGTTCACGGCGTGAACTTCGCCGCCCCGCGTGCGGAAAACGGTTTTCAACCCCCGAACATCGAGGACAGGCAGCGCCCCATCGGGCATAAGGCAGACCCCCCAGGCCTATGTTATTATTCGGAATTAATGGCTTGCCATTGGTGCAGCCCTTTCCGTTGTCCCGACTGTCACGGAAAATTCACGATCCCGCAACTGTCTTGTTGCGCTTTACCTTACGTCATTCGCGCGGGGCTTGACGCCGCGCCCGCTTGCGGAAACCTTGGGCGAAATGCCCGAAGGTCATGCAATGAACGCCGCAGAAACGCTGTCTCCCCGCCAAATCCTTGATCGTCTGGTCAAATTCCCCACCGTCAGCCACGACACCAACCTGCCGCTGGTCGACTGGGTGGAAGGCTACCTTGCCAGCCACGGCATCCGCTCCTACCGGCAGTATCACCCCGAAGGGCAAAAGGCCGCCATCTTCGCCCATGTCGGCCCTTGGGAGGAAGGCGCGGTCGTGCTGTCGGGCCATACCGATGTGGTCCCCGTCGAAGGGCAGGTCTGGTCCTCCGACCCCTGGACGGTGACCGAACGCGACGGGCGGCTTTACGGGCGCGGCACCTGCGACATGAAGGGGTTCGACGCCCTGTCGATCTGGGCGCTGGTCGAGGGGCAGAAGCGCGGGTTGAAACGTCCGCTGCAACTCGCCCTGTCCTATGACGAAGAGATCGGTTGCACCGGCGCCCCGCCGATGATCGCCGAAATGCAGAAACACCTGCCCAAGGGCAGCGCCGCCGTGATCGGCGAGCCGTCGCGCATGAAACTGATCGAAGGGCACAAGGGCGGCACAGGCTTTTTCGTCAACATGAAGGGCTACGAGGTCCATTCCTCGCTGCTGCCCTATGGCGTCTCGGCAATCCTCGAGGGGGCGCGGCTGATCGCATGGGTCAATGACCGCAATGCCGAACAGCTGGCCGCCACGCCCGGCCCCTTGGCCGCCGCGTTCGACCCGCCCTATACGACCTTTCACGTCGGCATGATCTCGGGCGGGACGGCGCATAACATCACCGCCGCCGATTGCCGCTTTGCCGTGGAAATGCGCGTGGTGCCGGGGGAAAGCGTCGATCACTGGGCCGATGCCTTCCAGACCGAGGCCGCGCGTCTCGACGCCGCGATGAAAGCCGTGCGCCCCGAAGCGGGCGTCCATCTGCACCGCTTCTTCGGCGTGCCCGCCCTGCAACCCGAAACCGGGGGCGAGGCCGCGGCCCTTGTGCGGCGGCTGACGGGTGACAATGCCTCGGGCGTTGTGTCCTACGGCACTGAAGCGGGCCAGTTCCAGGAAGCGGGCTATTCGGCCGTGGTCTGCGGTCCGGGCGACATCGCCCAGGCCCATCAGGCCGACGAATTCATCGAACTGTCGGAATTCGCCGCCGGCCAATCCTTCATGGAGCGGCTTCTGGCCGAACTTGCCTGATGCGCTTCCCGATCAACGACTCCACCCCCGTCCGCTTTGCAGGACCCGCTCCCGAAGCCTGCGACGTGGTCGTGGTCGGCGGCGGGGTCATGGGGGTGATGACCGCGTGGTATCTGGCCGAACGCGGGGTCAAGGTCACGCTTTGCGAAAAGGGCCGCATCGCGGGCGAGCAGTCCAGCCGCAACTGGGGCTGGATCCGTCAGCAAGGGCGCGACTTTTCCGAACTGCCGATCATGATGGAAAGCATGCGGCTGTGGAAATCGCTGTCGCAAGAGATCGGCGAGGGTCTGGGTTTCCGGCAAGAGGGGGTGCTCTACCTCGCCAAGACCGAGCGCGAGGTGGCAGGATTCGAGGCATGGCGCAACACCGCGATGGGCCACGGGCTTGACCTCGACATGCTCTCGGGGGCCGAGGTCGCGGCGCGGCTGAAAGGGTCGGTCAAGGAATGGCGGGCGGGCCTGTTCACCCCGTCCGATGCGCGGGCAGAACCTTGGGCGGCGGTGCCCTTGCTTGCGGCAGGGGCGGTGCGGCGCGGTGCGGTGATCATCGAGGCTTGCGCGGTGCGCGCGCTCGACGTGGCGGGCGGGCGCGTGGCGGGGGTGGTGACCGAAGCGGGGCGCATCGCCTGCGACCGCGTGGTCGTGGCGGGCGGCGCGTGGTCCTCGCTGTTTTTGCGTGCATCGGGTGTGCATATCCCACAACTCGCCGTGCTGGCCTCGGTCGCCGCGACCGAACCGATGGCCGAGGTCTTTTCCGGCAACGCCTGCGACGACGATTTCGCCTTCCGCCGCCGCACCGACGGTGGCTATTCCATCGCGCCGGGGGGCGGGCATGATTTCTACATAGGCCCCGATGCGTTCCGTAACCTGTTGGATTTCCTTCCTGTTCTCAAAAAGGACTGGCGCTCGGCCAGCTTTCGCGCCGCGGCCCCCAAGGGGTTTCCCGATGCATGGGGCACCCCGCGGCGCTGGTCGGCCGACGAGGTCACCCCCTTCGAGCGCACCCGCATCCTGAACCCCGCGCCGAACATGGCCCGGATCGACGCCGTCCAGCGCCATTTTGCCCAGGCTTTCCCGACACTTGGCCGCCCCCCCCTGCGCGCGGCCTGGGCCGGGATGATCGACACCATGCCCGATGTCGTCCCCGTCGTCGACCACGCCGCACCCCTTCCCGGCCTCACAATCGCCACAGGTCTTTCCGGCCACGGCTTCGGGATCGGTCCCGGCATGGGGCGGGTGGTGGCCGATCTGGTAGAGGGCAACCCCACCGGCCACGACCTGTCGCGCTTCCGCCTCTCGCGCTTCAGCGATGGCACGAAGCTGGAACCCGGCCCTTCCTTGTAGGGCGGCGGTGCCGCAAGGCCGGGGGGCATTCTGCCCCCCAAACCCCCCTAAGGATATTTGGAGCAAGAGGAACGGACCACCTTCATCCTTGCCGCAAATACTCCGGGGTGAGCCCGCCTGCGGGCGAGGGGCGGCGCCCCTCTCTTTACTTGTCCCGCCGCACAGGCTAGGTCGCGCCCTTCGCAAAAGGGGGCCGGCATGGCGGGCATTTTCGCAGGGATCGACTTTGGCACGTCGAATTCGACGGTCGGGCTGGCCGATGCGGCAGGTGCGCGTCTGATCGCCCTCGAGGACGATCAGGCAACGCTTCCCTCTGCCGTGTTTTTCGAGGCCGATGGCGGCGGCGCGCAGTTCGGGCGGGCGGCGATGGCGGCCTATCTCGAGGGTGACGAAGGGCGCCTGATGCGGGGGCTGAAAAGCACCCTCGGCTCGGCATTGCTGGGCGAACGGACCGCGGTGGGCAACCGCTCCATCAGCTTCAAGGATGTCGTGCAGCGGTTCATCCTGCATCTGCGCGGCAGGCTTGACGCGGCACATCCGGGACTGAAACAGGCCGTGTTCGGGCGGCCCGTCCATTTCGTCGATGACGATCCGACCGGGGACGCGGCGGCGCAGGGCTCGCTCGAAACCATCGCCCGCGCCTGCGGCTTCGACGAGGTCGAGTTCCAGTACGAACCGGTCGCTGCCGCCTTGCACTATGAACAGGGGCTAAAGCGTGAGGAGGTGGTGCTGGTCTTCGACATCGGCGGCGGCACCTCGGACATCTCGATCCTGCGGTTGTCACCCGAGCGGGCAAAGGCCGCGCACCGGATGGACGACATCCTTGCCAATGGCGGCATACGTGCGGGCGGCACCGATTTCGACCGGCTTCTATCGCTGGCCGAGGCGATGCCGCATCTGGGATACCTTGCCCCGATGAAGGGCGGCACGGGGTTGATGCCGCGGCACTATTACCTTGACCTTGCCACCTGGCACCGGATCAACGCGCTTTACACCGCGCGAACGGCGGCGGACCTCAAGGCGTTGCGCCTCGATGCCGACAGGCCCGAACTGGTCGAACGCATGATGCGCGTGGTCGAGGGGCGCAAGGGACATGCGCTGGCGATGGAGGTCGAACGGGTCAAGATCGCCCTGTCGGGGGACGAGGCCGCGCGCTTGATGCTGTCGCCCCTTGGCGGCGGACCCAATCCCGTTGCGCGGCGCGACCGGTTCGAGGCGGCGGTCGAAGCCCCCGTCGCGCGGATCGCCGGATTGATCGACGCGACGCTGCGCGAGGCGGGATTGCGGCCCGGGCAGGTCGCCACGGTCTTTCTTACGGGCGGGTCGTCGCATCTGCCGATTCTGCGGGCCACTGTCGCCGCGGCCCTGCCTGCGGCGCGGATGGCCAGCGGAGATATGCTTGGATCGGTCGGCACGGGCCTTGCGCTCGATGCGCGGCGGCGCTTCGGCTAGGGCTTGCCGGAGCCAAGGCTTTGACGCAGCATGACGGGATCAAGGAGAACCGCCATGCCCGTCAAGAACCGCTTTGCCGAACTGCTGCCCGAAATCACCGCCTGGCGGCGCGATTTCCATGAACATCCCGAACTTCTGTTCGACGTCCACCGCACGGCGGCGCGGGTGGCGGAATTGCTCCGCGCCTTTGGCTGCGACGAGGTGGTCGAGGGTATCGGGCGCACGGGTGTCGTGGGGGTGATCAAGGGGCGCAACACCGGATCGGGCCGCGTGGTCGGGTTGCGTGCCGACATGGACGCGCTGCCGATCCGCGAGCAGACGGGGGTTCCCTATGCCAGCAAGACGCCCGGCAAGATGCATGCCTGCGGGCATGACGGGCACACGGCGATGCTGCTGGGGGCGGCCAAATACCTGTGCGAGACGCGGAATTTCGACGGAACCACGGTCGTGATCTTCCAGCCCGCCGAAGAGGGCGGCGGCGGCGGGCGCGAGATGGTCGCGGACGGGATGATGGACCGCTGGGGCATCCAGGAGGTCTACGGGATGCACAACATGCCGGGGATACCGGTGGGGCATTTCGCGATCCGCCCCGGTGCCCTCATGGCGGCGGCGGACCAGTTCGAGGTCACGGTGACCGGCAAGGGCGGGCATGCGGCAAAACCGCATGACTGCATCGACACCACGCTGGTGGCCGCACAGATCATCGTGGCCATGCAAAGCATCGCCAGCCGCAACGTTGACCCGCTCAAGCAGGTTGTCGTTTCGGTCTGCACGTTCGAAACCGACAGCACCGCGCATAACGTGATCCCGCAGGTGGTGAAGATGAAGGGCACCGTCCGGACGATGGACCATGCCGTGCAGGACTTCGTCGAGCGCCGGATTTCCGAGCTTGTGTCGGGTGTGGCGCTGGCCTTTGGCGCGACCGCGCATGTCGATTACGCGCGCGGCTATCCGGTCACCCTGAACGCAGCCGAGAACACCCGCTACGCGGTCGAGGTGGCGCGCGCCGTCTCGGGGCAGGTGGATGACAACACCGCGCCCCTGATGGGGGCCGAGGATTTCAGCTTCATGCTGAACGAACGGCCCGGCGCCTATATCTTCGTCGGCAATGGCGACACGGCGATGGTGCATCACCCCGCTTACAACTTCGACGACGACGTGATCCCCTTTGGCGCAAGCTGGTATGCGGGGATGGTCGAGGCCCGGATGCCCGCCGCATGATCGCATCCGTGCTGGTGGCGGCGATCGGGGCGCTGCATGTGTATATTCTGGTGCTCGAAATGTTCCGCTGGGAGGCGCCGCGCACGCGGGCGGTGTTCGGCACAAGTGCCGAATTCGCCCGCGCCTCCAAGGTGATGGCGGGCAATCAGGGGCTTTACAACGGGTTCCTTGCTGCGGGTCTGTTCTGGGCCCTGACCAAGGGGGTGGCAGGCGCGGGGTTTGCGCTTGCCGTCTTTTTCCTGGGCTGCGTGCTGGTTGCGGGCCTTTACGGTGCAGCGACCGCCTCGCGCCGGATCCTGTTCGTACAGGCGGTTCCGGCGGCGCTGGGGTTGCTGGCTGTCGGCTTCGGGGTCTAGCCGTAGCTCAGTTTCGTCGCCTTGCCGCGGAAGATGACATAGGCAAGCACCGTGTAGCACAGGATCACCGGCAGCACGAACAGCGTGCCGATCAGGATGATGGTCAGCGCCTCGGTCGACGATGCCGCCTGCCAGATGGTCAGCTTGTCGGGCACGATATAGGGGTAGAAGCTGTAGGCCATCCCGAAGAAGCCCAGCACCATCAGCGTGACCGCCCCCGCAAAGGGGAACCATGCAAAGCTGTCGTCGCGCGTGGGCAGGCGGCGGAGCGAAAGCCACAGAAGCGCCACCAGAAGGCCCGACATCATCGGCAGCGGGGCAAGCGCCACGATTTCGGGGAAGCGGAACCATTTGTCGAAGATGCGGGCCGATACGAGCGGGGTCGCCACCGAAACCGCCCCCATGCCCAGCACCACGCCCCAGATGCCGCCCCGCGCCCATGAAACGGCCTTGATCTGCAAATCCCCGTCGGTCTTGAGGATCGTCCAAGCCGCGCCGATGAAGCTGTAGGCCACGGCAAGGGCCACGGCGGTCAGGCTGGCAAAGGCGATCTCGGCCCATCCCCAGCGCAGGCCCATGATGTAAAGGCCCAGCATGAAGCCCTGCGACAGCGCGGTCATCAGGCTTCCGGCCCAGAAGGCCGCATCCCAAGGGCGCTTGTGGGCCACGGGGGCCTTGGCGCGGAACTCGAAAGCCACGCCGCGCAGGATCAGGCCGATCAGCATGACCGCCACGGGCAGGTAAAGCGCCGTCAGGATCGCGCCATGCGCGGCAGGGAAAGCGACAAGCAGCAGGCCGATGGCAAGCACCAGCCACGTCTCGTTCGCATCCCAGAACGGGCCGATCGAGGCGATCATGCGGTCCCGCTCGGGCTCTGACGCGAAGGGGAAGAGGAGGCCCACGCCAAGGTCGAAACCGTCAAGCACCACATAGAGCAGGATCGACAGGCCCATGAGCGAGGCGAAGATAAGCGGGAGGGTAACGGGGTCGAACATGTGTTTACTCCGCCGGTTGCAGGGCGGGGGCGGGGGCTGGCAGCACCACGCCCTTCCGCGCCAGATGGAAGAGCGCGCCGATATAGGCGGCAAGCAGCAGGACATAGACCGCGAGATAGGCAAGAAGCGACGACAGCACCATGCCGCTTGCCACATTGCCAACTGCGGCCTCGGTGGTCAGCACGCCCTGCACCAGCCAGGGCTGGCGGCCGATCTCGGTCGTGTACCAACCGGCGAGGGTGGCGAGCCATCCCGCGAAGGTCATGCCGGTGAGGGCATATAGATAGGGGCGCGGCAGGTGGTCCGCCCCGCGCCGCCACAGGAGCGCCACGCCAAGCCATGCGGTGGCAAGCATCGCCATGCCGGTGCCGACCATCACACGGAAGGACCAGAAGACCGGGGCCACGGGCGGATGCAGGGCGCTGCCATCTGCGGCGACAAAGTCGTTCAGGCCCAGCACCACCCCTTCGGGATCGTGTTTTAGGATGATCGAGGCCATGGACGGGATGGCGATTTCATAACGGTTCTCGCGCGCCTCGCCGTCCGGCAGGGCGAAGAGGACGAGGGGGACGTTGCCTTGCGTCTCCCAGTTCGCCTCCATCGCGGCGACCTTTTGCGGCTGGTGCTCCAGCGTGTTCAGCCCGTGCATGTCTCCCGCGATGATCTGGAGGGGCATGAGAAGCGCGCCAAGGATCAGGCCGAAACGCAGGCCCGTGGCGGTGGCGGGGTCGCGCATCCCGCGCAAGGCACGATAGGCCGAAAGCCCCGCGATCAGGAAGGCCACGGTCAGCGCGCTGGCAAGCAGCATATGCGCCAGCCGGTAGGGCATCGAGGGGTTGAAGACGATGGCGAACCAGTCGGTCGCATGCACCACCCCGTCGCGCAGCTCATAGCCCGCAGGCGTGTGCATCCACGAATTCAGCACGATGATCCAGAAGGCGCTCATCGTCGTGCCGAAAGCCACAAGGAAGGTGGCAAGCGTATGGACCCAAGGCGGAACCCGCGCGGCACCGAACAGCATGATCCCGAGGAAAACCGCTTCGAGGAAGAAGGCGGTCAGCACCTCGTAGGCAAGAAGCGGGCCCGCGATATTGCCAACGGTCTCCATGAAACCGGGCCAGTTGGTGCCGAACTGGAAAGACATGGTGATGCCCGAGACCACCCCGAGCGCGAAGGACAGCGCAAAGACCTTCACCCAGAAGAGATAGAGGTCCATCCACTTGCGGTCACCAGTGATCTGGAACCTCAGCTTGAAGAACAGCAGCACCCAGCCCAAAGCGATGGTGATGGTGGGAAAGAGGATATGAAAGGAGATGTTCGCACCGAACTGTATGCGCGAGAGCAAAAGGGTATCCACGATGCACCTTTCCCGAATGGTTTCGCTGCATGTAGTCCGCGCCGCTCCGGTTGTAAGAGCCTGCGGCAGCCCGCCTCAGGTCCGGCATGACCCGCGATTTTTCTGCGAAAAATCCCGCAAGCCTCGGGGCGTCGCGCCGGTGGCAGCGTTGCAGGTGAGTATTTGGGCAAGGATGAAGGGATAGGGCGTGCCTTTGCCCCCTTTCATATTCGTCCAAATATCCTCGGGGGGGGCGCGGCATGCCGCGCCGCGGGGGGCAGACGGCCCCCCTTCCTTTGGCCGGGGCTGAAGGGGCCTGTGGCGTTGTGCTTGATTTTTCGCAGAAAAATCGGGGGTGTCTCAGCCGCCGGTATGGCTCATGTGCCGTGTCATCTGGCCCGCGACGGACTGGCGGGAATAGTCGAAGTCGTGGCCCTTGGGCTTGCGGGCGATGGCGGCGCGGATCGACTGTTCCAAAAGCGCGTCATCGGGAGTTGCACGCAGGGGCGCGCGGAGGTCGGCCATGTCCTCCTGACCGAGGCACATGTAAAGCTCTCCGGTGCAGGTCAGCCGCACGCGGTTGCAGGATTCGCAGAAATTATGGGTCAGCGGGGTGATGAAGCCGATTTTCTGCCCCGTCTCGTTGATCCGCACATAGCGCGCGGGGCCACCGCTGCGTTCGGCAAGTTCGGTCAGCGTGAAGCGTTCGGCAAGGCGGGCGCGCAGGTCCGACAGGGGCCAATACTGGTCAAGCCGGTCTTCGTTGCCCAGATCGCCCATCGGCATCACTTCGATGAAGGTCAGGTCATGGCCTTCGCGCGCGCACCAGTCGAGCAGGGGGAAAAGCTCGTCCTCGTTGAATCCCTTGAGTGCGACGGCGTTGATCTTGACGCGCAGGCCCGCTTCCCTTGCGGCTTCGATCCCGTCGAGCACCTGGCCCAGGCGGCCCCAGCGGGTGATGTCGGCGAATTTCTGCGTGTCGAGCGTATCAAGCGACACGTTGATGCGGCGGATTCCGCATTCGGCCAGCTCGGCGGCATATTTGCGCAGCTGCGAGCCGTTGGTCGTCAGCGTGAGTTCGCGCAGCGCGCCGCTTTCAAGATGCCGCGACATGGCGCGGAAAAAGGTCATGATTCCCTTGCGCACAAGCGGTTCGCCGCCCGTGATGCGCAGTTTTTCGACACCGAGATGGACGAATGCCGTGCAAAGGCGGTCAAGCTCTTCCAGCGTCAGCAAATCGGCCTTGGGCAGGAAGGTCATGTTTTCCGACATGCAATAGACGCAGCGGAAATCGCATCGGTCGGTGACCGAGACCCGCAGATAGGAAATCGGGCGGGCGAATGGGTCGATGAGCGGTGCGCGGTCCATGCATGATAGTTAGGAAGTCGCGCAAGGTCGCGCAAGCACGGAAGCGTCGGTTGCGCGGTCGCGGGCGTCAGACTATCGTCGGGCTATGAAACAGGTTTTGATCCTTTCCCTTGCGCTTCTGCTCGCGTCCTGCGCCGTGATCGACCGTGTGCGCGGCCGTCCTGCCGAGGCGGCGCCCGCCTCGGTGGCAGGCTTCCCCGGTGCGGCGGTGGCGCAAAGTGCCGAGGCGCTGGACGGCACGACGGAGGCCGAAAAGACGGCGGCGCTTTCGGCGGGCGCAGCGGGCGGGACGGCCTTGGGAACGGTCACGGTCTCGCTCGGATCGCCGGCCGAGCAGGGATTCTGGCTGCGCTCCTCGCTGGTCACCGCACCCGCCAAGGGGCGGGTCGTGACAGACGAGGGCGCCTCGATCGCGGTCGATCTGCTGCCGGGAAGCGGGGCGGCGCAACTGTCGCTGCCCGCATTCCGCGCGCTGGGCCTGCCGTTGACAGGCTTGCCGCTGGTGACGGTCTATTCCGGCTGACACGGCCCAGCCCTGCCAATGCCATGCGGAATCTGGCACGGCAGACGCGCCCGATCAGCCGAGGAAGCGGGCGGCTTCCTTGCGGGCAAAGGATTTGAGGCCGGCACCATGCGCATCGAGGAAGGCGCGCGCGCGCTGTGCGTCGTGCTTTGACAGATCGCGTATCCACCATGCGATGGCCTTCTGGATGAACCAGTCGCGGTCCGTGATGTAGCTTTCTGCCCATGAGAGCGCGGTTTCGCGGATCGCGAGATCGGCATCTTTGGGGAAATTCATCTTGGCATAGGGCAGGGTGATGACAAGCGCCGCGCGGCGGGTCCACATGTTGGGGCTTTGCGTCCAGCCGGCGACCGTTTCGATGCGCGACGGATCGGCGACAAGGCGCTTTTGCCCCGCAATGGTCGCATGGTCCGCCACGGCCCAGCCGTCGAATCCTTGCGCCCAGTCGCAGACAAGCTGCCATGCGGCCCCGTCGGGGCGCATGCGGGCCTGCGCCAGAAGTTTGGCGGCCGCGACCATCGCCTCGTGGACATTCGACTGCCAGAGGCCCGCCGCAAGGGCGATGCGGTCGTCGAGTGAAAGCGCGGCGCGCCATTCGGCGACCAGCTCTTCGACCTGCGGAACGGCGACGCCCAGATAGCGGCGCTTCACCTTGTGATAGGCCGCAGCCTCGGCCGCCTTGGCGGGATCGGCAAGGGCGGACAACTGGTCCAAAGCGGCTTGCGCCTCGGGCGACAGGGCGACGACAGGCTCTGCCTCTATCCCTGCATCGGCTGCGGGCGCGGTTTCTGTTCCGGCCTCTTCCGGTTCGTCCATCGGTTCGTCGACGAAAGTTCCGGTCATTCCACGGTCACCGATTTTGCAAGGTTGCGGGGTTGGTCCACGTCTGTGCCTTTCGCGATGGCGGTATGATAGGCCAGAAGCTGGGCGGGGATGGCGTAAAGGATCGGGGCAAAGACCGGCGGCATGTCGGGCAGGGTCAGCGTCTTCCACGCACCGGCCCCGGCCTCGGCCACGCCATGCGCGTCCGAGATCAGCAGCACCTTGCCGTGGCGGGCCATGACTTCCTGCATGTTCGACACGGTCTTGTCGAACAGCCCGTCGCGCGGCGCCATGACGATCACGGGAACGGCGGCGTCGATCAGCGCGATGGGCCCGTGCTTCAGCTCGCCCGATGCGTAACCTTCGGCATGGATGTAGCTGATTTCCTTGAGCTTCAGGGCGCCTTCAAGGGCAAGCGGATACATCGCCCCGCGCCCGAGGAAAAGGATGTCCTGCGCCTTGGCAAGATCGTCGGCGATGGCGGCGATGGGGGTCGAAAGTGACAGCGCGTGGTTCATCAGACCCGGCAGGTTGCGCAAGGCGTCAAGATGCGCGGCAAGCGCGACGTCGTCGATCCTGCCGCGGTCATGCGCCGCCTTCAGGGCCAGAAGCGCCAGCACCGTCAACTGGCAGGTGAAAGCCTTGGTCGAGGCCACGCCGATTTCCACGCCCGCCAAAATCGGCAGGGCAAGGTCGCTTTCCCGCGCGATCGACGAGGTGGGCACGTTCACCACCGAAACCACCCGCGCCACCTTGCCATTGGCATAGCGCAGGGCGGCAAGCGTATCGGCGGTCTCGCCCGACTGGCTGACGAAAAGTGCCCACGAGGCCGGCGACAGCGGCGGCTCGCGGTAGCGGAATTCCGAGGCGACGTCGATCTCGGCAGGCAGGCCCGCGATCTGTTCGAACCAGTATTTCGCGACATGGCAGGCGTATGAGGCGGTGCCGCAGGCGACCATCGTGATCCGGTCGACGCCCGTGAAATCGACGCCTTCGGGCAGGCGCAAGGTGCCTTCGGCCGTGGTGTAATGTTTCAGCGCGTCGGCGATCACCACGGGCTGTTCGGCGATCTCTTTCGCCATGAAATGCTTGTATCCGGCCTTTTCGACCCGCGTCGCCTCTATCTGGATGCGGGTTTCCGCGCGGTTGGCGCGGCGGTCGAGGCTGTCGAAGATCTCGGCCCCCTTGCGGGTGAGGACGGCCCAGTCCCCTTCTTCGAGATAGGTGATGCGGTCGGTCATGGGGGCAAGGGCGATGGCGTCCGACCCAACGAACATCTCGCCCGTGCCGTGGCCGATGGCCAGCGGGCTGCCCTTGCGGGCGGCGATCATCAGATCATCCTCTCCTGCAAAGAGGAAGCAGAGGGCAAAGGCCCCTTCAAGCCGCGCGATGGTGTCGCGGGCGGCGTGGATGGGGCTCAGCCCCTCGTCCATGAAACGCTGCGCGAGCAGGGCAACGGTTTCGGTGTCGGTCTGGGATTCCTGCGCATAGCCCGCCTCGGCCAGTTCGGCACGAAGGGCGCGGAAGTTCTCGATGATGCCGTTATGGACGACCGCGACGGGGCCGGCCTTGTGCGGGTGGGCGTTGGTGACGGTCGCTGCGCCATGCGTGGCCCAACGCGTGTGGCCGATGCCGGATTTGCCCGCGAGCGGTTGGTGCACCAGCAGGTCGGACAGGTTGACCAGCTTGCCCACAGCCCGGCGGCGGTCAAGCTTTCCGCCGTTGACCGTGGCGATCCCTGCCGAGTCATAGCCGCGGTATTCAAGCCGTTTCAACGCCTCGACCAGCAAGGGGGCGGCTTCATGATTGCCAAGAACACCAACAATTCCACACATTATGACTGACCTTTGGCTTTGCTTGCCTTGATGGATTTGAGCTTTTCGAACAATTTGGTGGCAAGCCCCTCTTTGTTCACCTGCTTTGCGCGGCCGATGGCGATGGCTTCGGCGGGGACGTCCTCGGTGATGACCGACCCCGAAGCGGTCAACGCACCGTTGCCCACGCTGACGGGGGCGACGAGCATCGTGTCCGATCCGATGAAGGCGTTCTTGCCGATGCGGGTGCGGTGCTTCATCACGCCGTCGTAGTTGCAGGTGACGGTTCCGGCACCGATGTTGGTGAATTCGCCCACATCGGCGTCACCGATATAGGAGAGGTGGCCGACCTTGACGCCTTCGTCGAGGATCGCGTTCTTGATTTCCACGAAATTGCCGACATGGACATGTTCGGCCAGTTCCGCGCCGGGGCGCAGGCGGGCGAAGGGGCCGACGTCCGAACCGCGGCTGATATGGCAGCCTTCGAGGTGGCAGAAGGCCTTTACCTCGGCCTCGGATTCGATGGTGACGCCGGGGCCGAAGACGACATTCGGGCCGATGACCGCATCGCGGCCGATCGTGGTGTCGAGCGCGAAGAAAACGGTATCGGGCGCGGTCAGGGTGACGCCGTTCTCCAAGGCCTCGCTGCGGGCGCGTTGCTGGAACAGGGCTTCCGCCTGCGCAAGTTCGGCACGGGTGTTGATGCCAAGGGTTTCAGCCTCGTCGCAAAGAACTAGGCCCGCCGAAAGCCCCTCGGCGCGGGCCAGCGCCACGATGTCGGTCAGGTAATATTCTCCGGCCGCATTGTCGTTCGTGACCTTGTGGCAAAGGCGGAAAAGCGTTTCGGCATCGGCGCAGATCACGCCGGAATTGCAAAGAGTTATGGCGCGTTCCTGATCGGTCGCGTCCTTGTATTCGACGATGCGGTCAAGCGTGTCTCCGCGGGCGACCAAGCGGCCGTACCGGCCCGGATCGGCGGCGGTGAAGCCAAGGACGACCACGGCATGGCGCGCGCGGGCTTCGAGCATCGCCTCGAGCGTTTCGGCGCGGATGAAGGGGGTGTCGCCGTAAAGCACGATGGCATCGCCGGATGCGCCCTGCATCGCGGCTTCGGCTTGCAGCACGGCATGGGCTGTGCCGAGTTGCTCCTCTTGCCGCGCGGTCAGGGTGCGGTCGTCATAGGCAAGTGCCGCCTTGTCCACGGCCAGGGCGCCGTGGCCCGTGACGACGACGGTCCGTTCCGGATCGAGCGCGCGGCCTGCGGCCATCGCATGGTGCAAAAGCGGGGCCGCGCCAAGGCGGTGCAGCACTTTGGGCAGATCGGAATTCATCCGCGTGCCTTGCCCTGCGGCGAGAATGATCAGCGAGACCTGCATGCTGCCCCTTTCCTTCTTGTTGCGCCCGTTTTACGCCCAAAGGGCAGGTCCGCAAGGGGCGGCCTTTCACACGAGGTTTCGGGGTGTTGCAAGCGAAACGAACGGTGGTCTTCGATCTTGACGGCACTTTGGCCGATACGTCGGCCGATCTTCTGGCTGCTGCCAATGCCTGTTTTCGCGCGATGGGCCACGGCGATGTGCTGACGCAGGCCGATGCGCTGACGGCATTCCACGGCGGGCGGGCCATGCTGCGGCTTGGCTTTTCGCGGCTGGGGGGCGTGGACGAGGCGGCGGTGGATGCGCACTATCCGGTGTTGCTGGCGGCCTATGCCGAAGGGATCGACACCCACACGCGGCTTTACCCCGGGGCGGTCGCGGCGCTTGAAGCATTGTTGTCTCGGGGCTTTCTCCTTTCTGTTTGCACCAACAAGCCCGAGGGGCTGGCCGAAACGCTGCTGCGGCGGCTGGGGGTGCGGGACCTTTTCGGCGCGCTGATCGGGGCCGATACGCTTGCCACGCGCAAGCCTGACCCCGCGCCCTATGTCGAAAGCGTGCGGCGTGCAGGGGGCGAGGTGGCGCGGTCGATGCTGGTGGGCGATACGGAAACCGACCGCAAGACGGGGCTGGCGGCGGGCGTGCCCGTGGCGCTGGTGACATTCGGGCCCGAGGGGCATGATATCGCGCGGCTTGAACCCGAAGCCCTGTTGCATCATTTCGATGCCTTGCCGGAACTTGCCGAAAGGATGCTTGGCTGATGGATCACGGAACCGCCGAACGTTTCACCGGAAGTTTCACCCAGCAAGAGCCGATCCCCGAGGCCGGGATCGAAGCGGCCATTGCCGTGCTGCGGCACGGGCGCTTGCACCGCTACAACACGGCTCCCGGAGAGATTGCCGAAACCGCGCTGCTGGAAGAGGAATTCGCGGCGCTGGTGGGGGCGAAGTATTGCCTTGCCGTCGCGTCCGGCGGCTATGCGCTGGGCTGCGCGCTGCGGGCGGTGGGCGTGGCGGCGGGCGATGCGGTGCTGACCAACGCCTTTACGCTGGCCCCTGTTCCCGGTTCCATCGCGGCGGTGGGGGCAAGGCCCGTTTTTGTCGAGGTGACGCAAGAGCTTACCATCGACTTGGCGCATCTGGAGCGGGTGGCTACAGACAGCGGGGCGCGGGTCTTGATGCTGTCGCATATGCGCGGGCATCTGTGCGACATGGATGCGCTGATGGCGCTGTGCGACCGGCTGGGTGTGACGGTGATCGAGGATTGCGCCCATACGATGGGGGCAAGCTGGAACGGGGTTCCTTCGGGGCGGCACGGGCGGGTGGGGTGCTATTCGATGCAGACCTACAAGCACATCAATTCCGGCGAGGGCGGGTTTCTGGTTTCGGACGACGCAGAGGTGATGGCGCGGGCCGTGCTGCTGTCGGGGTCCTATATGCTTTACGGCCGGCATCGGGCCGCGCCGCCTGTGGAAGTGTTTGAAAACATTCGCCTCGATGTGCCAAACGTGTCCGGGCGGATGGACAATTTGCGCGCGGCGATCCTGCGGCCGCAGCTTGCCTTGCTGGAGGACCGGCGCGAACGCTGGGGCGTTTTGTACCGGACGATGGAGGCGGGGCTTGCCGATACGGGCGGCTTGCGGCTTGTGGCGCGGCCCGAACAGGAGGTCTATGTCGCCTCGAGTTTCCAGTTCCTGTTGCCCGACTGGCCCGAGGGGCGGATCAGGGCGTTGATCGGGCGCTGTGCGGCGCGGGGGGTGGAGTTGAAATGGTTCGGCGCGCCCGAGCCTGTG
Source organism: Paragemmobacter straminiformis (assembly GCF_014243445.1). Lineage (GTDB taxonomy): Bacteria > Pseudomonadota > Alphaproteobacteria > Rhodobacterales > Rhodobacteraceae > Paragemmobacter > Paragemmobacter straminiformis. The sequence continues at coordinate 282,606 of NZ_JACLQD010000004.1, forward strand.
GCCTTTACCTCGCGCTACGAGCATTGGCGCTATGCCGACCCCGTGCCTTTGCCGCAGACCGATAAGGTCTTGGCGGGATTGATAGATATGCGCCTGCCGCTGACCTTTGCGCCCGAGGATGCGGCGCTGATCGCGCGGATCATCCGGGCCGAGGTCCAAATGGTGCTGCAATCGGGGGAAGAGGGGGCCGCGACGCTGGCCCTCGGGGACTGAAGCCCCCGTTTTCCCTTGAAAATCAGGGGCCTGCCGTAGCACCGCTTTGCCACAGCGGCACCGTCGAGATCGACATCTTGGCCGAGCCTTCGGTCAATTCCCGCGCATGTGCGAGATATATCAGGCTGTTGCTGGTCGCGTCATAGATGCGGGTCACGGCGAGGGACTTGAAGAAGAGCGAGCGGCCTTCGGTAAAGATTTCTTCACCTTGCGGGCTGCGGTCGATGTCGCCCACGGTGATCGGGCCGGTCTGGCGGCAGGCGATGGAGCTGTTCGAGGGGTCTTCGAACCAGTTGCCCTGCACCAGACGGTCAAGGGTGGAGCGGTCGAAATAGGCGATGTGGCAGGTGACGCCCGCGACCTTGGGATCGGCCAAAGCCTCGATAACAATATCATTTCCGATCCAGTCGACGCCGACCTTGCCCACTTCTTCGGCCAGCGAGGGGAGGGGGGCTGCCAAGGCGGCGAGGGTGCAGAGCAGGGGGGCGATGCGGCGTTGCATGGGCGACTCGGGTCCTTTCGGTGACAGGGAAAAGATGGGGACGGCGGAGCGCCCATGTAAGGGGGCGGAATGCACAGTCGATGCACGGATCGGCGCAGGGCTTTTAAGGCTTTGTAGACCTTTGCATACAAAACATGGATTCCATCGTCGCAGGTGCGTCTTTTCCCATGCCCTTCGGTTGACCCCGACAAGGGGGCGGAGTAAACGGGGCCGCAAGAGAACAAGCGGCCCGTCAGTGGTTGCACCTCGCCCGTCGCCAGCACTAGGAGCACCACGTGGACACCCTTCTCCGTGAGTATCTTCCCATAATCATTCTTCTTGCGCTGGCCATCGGCCTCGGCCTTGTGCTGATGCTGTCGGCGGCCGTGCTTGCCGTGCGCAATCCGGACCCCGAAAAGGTTTCGGCCTATGAATGCGGGTTCAACGCCTTTGACGATGCGCGGATGAAGTTCGACGTGCGCTTCTATCTCGTCTCGATCCTGTTCATCATCTTCGACCTCGAAGTGGCCTTCCTGTTCCCCTGGGCGGTGGCCTTCGGCGATCTTTCGATGGTCGGGTTCTGGTCGATGATGGTGTTTCTGGCCGTTCTGACGATCGGCTTTGCCTACGAATGGAAAAAAGGAGCGCTGGAATGGGAGTGAGCACATCCCTCAACCATGCGGGGGCCGACCACGAGGTCGCCACGCAGGCGCTGAATGCCGAGTTGCAGGACAAGGGTTTCATCCTTACCTCGACCGAGGATATCATCAACTGGGCGCGGATCGGTTCGTTGCACTGGATGACGTTCGGTCTGGCCTGCTGTGCGGTCGAGATGATGCACACCTCGATGCCGCGCTATGATCTGGAACGCTTCGGGGTCGCGCCGCGCGCCAGTCCGCGCCAGTCGGACCTGATGATCGTGGCGGGCACCCTGACCAACAAGATGGCCCCGGCGTTGCGCAAGGTCTATGACCAGATGCCCGAGCCGCGCTACGTGATCAGCATGGGTTCCTGCGCGAATGGCGGTGGCTATTATCACTACAGCTATTCGGTGGTGCGCGGTTGTGACCGGATCGTTCCGGTGGACATCTACGTTCCGGGCTGCCCGCCCACGGCCGAGGCGCTGCTTTACGGTATCTTGCAGTTGCAGCGGAAAATCCGCCGCACCGGCACCATCACGCGCTGAGGGGAAGCAATGTCCGAAGCCCTGAACGAGCTTGCCGCCCATATCGCCGCAAAGCAGCCGGAAGCCGTGATCGGCTTTTCGGTCGCCTTTGGCGAGCTGACCGTTGACGTGACGCCGGCGCATATCGAAGCCTTTGTCGAATTCCTGCGGACGGACGGCGCCTGCCGCTTTTCGTCGCTGGTCGACATCACGGCCATCGACCACCCCGAGCGGGCGCAGCGCTTCGACGTGGTCTACCACTTCCTGTCGATGTACCAGAACCACCGCATCCGCGTGAAACTTGCCGTGGGCGAGACGGATATGGTGCCGTCGCTGATCAACGTGCATCCGAGCGCGAACTGGTTCGAGCGCGAAGTCTTCGATATGTTCGGCATCCTGTTTTCGGGGCATCCCGATCTGCGCCGCATCCTGACGGACTATGGCTTTCGCGGCTTTCCGCTGCGCAAGGATTTCCCGACGACCGGCTATACCGAGGTGCGTTACGACGAGGCGCAGAAGCGTGTCGTCTACGAACCCGTCAAGCTGGTGCAGGAATACCGCCAGTTCGATTTCATGAGCCCGTGGGAAGGTGCCGAATACATCCTTCCCGGTGACGAGAAAAAGGCCTGAGGACGGTCGGCGCGGCACTGGCCCGCGCCTTCTGCCTGATGTGAGGTGAGACGATGGACGGCAACTTCGACGATGCCCTGACGGGCGAGCAGAAGATCCGCAATTTCAACATCAACTTCGGCCCGCAGCACCCTGCGGCGCACGGGGTGTTGCGTCTGGTGCTTGAGCTGGACGGCGAGATCGTGGAACGCTGCGACCCGCATATCGGCCTTTTGCATCGCGGCACCGAGAAGCTGATGGAAAGCCGCACCTACCTTCAGAACCTGCCCTATTTCGACCGGCTGGATTACGTGGCCCCGATGAACCAGGAGCATGCCTGGTGTCTGGCGATCGAGCGGTTGACCGGAACGGCCGTGCCGCGCCGCGCCAGCCTGATCCGCGTGCTTTATTCGGAAATCGGGCGGATCCTGAACCACCTGTTGAACGTGACCACGCAGGCGATGGACGTGGGCGCGCTGACCCCGCCGCTTTGGGGCTTTGAAGAGCGCGAGAAGCTGATGGTGTTTTACGAGCGGGCCAGCGGCTCGCGGCTGCATGCGGCCTATTTCCGGCCCGGTGGCGTGCATCAGGACCTGACCGCCTCGCTTCTGGACGATATCGACGCATGGGCGGACCATTTCCCGAAGGTGCTGGACGATATCGACACGCTTCTGACGGAAAACCGCATCTTCAAGCAGCGCAACGCCGATATCGGCGTGGTGACCGAGGACGATATCCAGAAATGGGGATTCTCGGGCGTGATGGTGCGCGGGTCGGGTCTGGCATGGGACCTGCGCCGCAGCCAGCCCTATGAATGCTATGACGAATTCGACTTCATGATCCCGGTCGGCAAGAACGGCGATTGCTATGACCGCTATCTGTGCCGCATGGCCGAGATGCGCGAGTCGACCAAGATCGTCCGTCAGGCCATTGCCAAGCTGAGGGTGGAAAAGGGCGACGTTCTGGCGCGGGGCAAGATCACGCCGCCGAAGCGGGGCGAGATGAAGACCAGCATGGAAGCGCTGATCCACCACTTCAAGCTTTACACCGAAGGGTTCCACGTGCCGGCGGGCGAGGTCTATGCCGCGGTCGAAGCCCCGAAGGGAGAGTTCGGCGTCTATCTGGTGGCCGACGGGACCAACAAGCCCTACCGCGCCAAGATCCGCGCGCCGGGGTTCCTGCATCTGCAGGCCATGGATTACATCTGCAAGGGGCATCAGCTGGCTGACGTCTCTGCCATCATCGGCACGATGGATGTCGTGTTCGGGGAGATCGACCGCTAATGCTTCGCCGCCTTCATCCCGTCCAGCCGGACAGCTTTGCCTTTACCCCTGCCAACCTCGAATGGGCCAAGGGGCAGATTTCCAAATACCCCGAGGGGCGTCAGGCTTCGGCCATCATCCCGCTTTTGTGGCGCGCGCAGGAGCAAGAGGGCTGGCTGACCCGCAAGGCGATCGAGACGGTCGCGGATATGCTGGGCATGGCCTATATCCGTGCGCTGGAAGTGGCGACGTTCTACTTCATGTTCCAGTTGCAACCCGTTGGATCGGTGGCGCATATCCAGATTTGCGGCACGACGAGCTGCATGATCTGCGGCGCGGAAGAGCTGATCGCGGTGTGCAAGGAGCTTGTGGCCAAGACCCCGCACACGATTTCGGCGGATGGCAAGTTCAGCTGGGAAGAGGTCGAATGCATGGGCGCCTGCGCCAATGCGCCGATGGCCCAGATCGGCAAGGATTATTACGAGGACCTGACCGCCGAGAAGCTGCGCGCCTTGATCGGGCGCTTCTCGAAGGGCGAGGTTCCGGTGCCCGGCCCGCAGAACGGGCGCTATGCGGCGGAACCGCTTTCGGGGCTGACCAGCCTGAAAGACTTCGAGAGCGGGCGGAAGGCCCATAACGCCAGCGCGCAGCTGGCGGTGGATATCGGGGATACGGTCAAGCGGATCGACGGGACGGAAGTGCCGATCCTGACGCCGTGGCTGGGCAAGGCGAAGGCGGCCGCGAAACCGGGTGCCAAGGCGGCGGCGGGCGCTTCGGTCGCCGTGGCCGAGGCCGATGCCGTGGCAAAGCCCAAGCGGACAGTGAAGAAGGCCGAGGCGGAGGCCCCGGCCGAGGCGGCGGTGAAGAAGCCGCGCGCGACGAAGAAAAAGACGGAAGGCGAGGCTTGAGTAGGTAGTGAACGGGGCAGAAGCCCCCATTAAAGGGACGTCGCATGAAACGAGTTGAAAACCTGAATGCACCTTCCGCGACCGGCTGGATTCTGGCCGTCGCAGCCGGTCTTTTGGCCTTTGCCGTGGCAAGGGTCGTCGGCGGTTTCGACTATACGCCCTCGGGGTTTTTCGGGGTTCTGGTGATGGTGGCCGCCGGTCTTGTGCTGGGCATGCCCTGGGGCGGTGCCGTGCCGGGCGCGGGTGAGGTTGCGGATGACGCCGAACCGGCAAAGGCTGAACCGGCGAAGGCCGAGGCTGCCGCTGCCCCCGCCGTGAAGGTGGCCGAGGCCGTGGCCGCACCCGCTGCCGCTGTCGCCGCACCCGCTGCCGCCGTGACGCCGGACGCAGCCCCCAAGGCTGCCGCTGCGAAGGCCGCAGCCCCCAAAGCCGCGCCGAAGGCTGCGGCCAAGCCTGCCGCTGCGGCGAAGAAAGCCGAAGCCGCCCCCAAGGTGGATGCCGCACCTGCGGGCGGCAAGAAGCCTGCGGCGCTGAAAGCTCCGCGCAAGGGCAAGGCCGACGATCTGAAGCAGATCGAGGGCATCGGTCCGGCGCTGGAAAAACTGGCCAACGAGCTTGGCATTTACCACTTCGACCAGATCGCCGCATGGGGCGAGGCCGAGGTGGCGTGGATGGATACGAACCTGAAAGGGTTCAAGGGCCGCGTAACCCGCGACAAGTGGGTGGCCCAGGCGAAACTGATTGGCGAGGTCGGGATGGATGAATTCCTGCGCCGCGCCAAGACGAACGACTACTGAGGCGGGGCATGGCGTCGCCACAGGATATGGAAACCGCCAGGCAGGCGCGCATGGTCGCGCTTGTTCTGGTGGCCACCGTGGTCTTGTGGATGGGGGCGTCATTCCTCGGGGGAAAGTTTGGCTGGGAAACCCGCTATGCGTTCCTCTTCGACCTCGCCGCTTTGGCCGCGTTCTTCTGGACGATGGTCGTGACGTATCGGATCTGGCGCAAGCGCCAGAGCAATTGAGGGGCTGGATATGCTCAAGGATCAGGACCGTATCTTCACCAACCTGTACGGGATGCATGACCGCTCCCTTGCCGGCGCGAAGAAGCGCGGGCATTGGAACGGCACGGCCGAGATCATCCAGCGCGGGCGCGATACGATCGTCGAGCAGGTCAAGGCTTCGGGTCTGCGGGGCCGTGGCGGCGCGGGCTTCCCGACGGGGTTGAAGTGGTCCTTCATGCCCAAGGTCTCGGACGGGCGCCCGTCCTATCTTGTGATCAATGCCGACGAGTCGGAACCGGGCACCTGCAAGGACCGCGAGATCATGCGGCATGATCCGCACACGCTGATCGAGGGGGCGCTGATCGCGTCTTTCGCGATGGGGGCGAATGCCTGCTACATCTACATCCGCGGCGAATACATCCGCGAGCGCGAGGCGCTGCAGGCGGCCATCGACGAATGCTATGACGCGGGGCTTCTGGGCAAGAATGCCGCGAAGTCGGGTTGGGATTTCGACCTGTATCTGCATCACGGGGCAGGGGCCTATATCTGCGGCGAGGAAACCGCGCTGCTGGAAAGCCTTGAGGGCAAGAAGGGGATGCCGCGGATGAAGCCGCCGTTCCCGGCCGGTTCGGGGCTGTATGGCTGCCCGACCACGGTGAACAACGTGGAATCGATTGCCGTGGTGCCGACGATCCTGCGGCGCGGTTCGGACTGGTTCGCGTCTTTCGGGCGTCCGAACAATGCGGGCACCAAGCTGTTCGGCATTTCGGGCCATGTGATGCACCCTTGCGTGGTCGAAGAGGCGATGTCGATTTCGCTGAAAGAATTGCTCGACCGGCATTGCGGCGGCGTGCGTGGCGGGTGGAAGAACCTGAAGGCGGTCATTCCGGGCGGGTCTTCGGTGCCGATGCTGAACGCGGCGCAGTGCGAGGATGCGATCATGGACTTTGACTGGCTGCGCGAGCAGCGGTCGGGCCTTGGCACGGCGGCGGTCATCGTGATGGACCAGTCGACCGATGTCATCAAGGCGATCTGGCGTCTGTCGAAGTTCTACAAGCACGAGTCTTGCGGCCAATGCACCCCCTGCCGCGAGGGCACGGGCTGGATGATGCGCGTGATGGACCGTCTGGTGCGGGGCGAGGCGGAGGTCGAGGAAATCGACATGCTGCTGAGTGTCACGAAGCAGGTGGAAGGCCATACGATCTGCGCGCTTGGCGATGCGGCGGCATGGCCGATCCAAGGGTTGATCCGGCAGTTCCGCGACGAGATCGAGGACCGGATCAAGGCCAAGAAAACGGGCCGCATTTCGGCGGTGGCAGCAGAATGACGCGCGGCTTGGGCATGGTCGGTCTGGCAAGGCGGGGGCTTCTGGCCGTCGTTGCCAGTGCGTGCCTTGCAGGCGTGACGCTGGCCGAGGGCAAGGTGCCTTTGGCCGAGAACCAGCATATCCGCGACAGCCTTGTCGCGGGGCGGATTGCCGATGTGCTGCGCACCGAATGCAGCGGTCTGCATGCGCGGATGATCCTTGTGCTGCAAAAGCTGGACGATCTGAAGGAATACGCCATTGCCGAGGGCTATACCGAGGCCGAGGTGAAAGCGTTCCTGAAGGACAAGGACCAGAAGAACGCCATGAAGGCGCTGGCGGCCGATTATCTGGCCAAGGCCGGGGCCGTGAAGGGCGACGAGGAAAGCTATTGCCGCGTCGGCAAGGAAGAAATCGCCAAGGAGACTTTGGCGGGCAGTCTGTTGTGGTCGTGGTGACCATGGGCTGCAACGGGATGACATGCCGCGGCGCGATGCGCGATGCGGGCTTTGACAAGCGACTGGGCGAAGGACGGGTAGGGCTATGACCAACCTCAAGAAGATCAGCATCGACGGGGTCGAGGTCGAGGTGGATGGCGCGATGACGATCATCCAGGCGGCCGAGGTCGCCGGGATCGAGATTCCGCGCTTTTGCTACCATGAGCGGCTGACCATTGCCGGCAACTGCCGGATGTGTCTGGTCGAGGTGGTGGGCGGCCCGCCGAAGCCTGCCGCGTCTTGCGCGATGCAGGTGCGTGACCTGCGCCCCGGCCCGAATGGCGAGGCGCCGGTGGTCAAGACCAAGTCGCCGATGGTCAAGAAGGCCCGCGAAGGGGTCATGGAATTCCTGCTGATCAACCATCCGCTGGATTGCCCGATCTGCGATCAGGGCGGCGAGTGCGACTTGCAGGATCAGGCGATGGCCTACGGCGTCGATTTCAGCCGCTACCGCGAGCCGAAGCGGGCGTCGGATGACCTGAACCTCGGGCCGCTGGTTGCGACCAAGATGACGCGCTGCATTTCCTGCACCCGTTGCGTGCGCTTTACGACCGAGGTCGCGGGCATCACCCAGATGGGCCAGACGGGGCGGGGCGAGGACAGCGAGATCACCTCGTATCTGGGGATGACGCTGGATTCGAACCTGCAAGGGAACATCATCGACCTGTGCCCCGTGGGCGCGCTGACGAGCAAGCCCTATGCCTTTACCGCGCGGCCGTGGGAATTGACCAAGACCGAAACGATCGACGTGATGGATGCGCTGGGGTCGAACATCCGCGTGGATGCCAAGGGGCGCGAAGTGATGCGCATCCTGCCGCGCAACCATGACGGCGTGAACGAGGAATGGATTTCGGACAAGACGCGTTTCGTCTGGGACGGGTTGCGCCGGCAGCGGCTGGACACGCCCTATATCCGCGAGAACGGGCGTCTGCGCAAAGCGGGCTGGGGCGAGGCTTTGGCCGCAGTCGCCGCCGCGATGAAGGGCAAGAAGGTTGCCGGTCTGGTGGGCGATCTGGTGCCCGTGGAAGCGGCCTTCAGCCTTAAGGCGCTGGTCGAAGGGCTGGGCGGCAAGGTGGAAGCGCGCGTGGACGGGGCGCGGTTGCCTGCGGGGAACCGGTCGGCCTATGTCGGGACCGCGAAGATCGAGGATATCGACAGCGCCAAGGGCATCTGGATCGTCGGGTCGAACCCGCGCACGGAAGCGCCGGTGCTGAACGCACGCATCCGCAAGGCATGGCAGCTGGGCGCCGCGGTGTCGGTGATCGGGTCGGGTGCGGACCTGACCTATGATTACAAGCACCTTGGCACCGACCGCGCGGCGCTGGTCAAGGCGGTCGAGGGCGCGGAAGCCTTTGGCAAGCCCGCCGTGGTGATCGTGGGGCAGGGTGCGCTGAACGAGGCGGATGGCGAGGCGGTTCTGGGGCAGGTCATGGCGCTGGCCGAAAAGCTGGGCGCGAAGCTTCTGGTGCTGCACACCGCCGCCGCCCGTGTGGGCGCGATGGATGTGGGGGCTGTCACCGAAGGCGGCCTGTCGGCGGCGCTCGACGGGGCCGAGGTTGTCTACAACCTTGGTGCCGACGAGGTGGAGATCGCGGCGGGTGCCTTTGTGGTCTATCAGGGCAGCCACGGCGACCGTGGCGCGCATCGGGCGGATGTGGTTCTGCCGGCTGCGGCCTATACCGAAGAGAACGGGCTGTTCGTGAACACCGAAGGCCGCCCGCAACTCGCGCTGCGCGCCGGTTTCGCGCCGGGCGAGGCGAAAGAGAACTGGGCGATCCTGCGGGCGCTGTCGGCGGAACTGGGCGCGACCTTGCCCTGGGACAGCCTTGCCGGTCTGCGCCGTGCGCTTGTGTCTGCGCATCCGCATCTGGGCCGCGTGGACGAGGTGGCCGCGAACGACTGGCAGCCTGTGGCGGTGAAGGCCCCTGCAAAGGCCGATTTCCGCAATGCGGTCAAGGACTTCTACCTGACCAACCCGATTGCCCGCGCCTCGGCCCTGATGGGCGAGTTGTCGGCAGGGGCTGCGGCCCGCGCGCGGGTCGCGGTGGCGGCGGAATAAGGGGCGATGCGGATGGCGATGGCATTGGCAACAGGATGGATGGCCGCGGCAGCGGGCCTTTCGGCCTGCGCGCCCACGCCCACGCCGGATGCCGGCGAGACGGCTTTCGCGCCGGACTACAAGGGGATCGAGACGATCCTGCTGGACGGCGATCTGGTGAATTTCCGCGTGGCCATGACGGGCGCGCGGAACGACGGGGATGTTGACGCCTATGCACGCTGTGCGGCGGCGCAATATGCCCTGATCCGTGGCTTCGGCTTTGCGCGGCATGTCCGCACGACCGTAGCGCAAACGGGAGAAATCTGGCGCGGGGATGCGGTTTACACCATATCCGCCGCGCTTCCCCGCGGGCTGAAAACGATCGACGCCGAAGTGACGGTGCGCGATTGCGGCGCGCAGGGAATACCGACGGTTTAGGGAACAGGCATCATGACGGACTTCTTTTCGACTACCCTTGGGATGGCGGTGCTGGTGGCGGCACAATGCCTGCTTGTCGTCGGCTTCGTGATGATCTCGATGCTGTTCCTTGTCTACGGCGACCGGAAGATCTGGGCCGCCGTGCAGATGCGGCGCGGGCCGAACGTGGTGGGGCCGTGGGGCCTGCTGCAAACGGTGGCCGATGCGCTGAAATATGTGCTGAAGGAAATCGTCATTCCCGCAGGGGCGGACCGTCCGGTCTATTTCCTTGCGCCGATGCTGTCCTTTGTTCTGGCGATGATGGCCTGGGCGGTGATCCCGTTCAACGGCGGCTGGGTTCTGGCCGATATCAACGTGGCGATCCTGTTCGTCTTTGCCATGTCCTCGCTTGAAGTCTACGGGGTGATCATGGGGGGCTGGGCGTCGAACTCGAAATACCCGTTCCTCGGCTCGCTCCGGTCGGCGGCGCAGATGATTTCCTATGAGGTGTCGCTGGGTCTGATCATCATCGGGATCATCATCTCGACGGGGTCGATGAACTTCAGCGCCATCGTGGAAGCGCAGCGCGGGTCGTTCGGGCTGTTCAACTGGTACTGGCTGCCGCACCTGCCGATGGTGGCGCTGTTCTTCATTTCGGCCCTTGCCGAAACGAACCGCCCGCCCTTTGACCTGCCGGAAGCTGAATCGGAACTGGTGGCCGGTTTCATGGTGGAATATTCCTCGACGCCGTTCCTGCTGTTCATGGCGGGCGAATATATCGCCATCTTCCTGATGTGCGCGCTGATGAGCCTTTTGTTCTTCGGCGGCTGGCTGTCGCCCATTCCGGGGCTGCCGGACGGGCCGGTCTGGATGATCCTGAAGATGGCCTTCTTCTTCTTCCTGTTCGCGATGGTGAAGGCCATCGTGCCGCGCTACCGCTACGACCAGTTGATGCGGATCGGCTGGAAAGTGTTCCTGCCGCTGTCCTTGGGCTGGGTCGTCGTGGTTGCGTTCCTTGCGAAATTCGAAGTGCTTGGCGGCTTTTGGGCCCGCTGGGCGATTGGGGGCTGATCCATCATGGCAAACATCGACTGGAACCGCGCGACCAAGTATTTCTTCCTGCAGGACTTTTTCAAAGGGTTCGCGCTGGGGATGAAGTATTTCTTCGCCCCCAAGACCACGCTGAACTACCCGCATGAAAAGGGGCCGCTGTCGCCGCGCTTTCGTGGCGAACATGCGTTGCGCCGCTATCCCAACGGGGAAGAGCGCTGCATCGCCTGCAAGCTGTGCGAGGCCGTCTGCCCCGCGCAGGCCATCACCATCGATGCCGAACCGCGCGAGGACGGCAGCCGCCGCACCACGCGCTACGACATCGACATGACCAAGTGCATCTACTGCGGTTTCTGCCAGGAGGCTTGCCCCGTCGATGCCATCGTCGAAGGGCCGAACTTCGAGTTCTCGACCGAAACCCGCGAAGAGCTTTACTACAACAAAGAGAAACTGCTCGAGAACGGCGCCCGCTGGGAAGCCGAGATCGCGCGGAACCTCGAGCTTGACGCGCCTTACCGGTAAAACCCAATGAATGACGCCTTTGCCAAGATGATGCAGCAGATGATGGAGCAGGGCCAGGAAATGGTCCGCGCCTTCAACCCTGCGCTCGAGACGATGCAGGTGAAGGGGTTCGACAAGATGTTCCCCACCATGTCGAAGGACATGATGGAGATGTGGTTCGGCAAGACCTTCAACCGCGAGGGGCTGGACGCCAAGACGCGGCTTCTGGTCACCATCGCCGCGCTGACGGTGCTGGGCGCGCAGGCCGAGCCGCAGTTGAAGATGACGGTGCGCCACGCGCTTGAGGCGGGGGCGACGGAACGCGAGATCGCGGAAGTGATCTGGCAGATGAGCATGTTCGGCGGGCTTCCCGCCATGCAGAAGGCGCTTGAGACCGCTCAGGCCGTCTTTGCCGAAGTTAAGGAGAAAGACGCATGAGCGTTGCAGATTACGCCTTTTATGCCTTTGCCAGCGTCACCGTGGTGGCGGGGCTTCTGGTGACGGTCAGCCGCAACCCCGTGCATTCGGTGCTGTGGCTGATCCTTGCCTTCCTTTCGGCATCGGGGCTGTTCGTGCTGCTGGGGGCCGAGTTCGTCGCCATGCTGCTGATCATCGTCTATGTCGGCGCGGTGGCGGTGCTGTTCCTGTTCGTCGTGATGATGCTCGACATCGACTTTGCCGAGTTGAAGGGCGAGATGGCGAAATACATGCCGCTGGGCCTGCTGATCGGGGTCGTGATCCTGATGCAGATCGCGCTGGGGATCGGGGCCTGGGTGCAGGCCGATGGCGCGATGGGGCTGCGGCAGGCCGTGGCGCCGGCGCTGGACGATGTGGAGAACACGCGGGCGCTGGGGCTCTTGGTCTATGACCGCTACGGGTTCCTGTTCCAGTTGTCGGGGCTGATCCTGCTGGTCGCGATGATCGGGGCGATCTTGCTGACGCTGCGGCACCGCAAGGATGTGAAGCGGCAGAACGTGCTGGCCCAGATGTGGCGCGATCCGGCGGTGGCGATGGAGCTTAAGGACGTGAAGCCGGGACAGGGCTTGTAAGTGAGGCGGTGCGCGGCGGTTGCGCACCCTGTGAAGGATTTGGCGATGACGGCACAGTGGATCTTCGGAGCGGACAGGACGGCGCTTTATGCGGCTTTCGTCGCCGTTGCCGCCTTGCTGTCGCTGTCGGCTTGCGTGTCGGACGAGCAGGCGGTGGACATGGGGCTGGCGACGCAATGCGACAGTTCCGGCGCGGTCGAGAAGCTGGGCGATCCGGCGGGGCGTTTCGTGACCGAGACGCAGCGCGAGGTGTGCCGCGGGCCGAAGCGTGACGCCTATACCGAGCAGCGCCTGCTGCTGTCGGATTGCCAGAACGGCACGCAATACGCCATCGGCATGTTGCGCCAAAGCGCCGATCCGGCGCGGCGGGGGCCGGACTACGACCTGATCGACACCGTCAACCGCGAGAAACTGCGGCTGAAGGTCGGTCTTACGGATATTTCGACGCTGACAAGCGGCCTTACGGCGGCGGGTGTCACGGTCAAGGCGCAACCCGGCAAGGGTGCGGCGCAATGCGAAAAACTGGCTGCGCGAGCGGCGAACTGATACGGGCGCAAGACCCGGAGGGAACGGATGATGGTTGGACTTGAACATTACCTGACAGTGGCGGCGGCCCTGTTCGTGATCGGGATCTTCGGGATCTTCCTGAACCGCAAGAACGTGATCGTCATCCTGATGTCGATCGAACTGATCCTGCTGGCGGTGAACATCAACTTCGTCGCCTTCTCCTCATACCTTGGCGATCTGGTGGGGCAGGTGTTCACCCTGTTCATCCTGACGGTCGCCGCCGCCGAGGCCGCCATCGGCCTTGCCATCCTCGTCGTGTTCTTCCGCAACCGCGGAACGATCGACGTGGAAGACGTCAACGTGATGAAAGGCTGACCCCGAATGACAACGATCATTCTTTTTGCGCCCCTGATCGGCGCGCTGATCTGCGGCTTTGGCTGGCGTTTCATCGGCGAGCGGACGGGGCAGGTTCTGACCACCGGTCTGGTGATGCTGGGGGCGCTGCTGTCGTGGTATGTGTTCCTGACGCATGACGGCGTGGTGCAGCACATCCCGTTGCTGCGCTGGATCGAGAGCGGGTCGCTGGCGACCGAATGGGCGATCCGCGTGGACCGTCTGACGGCGATCATGCTGGTGGTCGTGAACTCGGTCTCGGCCTTGGTGCATCTCTACTCGTTCGGCTACATGGCGCATGACGAGAACTGGTCCGAGGACGAACCCTATCGGGCGCGGTTCTTCGCCTATCTCTCGTTCTTTACCTTTGCCATGCTGATGCTGGTGACGTCGGACAACCTTGTGCAGATGTTCTTCGGCTGGGAAGGGGTGGGGGTCGCCTCGTATCTTCTGATCGGGTTCTACTACAAGAAGCCGAGCGCCAATGCCGCCGCGATCAAGGCTTTCGTCGTGAACCGCGTGGGCGACTTCGGCTTTGCGCTTGGCATCTTCGGGCTGTTCTTCCTGACGGATTCGGTGAATTTCGACACGGTCTTTGCCGCGGCGCCCGAGCTTGCGCAGACGAACCTGAGCTTCCTTTGGGGCGAATGGAATGCGGCCAACCTGATCGGGGTCTTGCTGTTCATCGGGGCGATGGGCAAATCGGCGCAGCTGTTCCTGCATACCTGGCTGCCCGACGCGATGGAGGGGCCGACGCCCGTTTCCGCGCTGATCCACGCCGCGACGATGGTGACGGCAGGGGTGTTCCTTGTCTGCCGCATGTCGCCGCTTTACGAATTCGCGCCGGATGCCAAGACGATGATCGTGGTGGTGGGCGCTACGACGGCCTTCTTTGCCGCGACGGTCGGTCTGGTGCAGAACGACATCAAGCGCGTGATCGCCTATTCGACCTGTTCGCAGCTTGGCTACATGTTCGTGGCGGCGGGCGTGGGTGTCTATTCGGTCGCGATGTTCCACCTGTTCACGCATGCCTTCTTCAAGGCGATGCTGTTCCTTGGTGCGGGTTCGGTGATCCACGCCACGCATCACGAACAGGACATGCGCAACTATGGCGGGCTGCGGAAGAAGATTCCGCTGACCTTTGCCGCGATGATGATCGGCACGCTGGCGATCACGGGCGTGGGCATTCCGCTGACCCATATCGGCTTTGCGGGCTTCCTGTCGAAGGACGCCGTGATCGAAAGCGCCTTTGTCGGGTCGGGCTATGCCTATGTTCTGCTGGTCGTGGCGGCTGCGATGACGAGCTTTTATTCATGGCGCCTGATGTTCATGACCTTTTATGGCGAGAACCGCGCGCATGGGGCCGGACACGGGCATGACGCGCACGGCCACGGCCACGACGCGCATGGGCACGACGCGCATGGCCATGACGATCACGGGCACGAAGGGCATGGGCATCATGAACCGCATGAAAGCCCGGCCGTCATGCTGATCCCGCTGGGGGTGCTGGCGCTTGGCGCGGTGTTCTCGGGGATGGTCTGGTACAACAGCTTCTTCGGTGACGAGGCCAAGATGCGGTCGTGGTTCGGTATGGCGGCAGGCGTCGAACATGCCGAAGCCGCTGCGGCGACCGAAGCCACCGCGACCGAAGCTACCACCACGGAAGCAACCACCACCGAGGGCGCGGCGACCGAAGCCGTGGCGACCGAAGCGCATGGCGAGGGCTGGACGCAAGGTGCGATCTTCATGGGGCCGGAGAACGAGGTGATCCACCACGCGCATGAAGCGCCGACGCTGGTCAAGATCTCGCCCTTCATCGCGATGGTGCTTGGCTTCCTGCTGGCCTTCCAGATGTATATCCGCCGTCCGGACCTGCCCGCGAAGCTCGCGGCGAACCAGCGGCCGCTTTACCTGTTCCTGTTGAACAAGTGGTACTTCGACGAGATCTACAACTTCCTCTTCGTCCGGTCGGCCAAGGCGCTGGGGGCTTTCCTGTGGAAGCGCGGCGACGGGGATATCATCGACGGGTCGATCAACGGGGTGGCGCTTGGCGTCGTGCCCTTCTTCACGCGGCTCGCGGCGCGCGCGCAGTCGGGCTACCTGTTCCACTATGCTTTTGCCATGGTTCTGGGCATTGCCGCCTTGATTACCTGGATGACGCTCTGGGGGGGCGCGAACTGATATGGATAACCTCCTGTCGATCATCACATTCATTCCGGCGGTCGCGGCGGTCATTCTGGCGCTGTTCCTGCGCGGGTCTGACGCTGCGGCGCAACGCAATGCCAAATGGCTGGCGCTGCTGGCCACGAGCGCGACCTTCGTCGTTTCGCTTTTCGTGCTGACGGGCTTTGACCCGCAGAACACGGGCTTCCAGTTCGTCGAGGAAGGCGACTGGATCCTTGGCCTGAAATACAAGATGGGCGTGGACGGGATTTCGGTCCTGTTCGTGATGCTCACGACCTTCCTGATGCCGATCACGATCGCCGCCTGCTGGTCGGTCGAGACGCGGGTGAAGGAATATATGATCGCCTTCCTGATGCTCGAGACGCTGATGCTTGGCGTGTTCTGCGCGCTGGACATGGTGCTGTTCTACCTGTTCTTCGAGGCAGGCCTGATCCCGATGTTCCTGATCATCGGCATCTGGGGCGGCAAGGAGCGCATCTATGCGGCGTTCAAGTTCTTCCTTTATACCTTCCTCGGCTCGGTGCTGATGCTGGTCGCGATGATCGCGATGTATATGGATGCGGGCACGACCGACATTCCGACGCTGCTGTCGCACAGCTTCGCCTCGGACGAGATGGTGGTGATGGGCTTCCATGTCGTGGGCGGGTTGCAGACGCTGCTGTGGCTGGCGTTCTTTGCCTCTTTCGCGGTGAAGATGCCGATGTGGCCGGTGCATACATGGCTGCCGGATGCGCACGTGCAGGCCCCCACGGCGGGGTCGGTGGTGCTGGCGGCGATCTTGCTGAAGATGGGGGGCTATGGCTTCCTGCGGTTCAGCCTGCCGATGTTCCCGGTGGCGTCAGACCTGCTTGCGCCGCTGGTGTTCTGGATGTCGGCGATTGCCATCGTCTACACCTCTCTCGTGGCGCTGGCGCAATCGGATATGAAGAAGCTGATCGCCTATTCGTCGGTGGCCCACATGGGTTACGTGACGATGGGGATTTTCACGGCGAACCAGCAGGGCATCGACGGGGCGATCTTCCAGATGCTGTCGCACGGCTTCATCTCGGGTGCGCTGTTCCTGTGCGTGGGGGTCATCTATGACCGGATGCACACGCGCGAGATCGACGCCTATGGCGGTCTGGTGAACCGGATGCCCGCCTATGCGCTGGTGTTCATGTTCTTTACCATGGCCAATGTCGGCCTGCCGGGGACAAGCGGGTTCATCGGGGAATTCCTGACGCTGATGGGGATTTTCCAGGTGAACACCTGGGTTGCCGCCGTGGCGACGACGGGGGTGATCCTGTCGGCGGCCTATGCGCTGTGGCTGTATCGCCGCGTCGTCATGGGCGAGCTGGTGAAAGAGGCGCTGAAGTCGATCACCGACATGACCCGCCGCGAGAAGGCGATTTTCGCGCCGCTGATCGCCATGACGCTGCTTTTGGGCATCTATCCGTCGCTGGTGACCGATATCATCGGGCCGAGCGTTTCGGCGCTGGTGGCCGAGCATCAAGCCGCGTTGCCGCCCGTCGCGGGCGACACGCAACTGGCACAGAACTGAGGGACGAGAGATGATTTCCGCAGATTTTTCGACCGTCCTTCCGGAACTGGTTCT
Source organism: Paragemmobacter straminiformis (assembly GCF_014243445.1). Taxonomy (GTDB): domain Bacteria; phylum Pseudomonadota; class Alphaproteobacteria; order Rhodobacterales; family Rhodobacteraceae; genus Paragemmobacter; species Paragemmobacter straminiformis. The sequence continues at coordinate 299,780 of NZ_JACLQD010000004.1, forward strand.
GGCGATCTTTGCCATGGGGGCGCTGATGTTCGGCGTCTATACCGGCAAGGACAAGGTGGCGCCGCTGATCGCATGGGCCACGGCGGGGGTGTTCCTTGCGCTGGCGCTGTGGATCGGGCTGGGGGGCGAGGGCGAGCGGACCGCGTTTGGCGGGCTGTTCGTGGACGACCCCTTTGCGCGCTTTGCCAAGGTGATCATGCTGGTCTCGGCCTCGGCCGTGCTGATCATCGGGCAGGATTACATGGTGCGGCGCGACCTGCTGCGCTTTGAATACCCTGTGCTGATGGTGCTTTCGGTCATCGGGATGATGGTGATGGTGTCGGCTGGCGACCTGATGTCGCTGTACATGGGGTTGGAGCTGCAATCGCTGGCGCTTTATGTGCTGGCTTCGGTGCGGCGCGACTCGGTCAAGTCGACGGAAGCCGGTCTGAAGTATTTCGTGCTGGGGGCGCTGTCGTCGGGGCTGCTGCTGTATGGCGCGTCGCTGGTCTACGGTTTCGCGGGCACCACGCAATTTGCGGGCATCCTGTCGACGCTGGGCAATGGCGTGCCGCTGGGGCTGCTGTTCGGGCTGGTGTTCATGCTGGCCGGTCTGGCCTTCAAGGTGTCGGCCGCGCCCTTCCACATGTGGACGCCGGATGTCTACGAGGGGTCGCCCACGCCGGTGACGGCCTTCTTTGCGACCGCGCCCAAGGTGGCGGCGATGGGGCTGCTCGCGCGGCTGGTGCATGACGCGTTCGGCGGCATTCCCGCCGACTGGACGCAGGTGCTGGCGGCGCTGTCGGTGGTGTCGATGTTCCTTGGCGCGGTGGCCGCCATCGGGCAGAAGGACATCAAGCGGCTGATGGCCTATTCGTCGATCGCGCATATGGGCTTTGCGCTGATGGGTCTGGCCAGCGGCACGGCCGAGGGCGTGACGGCGATGCTGGTCTATATGGCGATCTATGTCACCATGAACGTCGGCACCTTTGCCTTTATCCTGTCGATGGAGCGGGACGGGCGTCCGGTGACGGATATTGCGAGCCTCAACATGTTCTCGAAAACCGAACCGCTGAAAGCATTGGCGCTGCTGGTGCTGATGTTCAGCCTTGCCGGTGTGCCGCCGATGGTCGGCTTTTTCGGCAAGTTCTACGTGCTGAAGGCGGCGGTCGATGCGGGGATGACGTGGCTTGCGCTGGCGGGGGCGGTGGCGTCGGTCATCGGTGCCTTCTACTACCTGCGCATCGTCTTTTTCATGTATTTCGGCAAGGAAGGCCAAGGCGTGGAAAGCCGCATGGCCCCCGCGCAATGGGCTGTGATGGTTGCCGTGGCGATCATCATGGTCGTGGGGATCGTCAACCTGTTCGGCATCCAGCCGATGGCGGCCATCGCGGCGGAAGCCCTTGTCCGCTAGGGCCGGATGGCCGGTTGGCCTGGGCAGGCTGGTCCTGCCCAGCGTCGATAGCACGAATGCGGAAGCGCAAAGGCTGGCCCCGTCGATGACGGGGCCAGTCTGGATTCTGGCAGGCGAGCAGACGGCGGGGCGCGGGCGGCGGGCGCGGCCCTGGGCCAGCCCGCGCGGGAATTTCTACGCCACGCTGCTGATGCAGCCGCGCGAAGGGGCCGAGGTCGTGGCGCTGCGGTCCTTTGCCGCCGCGCTTGCCTTGCGCGATGCCTTTGTGGCGGTCAGCGACATGCCTGATGCCTTCCGGTTGAAATGGCCCAATGATGTGCTGCTGAACGGCGGCAAGGTCGCGGGTATCTTGCTGGAAAGCGCGGGCGCGGGGCAGGGCGTGGGACATCTGGCCATCGGGATCGGGGTCAACCTGATCGGCGCGCCGGATGTGGCGGCGGTCGAGGCGGGGGCCGTGCCGCCCGTGTCATTGCTGTCGGAAACGGGGTTGCGGGTGACGCCCGAGGCGTTTCTGGATGTGCTGGCCCCGGCGTTTGCCGATTGGGAGGCGCGGTTGATCGCCGAGGGCTTTGCCCCGCTGCGCAGTGCATGGCTGGCCCATGCGGCCCGTCTGGGCGAGGTTATCCGCGCGCGGACGGGGCGCGAGGAGCGCGTGGGCGTATTCGAGACCATCGACGCCACGGGCGCGCTGGTCATGCGGCAGGGGGACGAGCGTATCGCCCTTCCGGCGGCGGATGTGTTTTTCTGACGGGAGGGGCGGGGATGCTTCTGGCCATCGACTGCGGCAACACGAATACGGTGTTTTCGATCTGGGACGGGTCGCGGTTTCTTGCGACATGGCGGATCGCGACCGATCACAAGCGCACGGCGGACGAGTATTTCGTCTGGATGTCGACGCTGATGATGCTGTCAAAGACGGAAGCCCGGATCACCGAGGCCATCATCTCGTCGACGGTGCCGCGCGTGGTGTTCAACCTGCGCGTCCTGTGCGACCGCTATTTCGAGTGCCGCCCGCTGGTGGTGGGCAAGCCGGAATGCCGCCTGCCGGTGATGCCGCGGGTCGATCAGGGGACGACCGTGGGGCCTGACCGGCTTGTGAATACGGTGGCGGCGCATGACCGGCACGGCGGCGATCTGATCGTGGTGGATTTCGGCACGGCGACGACCTTCGATGTGGTGGATGTGGACGGCGCCTATATCGGCGGGGTGATCGCGCCGGGGGTGAACCTGTCGCTGGAAGCCCTGCACATGGCCGCCGCCGCCCTGCCGCACGTGGATGTGTCGCGCCCGGCCCGTGCCATCGGAACGAATACGGTGGCCTGCATGCAATCGGGTGTATACTGGGGGTATATCGGACTGGTCGAAGGCATCGTGCGCGAAGTGCGCAAGGAACGCGATCGTCCGATGAAAGTCATTGCGACAGGTGGTCTCGCATCCCTGTTCGCCCAAGATACCGCGCTATTTGACAGCGTCGAGGATGACCTGACCATGCATGGTCTGGTTCTCATCAACCGCTACAACAAGGAACTGGAAACGGCATGAGTGCGAACCGGCTGATCTATCTCCCCCTCGGCGGCGCCGGGGAGATCGGCATGAACTGTTACGTCTACGGCTACGGGCCTGCGGGCAAGGAACGGCTGATCCTTGTCGATCTGGGCGTGACCTTCCCCGATATGGACACCACGCCGGGCGTCGATGTGATCATGCCCGACATATCCTGGCTCGAGGCGCGGCTTGACCGGCTGGAGGCCATTTTCATCACCCATGCGCACGAGGACCATATCGGCGCATTGGGCCATCTGTGGCCACGGCTGAAGGCGCCCGTCTATGCGCGGCGCTTCACGGCGGCGATTGCCAAGCTGAAGATGGAAGAGCATGGCCATTCGACCGCATCGCTGCATGTGGTCGCCTCGCGGCCCGAGACGGTCGAGGCGGGGCCGTTCCGGGTGCAATTCGTGCCGGTAAGCCATTCGATCCCGGAAAGCGCCGCCCTTGTGATCGATACGCCCGCGGGGCGGATCGTGCATTCGGGTGACTTCAAGCTCGACCCGACCCCGATGGTGGGCGAGGGCTGGGAGGATGCGCGCTTTACCGAGATCGCCGCCGAGCGCCCCGTCAAGGCGCTGATGTGCGATTCGACCAACGTGTTCAGCCTGCACGCCGGACGGTCGGAGGCGACGATCCGCGAGCCGATCCGCGACCTGATCAAGGGGCATAGCGGTCTGGTGGTGGCGACGACCTTTGCCAGCAACGTGGCACGCCTGAAAACGCTGGCCGAGGCCGCGCGGGCAGCCGACCGGACCGTCTGCCTGATGGGGCGGGCGATGAAGCGGATGGTTTCGGTGGCGCAGGAGACCGGGGTTCTGACCGACTTTCCGCGCACCGTTTCGCCCGAGGATGCGGGCGATGTGCCGCGCGGCAACCTGATGCTGATCGTGACGGGCAGTCAGGGAGAGCGGCGCGCGGCCACGGCGCAGCTTTCGCGCGGCAAGTATCTGGGAATGGAGCTGAAGAAGGGGGATCTGTTCCTGTTCTCGAGCAAGACCATTCCGGGGAACGAGCGGGAAGTGTTGAAGATCGTCAACGCCTTTTCGGAAATGGGCGTCGATGTGATGGACGATGCGGGCGGCAAATACCACGTGTCCGGCCATGCCAACCGCCCCGATCTGGAACATATGCATCGCCTGCTGCTGCCGGATATGCTGATTCCGATGCATGGCGAGCATCGCCATCTGCGCGAACATGCGCGGATTGCGACCGAGGGCGGAATCGTCTCGGACATCGTGACCAACGGGATGATGGTCGATCTGACCGGCGATGCGCCCAAGGTCGTCGACTACATCGAGACGGGGCGGCTGTATCTGGACGGGTCGGTGCTGATCGGCGCGATGGACGGGGTGGTGCGTGACCGGATCCGTCTGGCGCTGAACGGGCATGTGATGGTGACGGTGATCCTTGACGACGACAGCGACACGCTGGGCGACGCCTGGGTCGAGCTGCGCGGTGTGCCGCAGAACGGGCGCGGCGGCCCGCTGGTCGATGCGCTGGAGGAAGAGCTGAACGCCTTTCTGAACGGGGCGGGCAAGAAGCTGCTGCGCGACGATGACAAGCTGGACGAGGCGCTGCGGCGGATCGTGCGGCAGGTCAGCATGGAAGAGATCGGCAAGAAGCCGGAAGTGACGGTCGTCGTCAGCCGCTTGATGGCGGAATAGGCGATTTCATCCGGTCCAGCGACCGGATGAGACGGCCGAGACACTGGCGGAGGTCCGCGCGATCCTGCGCGGGCCAGCCGCCGCGCAGTGCCGCCATCGACGGGGCGAGGTCTGTCTGAACGCGGGTCAGTGCCTGCTGGCCCGTGGCGGTCAGCCGGTTATGCGACGGGGCAACTGTCGTTCAGCGCGGAAAAGCTGACAGGCTGGTCTGTCGCGATGGATGCGGCGGGAACGCCGGATGTCTATTGGCAGACGAAATTCGACGATTTCGCGTTTCTGGCATGTGTCGGGGGGATGGGGGTGCTGACCGCCGCGCTGCCGGGCCGTGGTCTGGGCGCGCCTGCGGGCTTCTAGGGGGGGCGGCAGGCGGTGTCGCCTGCCGCATTTGGTTCATGCCTCGCTGACGGCGTGGGCTTCCTCTTCGATCTCGTCCGTGTGCGGGGCTTCGGCGATCTTGAAGCTGCGCAGGATGAAGTCGGGGACGTGGTCGCCCATGCCGACGACGGGCGAGTCGCGGCGGTCGTCGCGGCGACGGTCATCGCGACGGTCATCGCGGCGGGGTTCGTCGCGGTTGCGGTCGCGCGAGCGGTCTTCGCTGCGGTCGCCGTTGCGGTCACCACGGGGGCGGTCATCGCGGCGCTCTTCGCGGGGCCGGTCGTCGCGGCGGGGTTCGTCGCGGCGGGGTTGGGGGGCGGGGGCGGCTTCGACGGCTTCCACCTCGGGCGCTTCGATCACGGGGATGGGGGTCATCGAGGCGTTTTCGCCATGCGGCTGCGGTTCGCGCGTGCCACGGTTGCGGTCACGGCTGCGGCCCGAACCGCTGCGACCCGAGTCGGAGCGGCCGCCACGGTCGCCACGGCCTTCGCCGCCACGGTCCTTGCGGTCCTCGCGCGGGGCGCTGTCGCCTGCCGAGGCAAGATCGACGCCTTCGGGCAGTTCGCCGCGCGGGATCGGCTGCTTAACAAGGCTTTCGATGGCGTTGATGTATTTGTCGTCATGCGGGGTGGCGATGGTCACGGCCTTGCCCAGACGTCCGGCGCGGCCGGTGCGGCCGATGCGGTGGACGTAATCTTCGGGATGCGAGGGCACATCGAAGTTGAACACATGGCTTACCGCCGGAATGTCGAGGCCGCGCGCCGCCACATCCGAGGCGACCAGAAGGTGCAAGGTGCCGTCGCGGAAGCCGTCGAGCGTTTTCATGCGCTGCGACTGTTCAAGATCGCCGTGGATCGGCGCGGCGTTGAAGCCGTGCGATTTCAGCGACTTGGCGACCACATCCACATCCATCTTGCGGTTGCAGAAGATGATGGCGTTGGTGCAGGCCTCGCCCTCGTTCTTGATGAGCTGGCGCAGGACGGCACGCTTTTCGCCGAAGCTGCGATCCTTGCGCGACGGGGTGAACTGGATCAGCTTCTGCTCGATGGTCGAGGAGGCGGAGCTTTGACGCTCGACCTCGATCTTGGCGGGGTTGGTCAGGAAGGTCGAGGTGATACGCTCGATCTCGGGGGCCATCGTGGCCGAGAAGAACAGGGTCTGACGGGTAAAGGGCGTCAGCTGGAAAATGCGTTCGATATCGGGAATGAAACCCATGTCGAGCATGCGGTCGGCTTCGTCCACGACCATGATCTGCACGCCGGTCAGCAACAGCTTGCCACGTTCGAAATGGTCGAGCAGGCGGCCGGGGGTGGCGATCAGCACGTCGACGCCACGGTCGATCAGCTTGTCCTGCTCGCCGAAGGAGACGCCGCCGATCAGCAGGGCCTTGGTCAGTTTGGTATGCTTGGCGTAGGTGTCGAAGTTTTCGGCAACCTGTGCGGCCAGTTCGCGCGTGGGCGCAAGGACAAGGCTGCGGGGCATGCGGGCGCGGGCGCGGCCCTGTCCCAGAAGGGTGATCATCGGCAGCGTGAAGCTGGCGGTCTTGCCCGTGCCGGTCTGGGCGATGCCAAGCACGTCTCGCCCTTGCAGCGCATGCGGGATGGCCTGGGCCTGAATGGGCGTGGGGGTTTCGTAGCCTGCTTCGGAAACGGCCTGAAGAACGCGCGGATCGAGCGCGAGGTCGGAGAATTTGGTCATAAGCGTCCTATGGGATGCGGTATCGGACCGCATTGGAAAACAAGGGACGCAATGTTCCGGGCGCCCCGGCGTCTGGGCCGATTTGGCTTGCATCGCCCTTAGCCCAAAAGCTGTGCAGGGTCAAGGATTACAGGAAAGGCGGAGAAATATGACTTTGCGAACTTGCTTTTCCTGCGGGTCTTTGGCGCTATCTGTGAAGCGAAGAAAACCATCGGAGTGTCGCACCATGATCGAGAAACATTCTACCGCCGTCTGGAAAGGAACCCTGAAGGATGGCGCGGGGAAACTGACCACCCAGAGCGGGACGATTTCGGACCTGCCCTACACCTTTGCCACGCGCTTCGAGGGTGCCAAGGGGTCGAACCCCGAGGAGCTGATCGGGGCGGCGCATGCGGGGTGCTATGCCATGTTCCTGTCGGCGCTGATGAGCGGCGAGGGCATCGTGCCCGAGCGGATCGAGGCGACCTCGACCATCGGGCTGGACCCGACGACCGAGGGCGGCCCCACGGTCAAGACCGCGCATCTTGTGGTGCGGGTGAAGGCTCCGGCGGAAGAGGCCAAGGTGCTGGAACTGGCCGAGAAGGCCAAGGCGGGGTGCCCGATCTCGAAGCTGCTGAATGCCAAGGTGACGATGGAAGTCGCGGTCGGCTGATCGCAGGCTGGCAGCGGGACGCAAAGGTAAAGGGCACCGGAGAGGTGCCCTTTTCGCTACCAAGAGGGGCGGTCGGTTGCGGCGGAAAGCTGCGGTCGCCAGCCTGCCTGCATCACGCGGACGATCGGGTCAGGCGTAAGGACGACGACCTCGGCCCCCGGTATGGCGACGGGCGGAAGGTAGCCCTGCGGGGTGTAGGGGTGCAGCGCGCCATCGCCCCGAAGATGGGGCCTGCCTTGCCAGAGGAGATAGGCACCGAAGGGCAGAGCCTCGGCCCGCGCGCTGTGGCGGCGCTGGCTGCGGCCGTCGAGGCGGGCGGCGTGCAGGGCGGCATCGAATGCGCCTGCTTTCTCTGTTAGTCCGAAAGCGCGTGCCCATGCGGCGCGGAAGTCGTTGTAGACGGGGCGGCGGCATTCGGCGCAGGGGCGGTGTCCGGCGGCGCAGGCCACGGCCTCGTCCAGAAAGAACAGCGGGGTGTAGCGGTTCGGCGCGGCGCGCGGGACTTTGCCCCGGGCGGGTTTTTCGCGCAGGGTGCAGGTGATCCAGAGCTTGCCCGAATAGGGACGGCGCAGGGTTCCGGTGGCATCGTGCAGGCAGCCGCGGTTGCCCATGAATTGCCCGCGCTGCGGCAGCCTGTCGAAAGTTCCGTCAGGCTGCACGCGGTTGCGCATGTCACACCATCATCTGCTTCGTCGCGGACAGGGTGAGCTTGGGGTAATCGCGTTCGATGCGGTCGATGTCCCATTTCAGGCGGGTGAGAAAGACGGTGTCGCCGTCGCTGTCCTGCCCGATATGGCCTTTGTTCACGTTGATGAACTTTTCCATCTCGTCCTTGGGGCCCGAAACCCAGCGTGCGCTGGTGAATTGCGAGGGCTCGAACCTGACGGGCAGGCCGTATTCCTGTTCGATGCGGCTTGCCAGAACCTCGAATTGCAGCTGGCCCACGACGCCCACGATGAAGCCCGAGCCGATCATCGGTTTGAAGACCTTGGCGGCACCTTCCTCGGCGAATTGGGTCAGGGCCTTTTCGAGGTGCTTGGCCTTCATCGGGTCGCCCGCGCGGACGCCTTGCAGGAGTTCGGGCGCAAAGGAGGGGATGCCGGTGAAGCGGAGCGCCTCGCCCTCGGTCAGGGCGTCGCCGATGCGGAGCTGGCCGTGGTTCGGGATGCCGATGATGTCGCCGGCCCATGCCTCTTCGGCAAGCTCGCGGTCGGCGGCAAGGAAGAGGACGGGGTTCGAGACTGCCATCGTTTTCTTGGAGCGGACATGCAGCAGTTTCATGCCGCGTTCGAAATGGCCCGAGGCGAGGCGGACAAAGGCCACGCGGTCGCGGTGTTTCGGGTCCATGTTCGCCTGCACCTTGAAGACGAAGCCGGTGACGGGCGCCTCTTCGGGGGCGATCTGGCGTTCGGCGGCGGTCTGGACCTGCGGTTCGGGGCCGTAATCGCCCATGCCGTCCATCAGCTCGCGTACGCCGAAGGAGTTGATGGCCGAGCCGAACCAGATCGGCGTCATCGAGCCGTTGAGGAAGCTTTCGCGGTCGAAGGCGGGCAGAAGCTGGCGGGCCATGTCGACCTCTTCGCGCAGCTTGGCGAGAAGGTCGGCGGGGACGTGATCGGCAAGCTTGGGGTCGTCGAGGCCGCTGATCTGCACGGTTTCGGCGACACGGTTGCGGTCGGCGCGGTCCATGATTTCAAGCCGGTCGCGCAACAGGTCGTAGGCGCCGACGAAATCGCGCCCCATGCCGATGGGCCACGAGGCGGGGGTGACATCGATGGCAAGGTTTTCCTGGATCTCGTCGATGATCTCGAAGGTGTCGCGGGATTCGCGGTCCATCTTGTTGCAGAAGGTCAGGATCGGCAGGTCGCGCAGGCGGCAGACCTCGAACAGTTTCTGCGTCTGGGATTCGACGCCCTTTGCCCCGTCGATCACCATGATCGCGGCATCGACAGCCGTCAGCGTGCGGTAGGTGTCTTCCGAGAAATCGCTGTGGCCGGGGGTGTCGACAAGGTTGAAGCGGTATTTGCCGTAGTCGAAGGACATGGCCGAGGCGCTGACGGAAATGCCCCGCTCCTGCTCCATTTTCATGAAGTCCGACCGCGTGCGGCGGGCTTCGCCCTTGGCGCGGACCTGGCCCGCCATCTGGATTGCGCCGCCGAAAAGCAGGAACTTTTCGGTAAGCGTGGTCTTGCCGGCGTCGGGGTGCGAAATGATCGCAAAGGTCCGGCGGCGGGCGATTTCGGGCGGAAGTTGGGGGCGATTGTCCAGCATGGCGGGGATTTAGCCGAAAGCGGGGGCGGCGTCCACCTGTTGCGCCCTTTGGATTGGCAGCGCAGGGCCGGGGGTGCTAGGTCTTGGGCCAAAGCAACGGAGGGCGTCATGGATCTGGGGATCAGGGGCAAGCGGGCGCTGGTCTGCGCATCGAGCAAGGGGTTGGGGCGCGGCTGTGCCGAGGCGCTGGCCGAGGCGGGCGTGGACCTTGTGCTGAACGCGCGGGGGGCCGATGCGCTTGAGGCGACGGCGGCCGCGATACGGGCAAAGTATCAGGTGGGCGTGGTCACGGTGGCGGCCGACATCACGACCGAAGAGGGGCGGGCGCGGGTGCTTGATGCCGCGCAAGGGGTTGATATCCTTGTGACAAACGCAGGCGGTCCGCCGCCGGGGCTGTGGTCGGACTGGAGCCGCGAGGATTTCATCCGCGCCATCGACGCCAATATGCTGACGCCCATCGCGCTGATGCAGGCGCTGATGCCTGCGATGATGGACAGGGGCTGGGGGCGGGTGGTGAACATCACCTCGCAATCGGTCAAGGCGCCGATCGGGCAGTTGGGGCTGTCGAACACCGCGCGGACGGGGTTGACCGGCTTTGTCGCGGGAACCTCGCGGCAGGTGGCGGAAAAGGGTGTGACGATCAACAACCTGCTGCCCGGAATTCACGACACGGATCGGGCGGTCTCGCTCGACAGTGGTGTGGTCAAGGCCGAAGGGATCACGATGGACGAGGCGCGGCGGCGGCGGGCGGCGGGGATTCCGGCGCGGCGTTACGGGACGGCGGCCGAATTCGGGGCGGCCTGCGCCTTTCTCTGCTCGGTCCATGCGGGGTTCATCGTGGGGCAGAACATCCTGCTCGACGGCGGGGCGACCAACGCGACGATCTGAGCCTGCGGCAATGCACGGGTGATGCAGATGCGACGCTCACCCATTTGACGGGCTGTTAAGGTTAACGGCCGCGCGAGAGGGGGGCTGTCTGCCCCCCTCGACGGCTGCGCCGTCTCACCCCCCGAGGATATTTCGGGCAAGAGGAAATCGGCGCTGCTTCCTCTTGCCGAAAATATCCTCGGGGGTGAGCCCTGAAAGGGCGAGGGGGCGGAAAGCCCCCTGCGCGCGCGGGCGGCCTGCTTGCGGACGGGGGGCTTGGCTGCTAGGGCTATTCCCGATTGTTTCGCTTGGGATCGTTGCATGTCGAATGCCATCCGGCTTGAGGTGTCAGGGCTGACCCGTTCTTTCGGGGGGCGGCCCGTGGTGGATTCGGTATCGCTGACGGTTGCGGCGGGGCAGGTGACCTGTCTGCTTGGCCCGTCGGGCTGCGGCAAGTCGACGACGCTGCGGATGATCGCAGGGGTCGAGCGGCCCGATGCGGGGGTGGTCAGGATCGACGGGGCCGCGATGTTCGGAGCCGGTGTGAACCTGCCGCCCGAGGCGCGGTCGGTCGGGTTGATGTTTCAGGACTTTGCGCTGTTTCCGCATCTGACCGTGGCGCAGAACGTGGCCTTCGGCCTGTCGGGTGACAAGGCGGCCAAGGCCGCGCGGGTGGGCGAGTTGCTCGAGCGGGTCAATCTGACCGGCTACGGCGCCAAGCATCCGCACGAGCTGTCGGGCGGCGAGCAGCAGCGGGTGGCGCTGGCGCGGGCGCTGGCACCGCGGCCACGGGTCATGCTTATGGACGAGCCGTTTTCCGGTCTCGACAACCGGTTGCGCGACGGGATCCGCGATGTGACGCTGGATGTGCTGAAGGAAGAGGGCGCGGCTGTGCTGCTGGTCACGCACGAGCCCGACGAGGCGATGCGCATGGCCGACGAGATCGCGCTGATGCGGGCGGGGCGGATCGTGCAGCAGGGCGCGCCCTACAACGTCTACAACGCGCCGGTGGACCGTGCGGCGGCGGCGTTCTTTTCGGACATCAACGTCATCCGTGGCGTCAGTCGCGGGGCGCTGACCGAAACGCCCTTTGGCGCCTTTCTGACTCCGGGCCATGCGGACGGGGCCGAGGTGGAGATCGTGATCCGCCCGCAGCACCTGAAGATCGATTTCGACCGTGGCGGGCGCGGGCCGAACCCGACGGTGGGCGATGGCACGCCCGCGCGGGGGGTGGTGCAGCGCGCGCGCTATCTGGGGGCGAATTCGCTGGTGGAATTCCGGATGGAGTTTGACGGATCGGTGCTGACGGCAAGCGTGCCGGGGGTGTTCCTGCCCAAGGCCGGCACGGCGCTGTGGCTGATGATCCGGCGTGACAGGTGTTTCGTCTTCGGCAAGAGGTAGGGGCGGGGTGCCCCAAGCCTGCGGCCTTCGGGGGCGGGGGCAGGGCTTGGGTGCGCCTGTCCGGTCAATCCGGCAGGTCGTCATGCGCGAGGCCGGCTTGCGGCATCAGTGTCGCCACTTTGGCAAGCAGGTTGCGGGCGGCGCGCGCGCGCGGGCCTTCGGCGGCGGAGACATGGGTCAGCCCCTCGACCAGCGCGTCGAGTTCGTCTTGCGTCATCAGCGTGGGCGGCAGCAGCAGGGGTGAGCGCAGGATGTAGCCGAGGCCCCTTTCGCCATCGACCGGCAGGCCCGAGCGGGCCATCACCCCCATGTCGCGCCAGATGGTGCGGGTCGAGACTCCGGTCGCGAGGGCCAGTTCGGCCGCAGTATGAAGCCGCCCGTCGCGCAGGATCTGGATCAGGTCGAAGATGCGGTCGTCGCGGTTCATCGGGGGGCTTTGATGCAAGCAGGGGGCGAGGGACTGACAGGCTACTGACATATAACTGTCAGTAGCGCTAGGAAAGCAGAGATTCGGCGCTTTTCGGTCCGGCAGGCTTGGGCATAAATGACCGGCGAAGTGCAGGGAGTCGCTTGCCGCAGGCAGGGCGACCACGGATCAAGGAGACGGTCATGGGACGTTTGGGACCTTTGGAAATCATCATCATCGCCGCAGTCGTGCTGGTGCTTTTCGGGCGCGGCAAGATTTCGAACCTGATGGGCGAAGTGGGCAAGGGCATCACGGCCTTCAAGCGCGGGGTCAAGGATGGCTCGGCCGAGGCGGAAGCTGCCGCCGCGGCGGCTGTCGAGGCCGCGCGCGACGTGACGCCGGAGACCGAGAAGGAAAAGGTCTGAGTCCGGCCTTGCGCCCGGATTTGGCGAGGGAAGGGCTGAGACATGCTTGATATCGGCTGGAGCGAACTGGTCCTGATCGGGGTCGTCGCGCTGATCTTCGTGGGGCCGAAGGACCTGCCGCGCATGTTCCATGCGCTCGGTCGGGTCACCTCGAAGGCGCGGGGCATGGCGCGGGAATTCCAGCGGGCGATGGATGATGCGGCCAAGGCTTCGGGGCTGGACGAGGTGAAGAAGGACCTGAACGGGCTTCAGACCGGTCTGAAGGCCGCGACGAACCCGTCGAGCCTCGGGATCAATGCGCTGGAGGATGCGGCGCGCAAGTTCGAGAAATGGGACCCGAAAACGGTGATGCGGCCGGGTGCCGCCGCGACGGCGACTGCTGCCGCCGCTCCGGCGGCGGGGGCTGCGGCTTCGGTCGTGACCGTGGGGGGCACCGAGATCGGGCCGGAAACCAAGGCGCTGGCCGACAAGCGGGCTTCGGAAGCGGCTGCCGCGCGGGCCAAGGCGCATGAGTTGCAGGCGAAGGCCGCGGCATCCGCCAGCGCCACCTTTGCCGCGCGGGCCAAGGCCGATGCCGAAGCCGCCGCGCAGAAGGCTGCGGCGGAAAGTGCCGCAGCGCCTGCGCCCAAGCCACGCGCGCCCCGTGCCAGAAAAGCCGCAGAGCCCGCGCCCGAAGCTGTGGCGGAAGCCGCGAAACCGGCGAAGAAGCCGCCAGTCAGACGCAAGAAGAGTGACGCATGACGACGCAGGACGATATCGAGGACAGCTCGGCCCCGCTGGTCGAGCATCTGGCAGAGCTGCGCAACCGGCTGATGTGGTCGGCGGCGGCCTTTGTCGTGGCCATGTTCACGGTCTATCCCTTTGCGATGCAGGTGTTCAACTTCCTGTCGCAGCCGATCTGCAAGGTGCTGGCAGGCATGGGGCAGAACTGCCAGCTGGTGCTGATCTCGCCGCAGGAAGGGTTTTTCGTGGCCATCAACATCTCGCTCTTCGGCGGGCTGGTGCTGGCCTTTCCGGTCATTGCCTACCAGTTGTGGCGCTTTGTGGCGCCGGGGCTCTACCGGTCCGAGCAGAGCGCGCTTCTGCCGTTTCTGATCGCCTCGCCGGTGATGTTCTTCTTCGGGGCGGCCTTTGCCTATTTTGTCGTCCTGCCGATGGCGTTCAACTTCTTCCTCGGCTTCCAGCAATTCGGCTCGGCCGCAAGCGGGGCGGCGAGCGGGGCGGTCGCGGATGCGGCGGACCCTCTCAAGCAGGTGGCGTCGGTTCCGGGGATCGTGTTCCAGGGGTCGGCGCAGGAATACCTCGGGGTGACGATGAAGTTCATCCTTGCCTTCGGACTGTGCTTCCAGTTGCCGGTGCTGCTGGTGCTGCTGGGCAAGGCGGGGCTGATCGGGTCGAAGGGCCTGTCGGCCATGCGGAAATACGCGGTGGTGGCGATCCTGATCCTTGCCGCGGTGGCGACGCCGCCGGATGTGATCAGCCAGATTATCCTGTTTTCGGCCATCTACCCGCTTTACGAGGTGTCGATCTTCCTGATCCGGCGCATCGAAAAGACGCGCGAGGCCAAGATGCGGGCCGAGGGCACCTGGGTGGACGAAGACGAGGAAGACGCGGCGTGAGATCGGTGCTGGAACGGATCGCGGGGGCGCTGGAGCGGATGGCACCGGCGCCCCTTGCGGCACCCGATTTCGGGGCCGAGGCTTTCGTCTGGCACACGGCGCCCGACCGGCTGGAACCGGTGGCACGGGTGGCCCGCGTGGACCTGTCGCTGCTGGTCGGGGTGAACCGGTCGCGCGACACGCTTCTCGAGAACACCCGCCATTTTGCCGCCGGATTGCCGGCCAACAACGCGCTGCTCTGGGGCGCGCGGGGGATGGGGAAATCGTCGCTGGTCAAGGCCGTGCATGCGGCGGTGCGCGCCGAAGGGCATGATCTGAAGATCGTGGAATTGAGCCGCGAGGATTTGCCGAGCGTCGGGCGCCTGTTGGGCGTGCTGCGCGGGGCGCGGGCGCGGTTCATCCTGTTCTGCGACGATCTGTCGTTCAGCCATGACGACCAGCATTACAAAAGCCTCAAGGCGGTGCTGGATGGCGGCATCGAGGGGCGGCCCGAGAACGTGCTGTTCTATGCCACCTCGAACCGCAGGCATCTGATGCCGCGCGACATGATCGAGAACGAGACCCAGGCGGCGATCCATTCCACCGAGGCGGTGGAGGAAAAGGTCAGCCTGTCGGACCGGTTCGGGCTGTGGCTCGGGTTCCACCCCTGTTCGCAGGACGAATATCTGGCGATGATCGCGGGCTATTGCGCGGCGCATGGCGTTGCGGTTCCGGACGAGAGGTTGCGGGCCGAGGCCATCGAATGGCAGGCAACGCGGGGCGGACGGTCGGGCCGCGTGGCCTGGCAATTCTTCTGCGACCTTGCCGCACGCGAAGGCGTGAAGGTCCCGGGCTGACCGGAGCGGCGATTTTTCTGCGAAAAATCGGGGCAGGCGCCCGAACGGGCGGGCAATGTTACCGGCTGCCGGTTTCTGGCCGCCGGTTTCTGGTCGGGCGTGGTGGATTTGAGTATTTGGGCAAGGATGAAGCCCCGTGCGGCTTTCACACCGACCCAAATATCCCGGGGGGAAATCGGCCCCTTGGCCGATGGGGGGGCTGGCCCCCCTGCGAGGGTGCAGCCCATGCGAGGCCGCAGGATTTTCGGGATTTTTCGCAGAAAAATCGGGGTGGGGCGGGGCGGGCCTTGCGGGTGGGGGGCGCGGTGCTTAGCCTAGGGCCTTCCTTTTGCCTGTGGTGCCTATGCTTTTCGAAATTCTCATCGTCCTCGCCCTGATCGTCGTGAACGGGGTGCTTTCCATGTCCGAGATGGCCATCGTCTCGGCGCGGCCTGCGCGGTTGCGCTCGCTCGAGGGGAAGTCGCGGGGGGCGGGGGCGGCGCTGCGCTTGGCCGAACAGCCGGGGCGGTTTCTCTCGACCGTGCAGATCGGGATTACGATGGTTGGCGTGCTGTCGGGTGCCTTTTCGGGGGCGACGCTGGGCGCGCGGCTTTCGGACTGGCTGGCTGCGGAAGGCATGGCGCGCGAGACGGCGAACACGCTGGGCGTGGGCGGGGTCGTGCTGGTGCTGACCTATCTGTCGCTGATCGTGGGCGAGCTTGTGCCAAAGCAGCTTGCGCTGAAGAATGCCGAAGGCATCGCTATCCGCATGGCGCCTGCGATGCTGATCCTGTCCAGGGCGGCCGCACCCGTGGTCTGGGTGCTGGAGCATTCGGGGCGGCTGGTGCTGTTCCTGATGGGGCAATCGGGCGAGAGCACGGCGAAGGTGACCGAGGAGGAGGTGCATACGCTGCTGTCCGAGGCGCATGAGGAAGGGCTGATCGAACCCGAAGAGCGCGAGATGATGGCGGGGGTGATGCGGCTGGCGGACCGTTCGGCCCGTGCGCTGATGACGCCGCGCCACGAGGTGGAGATGCTGGAGCTTGAGGCGAGCAGTGTCGAGACGGTGGCGGCGATCCGGCGCATCGCGCGGCCCCGCATGCCGGTGCAAAGCCGCGAGTCGGGCGAGGTGGTCGGGATCGTGCGGCTTTCGGATGCGTTCAACGCCCTGTCGCGGCGCGAGACGCTGGACCCGAAGAAGCTGCTGCGCGAGGTGCCTGTGGTGTCGGACATGGCCGATGCGCTGGATGTGATGGAGATCTTGCAGGGGTCGGACGACCATCTGGCGCTGGTCTATGACGAATACGGGCATTTCGAGGGGATCATCACCTCGGGCGATATTCTCGAGGCGATCACGGGGTCGGTCGCGGCGGCCACGGCGGAGGAGCCGGCGCTGGTCGAGCGGGCGGACGGGTCGCTGCTGGTGTCGGGCTGGATGCCTGCGGATGAATTCTGCGACCGCATGGGCCTGCCGCGCGAATTGGCGGGCGGCTACGAGACGGTGGCGGGGCTGGTGCTGAACATCTTTGGCCGCCTGCCCGCGCTGGGCGAGGCCGTCGAGGCCGAGGGGCTGCGGTTCGAGATCATGGATTTCGACGACCGGCGGATCGACAAGGTTCTGGTCAGCAAGACGGCCGACTAGCGCCGCTGCTGCCTGAGACGCGGGAGGTCAGAGACGGCTGGCGTCAGAGAAGGGGGGCGTCAGCGTTTCCAGACATGGACACCGGGGCGGCAGGTCGCCTCGTCGATGCGCAGGCCCTGGGCCGAGAGCAGGCGGCGGCATTCCTGCATGCCTTCGCGGCCGTAGATGTCGCGGTGGAATTCTGCGACGAAGGTGTTGATTCCGGTCAGATCGGCGTGGCGCAGAAAGTCCAGCTCGCCCCCTTCGATATCCATCATGATCGTGTCGGGGGCGAAGTCGGCCACGAGGTCGGCATAGCGCAAGACGGGAACCGAGACGGTCTGCGCGCGGTCGGGCTTGCGCGAGACGAGGCCGGAGCCGAGGAAATTGCCCATCACGAAAAAGTCGATGCTGGCGGGTGCGTCGGGCGCGGTAAGCACGACGGCGTGGCGCAGGGTGATGATGTCGGACAGGCCGTTCGTTGCGTGCAGATGGGCGATATGCGGGATCAGCGCGGGGTTTGCCTCGATGCTGAGCAGGGCCTTGGGGGCGAGGTTCATGGCGAGGATCGCGCCCACGACGCCCGCGCCCGCGCCGAGTTCGAGGATGCGCGCGCCCTTGGGGATGGCGGCGAGACCGCAGGCGACCTCGTTGCGTTCGTAGCGGCCTTCGTTCAGCGAGGTGATCATCGACGGGCCGAGGTGGGGTGCGGCGGGGACGCGCACGCCGTGCAGGGTGGCGATGATGGGGGCCTCGGACGGGGCGGGAGCGGATGCCGCCGCAGGGGCGGGGGCCGCTTCGGGTTCGGGCGGCAGGGCGGGCCCTGCGGGGGGTGCGGCCAGTTCCGAGGCGAGGGCCGCCGCCGCTTCGAGCGATTTCAATCCGGATGCGAGGCCGGTCTTGGCCGTTGTTTTCACGGCAGGTTTCGACGTCGGCTTCGGGGCCTGCTTCGGGGCAGGTTTCTTGGCCGGCTTGCTTTTGGATTTGGACATGGGAACCTGCAACTACGGAAAAGGAAAAGCGGGGTCGGCCTATTTCAGGTAGGGCATCGGGTCGGTGCTTTCGACGCCGCGACGGACTTCGAAATGCAGGAAGGCGGGGTTGCCCGAGCGGACGGTGGCGATGGTCTGGCCACGGGTGACCTTGTCGCCCTTTTTCACCTTGATGCCCGCGACGCCGGCATAGACGGTCAGCAGCCCGCCGTCGTGGCGGATGACGATGATCGGGGTTTGTTCGGTGTCCTGGGTGATGGCGGCGACGGTGCCTGCGGCGGCGGCCTGAACGGCCGTGCCTGCGGGGGCGGCGATGTCGATGCCTTCGTTCTTTTTCGGCTGGTAGGTGCGGATGATGTTGCCCGAAACCGGCATGGCGAATTGCGCCGAGGATGCGGTGGTGCGTTCCTGCGACATCTCGGGCGAGGCGGGGGCGGAATCGGCAACCTCTGCCGCGGTTTTCGGGGTTTCGGCGGGCAGGGGCTGCTTGGCCGAAGGCGGTGTCGGCGTGGGCGTTCCCGCACCGGGGGCCGAGGTCGCGACCTTGGCGGGTTGGGCGGGTTGGGCTTCGGCCTCGGGCGGGGCGCCGGTCGGGGTCGGGATCATGAGATACTGGCCCTCGCGCACGTCGAGGTCGGGGCCGAGGCCGTTCCAGTCGGCCAAAGCGCGGGCCGAGACGCCATAGGTGCGGGCGATGGAGAAGGCGGTTTCGCCGCGTTTGACCTGATGCCGCGTGGGCGCCATGTCGCCGAGGTTGGCGGCGGGCGCTGCCGTGGCGGGGGCAGGGGCTGCGGGGGCGGCGGTGTCGACGCGGTCGAGGGCGGTGGTGGCGATGGACGAGACATCGACCGATCCCGGCCGCGCGGCGCTGCCTGCGCGAAGCGGGGCCGAGGCGACGGTGCCGCCGCCGATGGCGCTGCCCGGGGCTGCGGCGAAGGCGCCACCCTCGACCCGGCGGGGCAGGGCGAGGACTTCGCCGTCACGCAGGGGGGCATTCGCATCGACGGCATTGTAGCTGGCGAGTTCGGCGGGCGTGAGGCCGATGCGGGCGGCGACGGTCGCGGGTGTGTCGCCGCGGCGGGCCACGGCCACCTGATAGCCGGGGTAGGAGATGACGCCGCGCCCGTCGGGCGTGGGGCGGGCGGCGGTGACGCCGCGCGCGGCGGCGGCGGTGGTCATGACATTGCCGCCGCGCAGGTCCCAGTCGAGGTTGTCGATGGGGTTCGTGCCGCCGGAACAGGCGGCAAGCGCGCAGGTGCCGAGGAGAAGCGCCGTCTTGCCGAGGAGGTGCCACGTCTGGATGGTCATTGCTCTGCCCTTACAAGCGGTCCGGGTTGGTCCCGGCCTGATCTATTTGCCGTCTATTCCGTGCCCAGCCCTTCGACAAGCGGGACAAAGCGCACGGGTCGAAGTTCGTCATAGTCGAAACCGCTTTCGGTGCGCGTCACTTTTATGAGACTTTGCACCGTGTCGGACTGGCCGACCGGCAGCACCATGATACCGCCGGTTTTCAACTGCGCCAAGAGCGGGCTTGGCGGGTCTTCCGCTGCGGCTGTGACGATGATGCGGTCGAAGGGGGCCTGATCGGGCAGGCCGAAGCTGCCGTCCGAGGTGATGGCGGTGATGTTGGTCAGGTCGAGCGCCGCGAAGAGGTCGGAGGCTTCGCGCACGAGGCGGCGGTGGCGGTCGACGGTGTAGACGCGGCGGGCGAGGTGCGAGAGGATCGCGGCCTGATAGCCCGAGCCGGTGCCGACTTCGAGCACCTTGTCGCGGGGCTGGACGTTCAGCGCCTGCGTCATCAGCCCGACGATGGAGGGTTGGCTGATGGTCTGGCCGCAGGCGATGGGAAGGGGCATGTCCTCGTAGGCGCGGTCGGCAAAGACGCCACGGACGAAAAGGCCGCGGTCGGTGCGTTCCATCGCCGAGAGGACGCGGTGGTCGGTGACGCCGCGCGAGCGGAGGGCGTAAAGAAAGCGCATCTTGCGTTCGGCAACGGAGCCTTCGTCGTCGAAGTCTCCGGCCCCCCCTGTCATGCGAGCCGCGCCGAAAGGTCGGCCAGAAGGTCATGCGCGGTCAGGTCCGCGCGCATGGGGGTGACCGAGATGTAGCCTTCGAGGTTCACCGCCGCATCGGTGCCGGGAAGCGTGGGGGTCTGCTGCGGGCCGCCCTTGATCCACAGGAACTTGCGCCCCGAGGGCGACTGGTGCGGTTCGACGCTGAACGAGGTGTCGCGGCGGAAGCCCTGCGCCGCGACGCGGGTGCCCTTGACCCGCGCGGCGGGAAGGGGCGGGAAGTTCACGTTGTAGAAGGTGCGGTAGTCGTCGTTGGTCCAGATGCCGGCGTCGAGCAGTTTGCGGACCACGGCGGTGCCGTGGGTGCGGGCGGCTTCGAACGGGTCGGACAGGCCATCCATTTCGGGGCCGAAGAATTGCGACAGGGCGATGGCGGGGATGCCCTGCAAGGCCGCCTCCATCGCGCCGCCGATGGTGCCGGAGTAAAGCACGTTCTCGCCCGAGTTGTTGCCGCGGTTGACGCCCGAAAGCACCAGATCGGGTTTGGCGCCGTCAAGCACGTCGTAGATGCCTGCAAGCACGCAATCGGCGGGGCTGCCCTCGGCCGCAAAGCGGCGGGGGGCGAGCTTGGCGATCATCATCGGGTGGGTGTAGCTGATGCAATGGCCGACACCCGATTGTTCGAACGCGGGGGCGACGACCCATACCTCGCCCTGCGGGCCGGCGATGGCATGGGCGATTTCTTCCAGAACCTGAAGGCCCGGAGCGTTGATGCCGTCGTCATTCGTCACAAGGATGCGCATGCTGTGCCTGTATTGCTGGCCCCCTGATTAGACGAGGGCGCGGGGGGCGGCAAGCGGGGGTTGCGGCCAAGGCGTGCGGGGTTAGTCTGGTGTGGCAAAGATGGAGGGTCGGGCGATGCGGATGAAGCGGTTGGGGGCATCGGGGTTGCAGGTGTCGGAGCTGTGTCTGGGCTGCATGACCTATGGCGAACCCTCGCGCGGGGGGCACAGGTGGACCCTGTCCGAGGCCGAGAGCCGCCCGCTGATCCGCGCGGCGGTCGAGGCGGGGATCAGCTTTCTGGACACGGCCAACATCTATTCGGACGGATCGTCCGAGGAGATTCTGGGCGATTACCTGTGGAGCATCGCACGGCGGGACGAGATCGTGCTGGCGACCAAGGTGCATGGGGTGATGGAGGCCGAGCCGCATATGCAGGGCCTGTCGCGGCGGGCGATCATGCACAATATCGATGCGAGCCTGCGGCGGTTGAAGACCGATCATGTGGACCTCTATCAGATCCATCGCTGGGATTACGACACGCCGATTGCCGAGACGATGGAGGCCTTGCACGATGTGGTGAAGGCGGGCAAGGCGCGGTATCTGGGGGCGTCGAGCATGTTCGCATGGCAATTCGCCAAGGCGCAGGAGGTGGCGCGGGCCAATGGCTGGACGCCGTTCATTTCGATGCAGAACCAGATCAACCTGATCTACCGCGAGGAAGAGCGCGAGATGGTGCCGCTGTGCCTTGACCAGGGGGTGGGGATGATCCCGTGGTCGCCGATGGCGCGGGGGCGGCTGACCCGCCCCTGGGGGACCGAGACGGCGCGGGGGCAGACGGATGCCTATATGCGGGTGCTTTACGACCGGACCGAGGCGGCGGACCGCGCCGTGATCGAGGCGGTGCAGGAGGTGGCGGCCGAGGTCGGGCGGCCCATGGCGCAGGTGGCGCTGGCATGGGTGCGCCAGAAGGCGGGGGTGACGGCGCCGATCATCGGGGTGAGCAAGCCCGCGCAGCTGGCCGAGGCGCTGGCGGGGCTGTCGCTCGAGCTGTCGGCCGATCAGATCGCGCGGCTTGAGGCGCCCTATGTGCCCCATGCGGTGGCTGGGCACGGCTGAGACGCGGCGCGCGCCCGAAGGGCCAAGCCGATAAAATTGCGGGAATTTTCCCTGCGGGCGCGAAAACCGCGTTAACCGCTGCCGTTAGACAGTCCTGTGTGCGGGTTGCACGGGTTGGTAATGGTGGCTTTCGGTATGTTTCGCAGGCGCGGCCCGTTTCGGGCAGGGGCGGGCGAGGGGCGCGCGCTGATGCAGGCGCTGTTGCGGATTCGCGAGATCGGCGAACCCGTGGCCAAGCGTCAGGCGGATGCGACGCTGCGGCAGGTTCTGGTGACGGAACGCCACGCCGAGGCCATCGCACTGGCGAAGGCATGCCTTTTGCATATCGCAGCCGGACCGGAGCCGCGCGCCGCACTTGTCGCCGCGCGCTGTCCGGCGCTGCAGGTCAGGCAGGGCGTTAACGGATCGGCAAGGCAGGCGGGCTAGGCTTTGCCGCAAGGGAGGATGGGATGCGGGCATTCTGGACGGCACGGACGGGACGCACGGCACCGGAAGGCGGGGCCTTCGGGATTGCCTTGACGCGGATCAGGCTGGCGGGCGAGGGCTGGGCCGCCGCCGAGGCGGAAGCCGCCTTCCGGCAGGTGCTGGGCGAGGGGGCGCGGCCCGACCTTGCCCGCCGCTCGCTCGAGCGGATCGCGGCGGGGCCGGACCCGCGGGCTGCCCTGATCGCCGCAGGTGCGCTGCGGATGGTTGCGGCAGGCGAGGCTGCGGCTGCGGTTCAGTCTGACGCGACGGACGCGACGGGGTCTGCGAGGAAGTAGCCTTCGGGTGCGAACAGAACCGCGAGGATGGCGACATAGGCCAGCGTGAACAATGCGATCGGTGCCCAGTTCGAGGGCGTAGAACCGGATCGGCCCGAGGCGGGGCCGAGAGAGTGGGTCTTTCGCATGGCAGTGCGCTCCGACGTGATTGATTGACACAGTATAGTCGCATTCCGTGAAGCGAGGGTTCCGAAGAATCTGGCGGATGCGGAATATTGTTCCGGATCGGCGGAATATCGCGGACACGGTCGCGGATTTCCGCGCGGATCGGCGCGCGAGGGGGAATAATTTTTCTGCATCTGCGGAATCGGGCGCTGCGCTGCGGCGGCTGGCCCCGCGATGGCGGGGGCGCACAAGGCAAACGGGCGCCCGTTGCGGGGCGCCCGTGAGGTCGTGGAGTCGTGAAGTCGTGGGGTCGTGCCGGCCCGCGCCGGCCCGCGCGATCAGTCGCGGGCGCGTTCGACGTAAGAGCGGTCTTCGGTGTTGATGATGATGCGGGTGCCGGCGCCGATATGGGGCGGAACCATCACGCGCACGCCGTTCGAGCACATGGCGGGCTTGTAGGAGGACGAGGCGGTCTGGCCTTTGACGACAGGCTCGGTCTCGGTGATCTCGACGGTCACTTTCTGCGGCAGTTCGAGGGCGATGCACACGCCTTCGAAGGTTTTCAGATAGACCTTGATGCCTTCGGACAGGAACACGTCGTCTTCGCCCACGACATCGGGGGAGACGGTGATCTGTTCGTAAGAGGCCGGTTCCATGAAGTGGAAGCCTTCGCCGTCGCTGTAGAGAAAGTCGTATTCGCGTTCGTCGACGGTGGCTTTCTCGACCATCTCGGTCGTGCGCCAGCGTTCGGCGACCTTAACCCCGTCGGAGATGCGGCGCATGTCGACCGAGGTGGTCGGCGTGCCCTTGCCGGGATGGAAATTCTCGGCCTTGAGGACGGCGTAGAGGCGGCCGTCCATCTCGACGACATTGCCCTTGCGGAGGGAGGAGGCGATGACTTTCACGGGGTCGTTTCCTTGCGGTTTCGGACGGGGGCGCGTATTTGCGCCCCGTATTCAGGATATGCTGGCGCGGCATCTAGCGCATCTTTGCGGAAATCTCAAACCGAAAGCGGGCAGGTCATGGAAGGTGCGTGGTGGGAGCGGGGGCGGCATGCGGACCGGCGGGGGGTGCTGCTGGCGCGGAACCGGATTCAGGCGGCCATCCGTGGCTGGCTGGCAGAGCGCGACTTTGTCGAGGTGGACCCCGTGGCGCTTCAGGTCAGCCCCGGCAACGAGGCGCATCTGCATGCCTTTGCCACCGAGGCCATCGGCAATGACGGGGTGGCGCGGCGGATGTATCTGCACACCAGCCCCGAATTCGCGATGAAAAAGCTGCTGGCGGCGGGCGAGACGCGGATCGCGGCCTTTGCCCATGTCTGGCGCAACCGCGAGCGGGGGGCGCTGCACAGCCCCGAGTTCACCATGCTCGAATGGTATCGGGTGGCTGAGGATTACGCCGTGCTGATGGAGGATACCGCCGCGTTCCTGCGTCTGGCGGTGCGGGCGGCGGGGTCGGAGGTCTTGCGCTTTCGCGGGCGCGCGTGCGACCCGTTCCAGCCCTATGAGCGGCTGAGCGTGGCCGAAGCCTTTGCGCGCCATGCGGGGGTGGACCTGCTGGCCACCATCGGGCCGGACGGGGAAACCGATGCCGGGGCGCTGCGGGGGCAGGTGCAGGCGGCGGGGGTGCGGGTCGCCGGGGATGACACGTGGTCGGATATGCTGAGCCGCTGTCTTTCGGAAAAGGTCGAGCCGCAGCTGGGGCTGGGGCGGATCACCATGCTTGACCGCTATCCGGCCGCCGAGGCGGCGCTGGCGCGGCCCGTGGCGGGTGACGGGCGGGTTGCGGAACGCTTCGAGGTCTATGCCTGCGGGGTGGAACTGGCCAACGGTTTCGGAGAGTTGACCAATCCGGCCGAACAGCGGCGGCGCTTCGGGTTGGAGATGGACGAGAAGGCGCGGGTCTACGGCGAACGCTATCCGCTGGACGAGGATTTTCTGGCCGCCTTGGGCCATATGCCCGATGCGAGCGGGATCGCGCTGGGCTTTGACCGGCTGGTGATGCTGGCCACCGGCGCGCCGCGCATCGACGATGTGATCTGGGTGCCTGTGGCGGGCTAGGCGCCTTGCGCCGGATCGGGCTGCGATCGGGGCTGCGCTTTCGCGTGTGACTTCGGCACTGGTCTGCATTTGCGGGGGGATTTACGCTTGGCCCCGAGGCTGCGCGGATGTGGGGGCCAGACGGGTGGCCAGACGGGTGGGCAGACGGGTGGCGGGGCGGTGTTTGCGCCCCGGATCGTGCCGGACTGCGGAAAAAGCGCAGGCGCGGCCCGATTTCGAGACGAAAGATGATGACATTACCTCCTTTGGATAGATGCAAGAAAGCGCGGATCAGTCGTAATGAGGCGCGGGGATAAACAGGGGAAATGGATATGGGTTTTGTGAAAGTGTTGGCGGCTGTGGCGGCCTTGGGTTTCTCGGGGTGGAGCGCAGAGGCGGGCGAACCGCTGCCGGCACCGACCGGCGAGGTGGTGCTGACCGTGACCGGCCAGATCGACCGCACCAATGCGGGCGATGCGGCCGAATTCGATCTGGCGATGTTGCAGGCGCTTGATCCGGTCACGGTGACCACCTCGACCATCTGGACGGACGGGGTGCAGGAGTTCCGCGGCGTGTCGCTGGAGCGTCTGATGAAGGAAGTCGGCGCGACGGGCGGCATGATCGCGGCCTCGGCGCTGAACGACTATACGGTGCAGATCCCGATGACCGATGCGGTCGAGGGTGGCGCCGTGCTGGCCTTTGAAGCGAACGGGGCCGAGCTGTCGGTGCGCGACAAGGGCCCGCTCTGGGTGATCTACCCCTACGACTCGAGCAAGGACTACCAGAGCGAGGTGGTCTATGCCCGGTCGATCTGGCAGGTCGCCAAGATGGACATCGCGGCCGAGTAAGGCCACCGGATCGCTTGCCAAGACGGAAGGCGCCGCCCATATCGGGCTGGCGCCTTTTCAATTGGCGCGAGGGAGCCTGACATGAGCCTTGCCGCCTTTCGCTTCGACAACAGCTATGTGCGCGCGCTTCCCGGGACGTTCCTGCCGGTGCGGCCCGCCGTTGCCCCCGCGCCGCGGCTGGTGGTGCTGAACGAGGGGCTGGCCGCGGAGCTTGGCCTTGGGCTGGGCGATGCGGCGGCGGTGGCCGAGGTGCTGTCGGGGCGCGCCGTGCCGGACGGGGCCGAGCCTGTGGCGCAGGCCTATGCGGGCCACCAGTTCGGCGGCTTTTCGGCACAGCTTGGCGACGGGCGTGCTGTTCTGCTGGGCGAGGTGGTGGACCGCGCCGGACAGCGGCGGGACATCGCGCTGAAGGGGTCGGGCCGGACGCCGTTCTCGCGCGGGGGGGACGGCAAGGCGGCGCTTGGGCCGATGCTGCGGGAATATCTGCTGGGCGAGGCGATGCATGCCTTGGGCATTCCCACGACGCGCGCCCTGGCCGTGGTGGCGACGGGCGAGGATGTGCTGCGCGAGGTGGCCTTGCCCGGTGCGGTGCTGACGCGGGTCGCGGCGAGCCACATCCGTGTGGGGACCTTTCAGTTCTTTGCGGCACGGGGCGATCTGGCGCAGGTGAAGGCTTTGGCCGATTACACCATCGCGCGGCATTATCCCGACTGTGCGGGGGCCGCGAACCCCTATCTGGCGCTGTTCGATGCCGTGGTGGCCGCGCAGGCGCGGCTGATCGCGCAGTGGATGGGGGTGGGGTTCATCCACGGCGTGATGAATACCGACAACATGGCGTTGTCGGGCGAGACCATCGACTATGGCCCCTGTGCCTTTATGGAAGGCTATGCCGAGGGGACGGTGTTTTCCTCGATCGACCATACGGGGCGCTATGCCTATGGCAACCAGCCGCTGATTCTGGGCTGGAACCTTGCGCGGCTGGCCGAGGCGCTGCTGTCGCTGTTCGATGCCGACGGGGACAGGGCCGTCGATCTGGCCAACGGGCGGCTCGAGGGGATCGCCGGGCGCTATCGGGCGGAGTGGCTGGCGGTGATGCGGGCCAAGCTCGCGCTGGAGGGCACGGGCGAGGACCATGCCGATCTGGTGGAGGGGTTGCTTGCGGCGATGGCGGGGCAGGAGGCCGACTGGACGCTGACCTTCCGGCGGCTTGCGGATGCGGTGGCAGGCGACGGATCAGAAGGGGGGGCAGCGGGCGGATCAGCCGACGGGTCAGCGGACGGGGCGATCCTGCCGCTTTTCGCGGACCCCGCCGCGATGCGGGCATGGTTGCCGCGCTGGCGCGGCCGTTTGGGCGCGTGGGCCGCAGCGCGGTTGCGGGCGGCCAATCCGGCGGTCATTCCGCGCAACCATCGCGTCGAGGCCGCGCTCGATGCGGCGACGGCGGGCGATATGGGGCCGTTCCATGCGCTGCTGGCGGCGGTGACGCGGCCCTTTGACGAGGACGAGGCCTTCATGCTGCCCGCGCCCTCGGGGTTCGGGCGCTATGTGACCTATTGCGGGACGTGACCGGAATTTGACGCAAATTCCGCCTGCGCCGCCGGGGCCGGGGCCGCGGCGGACCCGTGCGCGGAAGATGCGTCATTTTCCGCTTCCGTTGCCGCGAGGCGGGGTGCATCCTTCGGGCATGGACCAGCGGACCGACATCACCGAAAGACTGGCGCTGTCGCTGCGCGAGACGCGGCGGGCGCGGGGCCTGTCGCTGGATGCGGTGGCCAAGCTGTCGGGTGTGTCGCGGTCGATGGTGAGCCAGATCGAGCGCGGGGAAAGCAGCCCCACCGTGGCGACGCTGTGGAACCTGACGCAGGCCTTGCAGGTGGATTTCGCGGGGCTTCTGGGTGCGGCGCCCGCGCGGGGCATCACCGTGACGCGGGCCGCCGCCGCGCCCGTGATCGCGGGGCGGGGCGAGGGGGTGACGATCCGGATTCTCTCTCCTGCCGAAACCGTGGGCGAGCACGAGGTTTACGATCTGGCCTTTGCCGCCGGGGGGGCGCTGGTGTCCTCGGCCCATTCGGCGGGGTGCCGCGAGCATCTGACGGTGATCGAGGGTGCGCTGACGGTGCGGTCGGGCGACGAGGCCGAGCATCTGGGCGCGGGCGATGTGGCGCGCTATGCCGCCGACCGCCCGCACGAGATACGGGCCGAGGGCGGGGCCGCGCGGGCCATTCTGATCGTGCAGGACAGTTGAGCGGTCTGCCGCCGTTGCGCGGCGGGGCGGGCGGTTTTCGAGTATTTGGGCAAGGCTGAAGGCGCAAGTTTGGTGCTTTGGTCGCGGTTTTTCCGGCATTGCGGAATTTATTCCGCTATGTTGACGGATCGGGCGGGCTGTGCGATGCTTCCGATATAGCGGAAAGGGTTCTGTCATGGCGGACAAGTCGGCGTTTCTGGCCTATCTGGACGAGAGCTTGCGGGGGATCGAGGCGGAGGGGCTTTTGAAGCGCGAGCGCGAGATCGCGGGGGCGCAGGGGGTGCGGGTGCGCATGGGCGGGCGCGAGATGCTGAACCTGTGCGCCAACAACTACCTTGGCCTTGCGGATGACCCGCGCCTGATTGCGGCGGCAGAGGCGGCGATGGCGGGCCACGGCTACGGGATGGCGAGCGTGCGCTTCATCTGCGGCACGCAGGACCTGCACCGCGCGCTCGAGGCGCGGATCGCGCGCTTTCTGGGCAAGGAGGATGCGATCCTGTTTGCCGCCTGTTTCGATGCCAACGGGGGGCTGTTCGAGCCGTTGCTGGGGGCCGAGGATGCCATCATCTCGGACAGTCTGAACCATGCAAGCATCATCGACGGGGTGCGCCTGTCCAAGGCGCGGCGCTACCGTTACGCCAATTCGGACATGGATGATCTGGAAACGCAGCTCAAGGCGGCGCGGGCCGGGGGCGCGCGGTTTGTGATGATCGCCACGGATGGCGTCTTTTCGATGGACGGGTATCTGGCGAAGCTGCCCGAGATCACCGCCTTGGCCGAACGTCATGGCGCGATGGTCATGGTGGATGATTGCCATGCCACGGGCTTCATGGGGCCGGAGGGGCGGGGGACGCCCGCGCATTTCGGGGTGGAGGTCGATATCCTGACCGGCACCTTGGGCAAGGCGCTGGGCGGGGCCTTGGGCGGCTATGTCGCGGGGCCGCGGGCGGTGGTCGAGGTGCTGCGGCAGCGCGCGCGGCCCTATCTGTTTTCAAACGCCTTGCCGCCTGCGGTGGTGGGGGCGGGGCTGGCGGCGCTGGACATCGTCGAAGGGGCGAATGACCTGCGGGCGCGTCTGTTCGAGAATGCGCGCTACTGGCGGGCGGGGCTGGCGGAAGCGGGGTTCACGCTGCTGGCGGGGGAACACCCGATCGTTCCCGTGATGCTGGGCGAGGCGGGGCTGGCGCAGGCGATGGCTGCGGAATTGGCCCTGCGCGGCGTGCATGTGGCGGGGTTCTTCTTTCCGGTCGTGCCAAAGGGCGCGGCGCGGATCAGGACGCAGATGAATGCGCGGCTGGGCCGTGACGATCTGGATTTCGGGTTGGAGGCGTTCCGCGCGGCGGGGCGGGCAACGGGGGTGCTGGCATGAGCAACGAGATGAAGGCGCTGGTGAAGGCCAAGGCAGAGCCGGGGCTGTGGATGGAGCGCCGCCCCGTGCCCGAGATCGGCCCCGACGATGTGCTGATCCGCATAAGGAAGACCGGCATCTGCGGGACGGATATCCATATCTGGAACTGGGACGAATGGGCGGCGCGGACCGTTCCCGTGCCGCTGGTCACGGGGCATGAATTCGCGGGCGAGATCGTCGAGATCGGGCGCAATGTCGAGGGGCTGTCCATCGGGCAGCGCTGTTCGGGCGAGGGGCATCTGATCGGGCGGCATTCGCGGCAAAGCCGTGCAGGCAAGTTCCACCTTGACCCCGAGACGCGGGGGATCGGGGTGAACGAGCCCGGCGCTTTCGCGGAATACCTGCGGCTTCCGGCATTCAACGTGGTGCCGCTTCCCGAGGCCATCGACGACGAGATCGGGGCGATCCTCGACCCGTTGGGCAATGCGGTGCATACGGCGCTGAGCTTCGATCTGGTGGGCGAGGATGTGCTGATCACGGGGGCGGGGCCGATCGGGATCATGGCTGCCGCCGTGGCGCGGCACGTGGGGGCGCGGCATGTGGTGATCACGGATGTGAACCCCGCACGGCTGAAACTGGCGGCCGAGGTCGCGGATGTGATGCCTGTGAACGTGGCCGAAGAGCAGCTTTCGGACGTGAAGGCGCGGTTGAAGATGACCGAGGGGTTCGATGTCGGCATGGAGATGAGCGGCAATCAGGCCGCACTCGACCAGATGGTCGAGAACCTTGTGATGGGGGGGCGGATCGCCATGCTGGGCATCCCGCCGGGCAAAAGCCCCGTCGACTGGAGCCGGATTGTGTTCAAGGCGATCACGATCAAGGGGGTCTACGGGCGCGAGATCTTCGAGACTTGGTACAAGATGATCGCCATGCTGGAAAACGGGCTGGATGTGCGCAAGGTGATTACGCACCGCTTCCGCGTGGATGATTTTGCCGAAGGCTTCGCCGCGATGCGCTCGGGGTTGTCGGGGAAGGTCGTTCTCGACTGGGGCTGAGGCGTTTGCGGCTGTGGCGGGGGCAAATCTTCCGCTGCCTGCCCGAACGGACCGATGGCGAAACCGCCGTGCCGCCCGACGGATCGGCGGGGCGCGCGGTTGGCTGTTTCCCCTTCATCCTTGAAAAATAATCCTGGGAGGGGTGCGGGGAGGGCAGGCGGCCCTCACCGCTTGGGCGGGCAGGGCGCGCGGCGGGGGGCCCGTGCGGTTGCGCCGTGCGGTTGCGCCGTGCGGTTGCGCCGTGCGGTTCTGGCGGCGGGGGGAAGGTTCCGGCGGGAAATCGGCACGCAGCGGGCCATCGGGGGCTTGCGCGGCGCGGCGGGGTCGTATAGTCGGACAACGCTCTCGGCGGGTTGGCGGAGAGGTTACGCAGCGGATTGCAAATCCGTGAAGACCGGTTCGATTCCGGTACCCGCCTCCAGAGCTTTCCCCTTGAAAACAAAACAAGAAACCTGACGTATCAGGCGTTTGGGCTGTTGCCGTTCCGGGTTGTGCAAGCCCTTTGCGGGCGCGGTGGCCGAATCTTTTCAGGGAAAGACCGGGTGGCTGACGCCGCCCTTTGGGGGAAGTGGACGGATCGCCTGCGCCCTGCCTGCGGTCTTTGCCTGCGTGGTGAAGGACTGCCGCATCTGCGCCGGGCGGGCACCTGCGCCGAGGTTCGGGGCGATGCTGGTGGTGGTTTGCAGTCTCGCGTGCTGTGGCGTTTCTATCTTTTGATATTGCAATTAATATTTAGTCTTTATCTTCTATCTTAATTTATCGTTTTTTATTTTAACAATCTCGGAGTCCCGTGGTTATTCTGCCACGCGGTAAATTGCAAAACCGTTATAATACAGTTGGATAACAGGCTTTCCCTGCGGGGCGAAATGCCGTTTTTCCGGAATTTATCGGCGGTTTTACGGGGGGATATTCTCGTGCCCGTTCACACTCATTAGGAAAGGTCCGCAAATTAACGTTCGATAAGGAGTACGAATATGAAATTCGCAAGCGTTCTCGTCGGTCTGGCTGCGGTTGCCGTGGCCGGTGTCGCCCATGCGCAGGATATGGCCTCGGGGATCAGCGGTGACTTTTCCATCGCGCGCTCGTCGCAGGTCTGGGGCGGGGACAACACCAATACGGTCGGCGTCGATGACCTTTCGGGGCGCGTTCTGGTGCCGCTGTCCGGCCCCTGGGCCTTGCAGGTCGAGGGAAATTACGGCGCGGTGGCCGGGTCTGACCGCGCGGCGGCCTATGACGACAACCTGTACCTGTCCTACGGCAACTTCGGCGCCCATGCGCTTTATCGCGCCGAGCGTTTTCAGGCAGGCGTGATGGCGGCCAAGTCGTCGGCGACGGTCGATGGCGAAGAAGCCTATTACGACACGATGCTCGGGCTGGAAGGGCAGACCTATTTCGGGAATGCGACCGTCTGGGGGCAGGTTGCGTCGGTGTCCGGCTATGAGGAATATGCCGGAAACGAGGACCTGAGCCTTGGCGTGGTGCGGGGCGGTGTGCGCTATTTCATCGGTGATGCGACGAGGATCGACCTTGAAGGCACCTATGCGAAAGGCACCTTTGACGATTACGACGCGAAGATCGCGTTCTGGGGCGTCGGGGTCGAACACCAGATCGTCTCGGAAGCGAATTACGGCGTGTCGGTCTTTGCCCGCTACGAAGGCAGCAACTTCGACTTCACCGACGATTATTCGTCCGAGGCATGGCTGTCGGACAAGACCATCAAGGTGGGTCTGTCGATCAAGTTCGGCGGCAAGAGCCTGCGCGAGGCTGACCGGAGCGGTGCCAACACCGACCTGATCAATGCGGGCCGGTTCAACATCATCGACTCGACCTATTGATCGTGATTGCACCGCCCCCCGGAATGGTTGTTCCGGGGGGCGGTTGCGCATGTGCGGGGTGCCATTGCGGCCCCCCGAGTGCCGCTTCGGGCGCAGGCGGTCAGGCCAGTTCGCTGACGCGGTAGGCGGCGCGGGCGAGCCAATCGGGGTCGATCTCGACTCCCCAGCCCGGTTCGGCGGTGATGATGGCATGGCCGTCCTCGATCCGGTAGGGATCGTTGCGGAACAGTCCCTGCTGCCACGGGTAGTAATCGGCGCCCTCGATGGAGAATTCGAGGTATTTGCCAGCGTTGGGCAAGGCCTTGAGCAGGTGCATGGTGCAGATCGTCACCAGCCCGAGGTTGGCGGCATGCGGGGTGACCGGCAGGCCTGCGGCGGCGGCCATGCGGGCCACGTGCAGCGTGCGGTGGATGCCGCCCATATACATCACGTCGGGCTGGAGGATATCGACCGAGCGGCGGTCGAGCATGAGTTGCCAGCTTGAATATTCGCAGTCCTGTTCGCCCCCTGTGACATCGAGCGCGAGTGCGGCACGCACGCGCGCGGTGGCGTCATAGTCCCAATAGGGGCAGGGTTCCTCGAAATGGCCGATGCCATTGTCTTGCAAGAGGTGGCCCAGTTCGATGGCGCGGGGGGCCGAGTAGCAGGAATTGGCGTCGACCAGTTTGTCGATGCCGTCGCCAAGCGCGCGCGAGACGGTTTGCACCACCTCGGGGGTGCGGCCGGGCCATTCGTCCTGATCGCGCCCGCATTCGCGCCCGACGCGCCATTTGAAGGCGGTAAAGCCCTGTTCGTCGCGCAGACGCCGGAAGCGGGCGGCTTCGTCCGCGGGCGTGATGTCGCGTTTCATCGAGGAGGCATAGGCGCGCAGCTTGCCGGGGGTGCCGCCAAGCAGTTCGACGACGGGCTTGCCCTGAAGCTTGCCGTTCAGGTCCCAGAGTGCGGTATCGAGCCCCGCCATCGCGCGGCGCAGGTAAGAGCCCGGGAATTTGTGTTCGCGTTCCTGGATGAGGTCCAGAGTGTCAGCGAAATCGGTGGCGTCGGTGCCGAGCGCATGGGGCGCGATCTGGCGGTGGAACACTTCGGTCGTGATGTCGGCGAGGTAGGTCGAGACCTGACCCCAGCCCTGCGCGCCGGTTTCGGTGGTGGCACGCACGAAGGCAAGGTCGGGGGTGCCGAAGGTTTCGAGGCGGGTGATCTTCATGGGCGCGGTCCTTTCGGGCTGCCGTGGCTTGGCGCGAGCCAAGCGCGTTGCGGGCCTGCGGTCTGTTCCATTCGCGACCTCGGGGCGGGGGCGGGGGCGCGGACGGGGGCAGCGGACGGGGGCGCGGATGGGGCGGGCATCCATCGGGATGGGTTGGCCATAGCCGCATGGTCGGAACAACCGCAACGGGCATGACATTCGCAACGTGACCGTCAGAGGCGGGCTGTGGGAGTCCGCTCCGGACAGGTTATGCCATGAGTGTCATTGCACTTGAGACGGGTGCGGCTGCCATCGCGCCGAAGAGCCTTGCCATCGACGGCATGGACTTTGGATACAATTATTCCGGGTTCCGGCCGGTCGACCGGTTCGAGAACCAGCTTGCCGACAACCATGTAGGGTTGATCACATGGCCGGGCGGAACGCTTTGCGAGCGCAGTCCGGACCGCTACGGTTTCCAGTTCGACGGCCTTTACAATCCGGCGTTGAACCGGCCCGGTCTGGCCGAGATGTTCCAGATCGCCCGCGCCGAGGGGGCGGGGCTGTCGGTCGTGCTGCCCACGGTGCGATATGAGGGCGACGATGCCGCCCTGCGTGCGGATGTGCATGATTTCATGGGAAAATTGCTGGGCGGGCACTACGGCCCCTTGCCGGATCATTTGCAGCTCGAGGTTGGAAACGAGTGGTATGTGGCCTTTGGTTCGGGCCTTGGGGATGCGGCGGCCTACGGGCATGTGGCCGATATCTACGTGCAGGAGATGGCGCGCGCGCTCGAGGACCCTTCGGTCAATCTGATCGGCGCGGATGTGGATATCGCCGTGCAATGCGGGCGCACGCTGGAAGAGGACGAGGCGATCCGTGCCGAGTTCCACGGCGACGATCTTGCAGAGGTGGACATGGTCATCCACCACCGGTTCGCGCTGTCCGCGACGGGTGTGGACCGGACCGCCGACGAGGTGGGGCGCATCCTCGATGCATGGGAGACGGACGCGGCGGCGCATGGCGGAGACCGGCCGGAGCTGTTTCTGGGCACCTACAATGTCGGTTCTTTGACACGTGACGAGGCGTTGGACCAGTACATCAAGGCCGAGGCCGATCTTGGCCATGTGGTCAGGGCCTCGGACATCGACCTTGAACACCGGACGGACGCGCCGTTCGAGCGTTTCTGGCAGGATCAGCTTGGCGCGCGGGATTACGGGCCAGAGCATCCGCGCCTGCTGCTCGAGATGTTTGCGGAATATGGCGGCGAGGGCATGGGCGGGGCCGGTGTCTACGGGGTGGACATGGTGCATGCCGGACGCTTCACCACGCAGGATGCGCAGGGGCATGTGCAGGATTTCGTCGCACAGGACATGCTCGACATGCTGGCGGAATCGACGCAAGGCACGCGGCTTCTGAAGATCGGCCTGACCAATGACCGCGGCGACGATGTCTGGGCCTATGGCTTCGAGAACGAGGACAAGCTGGTGGTGTTCCTGTCGGCCGATGACCTGCCGCCCGGCACGGTGACGCTGGCGATGAAGGGGGTGGGGACGACCTACAAGGCGGTCTATGGCGAAAGCCTGACGGCGAAGGTGCCCGATGACTGGATGACCCGCTTCGACGTGCCGGACAATGCGCAGGTGGACGAGACCAACGAAGGCAGGACCTATGCGGTGGGCGTCCGCCATGCCGTCACGCCGACGGCGGATGCGGAAGGTGTGACGGTGGCGCTGGACCAGCCCTACGAGGTGGTGCGGCTGAGCTTTGCCAAGACCGATGCGGGGCTGCGCGAGATCGGGTCCTATTCGCATGACCACGGGGTCGAGCTTGCGGGACCGCTGGTCGAGACGACCGAGGTGGTCGGCGATCCGGCGGCCGAGGAAGATGCCGGCGCGGGGCATGGCCTTGGCGCGCATCATGACACGGCCGGAGCCGACCCGGTCGAGGACGGGGCGGATCATGGCGGCGATCTGGGGATCGGCGGCCTGCTTGCGGCCTTCGTGCCGCTGCTGCTGCTACTTGGCGGCGGGATCTGAGCGGAACAGCGCCGCAAGTGCTGCGGTGTCGATGGCGGGCAGGATCTGGCCTGCCGGGCGGAAGGTCGGGACCGGTTCGGCGGCGACGAGGGCGTTGACGATGGCCTCGTCGGTCGCCTCGACCGCGGCGAGGTAGAGCGGGTCGATGTGGTGCGGGTTCAGCGCCTGACGGTCGCAGAGCGGACCTGCATGTTCGGGCATCGGCCCCGCGTCGGCGGTGGAAAAGGCAAGGAAGATGTCGCCCGAACTGTTGCCGCCCGCCGTGCCCGACCGCGCGATGCCGAGGGCCGCCCGTTTGGCGAGGGCGCGCAGCGACAGCGCCGAGAGCGGGGCATCGGTGGCGAGGATGACGATGATCGAGCCGGTCTCGCGCGGGGGCGGGGCGGTTTCGGGGAAAAGCCGGCCCAAGGGTTTGCCAAGGATCGTCAGCCAGTCGCGCAGCCCGTGGTTGGCCTGAACCAGCGCGCCGAGCGTGTAGTCGCGCCCGATGGTCACGCGGCGCGAGGCGGTGCCGGTGCCTGCCTTGAACCCGTAGGCGATCATGCCGTTGCCGCCGCCGGTGTTGCCTTCGGCGACAGGGCCGCCCCGGGCCGAGGCAAGGGCCGCGCGCGCGTGATCGGGGGTCACGCGCATGGCGTTGATGTCGTTGAGCCTGCCGTCATAGGTTTCGGCCACCACGGGCATGGCCCAGGCGTGGCCTGCGAAATGGTCGGGGTAGCGGTCGATCATCCAGCGCGTGGCGGCGCTGTGGCAGGCGCCGATGGCATGGGTGTTGGTGACGAGGACGGGGCCGAAGAAATAGCCCGCGTCGTCGATCCAGTGCGTGCCCGTCATCTCGCCATTGCCGTTGAGCGAGAAATGGCCCGCCATGACAGGGCGGGGCGTGCCGCTGTCGGCGCGCGGCAGAAGGGCGGTGACGCCGGTGCGCAGACCGATGGCATGATCGGTCAGGGTCGTGAAGCCGACCGCGATGCCTGCGACATCGGTGATGGCATTCAGGGGGCCGGGCGTGCCGGGGAAGGGCAGGCCAAGATCGCGGGCGCGGGGTTTCGTGTCGGTCATGGGGAAAGACTGCTGCCTTTGGGCCGGTCTGTAAAGCCGTGCCGTGGCGGGTCTGCCCGTGCGGGGGCCAGCCCCCGCGCCCCCGGAGTATTGGGGCAAGGATGAAGGGAAAGGGCGGATCCCCCTGTTCATCCTTGTCCAAATACTCCGCAGGGGGTGCGGGGGGGCGCGCAGCCCCCCGCGTGCCGCGGCCGAAACTTGCGCTGGACTTATCGGCATGGGTCTGTTGGCCCTATAGCCGCGGCGGGCAGTAGGGGATGATGCGGCCAAGTCCCTGCGGTCTGCGGGGGGTCATGCATTGCACGGAAAGGACGCGCCCATGGAAGGGTTGGATCGGTTCAACGATATCAGTCAGGTGGTCGAGGCCGACCGCGCCCATGTCTGGCATCACCTCAGCCAGCACAAGCAGTACGAAACCGGCGTCGATCCGCGTGTGATCGTCGAAGGCAAGGGCATGAAGGTCTGGGATGCCAAGGGCAAGGAGCATCTCGATGCCGTGTCGGGCGGTGTCTGGACCGTCAACGTGGGTTACGGGCGAGAGAGCATCGCCAATGCGGTGCGCGACCAGCTGATCAAGATGAACTATTTCGCGGGTGCGGCGGGGTCGATCCCCGGGTCGATCTTTGCGCAGCGGCTGATCGAGAAGATGCCGGGGATGAGCCGGGTCTACTATTCCAACTCGGGGTCGGAAGCGAACGAGAAGGTCTACAAGATGGTGCGCCAGATCGCGCACAAGCACCACGGCGGCAAGAAGTGGAAGATCCTTTACCGCGACCGCGACTATCACGGCACGACGATCGGCACGCTGGCGACCAGCGGGCAGGACCAGCGGGCGATGCAATACGGGCCCTATCCCGACGGCTTCGTGCGCGTTCCCCATTGCCTCGAATACCGCAAGCAGTGGGATGTCGAGAACTATGGCGAGCGCGCCGCCGAGGCCATCGAGGAGGTGATCCTGCGCGAGGGGCCGGATACGGTGGGCTGCCTCGTCCTCGAGCCGGTGACGGCGGGCGGCGGCGTGATCGTGCCGCCCAAGGGCTATTGGGAGAAGGTGCAGGAGATTTGCCGCAAGTATGACATCCTGCTGCATATCGACGAAGTGGTCTGCGGCGTGGGGCGGACCGGCACGTGGTTCGGCTACCAGCATTACGGCATCCAGCCCGATTTCGTGACGATGGCCAAGGGTGTCGCCTCTGGCTATGCCGCGATTTCCTGCACGGTGACGACCGAAAAGGTCTTTGCGCTGTTCAAGGACGACCCGACCGACACGATGAGCTATTTCCGCGACATCTCGACCTTTGGCGGCTGCACGGCCGGACCTGCGGCGGCGCTGGAGAACATGAACATCATCGAGCGCGAGGGCCTGCTGGAGAACACCATCAGGATGGGCGACTATTGCCTTGGCCGTCTGGGCGAGCTGATGGAGAAGCACAAGGTCATCGGCGATGTGCGCGGCAAGGGGTTGTTCCTTGGTGCCGAGCTGGTGGCGGACCGTGCCACCAAGGAGCCTGCCGACGAGAAGAAAGTGCAGGCGGTGGTGGCCGATTGCATGGCGCAAGGGGTGATCATCGGGGCGACCAACCGCTCGCTTCCCGGTCTGAACAACACGCTTTGCCTTTCGCCCGCGCTGATCGCGACGAGCGACGACATCGACCAGATCATCGAGGCGATGGACGGGGCCATCGGGCGCGTTTTCGCCTGAGGTCAGGGGACGGCGGCGCGGGTGACCGCGCGGTGTGCAAGGCGCGGCCTCCGGAAACGGGGGCCGCGTTTTTGCTTGTGCGGCGGCCGCGCCGCCTGCGGGGTTGCGAAGCGGGTGGGCGGGGGCTAGGTCTTTGGCCAAAGGATAGGAGAAAGCCATGTTCACCGGCATCGTCACCGACATCGGGCGCGTCTTGGAGACCGAGCAGCAGGGCGACCTGCGGGCGCGGATCGGCACGGGATACGATGTGGCGGGAATCGACATCGGGGCCAGCATCGCCTGCGACGGGGTCTGCCTGACGGTGATCGCGCTGGGGACGAGCCCGCAGAACTGGTTCGACGTGCAGATCAGCGCCGAGACGGTGTCGAAGACCAACCTCGACGGATGGGGGGCGGGCAAGCGCATCAACCTTGAACGCGCGCTGAAGCTGGGGGACGAGCTGGGCGGGCATATCGTTTCGGGCCATGTCGACGGTCTGGCAGAGGTGGTGGGGCTGCGCCCCGAGGGGGACAGCCTGCGCGTGACCTTCCGCGCGCCGCATGCGCTGGCGGGGTTCATCGCGCCCAAGGGGTCGGTGGCGTTGAACGGCACCTCGCTGACGGTGAACGAGGTTCAGGGCACCGATTTCGGCATCAACTTCATTCCCCATACCCAGAAGGCGACGACATGGGGCGAGGTGAAGCTGGGGGACCGCGTGAACCTCGAGGTCGATACGATGGCCCGCTATGTGGCGCGGCTGCGGGAATGGGGCCAGTAAGGGCGCGGCGGCCGGGGCCTGCGGAAGGTCCGGGCGCGCGGGCGGATTGTCTGCCGCATAAGGGGCGCATCCGGGCCGCGCGGCCCTGCAGCGTGCGGCACGGGTAGAATTATCTTCCAAGATATTCCGCCCAAAGCAACGGGGGCTTCCGACTTTGCCGCAAAGGGTGTTTTCGCGCCCTTGCACAGCCCTTGTGCGGTGCCCTTGCACTGGCAATTCACCGGCAGAATCGTTAGGAGGCAAGGCGAGAGTTGCAGGAGCCTGCCATGAGCGAGACGAAGACAGATTTCTCGGACGCCATTTCCTCGGTCGAGGAGATCATCGAGGATGCCCGCAACGGGCGGATGTTCATCCTTGTCGATCACGAGGACCGCGAGAACGAGGGGGATCTGGTCATCCCCGCGCAGATGTGCACGCCGAGTGCCATCAACTTCATGGCGACGCACGGGCGCGGGCTGATCTGTCTGGCGATGCCTGCGGCGCGGGTGGACGCGCTGGGCCTGCCCTTGATGAGCCCGAAGAATTCGAGCCGGCACGAGACCGCCTTTACCCTGTCGATCGAAGCGCGCGAAGGTGTCACGACGGGGATTTCGGCGGCGGACCGTGCCTTGACCGTTTCGGTCGCCATCGACCCGTCCAAGGGGCCGCAGGATATCGCGACGCCGGGGCACATCTTCCCGCTGCGGGCGCGTGACGGGGGCGTGCTGGTGCGCGCGGGCCATACCGAAGCGGCGGTGGATGTGAGCCGCCTTGCGGGGCTGAACCCGTCGGGGGTGATCTGCGAGATCATGAACGACGACGGCACGATGGCGCGCCTGCCGGACCTGATTTCCTTTGCCCA
Organism: Paragemmobacter straminiformis; assembly: GCF_014243445.1. Classification (GTDB taxonomy): domain Bacteria; phylum Pseudomonadota; class Alphaproteobacteria; order Rhodobacterales; family Rhodobacteraceae; genus Paragemmobacter; species Paragemmobacter straminiformis. Next base: position 339,255 of record NZ_JACLQD010000004.1, read on the forward strand.
GAAGCACGGGCTGAAGATCGGCACGATTTCGGACCTGATCGCCTATCGCCGCCGTCATGACAATCTGGTCAACGAGAAGGCGGTCAAGCGCATCACCTCGGCGCATGGAGGCGACTGGCTGATGCGGGTCTTTGCCGACGAGACGCAGGGCGCCGAACATGTCGTGCTGACCAAGGGCGATCTGACCAGCGATGCGCCGGTGCTGGTGCGGGTGCATGCGTTGAACCCGCTCGAGGATGTGCTGGGGATCGGCGGGGCGGGTGATCTGCCCGCCGCGATGCGGCTGATCGCCGCCGAAGGGCGGGGTGCGGTCGTGCTGCTGCGCGACACGACGATGAAGATGGTCGAGGGGGGCGAACATTCGCCGCAAACGCTGCGCCAATACGGGCTTGGCGCGCAGATCCTGTCGGCGCTGGGGCTTTCCAGGATCACGCTGGTGACGAATTCGCAGGCGCCCAAGGTCGTCGGCCTCGAGGCCTATGGGCTGTCGATCACGGGCACGCGCCCGATTGTGGAGTGACGCGGATGGCTGCTTCGGAAAAGCATTACACGCTGGCCTTGCCGCGCTTTGACAAGCCGGTGAAGCTGCTTGTCGTGGTGGCGCCCTATTACAGGGACATCGCCGACAATCTGGTTCAGGGGGCGCAGGCCACGGCGGCGGCCTGCGGGGCCGAGGTCGAGGTGATCGAGGTGCCCGGTGCCCTTGAGGTGCCGACCGCCATCGCGCTTGCCGAGCGGCAGGCGCAATATGATGGCTATGTGGCGCTGGGCTGCGTGATCCGTGGCGAGACCACGCATTACGATACCGTGTGCAATGACAGCAGCCGTGCGCTGAGCCTGCTGGGGTTGCAGGGGGCTTGCATCGGCAATGGCATCCTGACGGTCGAGAACCGCGCGCAGGCCGAAGTGCGGGCGGACCCTGCGGGGCAGAACAAGGGGGGCGGCGCTGCTGCTGCCGCCTTGCATCTTGTCGCGCTTTCCCGCAAATGGGCCGGCCAGACCAAGGGGATCGGATTTCGGGCATGACCACCCAAGCGGAAAAGAAACAGATGCGCTCGGCCGCGCGGCTTTATGCCGTGCAGGCGCTGTTCCAGATGGAGGTTTCGGGCCAGACGGTCGAGACGATCCAGCGCGAGTTCGAGACGCACCGTTTCGGGGAAATCCTTGATGACGTGGAAATGGCCGAGGGTGATTCCAAGCATTTCCGCGCCGTGGTCGACGGGGCGGTGAACTATCAGGCGAAGATCGACCAGATGACCGACCGCGCGTTGGTCGCGAAATGGCCCATCGACCGGATCGACCCTGTGCTGCGCGCCCTGTTCCGCGCGGCTGGGGCCGAGATGGTGGATATGGACACGCCGCCCAAGGTGGTGATCAACGAATTCGTCGATGTGGCCAAGGCGTTCTTTCCGGAAGGCAAGGAATCGAAGTTCGTCAACGCGGTGCTGGACCATATGGCGCGCGAGGCGAAGCCCGAGGCGTTCTGAGGCTTGCCGAGGCGTTCTGCGGCCGGAACGCCGCAGGTGAACGCCGCACGTGAAAGCCGCACGGGGGGCTGTCTGCCCCCCGAGGGCGCGTGCCGCGCCCTTCCCCCCGAGGATATTTGAGCGGGTGTGAAAGAAGGCCGGTCTGCGCCGGTCGGCGGGCCTGTGCCCTGCGCAAGAGGGGTGGGCCATTCGTCGCCATGCGACAGGGCTGCGGCAAAAAAGGTCTGGCGGGGCGCGCGAATCCGGTTAGGTTGGGGTCTGACATGATGAAGGGACTGCCCAGATGCCCAAGCTCGTCCGTCTTTATATCGTAAGCGTGCTGATCGGATTCGCGCTTTCGGCAGGGTTTGTCGTGGCGCTGGTCGCGATGGATGTGGCGGGGCTGCGGGGGCTGATCCTTGGCTCGGAAATCGGCTGGGTCGCGGCGCTGATGATGGTTCTGTTCAACGGTGTGGTGTTTTCGGGCGTGCAATTCGCCATTGCGGTGATGCGGCTGGCCGAGGATGACGACACGGGGCCGCGCGGGGGCCGGATGATGCCGCTGCGCCCGATCCGCGTGGAAGCCGTGGCGCGGGTCAAGCCGGGTGTGGCGCGCCGTCCGCGCTGAGATTTGCTGGCAGGGGCGTGATGCGGGGCCGGACCGAAGGGTTCGGCCTTTTGCGTTGGAGGGGCGCGGTTACAGCCAGGGGCGGAGCAGGGTTTCGCTTTCCGTCCAGAGGCGGCGGGCGGCGGTGCCGTCGGGGTCCTGGAAGTCGACGCGCATGGGGTGCGATTTGTCATAGACCTCGCCCCTTTGCCAGTCGGTGCCGGGCCTGCCCTGCACGAGGGCGACAAGCCGGTTGGCCGAGGTTTCGGGGCTGATGGTAAAAAGGTACTTCAGCGGCGAATGGTAGAGAAGGCGCATCACATGCGTCGTGTCGCGGGCAAAGGCGGTGCGGACCACGCCGGGGTGGAAGGCGACCGCCGAGATGCCGTCGGCGCGGTGGCGACGGTCGAGTTCGCGGGTGAAGAGGATGTTTTCCAGCTTGCCATAGCCATAGGCTTTGGCGGGGCGGTAGTCGCGGGTGTTTTGCAGGTCGCCGATGTCGAAGCCCTTGCCGAAGATGTTGGCGGCCATGCTGGAGGTCTGGATCACCTTGGCGCGGCTTTCGGCGAGTTTGCCGAGCAGGAGGCGCGTCAGCAGGAAAGGGGCGAGGTGGTTGACCTGAAAGGTCCGCTCGAACCCGTCGGCGGTGACGCTGCGCCGGCCCATGATGCCGCCTGCGTTGTTGGCCAGCACGTCGATGCGGGGCAGCGAGCCAAGCGCCGAGGCGAGGCGGGCGACATCGTCGAGCCGCGCGAAATCGGCGATGTGGAAGGGCAGGCCGAGGCGTCTTGCCACCGCTTCGGTCTTGGCGGGCGAACGTCCGGCAAGAATGACATTGTGCCCTTGGGCGGAAAGCCGGGCGGCCGCTGCGGCACCGATGCCGTCGCTGGCACCGGTGATGACGATTGTAAGCATGGCGCCCCTTACGGGTTACAGATGGGTGGCGGGCCCGCAGCGACCGTGGTCGGCATGGTTTCCCGAGAGCCAGAGGTCTCAGGTGGGCGCCAGGTAACAGGACCAGGATCCTGCCAGAGCCAGCATCCATTCGTTTGCTTATCGGCCACTGGAAAAGAGCCTAGCACGCGAAGAGCAGCACCCGCCGCCCCAAGACATAGGCGCGTGCGGGCGGCGGGGCAAGGGCTGGCGGGCATGGAGGGCGCAAAAGCGGGTATGGTCGGCGCATTGCGGGGGGCTTGCAAGATGTTCACCTTTGGTTCATGTTTCTTTCCATGAGCCAGCCCGTCGCAACCCTGCCCGAAACCCTTCCCGCCTTGCCCGGCCAGCGCCTTGCACGGGGGGTGTGCCGCGCGTTGCGGGGACTCGACTTTGTAACGGTGGAGGAGTTGGTGCCGACGCCGGGCCTGCGGGTCGATGTGATGGGGTTGGGCCCCAAGGGCGAGGTCTGGGTGATCGAGTGCAAATCGGGGCGGGCGGATTACGCTGCCGACCGCAAGTGGCACCACTATCTGGAATGGTGCGACCGCTTCTTCTGGGCGGTGGATGCCGATTTTCCGACAGCGCTTTTGCCCGAGGGCACGGGGCTTATCCTTGCCGATGCCTATGATGCGGAAGTGGTGCGGATGGGACCGGCGACGCCGCTGGCTCCGGCGCGGCGCAAGGTGATGGTGCAGAAATTCGCCCGCCATGCGGCCTTGCGCCTGCAGGGCCTGCGCGATCCGGCGGCGGGGATCTGGGTCTAGCGGCGCTTGGGCTTGCCGCCGGTCTGCGGCGCGCCATCGGCGACCAGACGGGCGGCTTCGGCGGCGGCGCGCAGCTCTTCGGCGATTTCCTCGGCCTCTTCGGGGTCGAAGTCGAGCGGGAGTTCGATGCCGCCCTCGGCCTCGACATAGATGCGGACCATCCCGAGGTCGGTCGGCCCGATCTGGATGTTGGCGGCGATGTCGCTTTGCTTGTCGATGCCCATTGGTCTTTCCCCGATAGCGCTTGGGGTTTGGCCTAGCGCGGGAACGCGCGGGTGGCAAGGCCGAGTAGCGGGGCAGGCCCGGCATGGCGCTTGGGGAGAGCTGCGAAATTCCGCAAGGGGGGCGGGCATCTGCCTCTTGCAATCATCCGGTCGGGGGGGTAAATCGCCCGCAGTGCAGCTTTAGCTCAGTTGGTTAGAGCACCAGATTGTGGATCTGGGGGTCCCCCGTTCGAGCCGGGGAAGCTGTACCATCCTTCCCCATGAAATCGTTGGGCTTTTGCGGAACGCGGGGCGCCATTGCGTCCGACAGTCCGATGTTGTCCGTGTCGGACGGCGTATTCTGCTAGCCCTGCCATTTGCAGGCAAAGATGTGCCGCTGTATCGTCTGCCAATCTTTCGGTAGGTGGAGTTGTGCGATTGAAACTAAACTTTCATCCCCGGGCCGGTCAGGTGCTGATGTGCGACTTTCGCGGTTTTGAAGTTCCGGAAATGGTGAAGGTTCGTCCGGTGGTCGTTGTATCGCCACGCTTGCCCTATAGGGAACATATCGTCGCAATTGTTCCGTTGAGCCTCACCGCCCCGCAGCGCACATACCCGTTCACCGTCAGGCTTTCAAAAAACTACAATCCACTCGAAACCGAAGATCTGCCCGTTTGGGCTAAATGCGATATGCTGATGAACATCGGCCTGCATCGACTGAAAGGTTTCAAAGTCGACCGGCGAAAGTGGCTTACTCCGCAGACTACCGGCGATGACCTTGCAGCAGTTCGAGCAGGCGTCCTCGCTGCTTTGGGGCATGTCTGCTCGTAGAACTGAAACCTATTGTGATTTGCTGGAACCGCCGGATGCCACTAAATAATGCGTGTGTCCCGGTCTTCGGGCTTTAAGACCTAGAGTACTAGGCAGGTTGTTCGCCGAACGATGACAAGTTCAGAGCAGCCTAGATATTGTCACCGTCCCGAGGCCTCGCAGCAATGCGGGGCCTTGTGCTTTGAGTTGGCCCCGGTCTTTCAACCGAGGCTGTCCTTCTGTGAGAGGTGTCGCGCGGTGGCCAATAGAGTCCTGCCGCTTGCGTGCCGGACAGGTGGGCGGGTGCGGCGGGTTCGGGTTGGCGGAACGGGAAAAGCCCCGCTTTTTCGGGCGGGGCGGGGCGCGGCGGGCGCGGGGAGGGGACCCGCGCCGCGATGCGGCGGCGCGGGCCGGGGGATCAGGAAATCTTGGCGACCGCGTCTGCCACCGTGACCGGATTGGGCAGAAGGCCGAGCTTGAGGAATGTGTCGGCAACGGCCTGCTGGTCGGCCACGACCTGATCGTTGATCGGTGCCACGCCAAAGCTTTGGCGGCTGATTGCGGATTTCAGCACCTCTTCCGGAATGCCGGTCGTGGGTGACAGTTCGGCGGCGGCGGCATCGGGATTCGAGGTGATCCATGCACCCACCTCGGCGATGGCGGCGATCAGCTCTTTGGCTGCATCGGCATTGCCTTCGAGGAAGCTGCGGTCGCCTAGATAGAACTGGTAGTTCGGGGCAAGGCCTTCGGCATTGGCCAGAACCTTTGCACCGAGCGCGCTTTCGGCCGAGGCGAGGAAGGGGTCCCAGATCGCCCATGCATCGACGGCCTTGGTCTCGAAGGCGGGGCGCGCATCGGCGGGCGGGAGGAACACGGTTTCCACATCCTCATAGGCGAGACCTGCCGACTCGAGCGCCTTGACCAGCAGGTAATGCACGTTCGAGCCTTTGTTCAGGGCAATCTTCTTGCCCTTGAGGTCTGCCACGCTGGCGATGGGGCTGTCGGCATGGACCAGAATGGCCTCGCCCTTCGGGGCGGGCGGTTCGAAGGCGAGGTAGGACAGGCGCGGACCGGCCGCCTGCGCGAAGATCGGCGGGGCTTCGCCGGTTTGCGCGATGTCGAGCGCGCCGGCGTTCAGGGCCTCGAGCATCTGCGGGCCGGCGGCGAATTCCGACCATGTGACGCTATAGCCGAGTTTGCCGAGTTTGTCCTCGAGCAGGCCCTTGCCCTTGAGAAGAACGAGCGTGCCGTATTTCTGGAAACCGACGCGGATTTCCTTGGACTGCGCGAAGGCGGGCAGCGTCCCTGCCGCCGCGAAAGCCCCTGCCACGCCAAGCGCGAATTGCCGTCTGCTGATCGTCATGTGAACCTCGTGGATCGTTGTGCCGCGCAGCGCCATCGCTGCGATCGGAGAAAAATCTATCTGTTTTGTCGTATATTGAAAGACCTGCTGCCGGGGGGCGGGCGCGGGCGGCTGCCTGCCTGCAACGGTTGCGGAATGGCTGGAAACTGCGGGTTCCGGCGGGGTGCTTTCGTGCTGCAAGGCTATGAAGTTAAATGGATAAAGACAGGTTTGCGCGCCGGTGCGACTGCGGCGCGCTGTCGGGTCGGGGCGGCGTTGCGCTGCGCTTCGGGAGAATGGATTTGCTGTCTTGCAGGGCCAAAAAGCTGCGTTTCATCCCTTGGCGGGGTAGAATTTGGAATGGCGGGAGCCACCCCCTTCGCCCATCTTGCAGCCCACAGTCCCGGCCTTTGCCGGGCGATGGGGCCTGCCCGAAAGCGCAGGATCACGAGGGTAAGATGACAGCCGTAGACCCAGCCTTTCGATTCCCGACGCGGCAGGACCGCAAGTCCCTGCCGGTTGCGCGGCCCTGGCATCTGCGCCACGCGGCATGGCTTCCGTTTCTGGTGCCCGGATTGATCCTTGTCCTTTGGGAGATCGGCAGCCATGTGGGCCTGATCTCGACGCAGATCCTGCCACGGCCGAGTGCGGTGCTGGTCAAGGCGTGGGATCTTGCGCTGACGGGCGAGTTGTTCCTGCATCTGGGGGTTTCGACGCTGCGGGCGCTTGGCGGTCTGGCCATCGGCGGAACGCTGGGCTTTGCGCTGGGGCTTGCCAACGGGCTGTCGGCGCGGTCGGCCCTGCTGACCGACACCTCGGTCCAGATGGTGCGCAACATCCCGATCCTTGCGCTGATCCCGCTGGTCATCATCTGGTTCGGCGTGGGCGAGACGGCGCGGCTGTTCCTCGTGTCGATTTCGGTCTTCTTTCCGATCTATATCAACACCTTCCACGGCGTGAGGAATGTCGATCCGCAGTTGATCGAAATGGGGCGCGCCTATGGCATGTCGCGGCGGAGCCTTTTCGGCAAGGTGATCTTTCCCGGTGCTCTGCCGTCGATCTTCGTCGGGCTGCGCTATGCCTTGGGGCTAATGTGGTTCGTTCTTGTCGTGGCCGAGACTTTGGCCGCCAAGGCGGGATTGGGCTATATGGCGATGCAGGCGCGCGAGTTCATGATGCTTGACGTGGTGGTGCTTTCGATCCTGCTTTATGCGCTTTTGGGCAAGCTTGCCGATGTCGTCACCCGCGCGCTGGAAGTGCGCGCCCTTGCGTGGAATCCGGCCTATGCTCGACATTGACCAGAGCGCCCTCGGGGCGGACGTCGCCCTGATCGGCGTGGAAAAGCGGTTTGACGGCAACACCGTGCTGTCGCGGCTGGACCTGACGATCCGTGCCGGAGAGTTCCTGTCGATCGTGGGAAAATCGGGCTGCGGGAAAAGCACGCTGTTGCGGCTGTTGTCGGGATTGGACCAGCCGAGCAGCGGCGATATCCGCGTCGATGGACTGACGCCCGAGGATGGCCGCGAGGACATACGCCTGATGTTTCAGGAGCCGCGCCTTTTGCCTTGGGCGCGGGTCATCGACAATGTGATGGTCGGCTTGCCGGAAGGTGGCCCCGTTGCCGAGCGGCACGCGCGGGCCGAGGCTGCGCTGCGCGAGGTGCAGCTTGCCGACAAGGCGGCGGAATGGCCGGCCAACCTGTCGGGTGGCCAGCGCCAGAGGGTGGCATTGGCGCGGGCGCTGGTGAGCCGGCCGCGCTTGCTGGCCTTTGACGAACCGCTTGGCGCGCTGGACGCGCTGACGCGGCTTGTCATGCAGGACCTGATTTTGCAGGTGAAGCGGGAAGAGGCGTTTACGGCCGTGCTTGTGACCCATGACGTCACCGAGGCCGTGGCGCTTTCAGATCGGGTCATCGTTCTTGATGCCGGACGGGTGGCGCGCGAGGTGGTGATCGACATTCCCCACCCCCGCCCGCGTGGCGATGCGCGGCTGGCGGCGCTCGAAGCCGAGATTCTGGGCGCGATCTTTGCCGAAGGCGGCCCCGTGCGGTCGGCGGCAGGTGGGACACAACTGTCAGGCTAGCAATATCTGCCGGAAACGGGCATGTCTGCCCGAACTCCGGGAGTAAGCCGAATGCTCAGCATGAAGGGGAAATACGCGCTCAAGGCGCTGTGCGAACTGGCCCGCCTTGCGCCCGGGCAGATCGCCGCATCGAGCGATATCTCTGCGCGCAACGGGATTTCCAAGAAATTCCTCGACACGATTCTGGGCGATCTTCGCGCGGCGGGCATTGTGGCGACGCGCAAAGGGCGGTCGGGCGGCTATTTCCTTGCCCGCCCTGCCGACCTTGTGTCGGTGGGCGAGGTGCTTCGGCTGATCGATGGGCCGCTGGCGCCCATCGCCTGTGCCAGCCGCACGGCCTATGCGCCCTGCACCGATTGCGGCGATCCGGCCGCCTGTGCCGTGCGCGCGACGATGCTCGAGGTGCGTGACGCCATCGCCCGCGTGCTGGACGGCAAGACGCTGCGCGATATTGCCCTGATCGGACCCGCCGCGCTTATGGCTGCGGGCTGAGCGCGGGGCGCGGGGCGGCGGGGTGCAAGCTTGCCTCGCGGCGCAGGATCATGTCGCGGACGGCGGGTGTGCCCAGAAGGTCCGTCCGGTCCACGCGTGAGACCAGCGAAGCGCCCCAGGCGAGGGCGAATTCGACCGAGGATGCTTCGGACCGGCACGCGCCGACAATCACGCTGGGAAAGGGCAACGGGTCCTGACCAAGGGCGATTGTGCCATCAGCCCCGACCCAGTCGGCGGGATCGAACAGCACGGCGCCTGCGATGCGCAGGGAAAGGTGGTCTGCCGCGACGCGGTGGAACACCGCTACGGCGGGTCCGCGTGCCACAATCCACGCCATCGGATGCGCGGCCAGACACGCCGCGACCCGCGCGCGCGCCGTGGCGCAGGGCAGGTCGCTGCCGAGCTGGACTGCCCCGGCGGGATTGTCCTGCGACCCCGCAAAACCGGCCAGAGCCTGCCGCCTGCCCTTTGCCTGTGGGGCATGGAGGTGGATGAGCCGCACTAGGCCACCTTTTCGCCGGATGCCGTTGCCAAGGGCGACAGGGTCCGCGCGATGCGCGTGGCGAGCGTCTTGGCCCATCCCGTTACTTCGGGCACGCCCATGAGTTCGCCGATGGTGCCACGCGCCAAGGGGCCTGCGACGAAAACCGTCGGATCGGGTTGCCCGTCGGGGCCGATCGCCTCGCCCGTGGCGGCGGTGGCGAGGCCAAGGCGCAGCGCGTCGGCGCGGATCGTTCCGGCGCTGGCCATCTGGCGCAGGAGCGGGTTGGTTTCGGTCACGCGGGCGTGGGCCGGTCCGGTTGCCAGCACCACGTGGTCTACCGACAGCGTGACGGCATCGCGGCCGTGGCGACGCTGAAGGGTGATCTCGATGGCGTCGGGCTTGCGTGTCACCGAAAGCGCCCGTCCGGCCAGTTGCGAGAGCTGTCCGCTTGCGGTCAGTTGCGCCAGAACGGTTGCGGTCTGGGGGGCGATGCGGAAGCGATGCACGTCCCATAGCCCGCGGAGATGGCGCAGGAAACGCCGCCGTTCGGCCAAGGGGAGGGCCGCCCAGATGATGGGGCCCTGTGCGCGCAAGCGGTCGAAAAGCGCGTGCCATGTCAGCCCGCGCGCGGCGTCGGCCGCCAGATCGCGGCGGACCCGCCGCAGCAGGCCAAGGGCGGTGCGGCAGGGGTCGGCGCTGTAATCGGCGGCCGTTTCGGCCTGTGTCGGGCCGTGGCCCTGCGACAGCCGCCCGTGGCGGGAGGACAGGAGGATCGGTCCGCTGTGGCGACGGGCGTGCAGGCTGGCCACCACATCGGCAGCCGTCAGCCCGCTGCCCAGCACCAGCACCCGCGCCGACGGTTCGACAGCGTCGAGCGCATCGGGCGCGAAGGCATCGGCCACAAGGCGGGGATCCTGCCCGATGGCGGCATATTCGGCAGGAAGCGCGGGGGCGGGATGGGAGAGGGCAAGGACGAGGATATCGGCCTCGAGGCTGGAGCCGTCGTCCAGTCCGATCCGGTGGGTCTGCCCTGTCCGTTGCGCCGAAACGGCGCGGGCGCGGATGTGGCTGATGCGGTGCGCGGCGAGTTGTGGTGCGAGCCGTGCCGCGACATAGGCCCCGAAGGCTTCGCGCTGGGCAAAGACCCGACCGTCGGCGAGCTGCGATCCGGCTGCGAGGGCGGGGGCGGCGGGGCTGGCGAGCCAGCGCTGGAAATCCTCGGGGTCGTCAGGATCGAGCGCCATCTTGGACTGCGGCACGTTCAGCCGGTGCGCCGGATCGGCGGTGCCATAGGCAAGGCCCGCGCCCAGTTCGTCGCGCGGTTCGACCACGACGATCTTGAGAGCGCCCCCGGCATTCGACCGTGCCAGATGCCATGCCACCGCAGCCCCCGACAGCCCGCCGCCCAATATGGCGACGGTGCGCTGTGCGGATGAACGGGCGGCACTGTTTGAAAGAGACATCTGGTCCAGCTTTCCGGTTTCGCGTGGCGGACGGGCCTTAACGCGACTTGCTTTATAGATTTTATGAATGGGAGGGCCGGATAATCCATTCCAAATTGGACAGGTCAGACAGATTTTTTATCTACAAATTCAGTAGTCTTTAGCCGGAGGGCCGAGCCTGACCGGAGCGGGAGAAGGAAACCGCTTTCGATCTGCGGAAAACAGGGCCGATCAACTGTTTTCGCCCCGGTTTTTGGAATCGCCTTTCGGCCCGCGCCCCGTAAAATCGACAATATGAATCGTGTATTCGCGCGGCTGGGCTTTTGCCGCATCGCGCGGTCTGAACCCCAATACCGGAGCGCCCATGACTGCCCCTGACATCTTCTGGTTCCTGCCCACTTCGGGCGACACGCGCTATCTCGGGACTTCGGATTTCGGCCGCGCTCCGACGCAGGCCTATCTGCGCGACATCGCGGTGACCTCGGAGCGGCTGGGCTATGACGGGTTGCTGATCCCGACCGGCGCAAGCTGCCTTGACCCTTGGGTCGTGGCGTCGAGCCTTGTGGGCGTGACCAGCCGGATCAAGCTTCTCGTGGCGCTGCGCACCTCGCTCGGGGGGCCGACGGGTTCGGCGCGGCAGGCGGCCACGCTGGATGCGGCGCTGGCGGGGCGGTTGCTGCTGAACGTGGTGCCGGGGGGCGATGCGGCCGAACTGGCGGCAGAGGGTGTCTACCTGTCGCATGACCAGCGCTACGAGGCGGCGGACGAATTCCTGACGATCTGGAAGCGCCTGCTTGCGGGCGAGACGGTCGATTTCGAGGGCGCGCATTTCAAGATCAGGGGCGCGCGCAATTTCCACCCCGCAGCGCAAGAGCCGCATCCCCCGCTGTATTTCGGCGGCTCGTCGCCTGCGGCGCATGAGCTTGCCGCGAAACATGTCGATGCCTACCTCACATGGGGCGAGCCGCCCGAGGCGGTTGGCCAGAAGATCGCGGATGTGCGCGCCCGTGCCGCGAAACAGGGGCGCAGCCTGCGCTTCGGGGTGCGTCTGCATGTGATCGCCCGCGAGACCGAGGCCGAAGCCTGGGCCGAGGCCGACCGTCTGATAAGCCGTCTGACCGATGCCGAAATCGCAGCCGCGCAGGCCAATTACGCGCGGATGGATTCGGTCGGCCAGTCGCGCATGGCGGCCCTGCATGGCGGGCGGCGGGACAAGCTGGTTGTCGGACCCAACCTCTGGGCCGGTGTCGGCCTTGTGCGCGGCGGGGCGGGGACGGCGCTGGTGGGCAGCCCCGGGCAGATCGCGGAGCGGTTGGCCGAGTATCAGGCGCTGGGCGTCGATACCTTCGTGCTTTCGGGCTATCCGCACCACGAAGAGGCGATCCGCTTTGCCGAGCTGGTCTTTCCGCTGATCGGCAAGGCGCCGGTGACCCTGCGCGACAGCGCGCAGACCGGCGGGGCCTTTGACGTGCGCGCCTTGCAGCGGCAGGCGGCGAGCTGAGGGCGGATCATGAACATCATCGATATGCGTTGCCGTCCGGCCTATCTGCACGATTTCTTCGGCAAGACTCCCGGAACGCCCGAATATGACGTGGTAAAATGGCTGAACCGCCGTGTCGGCACCCGTGGCGATGTGGAGCATTTCACCCGCTCGGCCACGCCGGAGGGCTTTCTGGACGAGGTGCGCGATGCCGGTCTGAGCAAGGCCGTGGTCGTCGGGCGGCACACGCCGGGCCAGCACCTGCCGAACGACACGATCCACGGGATCGTCGCGGCCTCGCCCTTGCTGGAAGGGGTGGGATCGGTCGATCCCGAATTGCTTGGACCGCGCGCCGCGCTGGCCGAGGTTGACCGTGCCATCAACACCCTTGGCTTGCGCGGCATCGACATCGAACCCGGTTTCGGCAGCCCCGCCCGCTTTCCCGACGACCCGATCTTCCATCCGGTCTATGACCTGTTGCAGGACCTTGGCGCGCCGGTGTTCCTGATGACCGGACCGACGACGCCGGACCACCGTTTCAACGATCCGGCACCCGTCGCCAATGTCGCGCGCGCCTTTCCGAGGCTGAAGATCGCGGCCTATCACGGCTATTGGCCCAATGTGCAGCAGATCATCGGGGTGGCGTTCCGCTACGAGACGGTTTCGATCATCCCCGACATGTATCTGTTCCAGCCCGGCGGTGCGGCCTATGTCGAGGCGGTGAACAGCTTTCTTGGCGACCAGTTCCTGTTCGGCTCGTCCTATCCGTTCCGGCCGATCCGCCAGACCATCGAGGATTTCACGAAGCTCGGTTTCCGCGAGGACCGGCTTGATGCGCTGTTCCATGGCAATGCCAGCCGCCTGTTGGGGCTTGGGCAGGGGGCGGCGCGATGACGGTGCCGCCGCTTCGTCTGCATGTCGAGGCGTGGTCGCTGTGTCCGCAGGCGCAGCGGGTGAAGATCGCGGCGGGGCTGCGCGGGCTGGCGGTCGTGCATCGGGTCACGAGCGGCGGGGAGCCGCAGTCGACCGCCATCGTGCCGACGGTGCTGACCCTGTCGCGCGCGGGTCTGGCCGACCATGTGCTGACCGACGGGCTGGCGATGGTCGAGCTGGTCGAGGACCTGTTTCCCGCACAATCGCTGCATCCGCGCGATGCGGGCGTGCGGGCGGTGCATCGCGAGCTTATGGCGCTTGGGGCCGAGGCCCAGACGCGCCTGTCGCGCGCGACGCGCGAACGCAATCCGCAGGACCTTGACCTTGCGCTTGGCGGTTTGCAGGCCCGGCTTGCCCGGATCGAGACCTTGCTTGCGGCGCATGCCTATCGCCCCGGTCACGGGCTGAGCAATGTCGATGTGGTCTTGGCCCCGACCCTGTGGCGGTTGCAGATCCTTGACGGGCAGGTGCAATCGCATCTTCTTTCGGGCCATCCGCGCCTGCGGCACTGGGCGGAGTGGCTGGTCGGGCAGCCGGTTGTGCGCGACACGCTTTCGGCCGAGGCGGCGGACCTGTATTTCGCGGTATTGCACGCGCGCAGGGCCGCGATCGTGAACCCCGATATTGCCGTGGCGTGGCGCGCGCTGATGGGGCCGGAAATCGGATTGCGTGGCGCGGGCTAGAAAAAGCCCATCGCACGGGGCCCCAAAAAGAGAATGCCCATCCATTGGAGGCGCGCGCGATCTGCGTTAGGCAGAGGCATCTGTGCCGGTCGCACAAGGGGAGCCGTGACGATGAACGACCTGCGACCTGCCACCCCGCCTGCCGTGCCGGTGCTGGCCGATGTGACCGCGCGTCTACGGCTGATCCGGACCGTTTCGCAGCAGCGCCGCTACAAGGGGCGTCCGACGCCGACATTGCCGTCGAAACGCATCGTCGACGATATCGTGCAGGACACGGTCGGCCTGCTGTATCCGCGCCATTTCGGCCCCGAGGGCCTGACTGCGGCCGATACCGACGGCTTTGTCGCGCGCAACCTTGCCTCGGTCATGACGCGGCTTGCCCAGCAGGTGCGGCTTGAGCTTTTGCTGGCCGAGGACGCGCGGGAGGGGCAGTGCAGCGAGAAGGCAGCCGCTATCGCGCAGGACTTCGTGCAAGGTCTGGTGCGCGTGCGCGACATCCACGACACGGACATCGGCGCCGCCTATGATTCCGACCCGTCGGCGCGCAGTCTGGACGAGATCATCTTCTGCTTTCCGGGCAGTGCCGCGATCCTGCGCCACAGGATTGCCCATGATATCCACCGTCTTGGCGCGCCGATGCTGGCGCGTATCATGGCCGAGCTGTCGCATTCGCGCACGGCCATCGACATCCATCCCGGTGCGCAGATCGGGCCGGCGTTTTTCATCGACCACGGCACGGGTGTCGTCATCGGGGAAACCGCCCGCATCGGGCGCAATGTGCGGCTCTACCAGAACGTCACCCTTGGCGCGAAGCGCTTCGAGGCGGATGAGAACGGGGTTCTGATCAAGGGGCAGCCGCGCCATCCGGTCGTCGAGGATGATGTGGTGATCTATGCCGGGGCGACGGTGCTGGGCCGTATCACCATCGGCAAGGGATCGGTGATCGGCGGGGGCGTGTGGTTGACGCGCAGCGTCATGGCGGGGTCGGTCGTGAGCCAGGCGAATGCGCAACTCGAGGGGCCGCCCGCCCCGTGAGGTGCTGACCCGCCGCATCGGCAGGGAAAAAAGGGCGGGCCGGGCGCAGGGTTTGCCTGCATCCGGCCCGCAAGCCGTTGGCACCGATCACTCCTGCCGGTGCCAGCGGCTGTTTTCGGGCATCAGCTCCACGCGTGCAGCGGAGGATTGACGCCGTTCAGGTAGTAGTTGCCGAGGATGGCATATTTCCACCGCACGGGATCGTGCAGCGTGTGGGTGCGGGCGTTGCGCCAATGCCGGTCGAGGTTATGTTCGGCCAGGGTTGAACGGGTGCCCGCGAGTTCGAAGAGTTTGTTGGTCGCCTGAATGGCGATTTCCGTCGTCAGGACCTTGGCCTCGGCGGTCTTGATCTGGGCGCGGGCGACGCTGTCGGCCGAGGGGGCGCTGACGGCGGCATCCACGGCCAGACCGGCCTGATCGAGCACCGCTTCGGCGGCGTTCGCGCGCAGCACAAGGTCTCCCACGGCCTGGATGGTGTAGGGATCCTGCGAGGCATGTTCGAGACCGCTGTCCACCCATGCGCGGCTGCGGTGCCTGACGAAATCGACGGTGTCGCGGATGGCCGCGCGGGCGATGCCCAGATCGACGGCGGCCTGAATGATCTGGAAGATCGCGCCGTCGGCGGTGGGTTCGGCATAGCCTTTCCAGCCCGGCACCAGATGGGTTTTCGGCACCTTGACGTTCGTCAGCGTCACGGTTCCCGAAAGGGTGGTGCGCTGGCCGAAGCTGGACCAGTCGTCGATCACGCTCAGACCTTCGGCCCCGCGGTCGGCAATGGCATACCAGGCCCGCCCTTCGGCATCGAGCGCGACGATGGGCACCAGATGCGCGAGAAGCGCGCCCGATGCATAGAACTTGCGGCCATTGACGAGGACATGGTCACCCCTGTCCTCGAATTTCGTTTCGAAATCGACGGCGCGTTTCGAGCCGAATTCCGAGAAGGCATTGCCGAAGCGGGTGCCCGACAGCACCTCGGAGAAGAGCAGTTCCTGCTGGGCCTTGTCCGAGACGGTGCGGATGGCCGATACGACGCCGAGGTGGTTCTGCGGCACTTGGCCAAGGCTCGGGTCGGCTTCGGAAATGATTGCGATGACGCGGTTGATCGTCACCCAGCTTGCGTCAAGCCCGCCGAATTCCCGAGGCACGTTGATGGCCCAGAGACCGCTTTGCGAAAAGGCGTCAAGCTCGGCCTGGGGCCAGACGCGGTTGCGGTCGCGTTCGGATGCGCCCTTGGCGAAGTCGGCAGCCAATCTGCGGGCGATGTCGATGGCCTCGGCCTCGGTCTTGATGACATGCGCCTTTTCCTTGGGGCGCGCGACGGGAGGGACGGGGGCGCCCTTGGGGTCGGGGCGGGTGTGTAGGGTCATGGTGTCAACTCCTGACTTGGATAGGGGGAGCGGCGGTTGCGGCGCCGCCCAGATAGCTGGCCTTGATATCCTCGCGTCCGGCCAGTTCGGCGGCGGGGCCGCACAGCACGCTGCGGCCGTTTTCGATGACCGTGGCGTGATGGGCATGTTTCAGGGCGACCGAGGAATTCTGCTCGGCCACCAGCAGCGTCAGTCCGGTTTCGCGGTTCAGCCGCGACAGGGCTTCGAAGATTTCGGCGACGACCAGCGGGGCAAGACCCATCGACGGTTCGTCCAGAACGAAGACCTCGGGGGCGGCCATCAGGCCGCGCCCGATGGCGGCCATCTGCTGTTCGCCCCCCGAGGTCAGGCCCGCAACCGAGCGCCGCCGTGTGGCAAGGCGCGGAAAGAGGGCATAGACCTGCTCAAGCCCGGCGGCGATGCGCGCCCGGCCGAAGCCGCGCCCGACCGCGCCGGTGACGAGGTTTTCCTCGATGGTCAGCGACTTGAACAGGCGCCGGCCTTCGAGAACGGGCACCAGACCCTTGCGGATATGGGCGTCGGGGCTGGCCGAGGTCACATCCTGACCGCGAAAGCGGATGTGGCCCCGCGTGATCCGTCCCCGCTCGGCCGGCAAAAGGTTCGACGCGGCCTTGAGAAGCGTGGTCTTGCCCGCGCCGTTCGCCCCGAGGAGGGCTGCGAATTCGCCGCTGCGGACCGTCAGGCTTACGCCGTGCAGTGCTGCGATGGCGCCGTTGTAGCTTGCAGCCACATCTTCGAATTCAAGGATGACGTCCGACATCGCGGTTCCTTTGCCGAAAGAAGGGGGCGGGCGGGAGGAGGCCGCCCGCCCGCGGGCAATCACTGGCCGACGACCTCGTCGACATCGGCTTGCGTGCGGATGGTGATGCCCTTTTCGGCGGCATAGGCCTCGGACGACTTTTCGATGATCGGGCGCAGCAGCGACCAGTCGGGGGCGATCCAGTCGGAAACCACGTTCCACTTCTTGCCGTCCCACTGCTGGAAGGTCACGTAGCCTTCGCCTTCGTGGTTCTGCCAGGTGACGTTGATCGAGTGGAAGAGGTTTTCGGCGCCGAGTTCCTTGACCCGTTCGGGGCTGAGCTGGAGGTGTTCGAAGCCCCAGCGGACCTCGTCGCCGGTCAGGGTGCGGTGGCCGAATTTCTCTTGGGCGATGCGCACGGCCTCGACGTTCAGGATGCCGTTGACGATGCCGAGGTTGTGGTAGACCGACCCGATGCGCTGCGGATCGGAGAGGTTGCCCTGGCCCGCATCGTAGACGGTCTTGATGATCTCTTGCAGGACCGGATATTCCTTGCCCGAGGCCTGCGTGGTGATCGCGGTATAGCCGATGGCGGCATCGCCTGCGGGGGTCACGTCCTCTTCCGAGTTCGACCAGACGTTGCCGATGATGTGGTCGACGGGAAAGCCGTTGCGCTGGGCCGTCGTCAGGGCCACGGGATTCATCACGCCCCAGCCGCGCAGCACCACGTAATCGGGGCGTTCGCGGCGGATCTGGAGCCATTGGGCGCCCTGCTCGTTGCCGGGGTGGGGCACTTCGATCTGGGTCAGTTCAAAGCCGTATTTCTGCGCCAGAAGGTCGTAGATCGGGATGGTTTCCTTGCCATAGGGCGAGCCGTGGTAGAGCACGACGATCTTCTTGCCCTTGAGCGCGTCGGGCCCGCCTTCCTTGCTTGCGATGTAGTTCACGATGCCCGAGGTTTCGGAATAGGGGTTCAGCAGCAGCGGAAAGACGTAGGGAAAGACGCGCCCGTCGGTCGTGTCGGTGCGCCCGTGGTTGATGGTGATGAGCGGAACCTTGTCGGCGGTGATGCCGTCGATCATGGCGTAGGCGATGCCGACCGAAAGCGGGTTCCATGCGGCGATGCCGGGGTTCGATTTCAGGCGCTGGTAGACCTCGACGCCCTTTTCGACCTCGTATTCCGTTTCACCTTCGGACCATGTGAGCTTGACGCCGTTCACGCCGCCGTCGCGGGTGTTGATCAGGTTCAGGTAGTCGATGAAGCCACCGAAAAAGCCCGTGCCGCCTGCGGCATAGGGGCCGACGCGATAGGATTGCAGCGGGAAGTGCTGTTCGTCGGCCTGCGCGGTGGTGAAGCCACCGGTCAGGATGGTCGCCGCCAGAAGCGCGGGGGCGATGCGTTTGAAGAAGGACATTGGCGTCTCCGTTTGGTTCTTGTGTTTGGGGGAGTGATGGGGGTCAGCCGGCGCGCGGGGCGGCAAGGCGGCGTTTCAGGCGCGACAGGATCGCGGACAGGCCGCTCGGCTCGGCGATGAGGAAAAGGATGATGACGGTGCCGAGCGCGATACGTTCGAGCAGCTCGATGGTGCCGGGATCGGCCACGCCATCGAAGAACAGGCCGGTCAGGCGCGACAGGACGAGCGGAAAGACCACGATCAGCCCCGCGCCAAGGAACGCGCCGCGGATCGTCGCCAGCCCGCCGATGATGACGATGAACAGGATCTGGAAGGACCGGTCGAGGTTGAAGCCCGCAGGTTCGACCGTGCGCAGATAGGCGAAGGCCCAGATGACGCCGGCAATGCCGATGATGGCCGAGGAGAGGGCAAAGGCGAAGAGCTTGGTCCGCAGGACCGGCACGCCGATCACGCGGGCGGCGGTTTCGTTGTCGCGCACGGCGATCAGGTTCACGCCTTGCGGGCCGTTCACGATGCGGTGGAGCAAGAACGTGATGGCCGTCACCGTGACCAGCGCAAAGAGGTAGCGGCCGACCGGACCGGACAGCGGCAGGCCTGCGATCCCGATGGCCGGTGCCGCGATGATGCCCGAGGCGCTGCCGTTTGAGAACCAGCCGAACTTGTTCAGCGCCCATTGGACGAAGAATTGCGCGGCAAGGGTCGAGACTGCCAGATAGAAGCCGCGCAGGCGCAGCGAGGGAAGGCCGAACACCAGCCCGATCGCCGCCGCCGCGACTGCCGCGAGCAGCATCGACGCGGGAAGCGGCAGGCCGAGGCGCAGATCGAAGTTGAAGGCCGCGAAGGCGCCGACCGCCATGAAGGCCGCCGAGCCGAGCGAGACCTGCCCGGCGTAGCCGGTGAGCAGGTTCAGGCCCAGACCCGCCAGAGAAAGCGCGAGGAAGGGCAGCAGGATCGCCTCGATCAGGTATTCGTTGGCGAGCAGCGGCACGGCCAGATAGGCGACGGCCAGAATGACGACGAGGGGAAGTGCTGCCAGCAGACGGTTTTCGCGGGGGGGCAGCGGGGTTGCGCTGAATTCGGTGACGAGGGACATGGGTCAGAACCTTTCCACGAGTTTCTGGCCGAACAGCCCCGAGGGCCGGACCAGCAGCACCACCAGCGCCACCGCATAGGCGAACCAGCCCTCGATACCGCCGCCGACGAAAGGCCCGAGATAGACCTCGGCCAGCTTTTCGGTGGCGCCGATCAGCAGGCCCGCGACGATGGCCCCGAGGACCGAGTCGAAGCCGCCCAGAACCAGCACCGGAAGCGCCTTGAGCACGACGAGCGAGAGGGAGAACTGCACCCCGAGCCTTGCGCCCCACAAGAGACCGGCGACCAAGGCCACGACGCCCGCCGCAGTCCAGACCGCGATCCAGATCCGGTCGAGCCGCAGCCCGACCGCGAGGGCGGCGAACTGGTCATCGGCCACGGCGCGGAAAGCGAGGCCGGTGCGGGTGAAGCGGAAAAAGGCGGTCAGCACGGCAACCATCGCCCCGGCAATCGCTGCCGCGACAAGATCGAAGGTCGAGATGAAGATGCCGGCCACCTCGAAAGGATCGTTCGAGATGCCGAGGTCGAGCCGGTGGACCTGCGTGCCCCACAAGAGTTGTGCCAGCCCTTCGAGGATATAGGACAGGCCCAACGTCGCCATGAAAAGCGTCATGGGCGAACGGTTGGCGAGCGGCCGCAGCACCGCGCGTTCGACGGTGATGCCGAGCAGCGTCATGGCGAGCAGGGTCAGGACCAGCGCGCCTGCGAAGGGCAGGCCCATCTCGGTCAGGCTGACGAAGGTCAGCGCGGCGAAAAGGACCATCGCCCCCTGGGCGAAGTTGAGCACGCCCGAGGTCTTGTAGATCAGCACGAAGCCGATGGCGACCAGCGCATACATGACGCCCGAGAGCAGGCCGCCGATCGCGACTTCGACCGCGAAGAGGAAGGTGAACCAATCCATCACGCGGCCTCTGCCCCGAGATAGGCGCGGATGACCTCGGGGTCGCGGCGGACCTGATCGGGCGTGCCGTCGGCGATCTTCACACCGTGATCCAGCACGGCGATATGGTCGGACAGGCCCATGACCACGCCGATGTCATGTTCGATGAGGATGACGGACAGCCCGCTTGCGTCGCGCGCCTGCCGCACGAAGCCGGCCATTTCGGCCTTTTCCGTCGCGGTCATGCCGGCCATCGGTTCGTCGAGCAGCAAGAGCCGTGGTTCGGCCACGAGGGCGCGGGCCAGTTCGACCCGCTTTTGCAGGCCGTAAGGAAGGGTGCCGACCTTGCGGTCCAGTGCTGCGGTGAGGTGGAGCCTTTCGGCCACCTTGCGGACCTGTCCGTTCTGGCGGGCCTGTTCGCGGCGGGCGGCAGGAAGGGAAAGCAGATGCCCCAGCACCCCGCTGCGGCGCTGGAAAACCAGCCCCGAGAGGATGTTTTCCGCCACGGTCAGCGCCGGAAACAGGGCGAGGTTCTGGAAGGTCCGCGCCACGCCGAGGACGGCAAGCCGCTGCGGCGGAACCGCGCGAAAGCGTTGCGCGCCGAAGCGGATTTCGCCCGCGTCGGCCTGATAGAGCCCGCTGATGACGTTGATGAGCGAGGATTTTCCCGCCCCGTTCGGCCCGATCACGGCGCGGATTTCGCCGGCCTTTACGTCAAGGCTGACGGCCGTCAGCGCCTTGATTCCCCCGAAACCCAGGCTGACCGCTTCGAGTGCCAGAACGGCACCGGTCGCGGCGCGCGTTTCGCCCTTGGGCAAGGCCTGGGCTTCGGTCCGGTCGCGGACCGGATGGGCAGCCGGATGGGCGCGCAGAAGGGCGCTTGTCATGGCGAAACTCCGTGGGTTCGGGGGGAGAGGGGGGGAGCGGCGGCCCTATTCGGCCGCCACCGCCTTGGCGTCACGCGCCGCTTCCAGTTCCCGGACGAGCGGGATCACATGCTTGCCGAAGAAATCGACCTCTTCCTGGAAATGCAGGAACCCGAGCAGGATCAGGTCGGCCCCGTGATCCTTGAGCGCGAGGATGCGTTCGGCCACCTGTTCGGGCGTGCCGATCAGGTTCGAACGGAAGCCGTCGTTATACTGGACAAGATCCTGGAATGTGGATTTCGCCCAGTTGCCCTCTTTCTCGGGGCTGGCATTTCCGGCGTTCTGCACTTCGTGGTGGAAGCCGCGCACGGCGTCGGGAATGGCGTGGTCCAGCACATTCTGCAATTCGGCCTTGGCCTCGGCCTCGGTCGGGCGGACGATGCCGAAGGCGTTGATGCCGATCTTGGCGCGCGGGCGGGTGCGGCCGAAGGCGGCTTCCTTGGCGCGGATGTCGTCGACCTGCGTCTTGAGCCCTTCGGGCGTGTTGCCGTTGGTGAAGTACCAGTCCGAGACGCGGGCGGCCATGTCGCGCGCCGCGCGGGACGAGCCGCCCTGGAAGATTTCGGGCAGGCCGCCGACGGGCTTGGGTTTTTGCGAGTAGTTGGCGAAGCGGTAGAAGTCGCCTTCGAGGCTGTATTCCTGCTCGGTCCAGATGCCACGGATGGCGTTGATGAACTCTTCGGAGGTCCTTGCAGAGGTTGATGGGGGTTATTCCGCAGCCACGGCCGGACGGCGGGCTTGCGGGAAAAGGTCGTCGAATTCCGAGACCGCGCGGTGAAGGCGGGCAAGTGCCGCCTCGCCGGTCAGGACACCGTCGGTGAAGTCGCGGTCCGAGACATGCACGGCGGTCGACAGGACGCGGGCTTCGAAAAAGGCGAAGAGCGGGCGAAGCTGGTGTTCGACGGCCAGAGCATGTTTCTCCCCGCCGCCGGTCGCCGCGATCAGCACCGGCTTGCGCAGAAGCGCTGCGGGGTCGATCAGGTCGATCAGATGTTTGAAAAGACCCGGATACGATGCCTTGTAAACCGGGGTCGCCACGATCAGCGCATCGGCCGAGAGCAGCGCCTGCACATGGGCCTGCGCCCTGTCAGACAGGTCGGAGAGACGCCGCGCCCGGCCCAGATCGTCGCCGAAATCGGCCAGTTCGAAAAGCTGCGTGCGTGCGTCCAGACGCCCGGCCGCCGCATCGAGAGCGACGCGCACCAGACTTTTCGTCTTGGACGGGCTTGTGGTGTTGCCCGAAAGGCCGACGAGGGAAAGGTTGCTCATGCGACCTCCAAAATACGCGATAAACTTGGTAGACATTACTTGCGCAAGTCGGCCTGCTTCCATTCCAAATATGGCCCTGAAAACAGATTTTTTATCTATTGAATGAATAGACGTTTGAAAAACAAGGGCGGTCCGGCGCGGTGGGGGAAGGATGGTCTCTTTCCATCACGGTTTTCGCGGCTGCGGGGCTGTTTGCGGCCCGACCGGGAGGTTTGCGTTCTATCGGGGCGGGGCGGATCGCCCTTTGGCGGCCTGACATCCGGTGGGCGGCGGCGCTGCGGGTCAGTTCGGGGGCTGGCGCGATTTCCATTGGCGGCGCAGGTCAAGCGCAAGGGCCACTTCGCGTTGCAGGTAGCTGCGGTCGGCGTCGTGTTCCAGTTCGGCCCAGCTGTTGACGGCCGAGAGGGCATCAAATCCCGGCGAGAGCGCCTCGGCGCGGTCGAGGTGGCGCGCGGCGGCGGCGGCATCGCCGAGGGCCGCATGGCAGGCGGCAAGGCGGGTCTGTTTCCACGCATCGGTCCCGGGCAGGCGCTGGATGCAGGCGATGGCCTGTGCATGGTTGCCCGCGATGTGATGGGCGATGGCAAGATCGCCGTGATACCAGCCCGGATGCAGCGGGTTGAGGCGCACGGCCGCGTCGAGACAGTCGATGCCTTCGTGCGGTTTGCCGCGCAAGGCGAGGACATAGCCCAGCATGGCGAGGGGGTCGGGGTCTGACGGGTTGGTTGCGACCGCCTTGCGGGCGGAAAACTCGGCGGCGTCGAAGTCGCGGCGCCAGAGGCGGGCCAAGGCCAGAATGGCGTGGCAGCGGGCCTCTTCGGGGGCGAGTTCCACGCCGCGCAGGGCATGGGAAAGACCTTCGTCCAGCACGGCGGGCGGGGCTGAATCGTAGCCGCCGAGGATAAGCACGGCGAGGCCGAGGTAGCTGTGGCCCAATGCGAAGCCCGGGTCACGTGCGAGGGTCGCGCGGAAATGGGCATGGGCCTCTTCGTTGACGCCCTTGCCATAGCGGCGCAGGGCGGCGACGCCTGCGACGAAGTGCTGCCATGCGCCCAGATCGGCGCTGGGCGAGGCGGGGCCGAGCGCAATCCGCTTTTGCTGGTCGATGCCGAGGCGGGTGATGATCTGGTGCGGCAGGGCCATCAGCACCTCGGCGGGGCTGGATTCGCCGATCAGGAAGGTGTCGGCCCAGATCTGGCGGCCCGTGGCGGTTTCGCACAGCGCGGGCGCAAGGCGCAGGCCGTTGGCGACACGGCGCGCGCTGCCCTCGACGAACCAGTCCGCGCCCAGGGTGCGGGCGGCATCGTGGGGTGACATGTTCTCGGGGCGGCACTGGAAAGCGGAGTGGCGGGCAATCACGCGGACAAGGCCGTAGCGTCCGAGGCATTGGCAGATTTCCTCGGTCACGGCATCGGCGAGGATGCTGTCATCGGCGCGGTCCGAGAGTGTCAGGAAGGGAAGGACGACGACGGCGGGCGGGCCGTCGGGTGCCGGGTCTTGACGCGGCAGGTCGAGCATGTAGCCGCGGCGGGGAATGGTGCGCAGCGCCCCGTCGTCCAGCACGCGCCGAAGGTCGCTGACGGCCTGCGTCAGCGAGTCTTCGCCCACGGTCACGTCGGGCCAGATGGCGTCAAGGAGTTCGTCCTTGCCGATGACGCGGCCCGCATTGCGGGCAAGGTAGGTCAGAAGCGCGAAGGTCTTGGCGCGCAGATGCACGGGCTGCCCGTCGCGGAGCAGCGTTCCGCGGCCAAGGTCGAGATCATGCGCGCCGATTCTCATTCGCGGCCCCCCGAACGGGATGGTTCAGCGAAAGGCGGGCGGGCGGGTCTGTCAAGCGTTCAGAAGCCGAGGATGCGGAAGATCCATCCCGGCCCGTCGGTCCAGTCGGGAACGGTCGGGTCGAGCGAGGGCATGAGCGAGAGAAGATCGCCTTCGGGACAGCCGTTGAGGCTTGCCGCTTCGAACAGGCGGTGGTGACGGTCGCGCACGAGGCCGTCTGCGGTGTCATCCGGCGGGGGGCATGGCTGAAGGCGGGACAGCGGCGCGGGGCGGGGGGGAGGGATCATCGGCATGGGACACCTTCGGGAGTGCGATCCCTGCAAGGTCGGCCCTGCGGCGGGTGAAGTCCTGAAACCCCGGTGATGTTTTTCTGAAAAGCGGTCGGGCGGGCGGGATGCGGCCTGCGCTGCGCGTGGCCCTAGGCAGAGCGGCTTTGCCGCAGCAGGCTCAGGATCTGGCGCAGGGCTGCGGCCGGACCGATGGCGCGGGCGATATCGTGCAGCATGGCGATATCGGCGCGGATCCCTGCGACAAGGCCGCGCTTTCTGGCCTTGGTGGGGCTTGCCACGCCGCGCCAGCGCACCACGGCGATCGGGTGGCGGGCGGCGATCCAGAGGGCGTTTATATAGACCTCGACCCCGAAGCGGGGCAGGCGGCAAAGCGCCTCGGCGTGGGGGGCGATCATGGCGCGGGGCAGGACGCGTTCGCCCGAGATGTAGTCGAGCCCGATCCAGCGCCACAAGAATGGCGCGTTGCGGCGCAGGCTGATCGAGGTGGCTGCCTTGCCCGTGAGGACCGGCAGGAGCAGGCGGGTCAGGTCGCGGGGGGTGAGGCCGACCAGATCGGCATCGAGAAACAGCAGGTAGCGGCCTTGCGAAAGCGCGATGCCGGCAGCCAGCGCGCGGGTCTTGCCGCCGTTCTGAGCCATGTGCAGCAGGCGCACGCCGGGGCGGGCGGCGACATGGGCGGTGGCGTCGGTCGAGCCGTCGTCGATCACGATCACCTCGTCGATCAGCGGGTTGGCAAGGGCTGCGTCAAGCACGGCGCCGATGCGCGGGGCTTCGTTATGGGCGGGGATCAGGCATGAGACGCGCATGGGGTTTTCCTTGCTTGCGAAGCCAGAGGAGGGCGAAGCCGAGGGTGAGGGCGCAGAGGGCGAGACCCAGCGGAACAAGCCAGTCGCTGTCGCGCAGGCCAGTGCCGAAGGCATAGCCGAGCAGGGCGAGGATGGCAGCCTTGGGAAGGGTCGCCGCAAGGTTGAAGCCGAGAAACGGGAGCAGCGGCACGCGCGCCATGCCCGAGGCAAGCAGGACCAGCGCGCCGATGGAATGGGTGAGCTTGTCGTAGACGAGCACGCGGCCCGCATTGCGGCGCAAGTCTGCCAAGGGGACGGTGCGGTTGATCCGCCGTGACAGGCCGCGCGGCAGGCGGTGGCGCAGGGCGCGGCCTGCGCCCCAGAGGAGGGCGTCTCCGGCAAGATCGGCAAGCGTGGCGACAAGGATGACGCCGCCAAGGGGAAGCGTGCCACCTGCGGCGAGGGCGTCTGCCGCGAGGGTGGCGAACGGGCCTTCGACAAGGGCAGCGGGGGCCAGCAGCCACAGGCCGTGGGTGGACAGCACGGCCATGACCGAGGCCGGGGTCATTCGGCGGCCAGAACGGTCGCGCCGGGCGGCTGCATGCTGGTGCCGCGCCATGTGATGCCGCGCGAGGCGAAGGTGGCCAGCCAGATCGGCAGCAGCATCGCATCGCGCAGCGGCATGGCCAAAAGATCGCGCCAGCCGCAGGGCCAGCCCGCCGCCCTGAGCAGGGCCGCTTCGGCCAGATACCAGAGTTTCAGCAGCGCAAGCGCGGGCAGCGGGCCGAAAGCCGCCGCGCAGGCGATTGCGGGCAGCAGCGGGCCGTTGACCGGTTCGAGCAGGAAAAAGCGCGGAAAGGCATCGCGGCGGACGCGCGACCAGCGCAGCTGCCGGTTCCAGACCGCGCGGAGGCTGCGCTTGCCGATGGGTTGGGCAAAGGGGCGGGGGGTCAGCGTCACGCGCTTGCCAAGGCTGCGGACAAGTTTCGTGGCGGCGGCATCCTCGGCCAGATCGCGGGCGATGGCGGGCAGGCCGCCTGCGGCGTCGAGGGTGTCGCGCCGCCAGAACATGGTCTTGCCTTGGGCAAAGCCGAAGCCGAGGCTGTCGGCGGCGAGTTGCAGACGCGCCTGATTGCCGTTGAGGAAGGCGCATTCGATCGAGGCTGCCAGCCCCTCGGGGCGGATGCCTGCGGGGGGCGAGGAGACGAGGCCCGTCTTGCCCTGCCAGCAGGCGATGAGCGTGCGCAGGTAGTCGGGCGGAAGCAGGAGATTGCTGTC
Organism: Paragemmobacter straminiformis; assembly: GCF_014243445.1. Lineage (GTDB taxonomy): Bacteria > Pseudomonadota > Alphaproteobacteria > Rhodobacterales > Rhodobacteraceae > Paragemmobacter > Paragemmobacter straminiformis. The sequence continues at coordinate 365,855 of NZ_JACLQD010000004.1, forward strand.
GGCCATCGCGACCCATGCGGAGGTGCTGCCCGTCCAGCCCTTTTGCAGGTTGTTGAGTTTGGGGTTGGCGGTGATGCGATCCTCGCCCAGCAGAAGGCGGGCGGGGATGCGGGGGTGGCGTGCGATCAGGTCGCGCAGCAGCGGGACGACGGGGTCGTCGCTGCGGGCGACGCAGAACACCACTTCGTAGGCGGGGTAGTCCTGAAGGAAGCTGGAGCCGAGGGTTTCGGCATCCTGCGCGTCAAGCCCGCAGGCGGGGCGCAAGAGGGTGATGAGGGGCGTGCCGCCCTGCGGCAGCGGGCGCGGCCGCATCAGGCGGCGGGCGACAAGCGCGGTCGAGCCGAGATGCGCCGCCGTGCAGGCGGTGGCGAAAAGCGCAAGGGCTGCGGCGGGCATCAGATGCCCCGCCGCACGGGCAGGCCCGCAAGGTCGGGGCCGCGTTCGGCAAGGCTTTGCCGTCCGCCGAGGATTGTCAGGGTGCCTTTCGCATCCTCGGCAAGGGCCGTGAAGCTATCGACCCAGTCGCCGCAATTGGCGTAGAGCAGGCCGTGATCGGCGTGCAGATCGGCAAGGTGGAAATGGCCGCAGACCACGCCGTCATGGCCCGTGGCGCGGGCGAGTGCGACAAGGCGCTTTTCGTGCCCGTGGCCAAGGGCCATTGCCGCGTTGATCCACGAGAGGACACGTTCCACGAGGCTGCGCTCGTGGGGGCCGAGGCTGCGGCCGAAGCGGCGCAGGCCACGGTCGATCCGGCGCAGGGCCGTATCGGCGCGGCTGCCGATGCGGGTGAAGATGTGCCAGCGGAACAGGCGCGCATCGCAGGCGTCGCCGTGCAGGACAAGAAGTTTCTCGCCCGTCGCGGTTTCATGGGTGAAACGGTCGGCAATCTCGGCGGGAAGCAGGTGTTCGAGCCGCGTCTCGCGCATTTCGGCATCGTGGTTGCCGACGAGGTAGACGATGCGCGTGCCTGTCGCGGCGCGGCGGGCGAGCAGGGCCATGATCGCGTCATGCGTGGCGCTCCAATGGACATGCAGCGGATGCCAGAGGTCGAGCACATCGCCCACGAGGTAGATGACGGGGGCCGTGTTGCGGTGCAGGAAGTCGAGGATCAGATCGGCCCTGCATCCCAAGGCCCCGAGATGCAGATCGGACAGGAAAAGCGCACGGTGGAGGCGCGGCAGGGGCAGGTCTTCGGCGGGCCGTGTCTGGGGCATTGTGTCCTCACGCGGGGTGAAAAGCCGGTTGCGCGAGGTGTGACAGGGTTCGGGAACGGTTTTGTTAAGGCAGTGTGTCGGTTGGGTGAAATTGCGGGCGGGGGATTGCGGGCCGGGATTGCAGGCGGGCGGGTGGCCCGCCCGGCAGGGAAGGGGTCAGCCGACGCGCTGACCCGCGACCCATGTGCCACGCAGCGCCCCCGCGCTGCCGATGCGGGCCACGCGGATCACGTCGGCGCGTTGGCCGGTGGCAAGCGTGCCACGATCCGCCAGCCCCGCCGCCGCCGCAGGGGCCGCCGTCACGGTAGAGACGCCGCGCGCCATGTCGCCCCAGAGGTCGCCCAGCATCAGCGCTGCGGAAAGCAGCGACGAGGGGACGTAGTCGGAGGAGACGATATCGAGCAGATCGGCCTCGGCCAGAGCGCGGGCGGCGACGTTTCCGGAATGCGAGCCGCCACGGATCAGGTTCGGGGCGCCCATCATCACGGCGATGCCGTGGTCACGGCAGGCGCGGGCGGCTTCGACGGTCGTGGGAAATTCGGCGAAATGCGCGCCCTGTTCGGCCGAGCGGGCGACGTGGTCTTCGGTCGTGTCGTCGTGGCTTGCGAGGACCGCGCCGTAGCGGCGCGCCTCGGCCACGGCGGCGGCTTCGTGGGTGGCACCGACGCGGGCGGAGAGTTCCTTTTGCGCGGCGATATGGTCGAGGAATTCGGCATCGGAAAAGCCGTGCTTGCCGCAGACGTAGTTCCGGAGTTGCTCCATGTGCCGGAACTGGCGCTGGCCGGGGGTGTGGTCCATCAGGCTGACGATGCCGACGCCGTCTTCGGGGCCGAACTTGGCCATCTCGTCGGTCAGGGTTTCCGAGCAGGCCTCGGCCCGCAGGTGCAGCAGATGGCTGATCCGCAGGCTGCCCGCGCGGCGCAGGGCCATGATCTCGTCGGCCAGATGGCGGGCATATTCGCCGTAGTTCGCCTTGGCCTTGGACGTGACCGAGCCGACGCGGAGGGCATCGAAAACGGTGGTGATGCCGACGCTGGCAAGTTCGGCATCATGGGCGAGGATGGCGGCCGTATGGGGCCAGTCGACCTTGGGGCGAGGCTCGATGTGGCGTTCGAGGTTGTCGGTGTGCAATTCGATCAGGCCGGGCAGGACGAGGTCGCCGTTGCAATCGATGGCGCCTGCCGGGACCTGCGCCCCGCTGTCGATGGCGGCGATCAGGCCGTCTTGCAGCACGAGCGAGCCGCGCAGGGTTTCGCGCGGCAGGACGAGGGTGGCATTCGCAAGGATCGTTTCGGTCATCTTCTGGCTCTTGTATCCGGGGGGGCGAGGGTGTCAGAGGCGTGTCACAGCGGTGTGACAAAGCGCGGGTAAGCGGGCGGAATGGAACAGTTCAAACGCTATGCGGTCTATTACGCGCCCCGTGCGGGGGCCTTTGCCGAGGCCACGGCCAGCTGGCTGGGCCGGGATGTGGCGCGCGGTGTCGCGGTGGCGCATCCGGACCTTGCGGGCCTGCCGGACGCAGTGGCCCGCCTGACGGAAGCGCCGCGCAAATACGGCTTTCACGGGACGATCCGCGCGCCCTTCCGGCTGGCCGATGGCGTGACGCGGCAAGAGCTGTCGGGGGCTGTGGACGATCTGGCGCGGCGCTTGCCCCGCGTCGCCTTTCCCCGGCTGGCGCTGCGGGTGATGAAGGGCTTCGTGGCCCTTGTTCCCGAAGGCGACGACAGGGGGCTGATCGAGCTGGGGGCAAGGGTGGTCACGGCGCTTGATCCGCTGCGGGCGGCCCTGACGGCGCAAGAGATCGCCCGCCGCGATCCGGCACGGCTGAGCGAGCGGCAGCGCGAATTGCTTGGCCTTTGGGGCTATCCTTACGTGATGGAGGAGTTCCGTTTCCATCTGACGCTGACCGGCGACCTGCCCGGCGCGCAGGCCGAGGCCGTGGTCGGGGTGCTTTGGCCCTGGATTGCGCCGGTGCTGCCCGAACCCTTCGTGATCGAGGATCTGTGCCTGTTCGGCGAGGATGGGACGGGGCGCTTCCATCTTGTGTCGCGTCATGCGCTGGCAGGCTGAAGGGCGGCGAGGAAGCGGGCGATGCCCTGTTCGAGCGGGCCGTCGTTGACCACATCGGTGACCGACAGGCCCTGCGGGATGTCGTAGCTGGCGCGGCTGATGCGGGCGGCGATCTCGTCGCGGGTTTCGCGGCCACGGGCGAGAAGCCGCTCTGTCAGCACGGCCGAGGGGGCGGTGACGCGGATCACGGAGAGGTCGGGAAAGAGACGGGCGGCGCTGTCGAGCGCGGCCCGCGAGCCGTTGAAAAGGACATCATGGCCCGCATCGCGCCGGGCGAGGGTTTCGGCGGGGATGCCGTAGCAGAGGCCATGCGCCTTCCAGTCGAGCGCGAAACCTCCGGCCTGTTTGCGGGCGGTGAACTGCAAGAGGCTGACGCCCTCGAAATCCTCGCCACCTGCCGAGGCGGGGCGGGTGATGACGCGGCGGGCGATCACGAGATCGGGCCGGGCCGCGCGGACGGCGTCGATCAGCGTATCCTTGCCCGCGCCGGAGGGGCCGACGACTGCGAAAAGACGGCCCTTCATGCGGCGGCACCGGGGGTGAAGCCGGTCACGTCGACCAGACGGTCGCAGAGGCGGGCGCGGGCGGATTCGTCATGGAAGATGCCGATGATGGCGGCACCGCGGGACTTGGCCTCTTCGATCAGGGTCAACACCACCTCGCGGTTGGCGGCGTCAAGGCTGGCGGTCGGTTCGTCGAGCAGAAGCGCGGGGTAGGGGTGGACGAAACCGCGTGCGATGTTGACGCGCTGCTGTTCGCCGCCCGAAAAGGTGGTGGGCGACAGCGACCAGAGGCGACGGGGGATGTTCAACCGTGCAAGCAGGGTTTCGGCGCGGGCGCGGGCTTCGGCCAAGGGCGTGCCGAGCGTCAGGAGCGGTTCGGCCACGACATCGACCGTCGGCACGCGGGGCACCACGCGCAGGAACTGGCTGACATAGCCCAGCGTCTCGCGCCGCAGGGCGAGGATGTCGCGGGGGGCGGCGGTGACGAGGTCGACCCCGCCCACACGGATGCTGCCCGATGCCGCGAGGTAATTGCCCCAGACCATGCGCATCAGCGTCGATTTTCCGGCCCCCGAGGCACCGACGAGCGCCACGCATTCGCCCCGCCCTACGCTTAACTGCGCGCCCTGCATCACGGGGATCACCGCGCCGCCCTGATTGTGCAGGGTGAAGGATTTCGAGAGGTTTTCGATTTCGATCATCGGATCACACCTGAAGGACGGAGGAGACGAGAAGTTGCGTATAGGCGTGCTGCGGATCGTCGAGCACCTGATCGGTGAGGCCCTGTTCGACCACATGGCCCGATTTCATCACCATCAGCCGGTCGGCCAGCAGGCGCACGACGGCTAGGTCATGGGTGACGATGATCGCGGAAAGCCCCATCTCGCGCACGAGACCGCGCAAGAGGTCGAGCAAGCGGGCCTGCACCGAGACGTCGAGGCCCCCCGTCGGTTCGTCCATGAACACGAGGCGCGGGCCGGTGACGAGGTTGCGGGCGATCTGGAGCCGCTGCTGCATGCCGCCGGAAAAGGCCGAGGGGCGGTCGTCGATGCGGCTTGCGTCGATTTCCACGCGGCCCAGCCAGTCGGTCGCGGCATCGCGGATGCTGCCATAGTTGCGCGCGCCCACGGCCATCAGCCGCTCGCCCACGTTGCCGCCTGCGGTCACGCCCATCCGCAGCCCGTCGCGCGGGTTCTGGTGGACAAAGGCCCAGTCGGTGCGGGCAAGGCGGCGGCGTTCGGGTTCGGTCATCCGCAGCGTGTCGCGCGGGCCGCTTGCGGTGGCAAAGACCACTTCGCCCGTATCGGGGGCAAGATGACCCGCAAGGCAGGAGAGCAGCGTGGATTTGCCCGATCCGCTTTCGCCCACGATGCCCAGAACCTCGCCCGGCCAGAGGTCGAAGGCGACATCGGTGCAGCCGATGCGGGTGCCGTAGCGCTTGGATAGACCTTTAACGGACAAAAGCGGCGCTTGCGGCTTCACCTTTGCGAAAATACTCATTTCCGTAGCCTGCATCACGCGCCTCCCCCTGCCGTTTCGCCCAAGCGGCCGACATGGCCTGCTTCGCGGCGCGAACGGCAGAAATCGGTGTCGGAGCAGACGAACATGCGGCTGCCCGCATCGTCGGTGATCACCTCGTCGAGGTAGCTTTCGGCTGCGCCGCAAAGGTCGCAGTCATGCGGCGCTTTCGAGGGATCGAAGGGGTGGTCGTCGAAATCGAGGGAGACGACGCGGGTAAAGGGGGGCAGGGCGTAGATGCGCTGTTCGCGGCCCGCGCCGAAGAGTTGCAGCGCGGGGCTGTCCGAGAGTTTCGGATTGTCGAATTTCGGGATGGGCGAGGGGTCCATGACGTAGCGCCCCTCGACCCGTACCGGGTAGGCATAGGCCGTGGCGATAGAGCCGTGGCGGGCGATGTCTTCGTAGAGTTTCACATGCATCAGCCCGTATTCCTCGAGGGAATGCATCTTGCGCGTCTCGGTCTCGCGCGGTTCGAGAAAGCGCAGGGGTTCGGGGATCGGGACCTGATAGACGAGGATCTGGCCGGCCGTCAGCGCCTGTTCGGGGATGCGGTGGCGGGTCTGGATGACGGTGGCTTCGGCCGTTGCCTCGGTCGTGGCGACGCCTGCGGTGCGCTGGAAGAACTTGCGGATCGAGACGGCGTTGGTGGTGTCGTCGGCGCCCTGGTCGATGACCTTTAGCACGTCTTCGGGCACGAGGCAGGCCGCCGTGACCTGCACGCCGCCCGTGCCCCAGCCGTAGGGCATGGGCATCTCGCGGCTGGCGAAGGGGACCTGATAGCCCGGAACCGCGACGCCCTTGAGGATGGCGCGGCGGATCATGCGTTTGGTCTGTTCGTCGAGATAGGCGAAGTTGTAGCTCTGGTCGGTCATTCCGCCGCCTCCTGCCGTGCCGCCCCGATTGCCGTCAGCGCTTCGGCCCGCAGTTTGCGAATCAGTTCCAGCTCGCTTTGGAAATCGACGTAATGGGGCAGTTTGATATGTTCGAGAAAGCCCGTGGCCTGCACGTTGTCGGCGTGCATCAGGACGAATTCCTCATCCTGCGCGGGGGCGCCGCTGTCGTCCTCGCCCAGTTCCTTCCAGCGCAGGGCGCGATCCACAAGGCTCATGGCGATGGCCTTGCGTTCGGTCTGGCCGAAGGTGAGGCCGTAGCCGCGGGTGAATTGCGGAGGTTCGGTTTTCGAGCCTGCGAACTGGTTGACGGTTTCGCATTCGGTCAGCTCGACCTCGCCGATCTCGACCGCGAAGCCAAGCTCGGGGATGTCCATTTCCACGGCAACGGTGCCGATGCGGAGTTCGCCCACGAAGGCATGGGTGCGCCCGTAGCCGCGCTGGGTGGAATAGGCGAGCGAGAGGATGAAGCCTTCGTCGCCGCGTGTGAGGGCTTGCAGGCGCAGGGCGCGGCTGGCGGGGAGTTCCATCGGCTCGCGCGTGAGGTCGGGGGGGATGTCGTCGTAGGCCGTTTCGGACTGGATCAGGCCGTCGCGGTTCAGGAAACCGGTGATATGGGGCAGGTCGGAGGTCGGGACGGGGGCGGTCGGGGCGGCGGGGGGCAAGGCGCCCTCGGCGGCGAGTTTGAAGTCGAGCAGGCGGTGGGTATAGTCGAAGGTCGGCCCGAGGATCTGGCCGCCCGGCGCGTCCTTGAAGGTGGCGCTGATGCGGCGGGTGCAGGCCATGCGGGCGGTTTCGACGGGGCGCGAGGCCCCGAAGCGGGGAAGCGTGGTGCGATAGGCGCGCAAGAGGAAAACCGCCTCGATCAGGTCGCCGCGCGCCTGTTTGATCGCAAGGGCGGCAAGGTCGGGGTCGTAAAGCGAGCCTTCGGCCATCACGCGGTTGACCGAAAGGCGGAGCTGTTCGCGGATCTGTGCTGTGGACAGTTCGGCCACGGCGGGATCGCCGCGGCGTTCTTCGGCAAGGAAGGCGTGGGCGTTGTCGATGGCGCGTTCGCCACCTTTGACGGCGACATACATCAGGCGGACTCCACTTTGGTGGACCGTGGCAGGCCGGCGAGGCGGTTGCCTGCGGTCAGGATGCAATCGAAGCCGAGCGGGAAGAGCGCGTGGTTGGCCTTGAAAGCGGCGGTTTCGGGAAGGGACAGCGTGGCGCGGTCGCGGATGCCGGGGCCGGAAAGCTGCGGTCCCCGAGAGGAGAGGGACGGCAGCTCGACGATCAGAGTGGCGGCGCGGTCGGGATATTCGGGGGTGCCGATGGCAAAGCGGTCATGCGGGGCGAGGGCGTCCCATGTGCCGAGGGCGAAGGTGGCTTGGGCTGCGGCAACGAGCGGGGCGCCGGTGTGGAAGGTGATCCAGTCGCGCACCGCAGGGGTGTCGGCCGCGCCCGCCAGATGCACGGGGGTGGTGCCGTCGGCGAGTGTCAGCAGGACCAGACCCGCCGCCTGCGACAGGGGCGCGGGGGGTGTTGCCCCCGTCACGGTGACGATGGTGCCGGGCCGCGACAGGGCGTCGAGGATGGCGCGGAAGGCGCGGGCGGATTGGGTGGGGGCGTCGCTGAAGCCGCCGGTCAGGGCATCGTGGGTCATTTGTCCTCGCCCCTGACCATGGTGAAGAATTCCACGCGTGTTGCGGCGGCCTTGGCGGCGCGGAGGCTGCGGGCGGCGGTCTCTGCCTCGGCCAGCGGGGCGAGGATGCGGGTCTGCACATCGGCCGCGCGGGGCGACTGCATCAGCGCGTCGACAAGTGCCGCGCGGCGGGCGTGGTCGCGGCTGCGGCCCTGCACATGGGCGTGGCCGACCTCGCCCGTGGCAAGGCGCAGCGAGCAGCGTGTCACGGTCATCTCGCCAAGGTTGAAGGCGGCCCCCGTCGCGCCGATCCGGCCGCGCACCATGACGGTGCCGATCTCGGGCGGGCGGAGGAAGGCGGCTTCGGGTTCATCGGGCATCAGCGCGGCCAGCCTGTCGGCGCAGGCGCGGGCCAGAAGGCCCATCCAGTCGCGGCGGGAGGGTTCGGTCATTGTGGCCTCGACATCTTTCGGGGTTGTCCAGTATTCTATACAACTATACAAATCTTCTAACGGTGCGGGGCCTGCGAGTCCCGTGAAATTTTCATGACAGGCGGAGAGTGCCGATGGCGCGGGCGGCGATCTGGGCGGATATCGCGGCGACCCTTTCGGGCGAGATCGGGCAGGGGTTCTATCCCAAGGGAAGCAAGATTCCGACCGAGGCGGAGCTTGCCGCGCGCTTCGGGGTGAACCGACATACGGTGCGCCATGCGCTGGCGGAGCTTGCCGCCAAGGGGCTGGTCGTGTCGCGGCGCGGCGCGGGGGTGTTCGTGGCAAGCCGCCCGACCGATTATGCCATCGGGCGGCGGGTGCGGTTCAACGAGAATGTCACCGCCTTCGGGCAGACCCCTTCGCGCGAGTTGACGCGGCTGGAGACGCGGCCTGCCGCCGCGCATGAGGCGGCGGCGCTGGGATTGGCGGCGCTGGCTGCGGTGCATGTGGTCGAGGGCGTGTCGCTGGCCGACGGGCAGCCGCTTGCCATGTTCCGTTCGGTCTTTCCGGCGGCGCGGTTTCCGGCGCTGTTGCAGGCGCTGGGCGCGGTGCCGTCGATCACGGCGGCGCTGGCTGCGGCGGGGGTGACGGATTACGTCCGCACCAGCACGCGGGTTACGGCGAAGCTGGCCAAGCCCGTGCAGGCGTTGCGCCTGCGTGTGCCCGAGGGCGCGCCGATCTTGCGGACCGAGGCGATCAACGCCGATGCGGCGGGCGTTCCGGTCGAATATGGCGTGACATGGTTTGCGGGCGACCGCGTGACCCTGACGATGGCGGGGTGACCGTCACGTGGCCGTTGCAGGGCGATGTTATCCACAGGCTCACCCCCCGCAAGATGGACCCGAGCCGATGCCGAACCCCGCCTTTCTGCCGCCATTGCGTTTCACCGGAGCCGAGGTGCTGCGGGAGGGGAGGCTTGGGCCGGATGCGATTGCCGTAGCCGAGGGGCTGCTGACGGATGCCGCCGCGCCCGAGATCGACCTGAGCGGCTTTCTGGTCTTGCCCGGGATCATCGATCTGCATGGCGACGGGTTCGAGCGGCAGATGTTTCCGCGTCCGACCGCGCCCTTTCCCGTGGCATCGGGACTTGCCGCGACCGACCGAGAGGCCGCAGCGCACGGGGTGACGACGGCCTATCTTGCGCAGAGCTGGAGTTGGGAGGGCGGGCATCGCGGGCCGGAGCAGGCCGAGGCTTTGCTGGCGGCCCTGGAAGGGTTCGAGGCCGCAACCGACCTGCGCGTGCAGATCCGCGCCGAGACGCATCTGGTCGAGGCCGCCCCGCGCCTGCTCGAGGTGGTGGAACGCTACGGCGTGGATTACGTGATCTTCAACGACCATCTGGAGGAAGGATTCCAGATGCGGCGCGGCAATCCGGACGGATTTGCCCATTGGGCGCGCAAGGCGGGCTTGGCCGAGGACGCACTTTTCGCCCGTATGGAGGCGGCGCGGGCGCGGACGCGGGAGGTTCCGCGCAGCCTTTGCGCGCTGGCGAACGGGTTCGACCGGCTGGGCGTGACCTATGGCAGCCACGACGATCCGGATGCCGAGACGCGCGAGTTCTATGCGATGATCGGGGCGCGGGTGGCGGAATTTCCGACGACGCGCAAGGCGGCGATGGCCGCGCGGCCGACGGGATCGCCCATCATCATGGGGGCGCCGAACGTGGTGCGGGGCGGATCGCAGGCGGGCAACATATCGGCCGCCGCGCTGCTGCGTGACGGGCTTTGCGATGTGCTTGTGTCGGACTACCACATTCCCGCGCTGCCGCTGGCGGTGTGGCGGCTGGTGGACGAGGGGCTGGCGCTTTCGAGGGCCTGGGCCCTGATTTCGTCAAACGCGGCCGATGCCTTGCGGATGGCCGACCGCGGGCGCATCGCGGCGGGGCTGCGGGCGGATCTGGTGGTGGTGAATGCCGCGACGCGGCAGGTCGAGGCGACGATCGCGGGCGGACGTCTGGCCTATCTGTCGGGCGAGGCGGGGCGGCGGTTCATGGCGCAGCCGCAGGCGATGCGGATGGCGGCGGAATAACCGCGCGCCCTTGGCGTCAGCCGCCGTATTTTTGAAGGAAGGCTTCGGCTTTCAGGCTGCGGAAATCGTGCAAGGCGCCGCGCAGGCGGGCGTGGTCCCAGTCCCACCATGCGAGGGCCAGAAGCCGGTCGATGATGTCTTGGCCGAAGCGGGGGCGGAGAGGTGCGGCGGGGACGCCTGCGACGATGTGGAAATCCGGCACATCCTTTGTCACCACCGCGCCCGAGGCGACGATGGCGCCGATGCCGATGGTGATTTCGGGCTTGATGATCGCGCCGTGGCCGATCCAGCAATCCGCGCCAAGCGTGGTGCGGCGGGCGGCGCGGGCGGCGAAGGTGGCCGGATCGTCTGCCGCGTCGTCCCAGTAATAGCTGGAGCGGTAAAGGAAATGGTGCTGGGCCGCGTGGCTGTAGGGGTGGTCGGTCGGGCCGATCCGGGTAAAGGCCGCGATGTTGGAAAAGCGCCCGACGGTGGTGTTGGCGATATCGGCGTAGCGGTCGCAATAGGCGTAGTCGTGGAAGGCCGAGTTCATCACCCGCGCGCCGCGCCCGATTTCGACATAGGCGCCGAAGGTCGCGTTGGCGATTTCCGTCTCGGGGTGCAGGAAGGGCTGGTCGGGCGAGAGTTTCGGCATGGTCATGCCCCCTTTATCAGCTTGCGGCGGAGCCAGCCCGACAGGCTGTCCATCGTCATCACCATGAGGATGATGAGGGTGATGTAATAGGCGACTTCCTCCCAGTCCTTCTGGGTCTGGATCGCCTGCGTCAGGAGAAGGCCGATGCCACCGCCGACGATGGCACCGATCACCGTGGCGCTGCGGGTGTTGGATTCGAGCGAATAGAGCGTTTGCGACAGAAGGACGGGGGTGATCTGCGGGATCACGCCGAAGCGGGCGCGCTGGAGGGCGTTGGCCCCTGTGCTGCGGATGCCTTCGAGCTGTTTTTCGTCAATGTTTTCGAGCGCTTCCGAGAAGGATTTACCAAAGGCGCCCGCGTCGGTGATCAAGATCGCAAGGGCGCCGGTCATCGGGCCGGGCCCGAAGGCACGCGACAGGATGATGGTCCAGATCAGCCCGTCGACGCCGCGCGTGAAGTCGAAGACGCGGCGCAGGGCGAAGCGGGCCGGGGCAAGCGGGTTCATGTTGCGGGCGGCGGCGAAGGCCAGAGGCAGGGCGATGATGGCCCCGCCGAAGGTGCCGAGGAAGGCCATCAGCACGGTTTCGAAGATCGCCCCGGCGACATCGGCGTGGTGCCACATGCCGTTCGTCCAGATGTCATGCGCCATGCCCGCGATGTTGCTGCGGGCCGGGTCGATGCGGTCGCCCCAGAGGGCGAGGGCGGCAAGCTCGCCCCAGCCTTTGCCCGCAAAGGGGCTGTCGAGGGTGAAGAAGAACAGCTCCCACCCCGCGAAGTAGCGGAAGGTTTCGACCTTGGACCGCGTGTAGGTGAAGCGGCCCGCGTCGGTGGTGACCGAGACGCGGTTGCCGCTGGCGTTGATCCAGTCGGGCAGCGGTTCGGGGGCGGTGAGTTTCAGCCCCGCGCCGTCGGGGCGGATGTCGATGGTGCCGTAACCGGGCACGGCGAAGCGCGCGCCCGTCGCGTCATAGGTGACGACATGGCCGGTGCCGAGGTCGATGGTCGTGGTCGCGCCCGTCTGGCTGACCCAATCGGGGAAGGTGCCTGCGGGGTAGGCGCCCTTGGCCTCGCCCTCGACCGCAGCAAAGACGCGGCCGGTGCGGTTGTCGCGGGTGACATGGGTCTTGTAGGACCAGAAATCACTGGCGAGGATGGCCGCGTTGTCAAGCCGCGCCTTGGCGAAAAGGCTTGGTATATCAAAGGCGAAGAAGGCGTAGCAAAGGTAGAGCATGACCAGCGCGGGCAGGGCTATGGCCTGTAGTTTGCGGCGGTGGAAACCGGCCAGCAGCGCGGGTGCGAGGGGATGGGTTGCGGCGGTCATTGTGCGGCCCCTTTGACCAGACGGTGGCGCAGGCGGTCGGAAAGCTGGTCGATCAGCACGATGGTGGCGAAGAGGACGAGGAAGATGGCCACGACCGAGTCATAGCGCCCGCCGCCCCATTGCATCGCGATCTTGAGGTCATATCCGATGCCGCCCGCCCCGACGAAACCGAGGATGGCCGAGGCGCGGACGTTGATCTCGAAGCGCAGCAGGGCGTAGGAGAACCAGTTGGGCGCGACCTGCGGGAGGATGCCGAGCCACATGCGCTGGCCCCATGTCGCGCCGACCGAGGCAAGGCCTTCGACCGGTTTGAGGTCGGCGTTTTCGGCGACCTCGGAAAACAGCTTGCCCATCGCGCCGGTGGTGTGGATGGCGATGGCGACCATCGCGGGGATCGGCCCGCCGCCGAGGATGTAGATGAGGATGAGCGCGATCACCACTTCGGGGATGGCGCGCATGGCGTCGAGCAGGCGGCGGATGACGGGGGTGAGGAGCGGCCAGCGGGCAAGGCCGCGGGTGGCCAGAAGCGAGAGCAGGCTTGCGGCCAGAACGCCGATCAGCGTCGAGACGGCGGCGATGTTGACGGTTTCGATCAGCGAGGGCAGGGCAGCCCACATCAGCGCGGGCAGGTTGGCCCGCTTGGTCCATGCCTCGGCCAGCACCTCGCGCGGGAAGTCGTCAAGCTGGGCAAGACCCGACAGGAAGCCGCCCGCGTTGCGGGTTTCGGCGGCATGGAAGCCCGAGGCAAGCATGGCCAGAAAGACGACGAGGATCAGCCCGCCGTAAAGGCGCTTTCGCCGCGTCATGGCAAGATAGGCTGCCCCCGGGGCCTTAGGGTCTGGGCGTTTGCCGGGGGTTGGCCCGAAGGCGATGTCGACCATGCGCGTGACCTGCGTGCAGCGAAAAAAGGCCGGACCCCCGCAAGGGAGGTCCGGCAAGGGGGACAGGTTCGGGATTACTGCGAGGCTTCTTGCAGTTTGCGCGCCGCGATCACGCCCTGATAGGCGTCGAGCGTGACGGGGATGAAGTCTTTGGCTTCACCGGCGGCAACGCCATAGGCGCAATCCTTGTCGGTTTCGTGCAGGTCGGCGGTGAGCTGGGTCACCTTGTCCTTCACGTCTTGCGGCAAGGCGGCGCGGACGACCATCGGGCCTTCGGGGATCGGCTTCGATTTCCACAGTTCGACCAGATCGTTCATGTCGACAAGGCCCGCATCGGCAGCCTTGCGGAAGGCGCCCGAGGTATAGCCGTCCTCCCAGTTGCCCAGACCGTCGGCCCAGGAAACGCCTGCCTCGAAGTCGCCGTTGGCAACGCCGACGATGGTCTGTTCATGGCCGCCCGAGAATTTCACATCGGCGAAATACTGCTTCAGGTCGCCGTATTTTTCGGTCAGCTCGGCAGCGGGGACGAGATAGCCCGAGGTCGAGTTCGGTTCGGCGAAGGCGAAAACCTTGCCCTTGGCATCGTCGAGCGAGGTGATGCCCGAGTCCTTGCGGGCGAAGGCGATCGAATAGTAGCCGGTGGAGCCGTCGACGTTCTGCTTGGTCAGGGCAAGGTCGACTGCCTTGGCATCGGTCAGGTAGATCTTGGCGAAGGCCGAAGCGCCGAGCCATGCCATGTCAAGCGTGCCGCCGAGCAGGCCCTGGATGACGCCGTCGTAATCGGCGGGGGTGAAGAGCTTGACCGGAACGCCGAGGGCTTCCTCGATCTTGGCGCGGTAGCATTCGTTCGAGGTCATGCGGTCCTGGGCGTTTTCACCGCCGAGGATGCCGATGTTGAATTCCTTGATCTCTTGTGCCTGTGCGGCACCGGCAAGCATCGTGGTCGCAGCGAGAAGGCTGAGCAGCGTTTTCATCGTCGTCTCCGTGTGGATGGCCCCGCAGGGCCGGGGGAAGGGAAAGGGAAAGGGTCAGGCCAGCATCCGGCGCGCGTAGTCGGCGTCGGCGTCGCTGGGGAGCGCCTCGATGGAGGTCGAGGTGGCGTTCTCGGAGAAAGAGGCGTCCGCGCCGTAGATGTCGCGGGCGACGCCGGTGGTGAGCTGTTCGGGGGTGCCGTCAAAGACGATGCGCCCGTCACGCATGCCGATGACGCGGTCGCAGTAGCGGCGCGCGGTGTCGAGCGTGTGAAGGTTGGCGATGACGAGGCGGCGGTCCTCGTCATGGATGCGGCGCAGCGTGTCCATCACGATCTGGGCGTTCATCGGATCGAGGCTTGCGATGGGTTCGTCGGCCAGGATCACCTTGGGGTCCTGCATCAGCGCGCGGGCGATGGCGACGCGCTGCTGCTGGCCGCCCGACAGGGCCTCGGCCCGTTTGGTGGCCTGTTCCGCGATGCCGAGGCGGTCGAGGATGGCGAGGGCCTTGAGCACATCGTCATCGGGCCAGAAGCTGAACATGGTCGACAGGGTCGAGCGGCGGTTCAGGATGCCGTGCAGCACGTTCGAGGCGACATCCATGCGCGGCACGAGGTTGAACTGCTGGAAGATCATGGCGCATTGGCTTTGCCATGCGCGCTTGTCGGCCCCTTGCAGGGTGAGGATGTTGCGACCCTCGAAGGCGATTTCGCCGCCCGTCGCATCGGTCAGCCGGTTCATCATCCGCAAGAAGGTGGATTTGCCCGCGCCGGAGCGGCCGATGATGCCGACGAAGCCGGATTTCGCCACGTCGAAGCTGATGTTGTCCACGGCGGCCTTGGTGCCGAACAGGCGGGTCACGTTCCGGACTTGCAGCAGCATGATGCGCCCCTTGGTTGCTTGGCTAGGGTGCTACTCGCCCTGCGTGACAGGGGTGCTGCGGTTTCGTGAAGGTTTTCCAACGACGGCGCGGCGAAACTGACGTCAGAGTTTTACAAAGATGTCTTAACCCGTGATGCGGTTGGGGCAGGGGGTGCCGATGGACGAGCAGGTGGACGAGCCGGTCGCAGCGGTCGAGCTAGCCGAGATCGGGCCGGGGATGACCGCCGAGGCGGCGTTCCGGCATATCGCGCAACGCTGCGGGGCCGAGATCGACGCGCATCTGGCGTTTGTCCTTGACCGCGACGATCCCGAGGGGCCGCACAAGGCGCGGGTCTGGTTGCGGCGGCTGGTGACGGCACTCGATGCCTTCGGGCCGATCCTGAAGCGCCGCGCCACGGCGGGGCTGCGCGACGAGGCAAAGGCGATCTTCCGCGAGCTGGGCAAGTTGCGGGATCGCGATGTGATGATGGCGCGGCTGGATGCGGCCGATGTGTCGCCCAAGCTGCGCGACGCTTCGGCGCGGCTGCGCGAAAAGGTGCGGATGCGGTTGCGCGAGCGCAATGCGGTGCTGTTCTCTCCGGTGATGCTGCGCGCGGTCGACGAGGGTGCGCTGTTCCGCACGGGGCCGGCGGCGCTGGTCTTGCGGGCGGGGCCGGTCGATGACATCGCCGTCGAGGCGCTGGATCTGGCATGGGAGACCTGTGCCAAGCAGAAGGCCGACCTGCGGCGCCTGCCGCCCGAGGTGTTGCACGGGTTCCGCAAGCGGCTGAAGACGTTGCGCTACCTTTCCGAGTTCTTCGCGCCTTTCCTGATTGCCCAAGGGGCCTAGGCCTTTCGTGCCGAGTTGCAGCGGATGCAGGATCTGCTGGGCGTTGCCACCGATGCCGAGGCGGCGCGGGCCTTGGGCAAGAAAAGCTGGGGACTGGTGGACAAGGCCGCGGTGCGGGATGCGATGGACCAGGCGGGGGCGATCTGGGAGGCGCTGCTGTTGCACAGGCCGTGGTGGCGCGTGGCGGCCGTGCGTCACTGAACTGTCACGGAAGTTAAACAGGACTGTCACGCCGACGCAGTAAATCCGTCGGCAACGCGTCACGTTCGGCGCGCTGTCAACCGGAGTAAAGACATGTCCTTCATGAAACTCACCGTCTCGACGCTGGCAGTGCTTGCCGCGACGGGGGCGGCCAATGCCCGCGACAACCTGCAAGTTGCCGGGTCCTCGACCGTGCTGCCCTATGCCACCATCGTGGCCGAAGCCTTTGGCGAGAACTTCGACTTCCCGACGCCGGTCGTCGAAGGCGGCGGTTCGGGTGCGGGCCGCAAGAAGCTGTGCGAGGGCGTGGGCGAGACCACCATCGACATCGCCAATTCCTCGAGCCGGATCACGCAGGGCGATCTTGACCTGTGCAAGACCAATGGCGTGACCGATCTGATGGAAGTGCGGATCGGCTATGACGGGATCGTCTTTGCCTCGAAGCTGGATGGCGCGGAATTCGCCTTTACGCCGTCGGACTGGTATCTGGCGATTGCGGCGCAGGTCGCCAAGGATGGCGCGCTGACCGCGAACACCGCCAAGACCTGGGCCGAAGTGAATGCCGCGCTTCCGGCGCAGGACATTCTGGCCTTTGTTCCCGGCTCGAAGCACGGCACGCGCGAAGTGTTCGACGTCAAGGTGCTGGAAGCGGGTTGCAAGGAGACCGGGGCCTATGACCTGTTCCTTGCTGCAGCGACCGGCAAGGATGACAAGGAAAAGGCCGACAACGCCAAGAAAGCCTGCCACGAATTGCGCGCCGACGGTGTGTCGGTCGATATCGACGGCGACTATACGGAAACGCTGGCGCGTCTGGATGCCAACCCGACCGCGGTGGGCGTGTTCGGCCTGTCCTTCTACCAGAACAACACCGACAAGTTGCGCGTCGCCACCATGTCGGGTGTCGTGCCGTCGACCGAGACGATCGCTTCGGGGGAATATCCCGTGTCGCGTCCGCTGTTCATGTACGTCAAGAAGCAGCATATCGGCGTGATCCCCGGCCTGAAGGAATTCGTCGAGTTCTTCGTGTCGGACGAAATGGCCGGACCGGATGGACCGCTGGCGCAATACGGGCTGGTGTCGGACCCCGAGCTTGCCGCGACGCAGGCTGCCGTTGCCGCCGAGACGGTCATGGGGCCGCTGGAATAAGCTGAAACGGGGGGGCGGTGCAGCGATGCGCCGCCCCTTTTCCATAAGCGGAGGACGCGGGACATGACCACCGACAAGCGCAGGATGCAGCCACGGGTTTTGCTGGTCGAGGACGAGCCGGCGCAACGCGAGGCGGTGTCCTACAATCTCGAGGCCGAGGGCTTCGGCGTGATGACGGCCGACAATGGCGAGGACGCGCTTCTGATGGTCGAAGAGGATGCGCCCGATATCATCATCCTCGACTGGATGCTGCCGCGCCTTTCGGGGATCGAGGTGTGCCGGCAGTTGAAGATGCGCCCCGAGACGCGGGGGATTCCGATCATCATGCTGTCGGCGCGGGCCGAAGAGGTGGACCGCGTGCGGGGGCTCGAGACGGGGGCGGATGACTATGTGGTCAAGCCCTATTCCATGGTCGAGCTGATCGCGCGGGCCAAGACGCAGTTGCGCCGCGTGCGCCCGTCGACGGCGGGTGTCTGGCTGGAATACGGCGACCTGCGACTGGACCCCGAAAGCCACAAGGTGCATCGGGGTGACAAGGTGCTGAAACTGGGGCCGACCGAGTTCCGGCTGCTGGCGACATTGCTCGAGAAGCCGGGCAAGGTGTGGAGCCGCGACCAGTTGCTCGACCGGGTCTGGGGGCGGGACATCTATGTCGATACGCGCACCGTGGACGTGCATGTGGGCCGTCTGCGCAAGGCGGTGTGCGCCCACGGCCACGAGGACCCGATCCGCACGGTGCGCGGATCAGGCTATGCGCTGGGCTGACGCTACCATTTGACGTGGGCGGGCCAGAGGAAGGTTTCATCCCTCTGGCCGCCGAGTTGCATGGTGCGGCGGCGCAGTTCGGCGGCGATGGCCTCTTTGGGCAGGGCGGCCAGTTCGGCGGCAGTGACCGGAGCGCCGATGGTCATGCGCAGCGCGCGGGCCGCAAGACGCCGCGTTTCGTGAAAGACGAGGGCGACGCGCAGCGGGTAGGACAGGTGGCTTGCGATCTGGAACAGACGCGAGTTCTGCCCCGCGAAATGCACAGGCAGGGTGGTCACGTCGGGGATCGTCGCAAGGCGGGCGACGAAGGCGTGCCATTCGGCATCATGCGCCCGTCCGCGCAGGGGCGCATTCGCGGTGGAGATGCCGCCTGCGGGAAACATGGCGACGGTCTTTCCGGCGGCCAGAAGGTCGATCGCGAGGCGGCGGCTTTGGGCCGAGGTCTTGCGGGCCTGCGGCGTGCCCGAGAAATCGATGGGCAGCAGATGGGGCGTGACCTCGGCGGGCTGGCAGAGGACGGCGTTGGTCAGGATCTGGACGTTGCCGCGCAATTGCATCGCAAGCTGGCACAGGGCGAGGCCGTCGACGATGCCATAGGGGTGGTTGGCGACCAGCAGCAAGCCGCCCTTGGCGGGGATATGGGCGGCGGGGACAGTCCAGCGCCGGTGCGGCGTGATGCGCAAGAGGCGCAGTGCGGCGTCGAAAACCGGCTCGTCCGGCAGCGGGGCTGCGGCCCAGTTCAGGTAGAGGCTTTTCAGGCGCGGCTGTCCGGTCGCGCGTTCGACCGAGCGGATCAGGGCGCGGCGGAAACGGCTTTGGCCCGGATGCGAATAGGTGAAACCGGGGTCGGATGGTGCGTGATAGCTTGCGTCGGTCATGCGGGCGTCCTTTGCATCACGGAGAGATCGGGGCGGGTGCGCTTTGGTCCGGCAGGGCGGAATATCCGCCACGGCCGGCGACCCATGTGCGCAAGGGGGCGGGGGTGCCCCTGTCGGGCCAGTCGAGCAGGACGAGGTCGGCGCGCGTTCCGGTGGCGATGCGGCCTCGGTCCGCCAGTCCGAGGGCGGCGGCGGGATTGGTCGAGACGAGCTTCCACAGGTCATGCAGCGGGGCCGCGCCTTCGGCATGCAGCTGCGCCATCGCGCCAAGCATCGCGGGGTAGAAGTAGTCCGAGGCGAGGATGTCGCACAGGCCGCGCCGGATCATCTGCCCCGCATCGGCCGAGCCGAGATGGCTGCCGCCGCGCATCGCGTTGGGCGCGCCCAGAACGATCCAGTCGCCCGCGTCGCGGGCGGGCTGGAACACCCGTTCGTGCATCGGGAATTCCGCGATGGCAGCACCTTTGGCCCGATAGAAATCGCGGGTTTCGGTCTGGGTGTCGTCATGGCTGAGCATCGGCGCGCCCGAGGCCCGCGCAAGGCTTGCGATATGCTCGATGCCTTCGGGCACGGCGTCGCGGGCGGCCCAGACCGACAGCATGAGGGCGATGTAATCGTCGGTTGCCATGCCTGCGCGTTTGGCGCGACCCTCGATCCTGTTGCGGAACGCGGGGGTGTCGAGCGGGGTAAGGGGGTAATCGGGGATCAGGTCGAAGGGGCGGTCGTGCAGCGCGACCGAGGGGTGCAGCAGGGCTGCGGTGGTGTGGTCGTTGAAGGCGAGGGCCGGAATGTCGGGCTGGTTCATCGCCGTGGCGATCAGGGAATGCGCGGCGGGGCAAAAGGTCTCCCAGCGCAATTGCAGGCGGTTCGCGGCCGTCAGGCGCGGGGCGAGGCGGATGAGCGCCCGCAGCACGGCCCATCCGGTCTCGACCGAGCGCAGGCCCGGCTCCCAGCTGAGGGTGAGCGCGTGATAGGCGGTGGCGATGCCGTTGGCGGCAAGCTGGCGGTCGGTTTCCAGCAAGGCGGTCTCGACCGGGATCATCACGCCGGGGCGGGGCATGAGCTGCCGCTCGAACGCGTCGCCGTGGATGTCGACGAAGGCCGGGGCGAGGATGCGGCCGCGCCCGTCGATCACCTGCGCGCCGTCGCGGGGCGTGTCGATGCCGGTGATGATGCCCGCCTCGATGCGGACCGAGGCGGTGGCGATGCGGTCGGGGAAGATGACGCTTGCGCCTTCGATCACCGTGGCGGGGAAGCTGTGCTGTCGGGTCATGGGCGGGCCATCAGATGAGTTTCGAGCGGATCCAGCCGGACCCTTGTTCGACGATCAGGACAAGGGCGAGGAGCATCAGGATGATGGTCAGCGCCTCGTCATAGTTGAACAGGTCGAAGGCGACCTTGAGATCGACGCCGATCCCGCCCGCGCCGACGAGGCCGAGGGCCGCCGAGCCGCGCACGGCCTTTTCCAGCGCGAAAAGCGAGGTGGCGGTGAAGGAGGGAAGGCAGGCGGGAATGACCGCCGAGAAGATGATGCCGAGGCGGCTTGCGCCCATCGCGCGCAGGGCGTCTTGCGGGCCGGTGTCGGCCTCTTCCATCGCTTCGGCGAAGAAGCGGCCGGCAAAGCCGATCTTGTCGACCATGATCGCCAGCACCCCGGCGGCGGGGCCGAGGCCGACCATGATGATGAAGAAGATCGCCCAGACAAGGTCGGGAATGGTGCGAAACAGCGCGATGATGGCGCGTGCCGCCATGCGCACGAGCGGATGCGGCGACAGCCGGTCGGTGGCGAGGATGGCGAAGGGCAGGGCAAAGACAAGGCCGAGTGCCGCGCCCGCGACCGCCATTTGCAGGGTTTCGAGCAGTTTCCACGCGATGCGGTCGACGCGCGACAGATCGGGCGGGACCATCTGCGCCAGAAGGCCCGAAGGCGCGACGAGGCGGGCAAGCCCGCGCCCGAGCGCATCGGCCTGCGGTGCCGTGGACAGAAGGCTCGAGATCACGAGGGCGCCGACCGTCAGGAGTGCGGCGTATTCCACGAGGCCGCGCTTGCGGAACCGGGGGGGAAGGGGGGCGGCGGTCATGCGGAGGCTTCCGGATGGTCGAAGAACCGGCGCAGACGGTCGGCATCGGTCTGTGCGGTCGGACGGCTGAGGACGATGCGACCGGCTTGCAGGCCGAGGATGTGGTCGGAGAAGGCCAGCGCATGTTCCATCCGGTGCGAAATGAAGATCAGCGTCAGCCCGTCCTGCCGCGCGAGGGACGACAGGATGCGCATGACCTCTTCGCCCGACTGCGGGTCGAGGCTGGCATCGGGTTCGTCGGCAAGGATGATGCGCGGGCGTTGCATCAGCATGCGGGCGATAGCGACGCGCTGCTGCTGGCCGCCCGACAGGCTGTCGACGCGTTGCAGCGCCTTGTCGGCAAGCCCGACGCGGGCGAGGCAGGCGAGCGCCTCGCGCCGGACATCGGCGCGGGCGAGGGACTGGAACCACGTGCGCGGACCCGCGCTGCGCGATTGCACGCCATGCACCACGTTGGTCAGGGCACAGAGGCGCGGCACGAGGTTGTGCCTTTGCCAGACCACGCCGACGTGCGACCGGAAGCGGCGCAGGTCGCGGGGTGGCAGGGTCAGCACATCGCGGCCCAGAAGGTCGATCCGGCCCGCGGTCGGTTCGACCAGCCGGATCAGGCATTTCATCGCCGTCGACTTGCCCGACCCGTTCGCGCCGATCAGCGCCGTGGCGACGCCCGGCTGCACGGTGAAGTCGATGCCGCGCAGGACATCGTTGGCGCCGAAGGATTTGGTCAGGCCCGTCACGCAAAGGACCGACCCCGCCTGCGCGGGACCGGCCGGAGCCTTGGAGGGGCGCAGGGTGACGTTCACGCCTATTCGCCCACGAACTGCGTGAACTCGGTGACGCCGACGTTTTCGAACATCTTGCGGACGCCATCGTAATCGGCATCGGTCACCGAGGCGTCGAAGCTGCCGCCGATGTATTTCTCGTTCTCTTCGGTAGCGGTGATCGCGGCGAGGAGTTCGTCGCCATGTTCGGCAAAGGTCTTGCGGACGGCATCGACCACCGGGGCGGGCACCTTGGCCGAGGCGAGGAGGACGTCATCGGGAAGTTCGTCGCCCTTGAGCAGGACGCGCAATTTCTGGTCGGGGAATGCCTCGGCCATCTGGTCGATATGGGTCTTGTTCAGGCCGATGGCCGCGATTTCCCCCTGGATCAACGCTTCCATCGCCACGTTGCGCTTGAGGAAAACCGGCTCGTAATCGGTGCCGTAGACAAGGCCCGCATCGGCGAGCAGGGTTGCCGGCGACAGGTGCTGCGAGGTGGAGCCGATCTCGCCGAAGGAAATCTTCTGCCCCTCGAGGTCACCGGCCTGTTTGAGGGGCGAGGCGTCGAGGACGACGACATTGGCGTAATAGTCGGGGCGGTTCCATGTGACGACGGGCTTTGCGTCGAGGCGCGCGTTGAACACGATATATTCGGCGGGGCCGGTCAGGACGAAATCGATCTGGTCGGCGGCCATCGCCTCGACCGCGACGGTGCGGCCCGAGACGGGGAAGAATTCGACCTTGAGCCCCGAGGCGGCTTCGAACGCGTCCTTGAAGGGGCCCATTTCCTTTTGCAGGGCTTCCAGACCGTCGATGTCGGTCACGGCGAAGCGGATGGTGTCCTGCGCTGCGGCGGCGGTGGCCGCAAGGCTGGCAAGGGCGATAAATCCGGCTTTCAGAAAGGCGTTCATGGCGCATCCCCTGTTGGTTACGGTCGCCTTGGACTAGCGGAGCCGCGTGACGGGGATGTTGCCGGGCTGTGAAGCTTTGGTGACGCTTGCCTTGCGGCGGGGGCTTTCAGGATGGCCGTTGCTGGCAGGGATCAGGCGCGGGGCCGTTTCGCGGCCCTTGGGTGCGGCCCTTGGGCGCGACCCTTGGGTGCGGCGGGCATCCGTTCTGCGCCAGTCTGTCCCTCGGGCGTCCGGACGATGGCGGGGGAAGGCATCGGCTTGACCGGCGCCAGATCGGGGTGGGGGCGGGCCGCCACGGGGTGATGGCCCGTGGCGGCCCTGCGCATCAGCGTGCGAGGATGGCGCGCAGCACCCGCAGGAGTTCGGCCTTGGGAGCGGTGGCGAGGGTTTCCGCGCGCCAGCAGACATGGTGGTCGGGGCGGACCAGCAGGCAGCCGTTGTCGCGGATTTCGCTGGCGCGGGCCCAATCGCCGCTGTGGTCGATGTAGGTCTGGCGCGGTCCGATGACATGGGTGACGATTTCGAGACCCAGTTCGCCTGCGACCTCGGCCGCGGCTTCGGCCCATGCTTCGCCGCCCAGACCCGTGAGGAGGGTAAAGCGGCCATGACCGCAGAGGTCGAGGGTCGAAACCTCGGCCCCGTTGTCGCGGCGGTAGAGCCATGCGTGCGGCAGGCGCGCGCCGGGCCATGTGGTGGGCTGGTAGTGCAGGTCGGCATCGAGGGCGAAGGCGGGTTCGATCTGCCCGTCGGTGACGACGGCGGCAGAGCGGTAGCGCTGGTTCATCTCGACCCCGTGGGCGTCGAATTCGTATTTCTTGAAGGCGATGGCCTTGCGGATCGCCTCGCGCTGGCGTTCGGCCGCCTCGGTGCCTTGGGTGCGGGCGTTCAGGTTCTTTTGCATCTGCACCGGATCGACGCCTTCGCCCATGCCGAGGGATTCGAAGATCGGGCCGAATTCGGCGATGGACTGGTTGGCGCGGGTGACGATCTGGCGGGCGATGGGCGCGCGTTCGGCGTCATAGCTGTCGAGCAGCTTCTCGCCCGCCTGACCCTTGAGCACGAGGGCCAGTTTCCATGCGAGGTTGAAGGCATCCTGGATCGAGGTGTTCGACCCGAGGCCGTTCGACGGCGGGTGGCGGTGGATCGCATCGCCCATGCAGAACACGCGGCCGTTGTTGGTGCGGGTGGCGTAGCGGTTGTTCACTGTCCAGACCGAGGCCGAGAGCAGTTCGATTTCAAGGGTCGGGTCACCGACAAGCTGGCGGGCCACGCCGGTTGCGAATTCGGGGGTGACTTCGGGTTCGGGGCCGTTGATGTCATAGCCCCAGACGATCAGCCATTCGTTCCACGGGCGCACCATGCGCACGAGGCCCATGCCGATCCCGCCCACATCGGCCCCGGGTTGCATGACCCAGTAAAGCACGCTGGGGCGGTGGGCGACGTATTTGGACAGGTCGGCACGGAAGAGGATGTTCATCGAGCCGCCGACGCCCATCTTGCCCTCGAAGGGAAGGCCCGCGTGTTCGGCGACGAGCGATTTGCCGCCATCGGCGCCGATCAGGTATTTCGAGCGGATGGTGAGTTCCTTGCCCGTCAGGCGGTCGCGGCAGGTGGTGGTGACGCCGTCGGCGTCCTGGGTATGGGACAGGTATTCGGTGGACATGCGCGCCTGCGTCCCGCGCGAGCAGGCGGTCTTGAACAGCAGCGGTTCCATGAAGGTTTGCGGCAGGTCGTTCATCAGCGTGGGCGAGGACATGAGGTGTTCCGCTTTCGACAGCGGGTGGTTGCCCCATGATTTCATGCGCCCGATCTCTTCGCCCGCGAGGCTTTCGCAGAAGATGTTCTCGCCCATGAGTTCCTGATGGGTGGCGAAGAGGTAGGCTTCGTCCTCGACCTCGCGTCCCAGATCGCGCAGCACCTCCATCGCGCGCTGGTTGGTGATATGGGCGCGGGGGGTGTTGGCCAGCCAGCGGTAGCGGTTGATCGCCATGTTCTGGATGCCATAGGTCGAAAGCAGTGCCGCGGTCGCCGAGCCCGAAGGTCCGGTGCCGATGATGAGCACCTCGGTCGTGATGTCTGCCATGTTGTCCTCTTCCCTGAATCGAATGTGCCACAGGGTCATGTGGCGGGCGCGTCCTGGGCCGGTCGGGCCTGTCCGTGACGGTTGCAGGGCCAGAGTATCCGCACAAATGCGGGATATTGATCGGATCGCGCTTTGCTAATATTGCTTTGCGTTATGAAGATAGACAGCGAACATCTGGAAATTCTGGCGATGATCGTCGAGCGCGGCGGGCTGACCGAGGGCGCGGAGGCGTTGGGCAAATCGCAACCTTCGGTCTCGCGGACGATGGCGCTGCTGGAGGACCGTGTCGGCGCGCCGTTGTTCGAGGCGGGCAAGCGGCCGCTGCGGCCGACCGAGCTGGGCGAGAACCTTGCCCGGATCGGGGCGCGCATCCATGCGCTGAACGCCGAGGCAAGCAGGCTGGTGCAAAGCTACCGCAAGGGGCATACGGGGCGGCTGCGCATCGCGGGGACGCCGATCTTCATGGACGGGGTGGTTTCGACCTTTATCGCTGATTTCCAGACGCGGCGGCCCGAGGTGCAGATCGCGCAATCCTATGGCTATTTCGACCAGCTGACGGCGAGCCTGCGCAACGGGTCGCTCGATATGGCCATCGTGCCGCTGCATCCGTCGGGGGTGCCTGCGGATATGAGTTTCGTGCCGCTTTTGCCGGGGCGCAATGTCATCGCCGCGCGGGCGGGGCATCCGCTGATGCGGCGCGGGGCGATCACGCTGGCCGATATAGAGCCCTATCCGTGGATCGCGCCGCCCGCCGACAGCCCGCTGTTCCGCGATTTGCAGCGGGCGCTGAAATCCATCGGGAAAGAGGAGTTCCGCGTCAGCTTCTCGGGGGGGACGCTGGCGTCGATCATCTCGATTCTGGCGGGATCGGATGCGCTGACGGTCTTGCCCTATTCGGTGGTGTTCCTGTCGCGCAAGACGGCGGGGCTGGATGCGCTGCGGCTGAAGATCGAGCATCCCGACAGGCAGCTCGGGATGCTGAGCTTAGACGGCGCGACCCCGCCGCCCGCGCTGCGCCAGTTTGCAGGCTTCCTTGCGGACGAGTTCGCCTTGCTTCAGGCGCGCATCCAGCACGAGGGGCAGGTCACGCAGCGGCGCGGCTAGGCGGGGCTATTTCAGCGCGATGTAGGTTGCGGGGTCGAGCGAGGTGACCCGCACGGCGACATGGGTCTTGGTCGCCTCTTCGACCATGCCGCGCAATTTGGCGCAGACCGAGAGGATCAGCTCGCGCGTGCGTTCGGGGCGCGGCAGGATTGCCATTTCGACGTTCACGCGCGGCAGATCGGGCAGGGCTGCGACCGGCATGACCGCGAATTGGCAGGCGGGGATGTCGACCTGAAGGTCGGCGCAGAGCATGTCGCGGATCGGCCCCAGTGCTGCCACCAGCATGGGGCGGCAGGCGGGATAGAGCGTATCATCGACGAAGATCTTGAGGTTCGGCATGGCCCCGCCCTTTCCTTATGCCGGCGTCAGGACGAAATCGAAGGGCGAGCGCCAGAGCGTATCAGCCCCGTCGAGCCGCTCGAAGGGGGCGATGAGGGTTTGCTTCACGCCAAAGACCGCATCGCTTTCGAGGTAGAAGTCGTCGCCGACGAAGGTGTGGGTGACAAGGCGCTGGAAGCCGGGTGCGGTGACAAGGAAGTGCATATGCGCCGGGCGGTAGGGGTGGCGGCCAAGCTGGGCCAGCATCTTGCCCACGGGGCCGTCATCGGGGATGGGGTAGGAGGTGGGCTTGATGCCGCGGAAGGCATAGGCGCCGTCGGCTCCGGTGATGAAGCGGCCGCGGTTGTTCCATTTCGGCTGGATGCCCGGTTGCTGCACGTCGTAGAAGCCGTCGGCATTGTCGGACCAGACATCGACGCAGGCCCCCGCGACGGGGTTGCCGTGAAGGTCGATCACCTTGCCCTCGAACAGGCAGGGGTCGCCCTTGCCGTCGAGGCTGATGTTGTCACCCTTCGCGCGGATCGGCGCGTCCTCGACGTGGAAGGGGCCGAAGACGGTGTTTTCGGTCGCGCCTGCGGGGCGGCGGTTGTTGATGGCGTCGACCAGCATGGAAAAGCCCAGCACGTCCGACAGCAGGATGAATTCCTGACGCTCGCCCGAGCAGATCTGGCCCGTCTTTGTCAGGAATTCGATGCCGGTTTCCCATTCGGCCTGCGTCAGGTGGATTTCCTTGGCAAAGGCGTGGAGGTGCTTGACGAGGGCCGACATCACCTCGGCCATGCGGGGGGTGACGTTTGCGCCCATGCGGGCGTTGACGGTTTCGACCGAGAGGTCTTCGCTGAAATACTGCATCGTCGATCTGTCCTTTGGGGCCGCGTCAGGCGGCGCGGCGGGAAGGTTTGGGCCGGGGAAGGCTGCCTTGCGGCGGGCGGTGGGTGAGAGGCATGAGGTCGATGCCGGTGCGGTCGGTGAACATGTCCCAGAGGCCACGGCGGGCGAAGAGCATGACCACGATGCCAAGGCAGCCCAGAACGATCAGGTAGATCGTGCCATAGTCGGCCAAGGCGCGTTGGAGGATGTAAAAGACGATCACGCCGACGATGGGGCCGGGAAGGGTGCCGATGCCGCCGATCACGGTGATGAAGATGACGAAGGCGGTCCAGTCGATCACCGAGAAGGCGGCGTCGGGGGTGACGCGGGTGATCTGGATGAAGGCGAGCGCGCCGCAAAGGCCGGTGCCGAAGGCCGCAAGCAGGAAAACCAGCGCCTTGAGCTTGACCGGATCGACCCCGACCGAACGGGCCGCGTTCTCGTTGTCGCGGATGGCTTGCAGGCCAAGCCCCATGCGCGAGCGCAGAAAGACGTAGCTGGCGACCAGCATCGCCACGGCCAGCGAGAGCATCAGCCAATAGGTCAGCGCGTCGGCGGCGGCGGCCGAGGAGACGTCGAGCATGTCCTTGATCTGGCCGACGAAGGCCATGTCCTTGGCGGTGCCCTTGGGCAGCGAGGTGCCGGTGCCGCCGCCCAGGGCCTTCCACTGGCTGATGCCGAGGCGGGCGATATCGGCCACGACCCATGTGCCGATGGCGAAATAGGCGCCGTTCAGGCGGAAGGCGAAGAAGGCCATCGGGACGGCGAAGGCGGCGGCGGCAAGACCGCCGATCAGCACACCGACCAGCGGGTCGAGACCCATCAGGATGATGGCGGCGAACATGGCATAGGCGCCGATGCCGACAAAGGCCTGCTGACCGACCGAGACGAGGCCCGCGAAACCGGCAAGCATGTTCCAGTTCATCGCAAGGACGAGCAGCGTCAGGATGCCGAAGAGGTCTTGCACCACGGCGCGGGGGGCGATGGCGGGCAGGGCATAGAGCAGCGCCAGCGCAAGGGCGGCTGCGGCCAGACCGAAGGGGCGGGTAAGGGTCATCGCGGCACCTTTAGTCATTGGCCCGCGGGAACAGCCCGCGCGGACGGATCAGAAGGACGAGAACGAAGGCGATATGGCCCGACAGGATCTGCCATTCGGGATTGACCGAGGCCCCGAGGGCCTGTGCCATGCCGATGACGATGCCGCCCGCCAATGTGCCCCAGAGGCTGCCGAGACCGCCGATGATGACCGCCTCGAAGGCGTAGAGCAGGCGGGCGGGGCCGATGGAGGGGTCGAAGTTCGCGCGCGTGCCGAGAAAGAGCGCGGCGATGGTGGCGACGACGAGGGCAAGCCCCGTGGCGATGGCAAAGATGCTTTGCGGGCGGATGCCCATGAGCTGCGCCGTAACCGCATCGTCCGAGGTGGCACGGAAGGCGCGGCCAAGGGCGGTGCGGTAGAAAAGCTGGTTCAGCGCAAAGACCACCGCCACCGCCGAGGCGAAGGTCAGCACCGGCATGACGCCCAGGGTGACGACGCCGAGGTTGACGGATGCCGCCTCGATCGGGCCTGCGGTGAGCTTCTGGCTGTCGGCGGTGAAACCGGCAAGCAGGCCGTTCTGGATCACCACCGAAAGGCCGAAGGTGACAAGGAGGGGCGGCAGGATATCGGTTCCCAGCACGCGGTTGAGGATGTGGGTCTGCAACAGCCAGCCAAGGCCGAACATCAGGGGGGCGGCAAGCAGCACGGCAAGGAAGGGGTGCAGGCCCGTGACGGTGCTGATGGTCAGGATGAGATAGGCGCCAAGGATGATGAGGTCACCATGCGCGAGGTTCACGAGGCGCATGATCCCGAAGACGAGCGACAGACCCGCCGCGAAGAGCGCGTAGAGGCCGCCGAGAAGGAGGCCTTGCGCAAGGGTGTCGACGAGGATCATGCGTGGGTCACTCCGAAATAGGCGTCGTGGATGGCATCGCGCGAGAGGTCGGCGGGACGGCCCGACAGGGTGATGCGCCCTTCCATCATGCAATGGACATGGTCGGCCACGCGCAGGGCTTGGCCGATGTCCTGTTCCACCACGATGATCGAGGTGCCGCTGGCCTTGATCTGGGGGAAGGCGGCGTAGATTTCCTTGATGACCACCGGGGCGAGGCCGAGCGAAAGCTCGTCGCAGAGAAGGACGCGGGGGTTGGACATCAGGGCGCGCCCGATGGCGACCATCTGCTGCTGCCCGCCCGAGAGGGCCGTGCCGGGGGACTGGCGGCGTTCCCTGAGGATCGGGAACATGGCTTGCACGCGGTCGAGCGTCCAGTAGCCGTTGCCGCTGCGGGCGTGGGCGCCGATGAGCAGGTTTTCCTCGACCGTGAGCGAGGGGAAGAGTTTGCGCCCCTCGGGCACCATCGCGATGCCGCGGGTCAGGATTTGCGGGGCGGGAAGGCGGGTCAGGTTTTCATCGGCAAGGCTGACCGAGCCGGCGGTGACCTTGGCGACGCCGGTGATGGCGCGCATCAGCGTGGTCTTGCCCGCGCCGTTCGCGCCGATGATGGCGACGGTTTCCCCTTCGTTCAGCGTGAGGTCGACGCCGAAGAGGGCTTGGAAGTCGCCGTAATGGGCGGTGAGGCCGGAAATTCGGAGAAGGGCGGTCATGCTTCGATCCCCAGATAGATTTCGCGCACCTCGGGCGAGGCCATGACCTGATCGGGCGCGCCGATCATCAGCATCCGCCCGAAGTTCAGCACCATAAGCCGTTCGACGACCGAGTTCAGCGCGTGCAGCACATGTTCGATCCAGATGATCGCGGTGCCGTTCGCATGGATCGCGCGGATCGTGGCGACGAGTTCGACGCATTCGGCATCGGTCAGGCCGCCCGCGATTTCGTCGAGCAGGATCACGCGGGGTTTGGTTGCCATCGCGCGGGCAAGTTCGAGGCGTTTGCGCTGGAGAAGCGACAGCCCGCCCGAGGGCTTTTCCGCGACGGCGGCAAGGCCGGTGCGCGACAGGATGTCCATGCAGAAGGCGGGGGCCTCGCCCGCGCCGAGTTCGCCGCCGAAACGGGCCGCGACGAGCAGGTTTTCGTAGACCGACAGATTGCCGAAGGGCTGGGGGATCTGGAAGGACCGGCCGATGCCCGCGCGGACGCGCTCCATCGGGGGCAGGCGGGTCACGTCACGCCCGTCGAGGAACACGCGGCCCGCATCGGGGGCGATGTTGCCGGTGATGAGGTTGAAGAGCGTGGACTTGCCCGCCCCGTTCGGCCCGATGATGCCCAAAGCCTCGCCCGCGTTCAACTCGAAGCTGACGTCGTCGGTCACCTTGAGGGCGCCGAAGGATCTGGAAACGGAGTGTAGGGACAGGATCGCCATGTGCCGCGCCTTGTCGGGAGGGGAAGGGGATGCCCCGGCGCCGTGACGCCGGGGCGGGAGGATCAGCCGAGGGTTTCGAGCGTGCCGCCCAGCGGGATTTCGGGCGCGCCTGCATTCTCGACGATCACCAGATCGAAGGTGCCGTCGTCCTTGCGCCGCCACTGGCCACCGACCAGCGGGGTTTTGGAGATGTTCTTGCGGGCGAATTCCGGAACGTTGTCGCGGCCCCACTGGACCTTGCCCACCACGGTATCGAGGTTGGTGGAGCCTATGGCTTCGGCAAGCGCGTCGCCGTCGGTCGGGTCTTCGGTGCGCTTGATCGCGTCGGCGGCGACTTCGAACAGCGCGTGGACGAAGCCCACGGGCATGGTCCACTGCCGCTTGGCCGCCGTCTCGAAGGCGGTCGCAAGCTCGGCTGCGCTTTCGCCGGTGAGCGAGGATTTGAACGGGTGGTTCGGGGACCACCAGACCTCGGCCGTCAGGTTATGGCCAAGCTCGCCCAAGGCGGCGACGCTTTCGGGGAAGAGAAGGGCCTTGGCGACCGAGACCAGCTTGGGGTTGAAGCCCTGCTGCTTGGCCTGGGTCCAGAAGGTGGTGAAATCGGGCGGGATCGGGATGCCGGTCATGATTTCGCAGCCGGCCTGTTTGAAGGCGTTGATCTGGGCCGAGAAATCGTCGGTCAGGTTCTGGTAGCGGCCCGGATCGGTGAGTTCGTAACCTTGGGCGGCAAGGGCGGGCGGCATGCCGACATCGGGCGAGGCCCAGGCGTTGCCGTCACCGTCGTTCGGCCAGAGCGCGCCGACCTTCTTGTTGGTCGAGGCCGTGTTCCACATGTTCATGAAGGTGGCGATGTTGTCTTCGAGACCCCAGAAGAAGTGGTAGACGTAATCGAAGGACTGCCAGCTTGCCGGATCGCCGGGGTTGCCCTGCTGGCCGATGAACCACGGCTGCCACGGGGCGACGGTCGAGATGACGGGGATTTCCTCTTGCTCGGCGATGGAGCAGACGGGGTTCGTGGTTTCCGGCGTCGAGGCGACGAGGATCAGGTTCACCTCGTCACGGCTGATGAGTTCCTTGGCCACTTCGGCGGCGCGGTTCGGGTTGGACTGGCTGTCCTTGACGATCACCTCGACATCGAGACCCATTCCGGGGGCCGCGGCGAGGAATTTCTCGACCATGAAGCTGTCGGCGGCCGAAAAGGCCGACAGCGGGCCGGTCTGCGGGCTGACATAGCCGATTTTCAGCTTTTTGGCTTGGGCATAGGCGGGCAGCGCCAGCCCCGACGATGCGGCCGCGCCGAATGCGGCGCCGGTCTTGAGCAATGTACGACGAGTGATCATTCCAGTCCTCCCTTGGGTTGTTCAGTCTCTTGCCGGCGGGATTGTCCCGTCGGGCCCGCCCCGTCTCCTCTACGGGGCGGACTTTTGGCATGATGCCGGGATGCTACGATGCGATTGCGGCAGGTTTGATCGCATGAACCTGCCGAAATATGCTTTTCGGTTATGTAGCCCGCCGCTTATTCGGCGGCCATAGCAGGCTGTTCGGCAAGGTGCAGGCGGCGCATGACCTTGGCGAAGCGGGTTTGCAGCGCCTCGGGGGTGTCGGCGGTCAAGGCCACGTAGAAATCGGGGCGGATCAGCACGTAGCGTGCGCCGATGCGGGTGAACCAGTCGCCGATGGTGCCTTCGACATCGACAGCGCCGCCTGTCGCCGCTTGGGCCGAGAGTTCGACGCTGACGCCTTCGAGGGCCGCGAGCTGGTGGCGCTGGGCTTCGGTCAGGGCTGCGGCAGGGTCGACCCCGTGGCCGAGCAGGACCCAGCCCTGGCCTACGACCTGATCGAAGCGGCCTTGCTTGCCGGCGGCTTCGACCACGCCCTGCACCGAGAGTTCGCCGGCATGGGCGCTTTCATCGCACCACGCGCCCTTGCCGAGTTGGCAGATGTCGGTCGGAACCGGCTTGCCCGCGCTGGCGGCAAGACCGGCGATCATCTTGGCGTCGCGTTCGGCTGCGGCGGCTTCGTCGGCGATGCAGATGATCTGGCCGAGTTCCTGACTGAAGTTGATGTAATGCTTGGCGTGTTCGATCCGCTCGGAGGTGTAGCTGTCCAGCACGTCGAGGCCGAATTTGCCTTCGAGGATGCCGTTGAGCCGCCATGCCATCGCCACCGCGTCGCGGACACCGGCGCACATGCCCTCGCCTGCAAAGGGCGGCATGAGGTGGGCTGCGTCGCCGCCGATCAGGCAGCGGCCCTTGTTCCATTCCTTGGCCCAGCGGGCCTGGAAGCGGTAGACGGCGCTGCGTTCGAGTTCGGCGTTTTCGGGGGTGAGGCCCCAGGGTTGCAGCAGCTCCCAGGCGCGGTCGGGCTTTTGCAGCTCGTGCGGGTTCTCGCCGGGAAGCACCATGAACTCCCACCGCCGCCGCGCCGGGCCGCCCGCGACGGGGCCGGGACCGCCGGGAACGATGGTGGTGGGGCGCTTGGGGTCGCAGAGTTGCCATTGCGCCGGTTCGTCGCCACGGCTGGCGACATAGTCGAAATGCGGGATCATATCGAGGATGAGCCAGTCGAAGAAATAGCCCTTGTCCTCGTTCTCGATGCCGAGCGCCTCGCGCACGAAGCTGTTGGCGCCATCGGTTCCGGCGACGAATTTCGCGCGCAGGGTCCGCGAGTCGCCGTTGGGGCCGGCCTCTTCGGGGTTGCGCTGGAGCGAGAGGTTGACGCCCTGCGCATCCTGTTCGAGGCCGATGCCCTGCCAGCCGCGCAGAAGGGTGATGTTGGGCAAGGTGGCCGCAATGGCGAGCAGGCGCTTTTCCATCATGGGCTGGTTGAACCAGTAGCGCACGCGCCAGCCGCTGGCCGACTGGCTTTGCCAATCGACGATCTGGAGGTTCTCGCGGTCCTTGTTTTTCCAGTAATACAGCTCGTCATGGTAGCTGATCGCGGGGTCGTTTTCAGAGTCGATCCCGAGGGTTGCGAAGATGCGCGCGATTTCGTGGTCATAGGTGACGGCGCGGGGCAGGGCGTAGTGCTGCGACCAGCGTTCGATCAGGGTCACGCGCTTGCCGCGCTGGCCAAGCAGGATCGCGAGAAGCGTGCCGACGGGTCCGGCGCCGACGATGGCGACATCGGCGTCGAAGCTTTCGGCGCTTGCGGAAAGGGTCATGGTTCTTCCTCCCAAAGCCGGTCCGGTCTGGCCGGTCGGTCACGTTGTGCGGCGGCCCCTCCACAGGCTGACGCTTGATCTGTGGTGACTGTTAGCCATAAATGAATGATCGTCAAGTTTGATGTTGCGCCAGAGTCGGCTTGGGCTAAGCCTCTGAAATGGGGGCATTTCCATAGGGGGGCGCGGGGCGGTGACCATCGGGTTGAGCCTTTGCGCAAAAGTGAATATGATTCGGGAATGACGAATTCGGACCTGCATTTGCCCGCCGAAGGCCGTGTTGCCCGTCGGCAAAGACGCAACCGCGATGCGCTGGTTGCGGCGGCGCGTGACATCATGACGGAAAAGGGCGTCGAGGCGGCGACGATGCTCGAAATCGCCGAGCGCGCCGATGTTGGTGCGGGAACGGTCTATAACTACTTCAAATCAAAGGACGATCTGGCAATCGCGGTGCTTGAGGCGCTGATGTATGATCTGGGATTGCGGATCCAGGAAGTCACCGACACCTTCGACGATCCGGCACAGGTCTATGCCTACGGTATCCGCACGGTGCTTGACACGGCCACGAGCGACGTGCGCTGGGCGCAGATGCTGAACCGTTCGGAAGTGATCGCGGATGCGATGTTCCGCATGATGGGCCCCTTTGCCATCCGTGATTTGCGGCTTGCCTCGCAGGCGGGGCGGTTCGAGGTTTCCAACGCCGAGCTGGTCTGGCGGCTTACGACGCATGCGCTGATCGGGGCGAGCCTTGCGATCACCACGGGGCAACTGCCTGCCAGTGCTTCGGACCAGATCATCGTGCGTTTGCTGTGCATGACGGGGATCGGGGCGAATGCGGCGGTCGAGCTTGCCAGCCGCCCGCGCCCGTCGCTTAAGCCGGAAGGGCGGGGCTGACGCCGCTTTCGGGGTGGCGGCTGATGCAGATCAGGGCTTTCGCCGCAAGTCCGCGCTAAATCTGTGTTAAGCTCAATTTCGGGCATGACGCGAGGAGCGCAGATGAACAAGGACGACGGCAAGGCGGATCGGGCCGAGGCGGTGCCGGATATCGAGCAGCAGATCCGGCAATTGCGCGAGGATGTGGCGGCGCTTGCAAAGTCGCTACAGGGCTATGGCGCGCGGGTGGCCGACGGGGTGAAGGCGCGGGCGCAGGATGCATCGGGCGATGCGGTGGCGGAATCGCTGAAGGCTGTCAGAGAGTTGCGCGGCGAAGTCGAGGCGATGCAGGCGCGGCTGGAAGGCGATGTGCGTGCCCACCCTTTGGCATGGCTGGTCGGGGCGCTGGGGATCGGGGTGCTGCTGGGCCTGATCTTTTCGCACCGCGACCACGGGAGCAACCGGGGCTGATGGAACGGGTCGGTCAGGGACTGGTCCTGTCGCTGCTGATCGTGCTTGCGGTGCTGGGTGGCGGGGGGCTGGCGGTGGCGGCTGCGGTGGCGTGGCTGCAACCCGTCGCAGGCTTGGGCGGTGCGCTGGCGCTGACGGCGGGCGGGCTGTTCGCGGTGGCGCTGGTCCTTGCGCTGGTGTTGCGGTCGGTCCTGCGCAAGGCGCGCAGGCGGCGGAATGCGCTGGCCCCGATGATCGGGATGGTCGAAGTGATCCTTGCGGTGATGCCGCGCAGGCGGGTGATGCAGCTT
Source organism: Paragemmobacter straminiformis (assembly GCF_014243445.1). GTDB lineage: Bacteria > Pseudomonadota > Alphaproteobacteria > Rhodobacterales > Rhodobacteraceae > Paragemmobacter > Paragemmobacter straminiformis. Next base: position 401,005 of record NZ_JACLQD010000004.1, read on the forward strand.
GAGGCGACGCTTGCCGCCGGCATGGCGATCGGGACGGTCCTGTTGCATCTGCTGAAGGCCGAGGAAAAGACGTGACAGAGCCGAAGGGCGCGGCAGGGCTGCCCGAGGCGTGGTGGTCGGCGGACCTCGACCGGATGTTCGCGGCCACGGGATCGTCGGCGCGGGGCCTTAGCGAGGCCGAGGCGATCCGGCGTCTGGCTTTGGCGGCAAAGCGGCGGGGTCGGCGGCGGGGGCATGGCGTCGCGGCGCTGCTGTGGCGGCAGTATGAAAGCCCGCTTGTCCTGATCCTTGTTCTGGCGGCGGTGGTGTCGGTGATCGTCGGGGAATGGACGGAGGCCGCGATCATCCTTGCCATCGTGGCGGGCAGCACGCTTTTGGGATTTGCGCAGGAATACAAGGCCGCGCGCGCTGTGGCGCAGTTGCAGGAGCGGCTGGCGCTGACCGTTGCGGTCTTGCGCGACGGGGCGGTGGCGACGGTGCCCGCCGAGGCGGTGGTCGCGGGCGACGTGGTGGTGCTGTCGGCCGGAAATCTGGTGCCTGCGGACGGCGTGCTGTGCGAGGCGCGGGACTTTCTGGTCAGTCAGGCGGCGCTGACGGGCGAATCCTTTCCGGTGGAAAAGCGGGTCGGTGTGTCTGCGCCCGATGCGCCATTGGCCGGGCGCGACAATGCGGTGTTTCTGGGAACCTCGGTCCGCAGCGGGACGGCGCGGATGCTGGTGGCGGTGACGGGGGCAGGCACCGCCTATGGCAAGATCGAGGAGCGTATCGGCGAGAGCGATCCCGAGACGGATTTCGAGCGCGGCATCCGGCGGTTCGGCAGCCTGCTGATGCGGGTGATGATGGTGATCGTGACCGTGGTGCTGAGCGCCAACCTGGTGCTGGGGCGGCCCGTGATCGACAGCCTGCTGTTTTCGGTCGCGCTGGCGGTGGGGCTGACGCCGGAACTGCTGCCGGCCATCGTCAGCGTCACCATGGCCGAAGGCGCGCGGCGCATGGCGCGGGGCGGGGTGCTGGTGCGGCGGTCCTCGGCGATCGAGAACCTTGGCACGGTGGATATCCTTTGCACCGACAAGACCGGAACGCTGACGAGCGGGCAGATGGCGTTGCAGGCGGCGACCGATCCTTCGGGTGCCGAGTCGGCCGAGGTTTTCGGCCATGCGCTGGTGAACGCCCATTTCGAGACGGGGATCGAGAACCCGCTGGATATGGCCATCGTCGCCGCTGCGGCGGCGCGGGGGGTTCCGTTGCCCGAGCGCGGGAAGATCGACGAGATTCCCTATGACTTCCAGCGCAAGCGCTTGACCGTGGTGGTCGACCTGCCCGAGAGCGACGACCATCTGGTCGTCACCAAGGGGGCTTTCGATACGGTTCTGTCCTGTTGTGACCGGATCGGCGCGGGTGCCGGGACTTTGCCGCTGGGCGGGGACGAGCGCGCGCGTCTGGCCGATTTCGTCGCCCGCAAGGGGGCCGAGGGAATTCGCGTTCTGGCCGTGGCGACGCGCGTCCTGCCCCCCAGAGCGCGCTATGACGTGGCCGACGAGACGGCGATGACTTTCGCGGGTTTCCTGCTTTTTGCCGATCCTCTCAAAGAGGGGATCGGCGAGACGCTGGATGCCTTGCGCAAGCTGGGGATCGGCGTGAAGATCATCACGGGCGACAACCGGCATGTGGCCGAACATGTCGCCCGCGCGGTCGGGCTGGAGCCGAGGATGATCGCGGGGGCCGATCTGCAACGGGCGGGGGACGAGGCCCTGTGGCATCTGGCCAAGGAATGCAACGTCTTTGCCGAGGCCGATCCGCAGCAGAAGGAGCGGATCGTGCGCGCCCTGCAAAAGCGCGGGCATTCGGTGGCCTATATGGGGGACGGCATCAACGACGCCCCGGCCTTGCAGCATGCCGATGTGGGGATTTCGGTGCAGGAGGCGGTCGATGTCGCACGGGAAAGCGCCGATATCGTGTTGTTGCAGCGCGATCTCGATGTGCTGCGGCAGGGGATCGTGGACGGGCGGCAGACATTCGCCAATACGCTGAAATACATCTCGATCACCACGAGCGCGAATTTCGGCAACATGATCAGCATGGCGGTGGGCACGTTGTTCCTGCCCTTCCTGCCGCTGACGGCGGCGCAGATCCTGCTCAACAACTTCCTGTCGGACATTCCCTCGCTGTCGCTGGCGGGTGACCGCGTCGACCCCGAGGCGGTGGAACATGCCCCGCGCTGGGATATCGCGGCGATCCGGAACTACATGGTCATTTTCGGGATGGTCAGCACGCTGTTCGATCTGCTGACCTTTGCGGTGCTGTTGCGGGTGTTCCATGCCGATGCGGGGATGTTCCAGACCGCGTGGTTCACGATCTCGCTTCTGACCGAGCTTGTGGTGGTCTTTGTGCTGCGCACGCGGCGGGCCTTGTGGAACAGCCGTCCGGCGCGGGTGCTGGTGCTGGCATCGCTTGCGATGTTCGCGGTGGCGCTGGTGCTGCCCTCGCTTGGTCCGGTGGCGCGGGCGGTCGGTCTGTCGCCGCTGCCGCTGCCGGTGCTGGCGTCGGGGATCGGGATCGTGCTGTGCTATGCGCTTGCGACCGAGGCGGTGAAGCGGCGTCTCTTGCGCTGAGCGGGCGGGGCCTAGGGCCGCCGCGCGGCGAGGTGCCGGCCCAGACGCAAGGCCAGTGCCGCGACGGTGAGCGAGGGGTTCACCGCAGCCGAGGTGGGCAGGACCGAGGCATCGGCGATGTAGAGGTTGTCGAGATCATGCGCCTTGAGGTCGCTGTCGACGACCGAGGTCGACGGCTCGGCCCCCATGCGGGCGGTGCCGCACTGGTGGCTTGGCTTCGATTTCGGAAAGCCCTTGGACAGCACGAGGGGCCAGCCCGCACGCCGCATCGCCTGACGCAGGCGGCTGACCAGAAGGTCATGCGCCTCGACGTTGGTGCGCCGCCAGTCGAGGACCACGCCGCCGTTCTTCCACAAGACGCGGCTTTGCGGGTCGGGCAGGTCTTCGGACATGGCCATGATGTGGATAGAGCGTTCGGCCAGATAGGTCGAGAGCCAGAGCGGAAGGCCGCTTTCGCCCGCGAGGATCGGCCCGGTGATGCGGCCGAGCATCTGGATATTGCCCAAGGGTTCGCCCCTTGGCCCGCCTGTCAGGTAGAAGTCGTTGAACTGGATCGTCTTTTCATAGACCGACCGGTTCCGCCGCAAGGGGTTGAAGGCGATCATCGCGGTCAGGTTGTGGTTCATGAAGTTGCGCCCGACCTGATCGGAGCGGTTGGCGAGGCCTGCGGGATGTTCGTCACTCGCCGAGGCGAGCAGCAGCGCCGAGGACATGACGGCCCCCGCGCAAAGGCAGAGGGTCGGCGCGCGCAGGGTGCGCGGGCCTTGGGGGCCGTGGACCTGCACCCCCGTCGCGCGGCGGCCTTCGGCCAGAATGCGGCTGACGCGGGTTCCGGTGACAAGCGTCACGTTGGGGTGCTTCAGCGCCGCTGCCAGACCGCAGCTTTCGGCATCGGATTTGGCGCCTGTGGTGTCGGGGAAGGCGTCCCATGTGGTCGGCGCGCGGGCAAGCCAGCGGTCGATATCGACGCCGAGCGGGAGCGACGAGGGATGCAGGCCCTGTGCCGCGAAGGCGGCGCGCAGGGCTGCGATGTCGGGTTCGTCTGGGATCGCCGGAAAGGGGAAGGGGGCCGAGCGGGGCGGTTCGGTCGGGTCGCCCGCCGTATCGCCGCGCACGCGGTAAAGCTGCTCGGCCTGCGTGTAGAAGGGTTCGAGGTCGTCATAGCCGATGGGCCAGCCCGGTGTTGTGCCGCCCATATGGGCCAGAGGGCGGAAATCCTCGGCGCGGTAGCGCAACAGGACGGCGCCGTAGAATTTGGTATTGCCGCCGACGAAGGCGTAGTTGCCGGGGTTGAACGGCGCGCCCGCCGCGTCGTGCCAGATTTCGGCAGGGCGGAAGTGGCCGCGCTGGAAGATCGCCGCCGGATCGCGGGCTTCGGGGCTGTCGGGCAGGCGTTCGCCGCGCTCGACGATCAGGATGCGCTGGCCCGACGGGGCAAGGGCCGCGGCGAGGGTCGCGCCGCCCATGCCCGAGCCGATGATGATGACATCGGCATCCATCCGGTCGGCCGACCCCTGTTCCGACAGCGGTGCCATGCTCACTTGAGCTTGATGCAGAAATGCTTGCGCACGGCCTGTTCGATCTTCCACGTGCCCTTGAAGCCCGGCTCGACGGTGAAGGCATCGCCCGCCTGCATCGTCACGGGGGCGCCGCCATCGGGGGTGATGGTGATGCGCCCCTCGATCAGGTGGACGAATTCGTAGAATTTGTAGCTGGCGTGCCATGTGCCGGTCGTGGCTTCCCATGTGCCGCTGATCACGCTGCCGTCGATGGCGGTGTGCTGGACCCATGTTTTCATGGTCGGGTTGCCCTCGACCTTGGTCCAGCCTTCGAGATCGGTGAGAAGCGGCTCGGGGCCGGGGGCGGGAAAGCGGAACACCATGTCGGTCATGCGGTCGGTCCTTGATTTCGCTTTGGTCAGGCCCTGTTGGTATGGCCCCACCGCCAAGCTGACAAGGGCAATCGACGCTGATAAGGATCGCGGCAGGGGCAGGACGGCCGCCGTCGGGCCCGCGCCGGGCAGGGAACGGGGCAGGGAACGGGGCAGGGAAGGAGACGGGAATGGGACTGGTGATACGCGAGGCGAGGGCAGCGGATGCAGGACATCTGGCACGCTTCATCAACATGGCGGCGGATGACCTGCCGCTGCATTTCTGGCGCAAGTCGGTGGGCGAAGGCGGGGATCCCTGGGCCTATGGCCGCGAGCGGGCGGCGCGGGACACGGGGAATTTCTCGTATCGCAATGCATGGTTCGCCGAGGAGGGGGGCGCGGTTGCGGCCTGTCTTTTGGGCTATCCCGCCGAGGAGGAGCCGGAGGCCATCGATCCCGATACGCCCGCGATCTTCGTGCCCTTGCTGGAGCTAGAGGCGCTTGCGCCGGGGTCGTGGTATCTGAATGTGCTGGCAACCTATGATGCCTTTCGCGGCAAGGGCTGTGGCAGCGCGCTGCTGGCCCATGCCGAGGGCGTGGCGCGGCAGGCGGGGCGGCGCGTGATCAGCCTGATTGCGGCCGATACGCACGGGGCGGCGCTGCGGCTTTACCGGGCAAAGGGCTATGCCGAGGTGGCGCGCCGTGCGGTGGTCAAAGGCGATTGGCAGGTCGATGCGGCCGAGTGGATCCTGTTCACCAAGGCGCTCTAGGCGCGCGGTGATCGGCAGGGCCTTGCCGCGCCTTGGCACAGGCGTTCAGCGCGGCGCGGCCCTGCGGCCTGACTGTCCCTGTGCGTTCCTGTGCGCGTTCCTGTCCGATTTGGACCGATACTGTCCGCTTCGCCACTCGTATCCGAACCGGTTGGCGGCATTCTGGGTGGGGCGATCAAAGGGCGGATCACGGGGAGGGGCAGATGGAAGATCTTGTCGGCACGGGGACGACGGAAGGCATCGGCCCGCGTCTTTTGCAGCGGGGCGATGCGGGATACGACGCGGCGCGGGTCGTCTGGAACGGGATGATCGACCGCCATCCGGCGGCCATCCTGCGCTGCGGCAGCCTGGCCGACATTGTCGCGGGGGTGCGATGGGCGGCGGGCAAGGGGCTGGCCGTTTCGGTCAAGGCGGGCGGGCATAATGTGGCGGGTCACGCGGTGGGCGAGGGGGCGCTGATGCTGGACCTTGCCGGGCTGCGGGGGGTAAGCGTCGATCCGGTGGCGCGTTTGGCATGGGTCGAGGGCGGGGCGCTTTGGGCGGATGTGGATGCCGCGACGCAGGTGCATGGTCTGGCCGTGCCGGGCGGGCTGATTTCGGAAACGGGCGTGGCGGGCCTTACGCTGTCGGGTGGTGTGGGGTGGTTGCGGTCGCGCTACGGCTTGACCATTGACAGTCTGGTGGCGGCCGATGTGGTCCTTGCTTCGGGGCAGGTGGTGCGGGCAGAGGCGGGGGCGCATGACGACCTGTTCTGGGCGCTGCGCGGGGGTGGCGGGAATTTCGGCGTGGTCGCGCGGTTCTGCTTTGCGCTGCATCCGGCCGGCCCCGAGGTGATGTTCTGCGCGCCGGTCTATCCCGCTTCGGCCGGTGCGGGGCCGATCCGCTTCTGGCGCGATTTCCTTGCCGACAAATGCGACGATGTCGGCTCGCTCGTCGAGTTTTCGACCGTGCCGGAAGGCCCGGACTATGCGCAGGAGTATTGGGGCCAGCGCTGTTATACGCTTGGCGCCGTCTATGCCGGAGATGCCGCCGAGGGCGAGCGCCTGCTTGCGCCTTTGCGCGGGCTAGGGCCGCTGGTGGCGGATTTCTCGGGGATCATGCCCTATGTCGAGGTGCAAAAGCTGTTCGACCCGCTGTTCCCGACCGGAGCATACCGTTGCTACTGGAAGAGCCATCTGCTGGCGGAGTTGACCGATGCGGCCATCGACGAGGGGCTTGCCAATGCCATCGCCTCGCCCTCGGACCGGTCGATCAGTTCGTTCTGGAATTTCGGCGGGGCGACCGCGCGGGTCGCGGCCGATGCGACGGCCTTTGGCGACCGGTCTTTCGGCTGGATGTATTCGCTGGATTCGGTCTGGGAGCGGGCCGACGAGGATGCCACCGTGATCGGCTGGACACGGGCTGCATGGCAGGCGTTTCGGCGGCATGCGCAGCCGGGGCGGGTTTACCTGAACTTCACGGGGCTGGACGAGGACGGGCCTGCGCTGACGCGCGATGCCTTTGGCCGGAATTTCGGCCGACTGGCCGCGATCAAGCGCAGATACGATCCGGACAACATGTTCCGCTTCAACCAGAACATCCGCCCCGACGCGTGACGCCGCGCGCGGCGGCCTAGGCTGCACCCGACGGGGTGGCCGTGCCGAGTGTCTGGCGGGTTTCCGCGGCCTCGGCGCGCAGCCAGTCGGCGAAGCGGGCGAATTGCGGGCGATGCGTTGCATGGGGCGCGATGGTCAGGACATAGGGCAGCGGTGCGGCAAGGTTCTGGTCCACGGGATAGGGCAGGACGATCCGGCCCTGCGCCAGATCATCCGCGACCAGCGACAGGCCGCAGACAAGAAAGCCCACGTTCAGCCGCACGGCTTCGAGTGCGAGGCGGGCGTGGCGGTAATGCACGCCGCGCCCCGTGCCCTGCCGGCGATGGCCGAAGCGGTCGATCCATTCGGGCCATCCGGGGCAGTCGGGGTTGTCGCGCTGGGCTTCGAGATGCAGGAGCGGCATCCCCTCGAGCGGCATCTGCGCGTCCCAGTCGGCCATGCGGCGCAGGTTGTCGGGGCCGGTCACGGGAAGCAGGCGGTCGCGGTAAAGCTCTTCCCCGCTGCCGGTGGCGGGGCCGTAGGTGATGCGGCAGTCGGGCGCACCGAGGCGCATCGGCACATCGCCCGCGCCGTTGATGCAGAAACGGATGTTGGGATGGGCCGCGCGGAAGCGGGCAAGGCGCGGCATGAGCCAAAGCTCGGTCCAGTCGGGGTCGGCCACGATGTGGATTTCGGTGACGCGCTGGAAGTCGAGCGTTTCGGTCACGCGGTCCAGCGCCGCGAAGGCCGAGGCGAGGTCGCCGAGTGCCATGCTGAGTTCCGGCGTCGGTTGCAGGCCCGAGCGGCCGCGCAGCAGAAGATCGGTGCCAAGGTAGAGTTCGAGCGCGCGGACGCGCTGGCCCACGGCGGCGGGCGTGATGCCGAGCCGCCCTGCCGCCGCCGACAGCGAGCCGAGGCGCAGGGCCATTTCGAGCGCCTGAAGCGACTTGAGGTGCGAGGCGGCGTTCATCGCGAAAGATTTTCCTTAAGGTGGGAAAGATTTCACACGATACTAAAGGTTTTCTTTCCAATCATAAAGAACATTGAATTTTGCGCTGCCGACAGTCTGCCGCATGATCGCGGCACGGAGCAACCTATCGGGGGAAAAGCGATGGCCGTCTGGAAGCGTTACATGATCGAGCGGGACATTCCCGGAATCGGCGAATTTTCGGTGACAGAGCTGTGCGGGGCGGCGCGTGCGTCGAATCAGGCGCTTAGCACGATCGGATCGGGGATCCAGTGGCAGCACAGCTATGTCGCCAACGACAAGACGTTCTGCGTCTATCTGGCCGAAAGCGAGGATGCGATCCGCCGCCATTCGGACCTGAGCGGCATTCCCTTTGGCAAGATCACCGAAGTGGCGCAGATCATCGATCCGCTGACGGCCAACAACTGACGCCAACCACCTGACGGACCACATCTTTCGTGCGCAAACGGGGGTGGAAACGCCTTTGGTATGTTGGCGCGGGGCCAGAGGGATGCCGGATGCCGGGAGGTGTTTACGTCCGGCGGGAAACCCTTCAATACCCTTCCACGGCCTTCGGTTAAGCGGTGTCCGATTGTGTGTTCAGGCCGGAACCATAGGGGTCTGCAAGCTGCCGCAGATTCGTGTGACGTATGGGCGGCGGGGATGGTGCGACGTGATCGATGCCGCCCGACGCCCGTGCGAAACCTTTCCCCCGACCAATGGGCTGCATCTGCCAAAGGTCGGGGGATACCCGATGCCCTAGCTGCCGGTCAGGCGCAGGGGAACGAGGAGCTGGTAGCCGAAATTCCGCACCGAGACGATGCAGCGCCCGCCGAGACCGGCAGAGGCCAGTTTCTTGCGGATTCGCACCACCTTGAGTTCGATCGCCACCTTGGACAGGGTTTCGCCGTCGCGCAGGAAGCCGCGGATCTGGTCGAGACTGACGCGGCCTTCGGGCGCCGTGGCGCAATGGGTGAGGAATTCGGCCTCGTCCGCGCCGAGCGAGACGGTGCCGGACGGGCCGGACAGTTCAAGCCTGCGGCGGTTCAGGACGAGGTCGGCGTCGTCGGCCGCGCCCTGCTGGGCCGCGCCGAGCGGAAGGCGGCGCGAAAGGGCGTTCAGCGCGCCGAGGATCTCGTCGACCGAGCTTGGTTTGGTCAGGTAGATGTCGGCCCCGCTGTCATAGCCACGGCGGCGCTGGTCCATCTCGTCACGCGCGGTCAGCATGATGATTCCGCTTTGCGGGCGGTCGGCGCGGAGGCGGCGCGCGAAGCTCAGCCCGTCTTCGCCCGGAAGGTTGAGGTCGAGCAGGAAGATCAGCGGGGCGGGGCCGTCATGGGCCTCGAACCCTTCGACACTGGTGTGGCCCGAGGCGTCGAACCCCGCCGTGCGCAGGGCGTTCACGAGCAGACCGTTGAGATCGGAGTTGTCTTCGATGATGGCGACAGAGGCGCGGGGCAGGTTCATTCGGGTATTCCTGAGGGGGCGGCGACGAGAAGGAGGTCAAGGCGCAGCAGATCGGGTGCGGGGCAGGACAGGGTGAGCGTGCCGCCCATCTGGCGCAGCAGAAGCGTGCCGAGGGCGACTTGGGGCGGCAGGGCCGGATCGTCGGACAGCGGCGCCGCGAGGAGGGTTTCGCAGACCACCTTGCAGGGGGTTTCCTCCCCGCCTTGCGACAGGGTCAGGCGGATGGCGGCATCGGGGCGGGCAAGGGCGGACATGCCGTTCAGCGCCGCCGAAAGGGCGGCGGCCAGCATTTCGGGGTCGGCGATGACCATCGCGTCGGCGTCTTCGCCATCGAGCTGGATGCGGTCGGCGGCATCAAGACCGTCAAGCACGCCGTCGAGGATTTCGACAAGCACAAGCGGGCGGGGCTGGTTCGGCCCGTTTCCTTCGGTCAGCCATGTGCTGTGGCGCGCCTCGGCAAGCGAGCGGTTCAGATCGCGGATCGTTGCGGCCAGCGCCTCGCGTTGCCGGGGATCGGTGATCTCGGGCAGGCTGATCTGGAGGACGGTGAGGTTGTTGCGCAATTCATGCACGAGCATATGGGTGAAGCCATCCTGTTCGGCGGCGTTGCGGGCGCGGGCTTCCTGAACGGCGCGCGCCGAGGCGAGCGAGAGGCGCGTGGCGCGTTCGCGGCGCAGGTGGGCGGTGCGGTCGAAGGCCATGACGCAGAGCGCGATGAACAGGCTGTTCAGGCCGAACACCTCGACATAGGGGCGCGATACGGCGGTGGGGCCGAAGAGGCCGAGGCGCGTGCAAAGCCAGACCGTGGTGACGCCGAACCATGTGCCATAGGCCAGATGCAGCGTGCGGCGGGCCATCGCATCCCCGATGCGCAGCGTCAGCAGCAGCCCCATGACGAGGAACAGGGCCACGACCGAGAGCGCGACACCGGGCAGGCCGATCGCGCCATCGTCGCCCGCGAGCAGCGGCACGAGGAGCAGCGCCTGCGCGCAGATGACCGCATCGGTCGCGCGCAGGATGATCGGGTTCGGGCGGTGCTGGCCGAGGAAGTTGCGATGGAACAGCATCGAGGTGAGCGAGGTCAGCAGCGCCGCCGCATTGGTCAGGCGGCTGTGGGCCGTGGGATCGGCCAGCGGAAACAGGATTTGCGCGTAGCCCAGAGCCTCGGCCGAGTAGAGGAAATAGACGGCCATGAGCGCGAAGAGCGACAGGGACAGAAGGTTCGGCATGAGACGCAGGCGCAATCCGGCCAGCAGCACCCCCATGCCGAGAAGCGGAAAGTAGATCACATGCATCGCTATCCGGCGGGACAGGTTTCCTTGCGCCTCGGCAAGGCTGGTCGCCCAGATCTGGAAGCCCAGCGACGAGGTGCTTTGGACGCGCAGGAAGAGCGTGCGGCCAAGCGCGCTGTCGGGCAGGTGGAACCCGAGCGGCAGCAGTTTCGCCCCGCGTTTTGCGATGGGAACCGTGTCGCCGTTCTCGAGCGCGGTCCAGCCGCGCGAGGCGGGCAGGTAAAGCGTCACATGGTCGAGCTGGTTCAGCGAGAGTTGAAGGACGGTGTCGTCGGCATCCTTGCCCTTGGTCGCGGGCGGGGCGACGGTCAGCCGGAACCATTGCGCCGCGCGGTCGTAGCCGCCCAGAAAATCCGGCCCCGTCGGGGTGAAGCGGCGCTTGGCCACATCGGCGATGCCGAGCGTGGCCGAGCTGTCGCGGAAATAGCCGATCTGGCCGATGCGGTCGCTTGAGGGGGGGGCTGCCAGAAGGGCTTGCAGCATGGATCCGAGCAGCAGCGCGAACCAGAGGGCCAGAATGCCCAAGGCGATGTTGCGGGAGAGTTTCATGGCTTTTCGGGCAGCCAGAGGATCAGCCGCACCGTCGCGCCATGCGGGGCGGGTGCCGTTTCGAGTGTGACCTGCCCCGACAGGGCTGTGACCACCTCGCGCGTGATGAACAGCCCGAGGCCCGTGCCGCTTTGCCCCTGTGCCGAGGGGCCGCGGTAGAATTTCTCGAACACGGCCGCCGGGTCGAAGGGGGCTGCGGGGGCGGCGTTGCTGACCCAGAGCGCAAGGCCGGCGCGGCCCTGCCGTGTTTCGGGGACAAGGCGGATGCGGACGGGATGGCCGGGCAGGCCGTAGCGCAGGGCATTGGACAGAAGGTTCTCGACAGCCAGTTCGAACAGGTCGCGGTCGGTCGTCAGGCGGCGGCCTTCGGCGTCGGCGATGTCGAGGCGAAAGGCGTCGGGCGGGGCCAGCGTCCGGACAAGCGCCCGCAACGCGGGGGCGGGGGCGAAGCTGGCGGGGCGCAGGTTCCACGGGTTTCCCGTCGCCTCGTGCGCGAAGATGCAGCGGTCGACGACACGGCCCAGCGTGGTGACGGCGCGCTGGGCGCGGGCCGGTGCCGCGCCGAAGCCACCCGAGGCGAGGCAATCAAGCGTGATCGCGGAGACGCGGGCGACCTGTGTGTCGATGCGGCGCAAGAGGGCCAGACGTGCGGCGACGAACTGGCGGTCGACCGCGAGATCGACGGAAAGGGATTGCAGGGCGAGTTCGCGGGCGAGAGTCCTTTCCTGCGCGCTGCGGTTTTGCAGCCAGAGCAGGGTCAGCATGAGGGTGGAGGTGACGACGGTGATCGCCTCGATGCTGTGGCGATACAGGACTTCGGCGTCGATCAGGCCGAAGCGGGCGGTGATGTTGAACAGAAGGAAGGCGATGTAGACGGCATAGACGTATCGCACCTGCCTGCGGGTGATCGGCCCATCCTGACGCAGGCTGACAAGCAGGGCGACGAGCAAGGGGACAAGCAGGACATAGGTGACAAGCGAGATCCTGAGCGCGATATCCCCGTTGCCGAGCAGGCGCGCAAGCGGGCCGAGCGCCGAGAAGGCGAGCAGCCCGAGGCTGGCGCGGCCGAGGGCCAGCGAGGGCCGGAAGTCGCGCAGGAACAGGTGGTGGAATGCGGCCAGCGAGGTGACGGTGAAGCAGGCCAGATATTCCTGCGCCGCCTCGGCCCGTATCGGGGTCAGGCCGAAAAGCACCTTGCCGTAGCCGTTGATCATGTAAAGGTAGGCGCTGAAGCTGGTGATCATCACGAGAAAGCCGAAGTTCGGCACCGAGCGCAAAGGGCTGAGCGTGCCGATCAGCACCGCCCCCGCAAGGCAGAGCAGCGCGTGGTTGATGACCAGCCATCCGGCGGTGGTGACGTCTTCGGACAGGGCGAGGTTGGCCGAAACGGCGGTGACGACGATCGCACCCGGAGAGCGGGTCGAGATGCGGACATACCACGGCCCGCGCTCGGCCTGCGGGTGGATGGAAAAGGCATACCAGTTGATCGAGGGCACGGCGTCATTGTCGGGCGACAGGCGTTCGCCGTTCTTGCTGATCCGCCAGCGGCCATCGGGCAAGGGGGTGAAAAGTTCGATCTCGTCGGTCGTGCTGGGGCGGAAGCGCAGCAGCAGGGGGCCGGGGGCGGGGTTTTCGATGCTGACGCGCAGCCAGTAGACCGACGAGGTGAATCCGCCACCGAAGGTCGAGGCGATGGGCGTGAAACGGGCGGATTGCACATCGGTCAGGGACATGGCGCGGGTGGGATCGACCAGAACCGCGTAGGAGATGCGCTGTTCGGCCCGAAGGGGGGCGGCGAACAGGAAAAGGCCAAACACCGCAAGGCAGGCACAGGCAAGCCGCCGCAGCAGCGGGGCAGGCCGGAGCATCCGCGATGAAGGGAAGGGCGTGGTCGTCACCCGCACCGTATAGGCCAATCGGCGGGCTGGCAAAATCCTGCAAAAGGCGGGTCGGCGCCTGTCTTTTGCAGGCTGGCGGCCTAGGGTCGGGTATAGTCGATGCGGTAGATCGCGCCCGACTGGTCGTCCGAGACCAGCAGCGCGCCGTCGGGCATTTGCGCCACATCGACGGGGCGACCGAGGTAGCTGCCATCGGGGGCGAGCCAGCCGGAGGCAAAGGGCCGGTGGTCGGGTTTGCCCGCCGCGTCGAAGGTGGTGACCATGACGCGCGCGCCCACCGGTTCGTCACGGTCCCACGATCCGTGCTGGGCCGAGAAGATCGCGTTGCGGTATGCGGAGGGGAAGCGGTTGCCCGTGTAGAAGGCAAGCCCGAGGTCGGCGGCATGGGCCACGGTTTCCACCACCGGAAAGACGGCATCGGCGGGGGGCGTGTCGGCGGCGTAGTCTTCAGTGCGGATATGGCCGCCGCCGAACCACGGGAAGCCGAAATGCTGCGCGGGCGCGGTCTGGCGGTTGATCTCGCCCGGGGGGATGTCGTTGCCCATGCGGTCCACCTGATTGTCGGTGAACCAGAGCGCGCCCGTTTCGGGGTGGAAGGCGATGCCCACGGAATTGCGCAGGCCGCGCGTGTAGACCTGTCGCCCGCTGCCATCGGGGTTCAGTGCGATGATGCCGCCGATGCCCGTCTTGTCATAGAGCGCCAGCTTTTCGGGGGGCGGCACGTTGTAGGGCTGGCCGAGCGAGACATAGAGGCGGCCATCGGGGCCGAAGGTGCAGACGCGGAACGCGTGGTTGGTGGCTTCCTCGGACGGGGGGATGAGCGTGCCGAGGGCGACGATCTCGTCGGCGGCGGGCGAGGGGTTTTCGACGGCGGCTTCGGCATCGGGGTAGAGGGTGATGCGGTTCTGTTCGACCGAGAAAAGCCCGCCCTTGCCGTCGAAGCAGACGCCGTTGGGCATGGTTTTCGCAAGGCCGGGGGCAAAGGTGGTGACGCGGTCGGCGCGGTTGTCGCCGTTCGTGTCGGTGACGGCCCAGAGATCGGCGTCGCGGGTGCCGACAAAGACGGTGCCCTTGGGGCCGACGGCCATCTGCCGCGCGCCGGGGACGATGGCGTAAAGGCTGATCGAAAAGCCCTGCGGCAGGGTGATGCCGCCGAGCGTGGCGCGGATCGCCGCAGCCTCGGGGCCGGATTGCGGGGCCGAAAGAACGGGGGCCTGCCCCGTATCGAGCGGGGCGGCTTGCAGCGGGCGGGCTGCCGGTTGCATGGCGAGCAGCAACAGGGCAGCGAGGGCGGGGCGCGGGATCGTTCGGGTCTGCATCTTGAAAAGATAGCGCGCCGCGCGCAGTTCCAAGAGGGGAACGCGGCTTTGTTCGATGCGTTGCGCCCCTGAACGAAGGGAAGTGCCGCCGAATGCCGATTGATCCAGCGACGATCTGTGTGATGGCCAATGCGGCCTCGGGCGGGAATGCCCGCGATGCGATGGCGCTGGGGCGGGTGATGCAGGTTTTCGGGCCTGCCGCCACCTTGCGCTATTGGGACAAGGGCGAGGCGCTGGGCGATGCCGTGGCGCGCGCCCTGACAGAGGGGTTTACCACCATCGTCGCCGCAGGGGGCGACGGCACGGTGAATGGCGTGGCGCAGGCGCTGCTGGGAAAGGATGCGGCCCTGGCCGTGTTGCCGCTGGGCACGTTCAACTTCTTTGCGCGCGGTCTTGGTTTGCCCGACGATCCCGAGGCGGCGGCGCGCGCCATTCTGGGCGGGTATCCGCGCAACATCGCCATCGGCACGGTGAACGGGCGGGTGTTCCTGAACAATGCGAGCCTTGGCGTCTATCCGCTGATCCTGCAGGCGCGGGAACGGGTTTACGCGCGGTTCGGGCGGTCGCGGCTTTTGGCCTATTGGACGGTGTTCCTGACGCTGGTGCGGGTGCAGGCGACCAAGCGGATGGTGATCCGCGCGGACGGGCAGAGCCATGACCTGCGCTCGCCCTTGATGTTCGTGGCGCGATCGGCGTTCCAGCTGGACCATTACGGCTTGCAGGGGGCCGATGCGATCAGCGCCGACCGTTTTGCCGTCTTTCTTCTGCGCGAGGGGAGCCGCTGGCACATGCTGAAAGCCGTGGCCAAGCTGGGCCTGCGGCGGGCGAGGGCCGGAGCCGAGATCGACATGCTTTATGCGGGGGACATGACGGTCTTTCCGGCGAGCCGCCGCCCCTTGGTGGCGCTGGACGGAGAGCGGCTGCATCTGCGCGCACCGCTTGAATTCCGGGTGGTCGAGGGGCTGACCGTGGTGCTGCCCGGGGCGAAGGTCGCGGACATCGCCACCGGAGGCATCGGGGCATGAGCGTGATCGTGCATCTGTCGGACCCGCATTTCGGGGCCGAGCGGCCCGATCTGGTCGAGCCCTTGCTGGCGGCGGTCGCGCGGTTGGCGCCCGATCTGGTGGTGCTGTCGGGTGATCTGACGCAGCGGGCGCGGTCCGGGCAATATGCGGCGGCGATGCGGCTGCTGGCGGGATGCCGCGCGCCCGTTCTGGTGGTGCCGGGAAACCATGACGTGCCGCTGTGGAACATCGGCCTGCGGCTGGTCGATCCGTGGCGGCGCTGGCGGCGGGCGGTCGGGCCGGAGCTTGGACCGCTGTTCGTGAATGACGCGATGCTGGTGCTGGGGCTGAACACGGCGGACCCGATGGCGTGGAAGAACGGGCGGATCGGGGCGGTGCAGTTGCAGCGGGTGGCCGAGGTCTGCGCGACGGCGGGTGCGCGGCGGCGGGTGCTGGTGTTGCACCACCCCTTGCAAGGCCCGCCCTCGGAGCCGCCCGCGTTGCGCGGGGCGGCGGCGGCGATCCCTGCGCTGGTCGATGCGGGGGTGGACATGGTGCTTTCGGGGCATCTGCATTCGACCTATGCCACACCGCTTGCGGCGGCGCCGGGTATCCTGTCGGTGCAGGCGGGGACCTGCCTGTCGCATCGCGTGCGGGGGGATGGCAATGCGTTCAACAGCCTGCGCCTTGTGCCCGGAGGGGTGGTGCTGACGCATTACCGCGCGCAGGCGGACAGGACCTTTCGCGCCGATGCCGATCTTGTCCTGATGCGGGGGGCTGCGGGATGGGAGGAAGGGCGGGGTGCCGCCGCATCACCGGATGGTGTTTAGGGCAAAGGGCCGCAATGGCGTAGGCTTCCCGCTTCCCTTGGAATGCGAGGCGCATCGAATGACACCCCCGACAGAACCCGAGCCTTCGGTGCCCGCGACGACCGAGGCGGAACGGCAAGAGCGGTCGGACCGCGTCTATGCCCAATACAGTTCCGCCATGCGGTTCTTTGGCGAGGTTCCGGCCCCGCAGGCGCCCGTCATCAAGGATGGGAACGCCAAGGATCAGGTCTGACAGGATCAGGCAGGATCGGCGAAAGCGCGGGTCAGGGCCGGATAGTCGGGTTTTCCTGACGCGAGCATCGGCAGTTTGTGCATCACCTCGAGCCGTGCGGGAAGCATGATCTCGGCCAGTCCTTCGGTTCTGGCCTGTGCTTTCAGCTGCGCCATTTCGGGGGTCTTGCCGCTGTTTCCGGTCGCGAGGGCCAGAAGGATGCGGTTGCCCTTGCGCGGATCGGGCAGGGCGATGGCCGCGGCAGAGAGGTCGGGCCAAGTGCGTTCGGCCAAGGCCTCGACCGCGGCGAGCGAGACCATTTCGCCGCCGATCTTGGCAAAGCGTTTGATGCGGCCCTTGATCGTCAGGAAACCTTCGGCGTCGAGGGTCACGGCATCGCCCGTGTCATACCAGCCGCCTTCGGGCGGTTCGATCACGCCGGGGGCGGTGGCGCGGATGTAGCCTTGCATGATGTTCGGGCCACGGACCGAGAGGCGGAAGGCCTCGACCCCCGGGATCGGGTCGAGGTGGGCTTCGATGGCGGGAAGCAGGCGGCCGACGCTGCCGTTGCGCGAGGAAATCGGTGTGTTCAGCGCAAGGACGGGGGCGGTTTCGGTGGCGCCGTAGCCTTCGAGGATGCGCACGCCGAAACGGCGCGACCAGAGTTCGCGCGTGCTGTCCCGGATCGGCTCGGCCCCGGCGATGGCGGCGCGGAGGCTGGCGAAATCGTAGTCATGCGCGCGGCGGCCCCAGCCCGACAGGAAGCTGTCGGTGCCGAAGATGATGGTCGGCATGTGGTAATAGGCGGTTTCGGGGATGATGCGGTAATGCAGCGGCGAGGGATAGGCGACCACGGGTGCGCCCACCACGAGCGGCAGCAGGATGCCCGCCGTCAGGCCGAAGGAGTGGAACACCGGCAGGGCGGTGAAGATGCTGTCGCCCGCGTTGATGTCGGTCCGGGCGCGCAACTGGGCGATATTGGCGAGGATGTTGCCATGCGACAGGACAACGCCTTTGGGTGCGCCCTCGGTCCCCGAGGTGAAGAGGATCACGGCGGGGGTGTCGCGGGTCAGCGGCGCGCCGAAGGGCGTGCCGTGCCGCGCCGGACCGAAGCGGGACGAGAGCAGGGCGCGGAGTTTCATCTCGCGCGTCACGCCGGCGCGGATGTCCTCGGTGCGCAGGACGCGGGTGCCTGCGGCTTCGAGGTCGGCGATCACGGGGTGCAGCTTGATCTGGTCGATCATGGCCGTGCTGGTCAGCACCGTGGTCGCCCCTGCGGTGGCGAGGCAGGTCTTCATCGGGCCGGGGCCGAGCGTGGGGTTCAGCATGGCAGGCGTCACGCCAAGCCGCCAGAGCGCCAGCAGCACGGCCGGCACGCCGGCGGCGGTGGGCAGCAGAACGCCCACGGTCTTTTGCCCCGCGAGCAGCGGTTGCAGCCTGCGGGCCAGCACATCGGCGGCAAGGTGCAGGCGGCCGAGCGTCAGGCTTGCCCCCGTGGGGTCGGTCAGCGCGAGGCGCGAGGCGCCATAGGTCGCAAGCGTGTCGGCCAGCGCCTGCGGCAGGGTGTCGTAGCGGTTCAGCGCCACGAACCGCTGGGTTTCGAGAATGTCGCCCACCATTTGCGCCGCCCTTTCGCGGCGGAGCTTGCCCTTGAGCGACCCGTCCAGAACCAGCCGCTGCGGCGCGCCGACATGGACGCGCAGGCGGGGGAACCAGCGGCGGGGATAGCCGCGCTTGAGCCGGCTTTGGCGCGAGAATTCCAGCCCTTCGAAATGGATCGGGATGACGGGCACATCGGCCTGATCCACCAGCCATGCGGTGCCGGGATAGACCTTCATCAGCGCGCCCGTGGCGGTGATGCGGCCTTCGGGGAAGATCACGCAGGATTGGCCTGCGGTGATGCGGCGGGCCAGCGTCTTGACGGTCATCGGCTTGGTCGGGTCGATGGCAAGGATCGGCACGAGGCGCGCGACGCGGCGCATGAAGGGGCGGTCGGCCCATTGGCTTGTCATCGCGAAGGCGGCGGTGGGGCCGAGAATGGAGAACAGCAGCGGGCCGTCGAGCAGGCTTTGATGGTTGGCGGCAAAGATCACCGGGCCGGGGGTGCGCAGGTTTTCAAGCCCCGTGATGCGCGGGCGCAGGAGCGTGGCGAAGATCAGGCGCAGGGTGCCTTGCAGCAGACGGGCGGCAAGAGAGGGGCGGGGCTGCTGGGTCATGCGGGGCCTTCGGGTTCGGTTTCGGGGCCGGGTCTGGGGCTGGGTCTGGAACTGGGTCTGGAACTGGGGCGGGGCTGACGGATCGGAGCGGCAGTCACAAGGTGCGCCGCGCCGCCGCCACCCGCAAGGGCGGGTGTCGCAACGTCATGCCGTGGCAAGGGGCGGGCGGCGGGCAGCCCAGGGCATGGCCTGTTCGAGATCGCGCGCAAGGCGGAGGAGCAGGGCCTCGCCCGCGAAGGGGCCGACGATCTGGATGCCGATGGGCATGCCCGCCGCGCTTTGCCCCAAGGGCAGGCTGACCGAGGGTTGGCCCGTGACGTTGAAGGGGCCGAGATAGGTGAAAAGGCTGGTGTCGCCCTGTCCGTAACCAGCGGCCGTAAGGTCGGGGCGGGTGGTGGCAAACAGGCCGTGTTCGGGGGCGGTGACAGGCAGGGTCGGTGTAAGGAGAACGTCGTAACCTGCTGTTCGGGTTGCAATTTCCAGACGGACGCGGCGCAGGGTTTCAAAGACCTGCATGATGTCGGCGGGTGTCATCGCAAGGGTCTGCTCCAAAAGGCGCAGCGTGACGGGTTCGAGCGTGCTGTCGTCGAGCGGGCGGCCCAGTTTGCGCGCCAGCGCGGGCAGGGTGGCAAGGCCGAGGTTGAAGGCGCCCATGACGCCGGTCGCGATGTCTTCGGGGTCGACGGGCGAGGCGATTTCCTCGATGCCGTGACCGAGGGCGGACAGGGTGGCGGCGGTGGCGTCAAGGGTGGCAAGCACTTCGGGGTCCAGCGCAATCGCCCCCCATGCGCTGCGGGCGATGCCGATGCGCAGGCGCGGCGCGGGTTGGGCGAGTTCGGCAAGGAAGGGGCGGGCCGGAGGCGGGATCAGGAAGGGGTCGCCCGCTTCGGGGCCGGAAAACACGTCGAGCGCCAAGGCCATGTCGCGCACCGTCCGGCACAGGACGAAGGCGCGGGCAAGGCCGAAAAGCGCGTCTTGCCCGTCAGGCCCGCCCGAGACGCGCCCGCGCGAGGGGTTCAGCCCGACAAGACCGCAGCAGGCGGCGGGAATGCGGATCGAGCCGCCGCCGTCGGAGGCATGGGCGATGGGCACGATGCCTGCCGCCACGGCAGAGGCCGCTCCGCCCGACGATCCGCCCGCCGTGCGGTCGGGCGCCCACGGGTTGCGGGTGATGCCGTGCAGCAGGGTTTCGGTGAAGCCGGAAAAGGCGAATTCCGGCACGGCGCTGCGGCCCACGATCTTTAGCCCGGCGCTGCGGGCGCGGGTGATGAAATGGCCGTCATGGTCGGACCGGTTGCCGCGCAGAAGGCGGCTGCCGCATTCCTGAAGGCGTCCGGCCTCGGTCGCGCCGATGTCCTTGCGCAGGAAGGGCACAGCGCCGAAGGGGCCGGTGCCATCGGGCAGGGTTTCGGCGTCGTCGTAGAATTCGATCACCGCGTTGAGGGCGGGATTGACCGCGTCATGCCGCGCCCTTGCGGCGGCGGTCAGCTCGTGCGGTGCGATCTCGCCCTTGCGGACGAGGGCGGCGAGGCCGGTTGCATCGTGGGAAAGGTAGTCGCTCTGGTCCATCATCGTCCCCCTGATCCTGCCGCAGGCTAGGGGGGCGGGGCGGCGCTGCCAAGCGGCAATGCCGCCCCCCGCACCGGTTCCGGCCAAGGGGGCGGTATTGCGCCTAGGCGTGAAGCAGCGGTTGGCCGAGCGAGACGACCTCGGGCGGGTTTTCGATGCCCTTGAGGTTTTCGAGCTGTCGCGTCTGCGCGGGAACGGGGCGGCCCGCGCCCTGATAGGTGGCGGCCGAAACCAGCACCTCGCCCGGGCGGGCGGCGCCTGCCATGCGGGCCAGAAGGTTGACGTCATAGCCAAAGGCGCTGATGCCCGACATGTTGCCTGCCACATCGGCAACCGTGCCGATGTAGACGGTGCCGGTATGGACGGCCATGCCCACGTCGGCCATCTGGTGGCTGCGTCTGGCCGTCATGCGCGCGGCGAGTTCGGCGGCCTGGATCGCCTTTTCGCAATGCTTGCCGTTGACGAAGCCGGGGGGCCAGACGGCAAAGACGCTGTCGCCCTGATATTCGAGGACGAAGCCGTCCGTCTTGTCGAGCAGTTCGTGAACATCCGAGCGCATCGCCATGACAAGGCGGGCAAAATCCTTGGGGCTGGTCTTGGCGGACAGTTCCACCGAATTGCGGATGTCGATCATCATCATGGCCATCGGCACCTCGGCCCCGCCGGGGAAGGCGCCAAGGAACCCGTCGCATTTGTTGCAGTAATGCGGGTTCCGGTTCGACTGGTGCAGCCCCGTCATCCGCATCACGAAACCGCCCGCGCCGCCGAAGGGCGCCTCGCACAGTTTGCAGCGCGGCGCGCCGGGAAGCATGGAATAGCGGCGCTGTTTCGAGGCGAGGACGGGGTGGCCTTGGGCAAAGACGGTGTACCAGAGTTCGGTGTTGCCATCCTGTTTTGCGAGTTCGGTCATGTGGTCCTCGTTACGGTTTCTTCAAAAGGGAGTCGGGGGTGACCGAAACATCCAGCGCCGACTGGTCGGGGCGCAGGGTTTCGGGGCTGGAGGAGACGGCGGTGCCGAAGAGGTAGCTTTCGCCCGCGATCACGGTGAAGGCGGGAAGCATGCCGCGATAGAGCATGGTCAGATGCGCGCCGGGCTTGAAGGGCCAGTGGCCGGGCACGCAGTTTTCGGGGCCGATGCGTTCCACCCCGTCATGCGAGGCGGGGCGGAGACGGAGTGCCGGAAGCGAGGCGACGATGCCCGCCTCGATCTGCGATTCCGAAAAGCCCTTGGGGCGCTCGCGCAAGCTCAGCACATGGTCGTAGTCGGGGCCGAAGGCGGGGGCGTCGAAGCGGGTTCCGGCAAGGCGTCCGGTTTGCAGGTTGGTCATATGCGCCTCGTCGCCCTTGCCGAAGATCAGGTAGGTGGCGTGGTCGGGCTGGATGGCGTTATGGGCAAAGGGGCGGAACATCACCACGCGCTTCACCACGGCGTCGAAATTCTCGATCAGCGGGATGCAGCGGTCGCTGCTCCACGGGTAGAAATGGGGGTTGTCCTCGTCGCGTTCGGTAAAGGGGGGCAGTCCCTGAAAGATCTGCCCGCGATAGGTGGGTTTGCGGCCCGAGGCGATGTCGGGGATGGCGAATTCGTCGCTTTCCTCGTTCGAGAGGATGAACCAGTCCTTCGGGTTCTGGCGGCGGGCCTTGCGCAGGCGGGTCAGGACATCGTCGGGCAGGCCCAGTTCGAAGACGAGCTGATACTTGTGCTCTTCCATATAATACTGGGTCATGTGGACGGCGAAGATCGTCTCGTGGCCCACAAGGGTAAAGGCATGCTGGTGCGGCATGTTGTGGATGCGCGGCTCGAGCATGTCCTCTTTGGTCATGGAGTGGCCATGATGGCCGTGGTGGCCTTCGCCCTTGGGGTTGCAATGGTCGCAGGCGCAGTCTTTGGGGTGGTTCATGGGGCGTGCCTTATGCGTCTGGAGGGGTCAGGCCGTGGCGGGCCATGACGAATTGCGCGGCTTCGGTCGCGGTGTCGAAAAGCGCGTTCATCAGCGTGGTCAGGTGGCCGCCGTCGGCCTCGCCGAGCCAGGGGTTCTGCACGGTCGAGATCAGGAAGCTGATGGGCAGGCCCGCTGCCGGGGTGACGCCTGCGCGGGTTGCGAAGGTGTCGACGAAGCCCTGACCGTAGCCCGAGGGCGTGAACTGGCTTGAGGTCACGAACATCGGCGCGGTGGGGATGGTGCCGCCGTTGAAGGATTGCAGCGACAGCTTGCGATAGATGCGGTCGTTCATCTCGTTCATCAGCGCGAGGTCACGGTTGGGACCGTTCGCGGTGACGAGGTTGAAGGCATAGGTGGTGATGGTGAGGTCCGGCCCGATATCGCGGAACAGCGCGAAAAGGTTGGGGTCGTCCAGCATCGCCCCGGCCAGATCGGCGCTGGTCAGGGGGGCGATGTGGTTGGCGATATAGGCGCGCTGTTCGGCGACGTCGGCAGGGGTGCAGCCTGCGGTCTTTTCGACCGGAAGGCGCTGGAAGGGTGTCACGGTGAAGCAGGGGCCGGACAGGCCGACGAGCGAGGCGTAGAAGCGTTTCGAGTTGAAGATGCAGCGCGAGAGCAGGTCGCCATAGCCCGAACGGTCGGGCCGGATCACGAGATGAGACATGTAGACGGCGGCGGCGGCGGCACCGGGTTTGGAGCCTTCGATGCCGTAGACGCCGACGGTCGGGTCGATGCCGCCGTGGTAGACGACGGGGGCGGTGAAGGCCACGACATCGCGCATCGCGCCGTTGCGGTAGCACAGGGCCCCCGCCGGATAGGGGATGAAGCCCGCCTTGTGGGGATCGACGGTGATCGTATCGGCCTGCGGCAGGGCGAGGAACTGGCGCAGCACGTATTCCGACATCATCATGCCCGGCGATTTCGGGTCGGGTCCGGCGAGAAGAACGCTCCACGGATCGGACTCGAGCGCCGAGGCGTCGGTGGGGGTGGCGGCAAGGGGTTTGTGCCTGTCGCCCGCGGCGGCGGCCGAGGCCGAGGCCGAGGCGGCGGCTGCGGCTTCGGCGGCGGGGGCCGTGATGGCGTTGGGTGTCACCTCGGTCTCGCGCAGGAGCGATGCGAAGTAGCCGCCCCATGCGCAATCGGCGTGGACCGAGAATTCGAGGCCCTGAGCGCGGTATTCCTCGCGCAGGGCGATGATGTCGGCGAGGGGATCGACGGCGCTTTCCTCGGTCGTGCCCATGACGGCGGTGACCTGCATGACGGGAACCTGATCGTCGAGGCAGCGGTCGAGGATCGCCCGCAGGGCCACGGTGTCCATGCGGCCGTCAAGGTCGACAGGCACGGGGTGGAGCTGTTCACGGCCAAGGCCGACAAGCGCCATGCCCTTGGGAAAGGAGTAATGCGCGGTGGCGGGGGTGATCAGAAGCGGTGGCGATGTGTCGGGCAGGTAGCGGCGGTGGAAGGTGACGAGGCCGAGGCTTTGCACCGAATGCAGGGCAAGGGCGGCTTCGACATCGGCGGGGCTGATGCCGCCCACCTTGGAGATGCGGGGGGCGAGGGCGATCACCTCGTCGATGGGCAGGTTGAGCAGTTGCCACGGGCCGAGTTCGAGCAGGCGGTGGCGCTGGCCGTTCAGGGTGCGGACGGTGATGTTCTTCGCGGCGGCAAGGGGCGCTTCCTGCCGGATCGCCTGTGCGAGGGCGAGGGCGAGGTATTTCAGGTTGCGCGCGGCCCAGATGCTTTCGGCATTGGCGACCGATCCGCCGCAGGTGATATGGCCCCAGGGCTTTACCGCGCCGCCCGTGATCTGGTCGTTCGATGGCAGGCTGTAGCCGAGCATCCGGCACAGGTCGTTGCCGACCTCGATTTCAAAGAGCGTCGTCGTGGGCGAGGCTTCGGCGGCGACGTTGTTCTGGTTGTAGAGCAGCCCCGCGATATAGCCCGTGATCGCGGGAAGGGACTGGTCCCAATACATATGCGACAGGTTGCGATGGCTTGACAGCGGCACCGAGCCGCGCAGGTAAAGCAGCACATCGTCGAGGCGCTTGGTGATGAATTCCTCGGAGAAGCGCAGGCCCGGGCGGCGGCTTTCGGGGTAGATCGGCGGGTCATGCGGCATGTATTGCTTGCGCGAGTCGATCGCATGGTCGATGGCGCGGGCGACGAGGGATTTCAGGAAATCGCCATTCTCGCCCTTGGGGCCGAGGAACCATGTTTCCGGCGTGCCGTCGCCGGGGCGGCGGTCGAGCGCCAGCCTGCGTTCCTGTTGGGTGTAGGTCAGCGCGCTGAGCAGACGCCGGTGGTGACCGTGCGTGCCGGTCAGTGCGGTTGCCATCGGCGCAACAGATTTCGGGGCAGTGCTGCCCGCAGTATCATCGCTTTGCAAATTCAGTGTCCCCGAAGCCGATCACACGCCCGCGCACCTGTACGAAGGGGTGTATGGTAAAACCCACTTTGGTATGGTTGCGCGAGACTTTGCCGCAAAGCAAGAAAATTTGACCGGATGGCAAATTGCGCTAGCGGCCCGTTGCCGCGCCTGTCTCGGCGCGAGGCCGGATCAGAGCCAGTCGTGCGGCAGGCGGGCCATCAGCCCCGATGCGATGCGCCGGAAAAGCGAGGCTTCGGGTTCGGCCTTTTCGCGGCCCGGCCGGCCGTCCTTGGCGATGTTCCAGTGCAGGCGGTTGTTTTCCAGCGTGACCGAAAAGGCGTTGATCGGGCCTGTCTGGTGTTCGAACAGCGCGCGCAGTTCGGCGACGAGGACCGGTTCGCGAAAGAGCAGGCCGAGTTCGATGTTGATATAGGCCGAGCGCAGGTCGAAGTTGTGCGACCCGACGAGGGCCTGTTCGCCATCGACCACGAAGATCTTGGAGTGCAGGAGCGCGCGTTTGCGTCTGGCCCCGCGTGGCGGCGCGAATTCGTAGAGCGCGGCCCCCGAGGCCAGCAGCGGCACGCGGTAACTGCGATAGGCGGCGTGGACGGTGAAAAGATCGGTCGCGGCAAGGGAATTGGTCAGCACCCGCACCGCGACGCCGCGCGCGGCAAGGTCGGTCAGGATGGCAAGGCCGGGGCGTCCGGGCACGAAATAGGGCGTGGTCAGAAGGACTTCGGACTTTGCCGTCGACAGCAGGGTTTCGATGCTGTCGAGAAGCCACGGCCCCTTGCGGCGGCCAAAGGCCTTTTCGGGCGGGTCGGCCAGAAGCGTGACATCGGGCGTGAAGCGCAGCGGCGTGACCAGAAGGCTTTCGGCCGTATGACCCGAAAGCGCCTCGGTCCGGTATTGCTGCGAGAGGGGCGCGTTCACGTGCCGCGCCACGCGGCGGCGGTAGCGGGCCATGCTGATGCGGAACGAGCGCCAGAGCGTCAGGATGGGCAGGGAAAGACCCATGTTCCAGTAGGTGTCGAAGACCTGTTCCACCGATTGCACCAAGGGGCCTGCCAGCACCATGTCGGCGTCATGCGACAGGCGCGCGTCCGAACCCGGCGCGCCGAAGTAGGTGTCGCCGATGTTGCGCCCGCCGAGAAGGGCGAGGCGGCCGTCGGTGATCCAGACCTTGCCGTGCATCCGGCGGTTGAAGCGCGAGAGGCCGAGGCCGAATTCGACCGAACGCCGCAGCCAGTGGCCGCGGTTCAGCACGGGGTTGAACAGCCGCACCTCGACGTTGGGGTGCTGGTTGAGGCCGAGGAAGGCGAGGTCGAAGCCTTGCACGTTCACATCGTCGAGCAGCAGGCGCACGCGCACGCCGCGGTCGGCGGCGTCGAGCAATTCGCCCAGCAGCAGCCAGCCCGAGGTATCGGTTGCCCAGATGTAATAGATGAGGTCGAGGCTGCGCCCCGCGATGCGGGCGGCGTGAACGCGGGCGGCAAAGGCCTGCCGGTGCCCGAGGATGTTGGCAAGGCCGTTCTGCCCTGCCCGTGCTGCAAGAAGCGGATCGAGCATGTCGTCGAGCGGCAGCTTTGGCCCCGTGCGTGGCAGCGCCTTGCTGACAGGGCCGCGCGCCTTTTTGGCAAAGCGCGTGTAGGAGCGCAGGGCCAGAAGCGAGGCGACGAAGAGGCCAAGCGCCAGAAGCCCGAAGCCAAGCGCGACCTGTGTCAGCATTGCGGGTCGGGCAAGGTGAGCGTGGCGGTGATCGGCAGATGGTCGGAGGCGCGGCGGGCGAGCGGCGTGTCATGGACGCGCGCTTCGGTCAGATAGGCGTCGTGGCTTACCATGATGCGGTCGAGCGGCAGGACGGGCAGGCGGGCGGGAAAGCTGCGGACGGGGGATGGCGCGTGGAAGTGCGGCGACAGGGCCGCGATCGAGGCGTTGGGGCCGGTGCGCCATTCGTTCATGTCGCCCATCAGCAGCGTCGGGCGCGGGGGCAGGCGCGACAGATGGTCGAGCAGCGCATGGGCCTGCGCGCGGCGCGAGGCGGGCAGAAGGCCGAGGTGGACGCCGATCACCCTGAGCGCGATGCCCCCGACGGTCAGGTCGGCAAAGAGCGCCCCGCGCGGTTCGAGGCCGGGCAGGTTCAGCGGGTGGATCCGCTCGATCCGGCCTTCGCGCAGGAAGAGCAGGTTGCCATGCCAGCCGTGCGACGGTCCCGGGGTCTCGGGCAGGACGGGGACAAGGCCGCATTGGCTGCGGACATGTTCGAGGTCGAGAAGCCCCGCGCGGTCTCCGAAGCGGCGGTCGGCCTCTTGCAGGGCGAGGATGTCGGGGCAGAGTTCCTGCATCACCTCGGCCGTGCGGAAAATATCGCGGCGGCGGTCCGCGCCTACGCCTTTGTGGATGTTCCATGAGGCGACGCGAAGGGGCGGGGGCATGACGGGTCCGGTTGCGGTCGGGAAATCGGGCTAAGGGCTTCAGCCTAGTGCGGGTCGCGCACGGGGCCAAGGCCGGATGGTGCGGGGCGCCTGCCTGCCTCTATGCCGCATTCGGTAACGACAAGGTCGAGCGCGCGGTCATGGGGCAGGGGGTGGATCGTCGACAGCCGCGCCGATTGAAGGCCGAAGCCGATGGCATAGACCTGCGGACTTCGGGCAAGGGTGCGGTCGACATAGCCGGTGCCGAAGCCGAGGCGGTGGCCGTCGCCGTCCCAGCCGAGGAGAGGAACGAGCACGAGGTTCGGGCGTATCTCGCCTGACGGGGCGGGGGGAACCGGCAGGTTCCAGAGGCCGGGCTCCAAAGGGGTGCCAGCGGTCCAGAGGCGGTAGCGCATCGCTTCGGGCGGGTCGACGCAGACCGAAAGGCCAAGGGTCGCGCCTTGGCTGCGCAGATGGGCCAGCAGGGGCAGCGGATCGGGTTCGCCCCTGACGGGCCAGGACGCGCCGATGGTCAGGGTTGCGGGATCGAAGGGGGCGAGAAGGTCTTGCAGTGTTGCGATGATGCGTTCGGAGATGTTTTGCAGCATCGAAGGGGTCAGTCCGGCGCGTTCCTGCCGCAGGCGGCGCCTTTCGGCCTGTCGCCATGCGCTTACGTCGGCGGCGGATGTCGCATCGCCTGCGAAGGGGCGTTCGCCGATGTGGTCGGCCTGGCACGGGTCGGAGGAGAGGGTCATGGCACTGTCCGTTCGGGGGACGGGAAAGGGTTTGCCCTGCGGTCCGGTTCGGGCCTGCGGGCGGTATCGGGGCGCGGGGGCGTCGGGGTCTGTGTTGCAGGCTATGGCCGATGGCGGCTTTCGGCAAGGTTGTCGGCGTGCCTGTGCCGGTGCCGGTGCCGGTGCGGGCGGGGCAGGGGTGTTCGGGGGGTGGCGGTTCACCGTCCTTGGTCTGCCGACCTGACCACGGGACGCAGACCACGGGACCGGGGGCCAGCCCCCGGACCCCCGGAGTATTTGGCCAAGGCTGAAAGACCAAGCGCGCGCGGGCGATGCCGTCTTGGCGCAGGGCGGGGGGGCTTGTATGGGTTCAGCCTGCTTCGAGTCGCAAGAGGTGCCCCAGATGTCCGCAGACAGCCTTCGCCGTATTCCCCATGTCATCGCCGCCGAGATCGGGGCGCAGCCGGGGCAGGTGGTGGCCGCGATCGGGCTGCTGGACGAGGGGGCGACGGTGCCCTTCATCTCGCGCTATCGCAAGGAGGTGACGGGGGGGCTGGACGACACGCAACTGCGCACCTTGGCCGAACGTCTGGCCTATCTGCGCGAGCTCGAGGCGCGGCGGGCGGCGATCCTGTCGTCGATCCGCGAACAGGGCAAGCTGACCGAGGCGCTGGAAGGGCAGATCGTCAAGGCCGGAACCAAGGCCGAGCTGGAGGACATCTACCTGCCCTACAAGCCCAAGCGGCGGACCAAGGCGATGATTGCGCGGGAGAACGGCTTGCAGCCGCTGGTCGATGCGATTCTGGCCGACCGGATGGCCGAGCCTGCGGTGCTTGCGGCAGGATATCTTTGCGACGCCGTGCCGGATGCGAAGGCGGCGCTTGAAGGTGCGCGGGATATCGTGGCCGAGGGTCTGGCCGAGGATGCGAACCTGCTGGGGCGCTTGCGTGCGCATATGAAGCAGGTGGCAAAGCTGGTGTCCAAGGGGATCGAGGGGAAAGAGACCGAGGGGGCGAAGTTCTCGGATTACTTTGCACATTCCGAGGCCTGGGCGACGGCGCCGTCGCACCGCGTTCTGGCCATGCTGCGGGGTCGGAACGAGGGGTTCCTGTCGCTTGATCTTGACGTCGAGCCCGAGGCCGCGCGGGGCGAGAGCGTGGCGGAACGGGCCTGCGGGGCGGCGCTGGCGGCGGGCGGGCGCGGGGCAGGGGATGTCTGGTTGCGCGATGCGGCGGCATGGGCGTGGCGGGTGAAGATACGCACCTCGCTGACGCTGGACCTGATGGCCGAGATGCGCGAGCGGTCGGAGGAAGAGGCGATCCGCGTCTTTGCGATGAACCTGAAGGCGTTGCTTTTGGCCGCGCCGGCGGGGGGCAAGGCCACGATGGGGCTGGACCCCGGCATCCGCACGGGGGTGAAGGTCGCGGTGGTGGATGGCACCGGAAAGGTGCTGGCGACCGATACGGTCTATCCGTTCCAGCCCAAGAACGATCTGCGCGGGGCGCAGGTCGCGCTGGCGCAGCTGATCGCCAAGCACGGGGTGAAACTGATCGCCATCGGCAATGGCACGGCGAGCCGCGAGACCGAGAAGATGGTGGCGGACCTGCTGGCGGTGCTGCCGGGGGCGGAGAAGCCGGTGAAGGTGATCGTAAGCGAGGCGGGCGCGTCGGTCTATTCGGCCTCGGAGCTTGCGGCGAAGGAGTTTCCAGACCTTGACGTGTCGATCCGCGGGGCGGTGAGCATCGCGCGGCGCTTGCAGGACCCGCTGGCGGAACTGGTGAAGATCGAGCCGAAGTCGATCGGCGTGGGGCAATACCAGCATGACGTGGATCAGGGCCGGCTCGGGCGGTCGCTGGAGGCGGTGGTGGAAGATGCGGTGAACGCCGTGGGGGTGGATCTGAACACGGCCTCGGCGCCGCTTCTGGCGCGGGTGTCCGGGGTGGGCCCGTCGCTGGCCGAGGCCATCGTGGGGCACCGCGACGCGAACGGGCCGTTCAGGACGCGGAAGGATCTTCTCAAGGTGGCGCGGCTGGGGCCGAAGGCATTCGAGCAGGCGGCGGGTTTCCTGCGCATCGCGGGCGGGGCGGAGCCGCTCGATGCCTCGTCGGTGCATCCCGAGGCCTATGATGTGGCGCGCAAGATCGTGGCCGCTTGCGGGCGGGATATCCGCAGCCTCATGGGCGATGCGGCAGCGTTGAAGGCGGTCGACCCGCGGGCCTTTGTCGATGTGCGTTTCGGCCTGCCGACGGTGCGGGACATTCTGGCCGAACTGGAAAAGCCCGGCCGCGACCCGCGACCCACGTTCAAGACCGCGACCTTTACCGAAGGGGTGAACGAGATCCGCGATCTGAAACCGGGGATGCTGCTGGAAGGCACGGTGACCAACGTGGCGGCCTTTGGTGCCTTTGTCGATATCGGGGTGCATCAGGACGGGCTGGTGCATGTGAGCCAGTTGGCCGACAGCTTCGTCAAGGACCCCCATGCCGTGGTGAAGGCCGGGGATGTGGTCAAGGTGCGCGTGGTCGAGGTGGATGCCGCGCGCAAGCGCATCGGTCTGACCATGAAAAGCGACAGCGGCGCTGCCCGCGAGGCGGTGCGCGAACGCGGGCCGGTGCAGAAGGCGCAACCCGTCAAGGCGGGGAGCGGGTCGGTCGGGCCAAAGGGGGGCGCGGCGGGGGGCAATGCCTTTGCCGATGCGCTGAAGGGCAAGTTCGGGAAGTAAAGCGAAGTCTGGCGCAGACTTCGCGACGGAATTTGACGCAAATTCCGGCGGCTGGCGGCAGCGCCGGAAAATGCGTCATTTTCCGTTGCGGAATGTGCGTCACATTCCGCTTACGCCCAGTCGGGTTTGCGTTTTTCGAGGAAGGCCGCGATCCCTTCGGCGGTGTCGCGGTAGAGCGTGTTTTCCACCATAGCGGCCCCCGCCTGCGCATAGGCCTGATCAAGCGGCAGGCCAATCTGGTCGTAGAAGGTGCGCTTGCCGATCTTGACCGCCGCGGTCAGCTTGCCCGCGATCTGGAGGGCGAGGGCGCGGGTCTCTGCGTCCAGCGTTTCGGGGGGGAAGACGCGGTTGACAAGACCTGCGTCGCGCGCCCGTTCGGCTGTCAGGAAATCGCCTGTCGTCAGCATCTCGAAGGCCACGGCGGGGGGAACCTTGCGGGTGAGGGCGACCATCGGGGTCGAGCAGAAAAGGCCGATGTTGACCCCGTTCACGCCGAAGCGCGTGCCGGTGGCTGCGGTGACAAGATCGCAGGAGGCGGCAAGCTGGCAGCCTGCCGCGGTGGCGATGCCGTGGGTCTGGGCGATGACGGGCTGTGGCAGGGCGGGGATCATCTGCATCATGGCCGCGCAGCGGTCGAAGAGCGATTTGAAATGGGCGGCTCCCTTGTCGGGGGCGGCGCGGGCGGCCTGCATCTCTTTCAGGTCGTGGCCCGCGCAGAAGGCCCGCCCTTCGCCGCGCAGGATGACGACGCGGGTCCGGCGGTCGCTGGCGAGGGCGGTGAATTGCGCGGTGAGGGCCGCGATCATCGCGTCGGACAGCGCGTTGAGGCTGGCCGGGGTGTTCAGCGTCAGGATGGCGACGCCGTCCTCGTCTTGGCGGGTCAGGATCGGATCGGTCATTGCGCTCTCCTTCGGCTTTGGCGAAGCATAGGCGGGCGGGCCGAGGGAGGAAAGATTGGCGTTGGTGATGGACAAGGCGGCGTTGGCGGCATTCCTGCGCCGCGATTTCGCGCAGGTGGCAGACGATTTCCGTGTCGAACGGGCAGACGAGACGGGTGTTTGCCTGCGGCTTGTCGCGCAGGAGCGGCATCTGCGGCCCGGTGGCACGGTGTCGGGGCCTGCGCTCTTTGCCCTTGCGGATGTGGCGATGTATCTGGCGATTCTGTCGCGCCTTGGGCCGGTGGCGCTTGCGGTGACCACGAATTGCAGCATCGACTTCATGCGCAAGCCCGAGGCGGGGCGCGATGTTCTGGCCGAGGCGCGGCTGCTGAAACTGGGCCGCACGCTCGCCGTCGGGGATGTGCTGGTCTATTCGGAGGGCAAGCCCGAGCCCGTGGCGCGGGCCGGACTGACCTATTCCATCCCGCCGCGCTGAGCCGCGCCGCGCGGGTCAGGCCTTTTTGGCCAGGGTGAAACGGCCCTGGATGACGGCGCCGCTTTCGATGCTGGTCGCGGCATAGGTGATGTCTGCCTGCACCACGGCCGAGGCGCGCAGCGTGAGGTTTTCGGTCGAGACACGACCGTCGAGCTTGCCCTTGACCTCGAGTGTTTCGGCACTGACCGTGCCGTTGACGACACCTTCGTTCCCGATGACGAGGCCGCGGGCGTTGAGATTGCCGTCAAGCTGGCCGTGGATTTCCACCGAACCGGTCGAGGTCACGTCTCCGGTGATGACGAGGTCCGAGCCGAGCACCGATTTCGCCGCGTTCGGGCTGGTCGGGCGCGGGGTGGGGGCGGGGGTATCGGTCTTGCTGAACATGGAACTGCCTTTCGCGTTGCGCCCGATAAGGCGGCAAGGGGGGCGACGGGTCAAGGGGCGGGTGGGCCGCAGGCGGCCGTCTGCCCGAGAATTGCGGCAGGCCTGTCGCGGGATGCCCGCCGCCGCGGGTCGTTTCTGGGCCTGACAAGGGGGGGCGGGCAGGGTTTGATGGCGCCGAGAATCAGCGCAAGGCAGGGACGACGCATGACAGGTGGTTTGGGGAACGACTTTTTCCGTCCGGTATCGGGGTTCGACCTGCCGCGATTCGCGGGCATACCCACCTTTATGCGGCTGCCCCATGTCGGTCTGAATGATCCGCGGCTGGCCGAGGTGCAGATCGGGCTGATCGGCGCGCCCTGGGATGGCGGCACGACCAACCGTCCCGGCCCGCGCCACGGGCCACGGCAATTGCGCGACCTGTCGACCATGATCCGTGCGCAGAACGGGGCGACATGGGTGGCCCCCTTCGAATTGGCGCGCTGCGCCGATCTGGGGGATGTCTCGCCCAACCCCGGCGACCTGATGGACAGCATGGCGCGGATGACCGCGTTTTACGACCGCGTGGTGGCGGCGGGCATCCTGCCGCTGACGGGGGGCGGGGACCATCTTTGCAGCCTGCCGATCCTGCGGTCGGTCGCCAAGGCGCGCCCCGTGGGTATGATCCAGTTCGACAGCCATACCGACCTGAACGACATCTATTTCGGAACCAGCCGCTACAACCACGGCACGCCCTTCCGCCGCGCGGTCGAGGAGGGGCTGATCGACCCGAGGCGCTATGTGCTGATCGGCATCCGTGGCACGGCCTACGGGCGCGAGGATTGGGATTTCGCCGCTGCGAACGGCATCACCATCATTCCCATCGGCGATTTCCATCGCCGCGGGGTCGAGGATGTGATGGCCGAGGCGCGCGCCATCGTCGGCAGCGGGCCGACCTATGTCACCTATGACATCGATTTCGTCGACCCGACCTTTGCCCCCGGCACCGGCACGCCCGAGGTGGGCGGCCCGAATTCGTGGCAGGCGCTGGAAGTGGTGCGGGCCTTGCGCGGGCTTGATATCGTCGGGGCCGATCTGGTCGAGGTCTCGCCCCCGTTCGACGCCTCGGGGGGGACGGCATGGCTGGGGGTGTCCATCATGTTCGAGCTTTTGTGCGTGATGGCCGAGCGGTTGGCGGCGGGGCGATAGGGGGGCTGGCCCCCCTGCGCCTTGCGGCGCACCCCCCAGAGTATTTGGACAAAGATGAACACGGGTGCAGGAATGGATGTCGATCTGGTGATAACGAATGCGCGGGTGCTGACGATGGACGCGGGGCGGCCCAGAGCCGAGGCCGTGGCCCTGCGTGGCGGGCGCATCGCGGCGGTCGGCGGGGCCGAGGTTGCGGCACTTGCGGGGCCGAAGACGCGGGTGATCGATGCCGGAGGGCGGACGCTGCTTCCCGGTTTCGTCGAAAGCCATCTGCATCTGGTGCTGGGCGGGGCCGAGCTGGTGCAGTTGCAGATCGGTGGCGTGACGGGGTTCGCGGCGCTGAAGGCGGCCTTTCTGGACTATGCCGCCCGGAACCCGCAGCGCAGGCTGCTGATGGCGCAGGGGGCCGCCTATGACATTCTGGGTGCAGCCGTCACGCGGCATGACCTTGACCGCGTCATCGCGGACAAGCCCATCGCCATGATGTCGCCCGACCACCATACGGTCTGGGCCAATACGATGGCGCTGGAACAGGCGGGCATCCTGCGGGGGGCGCAGATGCCGGCAGGGCACGAGGTGGTGATGGGGCCGGACGGCACCGCCACGGGCGAGTTGCGCGAGTTCGAGGCCTTTGGCCCCGTGCTGGCCCTCGGGGGCGAGTCGCATCTGCAGCTTGGCATCGCCACAGGTGGCGAGCCCGACCCCTGGCCGGATGCCGCGACCTTTGCCGCCGATCTCGACAAGGTGGCCGCAGGGCTTGCGCATTGCGCGGCGCATGGCATCACCAGCATGGTGAACATGGACGGCAACCGCTACACCTGCGCGCTTCTGGCGGCGCTCGAGGCGCAGGGGCGGCTGACGGCGCGGGTCAAGGTGCCCTTCCACATGAAGCCGCATATGGACCTGTCGGAACTGGAGCGCGCCAGTGCCATGCATGCCGAATTCAACGGCGACTGGGTGCGTTCGGGGTTCGTGAAGATGTTCATGGACGGCGTGGTGGACAGCCGCACCGCCTATATGCTGCACGACTATCCCGGGGTTCCGGGGCATCGCGCCGCGCCGCTGTTCCCGCCCGGGCGGTTCGACGCCATCTGTGCCGAGATCGACCGCAGGGGATTGCAGATCGCCGTCCATGCCATCGGCGACGGCGCGGTGCGCCAGACCATCGACGGGTACGAGGCCGCCGCAAGGGCCAACGGGCTGCACGACATGCGCCACCGGATCGAACATATCGAGCTGATCGACCGCGCCGATATTCCGCGCCTCGGGGCCTTGGGGATCACGGCGAGCATCCAGCCGCCGCATCCGCCCGGCGTGATGGATTTTCCGCTGAATACGATGGAGACGGTCTATCACCGCGACCGCTGGCGCGATGCCTATCTGTGGAAAAGCCTCAAGGATGCGGGCGCGCCGGTCGCCTATGCCAGCGACTGGCCCGTGACCGACGTGTCGGTGATGCGCGGCATTCAGGCCGGGCTGACGCGCGTGCCCTTCGAAGGGACGACGGACGAGCGGCTTTCGCTGATGGAAACCCTGCACGCCTATACCGCAGGCGGGGCATGGGCTGCGCATTTCGACGATATCACCGGCACCTTGCGGACGGGGATGGCGGCCGATCTGGTGCTGATCGACGGCGACATCGAGGCGATCCCGCCCCATGCCATCGGCGCGACGCCGGTCGCCCTGACGATCGCAGGCGGGCGCATCACCTATGCGGCCGAAACCTTCGCCTGACGGCGGGCAGGGGAAGGGGCAGGGGCAGGGGGCGAGTCGCCGGAACGGTGCGCGGGGGCAGGGATTCGCCCCGCGCGCCGCCGGAAGGACGCAATCTTTGCGACGATCCGCGAAACGGCCAAGCGAAATCCGGCCCGCCTGACCCTTTCAGCCCCAGTTTTTCTTGAGTTGCCGAAAAAATCGTCATGTCGCTGTCACTTTCCCTCTTGCGGCTTTCCGCACCCTTCCGTAAATACCGCCTCACCGAAGACGACGGGACGCTGGAAAGCGGAAGGTCGGGTTCGGAAGCGGTGGCGAAAGCCAGCGCGACATACGATCTGGATGTGAGGCGGGACGGCGCTGGAGTTACAGCGTTCGGCTTGTTTTTTGTCTGGTGCTCTTTGACAATTGAATTGATGAAGGGATATGCGGGCGGTTTGGGCGCATCGGCGTCTGATCGCAGCATATCGGCTCACTAGGGGCTTTCGAGTTCCGATGATGTGAGTGTCAGCTTCACGGTTTG
>NZ_JACLQD010000005.1 GCF_014243445.1 Paragemmobacter straminiformis
TCTGCCCCGTGGCGTTCATGTCATTGTCGATGGCCTGCTTGCCGCAAAGCACCAGACCCGGACCCTCTTCCTTGACCACGGCCGCCAGCAGCTTGGCCACGGAAAGGGGTTCGATGTCGGTATGCACGTCCGCCGCCGCCTCGATCAGGATGGCACGGTCGGCACCCATCGCCAGCGCGGTCCGCAAGGTCTCCTGCGACTGCTTCACGCCGATCGAGACCACGACAACCTCGGTCGCGATCCCCTTCTCGCGCAGACGAATCGCCTCTTCCACGGCAATCTCGTCAAAGGGGTTCATCGACATCTTCACATTCGCCAGATCGACCCCCGATCCGTCCGCCTTAACACGGACCTTCACGTTGTAGTCGATCACCCGTTTGACAGGCACCAGAACCTTCATGCGGAAATCTCCCTGTTCGGGCCCGCGCGGGGCCTATTCAAGCTCTCGCGGCCTAAGTAATGAATCGCGCGGGCAGACAACAGACCAAATGCGACAGCAAATCGCGGCGCTACGTCGCGTTCTACCGGCCGTTCACCCCTCGCGGGTCAGTCCGGGCACCCAAAGGACATCATCCTTGCCGTCGTTGTTGGCGATCCGGCCTGCGACGAAGAACCAGTCCGACAGCCGGTTGAGGTATTTGACCGCCTCGGGGTTGACCGATTCCATCGTCGCCGTCTCGACCACCAGCCGCTCGGCGCGGCGGCAGACGGTGCGGCACAGGTGCATCTGCGCGGCCAACCGCGACCCGCCCGGCAGGATGAACGACCGCAGCGGCGTCAGCCGCGTGTTCATCGCGTCGATCTCGCGCTCCAGCCGCAGCACCTGCGCCTCTTGCATCCGCAAGGGCGTATAGGGCAACTGCGCGTCAAGATGCATGTCGGGCGTGCAAAGGTCGGCCCCCAGATCGAACAGATCGTTCGACACCCGCGCCAGCGCAAGTTCGATCTCGCCTTCCGCGAATTGCCGCGCCAGACCGACGGTGGCATTGGTTTCGTCCACCGTCCCGTAGGCCGAAACCCGCAGCGAGTGTTTTGCGACCCGCGCGCCGTTGCCCAGCGCGGTTTCGCCCGCGTCACCCGTCTTGGTGTAGATCTTCGACAGAACGACCATCAGCGACCCCCGTGGAAATAGGCAAAAGCCACGATCACCGCCACCGCCACCGCCTGCGCGATGATCCGGTAGCGCATCAGCTTGTTGGCATTCCTGCGGTTGAACTCGCCCCCTTTGGCGAAGCTGCCGATGCCGAACATCAGGATCGCCAGCACGACAAGCGCCGAAACCGAGGCGAGAATGAACAACGGGTCGCCCGACATGGCAGTGATCCTTTCCGTAATCTCTCTGGGCGTGATCTAGGGGGGATCGGGCAAAAAGCGAAAGGGGAAAACGAGAAATCTTTTCCCCGACGCCCTAGCCGTTCCGCGCGATCACAAGGTCAAGCGCCCATGTCGGCAGAATGCGGCGCAACAGCCCCGCGATATGCGTCGGCGTGGTGACGTAATAGCGCGCCCTTGGCCGCGCGCTTTCCACCGCATGCACCAGCTTTTCGGTCACCGCACTTGGCGCAAGCTCAAAGGCATCCGGCCCGCGCCTGTTGTAAAGCCGGTCGCGCAGCCTTTCGTAATCGGCACGGCGGGCCGACGCCTCCCAGTCGATCCATTTCTCGAAATGCGGGATGGCGTTCTGGCGGAATTTCGTCCCGATGGGGCCCGGCTCGATCAGCGCCACCGCGATCCCGGTTCCGGCCAGTTCCATCCGCAGCACATCGGTCAGCCCCTCGAGGCCGAATTTCGTCGCCACATAGGCCCCGCGCCAGGCTGCCCCCACGATGCCCAGAACCGACGAGCATTGCACGATCCGCCCATGCCCCTGCGCCCGCATCACCGGAATGACGCGCCGCGTCAGGTCGTGCCAGCCGAACAGGTTCACCTCGAAAATCTCGCGCAAGGCGCCGCGCGGCAAATCCTCGACGGCACCGGGCACGGCATAGGCCCCGTTGTTGAACAGCGCGTCAAGCGTGCCGCCCGTGCGGTCCAGCACTTCGGCCAATGCGGTCTCGATGCTGGCCTCGTCGGCATAGTCCAGCCGGAAACTCTCGAACCCCTCGCCGCGCAGCCTGTCGCAATCGGCCTCTTGCCGGCAGGTGGCAAAGACGCGCCAGCCCCGCGCCCGCATCCCCAAGGCCGCATCCAGCCCGATGCCCGAGGAACAGCCCGTAATCAGGATCGACCGCATAGCAAACTCTCCCCGCGAAACGCGACAGGCTTTCTTAGGCGCTGGGGCGGCGCTTGGCAAATCCCGGCCCCGTCATTTGGCCCCGTCATTTGGCCCCGTCATTTGGCCCCGTCATCCGGCCCCGTCATCCGGCCGTGGCCAGTCGCGTTTCCGCAGGGGGTGCATCGGTCAAAAGCGACTTGTGGACAAAGCCCGCAACGGTGCCATCGGCGGCGCGCAGGCGCACCCAGCCGTTCGGCTCGGACCACAGCACCCAGACTTCGCCCCCGCGACCGATCTTGCCGGCAAGGGCGCTGCGCTTGTTCGGGCCAGAGCGGACATTGGCGGTATTGGCCGTAACCCAGCGCCGCGCGAGGTTGGCAGGTTCGGCGGGCGCCATCGCGGTCTTGTGGCGGTCAAGCGTCGCCAGCACCAGCGCCGCCAGCCTTTCGTTCGCCGTGACGCGCGCGGGCAAATTTTTTGCGGCAGGCACCGCCCCGCCATGCCCCGCGGCTTCGGTCACCTGCGGGCCGATCCGCACGGGGCGCTTCGGCGCGGGCAAGACGCGGATGCCGCTTTCGCGTCCTTGCGCGGCCATGACCACGGGCGCGACCGCCGAAGTTTTCCGCGCGGGGCCATCGCCCCAGATCACCATGCCGCAATACAGCGCCAGACACAGCGACACCAACAACTTGAACACGACTCTTACCCCGAAACCGGCTACCGCGCGTTGAATAGCACGGCCCCGTGCCATCGCGTCAACGATTCCCGCCCTTGCGGCAGGCGTCCCCATTTCCGGCTGGACCGGACCGCTGCGGCGAATTACACAACATCCATGTCAGAATTGCCCGAAGACCCCAATACTCAGTCCGTTACCCTGTCCGAACCGCTGTCCCGCGCCATCGGCGAGCGGTATCTGACCTATGCGCTGTCCACCATCATGCACCGCGCGCTTCCCGATGCGCGCGACGGGCTGAAACCGGTTCACCGCCGCATCCTCTATGCGATGCGCGAATTGCGGCTGTCCGCGACGGGGGGCTTTCGCAAATCGGCCAAGATTTCCGGCGACGTCATGGGCAACTACCACCCGCATGGCGACGCCGCGATCTATGACGCGATGGCCCGTCTGGCGCAGGACTTCAACGTCCGCTACCCGCTGGTCGACGGGCAGGGCAACTTCGGCAACATCGACGGCGACAATCCGGCCGCCTCGCGCTACACCGAAGCCCGCCTGACCGCGATCGCCGAAACCCTGATGGAGGGTCTGGCCGAGAACGCGGTCGACTTCCGCCCCAATTACGACGGCACGCTGGAAGAACCCGTGGTCATGCCCGCGTCCTTCCCGAACCTGCTGGCCAACGGCTCGTCGGGCATCGCGGTCGGCATGGCCACGAACATCCCGCCGCACAACCTCGACGAACTGGTGTCGGCCTGTCAGGCGATGCTGAAAGACCCCGATCTGTCCGACAGCGCCATCGTCGCCCTCGTTCCCGGCCCCGATTTCCCGACCGGCGGCGTGCTGGTCGAACCGCGCGAGAATATCCTCGAAGCCTATCGCACGGGGCGCGGATCCTTCCGCCTGCGTGCGAAATGGGAGGTCGAGGATCTCGGTCGCGGCATGTGGCAGATCGTCGTCACCGAAATTCCCTATCAGGTCGCGAAATCCAAGCTGATCGAAAAACTGGCCGAGGTGATCCAGACCAAGAAGGTTCCGATCCTCGCCGATGTCCGTGACGAATCCGCCGACGATGTCCGCATCATCCTCGAACCGCGCACCCGCACGGTCGAACCCGAGATGCTGATGCAGATGCTGTTCCGCAACACCGATCTCGAGACCCGTTTCGCGCTCAACATGAACGTGCTGATCGACGGCAAGGTGCCCAAGGTCTGCTCGCTCAAAGAGGTGCTGCGCGCCTTCCTCGACCACCGCCGCGACGTGCTGAAACGCCGCTCCGAACACCGCGTCGAAAAGATCGACCACCGGCTCGAGGTGCTCGAAGGGCTTATCATCGCCTATCTGAACCTTGACCGCGTGATCGACATCATCCGCTACGACGAAGATCCCAAGGCCGCGCTCATGGCCGAAGACTGGGGCAAGCCGCACAAGCGGGCCATGTCGGAAAAAGACTATGTCCCCCCCGCCGCAGCCGAGGGCGAGCTGACCGAACTGCAGGCCGAGTCGATCCTGAACATGCGCCTGCGGTCCTTGCGGCGTCTCGAAGAGATCGAGCTGAACCGCGAACGCGACACGCTGATGAAGGAACGCGCCGATCTGGCCGACCTTCTGGAAAGCGACCGCCGCCAGTGGAAGCGCATCGGCGAGGAACTCGAGGACATCCGCAAGAAATTCGGCAAGGACGCCCCCGGCGGCGCCCGCCGGACCCTCTTTGCCGACATGGGCGATGTCGAGGAAGTCCCCTTCGAGGCGATGATCGACCGCGAGCCGATCACCGTCATATGTTCGAAAATGGGCTGGATCCGCGCCATGAAAGGCCATGTCGCGCTGGATTCCGATGTGAAATTCAAGGACGGCGACGAAGGCCGCTTCCTGTTCCACGCCGAAACCACCGACAAGATCCTGCTTATCGGCTCGAACGGGCGCTTTTACACGCTCCTCGGCGCGAACCTTCCCGGCGGGCGCGGCATGGGCGAACCTGTGCGCCTGATGGTCGACCTGCCCAACGAATGCGAAATCACCGATCTGATGATCTTCCGCTCCGGCGAGAAGCTGCTGGTGGCCTCGACGGCGGGCGACGGTTTCATCGTCCCCTCTGAAGAGGTTCTGGCCCAGACCCGCGCGGGCAAGGCGGTTCTGACCCTGCGCGATGGCGTCAAGACCGCGCTGTGCCGCCGCGTCACGGGCGATACCGTCGCCGTGGTGGGCGACAACCGCAAGGTTCTGATCTTCCCCTTGGCGGAACTGCCCGAAATGGCCAAGGGCAAGGGTGTCCGGCTCCAGAAATACAAGGACGGTGGCCTGTCGGACGCCATCACCTTCACGCTGGCCGATGGCCTGTCATGGAAAGACCCCGCAGGCCGCACCCGCACCGAAACCGTCCTGACCGACTGGCAAGGCCCCCGCGCCGGTTCGGGCAAGATGGCCCCGCGCGGCTTCCCGCGCGACAACCGCTTTACCTGACGGGCGACCCCCAACAACGAAACGCCCCGAAACGAAACGCCCGGAACCAAGGGCATGGCTCCGGGACGCGCACTCGTACGACACATACTCTTTACGGCCGCCGTTGGGCGGTATCGATATTCCTATACAAAAGTGCAACAAGCACAACCTATCCGAAAGTTCCCGCGCGCCAAGTCAAGTGCACGTGGCAAGGATGTGACACAGTCACACGGGCGTCGCCTGCAACCAGACCCCGCCTTCGGGCCGTAGCGTCAGGATCATGACGGGCTTCGGATCGCGACCGCGCACGGGGTCGAAACGGAACCGCGCCAGCAGCGTCGCAAGGATGATTACCGCCTCTTGCAGCGCGAAATTCGCCCCGATGCAGATGCGCGGCCCGTCGCCGAAGGGCAGATAGGCGAAGCGCTCGCCCTTGTAGCCGCCGGCAAAACGGTCGGGGTCGAAGCGGTCGGGGTCGGGCCACAGCTTGTGGTGGCGATGCAGCGCATAGATGGGCAAGATCACCGTATCCCCGCGCCGCACCTCGCGCCCGCACAGCTCGTCTGCCGCCCGCGCCGTGCGCGACAGGAAGGCGGCGGGCGGATACATCCGCAACGCCTCGTCCACCACTTGCCGGATATAGGGCAGGGCGGCCACATCCGCCGCCACCGCCGCCCGATCTCCCAGCACGCCCCGCGCCTCGGCCCGCGCCCGCTCTTGCACGGTTTGGTCAAAGGCGCACAGGTAAAGCGACCATGCCAACGTCAGCGCGGTCGTCTCGTGCCCCGCGACGATAAAGGTCAGCAGGTTGTCGCGCAGCTCGGCCGTCGTCATCCGGCGGCCGCTCTTGGGGTCCGCGCCCTCCATCATCAGGTCCAGCAGGTCCGGAATCTCCGGCCCGCCCTCGGCCTTGCGCCGCTCGATTGCGCCATCGGCCACCCGCTTCATCTCGCGCACACCGCTCTGCGACAGCATCCGCGACGGGCGCGGCAGCCATGTCGGCGCGCCGATCACATCCAGAAACGACACTTTCGCCGTCTGCGAAATGTAGCTCTCGATGGATTTGTGGATCGCGTCACGGTCAAACCCGCCCCCGCCCGAAAAGGTCACATCCGAAATCACCTCGAAGGTCGCGGTCACCATCTCGTCGAACACATCGACCGCGCGGCCCACCGTGCCGCCGATCCGCGCCACCGCCCGCGTCGCCGCCGCCGTCATCACGGGGGCCAGCGCCGCCACGTTGCGATGGCTGAACACGGGCGCCGCCGTCCGCCGCTGCCACAGCCATTCCTGCCCCTCGGCCACGAACATCGACTTGCCGATGCCGGGCTCCAGAATCAGCTTGGTCACATCCGACTTCGGATACTCCTCGACCTTGTCGCGCAGGATCCGCTTCAGCGCCTCGGGGTCCATCACCATATGCCACCGTTTGCCCGTCACCCCCGAGATGATCGGCGCATGGGTGGCGATTTCGGGGATCAGCTCCAGCACGTTCCGCCGCCCTGCCCGCAGGGTTCCGAACACGCCCAAAGGCTCGGTCGCCAAGGGCACGCGCACAGGCAGAATGTCGGGCGAGTCGAGCATGTGAACCTCATTTCCGTTCCCTGTAAGATAGGCGCTGCCCCCCTTTCGGAAAGGCCACGATTGCGCGACGGGGCGGCTGCGGCTATCCAGACCAGCGGGCTCTTGCTCGGCCCCCCACACAGGAACCGGAAAATCCATGCGCGCACTCCGTCTGACGGCCCTCTGCCTTGGCCTTGCCCTGACCGCGGCCTGCCAGAAGAACGACCTCAAGGATCCTCCGGCCCCCTTGGGCAACTTCGCCCTCGGGCTGAACATCGTCGTGGCCGACAACGTGCAGAAAGTGCCGATCTCGCGCAACGCGACCCCCGACGAATGGGAGACCGCGATGAAACAGGCCGTCTCCGACCGTTTCGGGCGCTACTCGGGCAGCAAACTCTACAACATCGGCATTTCCGTCGACGGCTACGCGCTTGCGCCTCCGGGCATTCCCGTCGTCGCCGCGCCGAAATCGGTGCTGGTCATCACGGCCAACATCTGGGACGACGCCGCCCAGACCAAACTGAACGTCGAGGGCAAGCAGATCACCGTTTTCGAAAGCCTCTCGGGCGAGACCGTGATCGGCACGGGCCTGACGCGCAACAAGAAGCAGCAGATGGAAGCCCTGTCCTACAACGCCGTGAAGAAGGTCGAGGAATGGTTGCTCGACAATCCCGAATGGTTCGGCCTTCCGCCCGGCTATCGTCCCTCGGGGCCGCGCACCGCGCCCAAGTTCGACATGGACGCCCCGCCGCTGCCCGCAGCCGACCCCTCGGCCCGCCCGCCGGTGCGGCCGGTCGTTCCCGCTCCGGCGGGCTGAACCGCGCCCCCGCGTCATTGCGCCTTTCGGCTTGATTTTCCCCTTGCGGCGGCATAAGTCGCCGCCCGTGTAGCACAGGGCCACATCGGCCCCCCAAATTCGAGGCCCGACCATGGCAAAGGCAAAGTTTGAACGGACCAAACCGCACGTCAACATCGGCACGATCGGCCACGTTGACCACGGCAAGACGACGCTGACGGCGGCGATCACCAAGTACTT
Organism: Paragemmobacter straminiformis; assembly: GCF_014243445.1. Taxonomy (GTDB): domain Bacteria; phylum Pseudomonadota; class Alphaproteobacteria; order Rhodobacterales; family Rhodobacteraceae; genus Paragemmobacter; species Paragemmobacter straminiformis. The sequence goes on from NZ_JACLQD010000005.1 coordinate 7,930, forward strand.
CGGCGAATTCCGCGCTTACGACCAGATCGACGGCGCCCCGGAAGAGCGCGCGCGCGGGATCACGATCTCGACGGCGCACGTTGAATACGAGACCGAGAACCGTCACTACGCGCACGTCGACTGCCCCGGCCACGCCGACTATGTGAAGAACATGATCACGGGCGCCGCCCAGATGGACGGCGCGATCCTCGTCTGCGCCGCGTCCGACGGCCCGATGCCGCAAACGCGCGAGCACATCCTGCTCGGCCGCCAGGTGGGTATCCCCTACATGGTCTGCTACATGAACAAGGTCGACCTTGTTGATGACGCGGAACTGATCGAACTCGTGGAAATGGAACTGCGCGAGCTGTTCTCGTCCTACGAATACCCGGGCGACGATATCCCGATCATCAAGGGCTCGGCCCACCAGGCGATGATCGGCGAGCGCAAGGACATCGGTGAAGACTCGATCCGCGCGCTTCTGGCGGCGGTCGACTCCTACATCCCGACGCCGGCGCGTGCGATCGACCAGCCCTTCCTGATGCCGATCGAAGACGTGTTCTCGATCTCGGGCCGTGGCACGGTTGTGACGGGCCGCATCGAGCGTGGCGTGATCAACGTCGGCGACGAAGTCGAAATCGTCGGCATCCGCGACACGAAGAAATCGACCTGCACGGGCGTCGAGATGTTCCGCAAGCTGCTTGACCGCGGTGAAGCCGGCGACAACGTCGGCGTGCTGCTGCGCGGCATCGACCGCGAAGGCGTCGAGCGCGGCCAGGTGCTGTGCAAGCCGAAGTCGGTGAACCCGCACACGAAGTTCGAAGCCGAAGCCTACATCCTGACCAAGGAAGAAGGCGGCCGCCACACCCCGTTCTTCGCCAACTACCGTCCGCAGTTCTACTTCCGCACGACCGACGTGACCGGGACCGTGCAACTGCCGGAAGGCACCGAGATGGTGATGCCGGGCGACAACCTGAAGTTCAACGTCGAACTGATCGCCCCGATCGCGATGGAAGAGAAGCTCCGCTTCGCCATCCGTGAAGGCGGCCGCACCGTCGGCGCAGGCGTCGTCTCGAAAATCATCGAGTGACCGTCTGATCCGGTCGGACCGAACGGAACGCGCAGGGGGCAACCCCTGCGCGTTTTGCTTTCAGGCCGTCAGCCGCCCGACGATGCGCCGCGCGATCGGCGCTACGACCAGCACGGTCGGAAAGGCCAGCGCCCATGACACCGCCCAGTTTCCCGCCCAAAGCGCGGGAAAATCGGGGCCAAGCCCGAGGGCGCGAAAGGTCGACAATCCCGACACGATGCAGGACATCAGCCCCGACAGGATGAAGCCGAACAGGATTTGCGAATAGCGGGCGGGGATCATGGGGCAGGGGCCTTCCGAAGGAAAATGCAGCCCCCGCAATAGACCGCCATTTTCCCCGCGCCAAGCGCCCATTCGCCCCTTGATTTCCCCCCGCCCATGCCGTAACTCGCCCTCAGGCCTAGGAGTTTAGCTCAGTTGGTAGAGCATCGGTCTCCAAAACCGAGGGTCGTGGGTTCGAGTCCCCCAACTCCTGCCATCTTTCCCCCCGCCGTGTGATTTCGGGGGTGAAAGCGGGCCTTGCCGTCAAAAAGCCATAATTGACCCCGCCACTTGACCCCATGCGCCGCGTTTCGGGCGCAGCGGTCTTTTATCCGACGTCTGTCTTGTGTCTGTGCGAGTGATCCCATGTCCCTTTTCCGCCTTGCCCTGGGCCGGTTTTTCGCAGCCCTTCTGGCCCTTGCCCTTCTTTCCCTGTCGCTCGGCGCTCTGTCTCTGGCCCGCCAGCACCACGCCGCCCGCAGCGCGGCACTTGACGCGCCGCCCCCGGACCTCATCCCCTTGGGCGCGCTTCCCCCCGATACTCCGCCCTTGGCCGAAGTGAACCTGCGCGCCGCCATCGCCGCCGCCGTCGATGTGGCCCTTCCCGTCGGCAACGGCAGGCTTTACCTTCTTGCCGATCCCGCGCGGCCGACCGCCGCGCCGCAGGCCGCCCTTCTGGTGCCCCCCTCCGACCTCGCCGCCGCCGAAAGCCTGATCGCGCAAGCCACCCTCGGCACCGCGCAGGGCGGCGGTCCGGTCATCGCGCTGAACGGCACGCTTTCCACCCCGATCTGGATCCGGCAGGCCGAAGCCGCTGCCGCCGATGCGCATCGCCCCCTTGCCGCCGATATGCCCTTCATCCGCCCCTTCTACGACGGGCGCGCCGCAGGTCTTGCGCCCTCGCCGTTGGACTATGCGGTTCCGGCGGTCTGCTTTTCGCTGTTTCTCGCCTTCATGGCCGTGCAGGTCGCGCAGGCCCTGCGCCTGAACCACGCGCGCCATGTCCTGCGCGGCCTGTCGCAGCTTGACGCGCAGGTCGAGAAGATGGCCGTCGCCTCGGCCGATACCGCGCCCGAGGGGATGCACTGGGCCACCCTCGCCGCCCGCCGGTCGGAATTGCGCCAGCGCCGCCAGCGGCTCGAAGCGCAGCTGCATCGCGGCAGAACCGACAGCCGTGGCCCGTGGCTCTGGGTCGGGCTGATCGTGGCCGGTGGCGCCGCAGGTCTCGTGCCGCAGCGGCTCTTGTCGGAACGCGTGGCCTCCCATCTGCTCGGGGCCGACCTGACCGGCCTTCTGGCCCGCACGGGTCATGCGGCACAGGGCCTTGGCCTCGACAGCCTCGCGGCACTTCCGGGCGACCTTCTGGCCCAGGGCGTGCTTTTGCTGCTCGGCCCGCAATCCATCGGTCTTGCCGGAACGCTGCGCATGCTGCCCGTCACGGTCTGGATCGCGCTCCTCGCCATTCTCGTGCTGGTGCTGCAACGCCGCGCCGAAAACCGCCGCGCCGAACGGGGCCACCTGCGCTGACCCGCGCCCCCGCCCAGCGTGCTTGAATTCCCGCGCCGCAGCAGATATCTGGGGCGCTGATCTATCCCTCCCACCGGACCGGACCCAATGGCAAGCAAGACCACCCCCTTCCAGTTCCTCCAGCAGGTCCGCACCGAAGTCGGCAAGGTCGTCTGGCCCTCGCGCCGCGAAGTCGTGCTGACCACGATCATGGTCTTCATCATGGCCGCGCTGACCGCGACCTTCTTCAGCCTCGTCGACATGGCCATCCGTTTCGGCTTGCGGTTGATCCTCGGCTAAGGGCGAAACCGCCGTTTCTCCTTGAAATCGGGGGGCCGGGCCTGTATTCGCCCCCTGTTCGTGGAACATCCGGCGCGCAGCGATTCGTGTTGCGCGCTGTTTTTTGTTCCGGAAACACCAAGAATTGCAGGGGGCACTTGCCCCGAAACGTAAGGGACGAAGCATGGCCAAGCGCTGGTATTCGGTAAGCGTTCTCTCGAACTTCGAGAAGAAGGTTGCCGAGCAGATCAAGCAAGCCGTGGCGGACGCCGGTCTTCAGGAAGAGATCGACGAAGTGCTCGTGCCCACCGAAGAGGTGCTCGAAGTCCGTCGCGGCAAGAAGGTGACGTCCGAACGCCGCTTCATGCCGGGCTACGTTCTGGTGCGGATGGAAATGACCAACCGCGGCTACCACCTCATCTCCTCGATCAACCGCGTCACGGGCTTCCTTGGCCCGCAGGGCAAGCCGATGCCCATGCGCGACGCCGAGGTGAACTCGATCCTGAACCGCGTGGAAGAGGGCGAGGTTGCACCCCGCAACCTGATCCGCTTCGAGATCGGCGAGAAAGTCAAAGTGACCGATGGCCCGTTCGAGGGCTTCGACGGCATGGTGGAAGAGGTCGACGAAGACCACAGCCGCCTGAAAGTCTCGGTCTCGATCTTCGGCCGCGCAACGCCGGTCGAACTGGAATTCACGCAGGTCACCAAAGGGGCCTGAGTGCATCGCGTGGGAGGCGAGCGCCCTGTTACGGGGTGACGGACCGGACCACTAAACCGCACCATCCGGTGCTGTGAAAAAGGAGATGGCCTATGGCCAAGAAGATTATCGGCAGCCTCAAGCTGCAAGTCAAAGCGGGTCAAGCCAACCCGTCCCCGCCGGTCGGTCCGGCACTGGGCCAGCGCGGCCTGAACATCATGGCGTTCGTCAAGGAATTCAACGCCAAGACCGCCGACATCGCGCCGGGCACGCCCACGCCCGTCATCATCACCTACTATCAGGACAAGTCGTTCAGCCTCGAATTCAAGACGGCTCCGGCTTCCTTCCTGCTCAAGGCCGCCGCGGGCCTGCCCCCCGTGGGCAAGCGCAACCGCGCCAAGGGCTCGTCCAAGCCCGGCCGCGAAGTTGCGGGTTCGGTGACGGTCGCGCAGGTGCGCAAGATCGCTGAAACGAAGATGAAGGACCTCAACGCCAACTCGATCGAGGCTGCGATGCAGATCATCCTCGGTTCGGCGAAGTCCTGCGGCATCGAAGTGAAGGGCTGACACCATGGCAAAGCTCGGCAAGCGCACCAAAGCTGCGCAAGAAGTCTTCGGCACCGCGATGAACGTCTCGGTCGAAGAAGCACTGGCCCTGATCAAAAAGGGCGCCACCGCGAAATTCGACGAGACCGTCGAAATCGCCATGAACCTCGGCGTCGACCCGCGCCACGCAGACCAGATGGTCCGCGGCGTGGTCCAGCTGCCGAACGGCACGGGTAAAACCGTCCGCGTCGCCGTCTTCGCCCGTGGCGCCAAGGCTGATGAAGCCAAGGCCGCAGGGGCTGACATCGTCGGCGCCGAAGACCTGATGGAAACCATCATGTCCGGCAAGATCGAGTTCGACCGTTGCATCGCGACGCCGGACCTGATGCCGCTGGTCGGCCGTCTCGGCAAGATCCTCGGCCCGCGCAACCTGATGCCGAACCCCAAGGTCGGCACCGTGACGATGGACGTGAAAACCGCTGTCGAAGCGGCCAAGGGCGGCGAAGTGCAGTTCAAGGTCGAAAAAGCGGGCGTCATCCACGCCGGCGTCGGCAAGGTCTCGTTCGACACCGAGAAACTGGCGCAGAACATCCGCGCTTTCGTCGATGCCGTCACCCGCGCCCGTCCGTCGGGTGCCAAGGGCGCTTACCTGAAAAAGGTCTCGCTCTCGTCCACGATGGGCCCCGGCGTTTCGGTCGACCTGTCCTCGGCCACGGCCAACTGATCCGGCCCTTCGGGCCAAACGGGGGGCGGTCCGCAAGGGCCGCCCTTCGTCTTTCCGCCGTCCCGTTCCGGCAGGGCTTTACGCCGCCCGATTTTTGCGCTGAACTGTGCCGCACAATCAGGAACGGACAGACCCGCTGCAAAACTTGCAAGCCGGGCTTGGAAACCGCCGCGTTAGCCTCTATAGCCACAATCTGCGCTGTCTGACCGATTCGTCGGTTGGTCCGCGCATTTCGTCCGAGACGGTGGGTGCAGGGCAAATGCCTTCGCTTAATTTCCCTCCTGAGATGAGAGAACGAGACAAATTTCCGGGGGGTTCCCTCGGGCGATATTGGCCTCGGGACATCATTCGGACCCGAACGCCCCCGCTTCTTGGGGGATAAATGAGCCGGGGGGAAACCCCCACACTTGGAGTGAAACTGTGGATAGAGCCCAGAAAGAGAAAGTGGTCGAGGAACTCGGCCAGATCTTCGAAAGCTCTGGCGTTGTGGTGATCGCTCACTACACGGGTATGACGGTTAAACAGATGCAGGACCTGCGCGCCAAAATGCGCGAAGTTGGCGGGTCCGTACGCGTTGCCAAGAACAAGCTCGCCAAGATCGCCCTTGAAGGGAAACCCGGCGTCAAGATGGGTGACCTGCTCACGGGCATGACCGTGCTCGCCTATTCGGAAGACCCTGTCGCAGCCGCGAAGGTCACCGAAGCCTATGCCAAGGGGAACGACAAGTTCGTGATCCTCGGCGGGGCAATGGGCGATACCGTTCTTGACCAGGCTGGTGTGAAAGCCGTGGCCTCCATGCCGTCGCGCGAAGAGCTCATCGCTCAGATCGTGTCGTGCATCGGTGCGCCCGCCTCGAACATCGCCGGTGCGATTGGCGCGCCTGCTTCGAACATCGCAAGCATCCTGTCGACCATCGAGGAAAAGGCTGCAGCGTAAGCTGCGTCCCGCCCTTACCCGCGTGAGAAACCCTCACAGCGTTGGACCCCATCTTTATAACGGAATGAGCAAATGGCTGATCTGAACAAACTCGCCGAAGACATCGTCGGTCTGACCCTCCTGCAGGCGCAGGAACTCAAGACCATCCTGAAAGACAAGTACGGCATCGAGCCGGCTGCCGGTGGCGCCGTCATGATGGCCGCTGGCCCGGCTGCCGCTGCTGCCGCTCCGGCCGAAGAGCAGACCGAATTCGACGTCGTCCTGACCGACGCCGGCGCGAACAAGATCAACGTGATCAAAGAAGTTCGCACCATCACCGGTCTGGGCCTGAAAGAAGCCAAGGACCTCGTGGAAGCTGGCGGCAAGGTCAAAGAGCAAGTCTCGAAAGCCGACGCCGAAGGCTTCAAGAAAACCCTTGAAGCTGCTGGCGCCAAGGTCGAGCTCAAGTGATCGTGTTGGGTGCGTTGACGCGCACCTGAACCGAAAATTCAAGGCTGGGTCCGGTCCAATCCGGGCCCAGCCGAACCTGTCTTGAAAGGGGCACCGACAGGTGCATCTTTCTAGGCGTGGTTCAAGGTTCGGGAGCTTTCCGGTGGGACGGAAAGCATGAATGGAACCTGACACCCCTTTCGCCAAGCGGCGCGACCGTGGCCCCGACGGATGCGCCCCTGCGACACGAGAAAAAGGTGACGACGAGCATGGCGCAAGCTTACGTTGGTCAGAAACGCATCCGCCGCTATTACGGCAAGATCCGTGAAGTCCTCGAGATGCCGAACCTCATCGAGGTTCAGAAGTCCTCCTACGACCTGTTCCTGAAATCGGGCGATGGCCCGAAGCCCGCCGATGGCGAAGGCATTCAGGGCACGTTCCAGTCGGTCTTCCCGATCAAGGACTTCAACGAGACGGCGGTGCTCGAATTCGTGAAATACGAACTCGAGAAGCCCAAGTACGACGTTGACGAATGCCAGAGCCGCGACATGACGTTCGCAGCCCCGCTCAAGGTGACGCTGCGCCTGATCGTGTTCGATGTCGATGAAACCACGGGCGCCCGCTCGGTCAAGGACATCAAGGAACAAGACGTCTACATGGGCGACATGCCCCTGATGACCTCGAACGGCACCTTCATCGTGAACGGCACCGAACGTGTGATCGTGTCGCAGATGCACCGTTCGCCCGGCGTGTTCTTCGACCACGACAAGGGCAAGACCCACTCCTCGGGCAAGCTGCTGTTCGCCTGCCGGATCATTCCCTACCGCGGTTCGTGGCTCGATTTCGAATTCGACGCCAAGGACATCGTTTTCGCGCGCATCGACCGCCGCCGCAAACTGCCGGTGACGACCCTGCTCTATGCCCTCGGCATGGACCAGGAGGCGATCATGGACGCCTATTACGAGACGGTGACCTACAAATACGTGAAGAACAAAGGCTGGGTCACGCGCTTCTTCCCGAACCGTGTCTCGGGCACCCGCCCGACCTACGACCTCGTCGATGCCGCGACCGGTGAAGTGATCCTCAAGGCGGGCGAAAAAGCCACGCCGCGCATGGTCAAGAAATGGCGCGACGAAGGCGCCGTCACCGAACTGCTGGTGCCTTACGACTACATCCTCGGCCGCTACGTCGCCAAGGACATCATCAACGAGGAAACCGGCGAGATCTGGGTCGAAGCCGGCGACGAGCTGACGATGGAATACGACCGCGACGGCACGCCCAAGGGCGGGTCGGTCAAGCTGCTGCTCGATCAGGGCATCACCGAGATTCCGGTCCTCGACATCGACAACGTCAACGTCGGTCCCTACATCCGCAACACGATGGCGGCAGACAAGAACATGGGCCGCGACACCGCGCTCATGGACATCTACCGCGTCATGCGTCCGGGCGAACCGCCGACCGTCGAAGCCGCAAGCCAGCTTTTCGACACGCTGTTCTTCGATAGCGAACGCTACGACCTCTCGGCCGTCGGCCGCGTCAAGATGAACATGCGCCTCGACCTCGGCAAGCCCGACACCCAGCGCACGCTCGACCGCGACGACATCATCGCCTGCATCAAGGCGCTGACCGAGCTGCGCGACGGCAAGGGCGAAATCGACGACATCGACCACCTCGGCAACCGCCGTGTGCGCTCGGTGGGCGAGCTGATGGAAAACCAGTATCGCGTCGGCCTCCTGCGCATGGAGCGCGCGATCAAGGAACGCATGTCGTCCGTCGAAATCGACACGATCATGCCGCAAGACCTGATCAACGCGAAACCGGCCGCCGCCGCGGTGCGTGAATTCTTCGGCTCCTCGCAGCTGTCGCAGTTCATGGACCAGACCAACCCGCTGTCCGAAGTGACGCACAAGCGTCGCCTCTCGGCCCTCGGGCCGGGCGGTCTGACCCGCGAACGCGCCGGCTTCGAAGTGCGCGACGTCCACCCGACCCACTATGGCCGGATGTGCCCCATCGAAACGCCCGAAGGCCAGAACATCGGCCTGATCAACTCGCTGGCGACCTTTGCCCGCGTGAACAAATACGGCTTCATCGAGACCCCCTACCGCAAGGTGATCGACAACAAGGTGACCGACGAGGTCGTCTACATGTCCGCGACCGAGGAAATGCGCCACACCGTGGCGCAGGCCAACGCCGCGCAGGACGCCGATGGCCGCTTCACCGATGACCTGATCTCCAGCCGGAAATCGGGCGAATTCATGCTGAACCCGCCGGATGCGATCGACCTGATCGACGTGTCCCCGAAGCAGCTTGTCTCGGTCGCGGCCTCGCTGATCCCCTTCCTCGAAAACGACGACGCGAACCGCGCCCTCATGGGCTCGAACATGCAACGTCAGGCGGTTCCGCTGCTGCAATCCGACGCGCCTTTCGTCGGGACCGGCATCGAAGCCGTGGTCGCACGTGACTCGGGCGCCGCCATCATGGCGCGCCGTGCCGGCGTGATCGACCAGGTGGACGCCACCCGTATCGTCGTGCGTGCGACGGAAATGCTCGAACCCGGCGAACCGGGCGTCGACATCTACCGCCTGCGCAAGTTCAAGCGGTCGAACCAGTCGTCCTGCATCAACCAGCGCCCGCTGGTCAAAGTGGGCGACACGGTCGGTCGCGGCGAAGTGGTGGCTGACGGTCCCTGCACCGACATGGGCGAACTTGCCCTCGGCCGGAACGTGGTCGTCGCCTTCATGCCGTGGAACGGCTACAACTACGAAGACTCGATCCTGATCTCGGAACGCATCCTGCGCGACGACGTCTTCACCTCGATCCACATCGAGGAATACGAAGTCGCCGCCCGCGATACGAAACTCGGCCCGGAAGAGATCACCCGCGACATCCCGAACGTCGGCGAAGAAGCCCTTCGCAACCTCGACGAAGCGGGCATCGTCTACATCGGCGCCGAAGTGCAGCCGGGCGACATCCTTGTCGGCAAGATCACCCCCAAGGGCGAAAGCCCGATGACGCCGGAAGAAAAACTTCTGCGCGCCATCTTCGGTGAAAAGGCCTCGGACGTCCGCGACACCTCGCTCCGTCTGCCCCCCGGGGCCTACGGCACGATCGTCGAAGTGCGGGTTTTCAACCGCCACGGCGTGGACAAGGACGAACGCGCGCTCCAGATCGAGCGTGAGGAAGTCGAACGCCTCGCCCGCGACCGCGACGACGAACTCGTGATCCTCGAGCGGAACATCTACGCGCGTCTCAAAACGCTGATCATGGGCAAGACCGCCGTCAAGGGGCCGAAAGGCATCCGCGCCGGCTCGACCATCGACGACGAACTGCTGGGCACGCTGTCGCGCGGCCAGTGGTGGCAACTGGCGCTTGGCGAAGAAGCCGAAGCCAAGGACGTCGAAGCCCTGCACGACCAGTTCGAAGCGCAGAAACGCGCGCTCGAACTGCGCTTTGAAGACAAGGTCGAAAAGGTCCGCCGTGGCGACGATCTGCCCCCCGGCGTGATGAAGATGGTCAAGGTGTTCGTCGCGGTGAAGCGCAAGCTGCAACCCGGCGACAAGATGGCCGGTCGTCACGGCAACAAGGGCGTCATCTCCAAGGTCGTCCCGATCGAGGACATGCCCTTCCTTGCCGACGGCACCGCTGTCGACCTCGTTCTGAACCCGCTCGGCGTGCCGTCGCGGATGAACGTGGGCCAGATCCTCGAAACCCACATGGGCTGGGCCGCACGCGGTCTGGGCCTGCGGATCGACGAGGCGCTGAAGGAATATCGCCGCTCGGGCGACATGACCCCGGTGCGCGAAGCGATGCGTCTGGCTTACGGCGACGAAACCTATGACGACGCTTTCGGTGACGTGACCGAAGACCAGTTCCTCGAAATGGCCGGCAACGTCACCCGTGGCGTTCCGATCGCTTCGCCGGTCTTCGACGGCGCCAAAGAGATCGACGTCAACGACGCGCTGACGCGGGCGGGCTTTGACACCTCGGGTCAATCCGAAGTGTTCGATGGCCGCACGGGCGAGAAATTCGCCCGCAAGGTCACCGTGGGCGTGAAATACATGCTCAAGCTGCACCACCTTGTCGACGACAAGCTGCACGCCCGTTCGACGGGTCCGTACAGCCTCGTGACCCAGCAACCGCTGGGCGGCAAGGCGCAGTTCGGTGGCCAGCGTCTCGGCGAGATGGAGGTCTGGGCGCTCGAAGCCTACGGCGCCGCCTACACCCTGCAGGAAATGCTGACGGTGAAGTCGGACGACGTGGCAGGCCGCACCAAGGTCTACGAAAGCATCGTCAAGGGCGAGGACAACTTCGAAGCCGGCGTGCCGGAATCGTTCAACGTCCTTGTCAAGGAAGTGCGGGGCCTCGGCCTCAACATGGAACTCCTGGATGCGGAGGATGAGTGACGCGGTAGGTGCGCCCTAGGGCACACCGCAACGGGTGCGCGCCAGCCGCGCACCCCCACCGCCGACAATCCCCCGCCGCCCCCATTCATAAGGCTATGAAATGAACCAGGAACTCTCGACCAACCCGTTCAACCCGGTTGCGCCGATCAAGACCTTCGACGAGATCAAGATCTCTCTGGCCTCGCCCGAGCGGATCCTCTCGTGGTCCTTCGGCGAGATCAAGAAGCCGGAAACCATCAACTACCGCACGTTCAAGCCGGAACGTGACGGTCTGTTCTGCGCCCGTATCTTCGGGCCGATCAAAGATTACGAATGCCTCTGCGGCAAATACAAGCGCATGAAATATCGCGGCGTCGTCTGCGAAAAATGCGGCGTGGAAGTCACCTTGCAAAAGGTGCGGCGCGAGCGGATGGGCCATATCGAACTGGCCGCCCCCGTTGCCCACATCTGGTTCCTGAAATCGCTGCCCAGCCGGATCGGCCTCATGCTCGACATGACGCTGCGCGATCTGGAACGCATCCTCTACTTCGAAAACTACGTCGTGATCGAACCGGGTCTGACCGACCTGACCTACGGCCAGCTGATGACCGAGGAAGAATTCCTCGACGCGCAGGACCAGTATGGCGCCGACGCCTTCACCGCCAACATCGGCGCCGAGGCGATCCGCGAGATGCTGGCCGCCATCGACCTTGAATCCACCGCAGACCAGCTGCGCGAGGACCTCAAGGAAGCGACGGGCGAGCTGAAGCCGAAGAAGATCATCAAGCGTCTGAAGATCGTCGAGAGCTTCCTTGAATCGGGCAACCGCCCCGAGTGGATGGTGCTGACCGTGCTTCCGGTGATCCCGCCGGAACTGCGCCCGCTCGTCCCGCTCGATGGCGGCCGCTTCGCCACCTCGGACCTGAACGACCTTTACCGTCGCGTCATCAACCGCAACAACCGCCTCAAGCGCCTGATCGAGCTGCGTGCGCCCGACATCATCGTGCGCAACGAAAAGCGCATGTTGCAGGAAGCCGTCGACGCGCTCTTCGACAACGGCCGCCGCGGCCGCGTGATCACGGGCACCAACAAGCGCCCGCTGAAATCGCTCTCCGACATGCTCAAGGGCAAGCAGGGCCGCTTCCGCCAGAACCTTCTCGGCAAGCGGGTCGACTTCTCGGGCCGTTCGGTCATCGTGACGGGTCCGGAACTCAAGCTGCACCAGTGCGGCCTGCCCAAGAAGATGGCGCTCGAACTCTTCAAGCCCTTCATCTACTCGCGGCTTGAGGCGAAGGGTCTGTCCTCGACCGTCAAACAGGCCAAGAAGCTGGTCGAAAAGGAACGCCCCGAGGTTTGGGACATCCTTGACGAAGTGATCCGCGAACACCCCGTCCTGTTGAACCGTGCGCCCACGCTGCACCGTCTGGGGATTCAGGCCTTCGAACCGATCCTGATCGAAGGCAAGGCGATCCAGCTGCACCCGCTCGTCTGCTCGGCCTTCAACGCCGACTTCGACGGTGACCAGATGGCCGTCCACGTGCCGCTTTCGCTGGAAGCCCAGCTCGAAGCGCGCGTTCTGATGATGTCGACGAACAACGTCCTCTCGCCCGCCAACGGCGCGCCCATCATCGTTCCCTCGCAGGACATGGTGCTTGGCCTTTACTACACCACCATGAACCGCAAGGGCATGGTCGGTGAAGGCATGGCCTTTGCCGATATCGACGAAGTCGAACACGCGCTCGCCTCGGGGGCCGTGCATCTGCACGCCTCGATCAAGGCGCGGATCCGCCAGATCGACGAAGAAGGCAACGAGGTGTGGAAGCGTTTCGACACCACGCCGGGCCGTCTGCGCCTTGGCAACCTTCTGCCGCTGAACGCGAAAGCACCTTTCGATCTGGTGAACCGCCTGCTGCGGAAGAAAGACGTGCAAGCCGTCATCGACACCGTCTACCGCTACTGCGGCCAGAAAGAGTCGGTGATCTTCTGTGACCAGATCATGGGTCTCGGCTTCCGCGAAGCCTTCCGCGCCGGCATCTCCTTCGGCAAGGACGACATGCTGATCCCCGATTCCAAATGGACCATCGTGAACGAGGTTCGCGATCAGGTTAAGGAATTCGAACAGCAGTACATGGACGGCCTGATCACCCAGGGCGAAAAGTACAACAAGGTCGTCGACGCCTGGTCCAAATGCTCGGACAAGGTGGCGGGCGAGATGATGGCCGAAATCTCGGCCGTGCGTTACGACGACGCCGGTGCCGAGAAAGAGCCGAACTCGGTCTACATGATGTCGCACTCGGGTGCGCGGGGTTCGCCGGCCCAGATGAAGCAGCTTGGCGGGATGCGCGGCCTGATGGCCAAGCCCTCGGGCGAGATCATCGAAACGCCGATCATCTCGAACTTCAAGGAAGGTCTGACCGTTCTCGAATACTTCAACTCGACCCACGGCGCCCGCAAGGGCCTTGCGGATACCGCGCTGAAGACCGCGAACTCGGGCTACCTGACCCGTCGTCTGGTGGACGTCGCGCAAGACTGCATCGTGCGCTCGCACGATTGCGGAACCGAGCGTGCGATCACCGCCGAAACCGCCGTCAACGACGGTGAAGTGGTGCAAACCCTCGCCGACCGCGTCCTTGGCCGCGTGGCTGCCGATGATGTCATCATCCCCGGCACCGACGAAGTCGTGGTCGCCCGTGGCGAGCTGATCGACGAACGTCGCGCCGACCTGATCGACCAGGCCGGCATCACCGTCATGCGCATCCGTTCGCCGCTGACCTGCGAAGCGGAAGAGGGCGTTTGCGCCATGTGCTACGGGCGTGACCTCGCCCGCGGTACGATGGTGAACGAAGGCGAAGCGGTCGGCATCATCGCCGCCCAGTCCATCGGCGAACCCGGCACGCAGCTGACGATGCGGACCTTCCACATCGGCGGCATCGCGCAGGGCGGGCAGCAGTCCTTCCTCGAAGCCAGCCAAGAAGGCCGGATCGAGTTCCGCAACGCCTCGCTTCTGTCCAACGCCAACGGCGAGCAGATCGTGATGGGCCGTAACATGTCCATCGCCATCGTCGACGAGGGTGGCGCGGACCGTGCGGTTCACAAGGTCACCTATGGCGCCAAGATCCACGTGGCCGACGGTGCGACCGTGAAGCGCGGCGCCAAGCTGTTCGAATGGGACCCCTACACCCTGCCGATCATCGCCGAAAAGGGCGGTGTCGCGCGCTTCGTCGACCTGATCTCGGGCATCTCGGTGCGCGAAGACACCGACGACGCGACCGGCATGACCCAGCGCATCGTCTCCGACTGGCGCTCGGCCCCCAAAGGGAACGAGCTGAAGCCGGAAGTGATCGTGATGGACCCCGCCACGGGCGAACCCGTGCGGGCCGAAAACGGCAACCCGATCAGCTACCAGATGTCGGTTGACGCGATCCTCTCGGTCGAAGACGGCCAAGAGATCAAGCCCGGCGACGTCGTGGCCCGTATCCCGCGCGAAGGCGCACGGACCAAGGACATCACCGGTGGTCTGCCGCGCGTGGCCGAACTCTTCGAGGCCCGCCGTCCGAAAGACCACGCGATCATCGCGGAAATGGACGGCTACGTCCGCTTCGGCAAAGACTACAAGAACAAGCGCCGCATCACGGTCGAACCCGTCGATGAGACGCTGCAAGCCGTCGAATACATGATCCCCAAGGGCAAGCACATTCCGGTTCAGGAAGGCGACTTCGTCCAGAAGGGCGATTACATCATGGACGGCAACCCGGCCCCGCACGACATCCTGCGCATTCTGGGTGTCGAGGCTCTGGCCAACTACATGATCGACGAAGTGCAGGACGTGTATCGCCTGCAAGGCGTGAAGATCAACGACAAGCACATCGAGGTGATCGTTCGCCAGATGCTGCAAAAGCTCGAAGTGCTGGACGGTGGCGACACCACCCTGCTCAAGGGCGAACAGGTCGAGAAGATCGAACTGGATGAAGAAAACCTGCGCGCCCGCAACCGTGGCGGCCGCGAAGCCAAGGCCGAGCCGGTTCTGCTCGGGATCACCAAGGCCTCGCTGCAAACGCGCTCCTTCATCTCGGCGGCCTCGTTCCAGGAAACCACCCGCGTGCTGACCGAGGCTTCGGTTCAGGGCAAGCGCGACAAGCTGGTTGGCCTGAAAGAGAACGTGATCGTCGGTCGTCTGATCCCGGCCGGCACCGGTGGTGCCACCAGCCGCGTGAAGAAGATCGCCGCCGACCGCGACCAGAACGTGATCGACGCGCGCCGCTCCGACGCCGAAACCGCAGCGGCCATTGCCGCGCCGGTTCCGATGACGGCCGACGAAGTCGTCTTTGCGAACTTCAGCGACGACAGCCGCGATTGATCTTGCGGAAATGACATGACAGGGGCCGTCGCAGCGATGCGGCGGCCCCTTCGCTTTTGGCCCCGCCGCTGCTAGGCTTGCCCCTGTCGTGCAAGGGACCAGTGCAAATGACGTTCAAGAACCGCATCGCCGGGTTGATCCGCTTTTCCTACCCCGCGCTTTCCGGCTTCAGCGTCAAGCCCGACGATCCCTCGCGCTTGCAGGCGATGCTTTATGACCGCCCCCGCCTTGAACGCCGCTTCGCCCTGTTCGAGGCGCTCTGCCTCCCCTCGCTGCTGGCGCAAAGCGACCCCGATTTCGAAACCCTCATCCTTGTCGGAACCGATCTGCCCGACTGGGCGCGCGACAGGTTGCTGTCGGGGATCGCGCCGCTTGGCGCGCGCCTCGTCGCACTGCCGCCGATGCACCATTATCCGGCCGTCCAGACCGCATTCGCCAGCCTCGCCGATAGGGGCCACAGCCATCTCACCAGCTTCCGCCTCGACGATGACGACGCGCTCGACCGCGACCATATCGCCCGGCTGCGCCGCATCGCGCAGGGCGTTGCGGCCTTTACCGCAACCCCCTTTGCCGTCACGCAGAATCGCGGCCTTTTCGTCGACCTGACCGGCAAGGAACCGCAGTTCGTCGAAGCCACCGAAAAGATGCCGCTGTCGGTCGGCGTGGCACTTTGCGCGCCCGCCGGCTATGGCGACAACATCTTCCGCCGCAACCACCGCCTCTTGCCGCAGTTCTTCACCACCTTTTCGGACGCCACCGAAATGGCCTACCTGCGCAGCATCCACGGCGGCAACGACAGCACCGCCCACACCACCGGCGTCGTGACCGACCGTTCCCCGGCCGAGGCGTCGGCCCTGCTTGGCGCGCATTTCGCCACGACCCCCGCCATGCTGAACCGTCTGGTTTCGGCCCTCCGCTCCTGATAGCCATCCGCACAGGAGAGACCCATGCCCATATCCGACAACCTGCGCGGCGCGCTTTACATGAACGTCGCCATGGCAGGCTTCACGCTGAACGACGCCTGCATGAAGGCCGCGACGCAAAGCCTGCCGCTCTGGCAATCCATCGCCATGCGCGGGATGCTCACGCTCGGCCCGCTCGTTCTGGTGGCGCTGCATCAGAGCGGTCTGCGCCTGCGCCTGCCGCGCCGCGACTACAAGATGATCGGCCTCCGCTCGGTGGGCGAGGTGGCAAGCACCCTGCTTTTCCTTGCAGCCCTCGTGCATATGCCCATCGCCAGCCTGTCGGCCATCATGCAGTCGCTGCCGCTTGCCGTCACCCTTGCCGCCTGGGCGATCTTTGGTGAAAAGGTGGGCTGGCGCCGCCTGACCGCCATCCTGATCGGCTTTGCAGGCGTGCTCATCATCATCCGCCCCGGACCCGAAGGCTTTGACCACTGGTCGCTGATGGGTCTGGCTTCGGTGGCCTTCGTCGTGGTGCGCGACCTCTCCACGCGCGAGATGTCCGCCGCGGTGCCGTCCAGCACGGTCGCGGTCCTCGCCTCGCTCTCGGTCACGGTGACAGCACTTGTCCTGTCGCTGCTCGAAGGCTGGCAGGCCGTATCGCTGAACGAGGGGCTGACCATCCTCGCCGCCGCCGCCTCGCTTGTCGTCGGGTATAACTTCGTCGTCATGACGATGCGCGTCGGTGATATCGGCTTCGTGGCACCGTTTCGCTACACCTCGCTGCTCTGGGCGATCTTTCTGGGATGGGCCGCTTTCGGAACGCTGCCCGATGCGCTAACGCTGCTGGGTGCCGCTCTGGTTGTCGGATCGGGCATTTTCACCCTTTGGCGCGAGCGCAGGGTAAAGTCGAAACGCTGAAACAGGCAGAATATGACCGACCTTTCGATCGTCATCCCCGCAAAGAACGAGGCGGAAAACCTTCCCGCCCTGATCGACGAGATCGTGGTCGCGCTGTCCGGCGAACCCGATTTCGAGGTGATCGTGGTCGATGACGGATCGACCGACGGCACGGCGCAGGCCCTTCTTGCCGCCCGCGCCCGCTTTCCCATGCTGCGCGTGCTGCGGCACGAAACCTCGGGCGGGCAAAGCGCCGCCGTGCATTCCGGCGTGCGCGCCGCGCGGGGCGCGATCATCGCCACGCTCGACGGCGACGGGCAAAACCCGCCCGCGAACCTTCCGGCGCTGATCGCCCCGCTGCGCGCCGCCGGTGCGGGGCGTATCGGCATCGTCGCAGGCCAGCGCGTCGCGCGGCAGGACACGCTGTCGAAACGGCTGGCCTCGCGCTTCGCCAACGCCCTGCGCGGCGCGATGCTCGACGACGGCACGCGCGACACGGGCTGCGGTCTGAAAGCCTTCCGCCGCGAGGCGTTTCTGGAACTGCCCTTCTTCAACCACATGCACCGCTACCTTCCCGCGCTGTTCAAGCGCGACGGCTGGACCGTGGCGCATGTCGATGTCACCCACCGTGGCCGCGGGGCGGGCCGATCAAATTACAGTAACCTTCAGCGCGCGCTCGTCGGAATTGTTGACCTTTTCGG
Organism: Paragemmobacter straminiformis; assembly: GCF_014243445.1. GTDB lineage: Bacteria > Pseudomonadota > Alphaproteobacteria > Rhodobacterales > Rhodobacteraceae > Paragemmobacter > Paragemmobacter straminiformis. Next base: position 25,618 of record NZ_JACLQD010000005.1, read on the forward strand.
CGTGATGTGGCTGATCCGGCGTCGCAAGACCGCCACCCCGCGCGACCTCAGCGAATAAGGAACCTTGCCGTGCACACAGTGATGAGCCTTTTCGGCGCGGAAACCGCAGCCGACGCCACATGGCTTGTCATCGGCCTTCTGGGCCAGCTCATGTTCACCGCCCGCTTCGTCGTGCAATGGATCGCATCCGAAAGGGCAGGGGCCTCGGTCATGCCCGTCGCCTTCTGGTATTTCTCGCTGATCGGCGGAACCATCGTGCTGATCTACGGCCTGCACAAACTCGAGCCGGTGATCATCCTCGGCCAGTTGCCGGGCGTGGTGATCTACAGCCGCAACCTCTGGCTCATCCACAAGGGACGGCAGGTCGATGCCCGCACCGATAGCTGACGATTGGCGCCGCCTTGCGCTGCGGCTTGTCATCGCCGTCACCGCGGCGCGGCTGGTCCTTCTGGCCTTCGACCGCACCGATCTTTACGTCGATGAAAGCCAGTACTGGCTCTGGGGCCAGCATTTCGCCTTTGGCTATTACTCGAAACCCCCGCTGATCGCCTGGGTGATCGGCCTGTCCACCTGGATCGGCGGCGACAACGCCTATTTCGTCCGCGCGCCCTTTGCGCTGTTCCACGGGGCGACCGCGCTGATCCTTGCCGCACTCGCCGACCGCATCTACGGGCCGCGGGTCGCCATGCTGACCGCGCTGACCTATGTCACCCTGCCGATGGCCGCCGTGGGCAGCCTGCTCGCCTCGACCGACACGATCATGGCGCCTTTCTTCGCGGGCGCGCTCTACTACTGGCACCGCCTTGCGCAAGAGCGGCGGACGCATCTTGCCGTGCTTGGCGGGCTCTGCCTCGGCCTTGCTTTCCTTGCGAAATATGCCTCGATCTATTTCCTGCTCGGCGCAGGGCTGGCCGTCGTGATCCATCCGTCGCTGCGCATCGGCTGGCGCAACGCGCTCTGGCTGCTTTTGGCCTTTGCGGCCGTCGCCACCCCCAACATCGTCTGGAACGCGCTGAACGGCTTCGCCACCGTCTCGCACACGGTCGACAACGTCAGCTGGATCCGCCAGCCCAGCCCGCTGGGTGCGATCTCTCCGCTCAGCCTCGTGCAATTCCTCGGCGCGCAATTCGCCGTTGCCGGCCCTCTCGTCTTTGCCGCCACGCTGGCCGCGATCTTCCGGCCGCAGACGGCACGGCTTGCCGTGTTCGCCCTGCCGCCGCTGGTCATCGTCAGCGTTCAGGCGTTGCTCGAACAGGCCTATGCCAACTGGGCCGCCTCGGCCTATTTTGCCGGAACCGTCGCCGCCGTGGCCCTCTTGTCGCACCGCCCGCGCCTGATGGGCGCATCGCTTGCGATCAACGGCGCGCTCAGCCTGATTGTGCCCTTGCTGACCATCTTCCCGACCTTCTCGCTCGGCGACCGGCCCATTCTCGTCCGCTACCTCGGTCAGGCCGAGATGAGCCGCCAGATCATCGATCTCGCCATCGACAACGACGGCCTGCCGATCGTCGCAAGCCGCCGCGATGTGCTGGCAGACCTGTTCTTCACAGGGGCCGAAAGCAACCTCGCCTTCTATGCCGTGCCGCCCAAGGGGCGGGCGTTGAACCATTATGAACAGGTCTACCCCCTTCCGGCAGACATCACGGGCAAGGTTCTTTACATCGCGGGCCGCCCGCCGGCCTGTCCCGAAGCGGAAACACCGGCAGAACGCTTGCCCCTCGACGCGGGGCAGGGCACCTATTCCAGGATGGAACTGAAGGCCTTCATCATCGACGCCGCCTGTATTCATGGAAATTGACATGCCCAACCCCCTGCGCGTCGCCCTTCTTGCCATTCTGGCGATGCTGCCCTTCGTGATCTTCCCGCGCCTCGATCTGGCGGTGTCCGACCTGTTCTTCGCCAAGGGCTGGATGGACAGCCCCGCCTCCGAGGGGATCCGCTTCGCCCTCTGGCGCCTGTCCGGCGTGGTCCTGCTGGCCGCCTTCGTCCTCTGGCTTCTCGCTCTGGTCAGGAAACGCGCCATCCTGCGCGGCCCCGCCCGGCTTTGGGGGCTGATCGTGCTGACCTATGCGCTCGGCCCCGGCCTGCTTGTCGATACGCTGCTCAAACGCCACTGGGGCCGCGCCCGCCCCGCCGATGTGGCCGAATTCGGCGGCAGCCTGACCTACTCGCCCCCGTGGTGGCCGTCGGACCAATGCCTGTCCAACTGCTCCTTCGTCTCGGGCGAGGTGTCGGGTGCAACCGCCACCGCCATCGCGCTTTTGCTGGTGCTGGGTCTCTGGCGCGACCGCCTCTCGCCCCTTGCCCTGCGCGTGCTGGCCGTGCTTGCCGCCGCCCTCCCCTTGGTCACGGCGCTGCAACGGCTTTCGACGGGGCGGCATTTCCTGTCGGACACGCTTTTCGCGATGCTTTTCACCCTGCTACTCGCAAGCCTCTTGCACCGCGCCCTGATCCGTCGCAAACCCCTCGGGAATTAGCGCCGCACCGCCCGCCGGGCCCGCCGCCGCCCGTTGACATCCCCCGCGACTCCCCCTATACGCCCGCTACCTCGTCCTGCGACCTTTGGGTTTTGCTGATTGGGTGCCTAAAATTGAGTGGTCATGATCCGGGCCGAAACGCTCCGATCCTCTGGAATTCCACCGCGTCGTCCCCGCGTAGGGGGCGTATGCGGTTTTGGTGTTTTTGCGATAGGCGCAAAGGCACCGTCGAGAAGCAGCGCACCGGATCCGGTGCGAGTATTGACAGCGCAACACGGGGAACGTGAATGCCGACTATCCAACAGCTGATCCGCAAACCGCGGGAGGCGAAAGTACGACGCTCCAAGTCGCAGCACTTGGAATCCTGCCCGCAGAAGCGTGGCGTGTGCACCCGCGTGTACACCACGACGCCGAAGAAACCGAACTCCGCTATGCGTAAGGTCGCCAAGGTGCGCCTGACCAACGGGTTCGAGGTCATCAGCTACATTCCCGGCGAAAAGCACAACCTTCAGGAACACTCCGTGGTTCTGATCCGTGGTGGCCGCGTGAAAGACCTTCCCGGTGTGCGTTACCACATCCTGCGCGGTGTTCTGGATACCCAGGGCGTCAAAGAACGTCGTCAGCGCCGCTCGAAATACGGCGCCAAGCGTCCGAAGTGAGGAATTAAAACATGTCACGTCGTCACGCCGCCGAGAAGCGCGAAATCCTCCCCGATGCCAAGTATGGCGACCGGGTTCTCACCAAGTTCATGAACAACCTGATGCTCGACGGCAAGAAGTCCGTCGCTGAATCGATCGTTTACGGCGCGCTCACCCGCGTTGAGCAGCGCCTCAAGCGCCAGCCGATCGAAGCGTTCCATGAAGCTCTGGAAAACGTGAAGCCCTCCGTCGAAGTGCGTTCGCGCCGCGTCGGTGGTGCGACCTATCAGGTCCCCGTCGAAGTCCGCACCGAGCGCCGCGAAGCGCTCGCCATCCGTTGGCTGATCATCGCTGCCCGCAAGCGCAACGAGAACACCATGGAAGAACGTCTTGCTGCCGAACTGGCCGACGCGGTGAACAACCGCGGCACCGCCGTGAAGAAGCGTGAAGACACCCACAAGATGGCCGACGCGAACAAAGCGTTCAGCCATTACCGCTGGTAAGGGGTCACCATGGCACGCGAATATCCGCTGGAACGTTACCGTAACTTCGGGATCATCGCCCACATCGACGCGGGCAAGACCACGACTTCGGAACGCATCCTCTACTACACCGGCAAGTCCCACAAGATCGGCGAAGTCCATGACGGCGCCGCAACGATGGACTGGATGGAGCAAGAGCAAGAGCGTGGCATCACGATCACCTCGGCTGCGACCACCACCTTCTGGGAACGCACCGTTGATCCGGGCCTCGAGCATGCACGTGCCGACAAGTTCCGTTTCAACATCATCGACACCCCCGGCCACGTCGACTTCACCATCGAAGTCGAGCGTTCGCTGGCCGTGCTCGACGGCGCTGTGGTTCTGCTCGACGGCAACGCCGGCGTCGAACCCCAGACCGAAACCGTGTGGCGTCAGGCTGACCGCTACAAGGTTCCGCGCATCGTGTTCGTCAACAAGATGGACAAGACCGGCGCCGACTTCTTCAACTGCGTCCGCATGATCAAGGACCGGACTGGCGCCAACGCCATGCCGATCGCCCTGCCCATCGGTGCGGAAGACAAGCTCGAAGGCATCATCGACCTCGTGACCATGGAAGAATGGGTCTACCAGGGCGAAGACCTCGGCGCTTCCTGGGTTCGCCAGCCGATCCGGGCTGAGCTGAAAGCCAGCGCGGACGAATGGCGCATGAACCTGATCGAGACCGCTGTCGGTCAGGACGATGCCGCGATGGAAGCCTATCTCGAAGGCACCGAACCCGACGCCGAAACGCTGCGCGCGCTGATCCGCAAGGGCACGCTCGCGATCGACTTCATCCCCGTGATGGCTGGCTCGGCATTCAAGAACAAGGGCGTGCAGCCCCTCCTGAACGCCGTGATCGACTATCTGCCCTCGCCGCTCGACGTTCCGCCCTACATGGGCTTCGCGCCGGGTGACGAGACGGAAACCCGCAACATCGCGCGTTCGGCCGATGACGACCAGCCCTTCTCGGCGCTGGCCTTCAAGATCATGAACGACCCCTTCGTCGGCTCGCTGACCTTTACCCGCATCTACTCGGGCAAACTGGCCAAGGGCGACGGCATGCTGAACGCGACCAAGCAGCGCAAAGAGCGCGTTGGCCGCATGATGATGATGCACGCCATCGAGCGTGAGGAAATCTCGGAAGCCTTCGCCGGCGACATCATCGCGCTCGGCGGTCTGAAGGAAACCACCACCGGTGACACGCTGTGCGATCCGGCGGCGCCCGTCGTTCTCGAAACCATGACCTTCCCGGTCCCGGTCATCGAAATCGCCGTGGAACCCAAGACCAAGGCCGACCAGGAAAAGATGGGCATCGCACTTGCCCGTCTGGCTGCCGAAGACCCGTCCTTCCGCGTCGAGACCGACCTCGAGTCGGGCCAGACCATCATGAAGGGCATGGGCGAACTTCACCTCGACATCCTCGTCGACCGCATGCGTCGCGAGTTCAAGGTCGAGGCGAACATCGGTGCCCCGCAGGTTGCCTACCGCGAGACCATCTCGCGCGAGCACGAAATCGACTACACCCACAAGAAGCAGACCGGCGGTACGGGCCAGTTCGCCCGCGTCAAGCTGGTGATCACCCCGACGGAACCGGGCGAGGGCTACTCGTTCGAATCCAAGGTCGTCGGCGGCTCGGTGCCCAAGGAATACATTCCCGGCGTCGAAAAAGGCATCAAGTCCGTCATGGACTCGGGCCCGCTCGCAGGCTTCCCGGTGATCGACTTCAAGGTGCAGCTGATCGACGGCGCGTTCCATGACGTCGACTCCTCGGTCCTCGCCTTCGAAATCGCCTCGCGCGCCGCAATGCGCGAAGGTCTGAAGAAGGCCGGTGCGAAACTGCTCGAACCGATCATGAAAGTCGAAGTCGTCACGCCGGAAGAATACACCGGCGGCGTCATCGGCGACCTGACCTCGCGTCGGGGCATGGTGACCGGACAGGACAGCCGCGGCAACGCCAACGTCATCTCGGCGATGGTCCCGCTGGCCAACATGTTCGGCTACATCAACACGCTGCGTTCGATGACCTCGGGCCGCGCCGTGTTCTCGATGGAGTTCGACCATTACGACGCCGTTCCGCAGAACATCTCGGACGAAATCCAGAAGAAATACGCGTGATTTGGCGGTGGGCGGTAACGCCCACCCTACCCCTGTAGGGTGCGTGACAGCACGCACCGCAACCGAATGAAGGATAGCCATCATGGCAAAGGCAAAGTTTGAACGGACCAAACCGCACGTCAACATCGGCACGATCGGCCACGTTGACCACGGCAAGACGACGCTGACGGCGGCGATCACCAAGTACTTCGGCGAATTCCGCGCCTACGACCAGATCGACGGCGCCCCGGAAGAGCGCGCGCGCGGGATCACGATCTCGACGGCGCACGTTGAATACGAGACCGAGAACCGTCACTACGCGCACGTCGACTGCCCCGGCCACGCCGACTATGTGAAGAACATGATCACGGGCGCCGCCCAGATGGACGGCGCGATCCTCGTCTGCGCCGCGTCCGACGGCCCGATGCCGCAAACGCGCGAGCACATCCTGCTCGGCCGCCAGGTGGGTATCCCCTACATGGTCTGCTACATGAACAAGGTCGACCTTGTTGATGACGCGGAACTGATCGAACTCGTGGAAATGGAACTGCGCGAGCTGTTCTCGTCCTACGAATACCCGGGCGACGATATCCCGATCATCAAGGGCTCGGCCCACCAGGCGATGATCGGCGAGCGCAAGGACATCGGTGAAGACTCGATCCGCGCGCTTCTGGCGGCGGTCGACTCCTACATCCCGACGCCGGCGCGTGCGATCGACCAGCCCTTCCTGATGCCGATCGAAGACGTGTTCTCGATCTCGGGCCGTGGCACGGTTGTGACGGGCCGCATCGAGCGTGGCGTGATCAACGTCGGCGACGAAGTCGAAATCGTCGGCATCCGCGACACGAAGAAATCGACCTGCACGGGCGTCGAGATGTTCCGCAAGCTGCTTGACCGCGGTGAAGCCGGCGACAACGTCGGCGTGCTGCTGCGCGGCATCGACCGCGAAGGCGTCGAGCGCGGCCAGGTGCTGTGCAAGCCGAAGTCGGTGAACCCGCACACGAAGTTCGAAGCCGAAGCCTACATCCTGACCAAGGAAGAAGGCGGCCGCCACACCCCGTTCTTCGCCAACTACCGTCCGCAGTTCTACTTCCGCACGACCGACGTGACCGGGACCGTGCAACTGCCGGAAGGCACCGAGATGGTGATGCCGGGCGACAACCTGAAGTTCAACGTCGAACTGATCGCCCCGATCGCGATGGAAGAGAAGCTCCGCTTCGCCATCCGTGAAGGCGGCCGCACCGTCGGCGCAGGCGTCGTCTCGAAAATCATCGAGTGACATCTACCCGCGGCGGGGTTAAAGCCCCGCCTCGGATACCAAGTTAACCAGAACCTCTTGGGTGGGCCGATGCCCACCCTACGTTCTAAGAAGGACTGAAAGATGCAAGGTCAGACCATCCGCATCCGGCTGAAAGCCTTCGATTACCGCGTTCTGGATGCCAGCACGCAGGAAATCGTCAACACGGCCAAGCGGACCGGCGCGCAAGTGCGCGGCCCGATCCCGCTGCCGAACAAAATCGAGAAGTTCACGGTTCTCCGTGGTCCGCACATCGACAAGAAGTCGCGCGACCAGTGGGAAATCCGCACGCACAAGCGCCTTCTCGACATCGTCGATCCGACCCCCCAGACCGTGGACGCGCTGATGAAGCTCGACCTCGCCGCTGGCGTGGACGTCGAGATCAAGGTGTAAGGAGCAATGACCATGCGTTCTGGTGTTATCGCCAAGAAGCTGGGCATGACCCGGCTTTTCCTCGAGAACGGCGCACAGGTTCCTGTGACCGTCCTCCAACTCGACAGCCTTCAGGTCGTCGCCCAGCGCACCGCTGACAAGGATGGCTACACCGCCGTCCAGCTCGGCGCGGGCTCGGCCAAGGCCAAGCGGACCACGGCAGCCCAGCGCGGCCACTTCGCCAAGGCCAATGTCGCTCCCAAGCGCAAGATCGCGGAATTCCGCGTCTCGCCCGACAACCTGATCGAAGTGGGCGCGGAAATCACCGCCGACCACTACCTTGCAGGCCAGTTCGTCGACATCGCCGGCACCTCGATCGGTAAAGGCTTTGCCGGCGCCATGAAGCGCCACAACTTCGGCGGTCTTCGCGCCTCGCACGGTGTGTCCGTGTCGCACCGTTCGCACGGTTCGACCGGCCAGTGCCAGGACCCCGGCAAGGTGTTCAAGGGCAAGAAGATGGCGGGTCACCTCGGCTCCGTCCGCACCACGACCCAGAACCTGCAAGTCGTCCGTACCGACGCCGACCGTGGCCTGATCATGGTCAAGGGCGCCGTCCCGGGCTCGCGCGGTGGCTGGGTCACCATCAAGGATGCGGTCAAGAAGGCTCCGTTCGCCGACGCGCCGCGTCCGGCCGCGATCCGCGCCGCAACCGCTGCTGCTCCGGCTGCCGAAGTGGCCGCCGAAGGGGGTGAAGCATGAAACTTGACGTAATCAAGCTCGACGGCGGCAAGGCCGGTTCCATCGATCTCGACGAAGCGCTCTTCGGCCTCGAGCCGCGCGCCGACATCCTGCATCGCGTGGTCCGTTGGCAGCGCGCCAAATCGCAGGCCGGTACGCACTCGACGCTGACGCGCGCCGAAGTGTCCTACTCGACCAAGAAGATCTATCGCCAGAAAGGCACCGGCGGCGCTCGTCACGGTTCCAAGAAGGCCCCGATCTTCCGTCACGGCGGCGTTGTGAAGGGCCCGACCCCGCGGTCGCACGCCCATGATCTGCCGAAGAAGTTCCGCGCGCTTGGCCTTCGCCATGCGCTCTCGGCCAAGGCGAAAGCCGGCGAACTGGTGATCGTGGACAGCCTCGCGCTGGCCGAAGCCAAGACCGCCATCCTCGCCAAAACCGTGCAGGAACGTGGCTGGAAGCGCGTGCTGATCATCGACGGTTCGGACATCGACGCGAACTTCGCGCTCGCTGCCCGCAACATCGAAGGGATCGACGTGCTGCCGACCATCGGTGCGAACGTCTATGACATCCTGAAGCGTGACACGCTCGTGATCACCAAAGCAGGTGTCGAAGCCTTGGAGGCTCGCCTGAAATGAGCGCGAAACCCGAACACTACGACCTGATCAAGAAGCCGATCATCACCGAGAAAGCCACTATGGTCTCGGAAAATGGCGCGGTGGTCTTTCAGGTGGCGATGGATGCATCCAAGCCGATGATCAAGGAAGCCGTGGAAGCGGTTTTCGGCGTCAAGGTCAAAGCGGTCAACACCGTCGTGACCAAGGGCAAGGCCAAGAAGTTCCGCGGTCGCGCAGGCGAACGCTCGGACAAGAAAAAGGCCTATGTCACGCTTGAAGCGGGCAACACTATCGACGTTGCCACGGGCCTCTGATAGAAGCCCAGCGAATCTGGCGGCCCCGGTTTTCCGGGGCCTCCGATTTTTCGGCCATATCCCCGTGCAATTGCAGCCCGACGGATCGCCGAACACCTCCCCGGGGATCTTCGGAGCCCTATAACTTGGGTCGCAAACGACCCCTTTAGCTGACGGAAGACAGAGAGCATGGCACTCAAGTCGTATAAACCGACGACGCCTGGCCAGCGTGGGCTGGTTCTGATCGACCGTTCGGAGCTGTGGAAAGGACGCCCCGTCAAATCCCTTACCGAGGGTTTGACCAAGACGGGTGGCCGGAACAACACCGGACGTATCACGATGTGGCACAAGGGTGGGGGCGCCAAGCGTCTCTATCGCATCGTGGACTTCAAACGCCGCAAATTCGACATCGCGGCGACCGTGGAACGGATCGAATACGACCCCAACCGCACCGCATTCATCGCGCTGGTCAAATATGCCGATGGCGAGCTGTCCTACATCCTCGCGCCGCAGCGTCTGGCTGTGGGCGATCAGGTCATCGCCGGCGCCAAGACCGACGTGAAGCCCGGCAACGCGATGCCCTTCTCGGGCATGCCGATCGGTACCATCGTCCACAACGTCGAACTGAAGCCCGGCAAGGGTGGCCAGCTGGCCCGCGCTGCCGGCACCTACGCACAGTTCGTCGGCCGTGACGGCGGCTACGCCCAGATCCGCCTTTCGTCGGGCGAACTGCGCATGGTCCGTCAGGAATGCATGGCCACCATCGGTGCCGTGTCGAACCCCGACAACTCGAACCAGAACCTCGGCAAGGCCGGTCGTCGTCGCCACATGGGCATCCGCCCGACCGTCCGCGGTGTTGCGATGAACCCGATCGACCACCCGCATGGTGGTGGTGAAGGCCGGACTTCGGGTGGCCGTCACCCGGTCACTCCGTGGGGCAAGGGCACCAAGGGGAACAAGACCCGGTCGAACAAGAAGACGGACAAGTACATTGTCCGCTCGCGTCACGCGAAGAAAGGGCGCTAATCCATGGCACGTTCTATCTGGAAGGGCCCGTTCGTCGACGCTTACGTCCTGAAAAAGGCCGAAAAGTCGCGCGAGTCGGGCAAGAACGAAGTGATCAAGATCTGGTCGCGCCGTTCGACGATCCTGCCGCAGTTCGTCGGCCTCACCTTTGGGGTCTACAACGGCAAGAAGCACATTCCCGTTGCAGTCACCGAAGAAATGATCGGTCAGAAGTTCGGTGAATATTCGCCGACCCGGACCTATTACGGTCACGCTGCCGACAAGAAAGCGAAACGGAAGTAAGCCATGGCAAACGAAAAGAATCCGCGCCGCGTGGCCGATAACGAAGCAATGGCGATCTCGCGCATGCTTCGCACTTCCCCGCAGAAACTCAACCTCGTCGCCGCCCTCATCCGCGGCAAGAAGGTGGACAAGGCTTTGGCCGACCTCACCTTCTCGAAGCGCCGCATCGCGGGCGACGTGAAAAAGTGCCTTCAGTCGGCGATTGCCAACGCTGAAAACAACCACGGTCTCGATGTCGACACGCTTGTCGTCGCAGAAGCCTGGGTCGGCAAGAACCTGGTGATGAAGCGTGGCCGTCCGCGGGCACGTGGCCGCTTCGGCAAGATCATGAAACCGTTCAGCGAAATCACCATCAAGGTGCGTCAAACCGGGGAGACTGCATAATGGGTCAGAAGGTCAACCCGATCGGGATGCGTCTTCAGGTCAACCGGACCTGGGACAGCCGCTGGTTCGCCGAGTCGAAAGATTACGGCAACCTTCTGCTTGAAGACCTCAAGATGCGTGAATTCATCCACGAGGAATGCAAGCAGGCCGGCGTCAGCCGTGTGATCATCGAGCGTCCGCACAAAAAGTGCCGCGTCACGATCCACACCGCGCGTCCGGGCGTCATCATCGGCAAAAAAGGCGCCGACATCGAAACGCTGCGGGCCAAGCTCGCCGCCTTCACCAAGTCGGACCTGCACCTGAACATCGTCGAAATCCGCAAGCCGGAAATGGACGCCCAGCTGGTGGCCGAGTCGATCGCCCAGCAGATGGAACGTCGCGTCTCGTTCCGTCGCGCGATGAAGCGCGGCGTGCAGGGTGCGATGCGCATGGGGGCCCTCGGCATCCGTGTGAACGTCGCCGGTCGTCTGGGTGGTGCGGAAATCGCGCGTACCGAATGGTACCGCGAAGGCCGCGTGCCGCTGCATACGCTGCGCGCCGACATCGACTATGCGCTGTCCGAAGCCGTGACGCCCTATGGCATCATCGGCGTCAAAGTGTGGATCTTCAAAGGCGAAATCCTCGAGCATGATCCGCAGGCACACGATCGCCGTCACGCCGAAGCGCAAGAGGGCGCCGTTCCTCGCGCTCCGCGTCGCGACCGCGAACGCGCGTAAGGGAGAGAAAAGATGCTGCAACCGAAACGGACTAAGTTCCGCAAACAGCACAAGGGCCGTATCCACGGCGAAGCGAAGGGCGGCTTCCTGCTGAACTTCGGCTCCTTTGCGCTGAAAGCCACCGAGCCCGAGCGTGTGACCGCGCGGCAGATCGAAGCGGCCCGCCGCGCGATCACCCGCCACATGAAGCGTCAGGGCCGTGTCTGGATCCGGATTTTCCCGGATGTTCCGGTCTCGTCGAAGCCTACCGAAGTCCGCATGGGTAAAGGTAAAGGCTCGATCGATTACTGGGCAGCCAAGGTGAAACCCGGCCGCATCATGTTCGAGATCGACGGCGTGTCCGAAGTGATCGCACGTGAAGCCCTGCGTCTGGGTGCCATGAAACTTCCGGTCACGACCCGCGTCGTCGCCCGCGAAGACTGGTAAGCCGATGCGCCGTAAAGGCGCATCCTACGGAATGAACCCCTGCCGGAAACGGCGGGGGTTTTTTCTTTCCGGGGGCTTTGCCGGCGCAAGGGATTGTCCCTTGGCCCAAGGTCGCATAGCGCCCGCATCCCGGCCCGCAGGGCGGGCGCACCCTTTTCGCCCCCTTTGTTTTATGGCCGCAAATCATTCCTTGCGTCCCTCCGGCCCCTCCCGTATAGGGACGCATCCTGCGGTTCCGGGGCGACTCGGAATCGTTAGATTGTCATTTGATCCACCGGGTTCAGGGTCACCCTTCCACAAAGGGGCCCTCTGGTGATTGAGAAAAAGGAAAAGGCGTATGCTCGCCAGCGAACTGAAAACCAAGACGCCCGACCAGCTGCGCGATCAGCTTGTCGCGCTCAAGAAGGAAGCGTTCAACCTGCGCTTCCAGCAGGCCACCGGCCAGCTCGAAAACACCGCCCGTATGCGCAACATCCGCAAGGACGTTGCCCGCATCCACACGGTGTTGACCCAAAAAGCCGCTGAAGCCGCGAAGTAAGAGGATCACAAAATGCCCAAGCGTATCCTGCAAGGTGTCGTGACCTCGGACAAGAACGAGCAGACGATCACCGTCCTCGTCGAGCGTCGCTTCAAGCACCCGTTGCTGCAAAAGACGGTTCGTAAGTCCAAGAAGTATCGGGCTCACGACGCCGAGAACAAGTTCAAGGTCGGTGACTCGGTTCGCATCGAAGAATGTGCGCCGATCTCGAAAACGAAACGCTGGACGGTGGTGCTCGAGGCGTAAGCCAAGACCCTCCGTTCGGCTCGAACGAAACCCTGGGACCGTTACGATCATGACGGTTCCCAAAGGTCGGGAGTAATCCAATGATCCAGATGCAGACCAATCTGGATGTGGCTGACAACTCCGGCGCTCGCCGGGTTCAGTGCATCAAGGTTCTGGGCGGTTCGCACCGCCGCTACGCATCCGTGGGCGACATCATCGTGGTGTCGGTCAAGGAAGCGATTCCGAAAGGCCGTGTCAAAAAGGGCGACGTGCGTAAAGCCGTTGTCGTTCGCACCGCCAAGGAAGTCCGCCGTGAAGACGGCACCTCCATCCGTTTCGACCGTAACGCCGCCGTCATCCTGAACAACCAGGGCGAACCGGTCGGCACCCGTATCTTCGGGCCGGTCGTGCGCGAGCTGCGTGCCAAGAACTTCATGAAGATCATCTCGCTGGCTCCGGAGGTGCTCTGATGGCTGCGAAACTCAAAAAAGGTGACACCGTCATCGTGCTGACCGGCCGCGACAAGGGCAAGACGGGCGAAATCGCCTCGGTCAACCCCACCGCGAACAAGGCAGTGGTCGAAGGCGTGAACGTCGCGATCCGTCACACCAAGCAGACCCCTTCCTCGCAGGGCGGCCGCATCCCCAAGGCGATGCCGATCGACCTGTCGAACCTCGCCATCGTCGACAAGAACGGCAAACCGACCCGCGTCGGCTTCCGCGTCGAGGGCGACAAGAAGGTGCGTTACGCCAAATCCACCGGGGAGGCGATCTGATGCTCGATACCGCAACCTACACTCCCCGCGCCAAGGCCGAATACAAGGGTCGCATCCGTGCGGCCATGAAAGAAGAGTTCGGCTACAAGAACGACATGCAGATCCCGCGTCTGGACAAGATCGTCCTGAACATGGGCGTCGGCGAAGCCGTCAAGGACACCAAGAAGGTGAAAGCCGCAGCCGAAGAGCTGTCGCTGATCGCCGGCCAGAAAGCTGTCATCACCCACGCCAAGAAGTCGATCGCCGGCTTCCGCGTCCGTGAAGAGATGCCGCTCGGCTGCAAGGTGACCCTGCGTGGCGACCGTATGTATGAATTCCTCGACCGTCTGATCACGGTGGCGCTGCCCCGCGTCCGCGACTTCCGCGGCGTGAAAGGCTCCTCCTTCGACGGCCGTGGCAACTACGCGATGGGACTCAAGGAACACATCGTGTTCCCGGAAATCAACTTCGACAAGGTCGATGAAGTGCTGGGGATGGATATCATCATCTGCACCAACGCAAAGACCGATGCCGAAGCCAAGGCACTGTTGAAGCATTTCAACATGCCCTTCACGTCCTGATCGCGAGGAATCCAGATATGGCAAAGAAATCCATGGTGAACCGCGAAGTGAAGCGCGCCAAGCTCGTGCAACAGCACGCAGCCAAGCGCGCCGCTCTCAAGGCGGTGATCAATGACCAGTCCAAACCGGTGGAAGACCGCTTCAAGGCGACTCTGAAACTGGCTGAACTGCCCCGCAACTCGTCGGCGACCCGGCTGCACAACCGGTGCCAGCTCACGGGCCGTCCCCATGCTTACTACCGTAAGCTCAAACTCTCGCGGATCATGCTGCGCGAACTGGCCTCCTTCGGCCAGATCCCGGGCATGGTAAAGTCGAGCTGGTAAGGAGGTCGAGAAATGTCGATGAACGATCCTCTCGGCGATATGCTGACCCGCATCCGCAACGCGCAACTGCGCGGCAAGTCCACCGTTTCGACCCCGGCTTCCAAGCTGCGGGCCTGGGTGCTGGACGTTCTGGCGGGCGAAGGCTACATCCGTGGCTACGAGAAGAACACGACCGAGAACGGCCAAGGCGAACTGGTCATCTCGCTCAAGTACTTCGAAGGCACCCCTGTCATCCGTGAAATCAAGCGCGTGTCCAAGCCGGGCCGTCGCGTGTACATGGGCGTCAAGGATATCCCGACCGTGCGTAACGGTCTTGGCGTCTCCATCGTCTCCACGCCCAAGGGCGTGATGTCGGATGCAGCGGCTCGCTCTGCCAATGTTGGCGGCGAAGTCCTCTGCACCGTATTCTAAGGGGGGGATGGAAATGTCTCGTATTGGCAAAAAACCGGTCGAACTGCCCAAGGGCGTTACGGCTACCGTGTCGGGCCAGGCGATCGAAGTGAAGGGGCCGAAAGGTACCCGCAACTTCACCGCCGGTGACGATGTGACCATCACCATCGAAGGCACCACCGTTTCGGTGACGCCGCGCGGCACGTCCAAGCGGGCGCGCCAGCAGTGGGGCATGGTCCGGTCGATGGTCGCGAACCTCGTAGAGGGCGTGACCACGGGCTTCAAGAAAGAGCTGGAAATCCAGGGCGTCGGTTACCGCGCCGCTGTGGCCGGCAACGTCCTGAAACTCTCGCTCGGCTACTCGCACGAAGTGAACTTCGACGTTCCGAAGGGCGTGACCGTCACGTCCCCGAAACAGACCGAAATCATTGTGGAAGGCATCGACCAGCAGCTTGTTGGTCAGGTTGCTGCGAACATCCGCGACTGGAAACGCCCCGAGCCCTACAAAGGCAAAGGCATCCGGTACAAGGGTGAATTCGTCTTCCGCAAGGAAGGCAAGAAGAAGTAAGGGGCGCAATCATGGCGAACAACAAGAGAGAGCTGTTCCTCAAGCGCCGCCTGCGCGTGCGGAACAAGATCAAGGCAATGTCCAACGGGCGCCTGCGCCTGTCGGTCCATCGCTCGTCCAAAAACATCAGCGCCCAGCTGATCGACGATGTCAAAGGGGTCACCGTTGCGGCCGCTTCGACGCTCGAAAAGGATCTGGGCTTTGTTGGCAAGAACAACGTCGAGGCTGCGGCCAAGATCGGCGCTGCGATTGCAGAGCGGGCAAAGAAAGCCGGTATCGAAGAGTGCTACTTCGATCGCGGCGGCTTCATCTTCCACGGCAAGATCAAGGCTTTGGCCGATGCTGCACGTGAAGGTGGCCTGAAGTTCTAAGCAAAAGCGGGCGGCGTCTCCGACAGGATCGCCGCCCCGATGATCCGGGGACGCCTCGTGCCTCCACCAGGATTGGCCGATAACGGCGCTGTGCCGCGCCAAGATGTAAGGAATGCCTTATGGCAGAACGTGATAACCGCCGGGAAGGCCGTGGCAACGACCGCCGCGACAATCGCCCGGAAGAAACGCCCGAATTCGCTGACCGTCTGGTCGCGATCAACCGCGTGTCGAAAACCGTCAAGGGCGGCAAGCGCTTTGGCTTTGCAGCACTCGTCGTCGTCGGCGACCAGCGTGGTCGTGTCGGCTTCGGCAAGGGCAAGGCCAAGGAAGTGCCGGAAGCGATCCGCAAGGCCACCGAACAGGCCAAGCGCAGCCTCGTCCGCGTCCCGCTGAAAGACAGCCGCACCCTGCACCACGATATCGAGGGCCGTCACGGCGCCGGTAAAGTGGTCATGCGCACCGCCGTTGCCGGTACCGGCATCATCGCCGGTGGTCCGATGCGCGCCGTGTTCGAAATGCTTGGCGTGCAGGACGTTGTTGCCAAGTCGATCGGCTCGGCCAACCCCTACAACATGATCCGCGCGACCATCGACGGTCTGAAGCAGGAAGCCTCGCCCCGCCATGTCGCGAACCGTCGCGGCAAGAAAGTGGCCGAGATCCTGAAGAAGCCCGAAGCCGAAGTCGTGGAGGGCTGAACATGACCGCCAAGAAAACCATCGTCGTCAAGCAGGTGGCCTCGGCCGCCCGCCGTCCGGCCATCCAGACCGCGACCCTCAAGGGTCTTGGCCTGAACAAGATGAACCGCACCCGCGAACTCGAAGATACGCCTTCGGTCCGTGGCATGGTCCGCAAGATCCAGCACCTCGTGCAGATCATCGAAGAGCGCGGCTGATATAGGTCGGTGCGCAGCACCCGCGCACCCCAGGCCTGACAAGACGCCCTGTCGCAAGACGGGGCGTTTTTCTTTTGTGCAAACCTGGCCTTGGCGCGCAGCTTTCCCTTGTCTGCGCCCCGCGTCCCGCGCCTGTGCCATCGGGTCATGGCCCGCCGCTGGCGGCACCTTGCGCCATGTCGCACTTGACCCCGTCCATGTCGCCCTTCGAAGCTATCGCCCCCGCCCCGCTTCGTCTAACTTTCGTATAGGCCGTGCCATAAGACGCGGCCACGAACGCAGGAGGAGACACCATGTCCAAATACACCGGGGGCTGCGCCCATGTGCATGTCACCGCTTCCGCCGAGCCGATCGACAATCACGAATGCCACTGCAACGTCTGCAAGTCGGTGACGAAACAGCAGCACACCCATGTCGCCTTTTTCAACTATGGCGATGTGACCGTCGATCACCCCGAAAAGATCAAGCGCGTGCCCTTCAACGCGCAAAACCCCGATGGCCCGCTTGAAATCTGCCTCTGCGCCGAATGCGGGGCCGCGCTGATGCTCGACGACAAGCAAAAGCGCATCCGCGTCGCCGTGCCGAACGTCATGGGCTATGACGATGCCGCATTCCCCAAGGCGACCTATCACGCCTTCTGGGACGAGACGAAAGGCTATGCCAAGCCCGCCGACGGCCGCCCCGTCTATGACAGCCTGCGCCCCGAATTCCGCTGGCCCGCAGGGGCCTGACGCAGCGGCTGCGCGGGCTGACCGCGCAGCCCGTCTGCCGCCCCATCTGCGCCTGTGAAATCGCACCTTGCCGCAATGCCGCTGCGGGGCTATACGCCCCCGGTGGCGCTTTGCGCTACAGAATCAAGCAAGAAACGCCGCGTTGCCCTTCATCCGTCGCAGGATGGGCATTCCGGCTTAGGAGTATGCGACATGAAACTGAATGAACTGCACGACAATCCCGGCGCCGCCAAGAAGCAGAAGCGCGTGGCGCGTGGTCCGGGTTCGGGCAAGGGTAAAACCGCCGGCCGCGGTATCAAGGGTCAGAAATCGCGTTCGGGCGTCGCCATCGGCGGCTACGAAGGCGGCCAGATGCCCCTCTACCGTCGTCTTCCCAAGCGCGGCTTCAACAAGCCGAACCGCATGGAATACGCCGTCGTGAACCTCGGCCTGATCGAGAAATTCATCGGCCTCGGCAAGCTCGACGCGAAATCGGAAATCACCGAAGACGTGCTCGTCGCCGCCGGCCTGACCAACCACAAGCGTGATGGCATCCGCATTCTCGGCAAGGGCACCATCAAAACCGCCGTCAAGCTGAACGTGACCGGCGCTTCCGCCTCGGCCATCGAAGCTGTCGCGGCTGCCGGTGGCACCCTGACCGTGAAGCCGGCGCGCGTCGCCGCTGAATAAGGTGTTGTGAGCGGCCCTTAGACCGCTTACATCACAAGGCGAAGTTTTCCCGCGCCGCCGACCGGAAAACGGTTCGGCGGCGTTTCCTTATGAAAGAGATCTGGGCATGGCATCTGCTGCAGAGCAAATGGCGGCGAACCTGAGTTGGGCCGCCCTTGGCAAGGCCACCGACCTTCGCCAACGCATCTTCTTCACCCTCGGCCTGCTGATGGTCTACCGGCTGGGGACCTATATCCCCGTTCCGGGGATCGACGGCACCGCGCTGCGCGAGTTCATGGACAGCGCGGGGCAGGGCATCGGCGGCATGCTCAACATGTTCACCGGCGGGGCGATCAAGCGCATGGGCATCTTCGCCCTTGGCATCATGCCCTATATCTCGGCCTCGATCATCGTGCAGCTTCTGACCTCGATGATCCCGACGCTCGAACAGCTCAAGAAAGAGGGCGAGCAGGGCCGCAAGAAGATCAACCAGTACACCCGCTACGCGACCGTGTTCCTTGCCACCTTCCAGGCTTGGGGCATCGCCGCCTCGATCGAGGCGGGCAACCTCGCCCACGAGCCGGGCCTGTTCTTCAAGCTGTCCTGCGTGGTCACGCTGGTCGGCGGCACGATGTTCCTGATGTGGCTGGGCGAACAGATCACCGCGCGCGGCATCGGCAACGGCACCTCGCTCATCATCTTCGTCGGCATCGTCGCCGAAATCCCCCATGCCGTGGCGCAATTCCTCGAAAGCGGCCGTGCGGGCGCGGTTTCGACCCCGGTCATCCTCGGCGTTTTCGTCATGGTGGTCGTGGTCATCACCTTCGTCGTGTTCCTCGAACGGGCGCTGCGCAAGATCCACATCCAGTATCCCCGCCGTCAGGTCGGCATGAAGATCTACGACGGCGGTTCCTCGCACCTGCCGATCAAGGTCAACCCCGCCGGCGTGATCCCCGCGATTTTCGCCTCGTCGCTGCTCTTGCTGCCCACCACGATCTCGACCTTCTCGGGCCAGCAAACCGGCCCCGTCATGTCGACGATCCTCGCCTATTTCGGCCCCGGCCAGCCGCTCTACCTGCTGTTCTTCACGGCGATGATCGTGTTCTTCAGCTACTTCTACACCCACAACGTCGCCTTCAAGGTCGATGACGTGGCCGAGAACCTGAAGAACCAGAACGGTTTCATCGCAGGCATCCGCCCCGGCAAGAAGACCGAGGAATATCTGGCCTATGTCGCCAACCGTATCCTCGTGCTGGGCTCGGGCTACCTTGCGCTCATCTGCCTTCTGCCGGAAATCCTGCGCAACGAGCTGTCGATCCCCTTCTACTTCGGAGGCACCTCGGTGCTGATCGTGGTGTCGGTCACGATGGACACGATCAACCAGATCCAGTCGCATCTTCTGGCCCACCAGTATGAAGGCCTGATCGAAAAGTCGCAGTTGCGCGGCAAGAAGCGCACGGCTCCGCGCGCACCCGCACGGCGCTAAGGGGGCGGTATGGTCAATATCATCCTCCTCGGCCCTCCCGGCGCAGGGAAGGGCACTCAGGCCAAACGTCTGGTCGACGGGCGCGGCATGGTCCAGCTTTCCACCGGCGACATGCTGCGCGAGGCCAAGACCAGCGGCACCGAAATGGGCAACCGCGTGGCCGAGGTGATGGCCAAGGGCCAGCTCGTCACCGACGAGATCGTCATCGGCCTGATCGAGGAAAAGATCACCGGCCATGCGGGCGGCGGTTTCATCTTCGACGGCTTTCCCCGCACCTTGCCGCAGGCCGACGCCCTTGGCGCGCTGCTGGCCCGCACCGGCCAGACGCTCGACGCCGTGATCGAGATGCGGGTGGATGACACCGCCCTCGTCTCGCGCATCACGGGCCGCTACACCTGCGGCAGCTGCGGCGCGGTCTATCACGATGCGACCAAGCCCACCGCCAAGGCCGGGGTCTGCGACGTCTGCGGCAGCACCGAAATGGTGCGCCGCGCCGACGACAACGAAGATGCGCTCAAGCAGCGGCTGATGGAATATTACAAGAAAACCTCGCCCCTGATCGGCTACTACTATGCCAAGGGCAAGCTTTCCTCGGTCGACGGTCTGGCCGAGATGGACGCCGTCGGCGCCGCCATCGCATCGGTGCTTGACAAGCGTTGAGAAACCCGCCGTCAGGGCTGCCTTCTGCCCTTGACGGGCAGGGGAAAACCCCATAAGTCACGGCGTCCCGTATGGGAATCGTCCGGCCTATCTGATGCTTGGCATGGGCAGATTGAATCGGCGCCGAACTTCCGGTTTGGCGTCAAGTTGTGAAAAAAGGTTCTGGCATCACGGAACCGCAACGAAAAGGAAGACACGCTTTGGCACGTATTGCTGGCGTCAACATCCCGACCGCGAAACGGGTTCCGATCGCGCTGACCTACATCACCGGCATCGGTCCGCACAATGCAGACACCATCTGCACCGCGCTGAACATCGACCAGTCGCGCCGCGTGAACCAACTCTCCGACGCCGAAGTGCTCGCCATCCGCGAATACATCGACGCGAACTTCACCGTCGAAGGCGACCTTCGCCGTGAAGTCTCGATGAACATCAAGCGTCTGATGGACCTCGGCTGCTACCGTGGCCTGCGCCACCGCAAGAACCTTCCGGTTCGCGGCCAGCGCACGCACACCAATGCGCGCACGCGCAAAGGTCCGGCCAAAGCCATCGCCGGCAAGAAGAAATAAGAGGGGCATAGATCATGGCACGCGATACCAAGAACGCCGCCCGTCTGAAGAAAAAAGAACGCAAGAACATCGCCGCCGGCGTTGTTCACGTGAACTCTTCCTTCAACAACACCAAAATCCTGATCTCCGACGTGCAGGGCAACGCGATCTCGTGGTCGTCCGCCGGCACGATGGGTTTCAAGGGTTCGCGCAAATCGACCCCCTATGCCGCGCAGATGGCCGCCGAAGATGCGGGCCGCAAGGCACAGGAACATGGCGTGAAAACGCTGGAAGTCGAAGTGCAGGGCCCCGGTTCGGGCCGTGAATCGGCGCTGCGCGCCCTTGCTGCCGTCGGTTTCAACATCACCTCGATCCGTGATGTGACCCCGCTCGCGCACAACGGCTGCCGTCCGCCGAAGCGCCGCCGCGTCTAAGGCATTTCTATCTGGTTGGGCCGTGCGATTCCGCGCGGCCCAATTTCCGTTTTTCTGATCCTCGGGCGTCTGCCGCTTATGGACATGGGCAGCAGACTGGTATGGAGGCGACAGCATGATCCACAAGAACTGGCAAGAACTCATCAAGCCGACGCAGTTGGTGGTGCGCCCCGGCGCCGATCCGGCGCGCGTGGCGACCGTGATCGCCGAACCGCTTGAGCGTGGCTTCGGCCTGACGCTCGGCAACGCGCTGCGGCGCGTGCTGATGTCGTCCCTTCAGGGCGGCGCGATCACGAGCGTGCAGATCGACAACGTCCTGCACGAGTTCTCGTCGGTCGCCGGTGTGCGTGAAGACGTCACCGACATCGTGCTGAACCTCAAGGGCGTCGCGCTCAAGATGGAAGTCGAAGGGCCCAAGCGCCTGTCCATCTCGGCCAAGGGTCCGGGCGTGGTCACCGCCGGTGACATCTCGGAATCCAACGGGATCGAGGTTCTGAACAAGGACCACGTGATCTGCCACCTCGACGACGGCGCCGATGTGTTCATGGAACTCACCGTGAACACCGGCAAAGGCTATGTCGCGGCCGACAAGAACAAGCCCGAAGATGCGCCCATCGGCCTTATCGCCATCGACGCCATCTTCTCGCCGGTCAAGAAAGTCAGCTACGAAGTGACCCCGACCCGCGAAGGTCAGGTTCTCGACTACGACAAGCTGACGATGAAAATCGAAACCAACGGCGCGCTGACCCCCGATGATGCCGTGGCCTATGCCGCGCGCATCCTTCAGGACCAGCTGTCGATCTTCGTCAACTTCGACGAGCCGGAATCGGCGCTCAAGGGCGAAGTGGACGCGGGGCTGGAATTCAACCCGCTTCTGCTGAAGAAGGTCGACGAGCTGGAGCTTTCGGTCCGTTCGGCCAACTGCCTGAAGAACGACAACATCGTCTACATCGGCGACCTGATCCAGAAAACCGAAGCCGAGATGCTCCGCACCCCGAACTTCGGCCGCAAGTCGCTCAACGAGATCAAGGAAGTGCTTTCGGGCATGGGTCTGCATCTCGGCATGGAAGTCGAGGATTGGCCGCCGGAAAACATCGAAGATCTGGCCAAGCGTTTCGAAGACCAGTTCTGACTATCGCGGGGCGGCGCAATCCGCCCCGCAGCAAATGCCCGGACTGCCGGGGAACACATGGGCAATCCCGCCCCAACGAAGCCCGGCCCTACGCAGGCTTGGCAACACAAAGCATAAACGTCCAGGAGACTATCATGCGTCACTCGAACGGCTACCGTAAGCTGAACCGCACCCACGAACACCGCAAGGCGATGTTCGCGAACATGTCCGGCTCGCTCATCGAACACGAACAGATCAAGACCACCTTGCCGAAAGCCAAGGAACTGCGTCCGATCGTCGAAAAGCTCATCACCCTCGCCAAGCGCGGCGACCTGCACGCCCGCCGTCAGGCGCAGGCTGCGCTCAAGGAAGACAAGCACGTCGAGCGGCTCTTCGCCATCCTCGGCCCGCGCTACCAGTCGCGTCAGGGCGGTTATGTCCGCATCCTGAAGGCCGGCTTCCGCTATGGCGACATGGCCCCGATGGCCATCATCGAATTCGTCGACCGCGACACCTCGGCCAAAGGCGCAGGCGACCGCGCCCGCATCGAAGCCGCGGAAGCCGCTGACGAATAAGACATTCGGCTCTGGCCTGCCAGACCGTGAAAAGCCCGCTTCGGCGGGCTTTTCTTTTGCCACGGGGCGAGTCATGACTTGCCAGCAGATGTGGAACATGTTCAATCTGGAATTGTGGGGCTGTATTTCCCGCAATCCAGAATAGTAATCAGGGGGCCCTGTTCGGGCAGCATATGGCGGAACGCAAAGCGATCATGCTTCTGTTGGACCAACTCGACCAGCTTGCCCCCCTGGGCTACACGGTCGGCCTTCACATCCGCTTCGCCTCTCCCCTCATCTACAAAAGCTCCTATCCCGCCGCTTGGGTGGACCAATACAATTCCCAGTCCTACTACCTCCGCGACCCCCTCGTTTTCTGGGGCGTCGGGGTCGAGGGCACCACCCGCTGGAGCGCGATCCCCCTGCCAGACCCCTTCAGCGTGATGAAGAAGGCGGCGACGCACGGTCTCCGCTACGGTGCAGTGTCCTCTTATGGCCCGATCACCTCGCGCTCGATCGTGGGCATTGCCCGCGGCGACCGCGAATTCACGGATGGGGAACTGGACCGACTGCGCGAAGCCACGATCCAGCTCCATATCGAGGCAAAGCCACCCTCCGATCTGACACGGGCCCAGATCGAGGCGCTGCGATGCCTTGCCAACGGGGACAGGCACGCGGCGGCGGCAGAAAAACTGGGGATTACCGAAAGTGCGTTCAAGGCGCGGCTCAAATCCGCGCGTATCCGGCTTGAGGCCCGAACCACCTCCGAAGCCATCCGAAAGCTGCGCGAGTATCGCCAGCTCGACTGACAGTGCCGGTCCCTTCAACCCTGAAGGAGACTGACGATGCAAGTGACGACCCTGTCTTTCGACAACCTGCACCAGCACGGTGCGCTTTTCGCCAACCTCTTGCGCGCGCGACACCGCACCTTCATCGACGGTGCGGGATGGGATCTGCCCCAGGCCGACGGGATGGAGTTCGACCAGTATGACACCCCCGCCAGCCGCTGGGTCGCCGTCCATGAACGCGGCGAAATCCTTGCCGGCGTGCGCCTGACGCCCACCACCCACCGCTGCGGCATCTACAGCTACATGATCCGCGACGCGCAGGCGGGATTGCTTCCCTCGATCCCGCGCGACCTGCTGTCCTTCCCCGCGCCCGTCTCGTCCACCGTCTGGGAATCGAGCCGCGTTTTCGTCTCGGATTCGGTCCCCGCGGCCGACCGGATGCGGGTGCAGATGCAACTGATCCACGAAATGGTCATCTCGGCCCGCACCTTGGGTGCTGTGACCCTGCTTGGCATCATTCCCGAACATTCGTGGCGGCTGGCGCGGCGTGTCGGCCTCGATTGCGTCGCGGCGGGGCCGGTGATGGACACGGGCGGGTTGCGGTCGGTCTGCGTGACGATCTCGATGCAGACCAAGCTGCACTGAACCCAAACACCGGCCCGACGCACCGGCCCGACGCACCGGCCCGACGCACCGGCTTGTGAACGCAGCGCCCTTGCGCGGCTTGCCCTTGGGTTCCATACCCAAGGGCGGCTTCCGCATCGCCAAAGGTCCGTCATGCTTCGCACCGTTTTCGCCGTGTCGCTCTGCCTGCTTCCCCTTGCAGCCCCCGCCCAGACCGTGCCCACCTCCGAAGGGCAGATCGCGCAAAGCTTCTCGCCGGTCGTCAAGGCGACTGCCCCGGCGGTGGTGAACATCTACGCCACCCGCGTCGTGCAGGACCGTGCCAGCCCCTTTGCGGGCGATCCATTCTTCGAGCAATTCTTCCAGAACTTCGGCCCCTCGCAGCCCCGCGTGCAGAACTCGCTCGGCTCGGGCGTCGTCCTTTCGGCCGATGGCATCGTGGTGTCGAACTACCATGTCGTCGGTCAAGCCACCGAAATCCGCGTCGTGCTGAACGACCGCCGCGAATATGCCGCCTCGGTCATTCTGGGCGACGAAGCGTCTGACCTTGCCGTCCTCAGGCTGCAAGGGGCCAGCGACCTGCCCTTTGTTCCCCTGCGCAATTCCGACGAGGTCGAGGTGGGCGATCTTGTCCTTGCCATCGGCAACCCCTTCGGCGTCGGGCAAACCGTGTCCTCGGGCATCATCTCGGGACTTGCCCGCTCGACCCTGCAGCTTGGCAACGGGTCGGGCTATTTCATCCAGACCGATGCCGCCATCAACCCCGGCAACTCTGGCGGCGCTCTGGTCGATACCCAAGGCCGCCTCGTCGGCATCAACACCGCCATCCTGTCGCGCGGGGGCGGATCGAACGGCATCGGGTTCGCCATCCCGTCAAACCTTGTCGCCAGCATCGTGGCGCAGGCCGAAGCGGGCTCCACCACCTTCCAGCGCGCCTGGGCGGGCATCACCGGGCAGGCGATGGACGCGAGCCTTGCCGAATCGCTCGGCCTGCCGCGCCCCGATGGCGTGCTGGTCTCGGCGCTCCACCCCGCCAGCCCCTTTGCCGCTGCGGGGCTGCAAACCGGCGATGTCATCCTGTCGCTGGGCGGAGAGCCGACGAACACCCCTCAGGAAATCATGTTCCGCCTGTCCTCTCTCGGCCTCGGGGCCAGCGCCCGCGTCGAATGGCTGCGCGATGGTGCGCCCATGTCGGCCGATGTCACCCTCGCCACGGCGCCCGACACGCCCGACCGCGAGGCGCTGACCGTGACCGAAGACGTCGCTCTCAACGGCCTTAGCGTCGCGCTCATCAACCCTGCGGTCATGGCCGAACTCGAACTGCCCTTCGATGCCACCGGCGTCGTAGTGACCGATGCGCAATCCCTGTCGGCCCGCGCGGGCCTGCAACGGGGCGATATCGTCACCGCCATCAACGGCAATTCCATCGCCACGACCGCCGATGTCGCCGCCGCGGCGCAGGAACCCACCCGCATCTGGGCGGTCGATCTGGTCCGGCAGGGCCGCGCCATCCGCCTGCGCTTCCGCTTCTGACCTTTCCACCCTGCGGCCCTGCGGCTAGTCTGGCCCGCATGGCCGATCTGTTCGACAGCACCCCCAAGGATACGCCCGAAGGCCCGCGCCCTCTGGCCGACCGCCTGCGCCCGCGCCGTCTGTCCGACGTGATCGGGCAGGGGCATGTCCTGTCGCCCGAAGGTCCGCTTGGGGCCATGCTGGCCGCGCACAGCCTGTCGTCGCTTGTCCTCTGGGGGCCGCCCGGCGTGGGCAAGACGACCATCGCCCGCCTGCTTGCCGATGAAACCGACCTCGCCTTCGTGCAGATATCGGCCATCTTCACCGGCGTTCCCGACCTGAAGAAGGTGTTCGAACAGGCCCGCATCCGCCGCCAGAACGGGCAGGGGACGCTTTTGTTCGTCGATGAAATCCACCGTTTCAACAAGGCCCAGCAAGACGGCTTCCTGCCCCATATGGAGGATGGCACCATCCTGCTTGTCGGGGCGACTACCGAAAACCCCAGCTTCGAACTGAACGCGGCACTTCTGTCGCGCGCGCAGGTCATCGTGCTGGAACGGTTGGGTCTGACCGACCTCGAACTCATGGCGCAGCGGGCCGAGAAAGAGATGAACCGCAACCTTCCCCTGACGGGCGAGGCGCGCGAGGCGCTTTTGGAAATGGCCGATGGCGATGGCCGCGCGCTGCTCAACCTCATCGAACAGGTCGCCGCGTGGAAGGTCGACCGCCCGCTTGACCGCGCGGCACTCTCCACCCGCCTGATGCGGCGGGCCACGCGATACGACAAATCCGGCGACGAGCATTACAACCTCATCTCGGCGCTGCACAAATCCATCCGTGGCTCGGACCCCGACGCTGCCCTTTACTGGTTTGCCCGCATGCTCGAAGGCGGCGAGGACCCCCGCTTCCTTGCCCGCCGCCTGACGCGGATGGCGGTCGAGGACATCGGCCTTGCCGACCCGCAGGCGCAGGATGTCTGCCTGCAAGGCTGGCAAACCTATGAACGGCTCGGCTCGCCCGAGGGCGAACTGGCGCTGGCGCAGGCGGTCGTCTACCTCGCCCTCGCGCCGAAATCGAACGCGGTCTACACCGCCTACAAAGCCGCCCGCGTGGCGGCGCGGGAAACGGGAAGCCATGCCCCGCCCAAGCACATCCTGAACGCGCCGACCCGCCTGATGAAAGACATCGGCTATGGCGCAGGCTACGCCTATGACCACGACCAAGAAGACGCCTTCTCGGGACAGGACTACTTCCCCGAGGGCATGAAGCGCCCGGTCTGGTATGCGCCCCCCGAACGCGGGTTCGAGCGCGAGTTGAAAAAACGCATCGAATATTTCGCCAAACTCCGTGCCAAGCGTCAGGGCCAGTGACCCGCCCCGTCTTGCCCGCGGGCCTTCCCGTGGCGGAAGGATCGGTGACAGGGCGCGGCCTTTCCCGCCTCGACCTTCGCGCGAAACCATGAACATTGTCTTAAGCCGGCGTTTGCCGCGTCTGCATCACCTGTGCATCCGCGAATCCCCGTTTTCGCGCCTGTCCCCTCTCGGCCTCAGGCGCAAACTGTCTGCATCGGTTGTGCATTGCTGCAAGGCCAGCAAAGGTTGACAAATCCGCCCCGTGGGCCGACAGACAGGGCATGATCTCGACCCTTCTCCAAGTCGCCCTTGGCGGTGCCATCGGCTCTGTCGCCCGTTACCTGACCGTGCTTGGCGCGGCGCGGGTCGTGCCCGGCTGGCCCATTGGAACACTGGTCGTGAACCTTGCCGGATGTTTCGTCATGGGGGTGCTTTTCGCCCTTGTCGGCCCGCGCAACCACCCGCTGCTGATGACCGGAATCCTTGGCGGTTTCACCACATTCAGCGCCTTCTCCCTCGACGCCCTCAAGCTGTGGGAGGGCGGGGCCCCCGCCCAAGCCGCGCTTTACGTCGCCCTGTCGGTGGCGCTTTCCCTTCTCGCCTGCGCCCTCGGCGCGGCCCTTGCCCGCGGAGCCCTGACATGAGCGGCGTGAAACTTCTGACCGTCTCCGAAGACGAAGGCGAACAGCGCCTCGACCGCTGGTTCAAGCGGCGTTTCCCCCAGATCACCCAGGGGGCGGTCGAAAAGATGTGCCGCACGGGGCAGGTCCGGGTTGATGGCGCACGGGCCAAAGGCTCTGACCGGATCATCCCCGGCCAGACCATCCGCGTCCCGCCGCTGCCCGACAGCGAAGCCCCCTCGCGCCCCAAGCCCGATGGTGTAAGTGCCGCTGACACAAAGATGATTCAGGACTGCGTCATCTTCAAGGACGAGCATATGATCGTCCTGAACAAGCCGCCGGGCCTGCCTTCGCAGGGGGGCTCGGGTCAGGGCGACCGCCACGTCGACGGCCTGACCGAGGCGCTGAAGTTCGGCTACAAGGACCGCCCCAAGCTGGTCCACCGCCTCGACAAGGACACCTCCGGCGTCCTCATGCTCGCCCGCACCGACCGCGTAGCCCGGGCCCTGTCCGAGGCGCTGCGCCATCGCAACACCCGCAAGATCTATTGGGCCGTCGTGGCAGGGGTGCCGAACCCGCGCAAAGGGTCGATCAAATACGGTCTGATGAAAGCCCCGGGCCACGGCAAGCGGGGCGAGGGCGAAAAGATGATCTGCGTCCATCCTGCAAAGATGGACGAATTTCCCGATGCAAAACGAGCACATACCGATTTCTTCACGCTCTGGTTCCTTGGCACCCGCCTGTCGTGGATGGCGCTTGAACCTGTGACGGGCCGCACCCACCAGCTCCGCGCGCATATGGCCGAAATCGGCCATCCCATCCTTGGCGATGGCAAATACGGCGGCGGCGAGCAAGAGAACCTCGGCGATGGCTGGGGGGCCTCGATCGGGGGGGATCTCAGCCGCAAGCTGCACCTTCACGCCCGCATGTTGACCGTCGAACACCCGATCACCAAAAAGCTGATGACCTTCACGGCCCCGCTTCCCGACCACATGGCCCGCACGTGGAAGACCTTGGACTGGAAGGAAAATGACGTCCCCGCCGACCCGTTCGAGGTGTTCAAGTGAGCGCATGGAAGGCCAAGCGTTTCTGGAAGGAAGCCGCTGTCGAATCCGTCGGGCCGGGCTACACCGTCCGTCTTGACGGACGCCCCGTAAAGACCCCTGCCAAGACGCCGCTCGTCGTGCCGACCCTCGCCCTGGCCGAGGCCATCGCCGCCGAATGGGATGCCCAGCAGGGTGCTGTCCGCCCCGAGACGATGCCCTTCACCCGCGCGGCGAATTCGGCGCTCGACAAGGTCACGCCGCAGTTCGACGCCGTGGTCGACATGCTTGCGGCCTACGGTGGCACCGACCTTTTGTGCTACCGCGCCACGGGCCCCGAGGCACTGGTCGCGCGGCAGGCGGCGGCATGGGACCCGCTGCTTGACTGGTCGGCCACGGCCCTTGGTGCCCCCCTGCGCGCCGTTGCCGGTGTGATGCACATCGCGCAAGCCCCCGCCTCGCTTGACGCGCTGCGCCAGCCGGTCGCCGATATGACCCCGTTCCAGCTTGCCGCGTTCCACGACCTTGTGGCCATTTCCGGCTCGCTGGTTCTGGCGCTGGCGGTCATCCGTGGGCGGTTGCCCTGCGAAGCGGCGTGGGAGCTTTCGCGCATCGACGAAAACTGGCAGATCGAACAATGGGGCGACGACGAAGAGGCGGCTCTTCTGACCGCCGTGCGCCACACCGATTTCCTGCAAGCGGGCCGATTCTACGCATTGTGCGGGTGACAATCCTGCTTATTTTCTGCGCAGCCCTTGCGCCTCTTGCCTTGCGACATAGCTAAATGCCTGTCTGGCAAGCAGTTTCACCTGTTTGCAGGCTTGGGCTTGACCTTTCAAACCGCTTTCGGGGAAACTGTGCGGTACCGATGAGGGTCTTTCCCAACGGGAACCTCCCCCCTGCCACGGCGGGGGATAGAAAAAACGCCGTCCTATAGAAGGGGCGGTTCAACTCAGGAAGAGGTAAGAATGAAAAAATCCGTATTCCTCGGTGTCGTCGCTGCGACCGCGATGACCGCAGGCTTCGCTTCGGCTTCGACCCTTGATGACGTCAAGGCGCGTGGCGAGCTGCTCTGCGGGTCGAACACCGGGCTGACCGGCTTCGGCGCACCCGATGCAAACGGCAACTGGGTCGGTTTCGACGTGTCGCTGTGCCGCGCTGTCGCCGCCGCCGTTCTGGGCGATCCGGCCAAGGTCAAATTCGTTCCGACCACGGGCGAGACGCGTTTCACCGCGCTTGCCTCGGGCGAAGTCGACCTGCTGGTCCGCAACTCGACCTGGACCTTCAGCCGCGACAATGACCTCAAGCTCGATTTCGTCGCCGTCAACTACTACGACGGTCAGGGCTTCATGGTCAAAAAGGACCTCGGCGTTTCGTCGGCCAAGGAACTCGACGGTGCCACCGTCTGCATCCAGACCGGTACCACGACCGAACTGAACCTTGCCGACTTCTTCAAGTTCAACAACATCAGCTACACCCCCGTCACCGTGCAGGACGACTCGGAAGCGCAGCGCCAGTATCTGGCCGGTGCTTGCGACGCCTACACCACCGACGCTTCGGGTCTGGCTGCCTCGCGCGCGACGATGGCCGATCCGGAAAACCACATCATCCTTCCGGAAATCATCTCGAAAGAGCCGCTTGGTCCGGTTGTGCGCCACGGTGACAACCAGTGGGGCGATATCGTCCGCTGGACCTATTTCGCGCTGCTGATCGCCGAAGAAAAAGGCATCACCAAAGCGAACATCGAAGAAGTCGCGGCTTCCTCGACCGACCCCGAAGTGCGCCGCCTGCTGGGCGTCGAGGGTGACTCGGGCGTGATGATGGGCCTCGACAACAACTGGGCCAAGAACGCCATCGCCGCCAACGGCAACTATGGCGAAATCTTCGAAGCCAACATCGGCGCTTCGACCCCGATCGGTCTGGCCCGCGGCCTGAACGCGCTGTGGACCCAAGGCGGCCTGCAGTACGCGCCGCCGCTGCGCTGATCTGAAACGGGGGCGCGTGGGAAACCGCGCGCCCTTTTTCCACCCACCTAAATGACATTCGGCCCCGCAGTCAGCCTGCGGCATAACCGGCGGAAAGCCGGAGCATGGGCCGGAAACAGGGGAATATGACGATGGCGATGGCCTCCGAGGCGCCGAAAGATGGCTTTCGGCTTTCCATGCTCATTTACGATACGCGCTTCCGGTCTTTCACCATTCAGGTGATCGTGCTGCTTCTGGTGCTGCTGGGCATTGGCTGGCTGGTTGACAATACGATTGCGAACCTTGCCGCCAAGGACAAGGACATCAACTTCGGCTTCCTGTGGAACCGCGCCGGATACGACATCGAGCAGCAGCTCATCCCCTATACCAACGACAGCACCCACGGCCGCGCCGCGATCATCGGGTTGTTGAACACGCTTGTCGTGGCCTTCTGGGGCTGCATCTTTGCCACCGTCATCGGGGTTTTCGTCGGTGTCCTGCGCCTGTCCAAGAACTGGCTCGTCGGTCGCCTGATGACCGTCTATGTCGAAGCCTTCCGCAACGTGCCGCTGCTGTTGTGGATCATCGTCGTCTTTGTCGTGACCTCGGAAACCGCGCCGCAGCCCAAGGATTTCAAGGTGACCGCCGAAATGGTGCAAACCGGCGCTGAACCGGCCGCGCAAAAGATCCTGTTCAACACCATCGCCATAACCAACCGCGGCTGGAACATTCCCGGCCCGTTGTTCGAGCGCCCGCTGCCGACCGTGCATCTGGGATCGGTGCCGTTGAACCTGACCTTCCTTGCCATCATCGCGGCGGTGGTGGGCTCTTTCGTGGCGAACCGGCGCGTCCTGCGCCATGCCCGACTGGTGCAAGAGGACACCGGCATCCGGCCCGTGACGTGGTGGAAAAGCCTGCTGATCCTGATCGCCCCGATTGTGATCCTGCTGGTTGCTCTGGGCTTCCATCTGGATATTCCCGCCTTTCCCGCCGACGAGAACGGCGTGTCAAAGGGCTTCAACTTCCAGGGTGGCATTCTTGTCCAGCATTCGTTCAGCGCGCTGCTGATTGCCCTGTCCCTTTATACCGGTGCCTTCATCGCCGAGGCCGTTCGCGCGGGTGTCATGGCCATCAGCCGTGGCCAGACCGAGGCGGCCTATGCCCTCGGGCTGCGCCCCGGTCGCACGATGAACCTGATCATCCTGCCGCAGGCGCTGCGGGTCATCATCCCGCCGCTGATCTCGCAATATCTGAACCTGACAAAGAACACCTCGCTTGGCATCGCGGTCAGCTACCTTGATCTGCGCGGTACGCTGGGGGGCATCACGCTGAACCAGACGGGGCGCGAGCTTGAGTGTATGCTCTTGATGATGCTGACTTATCTCATCATCAGCCTTATCATCTCGTCGCTGATGAACGCTTTCAACTCTGCCGTAAAACTGAAGGAGCGTTGAGCATGTCCGACACCCGTGCCGAAACGGCCTTCATCCGGACCGAGATGCTGGCCCCCGAACTTCCGCCCGTTACCGAACGCGGAATCATCAAATGGCTGCGCGAAAACCTCTTCGCGGGGTGGCTGAACAGCGCCTTGACCATCGTCAGCCTTCTGGTCGTGTTCCTTTTGCTGAAATCCGCGCTGCCCTGGTGGCTGAACGGGGTGTGGAACGCAACGTCGCTGGGCGAATGCCGCACCATCGCCGGCCCCGAGGGAGGGGCCTGCTGGGCGGTCATCAAAGCGCGCTGGCACCAGTATATCTTTGGTTTCTACCCGCAGGACGCCTATTGGCGGCCCATCCTTGCCTTTGCGCTGATGTTCGTCGCGCTGGCGCCGGTGCTTTACTACGGGCTGCGCAACGGTGCCAAACTGATCGGGACGGTCGCTGTTCTGACGGTGCTGTCGCTTGCGCTGCTCGACCATGATGTGACGCATGTCGTGTTGATCGCGGTTTTGATGGCAGTGCTTTTCGCCGTTTCATGGATCGCGCCGAAGCGGCTTGTCTATGTCACGCTGCTTTACCCCTTTGTCGCCTTCTGGCTTCTTTGGGGCGGATCGGTCTGGAAGCCGGTCGCCACGCTGCTTGGCTTTGGCGTGATGGTTCTGGTCTACCGGCTGATCCAGCCGCGGCTCGGGGTCATCATGGGAACGGCCATCGGTTTTCTGGCGGCCTGCTTTTACTGGCTGTTCGTGCAAGGCATCATCACCGGAGCCTTGGGCAGCCTGCCACCCGGCCTTGCAGGCGTGAACTCCGACCAGTTCGGCGGGTTCCTTCTTGCCTTTGTCATCGGCGTCACGGCCATCACCTGTTCGTTGCCCATCGGCATCCTGCTGGCCTTGGGGCGGCGGTCGGACATGGTGTTGATCAAGACGCTGTCGGTCGGCTTCATCGAATTCATCCGTGGTGTGCCGCTGATCACGATGCTTTTCACCGCATCGCTGCTCTTGCAGTATTTCCTGCCGCCGCAGACCAATTTCGACCTTATCCTGCGGGTCGTCATTCTGGTGACGCTGTTCGCCGCGGCCTATATCGCCGAGGTGATCCGAGGGGGCCTCGCCGCCCTGCCGCGCGGGCAGTATGAAGCGGCCGATGCGCTGGGGCTGGATTACTGGCAGGCGCAGCGGCTGATCATCATGCCGCAGGCTTTGAAGATTTCCATTCCGGGAATCGTCTCGACCTTCATCGGGCTGTTCAAGGACACCACTCTGGTCAGCTTTGTCGGCCTGCTCGACCCGCTGCGCGGGGTGACCCAGATCGTCCGCGCCGACATCAACTGGAAGGGCATCTACTGGGAGCCCTACATCTTTGTCGGCGTCATCTTCTTTCTCATCTGCTTCGGCATGTCCCGATACTCGATGTATCTGGAACAGAAGCTGAAGACCGACCATCGCTGAGGGATCAAGCACATGGCTGAAGCACAGAAAATGCAGGTTACCGACGAAGTCGCGATCAGCATCAGCAACATGAACAAGTGGTATGGCACCTTTCACGTGCTGCGCGACATCAACATGACGGTGAACCGTGGCGAGCGGATCGTGATCTGCGGCCCGTCAGGTTCCGGCAAATCGACGTTGATCCGCTGCATCAACCGGCTCGAGGAACACCAGCAGGGCCAGATCGTCGTCGATGGCACCGAGCTGACGAGCGATTTGAAGAATATCGACAAGGTACGCTCGGAAGTCGGCATGGTGTTCCAGCACTTCAACCTGTTTCCGCATCTGACGATTCTGGAAAACTGCACCCTCGCGCCGATCTGGGTTCGCAAGATCCCCAAGCGCGAAGCGGAAGAGACGGCGATGCATTTCCTGACCAAGGTTAAGATCCCCGAGCAGGCGAACAAGTATCCCGGCCAGCTTTCGGGCGGGCAGCAACAGCGCGTGGCGATTGCGCGGTCCTTGTGCATGAAGCCCCGGATCATGCTGTTCGACGAGCCGACCTCGGCCCTTGACCCCGAGATGATCAAAGAGGTGCTCGACACCATGATCGCGCTTGCCGAAGAAGGGATGACCATGCTTTGCGTGACGCACGAGATGGGCTTTGCCCAAGCTGTGGCGAACCGCGTGATCTTTATGGATCAGGGCCAGATCGTCGAACAGAACGAGCCGAAAGAGTTCTTCAACAACCCCAAGAGCGACCGGACCAAGTTGTTCCTGTCACAGATCCTCGGGCATTGAGGCCGGTGCGCAAAAGCTGCGCACCCCGTTTCCTGTCAGCCGTTATGCCTGCATAGGGTGCGCAGTTCCTGAGCACCCGCCTATGCTACGATTTCACTCGGAATGATAAAGTCTACCGTGGTCGCCTGACCGAAGGCGGCGTCGTCCCAGATGTCGATCGAGAAGTCGCAGACAAGGGTCGCGCCGGTGGGGTAGCGGGCGAATTCGGGGTTGTTGGGTTCGCGGGCGACAAGGCGGCGGGCGAAGTCGGCGATGCCGGGGTTATGGCCGATCATCATCACCGTGTCAGCGGTGGCATGGCGCAGCACGGCAAGCATCACTTCGGCCCCGGCGTGATAAAGGGCTGGTTTCAAATGCAAAATCGGCGTGCCGGGCAGGGCGGGGGCGATGCCGCTCCATGTTTTGCGGGTGCGAAGGGCGTCCGAGCAAAGCACCTCGTCGGGCACATAGCCGCGCGACGAGAGCCATATGCCAAGGTCGGCGGCGGCGGCCTTGCCGCGTTCGTTGAGCGGGCGGTCATGGTCGGGGGTGAGCGGGTCGTCCCAGCTTGATTTGGCGTGCCGAGTCAGGATCAGACGCTTCATATCGTGGTGCCCCCCTTTTTTGGCGGGATGGTTCAATCCACCCCGTGGAATCGGCGCATGTGGTAGGCCGACTGTTCTGCAAGTCTTGCATAGCCTTGCGAGAGCGGGCAAGCGCGACGGGGGTGGCAACCTTCGTTAAGGCAATCTGAACCCGTGTCGAGATAGGCGTGGCAGGCTGGCACGTCGTAACCAAGGTTAGTTAACGCCCCCACCGGACAGGCCGAAAGGCAGGGTTTTGCCACGCAGCCATCGCAGGGCCTTGCGGCGGGGGGAGCAAGGTCGATGCGGTCGCGCAAGGCAAGCGCGCCGCGAAAGCTGACCATAAGCCCTTGATGTTCATGGACCAGCAGCCGAACGGGGCTTTCCCAGATGCGCCCCGTCCGCAAGGCCCAGCGGTAGAAGGGGTGATAGGGCGGGCCGCCAAAGGGAAAGATCGCGGTCGCGGAATGGGCCGAAGCGATATTAACCAAGACCCGTTCCGACCAGCGGTCGACCGGATCGCGCTGGCCGTCGCGCCATTCGGGCTGGGCCGTCAGATGCGCCCAAAAGCCCGGTTCGGCCGGACCGACCAAGAGCAGGGTTCCCGTGCCGGGAGGGGCTGAATCCTCGGGCTCGGGGTAGAATCCGCCCAATATTTCAAGATGATGGGCGGCGAGGGCCTGCGCCAGTGTCACCGCTTGACGCGGGGTTTGACCCGCGGTTCGGTGCTGCGGATCTGGCTGCCTGCGCCGTGGTCGGTGAACAACTCCATCAGGCAGGCATTGGCGACGCGCCCGTCAAGAATAGTTACCGCGCGCACGCCTTCCTCGAGGGCCAGAAGGGCGGTTTCGGTCTTGGGAATCATGCCACCGCCGATGGTGCCATCTTTTATCATTTCGCGAACTTCTTCGGGGGTGATCGCGGTCATGATCTCGCCCGCGGCGTTCTTCACGCCGGAGACATCGGTGAGCAAAAGCAGGCGGTCGGCCTTGAGCGCGCCCGCGATGGCGCCAGCGGCGGTGTCGCCGTTGACATTGAACGTCTCGTTATCGGCCATGCCGGTTGCCACGGGGGCGACGACGGGGATGATGCCGGCGTTGTAGAGGTCGCGCAGAACCTGCACGTTCATTTCGATGGGGCGGCCCACGAAGCCAAGCTCGGGGTCGTCGGCTTCGCAGACCATCAGGTCGTCGTCCTTGCCCGAAATGCCCACGGCGCGGCCACCGGCATCCATGATCGCCTGCACGATGCGCTTGTTGACAAGGCCCGACAGGATCATTTCGACAACCTGCACAGTGGCCTTGTCGGTCACCCGTTTCCCGCGCACGAAGTTCGACTTTATGCCAAGCTTTTCAAGCATTTCGTTGATCATCGGCCCGCCGCCGTGAACCACGACGGGGTTGACCCCGACCTGCCGCATCAGCACGATGTCGCGGGCGAATTCGGCCATTGCGGCGTCGTCGCCCATGGCGTTGCCGCCGAATTTCACCACCACCACCGCGCCGGAATAGCGTTGCAGGTAGGGCAGGGCTTCGGAGAGCATCTTGGCGGTGAAGGCGGCGTCGGACATGGTGCTCGTCTGCGGTTTCATGGGGGGCCTTTGGTCAGGGCGACTGCGGGTTCTGATTAGACCGATGCGACGGGTCTGCCAAGCGGGTTTGCGGGCTTCGGCGCTTTCCTTTCCCGAGGGTGCGCCCTAGGATTGCATCCAAAGGGGAGTGACGCATGACAGGGCAGAAAACCATAGTCCTTACAGGGGCTTCGCGCGGGATCGGCCATGCCACGGTGAAGCGGTTCTCGGCCGAAGGGTGGCGCGTGCTGACCTGTTCGCGCCAGCCCTTCGATCCGCGCTGCCCCTGGCCGGGGGGCGAGGAGAACCATATCCAGATCGACCTTGCCAGCCCCGACAAGACCATCGCCGCCATCGAGACGATCAAGGCCAAGGTCAATGGCCGGGTCGATGCCTTGGTGAACAATGCCGGCATCTCGCCCAAGGGCGAGGGGGGCAAGCGGTTGAATACATTGGAAACCGACCTGCGGACCTGGGGGCAGGTGTTCCATGTGAACTTCTTTGCCTCGGTCATCCTTGCGCGGGGGCTGAAGGACGAGTTGGCGGCGGCCAAGGGGGCCATCGTCAACGTCACGTCGATTGCGGGGGTGCGGGTGCATCCCTTTGCCGGTGCGGCCTATGCCACGTCAAAGGCGGCGCTGGCGGCTTTGACGCGGGAAATGGCGCATGATTTCGGGCCTTTGGGCGTGCGGGTCAATGCCATTGCCCCCGGCGAGGTGGAAACCGCCATCCTGTCGCCGGGGACAGACAAGATCGTCGAGAAACTTCCCATGCAGAGACTCGGCCAGCCGCGCGAAGTGGCGGATGTGATCTGGTTTTTGTGCTCGGACCAGTCGTCCTATATCTCGGGTGCCGAGATCGAGGTTAACGGCGCGCAGCACGTCTAGGGCGGCGAAAAACATGCAGAGACGATATGCACAGTCTATGCAGACGCGGCCTTTGGCGGATTAGGGATTTCTTCGGAATTTGCGGGCGGCTTCCGGGGCCGCCCGATCCGGGTGCCAAGCCCCGGCGCTGCGGTCAGAGACCGGCTTGCGCCTGATTGCTTTCCTGCTGGATCGTCTCGCCCGTGGTTTCGACGTCACGCCCCAGACCTTGTATCGTCTCGCAGGCGGTCAGGGTCATCAGGGCGGCAAGGGTCAGGGCGAAGCGTAGGGTCATGGCAGTCTCCGGTTGAAAGATATTGACAGCAAACGCGGCGCGGCCCGAGAGGTTCCCGCGGCGGAACAGCGCCGGTGCGGGCAAAGGCCGACATTGCCGCAGGTGCAAAGGGTGCTTTCGGTGTTACGCTGCGTCGCAGCATCGGGGGATTCGCATGGGCGTCGTCGTCACCATCGCGCAGCAGAAGGGCGGGTCGGGCAAGACCACGCTGGCCGCGAACCTTGCGGTTGCCTTTCAGCGGCAGGGTTTGCGGGTGGCGGTGCTTGACACCGATCCGCAGGGATCGCTGGGGCGCTGGTTCATGCTGCGGCGCGAGAGGGGCGCGGCGGGGATCGAGTTTTCGACCGCTTCGGCCTGGGGGGTCAGCTATGAATGCGAAAAGCTGCGGCGGCTGTCGGATGTGGTGATCATCGACACGCCCCCCAAGGTGGATGCCGATTTGCGGCCCGCGCTGCGCGAGGCCGATCTTGTGCTGGTGCCTGTCGCGTCGAGCCATGTGGATCTGTGGGCGCTGGAGGGCGTGCTGGATCTGGTATCGCGCGAGGGGCGGCGGGCGGTGATCGTGCTGAATCAGGCGCGCGCCGGAACGCGGTTGACGGCGGATGTGGCGGCGGCGGCGGGAAGCCATGCGGCCGTGGCCGCTTCGCGTCTGGGGCAGCGGGTGGTCTTTGCCGAAAGCCTTGGGGCAGGGCAGGGCGTGGCCGAGCTGGGCCGCAGCGCCGCGCGCGACGAGGTCGAGGCGCTGGCGGCGGAAGTGCTGGCCCTGCTGGGGTGATTCAGCCGCGCTTTTGCAGGATGAGGACGTAGCCCGCATAGGCGCCCGCGCCGCCGAAGATGATCGCCCAGAACGGGTTGCCCCATGACAGTTCCAGCGCGCCCCATGCCATCGGCAGCAAGGCCGTGGCCCAGCGGACCCAGGCGCGGCGGAACATCGGGTGATCTGGGTCGAGCATCGGTTTCATGGGCGGCCTTTTGTCTGGTTCAGACCGAGATAGGTGTTCGGGGCCGGAACGCAACGGTCATTTGTAGCGCCGCTTGTTGCCGCCGCGCTGGCCCGCGCGGCCTGCGGTCGACCGGCCCGAGGATTTGACCGCGGCTTCGGCGGCCTCTTCCACCACCGATTGGCGGGCGAGCGGGTCATCGGCCACGACGAGTTCCACGGCCTCGAGGCGCTTCACCTCGTCTCGCAGGCGCGCGGCTTCCTCGAATTCGAGGTTTTCGGCGGCCTTGCGCATGGCAAGGCGCAGCGCATCGAGGTGGGCTGCGAGGTTCTGGCCGACCATCGGCTTGTCGAGCTTGGCCGTGACGCGGGACATGTCGGTGTCGCCCTGCCACAGGCCCGAGAGGACGTCTTCGATGTTCTTGCGGATGGTGGTCGGGGTGATGCCGTGCTTGGTGTTGTAGGCGATCTGCTTGTCGCGGCGGCGGTTGGTTTCGGCAATCGCGCGCTCCATCGAGCCTGTGATGCGGTCGGCATACATGATGACGCGGCCTTCGGCGTTGCGGGCGGCGCGGCCGATGGTCTGGATGAGCGAGGTTTCCGAGCGCAGGAAGCCTTCCTTGTCGGCGTCGAGAATGGCGACGAGGCCGCATTCGGGAATGTCGAGACCTTCGCGCAGCAGGTTGATGCCGACGAGGACGTCAAAGGCGCCAAGCCGCAGGTCGCGCAGGATCTCGATGCGTTCGATCGTGTCGATGTCGCTGTGCATGTAGCGGATGCGGATGCCCTGTTCGTGGAAATATTCGGTCAGATCCTCGGCCATGCGTTTGGTGAGCGTGGTCACGAGGACGCGCAGGCCGCGGGCGGCGACGCGGCGGATTTCCTCGAGCAGGTCGTCGACCTGCATGTCGACGGGGCGGATTTCGACCTCGGGGTCGATAAGGCCGGTGGGGCGGATGACCTGTTCGGTAAAGACGCCGCCCGCCTGTTCCAGCTCCCATTTCGCGGGGGTGGCGGAGACGAACACCGATTGCGGGCGCATGGCGTCCCATTCCTCGAATTTGAGGGGGCGGTTGTCCATGCAGGAGGGCAGGCGGAAGCCGTGTTCGGCCAGCGTGAACTTGCGCCGGAAGTCACCCTTGTACATGCCGCCGATCTGCGGGACCGAGACGTGGGATTCGTCGGCAAAGACGATGGCGTTGTCGGGGATGAATTCGAAGAGCGTGGGCGGCGGCTCTCCGGGGGCGCGGCCGGTGAGGTAGCGCGAGTAGTTTTCGATTCCGTTGCAGACGCCGGTGGCTTCCAGCATTTCGAGATCGAATTGCGTGCGCTGTTCAAGGCGCTGGGCTTCGAGCAGCTTGCCTTCGCCGGTGAGCTGTTTCAGGCGGTGGAACAGCTCGTCCTTGATGCCCTTGATCGCCTGCGCCATCGTCGGGCGCGGGGTGACGTAGTGGCTGTTGGCGTAGATGCGGATCTGCTTGAAGCTGTCGGACTTTGCCCCTGTCAGCGGGTCGAATTCGACGATGGATTCGAGTTCGTCCCCGAAGAAGGAAAAGCGCCAGGCGCGGTCTTCGAGGTGGGCGGGCCAGACTTCGAGACTGTCGCCGCGCACGCGGAAGGAGCCGCGCGCGAAGGCGGCGTCGTTGCGGCGGTATTGCTGGGCGACGAGTTCGGCCATCATCTGGCGTTGCTCGTAATGTTGGCCGACGACGAGATCCTGCGTCATGGCCGAATAGGTTTCGACCGAGCCGATGCCGTAGATGCAGGAGACCGAGGCGACGATGATGACATCGTCGCGTTCCAGAAGCGCGCGGGTGGCCGAGTGGCGCATCCGGTCGATCTGTTCGTTGATCTGCGATTCCTTCTCGATATAGGTGTCCGAGCGGGGAACATAGGCTTCGGGCTGGTAGTAGTCGTAGTAGGAAACGAAGTATTCGACCGCGTTGTCGGGGAAGAAGCCCTTGAATTCGCCATATAATTGCGCGGCCAAGGTTTTGTTGGGCGCAAGGATGATGGCCGGGCGCTGGGTTTGTTCGATGATCTTGGCCATCGTGAAGGTCTTGCCCGTTCCGGTCGCGCCCAGAAGCACCTGATCGCGTTCGCCCGCAAGGACGCCTGCCGACAGCTCGGCAATGGCCGTGGGCTGGTCGCCCGCCGGTTCGAAGGGCGAGGCCAGAACGAAGCGGCGGCCGCCTTCCAGTTTCGGGCGGGTCAGCACGTCGGGGCGTTCGGTCAGGGCGTTGGAATTGTTGTGGGGCATCTGATTCCCTCCGGGCCCCTTAATTTGGACCGTTCCTGCCGACCCGCAAGGAGGAACACGGAAACGGCAGTGATGTATTCGTGCAGCGTTTTTGCGGGTCACTCAATTTAAGTAAAATTTTCTGCGAAAACATGCAGCTTGGGGTTGTGCGGCGCTTCGGCGCGTTGCAGAGTGCAAGGGCAAGCAGCAAGCTGCCGGTTGGTCGCACCACACACCCCACCCACACTCCCCGTGGCCAGCCGGCAGTCCTTTCCCCGAGGGACAACCTGCCGCTTGCACTTTTCAACGGTTTTAGACCATAAGACCCTGACATTCAGGAGGCCCGATCCATGCGCGCACGCATCTACCAACCTGCCAAGACCGCCATGCAGTCTGGAACGGCCAAGGCCAAGGGATGGGTGCTGGAATTCGCGCCCGCATCGGAGCGCGAGGTCGATCCGCTGATGGGCTGGACCTCGAGCGATGATACGCAGGCGCAGGTCCGGTTGCGGTTCGACACGCGCGAGGCGGCCGAGGCCTATGCCACGGCGCGCGGGATCGAGGTCGAGGTGACCGAGCCCAAGGCCCGCAAGCCGGTGATCCGTCCGCGCGGATATGGCGAGAATTTCGCCACCGACCGCAAGGGCGCCTGGACGCACTGATGCTGACGATCACGCAGGAAAGCCCGCTCGGGGCCGACCTTGGCCTGCTGTTCCGGCGTCATACGGCCGATATGCATGCCGACACGCCGCCCGAAAGCATCCATATGATGGATGCGGGGCAGCTTCAGTCGCCGCTGATCCGGTTTTTCGTGTTGCGCGACGGCGGGGTGCCGGTGGGCATGGGCGCGTTCAAGCGGATCGATGCGGGCCATGCCGAGATCAAGTCGATGCATGTGCTGGCCGAGAATCGCGGGCGCGGGCTGTCGAAGATGATGCTCGACCATCTGGTTGCCGAGGCGCGGGCCGAGGGGCTGAGACGGCTGAGCCTCGAGACCGGGGTGCAGCCG
The DNA here is from genome assembly GCF_014243445.1 of Paragemmobacter straminiformis. Lineage (GTDB taxonomy): Bacteria > Pseudomonadota > Alphaproteobacteria > Rhodobacterales > Rhodobacteraceae > Paragemmobacter > Paragemmobacter straminiformis. Next base: position 67,368 of record NZ_JACLQD010000005.1, read on the forward strand.
ACATTCGTGGCGGCGCGGGCGCTGTATACTCGGGCGGGATTCGTGGATTGCGAGCCGTTCGAGGGATATTGGGCCGACCCGAACAGCGTTTTCATGACGCTGCATCTGTGAGTGACCGCTTGCGCCGCTTCGGTGCTTGTCGCAAAACAGCAAAACGGTCCCGTAGCTCAGCTGGATAGAGCAGCCGCCTTCTAAGCGGCGGGTCGGGGGTTCGAGTCCTCCCGGGATCGCCAATCCTTCACAAAAGGCCCGAGGCGCGGAAGCGGCTTGCGGAACGGTTGGCCCCGTGGCCCGGCGCATAGGGCAGGGATCTTCCGGATCAGCGGTCAGGAGGGGGACGTTCCCTTCGGGGCCTTAAGGTATGCGGCGGTGGTATAGGGGTTGTGCCCGAGGTTTCCACCCTCGAGAGGACGGTTCGAATCCGTTCCGCCGCTCCAAATCCGTCCGGACGGATTTGCAAATTTCTTTGAAGAAATTTGCGGGGGGCGCGAAAGCGCCCCCCTTTATTTCTGGTCCATCGTCGCGGGTGCGCCGCCTTCGAAGCGGTTGCCGTTGGAATAGTCGCAAGGCGCTTCCTGCATTTGCAGGTGCAGGCCGGTTCCGGTGAAGGGATGGGCGCGGGCGACATCTTCGTCGAATTCGATGCCGAGGCCCGGGGCATCGGGGGGAAGGATGTAGCCGCCCTCCCATTTGATCGAATTCTTGATGAGTTTGAGGTGGAAGGCCCCGCCCGTCTCGATGGTTTCGGCGATGAGCAGGTTGGGGATGGAGGCCGCGAAATGGATGTTCGCCGCCCATTCCACGGGGCCTGCATAAAGGTGGGGGGCCATTTCGGCGTTGAAAATTTCGGCCATGGCGGCGATCTTCTTCGCCTCCCATATGCCGCCCACGCGCCCGAGGGCGGGTTGCAGGATTTTAACCCCGCCGTGGCGCAAAAGCGCGCCGAATTCGTATTTGGTCGTCAGCCGTTCGCCCGTGGCGAGGGGGACGCGGACGGATTTTGCGACCTCGGCGAATTCCAGAAGGTTGTCGGGCGGGATCGGTTCTTCGTACCAGAGCGGGTTGTAGGGTTCGAGTTCGCGCCCCATGCGGATGGCGCCGGGTGTGGTGAATTGCCCGTGCGTGCCGAAGAGGAGGTCGACGCGGTCGCCCACGGCCTCGCGGATCGCCTTGCAGAAGGCGACCGAGCGGGTGATGTCGGACATGGCCGGTTCGTGGCCGCCGCGGATGGTGTAGGGGCCTGCGGGGTCGAATTTGACCGCCGTAAAGCCGAGGTCGGCAAAGCGCAGGGCGGCGCTTGCGGCGGCATCGGGATCGACCCAGAAGTCGGGCGATTCGTTGCCCGGTTCGGGGTAGAGGTAGGTGTAGCTGCGGATGCGGTCATTCATCTTGCCGCCCAGAAGCGCCCAGACGGGGCGGTTGCGGGCTTTGCCAAGGATGTCCCAGCAGGCGATTTCAAGGCCGGAGAAGGCGCCCATCACGGTGGGGTCGGGGCGCTGGGTGAAGCCCGAGGAATAGGCGCGGCGGAACATCCATTCGATGTTCTCGGGCGACTGGCCCAGCATGTGGCGTTCGAACACATCCTCGATCACCGCGATCATCGCCTTTGGCCCGACGGTGGAGGCGTAGCATTCGCCGTAGCCGGTGATGCCGTTGTCGGTGGTGAGTTTGGTGAAGATCCAGTAGCGCCCGCCCCATCCCGGGAAGGGGGGGGCCACGACGAAGATTTCGAGGTCCTTGAGTTTCATGGCGGCACCCTTGGCTGGCGGAGGACGGGGGGCATTGCGCCCCCCGCGCCCCCCGCAGAGTATTTGGCCAAAGGTGAAGCGGGGGAGAGGGAAGGGCGCTGCGGTTTGCGACCCTTGGGTGACGCTTTCAGGCTTTCGGCCGGTTGCCGAGGTGGATGACGAGGGCCAGAACCATCAGCGCCGAGGCCAGCAGGAAGGGCGCGCCGGGGGCGTAGACCGGCGCGGAGGGGGCGGTGAAGGCCGAGAAGATCGAGGTCATCACGAGGGGGGCGGTGATCATGGCGATGGCGTTGAGCGAGGCGAGGACGCCCTGAAGCTCTCCCTGCGCGTCGGCGGGGGCGGAGCGGGAGGCGAGGGCTTGCAAGGCAGGCGTGACCGCCCCGCCCAATGCGGTGACGGGGGTGATGACAAGCGCGGCCGTGCCCGAGGTGACGAGGCCGAGGGCGGCGAGGGTCGTGATGTCGACCCACATGCCGTAATGCGCGGCGCGGTGTTCGCCGAAGCGGCGGATCATCGGGCCGACGAGCAGGGCTTGGCCGATGGCGAAGGAGATGCCGTAGATGGCGAGAGAGATGCCGACCATGCGGCTGTCCCAGCCGAAGCGTGCCTGACCGAAATAGGCCCAGATCGCGGGGTAGACGTTCATCGCGATGCCGAGGATCAGGAAGGTGACCAGCACGCGGCGCAGGCCCGGCAGGCGCGCCACGGCGCGCAGTGCGCCTGCCGGATTGGCGCGGGAGAGGGCGAAGGGGCGGCGCGTGTCGTCGGTCACGGTTTCTGGCAGGACGAAATAGCCAAGCGCGAGGTTGGCGAAGGCGAGGATGGCGGCGGCGAAGAAGGGCGCGTGGAGGGAAAGGGTCGAGAGCAGGCCGCCCATCAGCGGGCCGAGGACGAAGCCCACGCCGAAGCAGGCCCCGATCAGGCCGAAGCGCGCGCCGCGCTGTTCGGGGGGCGTGATGTCGGCGATGAAGGCGGTGGCGGTGGAGTAGGTCGCCGCCGCTATCCCTGCGACGATGCGGCCCAGAAGCAGGAGCCAGATCGTGGGGGCAAGGGCCAGCACGATGTAGTCGAGCCCCATGATCAGCAGCGAGACAAGCAGGATCGGGCGGCGGCCGTAGCGGTCTGACAGCGAGCCGATCACGGGGCCAAACAGAAATTGCATCACCGCGAAAGAGGTGGAGAGGATGCCGCCCCAGATGGCGGCCTGACTTAGATCGCCGTGGGTCACGCTGCGGATCAGGTCGGGCATGACCGGAAAGATCAGGCCGATGCCGATGGCGTCGAGCGTGACGGTGAGCAGGATGAAGATCAGCGGCAGGCGGTTTTGCATTGCGGTGTCCGGCCCGTGGGTCGGGCAGGCCGGAGGCTAGCGCGGAGAGGCGGCGCGCGACAGGGTCGATGCGTGGATTTCCGCGAGCCGTTGCGCCAGTGCTTCGGGGGCGGAAAGAAAGGGGGAATGGCCTGTGGGCAGGTCGGTGAGGGTGCAGCCCCGTGCCATTTCGGTTTGCAGGGCGGGGGGGATGGCGCGGTCGGCTGTCGTGCGGATGTAGTGGCGGGGCGGGGCCTCGGTGGCGCGGGTGGTCGGGGGGAGGGCGGTCGGGGCGAAGGCGTTAGAGGGGAGGGCGTTCGGGGGGAGGGCGGTTTCCTGTGTCGCCAGCGGTTGCGGGGTCAGGCGCGACAGGGCGGCGGCGGCGATGTCGGGCGGGCAGTCGTGGAAGAAGAGGTCGGCTGCGCGGTCGGGGTCGAACGTGAAGGTGAGGCGGTCAGGTGACAGGCGGAAGGCGTGGCGCAGTGGCGGGTCGGGCCATGCGCGGCGCATGTCGGCCAAGCTGCGGTCGGGGGCGGGGACCCATGCGGCGAGGTAGACGAGGGCGGTAATCCTTGACGGGTCGAGCCCGGCGGCGAGGGTGGCGGGAAAGCCTGCGGCGGAATGGGCGACAAGGATGGTGGGGGTGGTGGCCGCCTTCAGGATGGCGCGGGCGGTGGTGAGAAGGGTGACTTGGGCGGCGGGCGTGGGGTCGGCCCCGCAGGCGGGCAGGTCGATGGCGCGGGCGGCGAGACCCCGGGCCGCGAGGGCGGGGATCACGGCGTCCCATGCCCAAGCGCCGTGGCAGGCGCCATGCAGGAGGAGAAGGTCAGGCATGGCCGATGTCCGTCAGGAACTGGCCGATCAGGGCGGCGTATTCGGCGGGCTTCTCGACGGGCGGGATATGGCCCGTGCCGCGCATCAGGGCGAAGCGGTGGCCGGGGATGAGGTCGGCGGTTTCACGAACCAGATCGGGCGGGGTGGAGGCGTCGTTGGCCCCTGCGATGGCAAGGGTGGGCAGGCGCAGGGTGGCGGTGGTCTGGTAGAAGTCGGTGCCTGAGATGGCGGCGGCGCAGCCTGTCCAGCCCTTCGGGTCGGCGTGCAGGAGCAGGGCGCGGAGGCGGGGTTCGGCGGGGTGGGTGGCCCAGGTGCGGCCCAGCCAGCGTTCCAGCGTGGGGGCGGTGATCGCCGCCATCCCGCCCTGTGCCACGGCGTCGATGCGGGGTTGCCATGTCTCGGGGCGGCCGATCTTGGCGGCGGTGTTCGACAGGATCAGCGCGCGGACAAGGTCGAGCCGTTTGACGGCAAGCCCCTGTGCGACAAGGCCGCCGATCGAGAGGCCGAGGAGGGCTGCGTCCCTTAGCCTGAAATGGTCCATCGCGCGTTCGGTGTCACGGATCAGCGCGCCCATCGCATAGGGCGGGGCGGGCGTGTCGGAGCGGCCGTGTCCGCGCAGGTCGAGGCGGAGGATGCGCAAGCTTGGCGGCAGGAGGGGGAGGAGGTCGTCCCAGATGCTGCTGTCGAGGCCGAGGGCATGGAGAAGGACGAGCGGCGCGCCGTTTCCGGGGCCGGAGAGTTCGGCGTGAAGGCGCAGGTCGGGAAGGAAGATCTGGGGCATTGTGCGGCTGTTCTGGCGGTTCGGGGCGGCGGAAGGTGCGGAACGCTCAGGCAGGGAAGCGGTCGAGCGCCGTGCGGAAGATGGCGGGGTCGACGTTGCCGCCGGAGGCGGTGACGATCACGGTATCGGGCAGGTCGGGGGCAAAGAGGGCGGCGGCGAGTGCCACGGCACCGCCCGGTTCCAGCACGATACGCAGATGGGCGAAGGCAAGCGACATGGCCTGAAGGGCCTGATCGTCGGTGACGACGCAGCCGCGCCCCGCGAGGCGGCGCAGGATGGGAAAGGTCAGCGCGCCGGGGGTGGGGGTGAGGATCGCATCGCACAGGCTGCCCGTGGCGGCGGGGTTGGTTTCGCGCGCCCCGCTGGCAAGCGAACGGGCCATGTCGTCGAAGCCTGCGGGTTCGGCGGTATGGAGGCGGAAGCCTGCGTGGGGTTCGAGGGCGAGGGCGATGCCCGACGACAGCCCGCCCCCGCCGCAGCAGGCGATGACGGCGGCTTCGGTGATGCCGAGGGCGCGGGTCTGGGCGGCGATTTCAAGGCCGATGGTGCCCTGGCCCGCGATGACCTGCGGGTCGTCATAGGGTTTTACCAGCGTCAGGCCGCGCCGGGCCGTGAGGGTGGCGCCGAGGGCGTCGCGGTCCTCGGTCGCGCGGTCGTAAAGGATGACTTCGGCCCCGTAGGCGCGGGTGTTGTCGATTTTGACATCGGGCGCGTCGGCGGGCATCAGGATCACGGCGGCGATGCCGTGGCGCTGTGCGGCGAGGGCCACGCCTTGGGCATGGTTGCCGGAGGAGAAGGCCAGCACGCCCCTGCTGCGGGCTTCGGGTGGCAGGGCCGAGATGGCGGACCAGCCGCCCCGGAACTTGAACGAGCCTGTCAGTTGCAGACACTCGGCTTTGACGAAGACGCGGCGGCGGGCGATGGCGTCGAGAAGCGGCGCGTTCAGCAGCGGCGTTTCGCGGGCGTGGCCGTGCAGGCGTCTGGCGGCGGCTTCGATCAGGGCGAGCGAGGTCATGCGGTGCAGGCTTTCAGGAAGGCGTGGATCGCGGCGAGGGATTCGGGTTCGTCGAGGAAGGGGATATGGGCGCGGTCGGGGACCGTGGCGAAGATCATGTCGGGGCGGCGGCGGCGCATTTCGGCGGCGGTTCCGGCAGAGAGAAGGTCGGAGTTCGCGCCGCGGATCAGCGCCAGCGGCAGGCCCGCGCAGGCATCGAAGAGCGGCCAAGCATCGGCGGCGGGGGCGGCAAGGCTGGCGGCGAAGCTGTCGCGCAGGGCGGGGTCATAGGTGATGCGCAGGCCGTCGGGGGTTTGGGTGTAGTGGGTTTCGGCCTCCTGTCTCCAGCGTGACAGGGGGACGCCGGTGAAACCGGGCATCGAGCGGGGATAGGCTTCGGCCAAGGCGGCGTGGGTTTTGGGGGTGGGGTTGCGGCCGATGTAATCCGCGATGCGGGCGAGGCCGTCGCGGTCGATCACGGGGCCGATGTCGTTGAGGCACAGGCCCGTCAGGCGGGGTTTGGCGATGGCCGCGAGGACCATGCCGATCAATCCTCCGCGCGAGGTGCCGAGGATGGCGGCCCGTTCGACGCCGAGATGGTCGAGCAGGGCCATGGCATCCGCAGCCTCGGTCGGGATGGTGTAGGTGGCGGCGCCGGTCCATTCGCTTTGGCCGCGCCCGCGATAGTCCATGCGGATCAGGCGCAGGGGTGGAAGGTGCGGGGCGAGGTAGTCGAAATCGGCCATCGTGCGGGTGAGACCGGGCAAGCACAGAAGCGGCAGGCCGGTGCCCGTGTCGGAATAGGCGAGGCGGGCGCCGTCGGGGGCTGTGAAGAACAGGGTCATTGCAGCAGCCGTGCGAGGTGGGTGAGGTCGGGGACGATATGGGCGGGGCGTTGCGGCAGGCGGTCGACGGGGGCGGCGTCGCGGTTGACCCATGCGGTCCAGAGGCCGAAATGCGCCGCCCCCGCGATGTCCCAGCCGTTGGCCGAGACGAAGAGGGTTTGCGCGGGCTTGGCGCCGAGGCGGGCTTCGACCAGCGCGTAGATGTGGTGGACGGGTTTGTACTGGCGCACCGACTCGACCGAGAGCACCGCGTCGAACCGGTCGGCGATGCCCGCTGCGGTGCAGGCCTGCGCCAGCATGGCGGGTGTGCCGTTCGACAGGATCGCGAGCTTGTAGCCCGAGGCTTTCAGGTTCGACAGCACCTCGGGGGCTTCGGGAAAGGCAAGGAGCGTGTCGAAAAGGCCCAGAAGGCGGGTGCGCAGGGCAGGGTCGGTCAGGTCATGGGCGTCAAGCACCCAGTCGAGCGCATCGGCGGTGACGGTGGCGAAATCGGCATAGTCGCCGATCAGGGTACGCAGCCATGTGTATTCGAGCTGCTTCCTGCGCCAGTCGGCGGCAAGGCGGGGCCATGCGTCGCCCAAGGCCTCTCCCCCCGGTTCGGCAGCGGCGCGGCGGGCCGCCGAAGTGACATCGAACAGCGTGCCATAGGCATCGAAAACGACCGTGGTGATCATCGGATCCCCCCTTGCTGCACGGGCTGACACGGCATCGTGACACAGCAACCCGTCTGCGGGTAGGGGGCGCGACAAAGCCGGTGCTTGCCCGCACGTCTGTGGGTGATAAACCGACGCAGCGCAACGACAGGAAGCGACATGGCCCGTAACGACACGTTGATCGACCGCCCCGCCTCGAAACGGGTGGGGGCCTTGCGCGGGCTGATGCCCTTTCTGCGGCCGTACCGGACGATGTCGGCGCTGGCGGGGCTGGCGCTGGTGGTGACGGCGGGAATGAGCCTTGTGCTGCCGCTGGCGGTGCGGCGGGTGGTGGACGGCTTCAACAAGGATGTCGCCCTGCTTGACCAGTATTTCGGCGCGGCGCTGGTGATTGCCGCGCTGCTCGCGCTGGGCACGGGGGTGCGCTACTACTTTGTCACGCGTTTGGGCGAGCGGGTCGTAGCCGATATCCGCCGCGCGCTGTTCGACCGCGTGATGGGGATGTCGCCCGCCTTTTACGAAAGGCTTCTGACGGGCGAGGTTCTGAGCCGGATCACCACGGATACGACGCTGATCCTGTCGTTGATCGGGTCATCGGTTTCGGTCGCGCTGCGCAATGTGCTGATGCTGGTGGGGGGCTTGGCGCTTCTGATGCTGACCTCGGCCAAGCTGACGGGGCTGGTCTTGCTGATCGTGCCGGCCATCGTGCTGCCGATCGTGTTCCTTGGCCGCCGCCTGCGGGTGCTGAGCCGCGAGAATCAGGACTGGATCGCGGCCTCGTCCGGGTCGGCGTCGGAGGCGCTGTCGGCGGTGCAGACGGTGCAGGCCTTTACGCATGAAGGGCAGACGCGGGCGGCTTTCGCCGAGGTGACCGAGAAGGCCTATGCCTCGGCCCAGACGCGGGTGAAGGTGCGGTCGCTGATGACGGTGATCGTGATTTTCCTGACGTTCACGGGGATTGTCGGGGTCTTGTGGATCGGCGCGCGCGATGTGCGGGCGGGCGCGATGAGCCCGGGCGAGCTGGTGCAATTCGTGATCTATGCCGTGATGGTGGCCGGCGCCGTTGGCGCCCTGTCGGAAATATGGGGCGAGGTGCAGCGGGCGGCAGGGGCGACCGAGCGGCTGGTCGAGATGCTGGGGGCCGAGGATTCGGTGAACGATCCGGCCAGCCCCCGCGCCTTGCCGCGCCCTGTGCGCGGCGAGATCGTGTTCGACGATGTGACCTTTCGCTATCCGGCGCGGCCCGAGGTTTCGGCGCTGAGGGGCGTGTCGCTGGTGGTGCGTCCGGGCGAGACGGTGGCGCTGGTCGGTCCTTCGGGGGCGGGCAAGACCACGATCTTGCAGCTTTTGATGCGCTTTTATGATCCGCAATCGGGGGTGGTGCGGTTCGACGGGATCGACCTGCGCGAGATGGAGCGTGCCGATTTCCGCCGCGCCGTGGCGCTTGTGCCGCAAGACCCCGTGATCTTTGCCGCCAGCGCGCGCGAGAACATCCGCTTCGGCCGCCCCGATGCCACCGATGCCGAGGTGGAGGCCGCGGCAAAGGCGGCGGCGGCGCATGATTTCCTGTCGGCCTTGCCGCAGGGCTATGACACATGGCTGGGCGAGCGCGGGGTGATGCTGTCGGGCGGGCAGAAGCAGCGGGTCGCCATCGCGCGGGCCATTCTGCGCGATGCCAAGGTGCTGCTGCTGGACGAGGCGACGAGTGCGCTTGACGCCGAAAGCGAGCGGGCGGTGCAGGCTGCCGTGGAAAGCCTGTCGGAAGGGCGCACCACGCTTGTCGTGGCGCATCGGCTGGCGACGGTGAAGCGGGCCGACCGGATCGTGGTGTTCGACCACGGGCAGATCGTCGCCACCGGCACGCATGAGGCGCTGGTCGCCGAGGGCGGGCTTTATGCGCGGCTGGCGCGGTTGCAGTTCACCGATGGGCAGGTCTGAAGGCGGGCAGGTCTGAAGGCAGGCAGGTCTGAAGGCGGGCAGGTCCGGGGGCGAGAACGCGGCGGCGCGGGGCGCGCGCCGAGCGCGGCCTTGCGGGGCGCGCGCTTTGCCCCCATCTTTCGGACAGGCACCCGCAGGCACATGCGGGGCCGTCGAAGGGGGGAAGCGCCATGACCACGTTTGCCAATCTGGCGGACCTGAAGGCCATCGAGGCCGAGATGCCTTGGGACAAGCGCGACGTGGCGCGGACGCTGCACAGTTTCTTGCGCCGCGCCCGTGACAGCCACGGGGCGCGGCCCGCGATCAGCTTCCAGATCCTTTCCGATCCAAAGGCCAAGGCCCTGACCCTGACATGGGAGGCGCTGTTCGCCGAGGTGACGCAGGCCGCCAACATGCTGCGGGCGCAGGGTGTCGGGGAAAGCGATGTCGTCGCCTATGTGCTGCCCAACTGTCTGGAAACGGCGGTGGTTCTGCTGGGCGGGGCGGTTGCGGGGATCGTGAACCCGATCAACCCGCTGCTCGAGGCCGAGCAGATCAGCGCGATCCTGCGCGAGACGGGGGCCAAGGTGGTTGTCACCCTGCGCGCCTTTCCCAAGACCGATGTGGCGCAGAAGGTCGCCGAGGCGGTGAAACATGCGCCCAAGGTGCGCGTGGTGCTCGAGGTCGATCTGCTGCGCTATCTGACGCCGCCGAAATCGTGGATCGTGCCGCTGCTGCGGCCCAAGGACGCCGTTTCGCACGCCGCGGTGGTCAGGGGCTTGCGCGACGAGATGGCGCGGCACCGGTCGGACGCGCTTGAATTCACCGAAGGGCGCGAGGATCGGGTGGCCGCTTATTTCCACACCGGCGGCACCACGGGCATGCCCAAGGTGGCGCAACACAAGGTGTCGGGCATGGTCTACAACGGCTGGCTGGGGCAGCGCCTGCTGTTTCGGGAAACCGATGTAGTGATGTGCCCGCTGCCGCTGTTCCATGTGTTCGCGGCCTATCCTGTGTTGATGTCGATGATCGCCTCGGGGGCGCATGTCGTCTTTCCCACGCCTGCGGGTTATCGGGGCGAGGGGGTGATGGACAACCTGTGGAAGCTGGTCGAGCGGTGGCGCTGCACCTATCTTATCACCGTGCCGACGGCGCTGGCCGCGCTGATGCAGCGGCCGATCGATGCCGATATCACCAGTCTGAAAAGCGCGTTCTCGGGGTCTGCGGCGCTGCCGGTAGAACTGTATGCGCGGTTCAAGAAGGCCACGGGGATCGACATCATCGAAGGCTACGGGCTGACGGAATGCACCTGTCTGGTGGCCGTGAACCCGCCCGAGGGCGAGAAGAAGATCGGGTCGGTCGGGCTGCCCTTTCCCTATACGCATCTGCGGATATTGCAAAAGACGGGCGAGGGGTTCCGCGAATGCGGCGTGGACGAGGTGGGCGAGATCTGTGTCGCCAATCCGGGGGTTTACGAAGGCTCGACCTATACCGAGGTGGACAAGAACCGCGACCTCTTCGCCGAGGGGCGGTTTTTGCGGACGGGTGATCTGGGGCGGGTCGATGCGGATGGCTACGTGTTCATCACGGGGCGGGCCAAGGACCTGATCATCCGTGGCGGGCATAACATCGACCCCGCGACCATCGAGGATGCGCTGATGAAGCACGAGGCGGTGGCGATGGTGGGGGCCATCGGCCAGCCCGATGCCCATGCGGGCGAGTTGCCTTGCGCCTATGTCGAACTGGTCAAGGGGCAGGATGTCGGGGCCGAGGCGCTGCTGGCCTTTGCCGCCGCGCATATCGGCGAACGGGCGGCGGTGCCGAAATACATCGAGGTCCTGCCCGACCTGCCCAAGACGGCGGTGGGCAAGGTGTTCAAGCCCGACCTGCGGCGCAAGGCGATTGCGCGGGTCTTTGACGCGGCGCTTGCGGGGGCCGGGCTGCCCGCCCGCGTGGCTGCGGTGACCGAGGACAAGAAACGCGGTCTGGTGGCGCAGATCACCTGTTCCGCCGAGGTGGACGAGGCGCGGCTGCGCGCGGTGCTGGGGACATTCACGGCCGCCTGGGAGCGTGTCTAAAGCTCGACCCAGATGGTGACGGGGCCATCGTTCGTCAGCGAAACCGCCATGTCTGCGGCGAAGATGCCGTTCTGCGTGGGGATGCCCTCGGCCTTCATGCCGTCGGTGAACAGCTCGTAAAGGCGGCGGCCTTCGTCGGGTTTGGCGGCGGTCGAGAAACCGGGGCGGTTGCCGCGCAGGTCGGCGGCGAGGGTGAATTGCGAGACGATGAGGGCGGACCCCCCGATGTCGCGGACCGAGAGGTTCATCTTGCCCTGATCGTCCTTGAATATCCGCATCTTGGCGATTTTCGCGGCCATCTGGCGGGCCTGCGCGTCGGTGTCGCCCTCCATCGCGCAGATCAGGATGAGAAGCCCGGCGCCGATCTCGCCCGTGACCGTGCCGTCGACGGTGACGCGGGCCTGGCTGACGCGCTGGAGGACCGCCCTCACAGTTCGTGGCGCCAGGGCGGGTTCGCGCCGGGGCGTGACACCGTCACCGCAGCGGCGCGGGTGCCGAGGGTGAGGGCCGCATCGAGCGTGGCGTCGGAGACGGTGGCAAGGGCGGCTTTGGTCAGCGCGCCCGCGTCATGCAGGGCGGCAAGCGCGCCTGCGTTGAAGGTATCGCCCGCGCCGACGGTATCGGCCACGGTCACGCGGGTTGCGGCGACGAAGCGGTTCTGCGTGGCCGTGACGGCCCGCGCGCCTGCGGCACCTTCGGTGATGAAGACGATTTTCGGCCCCTTTTCAAGGATCTGGCGGGCAAGGGCCGTCAGGTCGCCAGCGCCTGCCAGCCAATGCAGATCCTCGTCCGACAGTTTCACGATATCGGCCCGCGCGATCATCCGCTCGATGCGGGCGCGGTATGCGGCCTCTTTCCCGGCGATGAAACCGGGGCGGATGTTGGGGTCGATCATGGTGACGCGGGTTGCCGCCTCGCGGGTCTGCAACGCCTCGTAGGTGCTGGCGGCGGGGTCGTTCACAAGGCTGATGCCGCCGAAGAAAAGCGTGGTGATGCCGGCCGGAAGGACGGGAAGCTGGTCTTGCGACAAAAGCCGTCCGGCGGTGTTCTCGTCATAGAAGGCATAGGTCGCCTGACCGTTGACCAGTTTGACGAAGGCAACGGTGGTGGGCCGGTCAGAGCGGGCGCAGTATTGCGTATCGACCTTGGACGCCTCGAGCGTGTCGGTCAGGATCTGGCCGAGCATGTCGTTGGAAATGCCCGAGAAAAATGCCGAAGGCGCACCAAGGCGGCCAAGTGCGATGGCGGTGTTGAACACGGCGCCGCCCGCATAGGGCGAAAAGGCGGGTTCGCCCAGCGTCGTGGTGCGGGGCAGCATGTCGATCAGGGCTTCGCCACAGCTGAGAATCATTTTACGGCTCCTCCGGTTGCGACGACCTTAACGCATCGTGCGATGTTAGCGCAAACAGTCAGCGAAACCACGGCGCGAGATTGGCGCGCACCCGGTCGAGCGGGGTGGCGCCCGTGGTGTCGGGAAGGAAGGTCCGGCCCGTGATCGCCTCGAAGGCGTCGATATAGACCTGCGCGGTTTGCGCGATCATTTCGGCGGGGATTTCGGGGATCGCGTCGACATAGGGGTCGCAGCGGGCGGCGACCCACGAGCGGATCACATCCTTGTCGAACGAGGGCGGGCGGGTGCCATCGGCAAAGGCCTGCGGGTAGCCCGATGCAAGCCAGTAGCGGCTGGAATCGGGGGTGTGGATTTCGTCGGCGATCAGGATGTTGCCATCCGCGTCGGTGCCGAATTCGTATTTGGTATCGACAAGGATCAACCCCCGTTCGGCCGCCATCTTCTGCCCGCGGGCAAAGAGCGCCAGGGCCTTGCCAGACACTTCGTCCCATTGACTTTGCGTCAAAAGCCCTTGGGAAACAATCTCTTCCGCGGTCAGCGGTTCGTCATGGCCGCCGTCGAAGGCCTTGGAGGTGGGGGTGATGATCGGGGCGGGCAGGGCCTGATTGTCGCGCAACCCGTCGGGCAGGACATGGCCGTACATGGCCCGCTGCCCCTGTTTGTACAGCGTCAGGACCGAGGTTCCGGTGGTTCCCGCCAGATAGCCGCGCACGACGATCTCGACGGGAAGGATGGTCAGGCGTTTGCCGATCACCACATTGGAATCGGGATACGAGATGACATGGTTCGGGCAGATGTCGGCCGTGGCTTCGAACCAGAATTTCGCCGTCTGTGTCAGCACCTGGCCCTTGAAGGGAATGGCGGCGAGGATGCGGTCGAAGGCCGAGATGCGGTCCGAGGAAATCAGGATGCGGGTGCCGTCGGGCAGGTCGTAGCAGTCGCGGACCTTGCCGAAATAGGGGTTCGGCAGTTCGGGAATCCGCGCCTCGGTCAGGACTCGGCTCAGGTCGATCATCGGTGTTTCCCTTCATCCGCAGATGGCGCGTGATGCGGCGGGTGGGGGTCCATGTCAAGCGCCGCAAGGGCGAATCCGGCATGCACGGGGGATGCAGACGCGCTGCGCGGCGACTTTACCGCCCGTTAAGGTTAACGCGCGCGGACCTGCCGCTTTCATACTCGGTCAAATATCCTCGGGGGGAGGCGCGGCACGCGCCGTCGGGGGCAGACAGCCCCCCTGCGACCGAAGCCACGGGCGCGCGGTCAGCGGTTCTGGTTCACCGCGTAGAAAATTCCCGCCGCGACAAGGGCCAGCAGCACGGCGAAGGCGATCTTCCATTTCGACCACGGGCGTTCGCCCTGCACCTTGCCGGTCTGCCCGTTCACCACGAAGCGGTAGGCCCGTCCCTGATAGCGATAGGCGGCCATCCAGACCGGCAGCAGGATGTGCTTGAAGGTTTCTTCCGACCAGTCGGTCTCGACCTCGTCGATGCGCTGTTCGTCGCCGCCGATGTCGGCGCGGACGTCCTGACGGATGACGCCTGCCATGACCTCGCGCCCGATGGCATGGCCGTCCGACAGGGGGACGGTGTAGCCCTCGGCGGTGAAACCGGCGAGGTAGTCGGCGTCATAGGGTTCGAGGGCCGACAGATCCCAGGGGGCCAGCGCGTCGGTGTAGTCGCGCGGCAGGCTTTGGCTGGCCAGCACCAGCACATCGTCGAAATCGCGCGCGACGCGGCCGGAGGCGGCCGACCAGCGGGTGTGCTGGACCTGCCGCGTGCGGGTCTTGCCGTCCGAGACATAGGTTTCGGTGGTGTAGTAATGGTCGCCCCGCGCCCCGCGATAGCTGGACCGCGTGTCGGCATCGAAGGTCCAGTAGGGAACATAAAGCCCCGAGAGGGCGCGGCCCTTGCGGGCGTATTCCTGAAGGCCGTTGGGGGCGAACCACAGGCTGCCGAGCCAGCGGGTCATGGCGTCGCGGGCCTGGGCTTCCGACAGGACGAAGGGCAGCACCGCCTGCGGCTTGATCTTGCGCGTCTCGCCTGTCGCGGTGACGACGGGGGTGGCGCAGAAGGGGCAGAGGGTGGCGTGTTCGGCCCCCTTGAATTCGACAAGCGCGCCGCAATTCGGGCAGGGGGTGGACTGCACGGTCTGGGTTTGCGCCTCGGTCAGGTCGTCGGACAGGCCGCGGGCGAGGGGGATTTCGCCCAAGGCGCGGCTGCGGGCCTGCGGGCGGGCAGGGATGGGCTGGACATGCCCGCAATGGTCACAGCGCAACTCGGTCGCGCCCGGCACGAAGCGCAGGTCGGCCCCGCATTGCGCGCAGGGCCAGTGCTGGTCAGCCATAGGTCAGGCTCCGGTCATTCAGGCGGCGGGCGGCGGCGGCGGCGGGGTGGTGCGGAACAGCCGCGCAAGGTCGGTGTCGGCGGCGGCTTTCCAGCCCTCCATCCCCTCGCTCCAGACCATGCTGGCGCGGGTCAGGCTGCCTGCGGCGACCATCGCCGCAAGGTCGGATTCGGCAAAGGGGCCGGTGGTCGCGCCATTTGCCGCGATGTGCCAAAGCGGGCCGGCGGCGGGTGGCGGCGGGGGCGGGGGCGGTGCGGCGGCGGCGGGGCCGGGGGCGGCGCCCCAGGGGCCGGACATGGATTGCGCCATCTTCATCCCCATCGCGGCGCCGATACCGGCAGTCATGGCATCACCGCCCGAACCGCCCTTGCCCATCGCCTCGGCCGCCGAGAACTGCATGTATTTGTTCAGGTCGCCCGCGATGCCGACCGAGGTGCGCTTGTCGAGTGCGGCTTCGACCTCTTCGGGAAGCGAGATGTTCTCGATGTAGAATTCCGGCAGGGTCAGGCCGTAGCCCGCCACGGTCGGGTTGATCGCATCGGCGACGAGTTTGCCAAGGTCGCGGGTGTTGCCTGCCATGTCCAGCACGGGGATGCCCGCCTTGGCGATGGTCTGGCTGAATTCCTGCACGATGACGTTGCGGATCTGGTCCGACACCTCGTCCGCGGTGAATTCGCCGTCGGTGCCGACGATTTCCTTGAGGAAAACGGCAGGGTCCGCGACGCGCATGGAATAGGTGCCAAAGGCGCGCAGGCGGACGGGGCCGAATTCGGGGTCGCGGCACATGATGGGGTTCTTGGTGCCCCATTTCAGGTCGTTGAAGCGGGTGGTCGAGACGAAATAGATTTCCGACTTGAAGGGCGAGTTGAAGCCGTGGTCCCAGTGCTGGAGCGTGGTGAGCAGGGGCAGGTTGTTGGTTTCGAGCTGGTAGAGGCCGGGGCCGAAGGTATCGGCAAGCTGGCCTTCGTGGATGAAGACGGCGGCCTGCCCTTCGCGCACGGTGAGCTTTGCGCCGTATTTGATGGCGTTGCCCTGACGTTCGAAGCGCCAGACCATCGTGTCGCGGGTGTCATCGGTCCAGTCGATGACATCGATGAATTCGCCACGGAGGAAATCGAAGACCATTCCCTGACCCTACCTTATGGAGACCTGCACATTCGCCAGCATAAGCCCTGACACCGTGTAACGCACGTGCGAGATGTGGCGCGGGGCATGAATTTTGCGCGACGGGCTGGCGGCAAATTTCTTGAAAGAAATTTGGCTGCGCCGTCAGCTTTCGCCCCCTGTCAGCCGTGTGGCGAGTTGCTCGACGATGGGGCGGGCCTCGGCCTCGGTCATGCCGGGGCGGAGGGCGGGGTTGTAGAGGATGCGCAGCATCAGTTCGTCCTGCCGGGTGAGAAGGGCGAATTCCTCGTCATCGTTGAAGATCGAGGGGCGGGCCATCGGGCTGTCGTTGGCAAGGCCGAGGCCTTGGGTGATTTCCTCGTGGATGCAGGACAGGCGCAAGAGGTCGGGGTGTTCGGCGCGGATCACGGCATAGGCGCGGGTGTAGCTGGCGCTTGCGCCTTCGGACATGGCGTAGACAAGGCAATAGGTCGAGCGCGGCATCTGGGTGATGCCCGCGACTTCCGAGGGCGAGAGGCCGGGAAGGGCCGCGCGGATTTGCGGGCCGAGGGCCTGACGTTCGTCTTCGGACACCATCTGCACGATGAAGTTGGGGTTGGTGTCAGACAGGCCAATGGGGTGGTTCGTCAGCCGCGACAGGCGCGCGAGGAAAGAGGCGATGCGGGCGGTATCGGCGGCGCGGCGGTCTTGCGGGACGGAAGCGCCAAAGCGCAGGCCGACGCGGACGGGGGCTTCCCATTTGCGCAGGCGGCTGGCGGTGGTGCGCTGGACCGGACCGGACGCGGTGCGGGCGTATTCGTCGTAAAGCGCGATGCGGATGAAGTTTTCGGCAAGCATCCGGTCGGTAAAGGGGCTGTCCGGCCCGCCCCCGTCGGTGCGCATCAGCCCCTGCGACAGCAGTTGCGCCTGCACGCGGGCGTAATGGGCCCGCGCTGCCGCCGAGGCGGGCGTGTCGGTGCCCGTGGCGGGCCCCGCTTCGGGCCGCATTTCGGGGCGTGCCCCCGCGCCCGGCACGGGGCCGACGGCGGGGCTACAGGCGACGAGACCGGCGAGCAGAAGGCCGGTCAGAAGCGGGCGGGTGGTCCGGAGGGTGCGCAGGGGAGCGTTCCTTGTGGGAGGGCCTTGGAAGAGGTCGGTCAGGCAGAGGGGGGCGCGGGTCGCGCGCGGGCGGCGGAAAGCGTGTCGCGCAGATCGGCTTCGAGCTTTTGCAGATCGGTTTCGGCAGCGGCGCGGCGCGTCTTGCCCTCGTCGGCGATTTGCAGGCTTTCCTCGATCGTGGCGATGAGGGTGGCGTTTGCGGCTTTCACCGCCTCGATGTCGAACACGCCGCGCTCCATTTCCTGCCGGACGATGCTGTTGGCCTGTTGCAGGTTATCGGCATTGGCTTTCAGCAGTTCGTTGGTCAGGTCATTGGCGTCGCGCACCGCTTCGGCGGCGTCCTTGCTGCGCTGGATGGTGACGGCCTGCGCCAGCTGGGTTTCCCAAAGCGGGACGGTGTTGACCAGCGTCGAGTTGATCTTGGCCACAAGGCTTTTGTCGTTTTCCTGAACGAGGCGGATCGAGGGCAGCGATTGCATGGTCACCTGCCGCGTCAGCCGCAGGTCATGCACGCGGCGGTCGAGGTCGTCGCGGGCGGCGCGCAGGTCGCGCAATTCCTGCGCGAGTTTCACCTGATCGGCCTCGGCCGCTGCGGAAACCTGCGCTTCCTTGGCGGGGATGGTCGTGCTGTCGGCTTCGGCGATCTTGGCTTCGCCCGCCGCGATGTAAAGGCCAAGCTCGTCGAAGAAGCGCAGGGTCTTGGCATAGAGGATATCGAGGGACTTGATGTCCTTGAGCAGGGCGTGTTCGTGGCCGAGCAGGTTTTCGGTGATGCGGTCGATCTGGCCCTGCACCTCTTCGTAGCGGGCGACGAATTCGGCCACGGGCCTTGCGCGTCCGATCAGCTTTTCCCACCAGCTCTGGTCGCGGCCAAGGTCGAGTTCCGAGGCCGAGAACCCGCGGATCGTCGTGACGATCTCGCGCAGCGAGTCGCCGGCGGGGCCGACGTCCTTGTTGCGGACGCCGGTCAGCATTTCCTGACTGATGACCTGCAACTCGCCCTGCGCGGCAGAGCCGAAGGCGAGGATGGAGCCGGCATCGGCCAAGTCCACCTCGGCCATGCGCTTGCGGATTTCGGCGGCTTGCGGTGCGGAGGCGGTGGCCAGAGGCATCACCTCGGCCACGGGTTCGGGCAGGAGGGCGGCGGTCACGGCCTGAACCTCGGCCAAGGCGGTTGCGGCGGCGGCGCGGATGGATTCGGGCATGGTGAAACCTTTACGACTGGGCCGCCGAAATACGGCGGGCGGGTTGCGGTTTGGCGGGGGTCACCCCTCGCGCTGCAATCTTTCGCGCAGGACGCCGATTTCGACATCGAGGTCGCTGCGGTTGTTGGTAAGTAAACTACGGGTGCGGGACGCGAAATTGGTTTCGAGATCGTCGAGCAGGCCAAGATAATCGGCGCGGGCCGAGGCATCGCGGCTTGCGGCGTAGAAATCGGCGAATTTCACGGTCGCGTCGCGGGCGCCCGACAAATAGACGGACAGGTATTTGCGTGCGGCGGTCAGATCGCCGGGGTCGCCCTCGACGGTGCGGAACAGGGCGCGGGCGGTGGCGGCGAAGCTGTCGACGCGGGCTTCGAGGGCGCTGTCGCGGGCGCGCAGGATGGCGTCGCGCATTTCGGCCAGAGCGCGCTCGGCCTCGTCCACGGCGCGGGCGACGCGGTCGGTCTGGAACCGGTCAAGCCCTGCGGCGCCCTTGTCGCGCATCGGGTCGAGGCCGAAGGCGGCAAGGTGAAGCCCCGCCCCCGCCAGCGCGAAGAGGATCGGGTAGGGCATCGGCTGGCTGAGCGTCGCGCCGAGGGCAAGGCCAGCGCCGGTCAGCAGGGCGGCGAAGAGCTTGCGCGGAATGGCGGGGCGGCGGGCAAGGGTGCGGGCGGCATAGGCGTCTTCGGCGATCAGCCCCTCGCGGGTGAGCCATGCGGCGGCCAGCAGAAGAAGGGTGGCGCCGAGGCCGGAGAAAAGCGCATCGGGGCCGCCACGGAAGGCGGGGATGAGCATGAAGAGACCGGCCACGAAGAAAACGTTGACGCGGCCCCCTGCGGGCGAGGGGCGCTTGCCGTCGAAACGGTGGGGGGCAAGGGGGGGCGGGTCGCCCTGCGGGGTGGGGCTGTATTTGCCGCCGAAGCGCTGGGCCATGCTAGTGCCCCCCCGATCCGGCGACATAGACGACAAGCGCGAGAAGCAGGAAGAAGGCGAGGTTGCGCAGCCCTTTGCCCGACATCGACGCGATCCACTCCTGCCCTGTTCTTGCACCGACTATAGGCGATGGGTCGTGGGCTTGCCAGTGCCGCGGCGGGCTATTCTTGGCGAAAGCCTGCCGCGGATTCGCTTAACGATTGCTGGGCTTGCGGGGGCCGCCCTTGGGTGCGCCCCGTGCGGGGCCGTTCGGGGCCGGACGCGGGCCGCCTGCGGGTTTGGCGGCGGAACGGGGTTTCGCGGAAGGCGCGCCGCGCGGGGTTGATTCGCGCGGGGGTTGCGCGGCGGGCTTTGCGGCGGGCTTTGCGGTCGAGAAGCCGCGCGGCTTGGCGGGGCCGTCGGTGCGTGGCGTCGCATCGGCCTTGGCGGCGGTCGAAAAGCTGCGCGGCCTTGCGGGGGCGGCATCGTCGGGGCGGGGCTTCGGCCCGGCTTTGGCATGGGTGCGGGGGGCGAATTTGTCGCCCGCCTTGGGCGCGGGGCGGGCGCGTTTTGCCGGATCGCTCGACTCGAAGCTGCGGGGTTTGGACGGGGGCTTGCCACCCGCCTTGCCACCCGTCTTGCCACCCAGATTTCCGGCAGGGCGCGGCGCGCGGGGTTCGGGCTTCGGGGCGAAGTCGTCCGATGCCTCGCCCGTCAGGCCGAGCTGGTCGCGCAGGATGCGGGGGCGGATTTCCTCGACCTCGCCGGGCTGGAGTTCGTTCAGGCGGAAGGGGCCGTAGCTGATGCGGATCAGGCGGTTCACGATCAGCCCGATTTCGTTGATGGCGCGGCGGATCTCGCGGTTGCGGCCTTCGCGCAGGCCGATGGTGAGCCAGGCGTTGGCACCCTGATGCCGGTCGAGGACGACCGACATGGGCTGGAATTTCTCGCCCTCGACGGTGATGCCGCGGCGCAGGGGTTCGAGGTCGGGGTCGGTCGGGTTGCCCTTGACGCGGACGCGGTATTTGCGAAGCCAGCCGGTCGATGGCAGTTCGAGACGGCGTTTCAGTTCGCCGTCGTTGGTCAGCAGCAAGAGACCTTCGGAGTTGAGGTCGAGGCGGCCCACGGACATGACGCGGGGCATGTCTTCGGGAAGGTGGTCAAAGACCGTCTCGCGGCCCTTTTCGTCGGAGGCCGAGGTCACCAGCCCCTCGGGCTTGTAATAGAGCCAGAGGCGTGCGGGTTCGGGCTGGCCCACGGCTTCGCCGCGCACGGTGATGCGGTCTTTGGGGCCGACGTTCAGCGCGGGGCTGTCGATGACCTTGCCGTTCACCGCGACCTCGCCTGCGGCGATCATGCGTTCGGCCTCGCGGCGCGAGGCGATGCCGGCGCGCGACAGCACCTTGGCGATGCGGTCGCCTTCGGGGGTCTCGGCCGGTGCGGCGGATCTGGTGGGGGCTTTGGTCATGGTGGCCTCGCAGAGTAAGGGGCGGTGATAGCGGAAAGGGCGGGGGTTGGGAAGGGTTGGGGGATCGGGCTGGCCCCCGCGCGGAAGGTGCTTGCGCGGCGGGTCCTTGCGCGGCGGGCGCGGGCGTTGCAGGAAGGGGCATGGTGTTCCGGAGCTTCATGGATATCGCGCTGGACGAGGCGCGGGCGGCGGCAGCGCGGGGCGAGGTTCCCGTGGGGGCCGTCGTGGTGCGCGCGGGTGTCGTTGTGGCACAGGCGGGCAACCGGACACGCGAGCTGAGCGACCCCACGGCCCATGCCGAGGTGCTGGCGATCCGTGCGGCCTGTCTTGCGGCGGGGTCGGAACGGCTGGGGGGGCATGACCTTTACGTCACGCTCGAACCCTGCCCGATGTGCGCGGCGGCGATTTCGGCGGCACGGATCGGGCGGCTTTACTATGGCGCGGGCGATCCGAAATCGGGCGGGGTGGCGGTGGGGGCGCGGGTGTTCTCGCATCCGCAATGCCACCATGTGCCCGAAGTCTATGACGGTATCGGCGCGGCCGAGGCGGAAGCGCTGCTCAGGACCTTCTTCGCCGGTCGCCGCTGACGCGCCCCGAACTGGCCCCAACTGGCCCCAACCCGCCCGAGGTGCGGAGTGTTGCGCGGATGCGGCTTCCTCTTGCCCGAAATATCCTCGGGGGTGAGCCGCCCCAAGGCGGCGAGGGGGCAGAAGGCCCCCTTTGCCCGCGCCGCAAGGCGCTGTTCGTGTGCCGCGCAAGCGGCGCCGCTTGGCTGGGCTAGAAGCGCGTGGGCAGATAGGGGGCGAGGTCAAGTTCCGGGTCACGGCCCATGACGAGGTCGGCTATGATGCGGGCGGTGATCGGGGCCAGCGTCAGGCCGATATGGCCGTGGCCATAGGCGTGGATCACATCGGACCCGCCGCGCCCGGGGCCGATCACCGGCACGGAATCGGGAACCGAGGGGCGGAAGCCCATCCATTCGCGCGACGGTTCGGGCAGGTCGGGGAAGATGGCCCGCGCGCCTTCGACCAGTTTGGCGATGCGGTGGGGCGAGGGCGGGGCCGTCAGCCCGCCGAGTTCGACCGTGCCCGCCACGCGCAGCCTCCCCTGCATCGGGCAGAGGTAGAACCCGCGCGAGGTGGGGCAGGACGGGCGCGAGAGGCGCGGGGTCTCCATATCCCATTCGACATGGTAGCCGCGTTCGGTGTCGAGCGGCACGCGGTCGCCCGCCTGCGCGGCCAGCGCGCGGGAATGCGCGCCTGCGGCCAGCACGACCTTGCTTGCGTGCAGGTTCAGGTCGGGGCCTGAGACTATGACGCCGTCGATGCGGCGTTCCAGCCGGACGGCGCGGGCGCGGATGAGGCGGGCGCTGGCGGTCACATGGCTGGCAAGCAGGCTGACCATCCGGCCGGGGTCGTTCAGGAACACGGCCTTGGGAAAGAAGGCCGCGCCCCCCTCGACACCGGGCAGGCCCGGTTCCATCTGGCGCAGGGCCTCGGGGCCGATCAGATCGACCGTGATGCCGAGGCTGCGGCGGAAGTCCATGTCGGCCCCGGCGGCGCGGAAGGCGGCCTTTGTTTCGTAAATGTAAAGGCAACCGCGCTTTTGCACGATGTTTCCCCCACCGATCCGTTCGGAAAGGTCAAGCCACGAGGGGCAGGCATCGGCGAGCAGGGCGGCGATGGCGGCGGCGTTGCGGGCGGTGGCGGCGGGCAGGGATTCGCGGGCGAAGCGCATCAGCCACGGCATCAGCGCGGGCAGTGCCGCACGGCGGATCGCCAGCGGCGAGTTGCGGTCGAAGAGCAGCGCGGGCAGGTTCTTCAGCACATCGGGCGAGCCGACGGGCATGACCGCGTAATCGGCAATGGTGCCCGCATTGCCGTAAGAGGCGCCCATGCCGGGATCTTCGGGATCGACCAGTGTGACCTCGCGCCCTTCGGCCAGCAGCCGTTCGGCCACGGCAAGGCCGATGACGCCTGCGCCGATCACGGCGATTTCGGTGCGGATCGATCCGGCCATGTGCAGCCTTTCCAAGGAAAAGCCCGTGGCGGGTTGCCACGGGCGGGGGCGCGCGGGAGGCGCGCCGAAGAGACCTGCCTTACATGCAGCTTTCGAACAGGGCGCGGGTGTTGGCGCGTGTCATCTCGATCGGGTTGCCGCCGCAGGACGGGTCTTCCAGCGCCATGTCGGTCAACGCGTCCAGACGCGCGGCCTCGACCCCCATCGCGGTGAGGTTGGCGGGGATGTTCAGCGTGGTGCGCAGGTTCATCACCGCCTGACGGAAGCCGTCGAACCCGCCCGCGATGCCGATATAGGCGGCGGCCTTTTCAAGCCGCGCCTCGATGGCGGGGCGGTTGAAATCGAGCACCATCGGCATGACCACGGCGTTCGTCGTGCCGTGGTGGGTGTTGTAGACCGCGCCGATCGGGTGGCTGAGCGAGTGGATGGCGCCGAGCCCCTTCTGGAAGGCGACAGCGCCCATCGCGGCCGCGCTCATCATATGGGCGCGGGCTTCGAGGTTGGTGGGGTCGCTGTAGGCGGTGGGCAGGTTCTCGAACACGAGGCGCATGCCTTCGAGCGCGATGCCCTGGCTCATCGGGTGGTAGAAGGGCGAGCAGAAGGCCTCGAGGCAATGGGCCAGCGCGTCCATGCCGGTGCCTGCGGTGATGAACTTGGGCATCCCCACGGTCAGGGCGGGGTCGCAGATGGTGACCACGGGCATGAGCTTGGGGTGGAAGATGATCTTCTTCTTGTGCGTCACCGAATTGGTCAGCACGCCGGCGCGGCCCACTTCCGAGCCGGTGCCCGCCGTTGTCGGCACGGCGATGATCGGCGCGATCTTGGCCGCATCGGCGCGGGTGAACCAGTCGTCGATGTCTTCCAGATCCCAGACCGAGAGGTCTTTGCGCTGGTGGGCCATGAGGGCGATCATCTTGCCAAGATCCAGCGCCGAGCCGCCGCCGAAGCAGATCACCCCGTCATGCCCGCCGGCAAGGTAGACCGCGATGCCCGCGGCCATGTTGCCTTCGTTCGGGTTCGGGTCGACCTCGGAAAACACGGCGCGGCCAAGGCCGGCAGCGGCCAGACCGTCAAGCGCCGCGGCCGTGATCGGCAGCGAGGCAAGGGCCTTGTCGGTCACCAGCAGGGGCTTGGCGATGCCTGCGGCCTTGCACTGTTCGGCCAGTTCGGCAATCCGGCCCACGCCGAACTTGATCGCGGTCGGGTAGGACCAGTTGCGATTGGGGACATTGTGGCTCATGTCAGACCTTCTTCAGATGATAGGATTTCGGACGGGTCACCGAATGGAAGCCGAGATAGGACAGGCTGCCGCCGCGGCCCGTGTCCTTGCACCCCGTCCAGCACAGCGCGGGGTCGAGGTAGTCGGCGCGGTTCATGAACACCGTTCCGGTCTCGATCCGCGCGCCGATGGCGGCGGCGGTGTCGTAATCGTTCGTCCAGATGCTGGCGGTGAGGCCGTAGGGGCTGTCGTTCATCAGGCGGATGGCTTCCTCGTCATCCTTGACCTTCATGATGCCGACGACGGGGCCGAAGGATTCTTCGGTCATCACGCGCATGGAATGGTCGACGTTCACCAGAATCTGCGGGGCGAGATAGGCACCGCCGTCATCGGCGGGGAAGTTGGCGGGGTCGATCAGGGGTTTGGCCCCGGCGGCGATGGCTTCGGCCACCTGACCGCGCACCACGGCGGCGAAGCGTTTGTTCGCCATCGGGCCGAGGGTGGATGACGCATCGAAGGGGTTGCCGAGTTTCAGGGCGTTGACCCATGCCACGGATTTCTCGACGAAGGCGTCGTAAAGGCTTTCGTGGACGTAGATGCGTTCGATCCCGCAGCAGCATTGGCCCGCGTTGAACATGGCGCCGTCCATCAGGGTATCGACCGCGGCGTCGAGGTTGGCATCGGCGCGCACATAGCCGGGGTCTTTTCCGCCGAGTTCGAGGCCGAGGGGCGTGAAGGTCCCCGCCGCCGCCTTTTCGATGGCGATGCCGCCGCCGACCGATCCGGTGAAGTTGACGAAGTTGAAGGCGCGTGCGCCGATCAGCGCTTCGGTGGTGGCGTGGTCGAGGACGACATTCTGGAACACGTCGGCGGGAATGCCTGCGGCGTGGAACGCCTCGGCCAGACGTTCACCGACCAGCATGGTCTGCGAGGCGGCTTTCAGCACGACCGTATTGCCCGCGATCAGCGCGGGGACGAGCGTGTTGATGGTGGTGAGATAGGGGTAGTTCCACGGGGCCACGATGAACACGACCCCCAGCGCCTCGCGCGCGAGGTAGCGGCGGAATGCGCCGCTGTCTTCCACCATCTTCGGGGCAAGGGTTTCGGCGGCGATGCCGGCCATGTAGTCGGTGCGGGCGTTCACGCCGCCGTATTCGCCGCCGAAGCGGGTGGGGCGGCCCATCTGCCAGGCAAGTTCCTCGACCACGACGGCCGACATCTCGTTCAGTTTGGCGACGCCCGCCTTGACGAGGGCGATCCGCTCGTCGAGAGGGCGGGCGGCCCATGCGGGTTGGGCGGCGCGGGCGCGGGCGGCGGCGGCCTTGGCCGCATCCATCGCAAGGGGCATCCGCTCGGCATAGATGCTGCCGTCGACCGGCGAGATCAGTTGTATCGGTTTCATCGCTTCACCTTTGGGCCGCTTGGCCCCGTTTTTCCCATCGGCGCGCAGAGGTGCGCATCCTACAGCTTTCGGGCCATCGGCCCCGTTTCCTGAACGGCGCGCGGCTGCGCACCCCACATCCGGCAAACCCGGGGGGGCGCATGTGCCGCGCACCCCCGCATCGCAAAGACCTTATGCCCGTTCGAGCAGGCGTTGCACTTCGAAATCCGTCACGACGCGGTCGGTCTCGGAAATCTCCCACTGGGCGGCGTGGTGATAGTGGTCGATCACATCGTCACCGAAGGCCGCGCGCAGCATGGGCGAGGCCGTGGCCAGAGCCGCCGCGTCGCGCAGGTTCTTGGGGATTTCGCGGATGCCTTCCGCCGCATACATGTCGCCGCGCATTTCGGGTTCGAGGTCCATCTTCTTCTCGATCCCGTCGAGGCCCGCCGCAAGCAGGGCGGCGCAGCACAGATAGGGGTTCACGTCGCTGCCGGGGATGCGGCATTCGACGCGGATGCCCTTGGTGTGGTCGCCGCAGATGCGGAAGCCGGCGGTGCGGTTGTCGGCGGACCAGACGGCCTTGGTCGGGGCGAACATGCCCACGGTGAAGCGTTTGTAGCTGTTCACATAGGGCGCAAGGAACAGCGTGATGTCGCGGGCATGGGCCAGCTGGCCTGCGAGGTAGTGCTTCATCAGGGCGGACATGCCGTGGGTGTCGGCCTTGTCATAGAAGGCGGGTTTGCCGTCGAGGGTCCAGAGCGACTGGTGGACATGGCTGGAGGATCCGGCGCGGCGGTGGTCGTATTTCGCCATGAAGGTGACAGAGCGGCCCTTGGACCATGCGATCTCTTTCACCGCCGTCTTGATGATGGCGTGGTTGTCCGCAGTGTCGAGCGCGTCTGAGTAGCGGTAGTTGATTTCCTCTTGTCCGGCTTCGGCCTCGCCCTTGGAGTTCTCGACGGGGATGCCCGCGCCGTAGAGGCCGTTGCGGACGGCGCGCATGACCTCTTCTTCCTTGGTGGTCTGGAAGAGCTGGTAATCCTCGTTATAGGCGCTGATCGGTTTCAGCCCGCCGAAGCCCGTGTCGCGGAAGCTTTCGTAGGAGTTCTCGAACAGGTAGAATTCAAGCTCGGTCGCCATCATCGGCTCGAAGCCCATCGCGCGGGCGCGGGCGACCTGTTTCTTGAGGATGGCGCGGGGGGAGTGGGCGACCTCTTGGTGGGTGTGGTGGTCGAGAAGGTCGCACAGCACCATCGCCGTGCCCGCGAGCCACGGCACGAGGCGCAGGGTCGACAGGTCGGGCTTCATCACATAGTCGCCGTAGCCGGTTTGCCAGCTTGACGATTTGTAGCCCTGCACCGTGTTCATCTCCATGTCGACGGTCAGCAGGTAGTCGCAGCAATGCGTCTCTTCGTAGCCGCCGTTGACGAAGAAGGCGGCATGGAAGCGTTTGCCGACAAGGCGGCCCTGCATGTCGACGCCTGCCACCAGCACGGTGTCGATTTCGCCGCGCGCCACGGCTTCTTTCAGCGCGTCCAGATTCATGGTTCCGGGCATTCCGGTCTCTCCGTCGGGTTATGCCCCTGCCTGCCTGGGCGAGGGGTCATTCGATTTCAGGGCGGGGCAAGACGCCCCTTTCACAGCATGGTGGTCGGTCCCTTTCGGGGCGGTCAACTGGCCTTGGCCTGCTTCTGGATCTCGGCAACGCCCACGTTGATCACGGGGGCGAGCTGGTCGGCCATCGCCTGTTCGGCGGCGGCGTCGGCGATGAGGTCGTTGCGGATTTCCAGCATGGCATTGGGAAGGCCGTAGGGCGTGGCCTGCACGCGCAGGGTATGGGTCACATCGTCGGCGGCGGAATAGGGGGCGTTGAGCGCGACGTTCAGGCGGGTGAGGCGCGCGCCCGCGTCGCGGATCGCCACGGCAAGGGCGGGGTCGGCGTCATGGATCACGCCGAATTCCACCGCGCGGGGGCGGCCGAAATAGACCGGGGTGAAGCTGTGGATCGTCACCACCACGGGGCGCAGGCCAAGGGCGATGCGCTGCATCAGCAGCGCGTGCAGACCGTCATGGAAGGGCAGGTAAAGCGCGCGG
Source organism: Paragemmobacter straminiformis (assembly GCF_014243445.1). Taxonomy (GTDB): domain Bacteria; phylum Pseudomonadota; class Alphaproteobacteria; order Rhodobacterales; family Rhodobacteraceae; genus Paragemmobacter; species Paragemmobacter straminiformis. The sequence continues at coordinate 94,742 of NZ_JACLQD010000005.1, forward strand.
GTCCGCGCCAGACGCTCGTCGGGAGAGATGGCCGCATTGCCGGGGATGTCATGCACCTCGGATTTCGCGGGCATGGCGCCGGGCATGTCGGGGGCGCGGTTGCAATCGTAGATCAGGCGGCTGACGGGGGCGTGGACCAGAACGGCGTCGAGACGCTGCATCAGCCCGCGCGACAGGCCCAGAGCGCCCGGATCCCAGGCGATATGGGCGGCCCGTTGATCGGGCGTGAGGCCGAGGTCGCCCCAGGGCTTGGGAAAGGCGTTCGAGGCGTGTTCGCACACCAGCACCACGCGCCCTTGGGCGGCGGCATTCTCGATCACAGGCGCGAAAAGCGGCTTGGTCACGGCATCCTATCCGAAATGATATGGGACAAGGCTTGCCTTGCCCAAGCGGACTGTCAAGAATTATTCACGCGTCGCGGCGCTGTTACGATGTTTTCTGTTTGCGGCGCGACGGATTGCGGCCAATCATGCGCGGCAAGGCTTGAGGCGAGGGAAACCCGGATGGATGCCGCTTCGACGATCGAAGAGATGTTGCGCACGGCCTTGCCCGCCCTGACGCGGGCGGAGCGGCAGCTTGCCACCCATATCCTTGGCCATTACCCCGTGGCGGCGCTGGGCTCGATCACGGCGCTGGCAAAGGCGGCGGGGGTTTCGACGCCGACGGTGGTGCGGCTGGTGCAGAAACTGGGCTTCAAGGGCTATCCCGATTGCCAGAACGCGCTGCGGGGCGAGGTCGAGGCGATGCTCGTCTCGCCGCTGGCCAAGCATGACCGCTGGGCGGGTGGCGTGCCGGATACGCATATCCTGAACCGTTTCGCCGATGCGGTGATGGGAAACCTGCAGGCGACACTGGGCCAGATCGACCATGCCGAATTCGATGCGGCGGCGGCGCTGCTGGCCGACCCGTCGCGCCGTGTCTTTGCGGTGGGCGGGCGGATCACCCATGCGCTGGCCGATTACTTCGTGACGCTGCTCAAGGTCGTGCGACCCGATGTGACGCTGCTGTCGGATATGTCGAACGCATGGGCCCCCGCGCTGATCGACATGGAAAAGGGCGATGTGCTGCTGGTGTTCGACATCCGGCGCTACGAAAACTCGGTTTTGCAACTGGTGGAGCTGGCGGTCGAGCAGGGGGCCGAGGTGGTGCTGGTGACCGACCGCTGGGTCAGCCCTGCGGCGACCCATGCCCGCCATACGCTGGCCTGCCATATCGAAGCGCCGAGCGCATGGGACAGCACGGTGTCGATTCTGGTGCTGGTCGAGACGCTGCTTGCGTCGGTTCAGGCCCGGACCTGGGCGGTGACCGAGCCGCGGCTGAAGCGGCTTGAGGCGCTGTATGACCGGTCGCGGTTCTTCCGGCGGCACCGGTAGCGGGATTTGCGTCAGACGCCGCCTTGCGCCGACATCCGCCGCGCGCCCGAGACGCCGTTCATGATGACCGCGACCAGCAGGATCGCGCCGCCGAGGAAGGTGTTGGCGCTGGCGGTTTCGCCAAGGAAGGCCCAGACCCAGAGCGGGGCGAGCATCACCTCGATGTTGGACAGAAGCGCCAGTTCGGCGGCGGGGACGATCCGGCTGCCGAGCGTGTAGAGGACCATGCCGAAGGACAGGGTGCCCGCGCCCATGCCCATCGACCAGAGCGCGTCGCTTGCCGGCACGATCAGGGGTTGGCCCAGCTGGCTTGCGACCAGCGCGCCCGCGAAGATTGAAAAGACGCCGCCCACAAAGACCGAAGGCAGCGTGTCGGAGAGGTTGCGCCAGCGCAGCGAGACGGTAAAGACCGCGAAGCCGAGCGCCGAGAGGAGTGCCGCGACGTTGCCCGCCATCGCGCCGCCCTGAAGCCCCTCGCGCACCATGACGAAGATGCCGACGAGGGCGACGGCAATGGCGGCCCATGTCTCGTTGCGCACCTTCTCGCCAAGGACGGCCCAGCCGATGAGGGCGGTGAGGAAGGGCGAGGCGGCGAAGAGGAACACCGCATTGGCGATGGTGGTGGCCTGTATGGAATAGATCGCGCCGCCGAAAGCCGCGACGAGCCCCGCGCCGCCGATTGCGCCCGCAAGGCCGACGCCACGGATCGCGGCCAGAGGCGAGCCGCCTGCGCGCCATGCCAGAAAGCCCGCCAGCACCGGCAGCATCCCGACCGAGCGCCAGAACAGCACGGCCCATGTTCCGGCTGTGTCGATCTGGCGGAATATCAGCCCCTGAACCGACCACAGCACGCCTGCCGCGACCACCAGAAGCATTCCCTGTCCGTAACGCATCGCCGTTCCTTTGATCCCGCAGACATGGGCGCCAAACATGGGCGCGCGAAGTGTTGCGGCGGTCTGTTCCGTTCCCGACGCCTTTCGGGCGTTTTCAGTAGCCGCGCCGGCGGTCGACCTGATTGAGCAGGGGTTCGCCCGCTTCGGCCCGCCGGATGTTCGCGGCGATGACATGCGAGGACGAGGCGGGGCGCGTGTCGGCGGCGATGTGGGGGGTGACGGTCACGCGGGGGTGGGACCAGTAGGGGTGGTCCTGCGGCAGCGGTTCGACGCGGAACACGTCGAGCGTGGCATGGCCGATGCGGCCTGCATCCAGTGCGGCGAGCAGGGCGTCATCGTCGATGATCGCGCCGCGGCCGGGGTTCAGGATCACGGCCCCCTCGGGCAGAAGCGACAGGCGGGCGGCGTTCAGCAGGTTTTCGGTTTCGGCCGTCTTGGGCAGCAGGGTCACCACGATGGCGGCCCCGCGCAGGGCTTCGGCAAGACCGTCGTCGCCGTGCAGGCAGGGGATGCCCGCGACCGTCTTGGGCGAGCGGCTCCAACCGGTGACCGGAAAGTTCAGCGCCCGCAGCGCGCGCGCGCAGGCGGTGCCGAGTTCGCCCATGCCGAGCATCGCCACGGGGCGTTCGCGGGCAAGGGGCGGGCAGGTCGGATCCCAGAGCCGTGCCGGGTTCACGATGTGGCGGTCCATGCCGAGATGGTGGCGCAGCGTGTGGCCCGTGACCCATTCGACCATGCCTTCGGTCAGGGCGGGGTCGACCATGCGGCAGAGTGGCTGGGTCAGGGTCGCATTGTCCACCACCCGTTCCACCCCTGCCCAAAGCGACAGCACCGCCTTGCAGCGGGTGTAGGGGGTGAAATCCTGCAAGGACGAGGAGGGGGCGTAGACGATGTAATCGACGGTTTCGGGCGCGGCTTCGGTCACCAGGCGCGCCTTCAGCCCTGCCGCGTCGAAGGCGGCGAGAAGGCTCGGGCGGTATTCGTCCCAGAGCGCGGGGGCGGCGGCGAAAAGCACGGTCAGCATGGGTGTTCCCTTTGGTCAGCGTAGCCTGTGCACATAGGCGCTTTGCACAAGGCCGAAGGCGATCAGCAAGACCAGCATGACCGACCCGCCGTAGGAAAGGAAGGGCAGCGGCACGCCGACGACGGGAGCCATGCCCATGACCATCGACATGTTCACCGCGATGTAGAGGAAGAAGTTCGCGCCGATGCCGAGGATCAGCAACTGGCTGAAGCGGTCCTTGTTCTGCATGGCGCTGGTAAAGACGAAGAACAGGATCAGGCCGTAAAGCACGAGAAGCGTCAGGGTGCCGACGAAGCCGAATTCCTCGCCCAGGGTGGTGAAGATGAAGTCGGTGTGTTTCTCGGGCAGGAAATTCAGGCGCGACTGGGTGCCTTGCATGAAACCCTTGCCGCCCCAGCCGCCCGAGCCGAGCGCGATCTTGGCCTGCATGATGTTGTAGCCCGCGCCGAGCGGATCGGCGGAGGGGTCGAGGAAGGTGTCGATGCGGCGGTATTGATAGTCGTGCAGGAATTGCCACGGGGTGCCGCGCGTGGTGAAAACGGCGGTTACCGCGCCTGCGACCAGCGCCAGAACGGCGGCGTAATACCAGATGCTGACCCCCGCCGCGAACATCACCGCCGCCCCGCCCATGAGCAGCATGAGCGAGGTGCCGAGGTTGGGCTGGATCACCACGAGGAAGGTCGGCACCACGATCAGCAGGATCGGGACCAGCACCCAGAGCGGGCGCGAGACCTTTTTCGGGTCGAGCCAGTCGTAATAGGCGGCCAGCATCATCACGAGCGTGACCTTCATCAACTCGGACGGTTGCAGCCGCACGGGGCCGATGTCGATCCAGCGTTGCGCGCCCATGCCGACGGTGCCGAAGAACTCGACCGCGACGAGCAAGAGCAGGGTCACGCCGTAGCACAGCCCCGCAAGGTTGCGCCAAAGCCAGATCGGCACGAAGGCGATGGCGAACATCAGCACCAGACCGACGCCGAAGCGTTTCATCTGCGGTTCGGCCCAAAGCGCCATCTGACCGCCGGCGATGGAATAGAGCACCAGAAAGCCGATGGCCGACACCGCCGAGACCAGCACGACCAGCGCCCAGTTGAGGTGCAGCACCTTGCGCAGGCCCGTGGGGGCGGTCTTGACGCGGTATTCCAGAAAACTCATGCCCTGCCCCCCGTTCAGGCCCGCGTCGTCTGCGGGGTGGTGGTGACGCGCAGTTTTTCCCTGAGCGCGTTCAGGTCGGTTTCGATCCGGCCCCGTTGTGCTGCGGGATAGGCGTCGAGCGGCGGGATGCCGCCGGTGAGGGCGCGCAGCAGGGCGTCGCGGGCGATGGGGGCGGCCACGGTCGAGCCGCCGCCGCCGTGTTCCACGACGGTCGCCACGGCATAGCGCGGCGCGTCGACCGGCGCGAAGCCCACGAAAAGCGCGTGGTCGCGGCGTTCCCAAGGCAGATCGTCGTTCGAGGTGACGCCGCGCGCGCGTTCGGCGGCCGAGATGTTGCGGACCTGGCTTGTCCCCGTCTTGCCCGCCATGAGCATGGTTTCATCGGCGATGCGCGAGGATTTGGCGGTGCCGCGTTCGCTGTTCATCACCGCGTCCATTCCGGCCTGCACGGCGCGCAGGTGGCTTGCGTCGATGTCGAGAAGGGGCGGCGTGGGCATTTCGACGGGCTTGCCGCCGATGGATTTGACAAGCCGCGGCTCGACCGCGCGCCCTGTGGCCACCCGCGCCACCATCACGGCGAGTTGCAGGGGCGAGGCGAGGATGTAGCCCTGACCGATGGAGGCGTTGATCGTGTCGCCGATGCGCCAGTCCTGACCCCAGCGTTCCTGTTTCCATTCCTTGTTGGGCATGATGCCTTCGGTGATGGCCGACATGGGCAGGTCATGGCGCACGCCAAGGCCCATGCGCTTGCCCATCGCGGCGATGGCGTCGATGCCGACCTTTTGGGCCACCTCGTAGTAGAACACGTCGCAGCTTTGTTCGAGCGAGCGGGTCAGGTTCACCGTGCCGTGGCCGCCGTGTTTCCAGCAGTGGAAGCGGCGGTTGCCGAATTCGATGTAGCCGGGGCAATAGTGGGTGGTTTCGGGGGTGATGACGCCCGCTTCGAGTGCGGCGAGGGCGGTGACCACCTTGAAGGTGGACCCCGGAGGATAGGCGCCCTGCACCGATTTGTTGGCGAGCGGGCGGTGGTCGTCCTCCATCAGGGTGGAATAGTCGCGCTGGCTGATGCCGCGCACGAAGAGGTTCGGGTCGAACCCCGGCGCGCTGGTGCAGGCGACGAGTTCGCCGGTGTTCACGTCGATCACCACGCAGGCGGCGGAAAGGTCGCCCAGGCGGACCTGCACGAAATTCTGGATGTCGGCGTCGATGGTAAGCTGGATGTCGGCGCCGGGCGTGCCTTCGGTGCGTTCCAGTTCGCGCATGACGCGGCCGACGGCGTTGACCTCGATGCGCTTGTTGCCGGCCGAGCCGCGCAGGGTGTCTTCCATCCAGCGTTCGACGCCGATCTTGCCGATCTGGAATTTGGGAATTTTCAGCACGGGGTCGGGGTCTGTCAGTTCGGCGAGGTCGCGTTCGCTGACGGGGCCGACGTAGCCCACGACATGGCTGAAATCCTCGACCAGCGGGTAGTGGCGGGACAGACCGACTTCGGGGGTGACGCCGGGCAGGGTGGGGGCGTTGAGCGCGATCTTGGCGAAATCGTCCCATGCCACGCGGTCGGCCACGATGATCGGCACGAAGGGCGAGTTGCGCTCGATGTCCTTGCGGACGCGTTCGAGATCGTCCTGCGTGAGCGGGATGAGATGCGACAGGCGGTTGAGGACGGCTTCGACGTCGCCCGCATCCTCGCGCGTGATGGTGACGCGGTAGTTCTGTTCGTTGCCCGCGACGAGTTTGCCGTTGCGGTCCTGAATCAGCCCGCGTTCCGGCGGGATCAGGCGCATGTTGATGCGGTTCTCTTCGGCCAGAAGGCGGAATTCGTCGGCCTGTTCGACCGAGAGGAAGCGCATGCGTGCGCCGAGGACGGCGAACATGGCGCCGAAGGCCCCGCCCATCAGCAGGGCGCGGCGGTTGACGCGGCGGGCGCTGTCTTCGCTATCGCGGGCGGTGCGTCTCAAAGGCGTCTCCCGTAGGCGTCCACCTCGCCCATCGCGGGCTTGCGCAGGTCGAAGGCGAAGCGCGAGGCGGCAACGACCAGCGGATAGCACATGACCGACCAGAGAGTCTGCAACAGCGCGAAGCCGAGCGCCGGTTGCGGCAGGAAAGCGACCGTGAAGGCAAGGCGATAGGCAAGAAGCAGCCCGAACATCACCGCGCCCACCAGCGCCCATTCGGCGGGAAAGCTGAGTTCGCGGGTCAGCCCGACGCGCGAGCGGATGAATTCGGTGCCGACGATCACCAGCCCCGCCCAGAGGCCCGGCGGGCGCATCAGCAGAAAATCCTCGAGCAGGACCACGGCGCAGATGAGCAGGACGGGCAGGTAGTCGGGCCGCCGCAGCACCCAAGCGAAGATCAGGCAGAGCAGAAGGTCGGGGCCGGGCAGGGTGCCCGCGAGCGAGCCGAGCGGCAGTAGTTTGAGGAACAGAAGCAGCAGCGCCAAGGCGACGAAAAGCCCGCGATACAGCCAGAGCGTGGTGCGCAGCGGGTCAACCATCGCCGGCCTCGCCATCGGGAGAGCCGCCGGTCACATCGCCCGTTCCGGTGCTGGAGGCCGCGCCGTCGACGGCTTCGGCCCCTGTCACGGCGGGTTCGGGGGTGGGCGCGGCGGGCGGCTGGACGGGGGGCTGGGCGATCAGCGCGCCGGGGTCGGTGATCGGGTCAAGCTCGTGGCTGCGCAGGACGCGCAGGAATTCGAGACGCTCGTAATCGGCGCTGAGGACCACGCGCAGGCGGCGGTCGGTGCCCATGACGACCTGCCCCACCAGAAGCCCCGCCGGCAACATGCCGCCGTCGCCGCTGGTCACCACGCGGTCGCCGGGGCGGACGAGATCGGCGTCCTCGAGGAATTCGAGCGGCGGGATCGAGGTGTTGTCGCCCGAGAGCAGCGCCTTTTGCCCCGAGGGCTGGACCGTGACGGGAACGCGGCTGTTGCTGTCGGTCAGCAGGATCACGCGGCTTGTGCGCGGGCCGACGCCCGAGATGCGGCCCACGAGGCCGATGCCGTCCATCGTGGCCCAGCCGTCGCGGATGCCGTCGCGCGCGCCGACGTTGAGAAGCACCGACTGGCGGAAGGGGCTGCCGCTGTCGGCCAGCACCACGCCTGTCACATGGGTGAGCTTGGGGTCGAGCCGCACCTGATTGAGGTCGAGCAGGCGGGCGTTCTTCTGTTCGAGCTGGAGGGCCGCTTCCTTCCACGCCTTCATCTGCTGAAGCTCGCGCCGCAGTTCCTGGTTCTGTTCGTAGAGGCTGGCGTAGCTCTGGAATTCCTCGACCATGTCGGTGGCCTTGGCGACGGGAAGCAGTGCCCAGTCGAAGGAGGGCAGGACCGCATCGACAAGCGCCGCGCGGAAGCGTTCCACGCGGGGGCTGTCGATGCGCCACAAAAGGAACAGGCCCATCAGAACCAGCACCAGCAACGCCACAAACAGGCGCCGCAGGGGGCGGGCGAAATCTTCGGGTCCATTGCGCGACTTTGCCACGGCTGCCTCTGTCGTCCGATGCCGGGCCCCGTTCAGGGACGGATGTTAGCTGTCGTAGTCGATGACGTGACGGAGTTGCTTTTCATATTCAAGCGCCTTGCCGGTGCCGAGGGCCACGCAGTTGAGCGATTCATTCGCCACGCTGATGGAAAGCCCCGTCTGTTCGCGCAGCGCAAGGTCGAGGTCGCCCAGAAGCGCGCCGCCGCCCGTGAGCATCACGCCACGGTCGACGATATCGGCCGCCAGATCGGGCGGGGTGGCTTCGAGCGCCTGCATCACCGCGTCGCAAATCTGCTGGACGGGTTCGGCAAGGGCCTCGGCCACCTGGGCCTGGTTGATCTCGGTTTCCTTGGGCACGCCGTTGAGAAGGTCGCGGCCGCGGATCGTCATGCTGGCGCCGCGCCCGTCGTCGGGCATGCGCGCCGTGCCGATGGAGGTCTTGATGCGTTCGGCGGTGGATTCACCGATCAGCAGGTTCTGGTGGCGGCGCAGGTAGGAAATGATCGCCTCGTCCATGCGGTCGCCGCCGACGCGGACCGAGCGGGCATAGACGATGTCGCCCAAGGACAGGACCGCGACTTCGGTGGTGCCGCCGCCGATGTCGACGACCATGTTGCCCGTGGGGTCGGTGATGGGCATGCCCGCACCGATGGCCGCGGCGATGGGTTCGGCGATGAGGCCCGCGCGGCGGGCGCCTGCCGAAAGCACCGACTGGCGGATCGCCCGCTTTTCAACCGGCGTCGCGCCATGCGGCACGCAGACGATGATCTTCGGTTTGGAAAAGGTCGTGCGCTTGTGGACCTTGCGGATGAAATGCTTGATCATCTCTTCGGCGCTGTCGAAATCGGCGATCACGCCGTCACGCATGGGGCGGATCGCCTCGATCGTGCCGGGGGTGCGGCCAAGCATCAGCTTGGCATCCTCGCCGACGGCGAGCACCTGCTTCTTGCCGTCCTTGACGTGATAGGCCACCACCGAGGGTTCGTTCAGCACGATCCCCTTGCCCCGGATGTAAACCAGCGTATTTGCCGTGCCGAGGTCGATTGCCATATCCGACGAGAAGAGGCTCGAGAGTATAGACATACGGGGTGTGTCCCTGTTTCACGCATAAGATGTGTGCCTGCGACTCGGACGGGTCCAAGGCGGGTCAGTCCATATAAAGAGACCTGCGCGAATGCGAAAGCCCCGCGCCAAGCGGCCCGCGCAATTCCCCGTGACAGCCTTGGGTTGTGCATTATCCTGCAATTCCGGCCCGAATGCGGGGTCAATTTCCGGCAGGTTTTCCATTTTCAAACCTTTGGTCGGGAAAGCGTGCCGGGCGGGGGGCGCTGTCGGCGTGAAAGGGGGGCGGGATCGGCCCTTTCCCCCGCGCGGGAAGGGTCGTATTGGGGGCGATGCTTCCGTGGCCCAAAGGGGTGTGCCTTGCCCGAGTTCCTGCCCGACGTGCCTGCCGACGCCGTGATTGCCGCCCTGATGCGGGGGGCGGGGAACGAGATCGCGTCCGGCAAGTTCGACAGCCCCGAGTCTTCGGCGGCGCTGGCGGCCAATGCCTTTGGCCGGTTTCTTGAGCGGCCCGGCTTGCTGCCGCCCTTGCCCGGCGTGCCGATGGGACGGCCCGAACAGGTCGAGATCGAGGCCGAGATGCGCTTTCCCTGGAAGGGGGGGCGGCACCCGTGGCTCGATGCGGCGGTGACCACGGCGACCTCGTTGGTGGGGATCGAGGCCAAGCGATACGAGCCGTTCCGCCCCGCCAAGGCCACGGTGTTTTCCGAAGCCTATGACAGCCGCGACTGGGGCGAGGGCATGGCGCGCTATGACGCGTTGCGCGGGGCGCTTGCGTCGGGGGCGCTGCGGTTCCGGCATCTGGATGCGGTGCAGCTGGTCAAACACGCCTACGGGCTGCGCAATCAGGCGCAAAAGCGCGGGCGCGGGGCGGTCCTGGTGTATCTGCATGCGGCGCCCGTGGCATGGGCGAACGGCAAGCCGGTCGATCCGGCGGCGATCGGGGCGCATCGGGCCGAGGTGGCGGATTTCGCGGCGCGGGTGAAGGGGGCGGATGTGGTCTTTGCCCCGCTGCGCTGGGCCGATCTGCTGGCGCAATGGGCGGGCGTGCCCGCGCTGGCCCCGCATGCGGCGGCGCTGGCTGTGCGGTTCGGCCCGCTTTAGCCGCGCCCTGTTTTGGGCCGCGCCCCGCTTTGGCCGCATCCCGCTTGCGCCGCAAATGACAAAGGGGCGGCCTGAGCCACCCCTTTGCCGTCGTTGCGGACTTGCGCGGTCTTAGCCCGCGTCGCGGTAGTTCACGGTTTTCACATCGGCATCGGGCGCGGTTTTCTGCCGCCGCACGATCAGCTTGTTCAGCGCGTTGACGTAGGCTTTCACGCTGGCGACGATGGTGTCGGTATCGGCGCTGGAGCCGTTGACGATGCGGCCCTCTTCCTCGAGCCGCACGCTGACGGTGGCCTGCGCGTCGGTGCCTTCGGTCACGGCGGCGACCTGATAGACCTGAAGCCGCGCCTTGTGCGGGAAGAGCATCTTCACGCAGTTGAAGGCCGCATCGACCGGACCGTCGCCCGTGGCGTCGATGTGATGGTCGACCCCGTCGATGGTCAGGACCATGTCGGCCTCTTGCGGGCCATCGGTGCCGCAGATCACGCGCAGCTTCTTGAGGACCAGCGTGTCGTGGGCGTCCATCGTCGCCTCGTCGGCGACCAGAGCGACCAGATCGTCGTCGTAGACCTCTTTCTTGCGGTCGGCCAAGGCCTTGAAGCGCACGAACACGTCGTTGAGCTGGTTGTCGGCCAGATCGTAGCCCAGTTCCTTGAGCTTCGAGCGCAGGGCGGCGCGGCCGGAATGCTTGCCCATCGCGATGTTCTTCTGCGTCAGGCCGATGTCTTCGGGGCGCATGATCTCGAAGGTCTCGACGTTTTTCAGCACGCCATCCTGGTGGATGCCGGATTCGTGCAGGAAGGCGTTCTTGCCGACGATGGCCTTGTTGAACTGCACGGGGAAGCCGGACACCGACGCCACGCGGCGCGACAGGTTCATGATCTTGGTCGTGTCGATGCCGGTGCGATAGGGCAGGATGTCGTTGCGCACCCGCAGGGCCATGACCACCTCTTCCAGCGCGGTGTTGCCGGCGCGTTCGCCCAAGCCGTTGATGGTGCATTCGATCTGGCGCGCCCCGCCCTCGACCGCGGCCAAGGCATTGGCGGTCGCCATGCCGAGGTCGTTATGGCAATGGGTGGCGAAGATGATCGTATCGGCCCCCGGCACGCGTTCGAGCAGCATGCGGATGATCTTGGCGCTTTCCATCGGGTAGGTGTAGCCGACGGTATCGGGGATGTTGATCGTGGTGGCCCCCGCCTTGATGGCGATTTCGACGACGCGGCAGAGGTAGTCGTCTTCGGTCCGCGTGGCGTCCATCGGCGACCATTGCACGTTGTCGCAGAGGTTGCGGGCGTGGGTCACGGTGTCGTGGATGCGCTGGGCCATTTCGTCCATCGTCAGGTTCGGAATGGCGCGGTGCAGCGGCGAGGTGCCGATGAAGGTGTGGATGCGCGGCGAGCGGGCGTGCTTCACCGCCTCCCAGCAGCGGTCGATATCCTTGTAATTGGCGCGGGCGAGGCCGCAGATGGTCGAGTTCTTCGCGCGCTTGGCGATTTCGGACACGGCGGCGAAGTCGCCTTCGGAGGCAATGGGGAAACCGGCTTCGATGATATCGACGCCCATTTCGTCGAGCAGGCCCGCGATTTCGAGCTTTTCCTCGTGCGTCATGGTTGCGCCGGGCGATTGTTCGCCATCGCGCAGGGTGGTGTCGAAAATCAGAACGCGGGGTTGCGAGGTCTTGTCGGTCATGGGATCGGTCCTTTGAATTCTTTTGGCTGTCTTGTCCTTCGGGCGCTTGTCACCTCCGAGCGGTCGCGCCCAAGGGCACGCTCAGAGGCGGCTAAGAAGGAGAAGAAGCGCAGGGCGGGGCAGGGCGCCAGAGGCGCGGCCCCCCCGGTCGCGGCCGAGTGATGCGATATGCAGATCCCGTGTCATGGCGGCGACGATTACCCAAGCGTTGCGCCAAGGCAAGATGGAAAACGCACGCGCGTTGCGCCATGTGGCTTAACCGCCCGTTAACCGTTCGGCCGCAGGATGGCCGCATGCGCGACCTGCCCCTCCCAGTCACCCCAGACCGCTGGATCGTCCAGATCTTCAGCGCCAAATCCGTGGCCGAGGGCGGGATCGTCCGCCGCAAGGTCAGGGATGTGGAGCGCCTTATCGGCCGTCGCCGCTTTCTTTACGAAGCGGAACGCCGGGGCTTCCACGTCGCGGAAAACGCAGGCCAGTTCGTGATCTTCTGCAACCAAGAACCGGTGCGCCTGTTGGTCTGACCGCTGCGCAGGGCAAATTCCTTTGAAGGAATTTGCAAAAGTCTTGGAAGACTTTTGCTTTCCCCCCGTCAGACCAGCCCTTCCTTGCGGAACAGCGCCTTGAGGTCGGTTTCGGGCCGCGCGCCGAAATGGCTGATGACTTCGGCGGCCGCCACGCAGCCCATGCGGCCTGCGGTGTGCAGGTCCTGACCCGTGGCGAGGCCGTAGAGGAAGCCTGCGGCGAACTGGTCGCCCGCGCCCGTGGCATCGACCGGCACGACGCGGCGCACCGGAACGGTTGCGGTTTCCTCGCCACGGACAAGGATCACCTCGTCGCCCGAGCGGGTGCAGACGACCATGCCGGCATCGCGCGCGGCCTGTTCGAGGGCGGTGGACAGGTCGGTCTGGTAGAGCGACGACCATTCGTGTTCGTTGCCGATCACATAGTCGAGGTCTTTGACGAGGCGGCGGAAATCGTCGCGGTGGCGGTCGACGCAGAAGGGGTCGGACAGCGCGATGCCCGCCTTGCCGCCCGCCTGACGGCAAAGCTTCGCGGCGCGTTCGAAGGCCTGTTTGCCCTTGGGCTTGTCGTAGAGATAGCCTTCGAGAAAGAGCAGTGCCGCATCGCCCGCCACGGTGTCGGCCACATCTTCGGGGCCGAGTTCCGAGGAGATGCCGAGGTAGGTGTTCATCGACCGCTCGCCGTCGGGCGAGACGAAGATCATCGAACGCGAGGTGGGCAGCTCTCCGCCCGGGACGGGGGCGTTGGGAAAATCGGTGCCGCCATCGGCCAGCGTCTTGGCGTAGAAGCGGCCCAAGGCATCGTCATGCACGCGCCCGATGAAGGCGGTGCGCAGGCCGAGGTTGCCCAGACCCGCGATGGTGTTCGCCACCGATCCGCCGGGTGCCTGCACACGGTCTTTCATCGCGGCGTAAAGCACCTCGCCCCGCTCGCGCTCGACCAGTTGCATGATGCCTTTCTCGATCCCCATCATCTCGATGAAGTTGTCGTCGGCTTGGGTGAAGACGTCCACGATGGCATTTCCGATGCCGATCACGTCATATTTCTTCATCGGTCTTTTCCTCATACAGACACAGGTCGCGGATCGGGCAGATGCCGCATTTGGGTTTGCGCGCGACGCAGATGTAGCGCCCGTGCAGGATCAGCCAGTGATGCGCGTGCAACTGGAATTCGGCGGGGACATTGTCCTCGATGGCGCGTTCGACGGCGGTTTCGTCCTTGCCCGGAGCAAGCCCCGTGCGGTTGCCGACGCGGAAGATATGGGTATCGACCGCCTGCGCGGGCTGGCGGAACCACATGTTCAGCACGACATTGGCGGTCTTGCGCCCGACGCCGGGCAGCGATTGCAGTGCGGCGCGGCTTGAGGGGACGCAAGAGCCGTAGTCGTCGACAAGGATGCGCGACAGCTTGATGACGTTCTTGGCCTTGTTGCGGAACAGGCCGATGGTCTTGATGTGGTCGGTCAGCCCCTCTTCGCCGAGGGCGAGCATCTTTTCGGGGGTGTCGGCGATCTGGAACAGCGGTCCGGTGGCGCGGTTCACGCCCGCGTCGGTCGCCTGTGCGGAAAGCGCCACGGCGACGAGCAGGGTAAAGGCGTTGGTGTGGTGCAATTCGCCCTTGGGTTCCGGCTCGATGGCCTGAAACCGCGTGAAGGCGTCCTTCATTTCGGCATATGTCAACTGTCGCACCATGCAACGGGGCTTATGCGAGAGCCGCCGGTCGGGCAAGTCTTTGCCGGAGGCGGGACCGGAGGAAGGCGCAGAAATCGGGTCGCGTGGCGGCGGTGCAATGGCCTATGGTCAGCCCCGAGGAGAGCCGCCATGACCGACCAGAGCCCGAGCTACCATTATTCCGTCATTGCCCGCGCGCTGCGCGAGATCGACGCGGGCGGCCCTGCGCTGACGCTTGACGATCTGGCCGCGCGGACGGGGCTGAGCACGGCGCATTTCCAGCGGGTGTTCACCCAATGGGTCGGCGTGTCGCCCAAGCGCTACCAGCAGTATCTGACGCTGGACCATGCCCGCCGGCTGCTGGCCGAGCGGTTCACGGTGCTGGAAACCTCGCTTGCCACGGGGCTGTCGGGGGGCGGGCGGCTGCACGACCTGTTCCTGCGCTGGGAGGCGATGAGTCCGGGGGATTACGCCAAGGGGGGTGCGGGGCTGGTGATCCGCTGGGGGTGGTTCGACACGCCGTTCGGGCGCACCATCGTCATGGGCACCGAGCGGGGCATCTGCGGGATGGGCTTTGCCGCCGAGATGGGCGAGGCCGAGGCCTTCGAGGATTTGCGCCGACGCTGGCCCTTTGCGGATTATGCCGAGGATGCCGCCCTGCTGGCGCCCTGGGTCGCGGCGGCTTTCGGGGCCAGCGGCGGGGAGGTGCCGGTGTTCCTGATCGGGGCGCCCTTCCAGATCAAGGTCTGGGAAGCCTTGCTGCATGTGCCGACCGGCCATGTGACGAGCTATTCGCAGCTTGCCGGAGCCGTGGGCCACCCCAAGGCGGTGCGCGCGGTGGGAACGGCGGTCGGGCGGAACCCGATTTCCTTTCTGATCCCCTGTCACCGTGCCTTGCGCAAATCGGGAGAGCTGGGGGGCTATCACTGGGGCCTGCCGGTCAAGCGCGCCATTCTGGCATGGGAGGCCGCCCGCACCGGAATGTGATGGGCGGAAAGCCGCCAAAAGGCGGGCGGGCCTATCTGCCCGCGCCGGTGACTGGTATACCCTTGCCCGCAAGCCCGATGTTGCGGGCCAGAAAAACAAGACGAGGCCATTCCCATGAGCATGAAGATTTCCCTTTCCCTTTCGGCTGTTGCCCTTTTGGGCCTGACCGCCTGCACCGATCCGAACTACGGGCCGCAATCGGCGGGGTCGGTCGCGACCAATCCGAACGCCAACCGCAATGCGGGCGCCGTGATCGGCGGTTTGCTGGGGGCCGCTGCGGGGGCCAATGCCGACAACGACTCGTTCGCCAAGGCCATTGTCGGCGGTGCCATCGGTGCTGCGGTGGGCGGGGCCATCGGCAACAGCCTTGACCAGCAGGCTGCCGAGCTGCGCGGCATCAACGGCGCGTTCAACGTGACCAACATGGGCGACTATCTGGTCGTGAACATGCCGCAGGACGTGCTGTTCGCGGTCGACAGCGCCACGCTGCGGCCCGACCTGACGCGGGACATCAAGTCGATCGCGGGCAATTTGCAGCGCTATCCGAACAGCCAGATCCAGATCGTCGGCCATACCGACAACACCGGATCGGCAGCCTACAACCAGGACCTGTCGCAGCGCCGCGCGGTTTCGGTGGCGCAGGTGCTGCGCGAAAGCGGCGTGCCGAATGCGCGGATCACCGCGTTCGGGCGTGGCGAGGACCAGCCGATCGCCTCGAACCTGACCGAGCAGGGGCGCGCGCAGAACCGCCGCGTGGAAATCATCATCCGCCCCTACAAGTAAGGCGGCATAGCCCCCCTATCTTTCGGTGAAAGGCCGGGCCGCAGGGTCCGGCCTTTCCTTTTTGCGGCGTTTTGGTCATAGTTTCAGACCAGATCGCGCAGATCGCGGGGGGTCCATGCCGTTCCAGAAAGTGCAGACGGAAAAGCTGTCGCAAAGCGTGGTGCGCCAGATCGAGCTTTTGATCCTGCGCGGAATCCTGCGTCCGGGAGAGCGGTTGCCTTCGGAGCGGGAACTGGCGGAGCGGATGGAGGTGTCGCGCCCCTCGCTGCGCGAGGCGGTGGCGGATCTGTCCGAGCGGGGCCTGCTGGTGGCGCGGCCCAATGCGGGGATCTATGTGGCCGAGGTGCTGGGATCGGCCTTTGCGCCGGCGCTGGTGGACCTGTTCGCGCGGCATGACGAGGCGGTGTTCGACTATCTTGCCTTTCGCCGCGACATGGAGGGGCTGGCCGCCGAGCGGGCGGCGCGGCTGGCGTCGGACACGGATCTTGCGGTGGTGGATGCGGTCTTTCGCAAGATGGAAGTCGCGCATGGCAAGCGCGACCCTTCGGACGAGGCGGGGCTGGATGCCGAGTTCCACATGGCGATCATCGAGGCCAGCCATAATGTGGTGATGCTGCATATGATGCGGTCGATGTTCGACCTGCTGCGGCAGGGGGTGTTCTACAACCGCCAGATGCTGTTTCGGGCCCGCACCACGCGCGATGTGCTGCTGGACCAGCACCGTGCCATCAACGCGGCCTTGCAGGCGCGCGATCCGGCGGCGGCGCGGGCGGCGGTCGAGGCGCATCTGGGGTTTGTCGCAGAGGCCCTGGGCGACCAGTTGAAGGCCGACCGCTTCGAGGCCATCGCCCGCCAGCGGCTGGAGCATGAAAAGGGCCGCTAGCCCTTTTTCGCGCCGATCTTCGGTTCGGTTCCGTCCTTGAGCCGGCGGATGTTTGCGGCGTGGCGGAGCCAGACGAGTGCCGCAAGCAGCGTGGCGAGCAGGACCATATCGCCCTGTTCGAACAGGATCAGCCAGACCGGGGCAAGGGCGGTGGCGATGAGCGCCGAGAGCGAGGAGATGCGCGACAGCAGCGCCGTGGCCAGCCATGTCGCGCAGACCGCCAGCCCTGCGGGCCATGCCAGTGCCAGAGCCGTGCCGATGAAGGTGGCGACGCCCTTGCCGCCCTTGAAGCCGAGCCAGACCGGAAAGAGGTGGCCGAGGAACGAGAAGAGTGCTGCGAGTTGCGCCGCGTCGGGGCCTACGAGGCTGCGCGCGACAAGCACGGCGATGCCGCCCTTGCCCGCGTCGAGCAGCAGGGTCGCAAGGGCGGCGGGCTTGTTGCCGGTGCGCAGCACGTTGGTCGCGCCGATGTTGCCCGAGCCGATGCTGCGCAGATCGCCCAATCCGAAGGCGCGGGTGATGACCAGACCGAAGGGGATGGAGCCCAGCAGATAGGCGAAGGCCACGGTCAGAAGCAGGGCAAGGGGAGGGCTGGTGAAATCGGGCATGGCTTACGCTTTGAACACCTGCGTCCCGGCGACGAAGGTCGCGAGGACCTTACCCTCCATCCGCTGGCCGTCAAAGGGCGTGTTCTTCGATTTGGAGCGCAGGGTGAAGCGGTCCATGACGAAGGGGGCGTGGGGGTCGAAAAGCACCAGATCGGCGGGCGCGCCGGGTTCCATGCGGCCCTGCGGCAGGCCGAGGCGGCGCGCGGGGTTCAGCGACAGGGCGCGGAACAGCGCGGGCAGGTCGATGTGGCCCGCGTGGAACAGGCGCATGGCGGCGGGAAGCAGGGTTTCGAGGGCGACGGCCCCTGCGGCGGCTTCCTCGAAGGGGAGGCGCTTTGACTCTTCGTCGGCCGGCGTGTGCATGGAGCTGATCGTGTCGATCAGGCCGGTGGCGACGGCTTCGACCATTGCCAGACGGTCCTCCTCGGACCGCAGGGGCGGGGTGAACTTGAAGAAGGTGCGGTAGTCGCCCACGTCGATCTCGTTCAGCGTCAGGTGGTGGATCGAGGTTCCGGCGGTCACGTCCAGCCCTGCGGCCTTGGCGCGTTGCAGTGCGGGAAGGCTGCGGGCCGTGGTGATCTGGTCGGCGTGGTAGCGCGCGCCGGTCATTTCCACCAGCGCGAGGTCGCGGTCGAGCCCCATGCGTTCGGCGATGGGCGAGACGGCGGGCAGGCCGCGCAGCGAGGCGAATTTGCCCGAGGTGGTGGCGGCCCCCTTCGACAGGCCCGGTTCCTGCGGGTGGCCGATCACCAAGGCGCCGAGGCTGCGGGCATAGGTCAGCGCCCGCGACAGCGCCTTGGTATCGGTCGTCACCGCGAAAGCATCGGTAAAGGCCACGGCGCCCGCATCGAGCAGGAAGCCGATTTCGGTCATCTCGCGCCCCTCGCGGCCCTTGGTCAGGGCGGCCATGTGGCGGATGCGGACGGGCGAGGCCTCGGCCGCGCGGCGGGTGACGAATTCCAGCGTTTCGGGCGTGTCGATGGCGGGGGTGGTGTCGGGACGGGCGACGATGGTGGTGACCCCGCCCGCAGCGGCGGCGAGGCCTGCGGAACGGAAGGATTCCTTGTGGCGTTCGCCCGGTTCGCCGACCTTGACGCCGATGTCGACCATGCCGGGGGCGAGGTAATGGCCGCCGCAGTCGATTTCGGTGGCCCCTTTGGGTTTGGGGCCGTCGATCGCCGCGATCAGCCCCTTGGCAAGGGTGACCGATCCGGTCGAGACGGTGCCCGCTTCGGGGTTGACGATCTGCGCGTTTACAAGGTGAAGCGTGGTCATGCGCGTCTGCCCGTTCCCAATGCTGCGATAACGGCGGGGGCGTTACCGATGTATTTCATGAGGTGTTTGTCGCCCTGACGGGTGACGAGCTGCACGTCACCCAGAAAGGGGCGTGCGGCGACGATGTCCTCGCGGGCGATGTCGCGCAATCCGGGGCCGAGCAGGCGGCGGTCGGTCAGGCGCCAGCGCTGGCCGAGGGCTTCCGAGCGCAGGTAGGCGGCGCGCAGGCCGATGGCCAGTGCGGCGGCAACGGGGCCGACCCAAGGATGCGGATTGCCCAAGACCACAAGCACGAGACCCGCCGCGATGCCGCCGAGCAGGGCAAGGATGCCGTGGCCGCGCCAATAGGCGGCGGGGTCGGGGCGGAATTCGGCCAGCAGAACCTCGCCCGCCGCGAGGGGTGTTTCGCCGCCGAGAATGCTGTCGGGCGCGATCTTCATGACGCCATCCAGATGAAAACGGCGGTGAAGATGAAGAGGAACACCAGCACGGCCATCGCGATCCGGCCCGACATGGCGGCATCGGACACGGGCTTGCCGCGCGGGCCTTCCAGCACGCCCTTGGCCGAGGCGGTTGCGGGCATGGGCAGGATGGGGCCTGTGGCGGGTTCGGTATAGTGGCCGATGAAGCGCAGGGGCGCTTGCGGGGAAAGATGCGTGCCGCCCGTGCCGAGTGCGGCGCGGAACACCATGAGAAGCCGCCCCTTGAGACTGTCGAGCAGGACGGCATCGGGGGCGACGGTGGCGTCGTCCATGCCGTTCGCCTCGGTCAGATAGGTCGCAAGGCCGATGAGCCGGATGGTGTCGGTGTCGATCACCTCGACCTGCGCGGGGTCGAGTTCGGCCGCGCCGAGGGCCGCGGCGAGGCCGGTTTCAAGAAAGGCGTCCACCTGTTCGTCGGGCAGGTCGATGGCGAAAAGCCAGATCGCCCGGTCCTGTGTCAGGGGGATGCGCAGGGGGTCGGTCATGGCATCACGGCCGCGAGGGCGCGGCCCCGTTCCGCGCGGAGGTTGCGGGCCAGCAGGTCCATGCAGGCCATGCGGACGGCGACGCCCATTTCGACCTGTTCCTGAATGACGGAGCGGTTGATGTCGTCGGCCAATTCCCCGTCGATCTCGACCCCGCGGTTCATCGGGCCGGGGTGCATGACGATGGCATCGGGCTTGGCGAAGGCGAGTTTCTCGGCGTCGAGCCCGTAGCGGTGGTAATATTCGCGCTCGGACGGGATGAAGCCGCCGTCCATGCGTTCCTTTTGCAGGCGGAGCATCATGACGACATCGGCGCCTTCGAGACCCTTTTTCATGTCGCCGTAAAGCTCGCAGCCGAAGTCTTGCACCCCGGCGGGCATGAGGGTGGGAGGCGCGATCAGGCGGATGCGGTTTTCCATCTTGCCGAGCAGGATCAGGTTCGACCGCGCCACGCGGCTGTGGGCGATGTCGCCGCAGATGGCGACGGTGAGGCGCTGGATGCGCCCTTTGGCGCGGCGGATGGTGAGCGCGTCGAGCAGCGCCTGCGTCGGGTGTTCGTGCCGCCCGTCGCCCGCGTTCAGGACGGCGCAGTTGACCTTGCTTGCCAGCAGGTTCACCGCGCCCGAGGCGCCGTGGCGCACGACCAGAAGGTCGGGGTGCATGGCGTTCAGCGTCATGGCGGTGTCGATGAGGGTTTCGCCCTTCTTCACCGAGGACGAGGCCACGGACATGTTCATCACATCCGCGCCGAGGCGTTTTCCCGCAAGCTCGAAACTGGCCTGCGTGCGGGTGGAGTTTTCGAAGAACATGTTGATCTGCGTCATCCCCGACAGCACGTCGGAGGATTTCACCGTGCGGCGGTTCAGGTCGACGTAGCGGTCGGCGAGGTCGAGGATGGTGGTGATTTCAAGCGGGGAAAGCTGTTCGATGCCGAGGAGGTGACGGGCGCGGAAGGTCATGGTCTGTCCTCATCTGGCGCGGGCTGGCGGGCCGCTTCCTGCGGCTTATAGGTAGGCTGCGGCGATGCGACAAGCGGGCTTTGCCGGGGCATTTGCGCGGCACCCCGATTTTTCTGCGAAAAATCCCGCCGGTCCTGCGCCCGTGGCGCGGCTGAAATGGCGGGTTGTGGCGCGGTGGGGGCGGGCCTACCTTTGCCGGCATGGGAATCGAGGGCGACATCGCGGCAGAGGTCTGGGAAGGGCCGGAAAGCTGGCATGCGGCGCTGGCGGCGCTGGCGTGGCAGGCCGATCTGGGCGTGACCGAGGTGATCGGGGACAGGCCGGTCAATGCCTATGTGCTTCCCGACAAGACCAAGGCCGCTGCCGCCACGGCGCCGGTGGCGCGGGCCGAGGTGATGCCGGTCATTTCGGCCGAGGCGCGGGCGGCGGCCGAGGCGGGGCAGGCGGTCGCGGCGGCCAAGGCTGCGGCGGCGGCGGCCGGCACGGTCGCGGAGCTGCGGGCGGCGCTGGAACAGTTTGAACATTGCGAGTTGAAGAAGGGGGCGCGGTCGCTTGTCTTTGCGGACGGGTTCCCCTCGGCGCGGGTGCTGGTGCTGGGCGAGGCGCCGGGGCGCGAGGAGGACATCGTGGGCAAGCCCTTTGTCGGGCCGGCGGGGGTGCTGCTGGACCGGATGTTCGCGGCCATCGGGCTGGCGCGGGACGCGGGCGAGCGGGCTTCGGGGCTGTATGTCACAAGCGTCCTGCCGTGGCGGCCGCCCGCGCAACGCGAGCCGACGCCCGACGAGATTGCCATGCTGCGCCCCTTTGTCGAGCGGCATATCGCGCTGGTCGATCCCGATGTGATCGTGGCGATGGGCAATGCGCCCTGCGCCATGCTGCTGGGGGCCAAGGGCGTGCTGCGGCTGCGCGGCCACTGGGCCGAGGCTTTGGGCAAGCCGGTGAGGCCGATGGTCTCGCCCGCGCAGGTGCTGCGCAACCCGTCGGCCAAGCGTGACGCCTGGGCCGACCTGCTGGCGATCAGGGCGCGGCTGGGGGGATGAGCTGGATCGTCGAGCCTTCGGTTCTGGCGGCATTCGCCGTGGCGGGGTTGGCGCTGAACCTGACGCCGGGGGCGGATATGATGTTCACGCTGGCGCAGGGGCTGCGGTCGGGGCGCAGGGCGGCGATGGCGGCCAATGCCGGGATCGCGCTGGGCGGGCTGGTCCAGACGCTGGTTGCGGGGCTGGGTCTGGGGGCGCTGGTGGCGGCGCATCCCTTGGCCTTCGATCTGATCCGCTGGGCGGGGGTGGCCTATCTGCTGGTGCTGGCGGTGCAGGCGCTGCGGGCGGGCCCGCTGCGGGCGGGGGCTGTGGCGGAACGGTCGGCGGCGCGGGTGTTCGGGCAGGCGATGATGGTGAATTTGCTGAACCCCAAGGTCATCCTGTTCATCCTTGCGCTGCTGCCGCAGTTCATCGACCCCGCGCGGCCGGTGCTGGCGCAGTTCATGGTGCTGGGGCTGGTCTTTGCGACCGGCGGCTTCGTGGTGAACGGGCTGGTCGGGCTGTTTGCGGGCAGCATCGGGCAGAGGCTGGCGCAATCGGCGGCGCTGTCGCGCTGGTTGGGGCGGGCGAGTGCAGCGATCTTTGCGGGACTCGCGCTGAGGCTTGCGCTTGTGCAACGGGGGTAGGGGATGAGCCGGATCGACGAAAGCCGCGAGTTCATCGCGATGCGGATCGCGGTGCTGACGGTGAGCGACACGCGGAGCGCGGCCGACGACCGGTCGGGCGACACTTTGGTCGAGCGGTTGCAGGGCGCCGGGCACCAGCTTGCGGCGCGGGGGATCGTGCGGGACGACCGCGCGGCGATTGCGGCGCAGTTGCGGGCGTGGATTGCCGATCCGGCGGTCGATGTGATCCTGACCACGGGCGGCACGGGCCTGACGGGGCGCGATGTGACGGTCGAGGCGCATCGGGATGTCTACGAGAAGGAGATCGAGGCCTTCGGGACGGTGTTCACCATCGTGTCGATGCAGAAGATCGGCACCAGCGCGGTGCAGTCGCGGGCCTGTGGCGGGGTGGCGGGGGGAACCTATCTGTTCGCCTTGCCGGGGTCGCCCGGGGCCTGCCGCGATGCCTGGGACGAGATTTTGCTCTGGCAGTTCGACTATCGCCACCGGCCCTGCAATTTCGTGGAAATCCTGCCGAGGCTGGAAGAGCATCGCCGCCGCAAGTGACGGGGACAGGGGACGGCGCTGGGTGACGGCGCTAGGTGGCGGGGCGGCGATTTTTCTGCGAAAAATCGGTGCGTCGCGGATGTTGCGGAGGGGTGCGCTGGCGGTCGGGGAGCAGGCGGGCGGTGCGCGGGCAGTCTGGGCGCGGGCCGTCGGGCGGTCGGGTGATTTTTCGCAGAAAAATCGTGGTCAGGGCGCGGGGCAGCCGTTGATTTCCACGGCGCTGTTTTCCGCGATGACCGTGACGGTGACGCCCGAGCGGTCGAGCGCGAAGGGGGCGCCGTCGGGCGGGACCATTTCGGAGACGGCCGTCAACTCGGCCCCGTTGCGCGATGCGCTGGCCTGCGAGACCCAGACGCCGCGGGTTGCCGTTTCGAACACCACGGTTTCGGTCGGCCCGAGGGCCGCAAGGCCCATGCGCGCGGTGATGCGCAGCCCGTCCGAGATGGGGTCGAGGCTGCAACCGATGCCCGTAAGCCCCGCCGCGCTGGCCGGGGTGGGCATGTCTGCCAGTGCCTGCGAGATGGCGGATTGCTTGCTGCCCGCGCCCTGCAATTCGGCGTCGAAGCTGAGGGCCGCGGGAAGGCAGATGTCCTTGCAGACGCCCAGATCGACGCTGACGCGCAGGGCGACGGGTTTTGCGGGATCTTTGGCCGTGACCTCGAAGGGCAGGACCACGCCGTCATGATAGCCGATGGTCTGCATGCCGTTCAGGTCGAAAACCACAGGGCGGGGCCAGTGGATTTCGACCGATTGCAGGTTGGTCGAGCCGGAAAAGTCGAAGCTGGGGGGTATTCCCGCCTCGCCGGGGGCGCGCCAATAGGTTTTCCAGCCGGGGGCGAGGACCAGTTCGAAGGCGGCCATGCGGGTGCCGGATGCGGTTTGCCAGCCCGGCAGCAGCCGGGCCGCGAGGACATCGTCCTGCGTCAGCGCATGGGCGGGCGGCGCGAGCAGCGCAAGGCAGGCGGCAAGGCAGGTGGCGGGTATCTGGCGCAAGGTCATGGCTGGGAAAAAGGTCATGGCAGGGAAATTAGGCGATGGGCGGAAAATGGGAAATCACTTTGACGAGACGCCGCGCGGGATGGAAACGGGGTTGAGGCTTTGCGGTCGCAGCCCCACATTGGGCGGGCAAGCGGGGACGGGCAAGCGGGAGAGTCGCGATGGACGAGGTCACCGATCTGGACGGCAAGCTGCTGATCGCGATGCCCGGCATGGGCGATCCGCGTTTCGAGCGCGCCGTGATCCTGCTGTGCGCCCATTCGGCCGAGGGTGCGATGGGCCTGATCGTGAACAAGCCCAGCCCCGAGCTGAGTTTCGCGGGCCTGCTGGAGCAACTGTCCATTCCGCGCGCGCCAGCGGGGCGCGATATCCGGGTGCATTTCGGTGGCCCTGTCGAGCGGGGGCGGGGTTTCGTGCTGCATTCGGCCGATTACGCGGGTGGGCCTGCGACGATGCGGATCGATGCGCGCTACGGGATGACGGCGACCTTGGACATTCTGGAGGCGCTGGCGCAGGGCGCGGGTCCGGCGCAGGCGCTGCTGGCGCTGGGCTATGCCGGATGGGGGCCGGGGCAGCTTGAAGCCGAAATCCGTGCCAATGGCTGGCTGGTCGGCGATGCGCCGGGAGAGCTGGTATTCTCGGGCGATGATGCGGGAAAATGGGCGGGGGCTTTGAAGGGCCTCGGGGTCGATCCGCTGACGCTTTCGGCGGCTGCCGGACGGGCGTGAGGCGCGGGGGGGCGTGAGGCGCGGGGGGCGTGAGGCGAAAAGGGGGGGGGCCTGTGCGGCCCCCCTGCCATGCGGCGGGCCGCATGGCACCCCCCGCAGGATATTTGCACGAGTATGAAAGCCGCTATTCGCCGTAGGGGACCCAGATGGTCTTTACCTCGGTTGCCTGTGCGAGGGCGCTGCGGGGGGCAAGGGGGAAGGCGGTCGCCTTGCCGTGATTGACCCATGTGCGTTTGAGGTTGGTGGCGCTTTCCTCTTCGACCAGTTTCGAGACGGGGGACGAGGAGAAGGACCAGAGCGCGTCGATGTCCATGTGGCCCGCCAGCGGTTTGGCGAGTTCGGCGTGGCTGCCCGTGACGATGTTCACCACCCCCGCCGGAACGTCGGAGGTTTCGAGCACCTGGTAAAAATCGGTCGCGGCAAGCGGGAAAGGGTCGGAGGGGACGAGGACGCAGGTGTTTCCCATCGCGATGGCGGGGGCCATGAGCGAGACGAGGCCGAGCAGCGGCGCGTCATCGGGGCAGAGCGCCGCGATCACGCCGCAGGGTTCGTGCATCGCCAGCGCCACGCCGCGGATCGGGACGGATTTGGCGGCGCCGTCGTATTTGTCGGCCCATGCGGCATAGGTGAAGAGCGTGTCGATGCTTTGCGCCACCTCGGCCTCGCCTGAGGAGCGTCCGGTCAGGTCGCGCAGGCGGCGGGCAAATTCCTCGGCGCGGGCCGAAAGGTTTTCGGCCATGTAATACAGGATTTGCGCGCGGGCGTGGGCGGTCGTTTTCGCCCAGCCTTTGGCGGCATGGGCGGCTTCGACCGCGTTCCTGATGTCCTTGCGGTTGCCGAGGCCCGCATGGCCCAGAAGCCTGCCCTTGGGCGACCAGACGGGGCGGGAATAGCCGCCGTCGGGGCGGGCCTGTTTGCCGCCGATGAACAGTTTCGCCGTGCGGTCGAGTGCCGGGGCTTCGGGGGTGGCCGGTTCGGGGAAGGGTGCTGCGGGTTTCAGCGGTTTGCCGCTGGCGCGCGGTTTGAGATAGGCCATCAGCCCCTCCCACCCGCCTTCGCGGCCGAAGCCGGATTCGCGCAGCCCGCCGAAGCCTGCGGCGGCGTCGAAGAGGTTGGTGGCATTGACCCAGACCACGCCCGCCTTGAGCTTGGGCGCGATGTCGAGGGCGAGGTTGACGTTTTCGGTCCAGACCGTTGCCGCCAGCCCGTAGCGGGTGTTGTTGGCAAGCTCGACCGCTTCGGCGGGGGTGCGGAAGGTCATGGAGACGAGGACGGGGCCGAAGATCTCTTCCTGCATCAGGCGCGAGGCCGAGGAGAGGCCGGTGATGAGCGTCGGCGGGTAGAAGCAGCCCTGCGCCGGAAGGGGGGTGTCGGCGCGGTAGATTTCGCCTTCGGAGGCGTCGACCATGCCGGTGATGGTGGCAAGCTGGATCGGGTCGACCACGGCGCCCACGTCGATGCACTTGTCGAGCGGGTCGCCGATGCGCAGCCCGTCCATGCGGCGCTTCAGCTTTTCATGGAAACGGGGGGCGATGCCTTCCTGCACGAGAAGGCGGGAACCGGCGCAGCAGACCTGTCCCTGATTGAACCAGATGGCGTCGACCAGCCCTTCGATCGCGCTGTCGATATCGGCGTCGTCAAAGACGATGTAGGGGGATTTGCCCCCCAGTTCGAGGGTCAGCGCCTTGCCCGTGCCGGCGGTGGCGCGGCGGATCGCCTTGCCGACCGAGGTCGAGCCGGTGAAGGCGATCTTGTCGACGGGGGCTGCGACGAGGGCGGCGCCCGTGTCGCCATCGCCCGTGACGATGTTCAGCACGCCTTTGGGCAGACCCGCCTCGCGGCTGATCTCGGCAAAGAGGAGGGCGGTGAGGGGGGTGTATTCGGCGGGTTTGAGGACGATGGTATTGCCCGCGGCAAGGGCGGGGGCGACCTTCCATGCCAGCATGAGGAGCGGGAAGTTCCACGGGATCACCGCCCCCACGACGCCGAGCGGCGCGTGGTCGGGCAGTTCGGCGGGGGCAAGCTGGGCAAGCCCTGCGTGATAGTAGAAATGGCGGGACACGAGCGGCAGGTCGATGTCGCGGCTTTCGCGGATCGGCTTGCCGTTGTCCATCGTTTCCAGCACGGCCAGAAGGCGGGCGTGCTTCTGGGTCAGGCGGGCGAGGGCGTAGAGGTATTTGGCGCGCTGGTGGCCCGAGAGGGCGGCCCATTTCGGCTGGGCGCGGCGCGCGGCGGCGACGGCGGTTGCCACATCGGCCGCGGTGCCCTGGGTCACGGTGGCGAGCGTTTCGCCCGTGGCGGGGTTCCGCGTGGCGAAGCCCGCTGCGGGTTTGGTGAACTGGCCGTCGATGAAATGGCCGAAGGCAGCGGCGTGGCGGGCGAGCCAGTCCTTGGCCTCGGCGTTGGATTCGGGGGCGGGGCCGTAGCTCATGGCGTCGAAGATTTCCTTGATCGTCATGGTCTTAACCCATCGCGTGGCGGTTGGCGGCGGAATAGTGGCCGGTCAGGTGGTGTTCGAGCTGGCGTTCGATATCGCCCAAGAGGGACGACGCGCCGAAGCGGAAGAGGTCGGGTTGCAGCCACGGGTGGCCGAGTTCGTCCTTCATCAGCGCGAGGTAGAGGAGCGCGTCCTTGGCCTTGGCGATCCCGCCGGCCGGTTTGTAGCCGACCTTGATGCCGGTGCGGTCCTGATAGTCGCGGATGGCGCGGATCATGGTGAGAGAGACGGGAAGGGTGGCGTTGACCCCCTCTTTCCCCGTGGAGGTCTTGATGAAATCGGCGCCTGCCATCATGCAGACGAGGCTGGCGCGGGCGACGTTGCGCAGCGTGCCGAGTTCGCCCGTGGCGAGGATGGCTTTGACATGGGCCTCGCCGCAGGCGGCGCGCATCTCGCGCATCTCGTCATAGAGGGCTTGCCAGTTTTGCGTCAGCACATGGCGGCGGGAAATGACGATGTCGATTTCGCGCGCGCCCGCCTTCACGCTTTCGCCGATTTCGGCGATGCGGAGGCGGAAGGGCGACAGGCCCGCGGGAAAGCCGGTCGAGACGGCGGCGACGGGGATGCCTGTGCCTTCGAGCGCGCGGACGGCCGTGGCGACCATGTCGTGATAGACGCAGACCGCGCCGACGGTCAGGCCCTGCATGCCGAGTTTTTCCAGCATCCACGGCGCGACGGGCTGGCGGGCCTTGGCGCAGAGGCGCTCGACCCGGCCCCAGGTGTCATCGCCCGAGAGCGTGGTGAGGTCGATCAGGCTTATCGCCTTGAGCAGCCACGCCGCCTGATAGTCCTTTTTCACCGAGCGGCGGCCGCCGAGGCTGGCGGCGCGGCGTTCGATGGCCGAGGTGTTGGCCTGCACCGCCGCGACCCAGTCGAGGTCGAGGTCCATGCCCGGATTGCGGGTATGGGTGATCTGGGGCAGCTGCGATTTGGCGGGGGTGAGTGTGGACACGCTGTCCTCCCTTTGGACGGGGAAAGGATGCAACGCAGGGCAGGGGGTTGCAAGCCCCGTGGCGCGTGGATTTTGACCTGTTGGTCAAATCGGGGTCAGCGGCGGGGCAGGTCGGGTTCGTCGGTGTCGACCGTCGGGTCGAAGGTGGCCCAGGGCCGGTCGGTTCCGCTGGGGGGCGGGGTGTAGGTGCCGCCGAAGAGGTGGAGTTTCGACAGGTAGTTGGCGGAAACCGGGGCGGTGACGAAGATGAAGACCATCACCGCGATTTCCTGCCAGCTGAAGCCCGTGCCGATGGTCAGCCCGTGCAGCATCGAGGCGAGAAGCGCCGCCCCGAGGCCCACGGTCGAGGCCTTGGTCGGGGCGTGCAGGCGTTGCATTCCGTCGCGCAGGCGCAAGAGCCCGTAGCTGCCGATCAGGCCGAAGGTTCCCGCCACGACGAGCAGGGCAGCGAGAAGGAGGTTCAGGATCATTCGATCACGCTTCCCCTGAGCAGGAATTTGCAAAAGGCTATGGTCGAGACGAAGCCCGTCATGGCCAGCAGCATGGCGGCGGGGAAGTTGAGGCCCATCCCGGTCTTGATGCCGTAAAGCACGATCAGGGCGATGGCGTTCACCACCATCGTATCGACGGCAAGCACGCGGTCGGGCAGGGCGGGGCCGATGAGCAGGCGGGCCAGTGTCATCAGGAAGCCCGCGCCGAAGCAGGCGAAGGCAAAGGCGAGCGGGAGCGTCAGGATCAGGGGGCCGGTCATTCGAAGATCCTTTTCAGGCGGGATTCGTAGCGCGACAGGATCTCGTCGCGGATCGCGTCGGGGTCGGGGGCGTGCAGGGAATGGACGAGAAGGACGGTGCCGTCGCCGTTCATGTCGGCGGTGACGGTGCCGGGGGTCATGGTGATCGTGCCGGCCAGAAGCGCGATGGCCTCGGGCGATTTCAGGGTGATGGGGACGGGGATGAAGGCCGAACGGATGCGGTCCCGCGGCATGAACAGCACGATGCGGGCCACCTGTATGTTGGCAAGGATCACATCCCAGACGACGAGCGCGACATAGGCCAGCAGCAGCGGCAGGCTGTTCAGGCGCGGCTGGTGCGGCCAGTAGGCATGCGTCAGGCGCGGAATGGCGGAGCCGAGGATCGCCGCCATGACCAGCGTGCCGACGCCGATGTGGTTGACGAGCAGCACCCATGTCAGGCCCAAGAGAAGCGACAGCACGGGATGGGGGAACAGGCGGCGCATCATATGGCCCCCAGGCGGTTGGCGTCGATATAGGCCTGCGGTGCGCCAAGGTCCTGTGCGGCGCCTTGCAGCCAGAGCGTGGCCGGCCCCGCAAGCACGGTCAGCAGGGCGAGCAGGCCGAGCAGGGTGGCGATGGCGGCGATGGCGGCGGGTTCGGGCGGCTTGGCCGATGCCTCGGCGCCGGTGTTCCAGAACAGGGTAGAGCCGGCACGGGAAAACCCGAGGATCATCAGGAACGAGGTGGTCAGGATCACCGCCCAGAGCCACGGCGCATCGCGCAGGGCGTTCAGGATCAGCAGTTTGCCGATGAAGCCCGAGAGCGGCGGCAGACCCGAAAGCGCGATGGCGCTGGCGAAGAACAGCGCGGCCAGCAGACCGTGACCGGCAAGGCGGGGGCCGGAGGCGATGGCGGGGCTGCGGCGGCTGGCGATCTGGTCGACGATCAGGAACAGCGCCGCCGTGGCGAGGGTCGAGTGGATCAGGTAATAGAGCGCCGCTCCTGTGGCCTGCGGCGTCTGGGCGGCGATGGCCAGAAACAGCGTGCCGATCGAGGCAAGACCCGCAAGGGCGGCAAGGCGCGGCAGGCTGCGCGCGCCAAGCGTGCCGATGGCCCCCGCGACCAGCGTCAGCGCGGCTGCGGGCAGCAGCAGGTCGGCCAGCAGCGGGCCGATGGCGGGGGTGCCTTGGGGAAAGATCAGCGTCGTCGTGCGCAGGATGGCATAGGCGCCGACCTTGGTCATGATGGCAAAGAGGGCCGCGACGGGGCCGGGGGCGTTGGCATAGGTGCCGGGAAGCCAGAATTGCAGCGGCACCAGCGCGCCCTTGATGGCGAATACGCCGATCAGCATCACCGCCGTCGCGCGGATGAGGGCGTGGTCTCCGACCGGCAGGGCCGCGACCTTGACCGCAAGATCGGCCATGTTCAGCGTGCCGGTCACGGCATAGAGCGCGCCGAGGGCGAAAAGGAACAGCGTCGAGCCGATCAGGTTGAAGGCGACATACTGGATGCCCGCGCGCAGCCTGTCCCGCCCGCCGCCGTGGACCATGAGGCCGTAGGAGGCGATGAGCAGCACCTCGAAAAAGACGAAGAGGTTGAACAGGTCTGCGGTCAGGAAGGCCCCGTTCAGGCCCATGAGCTGGAAGAGGTAGAGCGCATGGAAATGTTTGCCCCTTGCATCCCAGCCGGTCGCGATGGCGTAGGCCTGCACGACCAGCGCCAGCGTGGCGGTCAGCGCCAGCATCAGGGCCGAGAGGCGGTCGAGCACCAGAACGATGCCGAAGGGGGCGGGCCAGTCGCCAAGCCGGTAAAGCGCGGGGCCTTGGGCCGATTGCGACAAGAGCGCCAGCGACAGGCCGAGCAGGGCAAGGCTTCCGGCAAGGCCGAGGATGCGTTGCAGCGTCAGGTCATGGCGCAGGAACAGCAGCAGCGGGGCCAGCAGGGCGGGCAGGACGACGGGGGCGATGATCCAGTGGGTCATGCGTCGCGGTCCCCCGAAGCGCCTTCCCCCGAGGCGCCGTCGCTGAAATCGGTATGGTCGTCGCCGCCGGTGAACCATGCGCCAAGCGCCATGATGACGATCACGGCGGTCATGCCGAAGGAGATGACGATGGCGGTCAGCACCAGCGCCTGCGGCAGGGGGTCGGTGTAGCCGGATGCGGCCTTGTCGATGATGGGCGGCACCCCTGCGGCGAGGCGGCCGCTGGCGAAGAGGAACAGGTTCACCGCATAGGAGACCAGCGACAGCCCCACGACGAGCGGAAAGGTGCGCTGGCGCAGGATCAGGTAAAGGCCCGTTGCCGTCAGCAGGCCGATGGCGATGGCGACCAGTGCCTCCATCTAGAGCCCCTCGCCCATGTCGAGGTCATAGGGGGTGCGCGCGACGCTTTCGCCCGCGCGGCGGGCAAGGCGGCCGAGCGAGTTCAGCACCAGCATCACCGCGCCGAGCACGGTCAGGAACACGCCGAGGTCGAAGACGGCGGCGGTGGCCCATTCGAACGCGTCCAGCGGCCAGAGGTGGATATAGCCGTAGTTCGAGGTGAGGAAGGGCAGCCCCCAGAGCCACGCCCCCGCCCCTGTCAGCCCCGCGACCAGCACGCCTGCGCCGATGAGGCTGTGGAAGGCGATGCGCTGGCGCGTCTCGGTCCAGCCGAGGCCGGAGGCGAGGTATTGCATCAGATAGGCGATGGCCACGACCAGCCCCGCGACGAAGCCGCCGCCCGGAAGGTTGTGGCCGCGCAGGAAGATGAAAACCGCCACGACAAGGGCGAAGGGCAGCAGGAAGCGGGTGGCCATCACCATCAGAAGCGGGTGGCGGTCGCCCGCGCGAGCGGGGCGCGACGCGCCGAAGGCGGCAAGGCGGCGGCTGGCGGGGCCGGGGGCGAGAAGCGATTCGGTCAGGGCGAAGATGATGAGCGCGGCGATGCCCAGCACGATGATCTCGCCAAAGGTGTCGTAGCCGCGGAAATCGACGATGATGGTGTTGACCGCGTTCGTTCCGCCCGCGCCCGGTTTCGACTGGGCGAGGTGGAAGGCGGAAATCGGGGGGAAGGCGGGGGCGCGGGTCATCAGGGCGTAGGAGAGGGCCGCGATGGCAAGGCCCGCCGCGCCGGACAGGGTGATGTCGCGGATGCGGCGGGGGGTGGTGCTTTCGCGCGGGGTCTCCTTGGGCAGGAAATGCAGGGCGAGGAGCATGAGGATGACGGTCACCACCTCGACCGTGATCTGTGTCAGGGCAAGGTCGGGGGCGGACAGCCATGCAAAGCCGACCGACAGGATCAGGCCGATCACGCCGACCATCAGGAGCGACAGCAGGCGGTTGCGGTGCAGGATGGCGGCCAGCGCGGCGGCGGTGACGAGCAGCAGCCAGCCGATGGCCGGAACGGGGGTGACGGGCAGAAGCGCGCGGCTGCCTGCGGCATGGCTGCCGCCGGCAAAGGCGCAAAGCGCCGCGGCGGTGATCGTGGCGATGGCGATGGCGGTGGCGCGGGTGAACGAGCCGTCGTGCGCGGCATCGTTCAGGCGCGTCGCGCTGCGGGCCAAGCCGTTGATCGCGCTGTCGAAGATGCGCTTTGCATCGGGACGGGGGGCGGCGTTCCACAGGGCGGCGAGGCGCGGGGAGAGGGCGAAGAGGACGGCCCCCCCCGCAAGGGCAGCAAGCGACATGCCGAGGGCTGCGGTCAGTCCGTGCCAATGCGCGATCTTGACCGCGACGACCGTGCCCGTGGTGGCGCTTGCGGCGGCATTCACCAGCCATGCGGCCGAGGTCATGGGCAGAAGGCCGATCAGCACGACCAAGCCCGCGAGAAGGGCGGGTGCCGCCCAGAGGCCGATGCCCGGATCATGCGGTTTTTGCGGAGTTTTTGCGGGATTGCCGAAAAAGCCGTGCAGCAGGAACCGCAGGCTGTAGGCCACCGACCAGAGCGCGCCGAAGGTTGCAAGCGCGGGCAAGAGCCAGGCGGGGCCATAGCCTGCGTGGAGCGTTTCCTCGAGCATCATCTCTTTGGACAGGAAGCCGTTGAGCGGCGGGACGCCCGCCATCGAGAGCGAGGCGATGGCGGCGATGGCGAAGGTCAGCGGCATGGCGCGGCGCAGGCCGCCGAGGCGGGCCAGATCGCGGGTGCCGGTTTCGTGGTCGACGATACCGGCGGTGAGGAAAAGCGCGGCCTTGAAGGTGGCGTGGTTGAGGATGTGGAACATCGCCACCGTGGCGGCGGCGGGTGTGCCGAGGCCCAGTAGCATGGTGATCAGGCCAAGGTGGCTGACGGTCGAGAAGGCCAGCAAAGCCTTCAAATCATTCTGGAAAAAGGCGATTTTCGCCCCGATCAGCATGGTTGCGAGCCCGGTGCCGGTGACGATCCAGAACCATTCGGGGCTGCCCGACAGCACGGGCCAGAGGCGCGCCATGAGGAAGATGCCCGCTTTCACCATCGTGGCCGAGTGCAGATAGGCCGAGACGGGAGTGGGGGCGGCCATCGCGTGGGGCAGCCAGAAATGGAACGGGAACTGGGCCGATTTGGTGAAGGCGCCCAGAAGGATGAGGATCAGCGCGGGAAGGTAGAGCGGCGAGGACTGGATCAGGTCGGCTTTCGTCAGGATCACCGACAGGTCGTAGCTGCCCGCGATCTGGCCGAGGATCAGCATGCCGCCGATCAGCGCGAGGCCGCCGCCGCCGGTCACGGCGAGGGCCATGCGGGCGCCTTGGCGGCCGGCGGGGAGGTGGCTCCAGAAGCCGATGAGCAGGAAGGAGGAAAGCGAGGTCAGTTCCCAGAACACCAGCAAAAGCAGGATGTTATCGGAGAGGACAATGCCCGTCATCGCGCCCTGGAAGAGCAGGAGAAAGGTGTAGAACTGCCCCATCGGATCGGATTTCGCGAGGTAGAAGCGGGCGTAGAGGATGACGAGCATCCCGATCCCGAGGATCAGCCCCGCAAAGAGCAGGCCAAGCCCGTCGAGACGGAAGCCGAGCGTGAGGCCAAGCGCCGGAAGCCATTGCCACGAGGCGAGAACCACCTCGCCCCGCAGGACGGCAGGAGCCTGAAAACACAAGAGGACAAAGCCGAGTGCCGAGACGCAAAAGGCGCTGGCGGCGCTGGCGTTGCGGCCCGCGCGCAGCATCAGGGCGGGCAGGAACGCGCCGAGAAAGGGGAGCGCCGCGATCAGGGCGAGTGTCATACGGTCGCTGTCCCTTGGCTGCGCGGTTCATCTTGGTCGGTGTCGTTATGCCCGATGTGGGGGGC
This sequence comes from Paragemmobacter straminiformis, assembly GCF_014243445.1. Taxonomy (GTDB): domain Bacteria; phylum Pseudomonadota; class Alphaproteobacteria; order Rhodobacterales; family Rhodobacteraceae; genus Paragemmobacter; species Paragemmobacter straminiformis. The sequence goes on from NZ_JACLQD010000005.1 coordinate 128,536, forward strand.
GTGGCAAAGGGTTCAAGGCGATGCACGGGCGATGCACGCTTTTGCACGGGCGCAGGGGCCGGGCCTAGGCGCGGGCGGTTTGGCGGACTGCACAGGCGATGCACGCTTCTTTCGCGCGGTTTTAACGGGCGCTTTACCCTGTCGGGCCATCAACTCTCGCGGTTGAGGGCGTTCTGGTCGATCAGGTAGCGCTGCGCCAGAGGGATGGCGGCGGCCCCGAGGGCGCGGGCATCGGCACCGACGGTGCCTTCGCGAACCTGCGGCGGCTCGACCCCCGAGAGGTCGAGGCGCATCAGGGCCGCGTGGGTGCGGCGGGTGATTTCGGCGCGGATCGTGGCGGGCATCCAGCCGTCGATCAGCACGGCTTCGAGTTCGATCAAAGCCGAGGCCGAAAGCGCGGCGTAGGCGATGCCTTCGGAGGCGGACTCGAGCCAGCGGTCCAGCACGGGGGCCGAGACGCGCCATTCGGCATGTTGCTGCCAGAGGTGGTCGGAGGGTTCGCCCGCGGCCTCCATCTCTTCGGCGAGGCGGGACATGGAGGCGACGTCGAACAGGCGTTGCAAGGTGCCGTCGGGGCCGGGGACGGGCATGGGGCCGACGCCGCCCGCGTTGCCGGTGCGGCCCGTGAAGAGCTGGCCGTTCAGGACAAGCCCGCCGCCGATGAAGGTGCCGAAGTAGAAGTAAAGGAAGTCTTTCGGCTTTTCGCCCGTGCCGAACACCAGTTCGGCCCCGCAGGCGGCGGTCGCGTCGTTCTGGATGTGGACGGGCATTCCGGCGATGGCCGCGATTTCGGCGTGGACATCGCGGTCGCGCCACTGGTCCATTTCGGATTGCGGCGCGCCGATGTAGCGGACCCAGTTCCAGAGCTGGAAGGGCATGGCGATTCCCATGCCGCCGACGCGGTCGCGCTGGGCGGGGGGGAGCGAATCGAGGACGGCCGGAAGTGCCGCACCGACAAAGGCCACGACATTGCTGGGCGTGGGGTAGCGGTAGACCTGCCGCCGCGTGGCGCGGACGCGGCCGAGGAAATCGACGAGCATGAGGTCGGCCGAGCGGCGGCCGATCTTGAGACCGAGGAAGAAGGCGCCATCGGCGGCCAGCGACATCGGCACCGAGGGTTGGCCGATCCGGCCGCGCACGGGTTCGCCGCGCAGAAGAAGCCCTTCGTTTTCGAGGCTGCGCATGATGACCGAGACGGTCTGGTTCGAGAGGCCGGTCATGCGGGCGATGTCGGATTTGGACAGGCCACCCTGCTGGCGGACAAGCGAAAGCACCAGCCGCTCGTTATGAGCGCGCATGCCGGACTGGTTCGACCCCCGCAGGCCAGATGCCTCGGGGGCCGGACGATCCATCGCCGGTTCCGCCAAATGTCTCAAAGCTCCTCCCAAAAGGCGTTCGCCCTCTCTTTGGGCAGAGATTGGGGGGGGAATCGCGGCTCTGTCAATAATAATTCAGAGTGATTTAATTATCTTGACGGATGGCAGGGAATCGGTTTTCTTACCGCCTGTCGCTGCGGGGAAAACAGCCCCGCCGGCAATCAACAAAGGGCGAGAGCCCGGATTTTCTTGGGAGGAAAATCAATGAAATTCAAAGCGAAAGCCCTTTGGGGTGCTGCTACGCTTGCTCTGATGGCGGCGGCTCCGGCGATGGCGCAGGACGTTTCGGCCTGCCTGATCACCAAGACCGACACCAACCCCTTCTTCGTGAAAATGAAGGAAGGCGCTTTGGCCAAGGCCGAAGAACTGGGCGTGAAGCTTTCGACCTATGCCGGCAAGGTCGACGGCGACCATGACAGCCAGGTCGCTGCCATCGAATCCTGCATCGCCGATGGCGCCAAGGGCATCCTGATCGCCGCTTCGGACACCAAGGCGATCGTCGACTCGGTCAAGAAAGCCCAAGCCGCCGGCATGGTCGTGATCGCTCTCGACACCCCGCTGGATCCGGCTGACGCCGCCGACGCGACCTTTGCGACCGACAACCTCGAAGCCGGCAAGCTGATCGGCGCATGGGCTGCCGCGACGCTGGGTGCGGATGCTGCCAATGCCAAGATCGGTTTCCTTGACCTCGTCCCGTCGCAGCCGACCGTCGACGTTCTGCGCGACCAGGGCTTCATGATCGGCTTCGGCATCGACCCGGTCGACGCCAACAAGATCGGCGACGAAACCGACCCGCGCATCGTCGGCCATGACGTGACCAACGGGAACGAAGAAGGCGGCCGCAAGGCGATGGAAAACCTTCTGCAGAAAGACCCCGACATCAACGTGATCCACACGATCAACGAGCCTGCCGCTGTCGGTGCCTATCAGGCGCTGAAAGCTGTCGGCAAAGAGAACGACGTGCTGATCGTGTCGGTTGACGGCGGTTGCCCGGGCGTTGCCGCTGTCAAGGACGGCCAGATCGGCGCGACCTCGCAGCAGTACCCGCTGCAGATGGCCGCTCTGGGCGTCGAAGCGATCAAGAAGTTCGCCGACACCGGCGAGAAGCCGCAGCCGACCCCCGGCAAGGCCTTCTTCGACACCGGCGTGGCGCTGATCACCGACAAGCCCGCCGAAGGCGTGCCGTCGATCGACACCGCCAAGGGCACCGAGCTGTGCTGGGGCTGATATCCTGAAGGATTGTGCCGTGACCCAAGTCGCTGCATGATCCTGACAGGGAGAAGATCGGGGCGGCCCTCGGGCCGCCCTTTTTCAAAGAAACCGACGCCTGCCCCGCTGATGTGCCGAGGGCGGAACCATTCTCAGGGGGGACCATGAGCCAGCCACAGGAATTCGAAAAGGTCTTGTCCGGCAGCGCGAGCAGCGTTGCCCATTTCGAGGAAGGCCGTTCGCCGCTGCAGCGGTTGCAGCATTTCCTTCACTCGAATCCGGCCATGGTGCCGTTGATCGTTCTGGTGGTGCTGGTTGTGTTCTTCGGCATCGCCAAGGGCGAGAAGTTCTTCTCGGCCTATACGCTGACGCTGATCATGCAGCAGGTTGCGGTGGTGGGTATCCTGGCCGCCGCGCAGACGCTGGTGGTGCTGACGGCGGGGATCGATCTTGCCATCGGCGTGATCATGGTCTTTGCCTTCGTCATCATGGGCAACGCGGTGCTGCATTACGGCATGCCCGCGCCGATCGCCATTGTGATGGGCTTCGCGATGGCGGGGTTCTGGGGCTGGGTGAACGGGTTCCTCGTCTCGAAGCTGAAGCTGCCGCCGTTCATCGTGACGCTTGGCACGTGGAACGTGGTGATGGCGATCTGTCTGATATATTCGGCCAACGAGACGCTGCGCGAGGCCGATCTGACCGCGATCACCGGATGGCTGCATTTCTACGGGCTGAACTTCAAGGTCGGCAAAGCCGTGGTGACGCTGGGTGTGGTCGCGATGATCCTGCTTTACGTGGCGCTTTGGTACATGCTGAACAACACCGCCTTCGGCCGCCATATCTATGCCGTGGGCGACGATATGGACGCCGCCGAACTGTCGGGTATCCGCACCAGCCGCGTGCTGATCGGCACCTATGCGCTGGCGGGGCTGATCGCGGGCTTGGCGGCCTGGGTGTCGATTGGCCGGAACGGGTCGATCTCGCCCTCGACGGTGGTGACGGACTATAACCTTCAGGCCATCACCGCGACGGTGATCGGGGGGATTTCGCTCTTTGGCGGGCGGGGGTCGATCCTTGGTGTGCTGTTCGGAACGCTGATCGTGGGCGTGATGAGCATGGGGCTGAACATGATGAACGCCGATCCGCAATGGAAGGTGCTGCTGACGGGGGTGCTGATCATCGGCGCTGTCGCGGTGGACCAGTGGATCCGCAAGGTTTCGGGCTAAGGGAGCACAACGAAATGGCTGAACCCATTCTGACCGCACGCGGCCTGACCAAACGCTATGGGCGGGTGACGGCGCTGGATAACTGCGACTTCGATCTTTATCCCGGCGAGATTCTGGCCGTGATCGGGGACAACGGCGCGGGCAAGTCGACGCTGATCAAGGCGCTTTGCGGCGCCGTGACGCCGGACGAGGGCGAGATCACGCTGGAAGGCAAGACCGTCAACTTCGCGAACCCGATGCAGGCGCGGGATGCGGGGATCGAGACGGTTTACCAGAACCTTGCGCTTTCCCCCGCCCTGTCGATTGCCGACAACATGTTCATGGGGCGCGAGATCCGCAAACCGGGGATCATGGGGTCGGTGTTCCGCATGCTCGACCGCGCCGCGATGGAGAAGGTGGCGCGCGACAAGCTGACGGAGCTTGGCCTGATGACGATCCAGAACATCGGGCAGGCGGTGGAAACGCTGTCGGGCGGTCAGCGCCAAGGCGTGGCGGTGGCACGGGCGGCGGCCTTCGGGTCGAAGGTCGTGATCATGGACGAACCGACCGCGGCGCTGGGCGTCAAGGAAAGCCGGCGCGTGCTGGAGCTGATCCTTGACGTGAAGAAGCGCGGGCTGCCGATCATTCTGATCAGCCACAACATGCCGCATGTCTTCGAGGTGGCGGACCGTGTCCACATTCACCGTCTGGGCAAGCGGCTGTGCGTGATCGACCCGAAGAAACACACCATGTCGGACGCCGTGGCCTATATGACCGGGGCCAAGGTGCCGGAAGAGGTTATGGCCTGACCGCCAAGGGCAGGGCTGCGGGAAAAGGGGGCTTCGGCCCCCTTTTTCCTTGGGCGAGGGGGGAAGATTTTTCGGCGAAAAATCTTCGGGATGAGATTTCCGCAGAATTTCGGGGGGGCGGAGGGAATGTCAGCCCTGCGGGGTCAGCGCCTTGCGCTGGGCGGCGCGGTCCTTGCCGAGTTTGCGTTCGCGCAGGATGATGAGGATGCCTGCCGTCACCACGATGGCGGCCCCTGTCAGCATGGTGGCGGTCGGCACCTCGGCAAAGACGAAATAGCCGATGCCAAGGGCGAAGAGCATCGAGGCATAGTCGAAGGGCGCGACGAGCGAGGCGTCGGCCTCGCGGTAGCTCGAGGTCAGCAGGATCTGCCCCAAGCCGCCCAGAAGCCCGCAGCCGACCAGCAGCGCGGCCTCGAACGGGGTGGGGACCACCCAGCCGAAGGGGATGGTGACAAGTGCGAGGCCCGAGGCGGTGGCCGAGAACCAGAACACCACGGTCGCGGTGCGTTCGGTCTGCACGAGTTTGCGCACGAACACCTGCGCCAGCGCCGCAAAGACCGCGCCGCCCAGGACAAGCATGGCCCCCAGCGCCTCGGTCTGGCCAGCGCCGCCTTGCAGGACGGTCAGGCGGGGCGAGAGGACGACCAGCACCCCCGCAAGGCCCAGGGCGACGCAGGAGAGGCGGAAGAGGCGGACATCCTCGTTCAGGAACATCGCGGCGAAGATGACGGTCAGCAGCGGGGCCGCGTAGCCGATGGCCGTCACCTCGGGCAGGGGCAGATAGCCGAGGCCCGCAAAGCCGAGCCCCATCGCGCAGGTTCCGGCAAAGCCGCGCCAGACATGGCCCAAGGGGTTCGCGGTGCGGAAGCCGATGGAGAGTTCGCCCCGCAAGGCCAGCCAGGCGACGATCACGGGGATGGCGAAGAACGAGCGGAAGAACACGGCCTGTCCGGCGGGGATGTGCTGCGCCGTGGCCTTGACCATCGAGGACATGACGATGAAGACGAGGACCGAGGCGATTTTGAGGGCGATGCCGCGCAGGGGGCGCATGGGAGGGTGCTTTCCGGTTTGCGGCCAAAGGACCACCCTTTGCCGCGCGCTGCAAGAGGTTCGGGCTGGACCTTTGGCGGGGGCTTCGGTCACAGTATCGCGAAAAGGAGCGTGACATGACCGCAGCCAAAGCCGCCCTTGCCGACCGGATCGATCAGGGACGCGGGGTCGTGCCCGCCGATCTGGTGCTGAAGGGCGGGCGCGTGTTCGACCTGATCACCGGAGATCTGGTCGAGACCGATGTGGCGATCTGCGGCGACACCATTGTCGGGGTCTTTGGCAGCTATCGCGGCAGGCGCGAGGTGGATGTGGCGGGGCGGATTCTGGTGCCCGGCTTCATCGACACGCATCTGCACATCGAAAGCTCGCTGGTGACGCCGTTCGAGTTCGACCGCTGCGTGCTGCCGCGCGGGGTGACGACGGCGATCTGCGATCCGCATGAAATCGCCAATGTCTGCGGGCTTGAGGGGATCGGCTATTTCCTCGAGGCGTCGGGGCGGACCCTGATGGATATAAGGGTGCAGCTTTCGTCCTGCGTGCCCTCGACCCATATGGAGACGGCGGGGGCGCGGTTGGAGGCGGCGGATCTGGTGCCGCTGATGGAGCATCCGCGCGTGATCGGGCTGGCCGAGTTCATGAATTTTCCCGGAGTGCTGCACCGCGATGCGGGGTGCATGGCCAAGCTGGAGGCCTGGCAGGGGCGGCATATCGACGGGCATGCGCCGCTTTTGCGCGGCAATGACCTGAACGGCTATATCGCCGCCGGAATACGCACCGAGCACGAGGCGACCACCGCCGCCGAGGCCTTGGAGAAGTTGCGCAAGGGGATGCGGGTGCTGATCCGCGAGGGGTCGGTTTCCAAGGACCTGCTGGCGCTGGCTCCGCTGCTGACCGAGCGTTTCGCGCCCTATCTGTGTTTCTGCACCGATGACCGCAACCCGCTCGACATCGGTGAACACGGGCATCTGGACCATATGATCCGCGTGGCGATTGCGGGCGGTGCGCCGCCTTTGGCGGTGTATCGGGTGGCGAGCCTGTCGGCGGCCGAGGCCTTCGGCCTGAAGGATCGCGGGTTGATCGCGCCGGGCAAGCGCGCGGATATCGTGGTGATCGATTCGCTGGAAGGCTGCCATGCCAGCGCGGTTTTTGCGGGCGGCGTCGAGGTGAACGCGGCGGCCTTTGCGCGGCGCGAGGTGATCGCCCCCGTCGCGCGGCATTCGGTCAAGGCAAGCCGCGTCGAGCCGCATCATTTCCGCTGCGGGGGGAACAGGGTCGAGACACCCGTGATCGGCATCTTGCCCGGCAAGATCATTACCGAGCATCTGACCTATGACATCGCGCCCGAGGATGGCGACAAGCGGCCCGACCTGCCGCGCGACCTTGTCCGGATCGCGGTGATCGAGCGGCATGGCAAGAACGGCAACCGCGCCACGGGCTTTGTGAAGGGGTTCGGGTTGAAGCGGGGGGCCATCGCCTCGACCGTGTGTCACGACCATCACAACATCGCGGTGGTGGGGGCCGATTACGGCGACATGGCGCTGGCCGCGAACCGCCTGACCGAGATCGAGGGCGGGTTTGTCGTGGTCGAGGGCGGGCGGGTGCTGGCCGAGCTGGCGCTGCCGGTGGCGGGGTTGATGAGCCTGCTGCCCTTTGAGGAGGTGCGGCAGGCGCTGGTGGCGTTGCGCGCGGCGGCGGCCTCGCTTGGCGTGGTGCTGGAGGAGCCGTTCCTGCAACTGGCCTTTCTGGCGCTGCCGGTGATTCCGCACCTGAAGATCACCGATTACGGCATGGTCGATGTGGACCGGTTCGAGGTGATCCCCTGAGCGATTGACGCGACCGTGAACGCGCCCTCCGTTTGGCGGTGATGCGCTGGCGTTACTTTTGGGGCATAGGGTTTGCAGGCCGGCCAGACCGACGGGATGATGGGAAGGACAGCGCCGCGATGGCGAGAGGCAGATCGATAGCGAAGCGGTTCCGCAAGGTGGCCAAGGGGCCGGTCCCCGAGGGGAAGAAGCGGTTCTCGCAGATTCTGGATGCGATCGGTGCCGACCAGCGGCGCGACCGCGTTTCGGTGTCGGACCTGATGCAGGCGATGGATGCGCGGGCGGTGGCAGCGCTGATCCTGTTGTTCGCGCTGCCCAACGTGGTGCCGACCCCGCCGGGGACATCGGCGATTCTGGGGCTGCCGCTTTTGTATCTGACGGCGCAGATGATGCTGGGCAAGATGCCGTGGTTGCCTGCCTTTATCGCCGACCGGTCGATGACGCGGGCGGATTACGTGTCGTTCGTGGGGCGCGTGACGCCCCTGCTGGCGCGGGCCGAGCGATTGCTGAAGCCGCGGTTCCTGTTCCTGACCGCGCCCAATGCCGAGCGGGTGGTGGGCGGGTTCTGTCTGCTTCTGGCGGTGGTGCTGGCGCTGCCGATTCCCCTTGGCAACATGCTGCCCGCTTTCGCCATATCGCTGATGGCGCTTGGCGTCTTGGAGCGGGACGGGATCTGGGTGGTGATCGGCGCGCTGGTGGGGGGCGGGTCGCTGATGATCGTGTGGGGGGTGGTCTATGCGCTGACCAAGGCCGCGATCTTCGTGCTGATGAACGCCTTCTAGGCGCGGTTCACTGGAGCGGCGGCTTTCCGGGGCTGTAGGTGGAGGAGGGGCGGGTGGAGGAGGGGCGGCAGGCAGGTTCGGGCAGGGGCCTGTGGATCACCCGGACATCGACGTTGCAAAGCCCCGCATAGGCGCGGGTGATGCGGGCGGTGGCGGGAAAGTCGGGGCCGCTGTCGACGAATTCGAACACCGCGCCGAAGGGAATGCCGGGGAATTGCGGGACATCGTAGCTGATGGCCAGACGGACATAGACGTGCATCGCGTCCCCTTTTCTCGCGCTTTGCGTGCAGGATAGGGCAAGCTGCGGCGGGGTGTCAGACGGCCGTCCGGCGCGGGGCCATATGCAAAGGGCTGTAGCGGCCGGGGTTGGCGCGCGCTGTGGTCTGCGTTCGGTTTGGGAAGTTGGTGGAGCCAGGGAGGATCGAACTCCCGACCTCTTGAATGCCATTCAAGCGCTCTCCCATCTGAGCTATGACCCCACCGGAGGTCGAAGCCTTTCGGCTTCGATGGGCGAAGCGTTTCCGCTTCGGTGGCCGTTGTCTAGTAGAGGGCGCGGCGGGGTGCAAGGGGAAAATCGCACGTTTTTGCCGCGCTTTTCCGGCCCCGCGCGGGGGCCGGAAAGGGCGTTGGATCAGACTTCTTCCTCGTCGCCGGCGACGTCGGCGAGATCGTCGAGCGAGACGTTGTCATCGGCGTCGTCCTCGAGCAGATCATCGTCGAGTTCGGCATCATCGGTGACGCCGGCTTCGAGCAGATCATCATCGGCTTCGAGATCGTCGACCAGAACCTCTTCGTCCTTTTCGGGGACGGCGCGGCTGATCACGGCGGCCGCCATCTTGCGGCGGGCGGATTCGATATCGACGACTTCGCCGGTATAGGGCGAAACGATGGGCGAACGGTTCAGGTCGTAGAAGCGCTTGCCGGTCGTCGGGCAGATGCGCTTGGTACCCCATTCTTCCTTGGGCATGGTCATCCCTTTGGTTCAAGGTGCCTGACGGGCAGGCGTGATCTAAGCGGTGTCGCTTGCCACAGGCAGGGGGCGGTGTCAAAGGCTTTTCTCGTGCCGTGGCGGGGGGCGAAAAATGGCGCATTTTTCGCGGCGGAATTTGACGCAAATTCCGGGGGGCAACGGTCGGCGGCGGAGTTTGCGTCAAACTCCGGTCCGGAAAATGCGTCATTTTCCGTGACGTGGCGGCGGTGGTTGCCCTTGGGCGCAGGCTGGCTATCCTGCGGGCAGGAAATGGGAGCGGTCATGCCGGTTTTGCTTGCCAGCGGCGCGCATGGGGATGCGGTCGAGATCACGTTGAAGCGGTCGGCGCGGGCGCGGCGATTCTCGCTTCGTGTCAGCCGTCTGGACGGGCGTGTCACGCTGTCGATGCCGCTGCGGGCGCGCGAGGCCGAGGCGATGGCTTTCGCGCGGGCGCAAGAGGAGTGGATCCGCTCGACCCTCGCGCAGATGCCGCAGCGGGCGGGCGTGGGGATCGGCGGGGTGATTCCGGTCGAGGGGCGGATGCTGCGGCTGGTGGCGGGCACGGGGCGCGGCGTGCGGGTCGAGGGCGAGACGCTGGTGATCGGCGGCGATCCGGCGCAGGCGGGCGCACGGGCGGGGGCTTTTCTCAAGGCGCTGGCGCGCGAGCGGCTGGTGGCGGCATCGGACCGCTACGCGGCGGCCATCGGGCGCAAGGTGAGCCGTGTCACGCTGCGCGACACGCGGTCGCGCTGGGGATCCTGCGCGCATGACGGGGCGCTGATGTATTCGTGGCGGCTGGTCATGGCCCCGCCTTCGGTGCTTGACTACGTGGCCGCGCACGAGGTGGCGCATATGGTCGAGATGAACCATTCCGACGCGTTCTGGGCGGTGGTCGAAGGGCTTTATCCGCGCTGGCAGGTGCAGCGCAAATGGCTGCACAACGAAGGGCAGGCGCTGCATGGCTACCGGTTCGGTGACTAGATGATCACTCCGCGCCAGACAGACCCGAACGCGGCCGCGCACGAGCGGGTGTATCGCAGTCTGCGCCAGCAGGTGATGCATGGCGAGATGGCGCCGGGGCAGGCGCTGACCTTGCGGGGGATCGGCAAGCAGTTCGGCGTGTCGATGACCCCCGCGCGCGAGGCCGTGCGGCGGCTGGTGGCCGAGGGGGCGTTCACGCTGTCGTCGTCGGGGCGGGTGTCGACGCCGGAGCTGTCGCCCGAGCGGATCGAGGAGTTGGCCGCCATCCGCGCGCTGCTTGAGCCGGAGCTGGCCTCGCGCGCTTTGCCGCGGGCGCACTTCGCGCTGATCGACCGTTTGGCCGCGATCAACGCGCTGAATGCCGAGGCCGTGGTGAAGCAGGATGCGGTGGCCTATGTGCGGACCAACCTTGAATTTCACCGCACGCTGTATCTGCGCGCGCAGGCCCCTGCGATGCTGGCGATGTGCGAGACGGTGTGGTTGCAGCTGGGGCCGACGATGCGGGCGCTGTATTCCAAGCTGCGCCGCAAGGAGCCGCCGCAGCACCACCGGATGATTCTGGCGGCGCTGCGGGCGGGCGACGAGCCGGGCTTGCGGCTGGCGGTCAGGACGGATGTGACGCAGGGGTTGCGGCATCTGGCGAGTTGACGGGAGATCGTGCAGCGCCGGGGATTGCCCCGTGGCCCCGAGCCACGGGGCGCGCCCGAACCGCCCCCACGGGGCGGGCGCACGTAGACGTGCCCCCACCCCTCGGTTCGGGCGCGCCCCTTGTGTCGTCACGACCGAAAGAAGAAGGGGGCATGTGCCGCCCCCTGGCTTTGGGCCAAGGGGCAACACCGAAGGTCGGGAAGCGGCAGAAAGCGGCGGTAGGGCCGCTCAGGCGTGGATCGCGCCGTCGCCGCAGGCGAGGGCGGCTTCGCGCACGGCTTCCGAAAAGGTCGGGTGCGCGTGGCAGGTGAGGGCGAGGTCTTGCGCCGAGGCGCCGAATTCCATCGCCACGCAGATTTCGTGGATCAGGTCGCCGGCGGCGGGGCCGATGATATGCGCACCAAGGATGCGGTCGGTGTCCTTGTCGGCAAGGATCTTGACGAAGCCTTCGCCCTGGAACACGGCCTTGGCGCGGCCGTTGCCCATGAAGGAGAATTTGCCGACCTTGTAGGGGCGGCCTGCCTCTTTCAGCTGTTCTTCGGTCTGGCCGACCGAGGCGACTTCGGGCGTGGTGTAGATCACGCCGGGGATGACGCCATAGTTCACGTGGCCCGATTTGCCAGCGAGGATTTCGGCCAGCGCCATGCCCTCGTCCTCGGCCTTGTGGGCGAGCATGGGGCCGACGATGGCATCACCGATGGCGTAGAGGCCGGGGATGTTTGTGGCATAGTGGCTGTCGGTTTTCACCTGACCGCGCGGCAGCATTTCGACGCCGAGCGCCTCGAGGCCGAGGCCTGCGGTATAGGGGCGGCGGCCCGTTGCGACGAGGACGGTGTCGGCGTCGAGCGTGGCTTCGGCGTCGGTCTTTTTCAGCTTGTAGCGGACGGTCGCGCCGGTCTTGTTCGTGTCGACACCCTGGACGGCGGCACCGAGGATGAATTTCAGGCCCTGTTTTTGCAGGATGCGCTGGAAGCTTTTGGCAACCTCGGCGTCCATGCCGGGGGTGATGGCGTCGAGGTATTCGATGACGGTGACTTCCGCGCCGAGGCGGGCATAGACGCTGCCCATTTCGAGGCCGATCACGCCCGCGCCGATCACGGCGAGTTTAGCGGGGATTTTCGCGAGCGTCAGCGCGCCGGTCGAGGTGACGACGGTTTTCTCATCAATGGTCACGCCGTTCAGGGGCGAGGATTCCGAACCCGTTGCGATGACGATGTTTTTGGCTTCGTGGATGTCGTCGCCCACTTTCACCTGACCCGGCGCGGGGATCGAGGCCCAGCCCTTGATCCATGTCACCTTGTTCTTCTTGAAGAGAAACTCGATGCCCTTGGTGTTCTGGCCGATCACATCGTCTTTGTAGCCCAGCATCTTGGCCCAATCGACGGTGGGTGCGCCGCCCATGAGGCCCATTTTCTCGAAGTTCTCGTGAACCTCGTGCAGGTGGTGGGTGGCGTTCAGCAGGGCTTTGGAGGGGATGCAGCCGACGTTGAGGCAGGTGCCGCCAAGGGTGTCGCGGCCTTCGACCACGGCGACTTTCAGCCCCAGTTGGGCGCATCGGATGGCGCAGACATAGCCGCCGGGGCCGCCGCCGATGATGATTGCGTCAAAGCTTGCCATTGGGTCGTTTCCTTTTCGGTCGGGATGCACGGGCGATGCACGCCTGATGCACATATTTTCAGATCAGCGCGGCCAGCAGAAGGCCGAGGGTGGAGAACCAGCCCACCGCCCAGATGGCAGAGCGCCACGGCGACAGGCCGAGGGCGTAGGCGGGGATGTAGAGAACGCGGGCGGCGAGGTAGGTATAGGCGAGGGTGGCGGTGGTGGGGGTGGACTGGCCCGAGAGGGTGATGACCACCACGGCGAGGGTGAAGAGGATCAGCCCTTCGAAATGGTTGTTCATGGCGCGTTGCAGGCGGGCGGTCAGGGTCGAGAGCGGGCGTTCGGGCGCGCGGTCGCGGGGGCCGGAGGTGTAGCGGGTGCCAAGCTCGAGGTTCGCGGGAAGGGCGAAGGCGACGAATTGGACCATTTGCAGCAGGCCCGAGAGGGTGAGGGCGGTGAGTTCGGGGGTCATGGGGTGGCCACCTTTGAAGAAACGTCACGCCCGGCGGAACGCCGGGCAGCGCCCGACCCGCCCCCCACGGGGCGGGCGCTTCTCGCCCACCCCGTCGGGCCGGGCGCTGCCCTTTGCGCCAAACCTGACACGGTCTTAGAGGTCCATCAGCAGACGGCGCGGATCCTCAAGCGCCTCTTTGACCCGCACCAAGAACGTGACCGCGCCCTTGCCGTCGACGATGCGGTGGTCGTAGCTCAGCGCCAGATACATCATCGGGCGGATGACGATCTGGCCGTTTACCACGACGGGGCGGTCCTGGATCTTGTGCATGCCGAGGATGCCCGATTGCGGCGGGTTCAGGATGGGCGAGGACATGAGCGAGCCGTAGACGCCGCCGTTCGAGATGGTGAACGATCCGCCCTGCATTTCGGCCATGCTCAGCTTGCCGTCGCGGGCGCGCAGGCCGAGTTCGGCGATCTTCTTCTCGATCTGGGCGAAACCCATCTGGTCGGCATCGCGCAGGACGGGGACGACGAGGCCCGAGGGCGTGCCGACCGCCACGCCCATGTGGACGTAGTTCTTGTAGATCACGTCGGTGCCGTCGATTTCGGCGTTGACCTCGGGGATCTCTTTCAGCGCGTGGGTGCAGGCTTTGACGAAGAAGGACATGAAGCCCATCTTGACGCCGTGCTTCTTCTCGAAGGCGTCCTTGTAGGTGTTGCGCAGTTCCATGATGCCGGACATGTCGACCTCGTTATAGGTCGTGAGCATGGCGGCGGTGTTCTGCGCGTCTTTCAGGCGGCGGGCGATGGTCTGGCGCAGGCGGGTCATCTTGACGCGCTCTTCGCGGGCGGCATCGTCGGCGGCGACGGGGCCGCGCGGGATGGCGGCGACGGGGGCAGGGGCCGCAGCGGGCGCGGGCGCGGGGGTGGCGGCGGCGCGGGCGACGTCTTCCTTCATCACTCGGCCATCGCGGCCGGTTCCGGTGACCTGATCACGGGTCAGGCCGGCTTCGGCCATCGCCTTTTTCGCGGCGGGGGCGTCCTCGACATCCTTGGCGGCGGGGGCCGCTGCGGGGGCGGGGGCGGGGGCCGCTGCGGGGGCGGGGGCGGGGGCCGCTTCGGCCTTGGGGGCCGGGGCGGCGGCGCCTTCGGTCATGATCGCAAGGCGGGCGTTGGCGGCGACGGTCGCGCCCTCGGGGGCGATGATTTCGGTCAGGATGCCCGAGACGGGGGCCGGAACCTCGACCGAGACCTTGTCGGTTTCAAGCTCGCAGAGCATTTCGTCCTGTTTGACGAAGTCACCCGGTTTCTTGAACCAGGTGGAGACGGTCGCCTCGGATACGCTTTCGCCAAGGGCGGGCACCATAACATCGGTCATCTGTTCATCCTCCGCGCGCATTATCGCGCCAATCGTTCCGGTCTTGGGCGGGGGCCGCCCTGTGAGATGTCCCGCGCCTTTGGGGGGGCGCGGGGAAAGGGTTCAGCCGCGTCTCAGCCGCCGAGGGCTTCGTTGACGAGGGCTTCCTGTTCGGCCTTATGCCGCGAGGCGAGGCCGGTTGCGGGCGAGGCGGATGCGGCGCGGCCTGCATATTGCGCGCGGCTGTGCTTTGCGCCGATGCGGGTCAGCACCCATTCGAGGTTGGGTTCGACAAAGCTCCAGCCGCCCTGGTTCTTGGGTTCTTCCTGACACCAGATGATCTCGGCGCCCTTGAAGCGTTCGAGTTCCTTGGTGAGCGCGAGCGCGGGGAAGGGGTAGAACTGTTCGAGGCGCAGCAGATAGGTGTCATCGGCCCCGCGCTTGTCGCGTTCGGCCAGCAGGTCGTAATAGACCTTGCCCGAGCAGATCACGACGCGCTTGATGTCGGCATCGGGCTTCAGCGCGAGTTGCGAGTTGCCCTTTTGCGCATCGTCCCACAGCACGCGGTGGAAGGTGGAGCCGGTGGTGAAATCGGCCGCTTCGCTGATGCACATCGGGTGGCGCAGCAGGGATTTCGGCGTCATCAGGACCAGCGGTTTGCGGAACGAGCGGTGGATCTGGCGGCGCAGGATGTGGAAGTAGTTGGCCGGCGTCGAGCAGTTGGCGACGATCCAGTTGTCTTCCGCCGAGTTTTGCAGGAAACGTTCGAGGCGGGCGGACGAGTGTTCCGGCCCCTGCCCTTCGAAGCCGTGGGGCAGAAGCATCACAAGGCCGGACATCCGCAGCCATTTGCGTTCGCCCGAGTTGATGAACTGGTCGAACATGATCTGCGCGCCGTTGGCGAAATCGCCGAACTGGGCTTCCCACATGGTCAGCGCGTTGGGTTCGGCCAGCGAGTAGCCGTATTCGAAGCCGAGGACGGCATATTCCGAGAGCATCGAATCGATGACCTCGTAGCGTGCCTGACCCGCGCGGATGTGGTTGAGCGGGTAGTGGCGTTCTTCGGTCTGCTGGTCGATGAAGGCCGAATGGCGCTGCGAGAAGGTGCCGCGCGTGCAGTCCTGCCCCGACAGGCGGACGGGGAAACCCTCGACCGCGAGGGAGCCGAAGGCGAGGGCTTCGGCGGTGGCCCAATCGAAGCCGCGGCCCGAGGCGAACATCTCTTTCTTGGCGTCGAGCTGGCGCGCGACGGTCTTGTGGATGTCGAAGCCTTCGGGGATGCGGGTCAGGGCCGCGCCCACCTCGGCAAGGGTTTCGGGTTTGATCGCGGTGTCGCCGGGGGTGTAGTCGGAGCCTTCGCGGTCGATGCCGGACCAGCGGCCATCAAGCCAGTCGGCCTTGTTCGGCTTGAAGTTCTTGCCCGCCTCGAATTCCTCGTTCAGCCGGGCCTGGAAGGCGGCTTTCATGTCCTCGATCTCGCCCTCGGGGATGAGACCGTCTTTCACGAGGCGTTCGGTGTAGAGTTGCAGCGTGGTCTTCTGCTTCTTGATGCGGGTGTACATCGCCGGGTTGGTGAACATCGGCTCGTCGCCTTCGTTGTGACCGAAGCGGCGGTAGCAGAAGATGTCGATGACGACATCCTTGTGGAACTTCTGGCGGTATTCGGTGGCGACCTTGGCCGCGTGGACCACGGCTTCGGGGTCGTCGCCGTTGACGTGGAAGATCGGTGCTTCGACCATCAGCGCGATGTCGGTGGGATAGGGCGAGGAGCGGCTGAAGGAGGGGGCGGTGGTGAAGCCGATCTGGTTGTTCACAACGATGTGGATCGTGCCGCCCGTGCGGTGGCCGCGCAGGCCGGAAAGGCCGAAGCATTCGGCGACGACGCCTTGCCCTGCAAAGGCCGCGTCGCCGTGCAGCAGGATCGGCAGGACCGAGGAGCGGTTGATCTGGTCGCCCAGCTGGTCCTGCTTGGCGCGGACCTTGCCGAGGACGACGGGGTTCACCGCTTCGAGGTGGCTGGGGTTGGCCGTCAGCGACAGGTGGACGGTGTTGCCGTCGAAGGCGCGGTCGGAGGAGGCGCCGAGGTGGTATTTCACGTCACCCGAGCCGTCGACATCCTCGGGCTTGTAGGAGCCGCCCTGGAATTCGTGGAAGATGGCGCGGTAGGGTTTCTGCATCACGTTGGCCAGCACCGAGAGGCGGCCACGGTGGGGCATGCCGATGACGACATCCTTCACGCCAAGCGCGCCGCCGCGCTTGATGATCTGTTCCATCGCGGGGATCAGGGCTTCGCCGCCGTCAAGGCCGAAGCGCTTGGTGCCCATGTATTTGACGTGGAGGAATTTCTCGAATCCCTCGGCCTCGACCAGCTTGTTCAGGATGGCTTTGCGGCCTTCGCGGGTGAAGGCGATTTCCTTGCCGTAGCCTTCGATCCGTTCTTTCAGCCAAGCGGCCTGTTCGGGATCGGAGATGTGCATGTATTGCAGCGCGAAGGTGCCGCAATAGGTGCGGCGCACGATCTCGATGATCTGGCGCATCGAGGCCACGTCGAGGCCGAGAACCTTGTCGATGAAGATCGGGCGGTCCATGTCGGCTTCGGTGAAGCCGTAGGAGACCGGGTCGAGTTCGGGGTGCATCTTCTCGTCGCGCATGCCGAGCGGGTCGAGGTTGGCCACGAGATGGCCGCGGATGCGGTAGGCGCGGATGATCATCAGCGCGCGGATCGAGTCGACCACGGCGCGTTGCACCTGGGCGTCCGACAGCGAGACGCCCTTTTCCTCGGCCTTGGCTGCGATTTTCTGGGCGGCGGCCTTGGCGTCCTTGACGGGGGCGAGCGGCCATTCGCCGGTCATGGCGGCGGTCAGGTCGTCGGTCGGGCTGGGCGGCCAGTCGGCGCGCGCCCATGACGGGCCCTGCGCCTGACGCTTGGCGTCGATCTCGCTGTCACCGAGGGCGCGGAAAAACTCGGCCCATTGGGCATCGACCGAGGCCGGGTCGGTGGCGTAGCGGGCCTGCAACTGGTCGATGTAATCGGCGTTGTGGCCTTGCAGGAAGCTTTGCGCGTGGAACTGGTCGTTCGGGCTGTGGTCGGTCATGTCGTCGTTCCCTCCCCTATGATGGGAAATGCGGCGGGGCGTCCCCCGCCGACTTTCAGTTCTGGGTGCCGAAGAGCGCGGTGGTCATGGCCGCGTTGGCTTCGGCGTGGTTCAAGGACGCGTAGGCGGTCAGACCAAGGACCGCCAGCAGGGCGAGGAAGGAGGCGATCACGGTCTTGGCGCGGGTGTCCATAGCTGCGTCCTCCATCCCCGTTTCCCTTTCTTTACCGGCCCAAGGCTTTCATCACGGCCTCGCCCAAGGTGGCGGGGCTGTCCGCGACGATGATGCCGGCGGCACGCATCGCCTCGATCTTGCTTTCGGCGTCACCCTTGCCGCCTGCAACGATCGCGCCAGCATGGCCCATGCGGCGGCCGGGGGGGGCGGTGCGTCCGGCGATGAAACCGGCGCAGGGCTTGGCGCGGCCGCGCTTTGCCTCGTCCCGCAGGAATTGCGCGGCTTCCTCTTCGGCCGATCCGCCGATTTCGCCGATCATGATGATCGACTGGGTTTCGGGGTCGGCAAGGAACATTTCCAAGACGTCGATATGTTCGGTGCCCTTGATCGGGTCGCCGCCGATGCCCACGGCCGAGGACTGGCCAAGGCCGAGGTCGGTGGTCTGCTTGACCGCCTCATAGGTCAGCGTGCCCGAGCGCGAGACGACACCGACCGAGCCGCGGCGGTGGATGTGGCCGGGCATGATGCCGATCTTGCAGGCGTCGGGCGTGATCACGCCGGGGCAGTTCGGCCCGATGAGGCGGGATTTCGACCCCTCAAGGGCGCGCTTGACCTTCATCATGTCAAGCACCGGGATGCCTTCGGTGATGCAGACGATCAGCTCCATCTCGGCGTCGATGGCTTCGAGGATGCTATCGGCGGCAAAGGGCGGGGGGACGTAGATCACGGTGGCATTCGCTTCGGTCACGGCTTTCGCTTCATGGACCGAATTGAATACCGGCAGGTTAAGGTGGCTGGAGCCGCCTTTGCCCGGCGTCACGCCGCCGACCATCTTGGTGCCATAGGCGATGGCCTGTTCCGAATGGAATGTGCCCTGCGAGCCGGTGAAGCCCTGACAGATGACGCGGGTGTTTTCGTTGACGAGTACGGCCATGCCGGTTGCTCCGATTACATGAATTTCTTGAAGAGAGACGCCACGAGACCGACGGCACCCATGGCACCCAAAACGCCTCCGATGATCTGGCCGACCCGTCCGAACGCGCCGTAAATCCGCCAGAAGAAAGGGGGCAGGTGGCTTTCAGCCTCAGCGTGCGTCATGTTTCTTTTATTGAAGAGAACGAACCACGGATTGTAGCGGGATAACTCAACGATTTTGGCCCTGTTGTTGAACGCGGTGCGGATGAGGGTCGCAATAGTCCAAAAGCCGAGCCCAAAAACCATTAAGACCAACGCGTCCAGCGGGCTGTCGAAAAGATTTATGGGCCGAGAGTTCGTCATTGATCAGCCCTTCACCGCTTTGACGATCTTCTGTGCGGCGTCCGACAGGTTGTCGGCGGCGATCACATTGAGGCCGGAGTTGCGGATGATGTCTTTGCCGAGTTCGACGTTGGTGCCTTCGAGGCGGACGACGAGCGGGACCTTGAGGCCCACTTCTTTCACCGCGGCGATGACGCCTTCGGCGATGATGTCGCAGCGCATGATGCCGCCGAAGATGTTGACGAGGATGCCTTTGACGTTGGGATCGGAGGTGATGATCTTGAACGCCTCGGTCACCTTTTCCTTGGTCGCGCCGCCGCCCACGTCGAGGAAGTTGGCGGGTTCGGCGCCGTAGAGTTTGATGATGTCCATCGTGGCCATCGCAAGCCCTGCGCCGTTGACCATGCAGCCGATCTCGCCGTCGAGGGCGATGTAGTTGAGGTCGAATTTGGAGGCGGCGAGTTCTTTGGGGTCTTCTTCCGTCTCGTCGCGCAGCGCCGCGATGTCGGCGTGGCGGTAGAGGGCGTTGCTATCAAAGCCCATCTTGGCGTCGAGGCATTTGAGGTTGCCGTCGGTCATGACGACGAGCGGGTTGATTTCCAGCATCTCCATGTCTTTTTCGACGAAGAGGCGGTAGAGGTTTTTGACCAGCGCCACGCATTGCTTGATCTGGTTGCCGGTCAGGCCCAGCTCGAACGCGACGCGGCGGCCGTGGAAATCGCTCAGGCCGGTGGCGGGATCGACCGAGAAGGAGAGGATTTTCTCGGGCGTGTCATGGGCGACGTCTTCGATGGACATGCCGCCTTCGGTCGAGACGACGAAGGAGACGCGGCTGGTCTGGCGGTCGATCAGCAGGGCGAGGTAAAGCTCGCGGGCGATGTCGGAGCCGTCTTCGATGTAGATGCGGTTGACCTGCTTGCCGGCGGGGCCGGTCTGGACGGTGACAAGGGTGCGGCCCAGCATCTGGCGGGCGAACTGGTCGGCCTCTTCCACCGAGCGGGCAAGGCGGACGCCGCCTTTTTCACCGGCTTCGGCTTCCTTGAAGTGGCCCTTGCCACGGCCACCGGCGTGGATCTGGGCCTTGACCACCCAGAGGGGGCCATCGAGTTCGCCGGCGCAGGTTTTCGCCTCTTCCGCCCGCAGGACCACGCGGCCGTCGGACACGGGAACCCCGTAGTGGCGCAAGAGCGCCTTGGCCTGATATTCGTGGATGTTCATGGCAACCGTTCCCGTCGCTGTGGTTTTGCAGGCGTATTGCCACGGAACGGGCGGCGGCAAAACGGTATTCTACGGTATACCGTGGTTTGGGGGCAAAAAAGCGGAGTTTGTGATCACACGCTGAAAAAGTGTGATCACAAGTTAACAAGACGTTACCGCAAACAGGTGATTCGGCGGATTCAGGCGCCTTGGCCGGAGGCCGTGGTCAGGCAGGGCGGGCGACGACGAGTGCCTGTCCGCGCGGCAGCCTGTCGGTGCGGAGGTCGGCCGCGAAGCCCGAGGCGCGGGCGAGGTGCAGCACATCTTCGGCCAGCATGTGCCACGGTGCGCGGGTGGCATGGGTGACGACGCCGTCGGGCTGTTTGCAGGGCAGGTGCAGGCGGGCGGCATCGGGGCAGAGAAAGACGGTGAAGAGCAGGGTTTCCAGCCGCGGGAAGCGTTGGCGCAGCGAGACGAGGGCGAGGCGCAGGTGGTTCATCGGCAGGTGGGTGAAAACGGCGAAGGCGATGGCATGGGTGATGCTGTCGGGGATGGCGGGGAAGGCGAAATCCGCATCCTCGACCAGATGGTCGGGCGAGAGGCGGGCAGGGTCGGAGAGTTCCTGCGCATGGCCCGCAAGCATGAGGGCGCGGCTGGCATCGGTGGCCCAGTAATGGCCCGCGTCGAGGTAGGGCACGGCCTTGCAGCCGAGGCGGAGCGCGCCCGCGCCGATGTCGAGCAGGTGGTGGCGGGGCGCGAGGCCCGCTTCGAGCAGGATCTGCATCTGGGCGCGGCCGGTTTCATCCCAGCGGCCGCCCACGATATCGCGGTGCCGCCCCTTGGACAGGGCGGAGGCGTAGAAATCGGGCGCGGTGTAGGGCGAGACGAGGCCGTTGGACATGGGCGAGCCTAGCGCGGATCGGCGGGCGGGGAAAGCGGCGCGCGCCCCGGGGCAGGCGCCGCAGACCCGATCACCAGCGGTGGTGGACGTGGGGCGCGACGAGGCGGGTGTAGATGTCGCGCGCCGCGGCCATCGTGGCGGCGGGCAGCGGGGCGAGGGCGTCGGCGGCGGCGTTGGATTGCGACTGTGCGGGCGTGCGGGCACCGGGGATGACGACGGTGATGGCATCCTCCATCAGGCACCATTTCAGCGCGAATTGCGCCATCGTGGCCCCTGCGGGGACAAGGGGGCGCAGCTCCTCGACCGCTTGCAGGGCGATGTCATAGGGGACGCCCGAGAAGGTTTCGCCCATGTCGAAAGCCTCGCCGTTGCGGTTGAAGGCGCGGTGGTCATCGGCGGCGAAGGTGGAGGCTGCGGTCATCTTGCCGGTGAGCATGCCTGAGGCGAGGGGGACGCGGGCGATGACGGCGACGTTGCGGGCGCGGGCTTCGCGGAAGAAGAGGGACGCGGGGCGCTGGCGGAAGATGTTCCAGATGATCTGGACCGAGGCGCAGCCGGGGTATTCGATGGCTTTCAGCGCCTCTTCGACCTTTTCGACCGAGACGCCCCATTGGGCGATTTTTCCCTTTTGTTTCAGAGACTCGAGCCCGTCGAAGAGGGCGGGGGTGTAATAGACCTCGGTCGGCGGGCAGTGGAGTTGCACGAGGTCGAGGCAGTCAACACCGAGGTTCGAGAGGCTGCGGTCGATGAAGGATTCGATCGCCTGCGCCGTGTAGCCCGGGGCGATGTGCGGGTTCAGGCGGCGGCCTGCCTTGGTGGCGACGAAGGGTTTGTCGGGCCGCGTTTTCAGCACATCGCGGATGATGCGTTCGGAGCGGCCGTCGCCGTAGACATCGGCGGTGTCGATGAAGGTCATGCCGGCGTCGAGGGCGGCTTCGAGCGTGGCTTTGGCGTCGGCTTCCGACACATCGCCCCAGCTGCCGCCGATGGCCCAGGCGCCGAAGCCGATGCGGGTGACGGTGCGGCCGGTCTTGCCGAAGGGGGTGGTGGACAGGGTCATGGGGCGCTCCGTTGTCAGGCGGGGGAGGGGGGCTGTCTGCCCCCCACGGCGCCCAAGGGCGCCTCCCCCCGAGAGTATTTCAGCAAAGGTGAAGGGAAAGGGCGGTCAGGTGCGGACGCCCGCGAATTTCTGCTGCCAGTCGGCCCGCTCTTCATCGGTGATCTTGCGGAAGAGGTTTTCGGGGACCGAGAAGGCGGCCCCTGCGGGAAGGGCGCGCATGGCTTCGGAAATGTCGGCGGGCCATGTCCAGTCGGTCGAGCCCATCGCGGTCATCATGGCGGCGGCCGCATCGGGGATGAAGGGCTGCGAGAGGATGGCGTAGACGCGGATGAGGTTGAGCGCGAGGCGGATTTGCGCCTGCGCCTGTTCGGGATCGGTTTTCACCACCGACCACGGGGCGGCGGATTGCAGGTATTCGTTGCCGATCACCCATATGGCGCGCAGTTCGGCGGCGGCCTTGCGGACCTCCATCTGCTCCATCAGGGTTTCATAGTCGCGGATGCGCGCGCCGAGGTCGGCGATGAGGGCGGTTTCCTGCGGGCCGAAGGTGCCGCCTGCGGGGATGGTGGTGCCGAATTTCGAGGTGGCGAATTTGGTCACGCGGGAGACGAGGTTGCCCAGCACATCGGCAAGGTCCTTGTTCACCGAAGACTGGAAATTCTCCCACGTGAATTCGGAATCCGAGGATTCGGGGGCGTGGGAGAGCAGCCACCAGCGCCAGTAATCGGCGGGCAGGATCGAGAGCGCCTGATCCATGAACACGCCGCGTCCCTGCGAGGTGGAGAACTGGCCGCCGTCATAGTTCAGGTAGTTGAAGGACTTAAGGTAGTCGACCATCTTCCACGGCTCGCCGCTGCCGAGGATGGTAGCGGGGAAGGAGAGGGTGTGGAAGGGGACGTTGTCCTTGCCCATGAACTGGTAATAGGTGACGTCGGACGCGCCCTTGTCGGTGCGCCACCAGCGTTCCCATGCGGCGTCGTCCAGCCCGTTGGCATCGGCCCATTCGGCGGTGCCTGCGATGTATTCGATGGGGGCATCGAACCAGACGTAGAAGACCTTGCCCTCCATCCCCGGCCAGGGCGCGTTGCCCTTTTTCACGGGGATGCCCCAGTAGAGGTCGCGGGTGATGCCGCGATCTTGCAGGCCTTCGCCGTCGTTGAGCCATTTCTTGGCGATGGAGGTGGTGAGGATGGGCCAATCGGTCTTGCTGTCGATCCATGCCTCGAGCTTGTCGCGCAGGCTGCGCTGGCGCAGGAAAAGGTGTTTCGTCTCGCGCACTTCGAGGTTGGTTGAGCCGGAGATCGACGAGCGCGGGTTGATGAGGTCGGTCGGGTCGAGCTGTTTGGTGCATTCCTCGCACTGGTCGCCACGGGCCGAGGTGTTGCCGCAGTTGGGGCAGGTGCCGGTGATGTAGCGGTCGGGCAGGAAGCGGTTGTCGTCGATGGAAAAGACCTGCTTTTCGAGGACTTCGTCGATCAGGCCGTTTTCGGCCAGCTTGCCCGCGAAATGCTGGGTGAGGCGATGGTTGCGGGCCGAGGAGGAGCGGCCGAAGTGGTCGAAGGACAGCCGGAAGCCTGCGGCGAGGTCTTTCTGGACATCGTGCATTTCGGCGCAATAGGCCTCGACCGGTTTGCCCGCCTTGGCGGCGGCAAGTTCGGCGGGGGTGCCGTGTTCGTCGGTGGCGCAGATGAACATGACCTCGTGCCCGCGGGCGCGCATGTAGCGGGCGAAGAGGTCGGCGGGCAGTTGGCTGCCCACGAGGTTGCCGAGGTGCTTGATCCCGTTGATGTAGGGGATGGCGGAAGTGATCAGAATCCGTGCCATAGCTGCGCCTTTCGTCCGGTCCGGCGGGGTGTTTAATACGGGGCGGCGGGAAGGGCCAGAGGATAGGGCGCTTGCGCGGGATTTTAGCCGCGGATCATGCGGGTGAGGGTGCCGTCGCCGTCCATCTCGCGTTTCAGCGCCGCGCCGATGTGCAGGGCGAGCAGGCCCATGAAGAGCTTGGTCGCGATGTCGTGAAAGGCGAAGGCCGCGCTTTCCCATGCCTCGGAGACGGGGGCGATGGCGGGCAGGGTGATCCGGTCGAAAAGGACGGTGTCGATGCCCGTGGCGCTGGAGGCCACCCAGCCCGAAAGGGGAATGGCGAACATCAGGGCATAGATCGTCCAATGCACGAGGCGGGCGGCCAGCGCCTGCCAGCCGCCGCCGAGCGGGGCGGGGGGCGGGGAGTAGACATGCCAGACCAGCCGGATGGCCATGAGGGCGAAGACCGTCATGCCGAGGGATTTGTGCAGCCCGTAGAGCCAGAGGTTCGCAAGCCCCGGCTCGAGCCCCGAAAGGCGCAGGCCGAGGGGAAGCTGCACGAGGATCAGCGCGGCGATGGACCAGTGCAGCGCGCGGGTGACGAGGCCGAAGCGGGCGGGACCGTTGGCGAGCATCGGTCAGTCGGCCCTTGCGATGCGGGCGGTGATGGTGAGGCGGACTTCGTCGCCGACCATGTCGCTCCAGCCGGTCGCGCCGTAGTCGGAGCGGTTGAGCTTGCCCGTGAGCTGCACGGTGAGGTGCGACAGGTCGCCCGCTTCGCTGCCTTTCTGGCGGAAGATGGTGGCCGCGAGGGTGACGGGGCGGGTGACGCCGCGGATCGTCAGATCGCCCGCGACCGAGGCGCCGTCGCCCGCGCGGGTGACGGCCGAGGAGCGGAAGGTCATTTCGGGGAAGGTGCCGGCGTCGAGCACCTTTGGCCCTTTCATCGCCTGTGCCGCGAAGGGAAAGGAGGCGTCGGCATGGGCCACGTCGAGCGCCACGTCGATCACGGAATTGGTGGCCTGATCGAAATCGAGGATCAGGCGGGCGGATTTCACCGGCATGGCGCCCGTGATGCGGTCGGGGCCGAAGTCGGTTTCGAAGCCGACGGTGGACTGGTCGGTTTGCAGGTCATAGGCCACGGGGGCGGCCTGCGCGGCGAGGGGCAGCAGGGCGGCGGCGAAGAGCAGGCAGGCGGTGAGGCGCATTCCCGGCATCCCTTTCGATGGGCCTTTCGATGGGTTGCGGAGAATGTAGCACGGCCGCGCGGTTTGTCGCGTTCGCGTTCAGGTGATCGGCGCGGCGGGGTCGGTGCGGGGGTCGGTGCGGGGGTCGGTCGCCAGCACGGGGGCGGGCATCAGCGGGTGCGGGACGGGGTCTTTGGCGCGCAGCAGGTAGCGGGCGAAGACTTCGGCGTAGGAGCGGTAGACGTAGCCGTCGTTGCGGCGCAGGTAGTGGTCGCGGTTGGCGGCATAGGTGGCGGGCAGGCGATACCACGGGATTTGCGGGTGCATGTGGTGGACCACGTGCAGGTTGTTGTTGAGAAAGAGCAGCGCGAGCGGGCCACGGTCTTCGACGATGACCGTGCGGGCGCGGGCGGCCTTATGCGCGCGGTGTTCGAGGAAAGTGCGGATCTTCAGCAGCGCGTGGCCGGCATAGGCCGCAAGAAGATAGGCCCACCACGGCATCGGGGCGAGCGTCAGCCAGAGGGCGACGAGGGCGAGGCCGCCGGCATGGAGCGCCCAGTCGCGGCGCGTGCCGGGGGCGTCGTGCCACAGGAGCAGGGCTTCGGATTTCAGCCAGAGCAGGGTGCCGAGGATCGGGCCGAGGGTGATGCGGCCCAGAAGCGTGTTGTTCAGGCGCATGGCCGCCTTGGCCGGGGCGGGAAGGGTGGCCCAGACCACGGGGTCGCAATAGTTCGATTCGGGGTCGTCGTAGGGGTCGGTCAGGATCGGGTCGTGGTGGTGGGCGAGGTGGGTGTCGCGGAAGCGGCCGTAGGGGACGGTGAGGCTGAGGGCGGGGAAGGCCAGCGTCTCGTTCAGGGGGCGCGAGCGGAAGGGGTGGCCGTGCAGGATTTCGTGCTGGAGCGAGGAGAATTGCGCGATGGCGAGGCCGGTTAGCAGGATCGCGGCGAGGGGCGAGAGCGGGTAGAGCGCGGTCGTGCCGATGCCCCATGCGGTGTAGGTGGCGGCCAGAAGGAGCAGCGTGGGCCACTCCACGCCTTGTGTCGTCTTGTCCAATTCGGTCCCCGATGCCTGCCGTTTTCGGCTTGTGGGGCAAGCATAGCGATTGTGCGCCGGGCTTTGAATTCGGTAGATGCGCAACATAATGTCACATATGGTGATATTTGTCACCAACGGGGCGGGGATGGAGCGGGGGCAAGGGTGGACAAGCGCGACAGGGCGGTGATCTTTCGGGCGCGGCTGGCCGAGGCGATGGCCGAGCGGGGGATGAACCGGTCGGACCTTGCGCGGGCGGTGGGGGTGGACCGCTCGACCGTGTCGCATCTGCTGGCCGGGGGGACGCGGCTGCCCAATGCGGGGCTGGCGGCGGATGCGGCGGCGGCTTTGGGCATTTCGGCGGATTGGCTGCTGGGGCTGGCCACGCGGCCCGAGCCGATCGCGGACCTGCTGGCGACATCGCTTGCGGTGACGGAAGCGCCGCGGGCGCTGATCGACGAGACGATCTTCGGCTGGCACCGCGAGGCGGCGGGCTACAAGATCAGGCATGTGCCGGCGACGCTGCCCGACATGCTGAAAACCCGCAGCATGGTGGAATGGGAATACCGGCCGCAACTGGGCCGCACGGCAGAGCAGGCGCTGGGGGCGTTCGAGGACCGTCTGGCATGGATGCGGGGGGCGCGGTCGGATTACGAGATTGCGCTGCCGCTGCATGAGCTTGAGGCTTTCGCGGGCGGGACGGGGTATTATGCGGGACTGCCCGCAGAGGTGCGGGCCGAGCAGATGGAGCGGCTGATCGCGCTGGCGGGGCAGCTTTATCCGTCGCTGCGGCTCTATCTGTTCGACGCGCGGCGGGTGTTTTCGGCACCCGTGACGATCTTTGGCCCGTTGCTCGCCGTGGTCTATCTGGGGCGGCACTATCTGGCGTTCCGCGATTCGGGGCGGGTGGCGAGCATCAGCCAGCATTTCGACTGGCTGGTGAAGGAGGCGGCCTTTTCGGCGCGGGAGGTGCCGGAGTATCTGCGCGGGTTGCAGGCGCGGGTCTGACGGGGGGGGTGACGGGGGGGCGGGTGCCTGACGGGGTGCCCCCTGCCCGGCGGCGGCGGGGGGACTTTGCGTCCCCCCGCACCCCCCTGCAGGATATTTGCGGCAAGAGGAACGGGGGGGGCGGGGGCTACCAGCTTTGCAGGCGGGTGGTGTCGTAGCCGTTGAAGGCGAGCACCTGTCTGGCGGCGGTGAGACGGTCGGGCGGCAGCGGGCCGTCGCGGTTGAGGATGAAGCCGAAGCTGCCGTCGGGGGTGCCGATGACCACGGTGCGCAGATCGGTGTCGGCCCAGAGCACCCACCATTGCCGGTCCAGCGGCGCGGGGGCCTTGCCCGTGGGGGTGAGGCGTCCGGGGCCGGTGGTGGCGAGGTCGGTCGCGAGGTCGCGGGAGTCGCCGTCGAGGCAGAGGCGGGCGCGCAGGGTGATGCCGGTGGCCGTGGGCTCGATCATCGCGCCGCCGGAGCGGCAGCCCTTGCCGGGGGTATTGGTGAAGGCGGAGGTCTGGCTCCAGCGCCCTGCGAGGGCGGCGGCGGAGAGGCTGGCGTTGGAGTAGATGGGCGTTGCGGTGTCGCGGAAGGCCTGACGCCGGTCTGTCTTGTTGCCGCAGGCGGCGAGGACGAGGAGGGGGGCAAGGGCGAGGAACAGCGCGGCGAGGGGTCTTTTCACGGGGAGGCTTTCACTGGGGGTCTTTCGATGGGGCCTTCGATCGGGGGCCTTCGGGAAGGAGGTCAGTCGATGCAGAGCGTCGCCTCGGTTCCGTCGTCTTGCAGGATCGGGTTGCAGCCGAAAAGGGGTTTGACGGGGGCGCAGGTGCGCGAGCGCGAGAGGCAGAGGCCTTCGCAATCCGAGGCGCGGTCGCAGGATTTGCCGGAATCGCGGGTCGGATGGATGCAGCTGTGCAGTTTGGCGAGGCCCGTGGCGGACCACGTGCCGCCCTTGGCTTCGCATTTCGCCTGTTCGGGCGAGACGGGTTCAGGGGTGGGGGTGGGTTCGGGCTTTGGTTCGGGTTCGGATGCGGGGGCGGGGGCTTGTGCGGGGCGGTCCTGTGCGGGGGGGGCCGTGGTGGCGGTATCGGGGCGCGGTTTCGGGGCGGTGGCGGGTTTCGCGCCCGATGCCGGTGCCGCAGTTGCCGGGGCGGAGGGCGTCGGGGCCGCAGTTGTCGGGGCCGCAGCCGTCGGGGCGGGGGCGTCGAGGGGGGTGACCTCGACCGTGCCGGGGCCGAGGATGGCGGGCGGGCTGGCGGGCGCGTTGGCGGATTTGCCCGGCAGCGAGAGGGTGCAGGCGGTCAGGCTGGCGAAGAGGAGGGGAAGGAGAAGCCTGCGCATCGGTCATGCCTGTTGGGGGTCGGAGCAGTAGGACCTGATCCGGCCCGATTGTGCAAGCGGAGCGCGCGCGGCGGGCGGACGCGGACGGGCGGGGGCGGACGGGCGGGCGGGGGCGGGGGCCTGCCGCGCCGTCAGTAGGGTTGCGGATGGGCGCGCCATGCGGCGGCGATATCGGCCAGAACCTCGGGCGCGAGGGTGAGGGAGGCCGCGCCGATGTTGGTTTCAAGCTGGGCGAGCGTGGTTGCGCCGATGATCGGGATGTTCGGATAGGGGCGGGTGCGGCAGAAGGCGATGGCCATACGGGCGGGGTCGAGCCCGTGTTTGGCGGCGATGGAAAGGTAGGTTTCCACCGCGGCATGGGCGGCGGGGGTGACGCGGCCCGAGAGGTCGGCGTTGAGGCTGCGGCGCGAGCCGGCGGGGGTGGCATCATTGCGGTATTTGCCGGTGAGAAGGCCCGTGGCGAGGGGCGAGAAGGCGAGCAGGGGCAGGTTCTCCATCGCCGAAAGCTCGGCCCAGTCGCTGTCGAACTGGCGGCAGAGGAGGGAGTATTCGTTCTGCACCGTCGCCATGCGCGGCAGGTCGTGGAGGGCGGCGAGATGCAGCCAGCGGGCGGTGCCCCAGACGGATTCGTTCGACAGGCCGATGGAGCGGATTTTCCCCGCGCGGATCAGCCCGGCGGCAGCGGAGAGGATGTCGAGCATGTTTTCGGTCACGGCGCCCGCGTCGCGGCCCGAGGGGTCGAAGCCCCAGATCTGGCGGAAGTGGTAGCTGCCGCGATTGGGCCAGTGAAGCTGGTAGAGGTCGATGTAATCGGTCTGGAGGCGCTTGAGCGAGCCGTCCACCGCTTCGCGCAGGGAGGCGCCGGTGATCGGCTGGTCGGGGCGGACGAAGGGGCTTTTGCCGGTGATCTTGGTGGCCAGAACGACGCGGTCGCGGCGGCCCTTTGCGAACCATGTGCCGATGATCTCTTCGGTCTTGCCGACGGTTTCGGCGCGGACGGGATTGACCGGATACATCTCGGCTGTGTCCCAGAAGGTGACGCCGTGGTCGAGCGCCATGTCCATCTGGGCGTGGCCCTCGGCCTCGGTGTTCTGGCTGCCCCATGTCATGGTGCCGAGGCAGAGTTCCGAGACGGTGAGGCCGGTCTGGCCGAGGGGGATCTGTTTCATGGATGGCTTTCCGGTGGTTCGGCTGCGCGGCGCGGTGTTGCGCCTTTGCGCGGGAGCCTAGCGGGCAACGGCGCGGGGGCAAGGGGGAAGGCTTGAGAACATATCATGAACATGGCAGGATCGCGGACATGTCGCTGCCGATTCAGGATCAGTTCGGGCCGAGGCCGAAACGGGCCAGCCAGCCGCTTGCGGGCGGGTTGGAGCTGTTGCGCGGGCGGGTGCATGAAGGCTGCGGCCCGGCGCGGGTGGTGATGGCGGCGCTGCTGATGGGGCGGTCGGCGGGGCCGGTGCTGTGGATCCTGCCGGCGTGGCAGGGGGAGCGGCTGTTTCCCGACGGGCTGGCCGCATTCGCCGATCCGGGGCGGCTGGTCATGGTGCAGGCGCGGCGGGTCGAGGACATGCTTTGGGCGATGGAAGAGGGGTTGCGGTCGGGCGTGACCCCGCTGGTCGTGGCCGATTTGCCCGAAGTGCCGGGGCTGACGCCGGTGCGGCGGTTGAACCTTGCCGCCGAAAGCGGGGCCGAGGCGGCGGCGGCGTGGCGCGGGCCTGCGCCCCTTGGGCTGCTGCTGACGCCGGGCGCGGGCGGGGCGGCGGGGGCCGAAAGCCGCTGGCGGATGGAGTTCGCCCCTGCCGGATCGGCGCTGCTCGAGGCGGCGCAATGCTGGCGGCTTGAACGGCAAAGGGCGCGCGGCGCGCCGCCCGCCGCCTTTCGCCTGCGGCTGGAGGCGGGCGAGGTGCGGGTGGAGGCGGGCTAGGCGAAGAATTTTCGGGGAAAATTCTTCGGGCGGGGGGGGCGGGCGGGAAAAATTCTGGTCATTCCCGCGGCGGCGGGCCAGAACCCCGCGCATGGAACATCTGTGGATCATCCTGACCATCGCGGCGGCGGCGTTGCAGACGCTGCGTCTGATGCAGCAAAAGCGGCTGAAGGGCCTGGGCCTTTCGACGGCGGGGGCCTCCTTTGCGCGGTTTCTTTACGGCGCGCCGCTTGCCGTGGCCCTGCTGGCGGTGCTGCTGGTCCGGGGCTATCCGGCCGTGCCGGTGTCGCTGTCTTTCGCGCCCTATGTGATGGCGGGGGCGGTGGGGCAGATCTTTGGCACGCTGTGCAGTGTCGCGCTGTTTTCGGAACGCAGTTTCGCGGTGGGAACGGCCTTTACCAAATCGGAGACGATCCAGGCGGCGGGGTTTTCGGCGCTGATTCTGGCCGAGCCGGTGTCGGTGCTTGGTCTGGCCGCGATCTCGCTGGGAACGGTGGGGGTGCTGTTGCTGTCCTTCCGTCCGGGGGGCTGGGGCGGGCTGTGGAATCGCGGGGCGGCGCTGGGGCTGGCGGGAGGTGCGTTCTTCGCGATCTCGGCGATCGGCTATCGCGGGGCGACGCTGGCGGTCGGCTCGCCGGACGCCTTTTACCGCGCGACGCTGGCGCTGGCGGCGGTGACGACGTTCCAGACGGTGACGATGGGGCTGTGGCTGGCGTGGCGCGACCGTGCCGAGTTGGGGCGCGTGCTGGCGGGCTGGCGGGCGACGGCGCCCGTCGGGGCCAACAGCATGGCCGGATCGCTGCTGTGGTTCACCGCTTTCGCGCTGATGAATGCGGCCTATGTGCGGGCGCTGGGGCAGGTGGAGCTGATCTTTTCGGTCGCGGCTTCGGTCCTGTTCTTCCGCGAGACGGTCAGCCTGCGCGAATTGTGCGGGATCGGGCTTCTGGCGCTGGCCGTGGTGGGCGTGGTTTCGGTCGCCTGACGGGCGGGGCGCTGAGGCGCGCGGCGGGGCGGGGCGGGCGGGCGCTAGAGGCGGCGGAAGGTCGGCACGGGGCCGGAATTGTCGAAGAAGGGGATGCCGTGGTCGGGGGCGCCCGCAAGGCTGGCCGCCACTTCGGCAAGGACGACTTCGGTGATGAAGGGCAGGTCGAGGGCGCGGGCCTCGGACAGGCCGATCCAGTGCAGGTGGCCCAGTTCGTCCGAGGCATCGGTGAAATCATCAAGATCGCCCGCGATGCGGCTGGTGTCGATGAGGAAGAACCGCGCGTCGAAGCGGCGCGACCGTCCGGGGGGGGTGATGGCGCGGAAGATGAAGCGCAGGGGTGGTGTCGCGGCGGGGGCGGCCTGCTCGGGCGGGGCTGCGAGGTGAAGGCCCGTCTCCTCGACCAGTTCGCGCAGGGCGGCGGTGGCGAGGGTGTCGGGGTCTGGCGCATCGGCGGGCGTGCGGGCTTGCAGGCGGTCGGCGCAGAGCGGCGCGAGAAGCCCCTTGCGCGGGGCGATGCGGTCGGAGGCGTCGACGCCGCCGCCCGGAAAGACGTATTTCGACGGCATGAACACGGCCGCCGAGCCGCGCTGGCCCATCAGCACGCGCGCGCCGCCCGCGTCCTGCCGCAGCAGGACGACGGTTGCGGCATCCCTGATCCTGTCCTCGGTCAGGCCCGTGCTCCGAACCCGTGCATCCGTTTCGCCCATTGCAGCCCCACCAAAGCGCCCTTCAATCGGGGCAGAAGGTAGAGCGAGAGCGCGACGGTGCCTATCGAAAACACCGTTGTCAGCACAAGCGGGTCGGGGCGGTAATGCACGAAGACCCAGAGGATCGCGGGGGCCATGAGGTGACCGACGATCAGGATGGTCAGATAGGCGGGGCCGTCGTCGGCGCGCTGGTGGTGCAGGGCCTCGCCGCAGACGGGGCAGCTTTCGCGGACCTTGAGATAGCCGCGCAGCATCGGGCCGGAACCGCAGGACGGGCAGCGCAGACGCCAGCCGCGCAGGAGCGCGGGCTTCAGCGGGCGCTCTTCGCCCGTGTCGGCGTGTGATTCTGTGTGGTGGGCATGTGCTTGGGGCATCTGCCAGTCGTCCTTTGGGTGGTGAGTGGGTCGGTCCGGCAAGGGATAGGCCGCGGACCGCGATCTTGCCAGAGGCGAAAGGTAAGCATTCCGGCGCGGGATGCGTAGGGGACAGATCGCCACAGCAAACAGGCCCGGTCGACGGGCGCGCCTTTGCGGGGAGGGGGGCGGAAGCGGGGGCGCGAATGCGGGGGGGCGCGCAATCGGGGGGGCGGCAGAAAAGAATTTCTCCGGCAGGCGACGGAATGCGGGGCGGCGGGCGTTTGAGGGTCATGGAAGGCGCGGAAGCATGCCGCCGCCTTGGATGGAGAGAGATGATGAACAGAACGAACAAGACGATCCTTGCCGCCGTGCTGCTGACTGCCGCCGCGGGTGCCGCCTTGGCACGGGGACCCGGCGACATGATGGGCGACATGATGGGCGGGGGCGAGGGCATGGGCCCGATGGCCCAGTTCGATTTCGCCGCCATCGATGCCGACAAGGATGGCAAGATCACGCAGGCCGAAATGACGGCGTGGCGCGCCTCGCAGGTCATCGGGGTGGATGCGGACAAGGATGGCAAGCTGTCGGCCGACGAGCTGAAGGCCATGCATATGGCGCGCATGGAAGAGCGTGCCGCAAACATGGCGACGCAGATGATCGAGCGGCTCGACGTCGACGGTGACGGGTTGCTGGGCGTGGAAGAGATGGCCGCGCGTCCCGGCCCTGCGATGATGTTCGACCGGATCGACGCCGATGGCGACGGGGCGGTGACGCAGGAGGAAGTCGATGCCGCGCGTGCCGCGATGGCCGAGATGCGGGGGCAGGGCATGGGCGAGGGCCGTGGCATGGGCGAAGGCATGGGCCGTGGCATGGGTGCCGGGCATGGCATGGGCGAGGGGCATGGCCGGATGCGCGGCTGGTTCTTCGGCAACGAGTGACGTGACGGTCCCGCGCCCTGTCCGGTCTGGACGGGGCGCGGGCGGTTTTCTTTGATTGGTCCCGCAGGACCGGCTATTCCGCATCAGGATGGACATGCCCCGCGACAGTTTGGACGAGGTGACGGACGAGGCCTTGCTGGCCGCCTATGCTCGGGGCGAGGCTGCGGCGGCGCGGGCGCTGAGCTTGCGTCTGGTGCCGCGCGTGCTGGGCTATGCGGCGCGCCTGTTGGGCGACCGCGCCGAGGCCGAGGATGTGGCGCAGGACGCGATGCTGCGGCTGTGGCGTGCGGCTCCGGGCTGGCGGGCGGGCGAGGCGCAGGTGACGACGTGGCTTTATCGCGTGGTGACCAACCTTTGCACCGACCGTTTGCGGGGCCGCGTGCGGCGGCGGACCGATACGCTGGAGGATGCGCCCGAGGTGGCCGATGCCGCCAAGGGTGTCGAGGCGGGGCTGATCGAGGCCGACCGCATGGCGGCGCTGGATGCGGCGCTGGCCGAACTGCCCGAGCGGCAGCGGCAGGCGCTGGTGTTGCGGCATCTGGAGGGGTTGTCGAACCCCGAGATCGCCGTGGTGATGGACATAGGGGTAGAGGCGGTCGAAAGTTTGACCGCCCGCGCCAAACGCGCCCTTGCGGCCCTGCTTGCGGGGCGGCGGGACGATCTTGGATATGGGGACGAGGTGTGAAGATGGCACAGGATGATCTGGACGATCTGTTCGCCGCGGCGCGGTCGCGGCCCTTGGTGCCTTCGGAGGCGCTGATGGCGCGGGTGCTGGCGGATGCGATGGCCGAGCAGCCGAAAGCGGCGGCGGTGCGCGCGGCTGTGGCCCCTGCGCGGCGCGGGGGATGGTTTGCGGGCTTTGCCGAGGTCTTTGGCGGCTTTGGCGCGCTGGCGGGTGTGGGAGGTGCTGCGGTGGCGGGGCTGGTTCTGGGCTTTGTGCAGCCGGCGACGGTGACGGATTTCGCGGACAGTCTGCTGGGGGCCGAGGTGACGAGCGTCACGCTGATCCCCAGCGCCGACGCGCTGATGGTCGAGGAGTGACGGGAATGGGCGAGAACGCGGAAAACGGCCAGACGCCGGAGGCCGGACCCGGCCCGACGCCGGCTTGGGCGGCGGGCATGGCGGCAGCTCCGGAAGGGGGCAAGCAGTCGGACGGGGGCGAGCAGTCGGGCGGGGGCAAGCCTTCGGGCCGGGGCGTGCGGATCGCGCTGGCGGTTTCGGTGGCGCTGAACCTGCTGATCGTCGGGCTGGTCGCGGGGGCGGTGCTGCGCGACGGCGGGCCGCGCGGGCGGATGATGGGAGAGCTGGATTTCGGACCCTTTACCGAGGCGCTGACGCGCGAGGACCGCGACGCGTTGCGGCAGGCCTTTGTCGAGCGGATGCCCGACATGCGCGACATGCGGCGGCAGATGCGGACCGATTTTGCAGCACTTCTGGCGGCGCTGCGGGCCGAGCCTTTTGATCCGGCGGCGCTGCGCGAGGTGATGGCGAACCAGTCGTCGCGGATGCAGGAGCGGTTGCAGATCGGCCAGTCGTTGATGCTGGAGCGCCTCGAGGCGATGTCGCCCGAGGCGCGGGCGGCCTTTGCCGACCGGCTGGAAGAGCGGTTGCGCCACGGGCCGCGCGGCGGGATGGGTGACGCGATGGGCGGCGGCGCGCCGAAGGGCTGAGGCCGCGCGGCGCGGGCCGGGGCGGCTTGCGCCGAGCGTGGCTTTCAGGCGGGCGGCTAGCGGGATGCTAGCGGGCGGGGCGGGCAGAGGCGGCTGTCAGATGGCGGCGGCGCGCAGGTCTGTCGCGACGCGGTTGCGCCCCTTGGCCTTGGCCGAGAACAGGGCGCGGTCGGCGCGGTCGATCAGCCGGTCGAGGGTTTCGCCGCCCCTGCCGATGGCAAGGCCGACCGAGACGGTGACGGTGACGGGCGGGCTGCCGGGGACGGAAACCGGCGCGGATTTTACCGCATCGCAAAGGCGCTGGGCGGTGCGGCGGGCATCGGACAGGTCGAGGCAGGGCAGGGCGAGCAGGAATTCCTCGCCCCCGATGCGGGCGATGAGATCCTCGGGGCGGAGGTTTGCGGCGAGGCTGCGGGCGACCGAGACGAGAACGCGGTCGCCGATGCCGTGGCCGAAGCGGTCGTTGACCGATTTGAACCGGTCGATATCGACCAGCATCAGCGCGAAAGGTGTCGCCGTGCGATGCGCCGTCGCTGCGATGTTGCCAAGTTCGGCCAGCGCGTAGCGGCGGTTGTGCAGGCCCGTCAACGGGTCGGTCATGGCAAGGCGCAGGCTGTCGCGCAGCGAGAGGCGGCGCTCTTCGGCGGCGCGGGTCCGGCGGATCAGGGCCGAGAGGCGCAGGGCGAGTTCTTCGGGATCGACGCTGCTGGGCAGGACTTCGTCGGCGCCGAGGTCGAAGGCCATCGCGGCCTGTTTCGCGCCATCGCACAAAAGCACCACGCCCGCATGGCTGGTGGCGGTGCGGGTGCGGATTTCCGAGACGAAATGCAGGCCGTTGCTGGCGCCATCGTCGAGGACGAAGGCTTCGGGCTGAGCGGCGGCGATGCCGGGATGGGCCAGAACCTCCTCGCGGCTGAGGGGGGTGACGCAATGGCCGGTGCGGCGGGCCAGATCGCGGGCGAGGCGCAGGCGGTCTTCGGTGCGGCGGGTGACGACCGCGACGAAGCCGGGCCGTTCGAAGGTGGCGGGCGGATCGGCCATGTCGTTGCCCGGCGCATCGGCTGCGGCGGGTGTGTCGGACTGGCGGCGCAACAGGCTGCGGATGCGGGCGAGCAGCAATTCGTCGTTGACGGGTTTGGTGAGGATGTCGTCGGCCCCGGCGCCGAGGGCTTCGAGGCGGGAGGTGCGGTCGGTTGCGGCGGTCAGGACGATCACCGGCACATCGCGCCGCGCGCGGCTGCGGCGCAGGGTGGCCAGAACCTCGAGCCCCGACATGTCGGGCAGGTCGAGGTCGAGCAGGACGAGGTCGGGCGCTTCCTCGCGCAGGGCGGCTATGGCGCTTGCGCCGTCGGGGGCGGCGAGCGGGGTGTAGAAGGCAAGCCCCAGTTTCGCCCGCAGGACGATGCGGGTGATGGGACAATCCTCGACGATCAGAATCCTGCCTGCCATTCCGGCCCTGCCACACCGCTTCTTGCGCCGGTCGCCCCTGCGCGTTTTTTGCCCGTGCCGGGCTGACTTGGTTCACAGAATCCTTCCAAAGGGTTAATCAAAGGTTTCCAGACTGGTGCCAATTCGAGTCAAACTTGGCTGCGACGGCGGGAAATTGTGGATAAGACGGATGAGACAGGAACAGGCCGAGACGGTGGGGTTGCAGGCGCTTGCCTGGTTGGCGGGAGAGGACGAGTTGTTCGGCAGCTTCCTTGGCGCGTCGGGGGCGGGGGCTGAGGATGTGGCCGCCGCCGCGGGGCGGCCCGAGTTCCTTGGGTCGGTGCTTGATTTCGTGATGATGGAGGACGCCTGGGTCATGGCGTTCTGCGATGCGTCGGGGCTGGCCTATACGGTGCCGATGGCGGCGCGGGCGGCCCTGCCGGGCGGGCAGACTGTGCATTGGACCTGACGCGGCGCTTGCGGCAACCGTTGCGCCGTGAGTATTTGGGCAAGGCTGAAGCGGGCAGGTTTGAAGCGGGCCGGGTTGGGGTCTGCGGTAAAGGGGACGGAATGATCGACGGCATCATCTTCGACAAGGACGGGACGCTGTTCGATTTCCGCGCGAGCTGGGGCGGATGGGCGCGGCATCTGTTGCGCGATCTGGCGCGGGACGCGGAACATGCGCGCGAGATGGGGGCTGCCATCGGTTTTGACGTGGAGAGCGGGCAGTTCGCCCCCGACAGCCCCGTGATCGCGGCGACCGCGGCGGATATCGCGGCCTGCCTGCTGCCGCATATGACGGGGCGGAGCCATGCCGAGGTGATGGCCGAGATCAACGCGCGGGCGGCGGTGGCGGCGATGGCGCCTTCGGTGCCGCTGCGGCCGCTGTTGGGCGTGCTGAAGGCGCGGGGGCTGCGCGTGGGGCTGGCCACGAACGACACCGAGGCACCCGCCCGGGCGCATCTGGCGGCGCATGACATCACGGAGTTCTTCGATTTCGTCGCGGGCTACGATTCGGGCTATGGCGCGAAGCCGGGGCCGGGGATGTGCGCGGCATTCGCCAAGCGTTTCGGTTTCGATCCGGCGCGGGTGGTGATGGTGGGCGACAGCCGCCACGACCTCGAGGCGGGGCGCGCGGCGGGAATGCGGACGGTGGCGGTGCTGACCGGTGTCGCGGGGAGCGAGGAGCTGGCGCCGCATGCCGATGCGGTGCTGGCCGATATCGGCGGCTTGCCCGCCTGGCTGGACGGTCTGCAGGCCGCCTGAGGCGGGCGCAGCCGGTCCATTGCGGAAAAACGACGCAATCGCGTCGGGGACGGAGTGTCGCCGCGCCCCCTCATTCGCCATGTTGTGCGAAAGCCCGTCTCAGCGGGCGGGAAAAGACCGGGAGAGACCTGATGAACGACGAGCCGGGACGCAAACGTCGCGCCGGAGGCCGCGCCGGCAACAAGATCCGTGCGGGCAGCGCCGTCATCGACCAGATGCCGTGGCGCATTCCGGTCAACCCCGATGCGCCGGTCGAGCCACTGGACGCCGATGCGGTCGAGCGCATGCACAAGACCGCGATGCGGATCCTGCGCGAGTTGGGGATCGAGTTCCTGAACCCCGACGCGGTGGCGATCCTGAAGCAGGCGGGGTGCAAGGTCGAGGGCACCAACGTCAAGATGGACGAGGATTTCGTCATGGAGATGCTGTCGCATGCTCCGGAAAGCTTCACCATCACGCCGCGCAATCCGGACCGGGAGCTGGTCATCGGCGGCAAGCACATGGTCTTTGTCAACGTCTCGTCGCCGCCGAATGCATGGGACCTCGAACGCGGCAAGCGGTCGGGCGATTTCGAGACCTTCAAGGAATTCATCAAGCTGACGCAGTATTTCAACTGCATCCACATCGCGGGGGGCTATCCGGTCGAGCCGATCGACATCCACCCTTCGGTCCGCCACCTCGACTGCCTTTACGAGAAGCTGACGCTGACGGACAAGGTGGTGCATGCCTACAGCCTTGGCGCCGAGCGGGTCGAGGATGTGATGGAGATGACCCGGATCGCGGGGGGGCTGAGCGAGGAGGAGTTCCGGGCCAAGCCGCGGATGTATACCAACATCAACTCGGTCAGCCCGCTGAAGCATGATTACCCGATGCTGGACGGGGCGATGCGGCTTGCGAGGCGCGGTCAGCCCGTGGTGGTGACGCCCTTCACGCTTGCCGGGGCGATGGCGCCCGTCACCATGGCGGGGGCGGTGGCGCTGTCGCTGGCCGAGGCGCTGGCGGCGGTGGCGCTGCTGCAATACATCAACCCCGGTTGCCCCGTGGCGATCGGCACCTTTACCAGCAACGTCGACATGAAATCGGGCGCGCCCGCCTTTGGCACGCCGGAATACATGCGCGCGACGCAGATGACGGGGCAGATGGTGCGGCGCTACAAGCTGCCGATGCGGTCCTCGGGGGTTTGCGCGGCCAACGTGCCGGACGGGCAGGCGATGTGGGAGACGTCGAACAGCCTTTGGGCTGCGGTGCAGTCGGGAACCAACATGGTCTACCACGCGGCGGGATGGCTCGAGGGGGGGCTGATCGCCAGCCCCGAGAAATTCGTGATGGATTGCGAAGTCTTGCAGATGATCCAGCGCTATTTCGAGGAAGCGACCTTTGCCACGACCGATGACGACCTTGCGTTCGATGCGATCAAGGAAGTCGGGCCGGGGGGGCATTACTTCGGCTGCCAGCACACGCAGGAGCGATACACCACGGCGTTCTATGCGCCCTTTGTGAGCGACTGGCGGAACTACGAGGCGTGGCAGCTGGACGGGTCGGTCTGGACCGCGGAACGGGCGCACCGGATCTACAAGCAGATCCTGGAGGAATTCGAGGCGCCGCCGATGGATGGCGCGCATCAGGAAGAGCTGCGCCGCTTTGTTGCCAAGCGCAAGCAGGAGGGCGGGGCGCCGACCGACTTCTGAGGCGGGGCCTTTGTGCTGACGGGTCGGAATGGCCCCCTTTTCCGCCGCGGAAGAGGGGGCTTTTTCTTGCGCGGTTTCCGCGTCGGGCCGCTGTTGCGCGCGGGGTGGCCGCTGCCGCGCGGGGGGCCGATGCCGCGCGGGGTGGCCGATGCCGCGCGGGGGGCCGATGCCGCGCGGGGGGCCGTCTGCCCCCCGCACCCCCCGAGGATATTTGTGCGGGTGTGAAAGGGGGGGCGGCGTTCGTTGCGGTGGCGGGCGGGGATGGTGGGGCCGGGGAATGTGTGGGATAATGGGGGCGGAAGGGGCGCGGGACGTGTCAGGGAAGGTCGAGCGTCACGGGGAAGTGGTCGGAGGCGTCGAGCAGGGCTTCGGGCAGGCCTGCGATGGCGGCGGTGGCGCGGTCGTTGAGCGGGTGCCAGATGCGCCAGTGCGGGCCGCGGGCGGCGAGATCGGGCGAGACCATGATGAAATCGAGAAGCGCCTCGAGCCATTGGTCGGGCGTGGGGACGTAGAAGCGGGCGGTCGAGGGGGCGAGGCCGATGCGCTGGGCAAGCTCCATGCTGGCGTGGGGGTCGAAGAGGCGGCGCTCGGGCGAGAGGGTGGTGCCGAGGACGACCTCGACCCCCGAGCGGCCGAAGAGCTTTTCGTATTCGTCCAGACCGGGGCCGTCGTTCAGGTCGCCCATCACGATCAGGCTTTCCCCCGCCGCGAGGTGGCCATCGATGCGCTGGCGCAGCCAGATGCATTCGGCAAGCTGTTTGCGGCGGTTGTCGATGGCGATGCGCAGGCCTTCGGCCGGGCTGTGGTAGCCGTGGGCGGCCTTGGATTTGGCGTGGACGCCGATCAGGCGCAGGTCGCGCCCCGGTATGGCAAGGGCGATTTCGAGCGGGGGTTTGGAAAAGCGGATCTGTTCGCTGACGCCATCGGCGTCGAGGTCATAGCGGAAGGTGCCGTCGAAGCGCGGCGCGCCGTGTGCGCCGCGTTTGGGGCTGGGCGGGCCTTTTGGGTCGTGGCGGGCGGCGATGCGCAGGGGGTCGTAGAGGAAGGCGATTTCCTGTTCGGTGCCGGACATGAAGCCGGTGAGGGCCTTGGTCGTGCGCAGGCCCGCGCTGGCGGCGAAGCGTTCGAGCGCCGTGACGGTCGACCGCCGCGTGCCGGTGTCGGGGGCTTCGATCACCATGATGCCATCGGCGTCGAGGGCGGCGAAGACGGTGCGCAGCGCGGCAAGCTGGCGGGCGCGCGAGAGGCCGTAGCGGTGCGAGGGGCCGTCGTCGTCTTGCGGGTTGCCCGCATCGTCGAAGAGGCTGTTGAACCATTCGACGTTATAGGTCGCAAGGCGGAGCGGGCGGGGGGCCGGGGCTGCGGGTTCCATCAGGCGGCGCGGCGGGTGGAGATGTCGTCCCAGGCGGCGGTGATGTCGATCAGGCGGCGTTCGGCAAGTTTCACCGCCTCGGGCGGGACGCCGCGGGCGATCATGCGGTCGGGGTGGCTTTCGCGGACCAGCGCCTTGTAGGCGGCGCGGATTTCGGACAGCGGCGCATCGGGGGTGACGCCCAGCACGTCATAGGGGTCGCGCGGCGCGCCATGCACGAAGCGGGCGCGGATCGCCGAAAAGCAGCGGTCGTCGAAGCCGAAGATGCGGGCGACGTCGTGGAGGAATTCCTCTTCCTGCGGGTGCCATGCGCCATCGGCCATTGCGATGTGGAACAGCCCTTCGAGCAGGTCGCGCAGGGTTTCGCGGTTGTCGCCGGTGAACATGGCGGCGATCTTGCGGGCGTAGGCGTCGTAGCCCGCCACATCCTGCCGGGCGAGGTTGAAGACGCGGGCGGCGTTCTGTTCCTCGGCCTCGTCTATGGTGAAGATGCGGCGGAAGGCGGTGACCTCGTCGCGGGTCACCTGACCGTCGGCCTTGGCCATCTTGGCCCCGAGGGCGATGACGGCGATGGTGAAGCCGACCGAACGGTCGGGGGCGGAGTTGGTCGTGCCGCGCAGCCGGTCGAACACCGCCGAGAGCGGTTCACCCTGTGCGAGGGCGGCGAGGGCATCGGCGATACGGGTCCACAGTGACATGGCCGCAGGATAATGCGCGGCGGGGCGCTTGTCAGGTGAGGAATTTCTGCATCAGCACGAGGTCCATGTAGCGGCCGAATTTGTGGCCGACCTGCCGCAGGACGGCGACCTCGGCATAGCCGATGCGGGCATGGAAGGCGCGGCCTGCGGGGTTTTCGGCGCTGACGCCTGCGAACATGCTGTGCGCGCCGCCATCGCGGGCGTGGGTTTCGAGCGCGGTCATCAGCGCGCGGCCCGTGCCGCGGCCTTGGGCTTCGGGGGCGAGGATGATCGTATGCTCCATCGTGCGGGCATAGCCCACGCCGCCACGGAACTGGGCATAGGTGGCGAAGCCGAGGAGGGCGCTGCCATCGGTTGCCACAAGGAAGGCGTGGCCGTCGGCCTGTCGGGTGCCGATCATGGTGGCGATGTCCGGCCCCGTCTTTTCCAGCGCGTTGAAGGTGACGGCCGTGTCGCGGATCATCGGGTTCCAGAGGGCTGCGAGGGCCGCGGCATCGGCGGTGGTGGCAGGGCGGATCATCGGATGAGGCGGGTCCCGTGCGGGGTGGAGAGGGTGGCTTGCAGGGCGGGCGCGCCGGTGGTGACGACGACGCGCGGATCGGCCAGACGCGGGGCGAGGTGGGCGGCAAGGGCCGCGCCATCGGGGTGGGCGATTTCGAGGCGGGTCAGGCGGCAGCCGCTTTCGGGCAGGGCGCGGGCGGGGTGGAGCGTGCCTTGCCAGTGGATCAGGGCGGGAAAGGCGCCGTCGAAGGGCAGTTTGCCCGTGGCGGGCACGGCCATTTGCCAGCGGTAGTCGCCGCGCTGCAACTGCGTGATGGCCCCCGTGCCCTGCGGCGAAAGCGCGAGTTCGGCGGCGAGGTCGTCGCAGGCGGCGACCCAGTTCGTCAGGCGCGGGGGGCCGGAAAAATTGTCGAGGTCGAACCAGCGCGGCCATGCGGGCGGGGTTTGGGCGGGGTCGATGGCGATGACTTCGAGGTAGAGATCGCCAAGGCCGAGCAGGCGGTTGTGCGTGGCCATGTGGCTGTGCTGGCCGCCCCCTGCGAGGGGCAGGCCAAGGGCGGCTTCCACGGCGTCGACCCCTTCGGCCAAGGTGCCGGCCGAAATGGCGATATGGTCGAAGGCGAGCATCAGGTTCTGGCCGAGACGATGCTGGGAATGGCCTTGAGCGAATTGGCGAGAGAGGCGAAGCGGGCTTCGGCCACCTCGCCGAACAGATCGCGGCCGCGCGGGGTAAGGGCCAGTTCCAGCGTGCGTTTTCTGGGGTTCCACGACAGGCTTCCCGCCTCGGACGGGTCGGCGGCCGAGAACATCGCGCCAAAGCGCATGGCCTTTCCCAGAACCTCGGCGTCGCGGATCTGGTCGTCGTTCAGGAGACGGAACAGGGGTTCGAGCCGCGATCCGGCGCGGGAGTTCTTGTAGCGGTGCAAGAGGGACAGGCCGAGGAAAACGCGGCCCGGATGGTCGAGCCCGCCAAGGTTGGCGCGGGTGGCGTTGTCAAAGCAGACCTCGGCGCGGTAGTCGGGGTGGGCGCGCCATGTGGTGTCATGCAGCAGGCAGGCGGCCTTGATGAGGCGGTGGCGTTCCTCGTCGGCGGATTTGAAGAGGGGGAGGAGGAATTCGTAGAGTTTCTTGCCGAACCCCGGAACGCGGGCCGATGTGAGTTCGGCCATCCGCGCCGCTTCGATCAGCGGGTCGCGGCGGCGCAGGCGGTCGGGCATCTGTTCGTAAAGCAGGCCTTCGCGGATGCCATAGGCCGACACGTCGATTTCCGAGGGTTTCAGGATGCGGATGAGTTCGCGCAGCACCTCGCAGGCCAGCGGGACCAGTTCCATCCGTTCGGTCGAGGTGCCGGTGCGGGCGCGCAAAAGCGCAAGGTCGGAGGTGGCGATCCAGTCGAGGGTGTCCATCAGGCTTTGCGGCGTCATGCGGTATTCGTGCAGGACGGTGAGGGGGTAGTTGCGCCGCTCCATGTCGAGGCGCGCGATGACGCGCCACGAGCCGCCGACGAGGTAGATGCGTTCGCCGGTGGACTTGATGCTGGTCTGCGCCGAGGTGATGACGCGTTCGATCAGTTTCTGGCGCTTCTTCTCGCCGCCTTCGACCTGTTGCAGGCGGAAGGGGCCGAGGGGGGTCGAGACGCGCTTGCCGACCTTGCCTTCGCCGATGCGGGCAAGCTCCATCGAGTTGCCGCCGATGTCGCAGACGATGCCCTGCGCGTCGGGCCAGCCGAGCAGCACGCCCTGTGCG
Organism: Paragemmobacter straminiformis; assembly: GCF_014243445.1. GTDB lineage: Bacteria > Pseudomonadota > Alphaproteobacteria > Rhodobacterales > Rhodobacteraceae > Paragemmobacter > Paragemmobacter straminiformis. Next base: position 172,118 of record NZ_JACLQD010000005.1, read on the forward strand.
GAAAGCCGCGCCTCTTCGTCGCCGTCGATGACCCAGAGCTTGAGGCCGGTCTCGCGCAGCACTTCGGCCTGGAAATCGGGGCCGTCGGCGGCTTCGCGGGTGGCAGCGGTGGCGACGACGGTCAGGGGGCTGGAGCCCATGCCTTCGGCCAGAAGGGCGAAGCGTTTCAGCGCGGAAAGGGCGCGCCTGCGGCCTTCGGGGTTGAGCTTGCCGGTTTCGTGCAGGCCCTTGCCCAGACCGCACATGATCTTTTCGTTGTAGAAATAGGCCGGGCTGCGCGCGGCCCCGTCAAAGACCACCATGCGGACCGAGTTGGAGCCGACATCGACCACGCCGACACGGCTGAGCGCACGGGCGGAGGGGTCGTCGAACAGCGGTCGGCCGAACGGGCCCCAATCGTCCTCACTCGCGATGTCGGCGAGGGCGGCGGTGTCGGTCATTCGTGCAGTCCTTGTATTGCGGGGAGAGAGTGGCGCGGGGCGGAGGCGCGGTCAAGGATTCGGGCGCTTGGCCCCGGGCGGCGCGGTGACGCGGGCCATATGACGCAGGTCACATCATGCGGGGCAAAAGGTGGGGCCAACCCCTGAGGGCCACATCCTGCGGGCCACATCAGGCGGGCCGCATCCGTGCGAACGGATTTGCGGATTTCCCGAAAGAAATCCGCGTCAGGCGGGCGGCCCCTCGTCGCGGAGTTGGGCGAGTTTGGGGACATCTTTCGCCCCTGCCGTGCCGCGCCCCGAGAGCGACGGGTTTTCCATGAAGAAATGGTGGCAGTTGAACAGCGCGCCATCGCGGGGCGGCAGGTCGCGGCTGTAGCGGCCATCGGGGGAAAGGACCCAGCTTTGCGCCTCGTCGGCAAGGTTGGCGGCCATGATCTGGCCTTCGATCTGGGCCTTGACGGTGGGGTTGTGGATTTCGACCAGCGTTTCCACCCGCCGCGTCAGGTTGCGGCCCATCCAGTCGGCCGACGAGATGAAGACGCGGGCGGATTTCGAGGGCAGGCCGTGGCCGTTGCCGACGCAGAGGATGCGGCTGTGTTCGAGAAAGCGTCCGACGATGGATTTGACGCGGATGTTTTCGGACAGTCCCTTGACGCCCGGTCGCACGCCGCAGATGCCGCGGATGACGAGGCTGATCTTCACGCCGGCCTGAGAGGCGTCATAGAGCGCGTCGATCACCTCGGGGTCGATGAGGCTGTTCATCTTGGCCCAGATTTCGGCCGGACGTCCGGCGCGGGCGTGGTCTGCCTCGGCCGCGATCAGCTCGAGCAGGCGGGGTTTGAGCGTGATGGGCGAGATGGCGAGGTTTTCCAGCCCCTCGGGTTGCACATAGCCCGAGAGGTAGTTGAACACCTTGGTCGCATCGCGGCCCAAGGCGGCGTCGCAGGTGAAGAAGGACAGGTCGGTGTAGATGCGCGCCGTGATCGGGTGGTAGTTGCCCGTGCCGTAATGGGTGTAGGTGACGAGGTTCTCGCCCTCGCGCCGGACGACGGTGCTGATCTTGGCGTGGGTCTTGTACTGGATGAAGCCGTAGACCACATGCGCGCCCGACCGTTCCAGCCGCCGCGACTGGCGGATGTTGGCGGCCTCGTCGAAGCGGGCTTTCAGCTCGACAAGGGCGGTGACGGATTTTCCGGCCTCGGCCGCCTCGCACAGGGCCGAGACGATGGGGCTGTCCCATGAGGTGCGGTAGAGGGTTTGCTTGATCGCCAGCACGTTGGGGTCGCGGGCGGCCTGTTCGAGGAAATTGATGACGAGATCGAAGGTCTCGTAGGGGTGGTGGAGCAGGATGTCCTTTTGCCGGATCGCGGCGAAAAGGTCGCCTTCGTGGTCTTGCACGCGTTCGGGAACGCGGGGCGAGAAGGGCGGCCACAAGAGGTCGGGGCGCGAGGACAGGACCAGTTCCTTGAGGTCGGCGATGCCCAGAAGGCCGCGCACCTCGACCACCATATCCTCGGTGACGGCGAGTTCGTCCATGATGAGGGCGCGCAGGTCGGGCGGCGCGCCTGCCGAGAGTTTCAGGCGGATCACATCGCCGCGCCGGCGGCGTTTCAGCGCGGTTTCGAATTCGCGGACGAGGTCTTCGGCTTCGTCCTCGACCTCGAGATCGCTGTCGCGCAGGACGCGGAAGATGCAGTGGCCGCGGTCGGTGTAGCCGGGGAAGAGCATGTCGAGATGCAGAAGGAGCAGTTCTTCCAGCGGCAGGTAGCGATGCTCGCCCGGTTTGCCGGGCAGGGGGACGAAGCGGGCAATCTGCTGCGGGATGGGCAGAAGGGCCTTTAGCGTGCGCTGGTCGGTGACGCGTTCAAGCTCGAGCGCCAGCGAAAAGCCGGTGTTGGGAATGAAGGGAAAGGGGTGGGCCGGGTCGATGGCCAGCGGCGAGAGGACGGGAAAGACCTTGTGCAGGAAATGCTCGGCCAGATGTTTCAGATCGCGGGAGGTGAGTTTGGAGCGGGTCAGGATCGAGATGCCCTGCGCCTCCATCTCGCGCTTGAGGCGGTTGAAGACGGTTTGCTGCGTCAGCATCAGGCGGCGCGCGTCGTCGTGGATGAGGGCGAGTTGCTCGGCGGGGCGGCGGCCGTCTTCGGAAAGGGTGGCGTTGCCGTTCCTTTGCAGGGCGCGCAGGCCAGCGACGCGGACGGTGTAGAATTCGTCGAGGTTGGTGGCCGAGATCGAGAGGAAGCGGAGGCGTTCGAGCAAAGGCACGGCGGGGTTCGAGGCTTCGTCGAGGACGCGCCAGTTGAAGGCCAGCCACGAGAGTTCGCGGTTGAAAAACCGGCGCGGGCCGCTGCGTTCGGCCTCGGGGAGGGAGACGGGGGCTGGGAAAGCGGCTTTGAGGAAATCGGCTTGGGTCATGGGCCTGCGGGATAGCGGGGGTGTGCGACGGTTTCATGACATGTGACCATTGGCGGGGGGGCATGTCCAGCGGTGGTTTGGCGGGGGAGTTGGCGGGGGGCGGTGCGGGGGCAGGGGCGCATGGTGCGGCCCGCAATGCCCGCGCCGCCCGCGCTTTGCTGCGTCGGTCTTGAGCGACGGGGGAAGGCGGGGGCGGGGAGCAGTTCGGGGAAGGTGGTGCAGGGGGCAGGCGGGGCGTTTCGAGTATTTGGGCAAGGCTGAAAGGGGGGGCGTCAGGCCACGGGTGCCGCGCCTTTGCGGCGTGTGGTGACGTGGTGGATCAGGGCGCGGGCCTCGGGCGGCGGGGCAAGCCTGTTGCGGTGGTAGGCGGTGCCGTCGGGACTGCGCGCGAGAAGGCCGAGCCCGGTCATGTCGCGGCGCAGCAGCGCGGGGTCGCCGAAGCCGTGGGCGGGGGCGAGGAGCGCGTTCACCTGCCGCTCGTGCAGGCCGGAGCCGAGCGGGAAGAGCGGCCAGAGCGCCCAGAGGCAGAGGATTTGCAGGTTGCGGCGCGAGGGCCAGCGGGCGAGGCGACCCTGTTCGTCGAAATGGCGCAGGGCGCGTTCGACGAGGCTGTGGTCGGTCTGGGCAGCAGTCTGGGCCGTGGTCCGGGCGGCGTCGAGCCGGGATTTGGCGGCGGCGGCGGCGCGCAGGTGCTGGAGGTTGCGGAACCCGCCTGCGCGGGCGAGCATGTTCAGCAGCTCGAGATGGCCCGGTGCCGGTTTGGCCTGAAGTTGCAGGGCAAGGGCGCGGGCGAAGGCCGAGAGGTCGGAGGTCTGGAGTGGGAGCGCAAGGCGCGACATGGGACTTATCCTGATGGGCCGCAGGCTGTCATGGTCGCTGGCTTGTGACGCGGCGCAGGGGTGTCCGTTGCGATGCGTGTTCAGGGCAGGTTTAGCATTCCCTTGCGGGACAGCGACGCCTCGGTGATCTGCCGACCGTGGGGGCAGGATAGCCGAAGGCGGTTGCGGTGCAAGCCCTAGCCGTCGCGGCCCAGAATGTCGGCCGCGAGTTGGCGGGTGACGGGGCGGCCCTGGGCCAGAGAGACCGCATCGAGGGCGGCGACCAGTTTGCGGGCGGTGTTGAGCGAGCGTTCCATGCGCTGGACCATGTAGGGGATCACATTCGGCGGAACGGCGATCTGGCGGTCGGCGAAGAGCTTGACCAGCACGGCGGACAAGAGCGCGTCATCGGGCGCGTCGAGCCGTGTCAGCGGCGCGGCTTGCAGGCGGCTGGCAAGGTCGGGCAGGCGCAGGCCCCAGTCGCGCGGCGGGGTGGCGGCCGTGACCAGAAGGGCGGCCCCCTGCGTCACGATGTTGTGGAGGTGGAAGAAGGCGGCCTCGCCCTCGCGGTTGCCCGCGACGGCTTCGGCGTCCTCGACCGCGACGGGGCCGCCTGCGGTGAGGCTGGGGATGTCGGCCTCGGCAAGGCTGGTGGCGCGGACGAGGGTGGCGCCGGTCTCTTGCGCCCAGAGATGGGCGAGGTGGGTCTTGCCGCTGCCCCTTGGCCCCACGATCAGCATCTTGCCGCCCGGCCATGTGCGCCATGCCTCGACCGCCGCAAGCGCCGGGGCGTTGGTGGGCGAGACGAAGAAATCCTCGCGGCGGAAGGTTTCGGCCACGGGCAGGTCAAAGGCGAGTTGGCGGGTCACTCTTGAACGTCGTCCTCGGGCGCGGGGTCGTTGTGGCCTGCGAGGCCGCGGTAAAGCAGGCTCGACTGGTATTGGGCGATGCCGAAGCGGGCAAAGACGCCGATCGAGGCCGCGACAGGCACGGCGACCAGCATGCCGACGAAGCCGAAGAGCGAGCCGAAGGCCGAGAGGGCGAACAGAAGCCAGACCGGGTGCAGGCCCACCGAGTTGCCGACGAGCTTGGGGGTGAGGACATTGCCTTCGATGAACTGGCCCACGGCGAAGATCGCGGCGATCAGGCCGATCGAGACCCAGTCGCCCCAGAACTGGAAGAGCGCAAGCCCGATGGCAAGCGAGCCGCCGACAAGCGAGCCGACGTAGGGAATGAAGGTGATGGCCCCCGCGATGGCCCCGACCACAAGGCCGAATTGCAGCCCTGCGAGCATCAGCGCCAGCGAATAGAAGCTGCCGAGCAGGAGGCAGACGGAAAGCTGTCCGCGCACGAAACCGGCCAGCACGGCGTTGATCTCGCGTCCCAGACGGCGGATCACGGGGGCGTGGTCGCGCGGCAGCAGCGCGTCGATCCGGTCGACCATATGGTCCCAGTCGAGCAGCATGTAGAAGGCGACCACGGGGACGACGACGATGAAGATCACCGCCGAGACGAGGGACATGGCCGAGGAGAGCAGGGTTTCGGCAAGCTGGCCGCCCTTGGCCTGGATGCCCTGGGCGATCTGCGACAGGGTCTGGCGGATGGTCGAGGTGGAGTCGTTGATCTCGGGGAAACGCTCGGTCAGGAAGGCTTGCAGGCGGGCGGCGATTTGCGGCGCGGCGTTGATGAGGCCGGTGAGCTGTTCGACCAGCGTCGGAATGACCGCGAGGACCAGCAGCACGGCGATGAGAAGCGCGGCGAGCGAGATGGTCACCGTAGCCCCGACGCGGCTGAAGCCCGCGCGTTGCAGCCGGTCGGCCACGGGGTCGAGGAAATAGGCGATGGCGCTGCCGACGATGAAGGGCAGCAGGACATCGCCCAGAAGCCACAGAAGCAGCAGGAACACCGCGGTCGCGATGCCCCAGGTCAGAAGCTGTTGCCGCACGGGCAGGGCCATGATCGCGCCTTTCGCTTTGCCGGCGGAACATATCACCATTGCGGCGCGCCGGTGCAAGGGGGGCAGAGTGCGGGGGGCAGAAGCGTCGGGCCGCCGCATGGCCCGCCCGCCGGGGCGCTGCCCCGGACCCCGGAGTATTTGGGCAAGGCTGAAGGGCGGGGCGCGGCCTGTCGGGCGGCAGCATGGGCTGCCCCGTGCGGGGAGGGCGCGGGGAGGGTGCGGTGCGCGCCCTGTGTGCCCGAGGTTGCCTGACAGGCTGCTTCCCGCTAGGAACGCTGGGAAACCGTTTCACGAGGCCCGTCCCATGCGTCTGACCCGCTACTTCCTGCCCGTCCTGAAGGAAAACCCCGCCGAGGCGCAGATCGTCTCGCACCGCTACATGCTGCGGGCGGGGATGATCAAACAGCAGGCGGCGGGGATCTATTCGTGGCTGCCGCTGGGGTTCCGCGTGCTGAAGCGGATCGAGGAGATCGTGCATCAGGAGCAGGTGCGGGCGGGGCATATCCCGCTGCTCATGCCGACGCTGCAACCGGCGGACCTGTGGCGCGAGAGCGGGCGCTATGACGATTACGGGCAGGAGATGCTGCGCATCACCGACCGGCAGAAGCGCGAGATGCTCTACGGGCCGACGAACGAGGAGATGATCACCGACATCTTCCGCAGCCATGTGAACAGCTACAAGGACCTGCCGCTGACGCTGTATCACATCCAGTGGAAGTTCCGCGACGAGATGCGGCCGCGCTTTGGCGTGATGCGGGGGCGCGAGTTCCTGATGAAGGACGGCTACAACTTCGACCTCGACAAGGAGGCGGCGCTGCATGCCTATAACCGCCATATGGTGAGCTATCTGCGCACCTACGAGCGGATGGGGCTGACGGCGATTCCGATGCGCGCGGCATCCGGCCCCATCGGCGGGGACAATACGCACGAGTTCCTCGTGCTGGCGCAGACGGGCGAGTCGGAGGTGTTCTACGACGACCGCGTGACCGCGTTGAAGCTGGGAAGCCGCGAGATCGACTATGACGACCGCGCCGCCGTGGCGAAGGTCTGCGAGGAATTCACCACGCTTTACGCGCGCACCGACGAGACGCATGAGGCCGGTGCCTTCGAGGCCGTGCCGGAGGCGCATCGCAAGGTGGGGCGCGGGATCGAGGTGGGGCAGATCTTCTATTTCGGAACCAAGTATTCCGAGGCGATGGGGGCGACGGTGGTGACCCCCGACGGCAGCCGCGTTCCGGTCGAGATGGGCAGCCACGGGATCGGGGTGAGCCGACTGCTCGGCGCGATCATCGAGGCGAGCCATGACGACAAGGGGATCATCTGGCCGGAGGGGGTGACGCCCTTCCCCGTGGGGATCGTGAACCTCAAGCAGGGCGATGGCGCTGCGGATGCGGCCTGCGAGGGGCTTTACAAGGCGCTGGCGGCCAAGGGGCTTGAGGCGCTGTATGACGACCGCGACGAGCGGGCGGGGGCGAAATTCGCCACGATGGACCTGATCGGCCTGCCGTGGCGCATCACGGTTGGCCCGCGCGGGCTGGCCAATGGTGTGGTCGAAGTCACCAGCCGCCGCACGGGCGAAAGCGAGGAGATGTCGCCGGAAGCCGCCGTGGACCGCATCGCCGCGATTTACGCGGGCGTGTAAGGGCATCTTGCGGATGCCGAGGTGCAAGGGGAGGGCCGCGGCCCTCCCCTTTTCCGTTTGCGCTTGTGGCGGGCGAAGAGAGGGGCGCTGCCCCTCGCCTGCAAGCAGGCTCACCCCGGAGTATTTGGGGCAAGGGTGAAGGGGGGCTTGAACCTGCGGCTTTCATCCTTGCGCAAAATACTCTCGGGGGGTGAGCCGCCCCTTCGGGCGGCGAGGGGGGCGGAAAGCCCCCCTTTTGCGCGGGTGGTCCGCAGGGTTGCGGGACGCAAACGTGACCGCCCTTGCCTTGACGCGGGCGGGGGTTGCACGCAGGGTGCGGGCGGAATTGGAACGGGTGGACCGATGGCTTCGACGCGGCCTTTTGCGCCTTATGAATGGATGATCGCCTGGCGGTATTTGCGCGCGCGGCGGGCCGAGGGCGGCGTGTCGGTGATGACCTGGATTTCGCTGGTCGGGATCACGCTGGCCGTTTTCGCGCTGATCGCCACGCTGGCCGTGCGCGCGGGGTTCCGCGCCGAGTTCGTCGACACGATCCTGGGCGCGAATGCGCATGTCACGGTCTATTCCGTGGGGCGGGTCGATGACGCGGGGCGGCTGGTCAAGGGGTTTTCCGATTACGACGCCCGTGCCGGGGCCGTGGCCAAGGTCGATGGCGTCACCCGTGCGGCGCCGCTGATCCGCGGGCAGGTGATGGTGACGGCGGGCGAGGGCTCGACCGGGGCCGAGGTCTACGGGATACGGCTGGCCGATCTGGAGGCCATTCCGCGCGTCGGGATCGGGGCCGAGGCCGAGGGCGACATTTCCTATTTCCCCGACGGCATCGCCATCGGATCGGGGATCGCGCGGGAATTGGGCGTGGGTCTGGGCGACCGTCTGCGGCTGGTGGCCCCCACGGGGGTAAAGACGGCCTTTGGCACCAGCCCGCGCGTGAACGCCTATGAGGTGGTCTATATCTTTACCGCCGGGCGCTATGACATCGACCGCACGCGCATCTACATGCCCTTTGACGAGGCGCAGAGCTATTTCAACCGCGAGGGCATGGCCGACGAGATCGACGTGACGCTGGCCCGTCCCGAGGCGGTGGATGATATGGCGCCCGTCGTCATGTCGGCCGCGGGCGAGGGGGCGCTGGTCTGGACGTGGCGCGATTCCGCGGGGGCCTTTCTGCGGGCGCTGGATATCGAGGACAACGTGATGTTCGTGATCCTGTCGATCCTTGTGCTGATCGCGGCGATGAACATCATTTCGGGGCTGATCATGCTGGTCAAGAACAAGGGCCGCGACATCGGCATCCTGCGCACGATGGGGCTGACCGAGGGGGCCGTGCTGAGGGTGTTCTTCATCTGCGGGGCCTCGACCGGGCTGGTCGGCACGGCGCTGGGCGTGGGGCTGGGTTGCCTGTTCGCCATCTACATCGACCCGATCTTCTCGGCGGTGAATTACGTGGCGGGGGGTGGGGTCTGGGACCCGTCGATCCGTGGCATCTATGCGCTGCCGGCGAAGTTGCAGATCAGGGACGTGCTGTCGGCCGTGTCGCTGTCGCTGTTCTTGTCTTTCGTCGTCACGCTGTTTCCGGCGCGGCGGGCGGCGCGGATGAACCCTGTGGAGGCCCTGCGCTATGAGTGAGGCCTTGGTTCTGGAGGGGATCGAAAAGGGTTACAACCGCGGCAAGCCTTCGGAAGTGGTCGTGCTGCGCGGGGCGAGCCTGACCGTGGCGCGGGGCGAGGTCGTGGCGCTGGTCGCCCCGTCGGGGGCGGGGAAGTCGACGCTGCTGCATATCGCGGGCTTGCTCGACGTGGCCGACAGGGGGCGCGTGGTCCATGCCGAGCGCGAGATGGCGGGGCTTTCGGACAATGCCCGCACGGCGGCGCGGCGGGCGGATGTGGGGTTCATCTACCAGTTCCACCATTTGCTGCCCGAGTTTTCGGCGCTGGAGAATGTGGTTTTGCCGCAGCTTGCCAACGGTGTCGCCAAGGCTGTGGCCGTGGCGCGGGGTATGGCGCTTCTGGAGCGTGTCGGGGTGGCGGCGCGGGCCGGGCACCGCCCTGCGGCGCTGTCGGGGGGCGAGCAGCAGCGGGTCGCCTTTTGCCGTGCGCTGGCCAACGGGCCAAAGCTTTTGCTGGCGGACGAGCCGACGGGGAACCTTGACCCCGGAACCTCGGAGACGGTGTTCGCGGCGCTGATGGAATTGGTGCGCGAGACGGGGCTTTCGGCGTTGATCGCCACGCATAACATGGAGCTTGCGGGCCGGATGGACCGGATCGTGCGGCTGGATCAGGGGCGGGTGGTGGCCTGATCCGCGCGTCTGGCGCTTGCGCGCGGGGGCGGCTTCGTGGTTCTGTCGGTTGACGGTTATTAACGGAGACTCCCCGATGCAGCGCGCTTTCGTCTTTCCTGCCGGCATGGCGATTCTGGCGGTGCTGACTGCCTGCGTGATGCCCGGGCGCGAGGCCGAGGTGCCCACGGGGGCGCAGGATTTCGCCGAGCATTGCGTGGCCTGTCACGGGGTGTCGGGCAAGGGCGATGGCGAGGCGGCGGCGGGGCTGGCGAAGAAGCCTGCCGATCTGACGCAACTGTCGGCGAAGAATGGCGGGGTGTTTCCGGGCACGCGGGTGATGGCGCAGATCTGGGGCTATACGGGCCGCGACGAGGGGCGGGTGATGCCCGAGTTCAAGGATTTGCTCGACAGCGGGACGGTGCTGTTCGATGGCGGCGACGGGATCGAGACGCCGACCCCGCTGCGGCTGGTGCAGCTTGCGGAATATGTGAAGGGGTTGCAGGGCAAGTGATGCACGCTTCGGCTGCGTCTGGTCCATCTATGCGGATAGCCTGACGCCGACCGTTCATGCAGGCGTCGCGTATTGGGTCACGAAACGTTCCGGACGTTACGCGGCAGGGGCGGTCACCTAAAGCCCGAGCGCGCGGCGCAGGGCGGCGTTGGCGCGGGTTTGCCAGCCTTTGCCCTCGGCCTTGAGCGCGTTTAGGACATCGCGGTCGAGGTGGAGCGTGACGCGCTGCTTGCGCATTGCTTCGGGCAGGGGCGGGCGGCCCAGCTTGCCGTGCTTTTGCAGGATTTCGACGAGTTCGGGGAAATCCCAGACGGGGCGGGCGCGGGCGAAGTTTTCGTCGGTCCATTCATAGGTGTCGGGGTCCGAGGCGATGCCACGGTTGATGGCTTCGTCTTCCTCCGGCGTGGGGGGGATGATCTTCGGCTTTACGGTTCGCGGCTGATCCATCGCAGATATTCCCGATAATTGGCCTTTCGCAGGCTGATGGCGCGGTAGGTGGGCCCGCGCATGGTGTAGGTCACGACATGAAGCCTGTCGCCGATCAGGCCAAAGGCGTTCAGCCGCTCTTCGCCATAGTCGCGGCGGAGGTCGGGTTCGACCTGCGCCGTGGACCAGTTGAAGGTTTCAAGCGCGGCGAAGGCGAGGCCGTGCTTGGTGAGGTTCGCCCGGGCTTTGGCCTCGTCCCAGTCCCACATTTATATGCATACATTAAGTTGGCAGGCAAGGGTGCGTGTGGGGCGGGGAGTGTGGGGCGGGGAGGGTTAAGAAGGGGTTAAGGGGCGGGTGTCGGTCGGGCGCGCAGCCAGAGCGGCTGCGAATTCATCGCTGTGCGAAAATCGGCGGTTGACAGCCCTTGGTTGTGTAAGCTTGGGTGGGCGGGTGCGGTCTGTGGTTCGGTGCGCCAGTGGATGGTCTGTGGTTGAGCGGTGAGGAAAGCATCGAATCCGCAATGGGCGGGACGCTTGCCTTTCGGCCTGTCCGGCCGGTCGGACCCCTTGCCCCTTTGGCTGCGCGCATCGGGTCGGTGGACTGCCCCCTTCTTTCAAAAGCACAGCAGGGCGCGACGGCGCGGCGCGGGCAGCGGCCATGCCTGCGCGGCAGGGGGCTGCATGTCCACGACAGCGCCGCTTTCGGCGGCTTGAACCATCGCGAAACCGCGCGGCATCCGCGTCATGAACACCCGAATATCAGGAGCTTACCATGCTGAAAGCCGCAGGACTTGCCGTGTTGCTTGTCGTGTCCAGCCAAAGCCTTCTTACAGGCTGCACCCCGACCGAGGTGATGGTCTCGGATTATGGAGGGCAAGAGGTGCTGGGGGTCACCGCCGCGCCCGGTGCCAGAATGCCGGCGGGTGCCGAACGGATCGTCTACGGCATGAAGCAGGTCGATGTGCTGGCCTTGCTGACGCCGCGCTATGCCGTCACCCATGCCCCCAATGCGACGCCGGGACGCCCCGAGGCGGATTACTTCTGGTACAAGGAACAGGGGAAAACCAAGGTCATCGAGGTTTGGTACAACGGCGACCAGGTCTACCGCATCCAGTATGGCTACGAAGGGATCGTCGGCTTTATCTGATCGTCCAGGCGGTCCGGCCGTTTGATCCCGCTATCGGTTCGGTGTTATCAGGTGCGGGTTGGGGGGGGATGGTGGGGGTGCGCAGCGAGTGCGCACCCTACGCTGGCTGTGCGGTGGGCCGGTTGAAGGTTTCCAGCGCGGCGGAGACGAGGCCGTGCTTGGTGAAGTTGGCACGGGCTTTGGCTTCGCCACAGTTCCAGATTTGCATGCATAGGTTTGGTTGGCAGGCGAAGGGGGGGATAGGGGTAGGGTGCGCACTTGATGCGCACCGTGGCGCGGGTTGGGCGTGATGGTGCGCAGCGAGTGCGCACCCTACGGTCGGGGTTCGGGCGCTTGGTGTGGCCGATGGTCCGGTTTGGTCGGGCGCGCGTTGGGCGTGATGGTGCGCAGCGAGTGCGCACCCTACGGTCGGGGTTCGGGCGCTTGGTGTGGCCGATGGTCCGGTTTGGTCGGGCGCGGGTGGGCGTAATGGTGCGCAGCGAGTGCGCACCCTACGGTCGGGGTTCGGGCGCTTGGTGTGGCCGATGGTCCGGTTTGGTCGGGCGCGGGTGGGCGTGATGGTGCGCAGCGAGTGCGCACCCTACGGTTGGGGTTCGGGCGTTTGGTGTTTCCGTTAGGCCGGTCTGGTCAGGCGCGGGTGGTGGGAGAAGCGTTTCGGGACCGCGTCGGGTGCGGGCCCCTCACACGTCCAGCTCTTCGACAAACTTCGCATTCTCCTGAATATATTGGAAGCGCAGTTCCGGCTTCTTGCCCATCAGGCGTTCCACCAGATCGCCTGTCATGCCCGGTTCGTCCTCGTCGATGCTCACGCGGATCAGTTTGCGGGTGGCGGGGTTCATGGTGGTGTCTTTGAGGTCTTTGGCGTCCATCTCGCCCAAGCCTTTGAAGCGTTGCACGTCGATCTTGCCTTTGCCGCCCAAGCCCTTGGCGAGCCAGAGTTCCTTTTCGGCGTCGTCGGCCACGTACATGCGTTTGGCGCCCTGGGTCAGGCGGTAGAGGGGCGGGCAGGCGAGGTAGAGGTGGCCCTTGTCGATCAGCGGGCGCATCTGGGTGAAGAAGAAGGTCATGAGCAGGCTGGCGATATGCGCGCCGTCGACATCGGCGTCGGTCATGATGATGATCTTGTCGTAGCGCAGGTCGTCGACCTTGAATTTGGTGCCCATGCCGACACCCAGGGCTTCGCAGATGTCGCGGATTTCGCTGTTGTCGTGCAGTTTGGCCGAGGCCGCGCCGAGGACGTTGAGGATCTTGCCCTTGAGCGGCAGCAGCGCCTGCGTTTCGCGTTCGCGCGCCCCTTTGGCCGAGCCTCCGGCGCTGTCGCCTTCGACGATGAAAAGCTCGGTCCCTTCGCGGGTTTTCGAGGTGCAGTCGGTCAGCTTGCCCGGGAGGCGCAGTTTCTTGGTGGCGGTCTTGCGGGCGGTTTCCTTTTCCTGACGGCGGCGCAGGCGCTCTTCGGCGCGCAGGATCAGGAAATCGAGGATGGCGCCTGCGGATTTGGTGTCATTCGCCAGCCAGTTGTCGAAATGGTCGCGGACGGCGCCTTCGACCCATTTGGCGGCCTCTTCGGTGGCGAGACGGTCCTTGGTCTGGCCCACGAATTGCGGTTCGCGGATGAAGCAGGAGACCAGCGCGCAGCCGCCCGAGGTGAGGTCCTCGCGGGTGATGAGTTCGGATTTGCGGTTCTTGACCAGATCGCCATAGGCGCGGATGCCGCGCAGGATGGCGGCCCAGAAACCCGCCTCGTGGGTGCCGCCCTCGGGGGTGGGGACGGTGTTGCAATAGCTTTGGATGAAGCCGTCGCGGGCGGGTGTCCAGTTGATCGCCCATTCGACCGAACCGGGGATGTTGTATTTCTCGGTGAAGCTGACTTTGCCCGCAAAGGGGCGGTCGGCATAGGTGGTGGTCTTGAGAAGCGAGTCAGACAGGTAGTCGGCCAGACCGCCGGGGAAGTGGAAGGTGGCTTCGAGCGGGGTTTCGCCGTCGTTGATGGCGGTCTTCCAGCGGATTTCGACGCCCGAGAAGAGATAGGCCTTCGAGCGGACCATCTTGAGCAGGCGGGCCGGTTTGAAGGCTTGCGAGCCGAAGATTTCGTGGTCGGGGTGGAAGGTCGTGGTGGTGCCGCGCCGGTTCGGGGCGGGGCCGACCTTGGTCACCGGGCCTTGCGGGATGCCGCGCGAGAAGGACTGGGTGAAGAGTTCCTTGTTGCGGGCGACTTCGACCTTCATCACATCCGACAGGGCGTTGACGACCGATGCGCCCACGCCGTGCAACCCGCCCGAGGTGGCATAGGCGTCGCCGCCGAACTTGCCGCCCGCGTGGAGGGTGCAGAGGATCACCTCGAGCGCGGATTTGCCGGGGAATTTCGGGTGCGGGTCGATCGGGATGCCGCGGCCGTTGTCGCGCACGGTGATCGAGTTGTCGGCATGAAGCTCGACCTCGATCCGCGTGGCGTGGCCTGCGACGGCTTCGTCCATCGAGTTGTCGAGGATTTCGGCGACGAGGTGGTGCAGGGCGCGTTCGTCGGTGCCGCCGATATACATGCCGGGGCGCTTGCGGACGGGTTCGAGACCTTCGAGCACCTCGATGGAGGAGGCGTCATAGGTCTGTTCGCCTGTCGAGAGGAGGTCTTCGGCCATTGGATGCTCGATTCTTTGTGCTGCCCTGTGGGGCGGGATTAGATCATCTTGCGGGGTGGGGACGCAAGATGTTGGGGTGCCGGAGAGGCAAAGAGGCAGGGACGCGACCCGTCAGGCACGGGGCGCGCGCTGGCGCAGCCATTCGGCAAGCTCGGCTTCGTCGAACAGGCGCTGGGCGGCGCGGATGATGGTCTGGCCGACGTCTTCGTGGTTCCAGCCGATCTGGACCCCGTTCAGGTCGAGGCAGACGTCCATCGACTGGTGGGCCGTGCGCTTGTTGCCATCGTTGAAGCAATGGCCCTGCGCGATGGCGATCGCATAGGCGGCGGCGAGGTCGAAGGCATCTTCGATCATGCCGTATAAAATGCGGTTGTCGACGCGGGCAAGTGCGCCTTCAAGGGACTTGTCGCGCGCCCGTCCGGGCAGTTCACCGGGGTTCAGGATGGCGTCGTGGATACTTTCCACCAACTCGGCACTCAACAGGATGAAGGTCATTTGTCACGCAGGTAATCGAGGACGGGTTGGTTGATTTCGCGGCGGCGGTTCAGGCTTTCCATCACCTCCTCCATCGTGGCGTAGCGGCCTTCGGTCTTGCCCACCGCTTCGGCGGGGACGATGTAGCCGACGAGGGCCGAGTTCTTCAGGATCGCCACGGGTTGGCCATTGGCGCGGTCAAAGACCTTTTGCGGCTCGCGCAACTCGGTCATGGTGCAGATGTTCGGCGTGGCGAGGCGGGTCATCAGCGGCTCCCTTTGACGGATGTGCAATTGAATATACATTCTGGCGCGCAATTTTCCAAGGGAGGGATCGAGGATGCGGGTTCTGTTCACGGGCGGGTCGGGGAAGGCTGGCAAATATGTGGTCGCCTATCTGGCGGCGGCGGGGCATCGGGTGCTGAACGTAGACCGCGTGCCGCTGCGGCATCCGGGGGTGGCGGACCTGATCGCGGATATCACCGACAGCGGCCAGATGTTCAACGCGATGAGCGCCTATGCCGGTGACGACGAGATGGAGGATGGCAAGGGGCATCGGCCCTTTGACGCGGTGGTGCATTTCGCGGCCATTCCCGCGCTGAAGATCGCGCCGGACAACGAGACCTACCGCGTCAACGTCATGGGCACCTACAACGTGATCGAGGCGGCGGTGAAGATGGGCATCCGCAAGATCATCGTGGCGTCATCCGAGACGACCTACGGGGTCTGTTTCAGTGACGGGGTGGTGGACCCGAAGGTGCTGCCGCTCGAGGAGGATTACCCGATCGACCCGATGGACAGCTATGGCATGTCGAAGAAGGTGAACGAGGCCACGGCGCAGAGTTTCCAGCGGCGGTCGGGGGCCGATATCTATGCGTTGCGGATCGGCAATGTGATCGAGCCGCATGAATACGCAACGGTCTTTCCGCCGCTGAAGGACAATCCGGGGCTGCGGCGGCGGATCACCTTTAGCTACATCGACGCGCGGGATCTGGGGCAGATCGTGGACCTGTGCCTGAAGAAGGACGGATTGGGCTGGCAGGTGTTCAACGCCTGCAACGACACCAATTCCGTGCCGCAGGAGAATGGGGAGTTGCTGGCGCGGTTCTTTCCGAACGTGCCCCTGTCGCGGCCTGTGGGGCCGCATGAGAGCCTGCTTTCCAACCGCAAGATCCGCGAGGTTCTGGGGTTCAGGGAGCAGCATGACTGGCGGAAGTATGTGGGGTGAAGGGGGGGCGATCCCTGTGATGTGAGGGGGCGTTGAGGACCGCCGCGAAAAGGTCCAGTGGACCTTTTCGCCGGTCCGATTGCGGCTGAGGCAACGAAGCCGCAAGGGGTGTTCAACATTCCCGAAGCCTTGGGCACGGGGCGCGACCGCCCGGCGGGTGCGATCTATCGCGCCCGCCCCCCGCAGGGCGGGCGCGGCCCGTGCGCTGGACGCACGGGCGGGCATGGGGCGGGCTTGGTCGCCGTGCGCACAACGATGGTTGTGCGCAATGCAGCGGAACGTTTACGCCGGTTCGGCCATCCGTCCGGCCCACATCGTCTTGAACCCGTCGCGCGCTTGGCAGGTCTTGATCCACGCGTCGAGGGCGGGGAATTCGGCCATCAGCGCGGCGTTGCCCTGTGCGTAGCGGACGCATTCGGCCACGACGATATCGGCAGCGGTGAAGCGGTCGCCCAGCATGAAGGGGTGGGCCGCCAGATGCGCATCAAGCCGCGCGAAGGGGCGGCGCAGCTTTTCGGCCGAGACGTTTACGGTGGCCTGCTGTTCCGGCGTCAGCGCCGCACCCGAGGCGAGCGGGTAGAACATCTCGAGAGCGGGGCCTTCCACGGAGGTCGCGGCAAAGAGGGCCCATTGCTCCATCAGCGCGGTTTCGGCATCGGAACGGGGGCCAAGATCGCCGCCGTAGCGGCGGGCGATGTAAAGCGTGATGGCAAGGCTTTCGGTCAGGACCAGATCGCCGTCCTTGAGCGCGGGGATCTGCGCCTGCGGGTTCACGGCGGTGAATTCGGGAGAGGCGGTGTTGACGGGCGCATCCGCCGCGACGGGTTGGGGCAGCCGATAGGCCTGTATCACCGGAACATGGGCAAAGGGCGTTCCGGTTTCGGCCAGAAGCCAGAGCGGGCGCGAGGCGCGCGAGCGGTAGACACCGTAGAGGGTAAGCATGGAAACCTCGGGAAGGTTGATGGGTCAGTCGGGAAGGGCGTAGACGGCGAAGCCCGGCATGGTCGAGACGTTTTCGAGTGTCGCCATCCAGGGGCGCGGGTCGGGGCCGTATTCCTGCACCTCGGGCGGGCCCCAGTAGATGTAATCGATGCCGAGGGCGCGTGCGGCCTCGCTCCAGTCGGGCGCGCCCTGCATCAGCTTTTGCAGCAGCGCATCGCGGGGGGCGGTGTCGATGCCATGCGACCAGAGGTGGCCTTCGTAGCCCAGCACGCGGAAGCGGCCCAGCCAGTCGAGCGGGTGGTTCACGCGGCGCGAGGCGGCGAAAACCGCGTCCTTGGGCAGGGCCTCGACGGCGGCTTCGGTGCCGATCACCTCGTCCCGCGCGATGAGGCCGTAGCCGTTCGTCCCGCCGCTGCGCAGCGAATAGGCCAGCAGCAGCACCGCCGGTGCCAGCAGCAGGGCCGCGGCCACGGGGGCGGCGGCGCGGCCGAGGCGGTCGAGGCGCGGTTGCACGAGGCGTTCGGCAAGGGCGAGGAGCAGCAGCCACGGCCAGATGATGAGCTTGATGTTGTCCCAGTCCCACGGGGCCAGCATGACGGTGAAGAACAGCGCGAAAAGCGCCACGGTGCCGATGGCCATGCGCCGGGTGGCGCGGGCGTCGGGGGCGTTGCGGTCGGCCCAGAGGCAGGCGGCCACGGCAAGCGGAAGGGCGAGCCAGAGGCCGAAGTTGTCCCACAGGAAGGGCAGGAAGGGCTGGTCGCCCGCCATCCAGCCAAGGGTGATATGCGCGACCCCTGCCTTTTGCAGCCATGCGGTCGAATGCAGCACCAGCAGGATCGCGGGCAGATAGGCCGTCAGGGCCATCGGCCCCGAGAGAAGCCTGCCCGCCCCGCGCAGCCCGCCCCGTGCCAGCGCGACAAGCCCGAGGATCAGGCTGACCGCGACGAAGGCGTGCAGGTGGAACAGCGGCATCACGCCCCAGAGCAGGCCGAGCATGACCTGCGCATTGCGCGCAAGCGGGCGTTTGCCGCTGGCATGGCCGTCGAGCGCAAGGATCAGCATCAACCCGATGGGCAGCGCGAAGAGCATGCTGCGCTGTGGCACCATCAGCGCCAGCGTCAGGTTCTTGAACTGCGTGCCGTTCTGGAAGTCGATCCCGTCCCAGCCGGCGGGCGCGACCATCGCGGCGGTGGTGACCCAGCTGATGTTCAGGAACATTCCCCCCAGCGCCCACCACCCGCCGAAGCGCAGCAGAAGCGCCACGCAGAGCAGGATGGTGACAAAGCCCGTCAGCATGAGGTGAAGCGCTGTGTCCGCGCCGACCGCCTCCCACAGCGCGTTGTAAAGATCTGCGCCGAGCGGGTAGCGCAGCGGATCGGTCGGGTAGCCGGGGTTCGGGGGCGGAAAGGCGGTGCCGTCGACAAAGGAGCGCAGGTAGCTGATGTGAAGCGGCAGGTCGCCGAAGTTCATCACGTCGCGCGTGCCGTAGCTGTCGGGTCCGGTCAGCAGGATTCCCTGGAAATGACCGAAGCAGAAGGCGGTGACGAGGACGGCGATCCCCCATTCCAGCGCGTTGAGCGGCAGGCGCGGCAGGTCTGCGAAGCGGCGGGCGGGCAGCAGCGCCAAGGGAAGGGCGAGGACAAGGCTGACCAGCGCCACGCGGGCATCGAGGCCCTGCGAAGCAAGCGACAGAAGATAGGCGATCGAGGTGGCAAGCACGGCATGGAAGAAGAGAAAGACCGGAACGATCATGCCCGCCCCCATTCCGCGCCGGTTGTGGCTTGCACGCGTTGTCCTCCATCGGCCCTTGCTGGCGGAGCCTAGCCCCCGAATGACGGATAATTCAAGGGCAGAGGCCCGCTTGCGTTTTGCCGCGCTGCGGCGAGGGTGGTGGCTTGCCCGCCCCCCTCGGGGCGGATAGGTCTGGGGCATGACGACCGCATCGACATATCCGGCCCATGCGCGGGCGACGCTTGC
The DNA here is from genome assembly GCF_014243445.1 of Paragemmobacter straminiformis. Classification (GTDB taxonomy): domain Bacteria; phylum Pseudomonadota; class Alphaproteobacteria; order Rhodobacterales; family Rhodobacteraceae; genus Paragemmobacter; species Paragemmobacter straminiformis. The sequence continues at coordinate 191,010 of NZ_JACLQD010000005.1, forward strand.
GCTGGGATTGCCGCTGATCGGCAGCCATCTGGCGCAAATGGCCTTGCATGTCGTCGATACGGTGATGCTGGGCTGGTACGGGGTCACGGAACTGGCCGCCGTGGTGATCGGCGGGTCTTCGTTCTTCGTGGTGTTCATCCTCGGCTCGGGTTTTGCGCAGGCGGTGATGCCGATGGTGGCGGCCTCGCTGGGCGAAGGGGACGAGGCGCAGGTCCGGCGCGACACGCGCATGGGGCTGTGGCTGTCGCTGGGGTTCGGGATTGCGGTCTATCCGCTGTTCTGGAACGCCGAACCCGTGCTGCTGATGCTGGGCCAGAAGCCCGAGGTCGCGGCGCTGGCGCAGGATTTCCTGCGGGTGGCGGGACTTGGCATGGTGCCGGCCTTGCTGGTCATGGCGCTGAAAAGCTATCTTGCCGCGCTGGAGCGGACGCAGGTCGTGCTTTGGGTCACGCTGGTCGCGGTCGGGGTGAATGCGGCGATCAACTGGTTCCTGATCTTCGGCAATGGCGGCGCGCCCGAGATGGGGGTGGTGGGGTCGGCCATCGCCTCGCTTTCGGTGCAGGTGGTGACCTTTGCCGTGCTGGCGGTCTATGCCGGATGGCTGCCCGAATTGCGGCGCTTCCGGCTGTGGCAGCGGTTCTGGCGGCCGGACCCCGCGGCGCTGGGGCGGGTGTTCCGGCTGGGCTGGCCCATCGGGGTGACGGGGTTGGCCGAAAGCGGGATGTTCCAGGCGAGCGCGCTGATGATGGGCTGGATCGGGACGGTGGAACTGGCCGCGCATGGCATCGCGATGCAGGTGGCGGCGCTGGCCTTCATGGTGCATCTGGGCCTGTCGAATGCGGTCACGGTGCGGACGGGCTATGCCGACGGGGCGGGCGATGCGGCAGGGGTCAGGGCGGCGGCGGCGACGGGGATCGCGCTGTCGCTGGGGTTCGGCGCGCTGATGGTGGCGCTGTTTCTGGCCGCACCCGTGCAGATCCTGTCGCTTTTCCTCGACATGACCAAGCCCGAGTCGGGGCGGATCGTGGCCTATGGCACGGTCTTGCTGGCGCTGGCGGCGCTGTTCCAGATCATGGATGCGATGCAGGTCATCGCACTTGGCATGTTGCGCGGCGTGCGCGACACGCGGGTGCCGATGGCGCTGGCGGCGCTGAGCTACTGGGTGATCGGCATTCCGACCTGCTACATCCTTGCCTTTCCGCTGGGGCTGGGCGGGGTGGGGCTGTGGCTCGGGCTGGTCGTCGGGCTGACGGGTGCGGCGTCGAGCCTGATGTGGCGCTTCTGGTCGCGGCGCTGACGACCGCTGCCCGGACAAGGAAGGGGGGCTTTCCGCCCCCCTCGGGGCGCTGCCCCTCACCCCCCGAGGATATTTGGGGCAAGAGGAACGAGGGACGAGGGACGAGGAACGCGGGACGCGAAGCCCGGTCTTTTCCCGTCTTTCACATTCGCGGAAATATCCTCGGGGGGAGGCGCCTTGCGCCGTGGGGGGCGGAAAGCCCCCCGGAATTTTCGCAGAAAATTCGTCTATTCGGCGGCCTTTTGCGCCTTGATCAGGCGGTCGGCCTTTTTTCGGACCAGAACCGAGCGCAGGTCGTGCATGGCCAGAAGCAGGGTGTCGGTCACCTCGGCCAGCTCGGCGTCGGTGGCTTTGGACTGGGCCCATTGCGTGGTCAGGTTCATGTGATCCACGGCGCGGAGGATGTCGTCGATGTCGCGGCGGGCGAGGGTGTCGAGGCGTGCGGCCATCCAGTCGGCGATGACCTTGGCCTCGGCCCCGGTCAGGGGGCGGTCGCCGTGCGGCTTGACGTTGCCGTTGCGCACGTTGACCACCGCGATCTCTTCCATCTCGATCCGGCGCTGGCGGTTTTCGGTATCGACCCGAAACACCGTCGCGCCGTTCTCGCGGATGCGGAAGTAATATTCCGGCAGATCGCCCGACATCGGCTCACCTTTCAGACGAGGCTTGCGCAGAACCGCTGGATGCGGGCGCAGGCCTCTTGCAACAACGCGTCCGAGGTAGCGTAGCTGACGCGGAAGTTCGGGGAAAGCCCGAAGGCCGCGCCGAAGACCACGGCGACGCCGGTGTCTTCGAGAAGGGCCGAGGCGAAAACCTCGTCATTGGTGATGGTGACGCCCGAGGGCGTGGTTTTGCCGATGCAGCCTGCGATGTCGGGGTAGACGTAGAAGGCGCCTTCGGGCGTGGGGCAGGTGATGCCCCGGGCCTGGTTGAGCATGCCGACCACCAGATCGCGGCGGCGCTGGAACAGGGTGCGGTTGGCGGCGAGGAAATCTTGCGGGCCGGTCAGCGCCTCGAGCGCCGCATATTGCGAGACCGAGGAGGGGTTCGAGGTCGATTGCGACTGGATCGTGCCCATCGCCTTGATCAGCGCCACGGGGCCTGCGGCGTAGCCGATGCGCCAGCCGGTCATGGCGTAGGATTTCGACACGCCGTTGCAGGTGAGGGTGCGGTCGTAGAGGCCCGGCTCGACCTCGGCGGGGGTGCAGAATTCGAAATCGTCGAAGACGAGGTGTTCATACATGTCGTCGGACATGATCCAGACCTGCGGGTGGCGCATCAGCACGTCGCAGAGCGCCTTGAGCTCGGCCCGCGTGTAGCCCGCGCCCGTCGGGTTCGACGGCGAGTTGAAGATGAACCACTTGGTCTTGGGGGTGATTGCCGCTTCGAGCTGTTCGGGGGTGAGTTTGAACTGCGTCTCGATGCCTGCCACCACGGGAACGGGGGTGCCGCCCGCGAGCAGGACCATGTCGGGGTAACTGACCCAGTAGGGGGCGGGGATGATCACCTCGTCCCCCGGATTGCAGGTGGCCATGAGCGCGTTGTAGAGGATCTGCTTGCCGCCCGTGCCGACGGTGACCTGTGCGGGGGTGTAGGTCAGGCCGTTCTCGCGCAGGAATTTGGTGCAGATGGCGGCTTTGAGTTCGGGGATGCCGTCGACGGCGGTGTATTTGGTGCGGCCTGCGTCGATGGCGCGTTTGGCGGCGTCCTTGATGTTCTGGGGTGTGTCGAAGTCGGGTTCGCCTGCGCCGAGGCCGATGATGTCGCGCCCTGCCGCCGCCAGTTCGCGGGCCTTGTTGGTCACGGCGATGGTGGGCGACGGTTTGACGCGGGCGAGCGTGTCGGAGAGGAAAGCCATTTGAACCTCGGACTGGATGGGGCATGTGTGCGCTGTTGGCGCATCTCTTAGGGTGCGGCCTGCACGGGTTCAAGCTGGATGAGGGATCACCATGGCCGAGACGGCGGAGGCGCGCCTGAAGCGCATGACGATGCGGAGCTGGCGGCGCGGGACCAAGGAGATGGACCTGATCCTTGGGCCATGGGCCGATGCGCATCTGGCGGGGCTCGATGCGGCGCGGCTTGAGGCCTACGAGCTTTTGCTGGCCGAGAATGACCAGGACCTGATGGCCTGGATCTTCGGGCAGGCCGAGGCGCCCGCGCATGTGGCGCCGCTTCTGGGCGAGATCGCGGCCTATGCCCGCGCGCGGCTGGTGCCAAAGGGCTGACGTTTACCCGATCTTGGGAATTTGCGCCGAATCTGGGCCGGAGATGCCGGACAGGAGGGCGAAGATGACGGTTCATGGAACGATCCGCGACGGGTCGGAAACGCTGGTGTTGCAGGGCTATCTTGACAACATGGCGCTGGTCGAGCGGCTGCACAGGCTGTTGCTCGATGTGATCAAGGACGAATTCGAGCGGCTGGGGGTCGAGGAGATCAACCCCGTGCAGGCGCTGTTGCTGTTCAACATCGCAGAACACGAGGTCACGGCGGGCGAATTGAAGTCGCGCGGCTACTATCAGGGCAGCAATGTCAGCTACAACCTGAAGAAGCTGGTCGATCTGGGCTATCTGCACCACCAGCGTTCCGAGGTGGACCGCCGTTCGGTGCGGGTGAAGCTGACCGCGAAGGGGCGCGAGATGCGCGGCAGGATCGAGGACCTGTTCCGCCGCCATGCGGGGCTGCTGGCCGTGCGCAGCGGGGTTTCGGCCGCGGGGCTGGAAGATGCCAACCAGGTGCTGCGGCGGATCGAGCGGTTCTGGGGCGAGCAGATCCGCTACATTTATTGACAAAACTGCATCGCTCGGCGGCGAAGGCGGGGGTTGTTAACAAACCTTACTTGGAGAGGGCTGCGCCTTGGTTTAGATTGCACCCATTCTTATGGCTGGGGCACGGCTGACATGGTTTTGCGGAAAGACAAGAAATTAAAGACATTCGTCGCGGATGAAAGCGGCCTGTCGCTGACCGAATATCTGATCTTGCTGGGCGGGATCGGTGCTGCTGCGGCGGCTGCCGTGTTCTTCGTGGTGCGGGAGTTGGACGCGCAGGCGGCCAAACCGCTGCAAACCGTCGCGGATTCGGCCACGGGGATCGGGACTGCCGTGGAAGGCACGGGCGGGACGCCGACACCGACGCCGACTCCGACAGCCACGGCGACGCCCACGGGAACGGCAACGCCGACGGCAAGCCCTTCGGGCACGGCGACACCGTCGACCAGTGCGACGCCTACGGTGAGTGCGACTCCGACGGGGAGTGCGACGCCGACGGTGAGTGCGACCCCGACGGCGAGTGCGACCCCGACCGCCAGTGCGACGCCGACGGCGAGTGCGACCCCGACTCCGACGCCGACGCCGAGCACCAATGGCGGGGGCAACACGCCTCCGGGCCAGAACAAGACGCCTACGCCTACGCCGACACCCACCCCGACGCCTACGCCTACGCCTACGCCGACGCCGACACCCACGCCGACACCGACACCGACGCCGACGCCGACACCGACGCCGACGCCGACGCGCACCCCGACGCCGACGCCGACGCCCGCGCCGACGGCAGCGCCTACGACCGCGCAGACCAACAGTGCGATCACCACTTTTGCTTCGGGAACGACCTATACGAGGGTGCCGGGACCGGGGACGACGCAGAAGGGGCAGAAATACTACGCCTGGTATCAGGTCGGCACGACCGGCACCTATGTCGTCGTGGAATGCGGCAGCACATCGGCCTCGTGCACCGCGACCAAGCCCTGAGGCGGGGCAGGGTCAGGCTGAACCGGCGGGCCAAGCGATTGGCCCGCCTTTTTCATGGCGACGATGCCGCTACCGCCAGAGCCACGCCTGCCCCGCCAAAGCGCCCTGCGCCTTGGCCAGCAGGCGGTTGAGCGGGGTCGGGGCGGGGATGTCGCCGCTTGCCAGCCGGTCAAGCGCCACTTCGGGCGGGCAGGGGCGGCGGGTGACGGGGTCGTAGTAGCGCGGATAGGCGATCAGGGCTGCGTGGACAAGGCGCAGCAGCGGCACGGGGGGGCGGCGGCTGCCATCGGGCAGGCGCAGGCGGCGGTCGGGCACGGGGCCGAGATCGCGGGTCAGGCCCCATCCGGCATAGAACGGCGCGCCGAGGGTGGTGACGGGCTTGCCACGCAGCAGCGCCTCGAAGCCCAGAAGGGATGTCATGGTCCAGACTTCGGCGCAGAGGTCGAGCAGGGCCACGGGATCGGTGTGGCGGGCGACGGCGTCGGCCAGCCTTGCCAGTTCGGCTTCGGGGATGGCCCCTTCGCGAAGGCCCGCTTCCACATCGGGATGGGGTTTGTAGACGATCACCGCTGTCGGGTTGGCGGCGCGGACGGCCTGCAACAGGGCGCGGTTGGTGCGGACCTCGGCCGCGCCGAGACGGATCGAGGCGTCGTCCTCGACCTGTCCGGGAACGAGGATGCGGTGGCCTTGGGGCAGGTCTGGCGCGGCTTGGCCGAGGTTGTATTTCGACAGGCCCGCGCCGATGATGCGTGAAAGAAGGCGGTCGGCCCGCGCCTCGGCCCCTGCGGGGAAGGGAGTGGCGATCAGCCGTTCGAGGCGGCTTTCGCGCGTCGGATCGTAGTAGATGCCGAGATCGTCGGTCACGAGGCTGAGCGGGGGGACGAGATCGGCCCCGAGGCCGCGCGAGCGCAGGAAGCCGTCCTCGCAGCGGAAGCTGGCGAGGTCGGGCGGCAGGGCCGGTTCCTTGCCCGCCCAGACCAGAAGGGGGCGGCGCGTGGCGCGGGCGGCGGTGATGGCGGTTTCGGACGAGCGGGCGAAGATCAGGGATTTTTCGCGGCCGAAGACCTGCGCGAGGCGCGGGCGTTTCCACAGGCGCATGCCAAGCGCCACGTATCCGGCACGGTCCTGACGGAAGGCGCGGGTTTCGGCCTCGAGCTGGTCGACGGCCTCTTCGAAGGAACAGAGGCGGTCGCGGCAGGGGTCATACCAAGTGGGGGCAAGGATCATCGCCACGGCGAAGAGTTGCGCGCGGGTGAGGCTGCGCTTGCGGCGCGGGATGGGCTGGCGGTCGTGGGTCAGGCCCCATCCGGCGTAGAAGGGCTGGCCGAAGACATGCGGGCGGTGTCCGGCGAGGATGGCCTCGAACCCCAGTTGCGACGAGACGGCGTAGACGGCGATGGCCCCGTTGAGCAGCGCCCAGGGTGAGACGGGGTCGGAGAGGAGGGTGGCGTTGGGCGGCAGGGTGGCCGCGCTGTAATGGCCCGCCCGCAGGCCAAGCGCGGTTTCGGGGTGGGTCTTGACGACGATGCGGGCTGTGGGGTGGTCGGCCGCGGCCTGTGCGAGCATCTCGGCAAAGGTTGCGGGCGAGGCGCCGGAATGTGCGATGGAGGCGTCGCCCCGGGTCTGGTCGATGACCAGAACATATCCCGGCGCGGGGGGCGCGAGGGCGGGGTCGTGCAGGTTGTATTTCGACAGGTCGAGCGTTTGCAGGCGGGCGATGCCGTCGCGGGCGCGCGCCAGAAGCGTGGTGTCGTCGAGCGGGTGGGTGATGGCGAGATGTTCGATCAGCGAGGGGGCGGAGGCGTCGAAATGCACGCCAAGCGGGTCGATCAGAAGGCCCAAGGGCGCATCGCCCTGACGGCCCGGGCGCAGCGAGCGGAGGAAGGCATCCTCGACGCGGACGAGCGGCAGGTTGCGCCGTGTCGCCATGCGTTCGGCCCGTCCGGCGGTCGGCGAGCGGCCCCATGCGACGAGGCCGTCGCCCGCCTGCGGCAAGCCGAGGTGCAGGCTATGGCCGGAAAGCGCGAGGATGCGGCGCAGGCGCGGGTTCAGGAAGCCGCCGTTCAGATAGAACAGCCGCCGGGGTGGCCCCTCGGCGGCTGTGTCGCTGTGCCGGTGCATCGGCCTTACTGGCCGGTAAGCGAGGTGGCCGCCGCCGTCGTGCCGGTGATCGCGCCGATGGCTTTTTGCCACTGCACATAGGGCGCCTCGGTGACGTAGACCGTGTCGCCGTCGCGCACGAGGAAGTCGCGCGCCTCGAACATGCCGGTGGGCTGGGTCAGGTCGAGGACGTAGACCATGCGTTGCGCACCGACGAGGTCGTTGCGGCCAAGCACGGCATTGGCAACTTCGGACGGTTCGTTGCGGAACACGAAAACACCCGTCGGATCGGCGAGGTTGGTGTTCAGGCCGCCGACGATGGCGATGGCCTCGATGGCCGAAAGGGTCTGGGTCTCGAAGGGGACGCGGTTCTGTGCGCCCGTGGCCCCGAGTGCCGTGAAGGCGCGGCTGTCCTTTTCCACCACGATCTGGTCGCCGGGGCGCAATGCGATGTCGAGTGCGGGGTTCTGGTAGAGGTCTTGCAGCCAGACCTTGCCGGTCTGGCCGTTGCGGGTGACGCGGATGATGGCCTGACCGGGGTCGATCTTTACCCCGCCCGCGCGGGCGAGCATGGTCGAGAGCGTGCGGGTCGGCCGTTCGATGGCGTAGATGCCCTGGGCATTCGCCTCGCCCGCGATGGAGACGGTCGAGCCGTCGCCCGCGATGCGTTGCACGATCACCTGCGGGTCGGGGGTCTGGCTGTCGAGCTTGCCCGCGATCTCGTTGCGCAATTCCTCGGGGGATTTGCCCGAGGCCTTGATGCGGCCGGCGTAGGGGATGAAGATCTCGCCCTTGCCGTCGACCTGCAATTCGTTGAGCTGCGACAGGCGCTGGCCCGAATTGCCGAGCAGCGGGTCGTCCTTGACGTTTTCGTAGACGGTGAGCGAGAGCTTGTCGCCCGCGGCGATCTGGTCGGAGCCGATGACGCCCGCGTTGAGGAAGCCGTTGGAAAAGCCGTAGGAGGGTGTCACCGCCGTGGCGCGGGTGACGCGGCTGTTGACCTGCACGACGAAGGCGTCGCCCTGTTTCAGGACCGAGCCGCGATAGATTTCCGCCTTGTTTGGACCGCTGCGGGGCAGGCCGCAGCCTGCCATGCTTGCGCATAGCAACGAAAGGGCCATGACCTTGGCCCCGTAAGATACCGACATTGCCACTGCTCGGGCTCCTTGAATGGAGTTTGCCTCAAGTTTTGACGACAAGCCTACAGGAAGACGGGGTTATTTGCCAAGTGACTTGGGGCGGAACGGCCGAAAGGTCAGTTCACGGCGTAGAACTGTTGCCGGGGGGACGCGTTGCCCGCGAGAAGCGAGTCGTAAGGATCTTCGGCTGCGAGCATGAGGTCGACCACCTGACGCAGAAGGGCGCGGCGTCCGCCGGCGGCGTAGAAGCCGCCCGGAATTTGCGAGGTTTCAAGCAGATAGCGGCGGAAATCGCGGTAGGCGCGGGCGTCGGGGCGGGTGGGCGCGGCGAAGAACGCGGCAGGGTCCTGTGTCGAGACGAATTCGGGCTTGGCATAGACCGCCTGTCCGAAGGCCCGGAGCGGAAGGCCGCGCCAGAGCGCCTGTTGCCCCGCGGTGGAATTGACCGTGACGGCGCTGCGCGCGTGGTCGAGCAGCTGCGCGAGCTTGCCGCCGCGCACCACATGGACGCGCCCGGCCAGACCGTGGCGCGCGGCGATGGCGCGGATGTCGCGGCGCAGGGGGGTGCGGTCATCCTCGAGCGGGTGGGCCTTGAAGACGAGGTGGTGATGGGGTGGCGCGCCTGCGGCGAAACCCGCGATCACGGTTTTCGCAAAGTCGGCCATGCTGGAAAAGGGCGAATGGGCGCGAAAACTGGCGTCATGTTCCAGTTGCAGAAGCACGATGTGATAGGGGTAGCCGCCGCGACGGATGCGGGCGGTGGCGAATTTGCGCTGCCACCTGTGGAGGGGTTGCAGCAGCAGGCGGCGGAGGTGGAGTTTGGCTTCCTGCCAGACCGTGATCTCGCGGTGGGGACGGTAGGCGCGGTAATCCCAGAAGCCGGCAAAGACGAACCAGTGATAGAGCGCGCCCCAGAACATGTGCTGGCGCATGTCGCCCCAATGCGCGGGGGCATCGGGTTGGCTGGAATCGCTTTGGGCAAGGGCGGCCTGCATTTGCGCCACGGATGTGTGCATCAGCCGCGAATGGCCGTTCGACCCGCCGCGTTCGTAGGTGACCCAGTAGGGGCGGAGGTAGCCCTCCTCGAACACATGGATGGTCAGCCCGGCCTTGCGGGCTTCGGCAATGGCTGCGGCATGCAGGGGGCGGGTGTCGCCGTAGAGGACGATGTCGGTCAGCGACAGGTCGGTGACGAGGCGGGCGAAGGTGGCGGGCCAATCCCCGACCGTGCCGCGATAGGGGATGTAGCTTGCCGCGTCGGGCCAGAAGGCATGGTCGCCCCGGTTGAAGCCTGCGCGATGGACCGTCGCACCCGAGGCGCGCAGCATCGCGCCGAGTTGCCCGAAGAACGGGCCGTGCGGGCCTTGCAGAAGCAGGAAATGGCGGCCTTGGCCGGATACTCGCATGGGACAACCTGTCGTGGACGACAGCGCCAAGGATAGGCCGAAAGCCCGGACGTGGGAAGGGTGCGCTGGTGCGAAGAATTTTCGGACGAAAATTCTTCGTCGGTGGCGGGGTGGCGGGCGGGTGGGGGATATTTGGGCCGGCGTGGCAGCGGGGGGCTTGCCCCTGCGGGGGGATTGGGTCGATATAGCCAGATCAACGCGAGGATCAGGCCAGATGGCGATACCGGTCGAGAGCTTCTTTCTGCCGCAAGGGGCTGCGGGAACCCTCCAGCAGCGCATCCGGCAGATGGTTTCCGAAGGGATCCTGTCGGGGCGGTTCCGGGCCGGGGACCGGATGCCGTCGAGCCGCGGGTTGGCCGAGCATCTGGGGGTGAGCCGGATCACGGTGACGCTGGCCTATACCGAGCTTGTCTCGTCCGATTACCTGACGGCGCGGGGGCGGTCGGGGTATTACGTGAGCGAGGGGGTTCCGGTGCAGCCCGCCTTTCGCCCCGTGCCGAAGCGCGAGGAGCGGGTGGATTGGGCGGCGGTGACGGGGGGGCGGTTCTCGCGCCAGCCCAAGCTCGACCGGCCCGAGGACTGGCGGGCCTATCCCTATCCGTTCATCTACGGTCAGGCGGATGCGGCCTTGTTCGACCACCAGAACTGGCGGCTCTGCGCGGTGCAGGCGCTGGGGCGGCGGGATTTCGAGACCTTGACGGGGGATTACTACGAGCAGGACGATCCGATGCTGATCGAATACATCCTGCGCAACATCCTGCCGCGGCGGGGCATCGTGGCGCGCCCGTCCGAGGTGCTTGTCACGATGGGGGCGCAGAACGCGCTTTGGCTGGCGGCGCAGGTGCTGCTGGGGGCGGGCAAGGTGGTGGCGCTGGAGAACCCCTGTTACCCGCCGTTCCGTGGCATGGTCGCCCAGACCGGCGCGCGGATCGCGGCGGTGGATGTGGATGCCGAGGGCTTGCCGCCCGAGGCCCTGCCCGAGGGGGTGGATGTGGTGTTTCTGACCGCGAGCCACCATTGCCCGACCAATGCGACCCTGCCTGTCGAGCGGCGCAACGCGCTGCTCAGGGCTGCGTCCGAGCGGAATTTCATCGTGGTCGAGGATGACTACGAATTCGAGATGAGCTTTCTGCGGCCTGTGTCGCCCTCGCTCAAATCCCTCGATGCCGAGGGGCGGGTGGTGCATGCGGGGTCGTTCTCGAAGTCGATCTTTCCGGGGTTGCGGCTGGGCTGGCTGGTGGGATCGGAAGGGTTCATCCGCGAGGCGCGGGCCTTGCGGGGGCAGGTGTTGCGCCATCCGCCGGGGCATATGCAGCGGACGGCGGCCTATTTCCTGTCGCTGGGCCATTATGACGCGCTGGTGAACCGGATGAAGGCCGCGTTCCGCAAGCGGCGCATGGCGATGGACGAGGCGATTGCCGCCAATGGTCTGACGGTGGCGGGGCAGGGCGGGTTCGGCGGGTCGTCGTTCTGGATGCAGGCGCCCGACGGTGTGGATACCGAGGCGCTGGCGTTGCGCCTGCGGGGCGAGGGGGTGCTGATCGAACCGGGGCGGGTGTTCTTTGCGCCGGAAGCCGAGCGGCGGAATTTCTACCGTCTGGCCTATTCCTCGATTCAGGCGACGCGGATCGCGGAAGGCATCGCGCGCATCGCGCGGGTGATCGGGCAGGGGGGCGGGCGATGAGCGGTGACCTTTTCCCTGACCTTTCCCTTCGCCCCGTTTGCGCCCCCGTCCGCGCCCCCGTCCGCGCCCCCGTCCGCGCCCCCGTCTGCGCCGCCGGAATTGCAGACCAGCGCCCGGGCTTGCGCGGATGAGCCTGCTTCCCCCCCCGCTTGCCGACTGGATCGCCGCGCGTGGCTGGTCCTTGCATCCGCATCAGGAGGCGATGCTGCAACGGGCCGCTGCGCCCGCGACGCTGCTGATCGCGCCGACGGGGGGCGGCAAGACGCTGGCGGGGTTCTTGCCGACGCTGGCAGAGCTGGGCGCGCGGCCCGAGGCGGGGTTGCATACGATCTACATCTCGCCGCTCAAGGCGCTGGCCGCCGACATCCGGCGCAATTTGCGCACACCCGTCGAGGGGGCCGGACTCGCGATACGGATCGAGGACCGCACGGGGGATACAAGCTACACCCAGCGGCGGCGGCAGCGGGCCGATCCGCCGCATATCCTGCTGACCACGCCGGAAAGCCTTGGGCTGCTGCTGAGCTACGAGGATGCGCCGCGCCTTTTTGCCAAAGTGCAGCGGGTGGTGGTGGACGAGATCCACGCCTTGGCGGAATCGAAGCGCGGCGACCAGCTGATGCTGCTTCTGTCGCGCTTGCAGGCATTGGCGCCGGGGCTGCGGCGGGTGGGGCTTTCGGCCACGGTCGAGGACCCGCCGGCGCTGGCGCGGTTTCTTGCGCCGGGCGGCTGCGCGGTGCTGGTGGCCGATCCGGGGCCGGAGCCGGATATCGCCATGCTCGAGACCGACGCCCCGCCCCCCTGGAGTGGCGGCGGGGGGCGCTATGCCATTCCCGCGATCCTCGAGGAGGTGAGGCGGCATCGCACGACCTTGATCTTTCACAACACGAGGGCGCAGGCGGAGCTGTTCTTTCACGACCTGTGGTTGCAGAATTCCGATGATCTGCCGATTGGCATCCATCACGGCTCGCTCTCGCGCGAGCAGCGCGAAAGGGTGGAGGCGGCGATGGTGGCGGGGCAGTTGCGCGCCATCGTCTGCACCGGATCGCTTGATCTGGGGATCGACTGGGGGGATGTCGATCTGGTGGTTCAGGTCGGCGCGCCGAAGAATGTGAAGCGGCTGGTGCAGCGGATCGGGCGGGCGAACCACCGCTACAACGCGCCGTCAAAGGCGCTGCTGGTGCCTGCGAACCGGTTCGAGGTGGTGGAATGCCGCGCGGCGCTCGAGGCGGTGCGCGCGCATGATCTGGATGGCGAGCCGCGCGGGGCGGGGCCGCGCGATGTGCTGTGCCAGCATATCCTGCTGACGGCTGCGGCGGGGCCTTTCGACGCGGATGCGCTTTATGCCGAGGTGGTGACGGCCGGCCCCTATGCGGGGCTGGCGCGGGCAGAGTTCGACGCCTGTCTCGATTTCGTGGCCACGGGGGGCTATGCGCTGCGGGCCTATGACCGCTGGCAGCGGCTGATGCAGCGGGACGGCAAGTGGCAGTTGCGCGACCCGCGCAGCGCCGCGCCGATCAGGCAGAACCTTGGCACGATCATCGACACCGAAACCCTGAAGGTGCGGCTGCGCAACCGCATGGGCGGCACCCCGCTTGGCGAGGTCGAGGAGGATTTCGCGGCCACCCTGACGGCGGGGGATACCTTTCTGATCGGGGGGCAGGTCGTGCGCTTCGAGGGGTTGAAGGAGTTGACGGTCGAAGTGTCGCGCGCTGCGGGACGCACGCCGAAGGTGGCGGTCTACAACGGGACGAAATTCGCGACCTCGACCCTGCTGACGCAGCGGATCATGGCGATGTTCCAAAAGCCGGATTGGCCGGAATTGCCATTGCATACGGCCGAATGGCTTGCCTTGCAGCGTGAAGTCAGCCGATTGCCCGAACCGTCGCGGCTTCTGGTGGAAAGTTTCCCGCACGACGGGCGCGAGCATCTGGCGGTTTACGGCTTCGCCGGACGCAATGCCAATGCGACGCTTGGCCTGCTGGTGACCAAGCGGATGGAGGAGCAGGGGCTGGCGCCGCTGGGCTTTACCTGCACCGATTACGCCACGCTGATCTGGGGGCTGGAGCCGGTTCTGGACCCCGCGCCGCTGTTCGAGGTGGAAGCCCTGCGCGAAGGTCTGGAGACATGGCTTGCGGGCAATGCGGTGATGAAGCGGACCTTCCGCAACTCGGCCATCATCTCGGGGCTGATCGAGCGGAACAATCAGGGGCGGCGCAAGTCGGGGCGGCAGGCGACATTCTCGTCGGATATCCTGTATGACACGCTGCGGAAGTATGATCCGGGGCATCTGCTGTTGCAGATCACGCGCGAGGAGGCCGAGCGCGGTCTGGTCGATTTCGCGCGGATCGAGGAGATGCTGGCGCGGGTGCAGGGGCGGGTCGACTGTCTGCGCCTTGCGCGCGTGACGCCGCTTGCGGCGCCGCTCTTCCTCGAGCCGGGACGGATTCCGGTGCAGGGCGCGGGGCGCGACCGGCTGGTGCAGGATGCGGCGCGCGAGCTGATGCGGGCCGCGGGGCTGGAATAGGCAGGGCCTTGCGCCGTGGTGCCTGTTGCCCGGGGGGCTGTCTGCCCCCCGCGGCGCGTGCCGCGCCTCCCCCCGAGGATATTTGCACGAGTATGAAAGCGCTGCGTCCGGCTGCTTCCTCTTGCCGGAAATATCCTCGGGGGGTGAGGGGCGCGGAACGCGGCCCGAGGGGGGCAGACGGCCCCCCTTTGCGGCGCATGCGGCGGGCGCGGCGCGCAGGGCGGGGCGGGGTACGGGGCGGGAGACGGGGGAATATGTCGCAATCAGGCTTGCGGGGGTGGGGATGCGGGCCTATGGCGGGGGAATGCGTATTCTTTTCCTTGGCGATGTGATGGGGCGGAGCGGGCGTGCGGCGATTGCCGAGCGGCTGGCGGCGCTGCGTGCGGAATGGGGGCTCGATTTCGTCGTGGTGAACGGCGAGAACGCCTCGAGCGGGGCGGGGCTGACGCCCGAGCATGCGCGCGCGATTTTGCAGGCGGGTGCCGATTGCATCACGCTGGGGGATCATGCCTTTGACCAGAAGGACATGCTTTCCTTCATCGAGACCGAGCCGCGCATCGTGCGGCCGCTGAACTTTTCCAAGGTGGCGCCCGGCAAGGGATTTCGCATCTTCGATGCGACGCAGGGGCGCAAGGTGCTGGTGGCGCAGGTTCTGGGGCAGGTCTTCATGAAGCGGCCTTTCGATGACCCGTTCTCGGCCATCGAGACGGTGCTGAAGACCCATGCGCTGGGGGCTTCGGTGCAGGCGGCGGTCGTGGATGTCCATGCGGAGGCCACGAGCGAGAAGATGGCGATGGGCCATTGGTGCGACGGGCAGGCCTCGTTGGTGGTGGGCACGCATACGCATGTGCCTACGGGGGATGCGATGATCCTGAAGGGGGGCACCGCCTATCTGACCGATGCGGGCATGTGCGGGGATTACGACAGCGTCATCGGGATGGAGAAGATGGAGCCGCTGCGGCGCTTTATCACCGGCATGGCCAAGGCGCGCTTCGAGCCTGCGAACGGGCCTGCCACGCTGTCGGGTGTTTACGTCGAGACCGACGACCGCAGTGGCAAGGCGCTGAAGGTGCGGATGATCCGCGTCGGCGGGCGGCTGGAAGAGGCGCGGGTTTGACCGCGCTGGCAGCCGGGCCGCAGGGGCGGCAGCGGCGGCTTTACGTTGCGGCGCTTGTCACGCTGGGCCTTGGCTGGGGCATGACGCAGCCCTTGGGCAAGATCGCGACAAGTTCGGGGCACAAGCCCTTTGGCCTGATCTTCTGGCAGTTGGTCATCTGCATTCTGGTGCTGGGGACCCTGTCGGCGGTGCGGGGCAAGGGGCTGGTCTTTACCCGCGCCACGCTGAAGTTCTATGTGATCGTGGCGGTGATGGGCACCCTGGTGCCCAATGCCACCTTTTACCTGTCGGCCACGCGGCTTCCGGCGGGGATCATGTCGATGATCATCTCGGCGGTGCCGATGCTGGCCTTTCCGATGGCGCTGGCCCTGCGGATGGAGCGCTTCTCGGCGCGGCGCCTGCTGGGTCTGCTGCTCGGGCTTGCCGCAGTCGGGCTGATCGCCGCGCCGGGGGCGGTGTTGCCCGACCCTGCCTTGGCGGTGTTCCTGCCCGTAGCGCTGGTCGGGCCGCTGTTCTATGCGATGGAGGCGACCTATGTCGCGCGCAACGGCACCGAGGGCATGGATGCGGTGCAGGCCATGCTGGGGGCGTCGGTCGTGGGGCTGGTGATCTGCGCGCCGATCACGCTGGGCTCGGGGCAGTTCTTCGACCCGTTCGCCGGTTTCGGGCGGGCAGAGGCGGCTTTGGTGGGGTCATCGGCGATCCATGCGCTGATGTATGCCGGTTACGTCTGGCTTGCGTCGCGGGCCGGATCGGTCTTTGCCGCACAATGTTCCTATATCGTGACCGGAGCAGGAATTTTCTGGGCGATGGCGCTGCTGGGAGAAAGATTTCCTCCTTTTATATGGCTTGCCGTTGTTCTTCTTCTCTCGGGTGTGGCATTGGTCAGCCCGCGCGGGGCGGCGAAGTCGGGCTGATCGAGGCCCGCCGCCGCGCCTTGCCGGGCAGGTGGAGGCAGGATGCTGGGGTTCGGGATAGCGGCGGAATGGCAGCCCTTTGTGGCGCTGGGCATCCTGTTCGTCATGTTCGTGCTGTTTCTGCGCGAGACCTATCCGGTCGAGGTGACGGCCATCGGCGGGGCGGCGGTGATGCTGCTGACGGGGCTTTTGCCGGTCAAGGACGGGATAGCGGTGCTGTCGAATGCCGCGCCCTGGACCATCGCGCTGATGTTTCTGGTGATGGGCGGGCTGGTGCGCACGGGGGCCGTGGAAATGGTCATCCGCACCGCCGAGCGGCATGTCGGCAACCGGCCCAAGCTGACCATCGTGGTGCTGTTCGCCTTTATCGCCGTGGCTTCGGCCTTCATGAACAACACGCCCCTTGTCGCGGTGATGATCCCGGTGGTGATGCAGATCGCCGTGCGGCTGGGGTCGGCGCCGTCGAAGCTGCTGATACCCCTGAGCTATATGACCGTTCTGGGCGGGATGATTACGCTGATCGGCACGTCGACCAACCTGCTGGTCGACGGGGTGGCGGCCAAGGCGGGGCTGGCGCATTTCTCGATTTTCGAGATCGCGCCGCTGGGTATCGCGCTGACGCTGGCGGGCGGGGCCTTTCTGGGCTTGACGGCGCGCAAGCTGTTGCCGGTGCGCCAGTCGATGGGCACGCTGCTGAACGACCGCCGCAAGATGAAGTATTTCACCGAAGTCGCCATTCCCGAGGACAGCCCGCTGATCGGGCAGGCGGTGCTGGCGGTCGATCTGTTCAAGCGCGACGGGGTGCGGCTGATCGATGTGCTGCGGGGCGATGCCTCGCTTCGGCGCGAGCTGGCGCCCGTTGTGTTGCAGGCCGGTGACCGCGTGGTGCTGCGGACCGAGATGACGGAACTGCTGGGATTGCAGCAGCGCAAGGACCTGCATCTGGTGGACAAGCTGTCCTCGACGCGGACCGAGACGGTGGAGGTTCTGATCTCGCCGGGGTGCCGGATGGAGGGGCGGCGTCTGGGCGAGTTGCGCCTGCGGCGGCGCTACGGGGTCTATGTGCTGGCGGCGCACCGGCGCAACCAGAACATCGGGCGGCAGCTTGACGATCTGGTCGTGCGGGTGGGCGACACCTTGCTGCTGGAGGGGGCTATCGAGGATATCCAGCGGCTGGCGGCGGATATGGACCTTGTCGATATCAGCCGGCCGTCGATCAAGCCGTTCCGGCGGGCAAAGGCCCCCATCGCCATCGGGGCGCTGCTTCTGGTGGTGGTGCTGTCGGCGCTGGACGTGGCGCCGATCATCGCGCTGGCGCTTGTGGCGGTGTCGCTGATTCTGGTCACGCGCTGCGTCGATGCGGAAGAGGCGTTCAGCTTCGTCGACGGGCGCCTGCTTGCGATGATCTTCGCCATGCTGGCTGTGGGCGAGGCGCTGGACCAGTCGGGGGCGGTGCGGATGATCGTCGATCAGGCCGCGCCCTACATGGCGGGGCTGTCGCCGTTCTGGCTGATCCTGTGCGTCTATTTCCTTGGTCTTGTCCTGACGGAATTCCTGTCGAACAATGCGGTGGCGGTGATCTATACGCCCATCGCCATCGAGTTGGCGCATAACCTCGGCATCGACCCGCGCCCGCTGGTGGTGGCGGTGATGTTCTCGGCCTCGGTCGCATTTGCGACGCCGGTGGGGTATCAGACGAATATGATGGTCTACGGGCCGGGTGGGTATAAGTTCTCGGATTACATGCGGGTGGGGATACCGCTCAACATCATCACGGGGTTGCTGGCTTCGGCCCTGATCCCGTTGATCTGGCCGCTTTGAAAGGGTTCGCCATGCGTCGTTCGGTTTTGTTGCTGGGGTTGTTGGCGGGATGCGCGGCAGCGGGCGGGGCTGCGGTGCCGCAAGCGGCGCGCCTGTCGGGCGAGACGTTGACGCTGAGCCTGTCGGACGGGTCGGTTTGCCGCGCGCCGTGGAAGGCCGAGGGCGGGGCGGGGCGGCTGGAGGGTTGCGGGGCGGGCTATGACTACCGCGTGACCGAGGTGGCCAAGCCCAACCTGCTGCGTCAGCTTTTCGTCGGCGTGACCGATGCGCTCGGGGCCGAGGGTGCGGTGCCGCCGATGGCCGAGGTCGTGGTGACGGGCGCGGGCCGCGACTGGCGCTTCGTATCGCCCCCGCCGGTCGACTGATCGCGGCGGCGGCGCGGCGGGGCGGGAAACTGCGCCAGCCAGTCGCGCACCTCGTCGGTGCGCGAGGAGGCCACGCGGACGGTTTCGCCGTCGCGCAGGGACAGGGTGATGCTGCGCCCTTGGCGGCTGGCACTGGCCACCATGCGTGTTGCGACCCATTCCGAGCGGTGGACCAGACAGCCCATGCCCTGGGGCAATTGCTCGACAAGGCTCGACAATGGGCCGGGCAAGAGGCGGGTGCCGGACCCGGTGAAGAGTTGCACGTAATTGCCCTGCGCGCTGAGGCGCAGCACCGTATCCGCCGGAACGCTGACCGGGCCAGAGACAAGGGTGGCGGCGGGGGCGGCGGGCGCGGGGAGGCTGTCGCCCGCGTCAAGCGGTTCGGTGCGGATGTCGCGCAGGATGCGGTCGGCCAAGGGGCGCAGGCCGAAGTGGAAATACCCCTCTCCCAGCAGCTGGAACGCAAGCACGATGGCCAGCGCAAAGCCGGCGGACGGGTAGGGTATGCCGAGAAGGTGCCGCAGGAGCAGGGCCTCGGTTCCTTGCGCGACAAGGATGCAGATCAGCAGCGGCAGCGACAGGTGGACCCTGACCGCGCCCCTTTTCGCGCCCTTCCGCGGGCCGAACCGCGCGGCGAGGTGCAGGGTCAGGATCGCGGCGGCAAGGCCTGCCGAGACACCGAGGAAGGTGATGGGAATGCGCAGGTTGGTCGTCGCCTCGACCGAACCGTGGGGCAGGCGCGCGAAGCCGATCAGCAGATCGAGGCCCGCGACCACCAGATAGAAGCCCATGACATAGGGATGCCGCAGGACGAGGGTGATTTCCTGTGTCCCGATCTCGCGTTGCCAGCCGCCGAGGAAGGCGAGGCACAGCCTGCGGCCCGTGGCCGGTCTGGAGGTTTCGGGGATCGGCGGGGGCACTGGCAATATACGCTCGATTCAAAAGACAGGCTCTTGGCTTGTAGATAGGGCAGGCGTGCGGCGCTGACCATGCTTCGTTTGGATAGGTCGGTGCGGCGGACGGTCGGGTGGGGCGGGGTTGCCCATTCCACCCTGCTTTGTATATACGGGCGCATTACCCAAGCAGGGATACCGGAGTACGGGTCATGGCAGGCCATTCTAAGTGGGCGAACATCCAGCATCGCAAGGGCAAGCAGGACAAGCTGCGCTCGAAGATGTTCTCGAAACTGGCGAAGGAAATCACCGTCGCCGCCAAGATGGGCGACCCCGATCCGGACAAGAACCCGCGTCTGCGTCTGGCCGTCAAGGCGGCGAAGGCCGTTTCGATGCCCAAGGACGTGATCGACCGCGCGATCAAGAAATCGGTGGGCGGCGATGCGGCGGATTACACCGAAATCCGCTATGAGGGCTATGGCGCCAACGGAATCGCGATCATCGTCGAGGCGATGACCGACAACCTGAACCGGACCGCTTCGAACGTGCGGTCGTATTTCACCAAATGCGGCGGCAACATGGGGCAGACCGGATCGGTCAGCCATTCCTTCGACCGCGTGGGCGAAATCTCGTATCCCGCAAGCGCGGGCGATGCCGATACGGTCATGATGGCGGCGCTGGATGCCGGCGCGGACGATGTGGAATCGGACGAGGACGGGCATTGGATCTATTGCTCGGTCGAGGCGCTGTCGGATGTGTCGGACGCGCTTGAGAAGGCGTTGGGCGAATCGACCGAATCCAAGCTGGTCTGGCGGCCGCAGACGCTGACCGAGGTAGACCTTGATACGGCGCAAAAGCTGATGCGGCTGATCGACATGCTGGAAGAGGATGACGATGTGCAGACCGTGACGCACAACTTCGACATCCCCGAGGATGTTGCCGCGCAATTGGGCTGACCGCCCTGTCCGGACGGATAGGAAGGCCCCCGCCGATGGCGGGGGCCTTTTGTCGTTTCGAGAATGCTTGCCGGAAAAAACGGCCCCCTTTCGGGGGCCGCAGGCTTCGGAGGATCAGGGGATCGCACCGAGGAGACGCGGGGGCGGACGCTGGCTGTCGCGCGAGGCGAGCCAGTGGGCATGGTTGTCGCAGGCCTGGGCTGCGCCCTTTGCCAGTCGCGCATGGGTGAGCGGCTTCTTCAGGGTCGCATCGCAAAAGGCCATGCGTTCGGTGGTGAGATCGTCTTGCGCGACGCGCGAGGACGCCATCAGGACCGGAAGCTCTGGCGCGTAGCGGCGCAGGCGCTGGCCGAAATCGATGACATCGCCGGGATCGCCGAGGTGGTCGGCATCGACGAGGGCGATGTCGAAGCCGGTGGCATATTGGTCAAGCCATTCAAGCGGCAGGTGGCGTTCGCCCACATGCACCGGCGACGCGCCGAGGCGGTCGAGCCATGTGTGGATTGCGGGCGCATCTGCCCCGTCGCGCCCGACGATCAGCACGCGCGGCGCGGCACCACCGGCGGCAGAGGCAACGACAGAAAGGTGGGAAGCGGTGCGGTGCGGCATCTGGTGACTCATGGGCGGGGCCGGAACGCGAACAGGAACGACGCCGATGCCGGTGATGAGGCGTAAGTGCATCGGTGCCGCTGGTTCTGACGTGTTGGGATGACACGCGCGTTCCGGCATGCTTGATGATGCGGCAGACTGACCTATTGTCAATATGATAATTGTAATGGTGACAGGCCTATGTCGGGTTCCGTTGCGCTTGATGCAGAATTGGCATATCATATGGTATACCGGCAGGGGATTGTCCGTGCCGAACGATGCGATGGTGCCTGTTTTGAATATCAAGAGCGTATCTCAACTGCGGGCACTGCTGCTCGAAATGGAAACGACGCTGGGTCTGGTCGAATTGAGCCCGAACGAGCGGGATGTGCTTTACGCGATCAACGAAGTGGCGGCGGGAATGGCCAAGGCGGCGCGGTCGGATGCGATCCGCGCGCATCCGCTGGCAGCGGCGATCCCGCAGGCGACCTACCACCGCGCGTTGAAAAGCCTTGTGCAGCGCGGGCTTGTGAAGCATGCACCCGATACGAAGGCCGGAGCCTATATCGTGACGGGTGCCGTCGGTGGTGCCGGTCAGGGATAGGGCCGATCTGATAATTCTTGCTCTTTGGGGGCCATTTTGGAAAAGCGCGCCTATGCCGTGCCGGCACTTCACTTTCTTGTCGGCTCGGCGCTTGTATTCGGCTCGTACGGTCTGAAGGACCTGATCGACGGGCTGATTCATCCGAAAGTGCTTATCGATTTTTTCGGTGCCATCTCGATCGTCTATCTGCCGCATGGGGTGCTGGTTCTGCTGGCCTGGTTCTACGGCTGGCTTGCGGTGCCGATCGTGCTGCCCGCGACGGTGCTGTCTGTCTGGCTGTTGCGCGGGGCCGACGGGTTGGGCGCGATGATGTTCCTTTTGGTGACGATCAAGACGGTTGCGGCACCGCTGACATTCGATCTGTTCCGTCTGGCGGGGATCGATGCGCGCGGGCCGGGGGAGGCGCTGAACTGGAAGGTGCTGTTCCTGATCGGGCTGGTGCAATCGGTGATCAGCAATCAGGCGCGGTTCTGGCTGGGCTGTTGCGGCGAGCTGACGTCGGACGAGTTGATGGTCGCGTTTTCGGGCAGTGTGCTTGGTGACATGATCGGGCTTTTGGCGGTGATGCTGGGGGCGATGTTTTTCTTCAGGGCACTGCGGCAGGGATAATGTTCCATCAAGATGTGCAGGCCGCCCTCGCCGGGTATCTGGTGGGGTTGAGCCTTATTCTGGCGATCGGGGCGCAGAACGCCTTTGTGTTGCGGCAGGGGTTGCGGCGCGAGCATGTGGGGGCTGTCGTGGCCGCCTGTGCCGGATCGGACGCGCTGCT
Organism: Paragemmobacter straminiformis; assembly: GCF_014243445.1. GTDB lineage: Bacteria > Pseudomonadota > Alphaproteobacteria > Rhodobacterales > Rhodobacteraceae > Paragemmobacter > Paragemmobacter straminiformis. Next base: position 212,934 of record NZ_JACLQD010000005.1, read on the forward strand.
GATCCTTGCCGGTGTCGGAGGCTTCGGCGCGGTGTCGGGGGCGGTGCCGTGGCTGGCCGAGGCGATGCGCTGGGCCGGTGTGGCCTTTCTGACGGTTTACGGGGCCTTGCGGTTCCGCGCGGCCTTGCGGGGCGGCGAGGCGCTGATGCCTGCGGCGGGCGAGAAGGCAAGCCTTGGCGCGGTGCTGGGCACCTGTCTGTTCCTGACCTGGGCCAATCCGCATGTCTATCTGGATACCGTTGTGCTGGTGGGGTCGATCTCGGCGCAATATGCGCCTGCGGGATGGGCCTTTGGCATCGGGGCGGCGGGGGCGTCGCTGTCGTTCTTTGCGGCACTTGGCTATGGCGCGCGCCTGCTTGCGCCGCTGTTCGCAAGGCCGCGGGCGTGGGTCGTCCTCGAGGTGGTGGTGGGGGTGACGATGTGGGCCATCGCCCTGGGGCTGGTGGTCGCTTGAACCTGGCGCGGGGACAGGGTTTGGTGGCGGGATGAAAGCCTTTGCTCCGACCGATCTGGGACGCCCCGTCGAGGCGGTTCTGTGGATGCTGGCGACAGGGCTTTGCTTTGTCGGCGTCACGGGGGTCGTGCGGCATCTGGGCACCGGGATTCCGGCCGCGCAATCGGCCTTTCTGCGGTTCGGCTGGGGGGTGCTGTTCCTGTTGCCGACCCTGCTGCCGATGGTGCGCGCGGGGTTTCCGGCGGGGTCGCTGAAACTGTTCGGGGTGCGCGGGCTGTTCCATACGGCGGCGGTGGTGTGCTGGTTCTATGCGATGGCGCGCATTCCTGTCGCGGAGGTGACGGCCATCGGCTACCTGAACCCCGTTCTGCTGACAGTCGGGGCGGCGATGATCTTTGGCGAGAAGCTGGCATTGCGGCGGGTTCTGGCGGTCTGTGTCGCCCTGATCGGGGCGCTGATCGTGCTGCGGCCCGGATTGCGCGAGGTGACGGGGGGGCATTTGGCGCAGCTTGCGGCGGCGACCTTCTTTGCGGGAAGTTACCTGATCGCGAAACGGCTGAGCCAGATCGTCTCGGCGGGGACCATCGTGGCGATGATGTCGCTTTCGGTGACGGTGCTGCTGGCGCCCTTTGCGTGGTGGGTCTGGGTTCCGGTGGACTGGGTGCAGCTGTTGTGGCTGGCGCTGGTCGCGGCCTTTGCCACGGGCGGGCATTACTGCATGACGCGGGCCTTCGGGGCGGCCCCCCTTGCGGTGACGCAGCCGGTGACGTTCCTGCAACTTGTCTGGGCCACGCTGCTGGGGGCGCTGGTCTTTGGCGAAGGGGTGGACCCGATGGTGCTGCTGGGCGGGGCGGTAATCATCGGCGCGATCAGCTACATCACCTGGCGCGAGGCGGTGCTGAAACGCGCGGGCGTCACCCCGGCCGAGGCCGAAACCATCTGACACGTGGCGCAAATGGGGCGCGCTGCGCCAAGGCGCGGCAAGGGCCGCGATTTCGCCATGCTTGCGAAACAAGGGCTTAACCCTGTCACGACACCCTGATCGGGCCTACGGGCAAGGGGTGTGTGCGATATGGAATTCACGAGGGTCGGGGTCGTCTCCGGCGCACGTTTCGGCGTGCCGCTGGCACAAGCCTCGCTTGTGCCGGAACAGGGTGGGGCGGGGGTGCGGGTGTTCAACCCCGTCGCCGCCGAGACCGTGCGTCTTGGTCTGTCGGTGTCGGGGCTGGCGGGTGTGACAGGGTTCACGAGCCACGGCACCGCGCGGGTGGCCGTGACGGTGGGCGGCGTTTCGGGAAGCCTTGCGACCGATCTGGTCGCATCGGCCAAGCTGGCGGCGGGCGTGGCGTTGACGGGGTATCTGACCCCGACGCCGGTGGCATCGCAGGCGGTCGAGGTGATGGCGGTTTCGGCGGGCGGTGTGGACTATCTGGTCGCCACGCGCCCCGCGGGAACCGGGATCGAGGTGTTCCGCATCGGCGCGGACCAGAGCCTGACCCGCGTGGCGGGTTTTGCCGATACGGCCGAAACCTCTGTTGCCGCTGTCTCGGCCCTTGCCTTTGCCCAAGCGGGTGGTGTGGCGCTGGTCTTTGCCGGATCGGCTTCCGAGAACGGGGTGAGCGCCTTTGCGCTGGATGCCGAGGGGGGGCTGGTTCCGGTTGCCACGGCGGGGGCGGCGCAGGGCGTGCCGATGCAGGGGGTGAGCTGTCTGAAGGTCGTCGAGAGCGGCGGCACAAGCTGGCTGGTCGCAGGGGCGGCGGGATCGTCGAGCCTGACGGTGTTCCGGCTGGAGGCGGGCGGCAGGATGGTGCCAGTCGATCATGTGGTGGACGATCTGGGCACGCGTTTCGCCGGAGTCGTCGCGCTGGATGCGGTGGCTGTCGGCGGGCGGGTCTTTGTGGTCGCTGCGGGGGCGGATGACGGCATCAGCCTGCTGACGCTGCTGCCGGATGGCAGGCTGGTGCATCTGGCGAGTCTGGCCGACAGCCTGACGACGGGCTTGGCGAATATCTCGGACCTGCGGTTGTCGCTGGTGGGCGGGGTGTTGCAGGTGCTGGTCCTGTCGGGGGCCGAGGCGGGGTTGACGCAGCTGTCGGTCGATCTGCGGAACCTTGGCGCGGTGGGCGAGGCGGGAACCGCGGGCGATGATCTTTTGACCGCGCCCGCAGGTGGCGCCGCTTTGGCGGGCGGGGCGGGGCGCGACATTCTGCTCGATGGCGCGGGAAGCGACACCTTGGGCGGGGGCGCGGGGGCGGATGTCTTTGTGCTGGCCGCCGATGGCACGCGCGACGTGATCACGGATTTCGACATTGCGCAGGACCGGATCGACCTGACGCGGTGGTCGTTCTTTCGCAATGCGGGACAATTGACCATCACCGCGACGGCGACGGGGGCGGTGCTGCGCTTTGGCGAGGAGGAGCTTGAGCTGCGCAGCATCGACGGTCGGGCGCTGGCCGTGACGGCGCTGCGCGGGCTGGACTACGGGGCGATGACACGGCTTGAGCCTGTGACGCAAGTCACCCTGCCCCCGCCCGAGCCGCTGACCCTTTCGGGAAGTGCCGCCAATGACACGCTGTCGGGCACGGCCCTTGCCGAGGTGCTGACGGGGTTGGCGGGGGATGACCTGCTGGTCGGGGGCGGGGGGGCCGATACGCTTTACGGCGGGGCCGGGCTGGATTGGGCCAGCTATGCGGGGCTGGATACGGCGCTGCGGATCGACCTGCGGGCCTGGGCCGAGGGGTCGCCAGAGGTGGCGGATGATGTGGTCGAGGGGGTCGAGGGGTTCATCGGCACCGGTCTGGGCGATGCGATGACGGGCGGGGCGGGATATGCGCGCTTCGACGGCGGAGCGGGAGAGGATACGCTGGCTGCCGGTGCGGGTGGTGGCGCGCTTTGGGGGGGCGAGGGGGCCGACAGCCTGACGGGCGGAGGTGCGGCGGATGCGGCCTATGGCGGCGCGGGGGATGACGCCGCGCTGGGTGGCGAGGGGGCCGACACGCTGGAGGGCGGCGCGGGAAACGACCGTCTTGCAGGCGGGGCTGGCGCAGACCGGATCGTCGGGGGCGAGGGGGATGATCGGCTGGACGGGGGCGACGGGGTGGATGTCCTGCTTGACGGGGCGGGAAACGACACGGTCTTTGGCGGCGCGGGGAACGAGACCGTCACCGCCACGGCGGGGAATGACTGGCTATACGGGGACGAGGGCAATGACACGCTGGACGGCGGGATCGGCAATGACCGTCTGTTCGGGGGGCCGGGGGCCGACCGGCTTGTCGGCGGCGCGGGCGACGACTGGTTCGAGGGCGGCGAGGGGGTGGACCTGTTCTCGGACGGGGCGGGCGACGATACGATCTATGGCGGGGTCGGAAACGAAAGCGTCACGGCAACGGTGGGCAACGACGGGCTATACGGCGAGGAGGGCAACGACACGCTGGACGGCGGGATCGGCAACGACAGGCTGTCGGGTGGAACCGGCGCGGACTGGCTGATCGGCGGCGAGGGGGACGACTGGCTTGACGGGGGCGAAGGGGTGGACCGTTTCTCGGACGGGGCGGGGAACGACACGGTTCTGGGCGGTGCGGGGAACGAGAGCATTGCCGCGACGGCGGGAAATGACTCTGTCTCGGGCGGAGAGGGCGACGACACGGTTTCGGGCGGCGAGGGGGACGACAGGCTGTCCGGCGATGACGGACGGGACATTCTGGACGCGGGCAACGGCAATGACGGGCTGGAAGGCGGGTCGGGCAACGACCTTTTGTCGGGGGGCATGGGCGACGACAGCCTGTGGGGCGACGCGGGCAACGACATTCTGGGCGGCTTTGGAGGCAACGACCGGCTGGACGGGGGCGCGGGGGACGATGTGCTGAACGCCGGTGCGGGCGACGATGTGCTGACGGGCGGGTCGGGCAATGACCGGCTGAGCGCAAGCACGGGGCGCGACACGCTGGCGGGAGGCGAGGGCGACGATCTGCTTTACGGCCTGTTCGGGGACGATGTGCTTGACGGTGGCGCGGGCAGCGACCGGCTGGACGGCGGGCGCGGCAAGGACCGGATGACGGGGGGCACGGGGGCGGATCTGTTCCAGTTCACCAGCTATCTGCGCGGCGAGGTGGATGTGATCACCGATTTCGAGGACGGGATCGACCGTTTGCGGTTGACGGGTCTTGGCGGCGGCACGGATGCGGCGCGGTTTCGCGGGCTGGTGATCCGCGATGTGACGATCGACGGGGTCGACTATGCGCAGATCAGCCGCGGCGGCCATCTGATCTGGCTGGAAGGTGTCGATGCCGCCGACCTGACCGCATCGGATTTCCTGTTCGTCTAGGCCCCTAGCGGCCGACTCCGGCATAGGCGGTGAAGCCCGCGGCGGCGACGTCGTCGCGGTTGTAGATGTTGCGCAGGTCGGCCATGCGCGGGGTCGCCATCTTGCCGGCGAGTTTCGCAAGGTCGAGGGCGCGGAATTCGTTCCACTCGGTCAGGATGACCACGATGTCGGCCCCTTGGGACGCCTGATAGGCGTTTTCGCACCATGTCACGCCGGGGAGAAGGGCCTCGCCCTCGCGCTGGCCTTCGGGGTCGGTGACGCGGACGCGCGCGCCGTTGCCGACAAGAGCGGGCACGATGGTAAGCGAGGGGGCGTCGCGCATGTCGTCGGTGTTGGGTTTGAAGGTGACGCCGAGGATGGCGACGGTCTTGCCGTTGACCGTGCCGCCGCAGAGGTCGACGATCTTTTCGACCATGCGGGCTTTGACCTCTTCGTTGACGCGGATCACGGTTTCGGTGATCTGCATGGGAACGGCGTGGTCCTGCCCGATGCGGGCGAGTGCCTTGGTGTCCTTGGGAAAGCACGATCCGCCATAGCCGGGGCCTGCGTGCAGGAACTTGTTGCCGATGCGGCCATCGAGGCCGATGCCCTTGGACACGGCCTTGATGTCGGCCCCGACGCGTTCGCACAGGGCGGCGATCTCGTTGATGAAGGTGATCTTCGTCGCGAGGAAGGCATTGGCGGCGTATTTGATCATCTCGGCCGACTCGAGGCCGGTGAAGACGATGGGAAATTCGCGCAGGAAGAGCGGGCGGTAGATGTCGGACATGACCTTTTTCGCGCGGTCGCTTTCGACGCCGACGACCACGCGGTCGGGGCGCATGAAATCGTCGATGGCCGCCCCTTCGCGCAGGAATTCGGGGTTCGAGGCCACATCGAAGGTGGCGGCGGGGTTGGCGGCGGCGACGGCCTCGGCCACCTTGCGGTTGGTGCCGACGGGGACGGTGGATTTGGTGACGACCACGGCGTAGCCGGTGAGTGCTGCGCCGATCTCGGCGGCGGCGGCCATGACATAGGTCAGGTCGGCATGGCCGTCACCGCGCCGTGTGGGCGTGCCCACGGCGATGAATACGGCATCGGCGCCCGCGACGGCTTCGGCCAGATCGAGGGTGAAGGACAGGCGGCCTGCGGCCACGTTCTTGGCCATGAGGTCCTGAAGGCCGGGTTCGAAGATCGGCACCTCGCCCGCGCGGAGGCGGTCGATCTTGCCGGGGTCCTTGTCGACGCAGATGACGTCATGACCGAAGTCCGAGAAGCAGACACCCGAAACGAGGCCGACATAGCCTGTTCCGATCATTGCGATTTTCATGGGGATTCACCAAGCGCCAGAGATTGGCCTTGGTGTAAGGGCAAGGTCGCCCCGCTGTCAAACGGGGCGAGGCGCAAATGCCGCCCCGAGGCGCAATCGCGGTGCCGGGCGCAGGATTTGGGCGGATTGCCGAGGATTGCCGACAATTCGCGCGCCCCTGTCATGCACCCGTGCCATGCGGGCACAGGAACAGGACACCGGAAAGGGGACGCCGGAAAGGGGACGCCGGAGCGGCGGACGGGCAAGGGAGCCGTCACGCCCATCGGCCGACCGCCATGACATGGGCGTTCACCGAGGACGGCAGGCTGATCGCCGCACAACCGCGCAACGAGGCTGCGGTCGCCGTGGGGGTCGATGCCGTGAGCCATGCGCTGGTGCTGGCCGTAAGGCCCGAGACGACCGGCACGACCGCGAAGGGCGCGGGGAAGGTCCATGTGATCGCGGCAGAGCCCTGAAACAGGCTGCCGACGGCCGTGTTCAGCGCGCCGAGGGCGAGGATATGGGTGCAGATCTGGGTGCCGTCGGCGAAGCGGACGAATTCGCCTTGGGTGCCGGTGCCGCGCTGGATCACCGAGCCGGTCGGAAGGCCCGAGGTCATGGCGACGGTTCCGGTGAGCGGGATTGCGCGGGACCATGCGCTCCACCCCGCGCCGGTATTGCGGCGGGTCCATTCGGTGGCGGTGTCCGATTGCAGCCAGCGTTGCAGGATGGTGCCGGCGTCGGGGCGCTGCACGGTCAGCAGGCCGTTGCGCAGCGCCGCGTTCGAGGCGGCGGGGGGCCATGTGCCGGTGGTCAGGGTGTCGGCGGTGCGCCAGTCGCCCGCAAGCGTGCCGGTCGCGTCGAGGCTGGGCAAGAGCGGCGCGGCCGCAGCGCCGAGGCCGAAGGCGCCCGTCGTCAGCAGGCGGCCTGCCGTTCCGTCCTGTGGGGTCGCCTGAAGGGCCGTGCCGGTGACGGGGCCGCCAAGGGTGACCGGACCTGCGAGGATGACCGGGCCTGCGAGCGTGGCCTCGCCCGCAACGGTCATTCCCTGCGGCAAAGAGGGGCGGCCCGTCGCGTCGACCGTCAGCGCGGTGGTAAAGGTGGATCCGTCGGGGCTGACCTTGACCGAAAGCTCGTTCGATCCGGCAAGCCCGATTTCGGCACGCCCCGAATAGCCGCTTTGCCACAGGATCGAGGCGGTGTCGGCAGCCGTGGCCTTGTTCAGCACCATGCGGTGGTCGGTCCCCGCATGGGTGAAGAGGCTGGCCGGAGAGACCACGGCCAGACGGTTGGTGGCATCGGGCGTGGTTCCGATGCCAAGGCGGGGCGTGGTTTCGCTGGCGGTGTCGGCGACATCCCAGATACCGCCCCTGCGGACGAGGGTGATGTTCTCGTCGGTGACGCGGGCGGTCCAGCCGTCGCGCGGTTGGAGGAAAACCCAGATGCCGCCCCAGAAGGCCGCGATGCGACCCGCCTGACCGGACCATGCGCCCGTGGGGCTTGCCGCGACGATGTAGCGGTCGCCTTCGGCAGGTGTGGCGGGCGGGGCGGCAAGGTCGCGGTCGAGGACGGCGAGTTGCACGAGGATGTCGAGCAGGCGCAACGCCTCGTTATGGGTGACGTGTTTCTGGGCCTGCGCGGGCAGGATCAGGGGTAGGCCAAGGATCGGGGTATCGTCGGGCATCGCCGCCTCTCGCTGCTGTGTGGGTTCGGGGCAGGGTAGGGGGCTTTGGTCAGCGCGGGGTTTAGGCAGCGTACGGTGGTGTTGCGGCCTCTCGCCTTTGCGGGGGCGGGGCGCTAGGCTTTGCGCGATTGGAACAGGAGTGGCCGGTGCCGGAACATGTGTTGGTGACGGGGGGCGCGGGATATATCGGCGCCCATGCCTGCAAGGCGCTTGCGGCGGCGGGATATGTGCCGGTCGCCTTTGACAACCTGTCGACGGGATGGGAGGCGGCGGTGCGCTACGGGCCGCTTGCGCGCGGCGATCTGATGGACCGCGCCAGCATAGATGCGGCCTTGGCGCAGTGGAAACCGGTGGCGGTGATGCATTTCGCGGCGCTGTCGCTGGTGGGCGAGTCGATGAAGGATCCGGGGCTTTACTGGCGGGTCAATGTGGGCGGGGCGCTGAACCTGATCGAGGCGACGATTGCCGCGGGGATCGGGGATTTCGTCTTTTCCTCGACCTGTGCCACCTATGGCGATCAGGACGGGGTGGTGCTGGACGAGGACACGGCCCAGCGCCCGATCAACGCCTATGGCGCGTCGAAGCTGGCGATCGAGCAGATGCTGGGGAATTTCCGCGAGAGCCACGGGTTGCGGACGGTGATCTTTCGCTATTTCAACGTGGCGGGGGCGGATCCGGCAGGGGAGCTGGGCGAACACCATGACCCCGAGACGCATCTCATTCCGGTGATGCTGGACGCGATCGGGGGCAAGCGCGGGGCGCTGACGGTGTTCGGATCGGATTATCCGACGGCGGATGGCACCTGCGTGCGCGACTATGTGCATGTGACCGATCTGGCCGATGCCCATGTGCGGGGCTTGCGCTGGTTGCAGGCGGGGCATGGCAGCCGCGTCTTTTGTCTGGGCACGGGGCAGGGCTATTCGGTGCGCGAGGTGCTGGACCATGCCCGCGTGGTGACGAACCGCGCGGTGCCCGTGGTCGAGGGTGCGCGGCGGGCCGGGGATGCGGCCAAGCTGGTCTGCGGGTCGGCGCGGGCAGTGACCGAGCTGGGTTGGCAGCCCGAGCGCGGCCTGGGCGAGATGATCCGCGATGCGTGGCGCTGGTCGCAAAACCCGCTTTACTGAGAGGCGGGCGATTTTTCTGCGAAAAATCGGGGCCGCCGTCCTGACACCTGCGCGCCCCGTGGCTGCGCGCGCATGAGTATTTGGGCAAGGCTGAAGGGGTGGGTCAGCCTGCGGCCTGCAGGATGGATACGAGGTCGGGCAGGTCGAGGGGGACGGGGTTGCCCTTCATCGACGAGGAGGTGCGGGCGGCTTCGGCCACCTCGGCATGGCGGGCGGCGGGCAGGCCCTGCGCGGTGAGCGGGGGGAGGCCGCAGTCCTTTGCCCATGCGGCCAGCGTTTCGGGGGCGGAAGCGGCGCTGCCGCCGAAGGTGGCGGCGACGAGGGTGCAGATCTCTTCGATGCGGCCCGAGGTCTGGCCCGTGCAGCGGGCGCGGTTCAGGCCAAGCGCGGGGCCGAGCAGGACACCGCAGATCGCGCCGTGGGCGGCGGGGGTGATGCCGCCGATCACGCCCGCAAGGCCGTGGACCACGCCGAGGCCCGCATTGGCCAGCGCGATGCCGCCGGTCAGGCTTGTCCATGCCAGCGCATCGCGGGCGGCGGGGTCTTCGGCCTGCATCAGGCGTTTCAGCGCGGCGAGGCCCGTTGCGATGGCGGGGCGGGTGATCGCGTCGGTATAGGGTGTCGCCTTGCACGACAGGTAAGGTTCGATCACCTGCGTGACCGCGTCGAGGCCGGAGGCGAGGGTGACGGCGCGGGGGCAATTGTCGGTCAGGGCGGGGTCGACGATGGCGAGCGCCGCGAACATGGCGTCGTCGCGCAGGCTGACCTTGCGCCCGTGGTCGGGCAGGCCGATTACGGCGTTCTTGGTGGCCTCGGCCCCCGTGCCTGCGGTGGTGGGCAGCGCGATAAAGGGCAGGGGCGGGGTGGCGAGGGGGAGGGCGCGGCCCACGACTTCGAGATGGTCCATCGCCCCGCCTGACGCCGGGATCAGGGCGGCAAGCGCCTTGCCGAGATCGAGTGCCGCGCCGCCGCCGAGGGCGACGACCCAGTGGGGCCGGTGGGCTTTGGCCTGCGCGGTGGCCGCGTTCAGGATGTCGAGCGTGGGTTCATGGGCGCAGGGCAGGGCGAGGATGTCGCAGCCCTGCGCGCGGAGCGCCTGTGCCAGCCATTCGGCGCGGGCGGGGTTTGCGCCATGTACCAGCACGCCGCGCGGCCCGAAGGCGGCGATCAGGGCGGGGGCTTTCTGCGCCTCGCCCCGCCCGAAGAGGATGCGGCGGGGAAGGGCGATGGCGAAGGGGGGCATGGCGGGCCTTTCGGGTTGGTACCTGCCGTGGACGGCGGCTTCTGTCTTAGCGGGAGGGTGCGGTCCGGTCAGGGTGCCTGTCGGGGCAGGCGTCGAGCGGGGGGCTGTCTGCCCCCCGACCCCCGAGGATATTTGCGCGGGTGTGAAAGGGCAAAGGTCGGTGTCCTGCTGCTTTCATGCTCGTTCAAATATCCTCGGGGGGAGGCGCGGCACGCGCCGTGGGGGGCAGACGGCCCCCCTGCGCGGCGGGTGAAGGGCGGGGTTCGGGGGAATTGCAGCCTGCCCTGTGTCGTCACGGGGAAGGGGGTGGCGCGTCATACCGACATGGTGGCGGCGACGGCGCGGCCCCAGCGGGCGTATTTCGCGCGGCGCGTCGCCTCGTCCATGTGCGGGGTGAAGCGGCGTTGCAGCGCCCATGAGCTTTGGAATTCGGCGGGGGGCGGGCAGAGGCCGGCTTGCAGGCCGGCAAGGTAGGCGGCCCCCAGCGCGGTGGTTTCCGTCACCACGGGGCGGTCGACGGGCGCGCCGAGGATGTCGGACAGGAATTGCATCGCCCAGTCCGAGGCCGTCATGCCGCCATCGACGCGGAGGACGCCATCGGCTGCGGCACCCCAGTCGGAGCGCATCGCTTCCAGAAGGTCGCGGGTCTGGTAGCCCACGCTTTCCAGCGCGGCCTTGGCCAGTTCGGCGGGGCCCGAGTTGCGCGTGAGGCCGTAGACCGCGCCGCGGCAGTCGGGCCGCCAATAGGGCGCGCCGAGGCCGGTGAAGGCGGGGACGAGGACCACGTCCTGCGCGGGGTCGGCGGCATCGGCCAGGGGCTGGGTTTCCCTGGCCTCGCGGATGATCTTAAGCCCGTCGCGCAGCCATTGCACGACCGCGCCCGCGATGAAGATCGAGCCTTCCAACGCATAGGTGGTCTGGCCGTTCAGGCGGTAGGCGATGGTGGTGAGAAGGCGGTTCTTCGACGGGACCATATCGGCGCCGGTGTTCAGCAGCGCGAAGCAGCCCGTGCCGTAGGTGGATTTCATCATGCCCGGCGCAAAGCAGGCCTGCCCCACGGTCGCGGCCTGCTGGTCGCCCGCGACGCCGAGGATCGGGATTTCGCGGCCGAAGAGGTCGGGGCGGGTGGTGCCGTAATCGGCGGCGCAGTCCCTCACCTCGGGCAGGAGGGACATGGGAATGTCGAGGAGGGCGCAAATCTCGGCGTCCCATTCGCCGCGCGCGATGTTGTAGACAAGCGTCCGCGCGGCGTTGGTGGCGTCGGTGGCGTGGACGCGGCCGCCGGTCAGCTTCCAGATGAGGAAGGTGTCGACGGTGCCGAAGGCGAGTTCGCCCCGCTTGGCGCGGTCGCGGGCGCCGGGGACATGGTCGAGCAGCCATTTGATCTTGGTGCCGGAGAAGTAGGGGTCGAGCAGCAGGCCCGTGCGGGCGGTGATCATCGGCTCGTGGCCCGCGTCTTTCAGCGCGGTGCAGGTGTCGGCGGTGCGGCGGTCTTGCCAGACGATGGCGCGGTGGATCGGCTCGCCCGTGGCGCGGTCCCAGATCAGGGTGGTTTCGCGCTGGTTGGTGATGCCGATGGCCGCGATGCTGGTGGCCTTGATCCCGGCCTTTTCGATGGCGGCGCGGGCGGTGCCTGCCACGGTGGACCACAGGTCGGACGGGTCGTGTTCGACCCAGCCCGAGGCGGGATAGTGCTGGGGGAACTCTTCCTGCGCGGAGGCGACCACGCGCAGGCCCGCGTCGAAGATGATGGCCCGCGAGGAGGTCGTGCCCTGGTCGATGGCGAGGATATGGGTCATGCTTTGCCCCCTTGGTCGTTTCTTCTTGCTGGTGGAGACACTCGCCCAAGCGCAGGGAGAGGCGCAAGCGGTTTGGCCGCGGGCGGGTGTCTCGACGAGGAAGAAGAGCGAGAGGGGGCGGGCGCCTGTGACGACGCCCGCCCCCCTTTGGCCTTAGCCCTGCTGCCAGGACTTGATCAGCTCGTCATAGGAGATCGTTTCGCCTTGCGGCTTTTCGTTCTCGAGCGGGCCGACCGGCGAGCCGGGTTCGTCGAGCCAGACCTGCGGGTCTTTCTCTTCGTTCAGCTTCGGGCCGATGTCGCCCTGAACGCCGGACTTCTCGATCCGGGCCAGGACTTTTTCCTGCTCGGCGCAGAGGCTGTCGAGCGCTTCCTGCGGGGTCTTGTCACCCGACATGGCGTCGCCGATGTTCTGCCACCACAGCTGCGCCATCTTCGGATAATCCGGGATGTTGGTGCCGGTGGGCGACCATGCGACGCGGGCGGGCGAGCGGTAGAATTCGACCAGACCGCCAAGCTTGTTCGCACGATCGGTGAAGGACTGGTGCTGGATGGTGGATTCGCGGATGAAGGTCAGGCCGACATGGCTTTTCTTCACGTCCACGGTCTTCGAGGTGACGAACTGGGCGTAGAGCCAGGCCGCCTGTGCGCGGTCGACGGGGGTGGATTTCATGAGAGTCCACGAGCCCACGTCCTGATAGCCGACCTTGGTGCCTTCGGACCAGTAAGCGCCGTGCGGCGAGGGGGCCATGCGCCACTTGGGCGTGCCGTCCTCGTTCATCACGGGCGTTCCGGGAACGACCGACGCCGCGGTAAAGGCGGTGTACCAGAACATCTGCTGGGCAATCGCACCCTGAGCCGGAACCGGGCCGGCTTCGCCGAAGGTCATGCCCTGCGCTTCCGGGGGCGTGTACTTCTGCAGCCATTCGATGGCCTTGGTCACGGCGTAGACGGCTGCCGCGTCGTTGGTGGCACCGCCACGCGCGACGCACGAACCGACCGGACGCGAGTTCTCGTCGACGCGGACGCCCCATTCATCGACCGGAAGGCCGTTGGGTTCGCCCTTGTCGCCCATGCCGGCCATCGACATCCACGCGTCGGTGTAGCGCCAGCCCAGGCTCGGGTCTTTCTTGCCGTAGTCCATGTTGCCATAGACGCCGGTGGCGGGGCCGCCCATGTAGGACATGTCGCGGCCGGTGAAGAATTCGGCGATGTCCTCGTAGGCGGACCAGTTCAGCGGAACGCCGAGGTCATAGCCGTATTTGGCCTTGAAGTCGTCCTTGGTCTTCTGGTCGTTGAACCAGTCGTAGCGGAACCAGTAAAGGTTCGCGAACTGCTGGTCGGGAAGCTGGTAGAGCTTGCCGTCCGGAGCGGTGGTGAACTTCGTGCCGATGAAGTCGGCCAGATCGATGTTCGGGTTGGTGACGTCCTTGCCTTCGCCGGCCATCCAGTCGGTCAGGTTGCGGACCTGCTGGTAGCGCCAGTGGGTGCCGATAAGGTCGGAGTCGTTGACATAGGCGTCGTAGATGTTCTCGCCCGACTGCATTTGCGTCTGAAGCTTCTCGACGACGTCGCCTTCGCCGATCAGATCGTGGGTGATCTTGATGCCGGTGATCGCGGTGAAGGCCGGAGCCAGCACTTTGGATTCGTATTCATGGGTGGCGATGGTTTCGGAAACCACCTTGATATCCATGCCGGCATAGGGTTTGGCGGCATCGATGAACCACTGCATCTCGGCTTCCTGATCGGCGCGCGACAGGGTCGAGAGGTCGCCGATTTCAGTGTCGAGGAAGGCCTTTGCGGCCTCCATATCGGCCCAAGCGGGGACCGAACCCATCGCCATCATCGCAAGCGCGAGGGCGGTGGTCGTGTGACGAAGTCTCATTGTAATCTTCCTCCCAGAGTTGATTTCGACTTCAGTTTGCCTTTCCGGCGGGTCTCCTACCCGCGTCGGTCAGGGGTCTTTCCCGTCTAGACCCAGCGGAATACCGCGATGGCGTAGACGAGGCAGAGGGCCAGCGCCCACCCGAGGGTGGGGCCGATCAGGAAGAGCCAGCCGAGGTTGATGAAGGCCGACCCGAGAAGGGTGATGAAAAGGCGGTCGCCGCGCGTCGTCTCGATCCGCAGCACGCCGGTGCGCGGGGTTTCGGGATAACGGATCGCCAGCAGCGTGAAGGCGATGAGCAGGCAGGCGATGATGAAGAAGAACAGCGCGACGGGGAAGGTCCAGGCCATCCAGCCGCCCTCGATCATCGGGTCGAACCAGAGAAAGCCGTCCTCGTCGCGCGGGGTGGCATAGACCAGCAGGCCAAGGATCGCGGCCAGAACGGCGGCGGTGGTGGCGTAGATCGTGTTCCAGCGGGTGGCGGTCATCTCATACCCTCCCGAGGGCGAAGCCCTTGGCGATGTAGTTGCGGACAAACCAGATCACCAGCGCGCCGGGGATGATGGTCAGCACCCCGGCCGCAGCCAGCACGCCCCAGTCCATGCCCGAGGCCGAGACCGTGCGTGTCATGGTGGCGACGATGGGTTTGGCGTTGACGGATGTCAGCGTGCGCGAGAGCAGCAGTTCCACCCAGCTGAACATGAAGCAGAAGAAGGCGGCGACGCCGATTCCGCTTGCGATGAGCGGCATGAAGATCTTGAGGAAGAAGCGCGGGAAGCTGTAGCCGTCGATATAGGCGGTTTCGTCGATTTCCTTGGGCACGCCGCGCATGAAGCCTTCGAGGATCCAGACCGCGAGGGGGACGTTGAAGAGGCAATGCGCCAAGGCCACGGCGATGTGCGTGTCGAACAGGCCGACCGAGGAGTAGAACTGGAAGAAGGGCAGCGCAAAGACGGCGGGCGGCGACATGCGGTTGGTCAGCAGCCAGAAGAACAGGTGCTTGTCGCCCATGAAGCTGTAGCGCGAGAAGGCATAGGCCGCGGGCAGCGCCACGAGGATCGAGATGACGGTGTTCATCACCACGTAGATGATCGAGTTGACGTAGCCCATGTACCAGCTCGGGTCCGTCAGGATGACCTCGTAGTTGCGGAAGGTCAGGTTGGCGGGGAAGTAGGTGAAGGTCGAGGTGATCTCCATGTTGGTCTTGAGGCTCATGTTCACGAGCCAGTAGATCGGGACCAGAAGGAAGAGGAGGTAGAGGGCCATCACGAGGCCATTGCCGCGCAGACGCATGGTTATCTCCCCTCGGCTTTATCAAGGTTGGTCATGACGGTGTAGAACACCCACGAGACGAGCAGGATCACGAGGAAATACATGATCGAGAAGGCGGCGGCGGGGCCGAGGTCGAATTGGCCGATGGCCATTTTGACAAGGTCGATCGACAGGAAGGTGGTCGAGTTGCCCGGTCCGCCGCCGGTGAGGACGAAAGGCTCGGTGTAGATCATGAAGCTGTCCATGAAGCGCAGCAGCACCGCGATGAGCAGCACCCCCTGCATCTTCGGCAGTTCGATGTAGCGGAACACGCTCCAGCGGCTGGCCTGATCGACGCGGGCGGCCTGATAGTAGGCCTGCGGGATGGATTGCAGGCCCGCATAGCACAGCAGGGAGATCAGCGAGGTCCAGTGCCAGACATCCATGATGATGATGGTCACCCAGGCGTCGATGGGGTCGTTGGTGTAGTTGTAGTCGATTCCGAAGGCCGCGAGCGTGTGGCCCAGAAGGCCGATGTCCACCCGCCCGAAGATTTGCCAGATCGTGCCCACGACGTTGAAGGGGATCAGCAGCGGCAGCGACATCAGCACAAGGCAAAGGCTGGCCCAGACGCCCTTTTTCGGCATGTTGAGCGCGATGTAGATGCCAAGCGGCACCTCGATGGCAAGGATGATCGCCGAGAAGAGGACCTGACGGCCAAGGGCCGCGTGGAGGCGGTCGGAGGAGACCATCTCCTCGAACCATGCAAGGCCGTTCCAGAAGAACTGGTTGTCGCCGAAGGTGTCGTTGACCGAATAGTTCACCACCGTCATCAGCGGGATGATGGCCGAGAAGGCCACCACCACCAGCACGGGCAGGACGAGGAACCACGCCTTGTTGTTGAGTGTCTTGTCCATCAGGCGGCCCTTTCCGGTGCGACGCGCCAGTCGTCGGCGTAGACGTTGATGCGGTCGGGCGTGAAGGTCACATGGGTAAGGCTGGCATCGACGGCCATGCCTTCGGGGGCGATGACGTTGACGGTGTTGCCGCCCACCTCGCCCCGGATGATGCGGTGGCGGCCCACATCCTCGACCCGTTTGATGGTGATGGGCAGGCCCGCGCCTTCGGTCAGCACGGCGTATTCGGGGCGGATGCCGATCTGCGTGCGGCCTTTCACATGGCCGTAGGCCGCACCGAGCGGGACGGTCGAGCCCATGACATGGGCGTGGTTGCCGTGGATCTCGGCGGGCAGCAGGTTCATGCCGGGCGAGCCGATGAAATAGCCGACGAAGGTGTGTTGCGGCGTTTCGAACAGTTCTTCGGGCGTGCCCATCTGGACCACGCGGCCGTCATACATGACGACGACCTTGTCGGCGAAGGTCAGCGCTTCGGTCTGGTCGTGGGTGACGTAGATCATCGTATGGCCGAATTCGCGGTGCAGCTGTTTGAGCTGGGTGCGAAGTTCCCATTTCATATGCGGGTCGATCACGGTCAGCGGTTCGTCGAAGAGGATGGCGTTGACATCCTCGCGCACCATGCCACGGCCGAGGCTGATCTTTTGCTTGGCGTCGGCGGTCAGGCCGCGCGCCTTTTTGTCGAGCATCGCCTCCATCCCGATCATGGCCGCGATCTGGCCGACGCGGCCCTTGATGTAGGCGGCGTCCATGCCACGGTTGCGCAGCGGGAAGGCGAGGTTCTCGCGCACGGTCATTGTGTCGTAGACGACCGGAAACTGGAACACCTGCGCGATGTTGCGCTGGGCGGTTTCGGCATCGGTCACATCGGTTTCGCCGAACAGGACGCGGCCCTGGCTTGGGCGCAGCAGGCCCGAGATGATGTTGAGAAGCGTGGTCTTGCCGCAGCCGCTGGAGCCGAGCAGCGCATAGGCGCCGCCGTCGTCCCAGACGTGGTCCATCTCCTTGAGCGCGAAGTCGGATTCGGATTTGGGGGCGGGGTTGTAGCTGTGGGCGAGGGTCTTGAGGGTGATCTTGGCCATGTGCGTTCCCCTTATGCCGCTGTCGCGTAGGACGCGGGTGCGGCAAGGCGGCCCGAGGCGTCGAAGATATAGGCGTGGGCGGGGTCGAGCCAGAGGCTGACATTGGCCCCCGGTGTCAGGTCATGCACGCCATGCACGAGGGCGACCCAGCGTTCGGGACCATGCGTCAGGTGCAGGAAGGTTTCCGAGCCGGTGATCTCGGTCACGCCGAGGGTGCAGGGAAATTCAACCGCAGAGCCGGAATGCACGTTCAGGTGCAGGTGGTTTGCGCGGAAACCGGCGGTGTAGCGGCCATCGGGCAGGCTGGCAAAGACACCGTCGGCGGGGGCGTTCGCGTTGCCGCCGAAGTTGATGCGGTGGCCTTCCTTGTAGCAGGCGGTGAAGTTCATCGGCGGGTCGCTGAACACGCGGGCGGTGGTGGCATCGGCGGGCTGGCGGTAGACATGGGGCGTCGCGCCGAACTGGGTGACGCGGCCTTCCCACAGGGTGGCGGTGTTGCCGCCCAGAAGCAGGGCTTCTTCGGGTTCGGTGGTGGCATAGACGAAGATCGCGCCGGATTCTTCAAAGATGCGGGGGATTTCGGCGCGCAGCTCTTCGCGCAGCTTGTAGTCGAGGTTGGCAAGCGGTTCGTCGAGCAGGACGAGGCCCGCCCCTTTGACAAGCGCGCGGGCGAGGGCGCAGCGCTGCTGCTGCCCGCCGGACAGTTCAAGGGGTTTGCGCCCCAGCATCGGCGTCAGCTTGAGCATCTCGGCCGTTTCACGCACGGCGCGGTCCACCTCGGCGGTGGATTTTCCCATCAGGCGCATGGGAGAGGCGATGTTGTCATAGACGCTCATCGCGGGGTAGTTGATGAATTGCTGGTAGACCATCGCGACCTTGCGGTCCTGCACACGCTGGCCCGTCACATCCTGCCCGTGCCAGAGGATGCGGCCCGAGGTCGGCACGTCGAGCCCCGCCATGAGGCGCATCAGCGAGGTCTTGCCCGAAAGCGTCGGCCCGAGCAGCACGTTCATCGTGCCCTTTTCGAGCGCGAGGGTCGTGGGGTGGACATGCACCTGCCCCTTGACCGACCGGCTGACGGATTGAAGTTCCAGAGCCATTATCCCCTCACTCTGCTGCGGGGCTGATGGCCCCGTCTTTTTGGGCAGACTGCGCGTTTGCCTGCGTTGACATGTAAGCGTCGAGTGCCGCGATCTGTTCCTGCGCCAGTCGCAGGCCAAGCTTGGTGCGGCGCCAGACGACATCGGCGGCTTGGGTTGCGAATTCATGGGCCATGAGCCAGCGCACCTCGGCCTCGGTCAGGGTCGCGCCGAAGTCCTGGCCAAGATCGGCGGCCGATTTTGCCGCGCCAAGGATGCTTGCCGCTTCGGTGCCGTAGGCGCGGATCAGGCGGGCGGCGTGGTAGTCGGACAGGTAGGGATGCGCCGTCTTGAGCGCCGCGGTCAGGGCGGGGACGCCATCGACCGGAAAGTTGCCGCCCGGCAGGGGGACACGCGCGGTCCAGGGCGCGCGGGCGGCGGGGAAGAAGGGGGTCAGCTTTTCCAGCGCGGATTCGGCAAGGCGGCGATAGGTGGTGATCTTGCCGCCGAACACGTTCAGCAGCGGCGCGCCGTTGCCATCAAGCGAGAGGACATAGTCGCGCGTGGCGGCGGTGGCCGATTTCGCGCCGTCGTTATACAGCGGGCGGACGCCGGAATAGGTCCAGACCACATCCTCCTTGGTGACGGGTTTGGCGAAATACTGGCTGGCGAAGGCCAAGAGGTAGTCGCGCTCCTCGTCGGTGCAGACGGCGTCTTTCGGGGCGCCCTGATGGTCTTTGTCGGTGGTGCCGATCAGGGTGAAGTCCTGTTCGTAGGGGATGGCGAAGATGATGCGGCCATCGGTGCCCTGAAAGAAGTAGCAGCGGTCGTGGTCGTAGAGTTTGCGGGTGACGATATGCGAGCCGCGCACGAGGCGGACGCCTTCGGTCGAATTGATGCGGGCGACGTTGCGGATCACGTCCTCGACCCAGGGGCCGCCCGCGTTGACGAGGGCGCGGGATTTGTAGGTGGCGCGGCCCTCGGGTCCGTCGACGGTGATGGTCCAATGGTCGCCCGAGCGGTCGGCGCTGAGGACACGGGTGCGCGTCAGGATGGTGGCCCCGCGTTCGGCGGCATCGCGGGCGTTGAGCGAGACGAGTTTGGAATCCTCGACCCAGCAATCGGAATATTCGTAGGCATGGGCAAACCGCTTTTGCAGCGGCGCGCCCGCGGCATCGCGCGTGAGGTCGAGCGTGCGGGTGGCGGGCAGGATCTTGCGTCCGCCCAGCGTGTCATAAAGGAACAGGCCGAGGCGGATCAGCCATGCGGGGCGGCGGCCCTTCATCCACGGCATGATGCGCGACAGAAGGCGTCCGGTGGGGGTGTCGCCCTCGAACCGCATGTCGGGGTGATAGGGCAGCACGAAGCGCATGGGCCACGAGATGTGGGGCATGGCGGCAAGCAGGGTCTCGCGCTCTTCCAGCGCCTCGCGCACCAGACGGAATTCGAAATACTCGAGATAGCGCAGGCCGCCGTGGAACAGCTTGGTCGAGGCGGAGGACGTGGCCGAGGCGAGGTCGGATTGTTCGGCAAGCACCACCGACAGGCCACGGCCCGTGGCGTCACGGGCGATGCCGCAGCCGTTGATGCCGCCGCCGATGATGAAAAGGTCCGCCATGTCGGGCGGGGTCTGTCTGGTCACGCCGGTTTCCTCCCTAGCGGGTGTAACGTGGTCCGAATCGAAGCGATTGGTCAACGCATTTTTTCGCTTTTGTGCGATTCAGCGAAAAAGCGAACATTTTCGCGCTTGCAGCATCGCTAAGCCGCTGATTTCACGGGAATGTGAGGGCGTGCGCGCATCTTCGCGCTGCGCTGCGGCGTAAGGAAGGGCTGTCTTTTCGGACTTGATTGCCCAGTAAGCTTGAATAACTGTGGCTTATTGTCCCGCGCGGATAAGTGAAAGAAAGGGAACATCGTGGCGCTCAGCTTCCGGCAAAGCGAAATCCTCGAGCTTGCCCGCGCCGAGGGGCGCGTGGTGGTCGAGGACCTTGCCCAGCGCTTTGACGTGACCTTGCAGACCATCCGGCGCGATCTGACCGAATTGGCCGATCTGGGCCATCTTGACCGTGTGCATGGCGGGGCGGTGCCCAAGACGGGTGTGGCGAACCTTGGCTATGAACAGCGGCGGCGCATGAACGAGGGGGCAAAGGCGGCCATCGCCCGCGCCTGCGCGGCGGCGATACCGGAAAACTGTTCGCTGATCATGAACCTTGGCACGACCACCGAGGCTGTCGCCTGCGAGTTGCTGGGGCATCGCAATATCACCGTGGTGACCAACAACATGAACGTCGCCAATACGCTGGCCGCCAATCCGGGATGCGAGATCATGGTGGCGGGGGGCGCGCTGCGGCGGTCGGACGGCGGGCTGGTGGGAGAGTTGACCACGCAGTTCTTCGAGCAGTTCAAGGTGGATTATGCGGTGATCGGGGCTTCGGCGCTTGATCGGGACGGGGATCTGCTCGACTTCGATCTGGCCGAGGTGCGGGTGTCGAAGGCGATCATCCGGCAGGCACGCAAGGTGTTTCTGGTCTGCGACCATTCCAAGCTGGACCGCTCCGCCCCTGCGCGCCTCGCCTCGCTGTCCGAGATTACCGTGCTGTTCACCGACCAGCCCCTGCCGCAGGAGTTGGCGCGGAAATGCGCCGAATGGGGGACCGAGGTGGTCGTCGCCTCAGACTGAGGCGGGTTCCATCCAGCGGGCGAGAAGCGTCCGTGCGGCGGCAAGGCCCTGCGGTCCGGGGGCGTGGCCCACGCGATCCTCGAGGATGAGGTCGGCATCTGCGCCTGCGGCGGCAAGGGCTGCGCGGGCGGCCCGGGCCTCGGAGGCGGGGATGACGCTGTCTTGCAGGCCGTGGGCGATGAGGATCGGGCAGGCCGCCGGAGCAAGGGGCGGGGCCGAGGCGAGACGGCCGGAAAAGGCCACGAGCGCCCCCACCTGCCAGCGGCCCGTGGCCACGGCATCAAGCGCCATGATCGCCCCCTGGGAAAAGCCGATCAGGGCGACGCGGGCGGGGTCGGATATTCCATGCGCGGCCATCTGGGCACGCAGCGTTTCGTCGAAGGGCGCGCGGGCGGCTGCGATGCGGGCGGGGCGGTTTTCGGCCGTGACCCCGGCCACGCTGAACCATTGCCGCGCGGGGCCTGCGGGCGATGCGTCAAAGGCAAAGGGGGCATCGGGGGCGGCAAAGGCAAGGCCGGGCAGGGCCAGATGGTCGGCCATCCACGCGATCGAGGAGCCGTGCGCGCCGACGCCGTGCAGGAAGATGGCAAGATGGGTCATGTGGTGATCCAGTCGAGTTGCGGGCCAAGGGGAACGATGCCGTTCGGGTTCAGCGCCTTGATCGAGTAGTAGCCGCGTTTGATGTGGTCGATGCTGACGGTCCCGGCCACGCCGTTCAGGCGGTAGACGCGGGCGACATAGGCCGAAAGCGCGGGGTAATCCGCGATGCGGCGCAGGTTGCATTTGAACAGGCCGTGATAGGCCGCGTCGAAGCGGGCGAGGGTCACGAAAGCGCGGATGTCGGTTTCGGTGAAGCGGTCGCCGTGCAGCCATTCGCGGCCATCCGACAGACGGGCTTCCAGCATGTCGAGCGTGGCAAAGACCTGCGCGAAGGCTTCGTCATAGGCGAGCTGGGTGGTGGCGAAGCCCGCGCGATAGACGCCGTTGTTGAGCGTGTGGTAGATCGCGTCGTTCAGCGTGTCGATGTCGGCGGCAAGGTCGGCAGGGTAAAGGTCGGGGCCGCTGGCAAGGGGGCCGAAGGCGGTGTTGAACATGCGCAGGATCTCGGCGCTTTCGTTGTTGACGATCTGGCCCGTGGCCTTGTCCCACAGCACCGGAACGGTGGCGCGGCCGTTCACGCGCGGGTCGGCCTTGGTGTAGATTTCGTGCATGAAGGCCGCGCCGTTGACCGGGTCTGCCCCTGCCGCGATGCGCCAGCCTTCGTCGGTCACCCCGGGTTCGGTGACGGTGACCGAAATCACGCTGTCCAGCCCCTTGAGCTTGCGTGCGATCAGCGTGCGGCTGGCCCAGGGGCAGATGAGTGCCACGTAAAGGTGGTAGCGCCCCGCTTCCGCCCTGAAGCCGCCCTTGCCCGTCGGGCCTGCGCTGCCGTCAGCGGTGATCCAGTTGCGGAAGGTCGAGGACTGGCGGACGAAGCCGCCCTTTTCGTCCTTGGCCTGAACGGGGTCCCATTTGGCGGTCCATTTTCCATCGACGAGCATGGTCAGTTCTTTCCGGTAAATTCGATCTCGATGCCCCACGGGTCGGTCACGCGGGTTTGGGCGGGCAGGGTGTCGGCGCGAAGCGTGAAGCCGTTCAGGCCGGTTCCGCCCTCGCGTTTGCCGGCGCCACGGCTGTTCCAGATGTTGGCGCCGATGTGGTGGTGATAGCCGCCCGAGGCCATGAAGGCGGCGCCGGGGTAATGGGCCATCACCTCGAAGCCGAGGTCGCCTGTGTAGAAGGCTTCGGCATCGGCCACGTTGCCGACTTGCAGGTGGATATGGCCGACGGTGGTGCCGACGGGCGCGCCCTGCCACGGCGATTTGGCCGAGGCGGCGAGGTCGTCGATATCGAGCGGGTCGGTGGACATCTTGATCTTGCCGTCCGCGCCGCGCCAGCTGGCACGGGGGCGGTCGGAGTAGATTTCGATGCCGTTGCCTTCGGGATCGGCGAAGTAGATCGCTTCCGAGACGAGGTGATCAGAGGCGCCCTGCACCGGAAGGCGCGAGGACGAGGCATGGTGGACCCATGCGCCAAGGTCGGCGCGGCTGGGCAGAAGGAAGGCGGTGTGGAACAGCCCGGCCTCGCGCGGCGAGGATTTGCGGGCTGCGCGGTCGGCGGTCAGCTCGAGCAGGACGCGCGAGCCTGCGCCGAGGCGGGCCGTGGTGCCGTCGCCGCCCAGCTTTTCAAGGCCGATGGCGCGGGCGTAGAAGTCGCTGACCTTGGTCAGATCGTTCACGGTAAGCCGGACAGTGCCGATTTCAAGCGGGGCGGCGGCGGTGGACATGTGCGTATTCCTTGCGATGTGGCCAGTGGCCTCAGGATTTCGAGACAGAGTAGGCGCCGTCACCCAGCAGGGCCAGAGCCCAGAGGGTGATTGCCCAGAAGGCGGGGAATTCCCAGCCGCCGTTCGGGTTCGAGAAGAAGAAGCCGTTGGCGAAGTGGGGCGCGTAGATCGAGCCGAGCAGGATCACCGACAGGCCAAGCGCCACGAGGCGCGTCTTGAAGCCCGCGATCAGGGCGATGCCGCCGAGGAGTTCGGCCGCGATGACGAGATAGGCGAGGACGCCCGGCAGCCCGAGCGATTCGAAGAAGCCGACGGTGCCGGGAATGGTGAAGACGAAGATCTTGAGGCCGGCATGCAGAAGGAACCAGACGCCCGAGGTCACGCGCAGAAGCGTGGCGGCGAGGTCGGCATTGCTGGCGGCGGTGGCGGGGCGGGAAAGCGTGGCGGTCATGGGAAGGACTCCGGTTGGTTTGTTTCGATGGGCTCTAGATGGCCCAATTCCGTTCCGGTTATAATCCATGATGTTGGCAGGATATTCCTTCCCTATTGGAAGCAATCAATGCGCCAAAGCCGCCCAGTCGGTGACGTTGCGGTAGCGGTCGGCCAGAAAGTCGACCAGCACGCGCACCTTGGCGGCAAGGTGCCGGCCGGGCGGGTAAAGGACGTAGATGCCGCCGAAATCCTCGGCATAGGCAGCCAGAAGCGCCCTTGTGCGCCCGGATTTGACGCTTGCTGCGGCGACGAAATCGGGGACGTTGGCGATGCCGAGGCCCATTTCGGCCGCGCGCAGGCAGGCTTCGGCGTTGGAATAGCGCAAACGGCCGCGCAACGGCACCGAGAGCGGACCCTGGGGCGTTTCGAACCGCCATTGCAGCGGGTCGCGGAAGTTGGTGTCGATGATGCAGTCATGCGCGGTCAGGTCGCCGGGATGCTGCGGCGTGCCGCGCCGCGCGAGGTAGGCGGGCGAGGCGACGGGGACGGTGACCATGCCGCAGAGCTTGCGCGCGATCAGGCTGGAATCGACGGCGCGGCCCGCGCGGATCGCGGCGTCGAACCCTTCGTCGACAAGGTTCACCACGCGGTCGGTGAAGCTGACGTCGAGTTCGATTTCCGGATAGGCGGCGGCAAAGTCGTTCAGCGCGGGCACGAGCTGGACGATGCCGAAGGTGAGGGGGGCCGTGAGCTTCAGCCTGCCGCGCGGACTGGCGCTGCTGCTTTTCACCAGCGCGTCGAGGTTGTCGAATTCGTCGAGGAT
This sequence comes from Paragemmobacter straminiformis, assembly GCF_014243445.1. GTDB lineage: Bacteria > Pseudomonadota > Alphaproteobacteria > Rhodobacterales > Rhodobacteraceae > Paragemmobacter > Paragemmobacter straminiformis. The sequence continues at coordinate 237,321 of NZ_JACLQD010000005.1, forward strand.
GCCGCGCAGGCGGTCGAAGTAGGCCTGACCCACCTCGGTCGCGGAAAGCGCGCGGGTGGTGCGGTTGAGCAGGCGCACGCCAAGGTCGGCTTCAAGTTTCGAGACGAGTTTGGAGGCCTGTCCCGACGAGGTGCCGATCCGGGCCGCCGCTGCGGCGAAACTGCCCGTCTCCATCACCGCGACGAACATGCGGTCGCAGTCGAGCCTGTCCATTGCTGTCGCCTCCGCAGGGATGGGGGCGATTTTCGCGCCTTTGCTTCCGTTTGGGAAGCGGAAAAGGGCCGGGGGTGACCCGGCCCTTGTTGGATCTTGCCCTGTCGCGCCGCGCGGTGCCGCGGCTCAGGCGTTCTTGAACACGTTGATCGCCCAGCAGGCCACGCCCAGAAGGACGGTGACTTCGGCAATGGGGAAGATGATGCCGATGCCTTCGCCGACCATGCCGCTCATCAAGAGGAACAGGCCGACGAGCAGCACGAGGGCGCCGATCTGGTGCAGCCAGAAATGCGCCTTGGCAAGCGTGCCGCCCGCAAGCGCGGGGATGACGCGATAGGCGACCCCGAAGAGGGTCATCAGCGTGAAGCCGAGAAGGTTGATATGGGCATGCACGGGGGCAAGCGAATGGTCGCCCGATCCGCCCATGTAGCTGCCGAGGATGATGCCGACGAGAAGATAAAGGCTACCGATGACGATGAAATTCCGAGAGATGTTCATGTCCCTAGTCCCTGTTGACGGCGGATCAGCGCCCGCCTGTCCTCAATTATAACTAAAGGACATAGGAATTCATCCGAATTCCAGTGGAACTCCACGAAAGGCAGGTCAGGCGCGGCGGCCCCAGAGGTCGTATTCGCCGGCCTCCTCGACCGTGACGGCTAGGATGTCGCCGGGGGCGAGGGTTTCGAAATCCTCGTCGATGTAGAGGTTGCCGTCGATCTCGGGCGCGTCGGCCATGGTGCGGCAGGTGGCGCCTTCGTCGTCGACCTCGTCCACGATGACTTGCAGGGTGCGGCCGACCTTGGCTTCGAGCTTGGCTTCGGAAATGGCTTGCGCCTTTTGCATGAACCGCTCCCAGCGCTCTTGCTTCAGTTCTTCGGGCACGTGGTCGGGCAGGGCGTTCGAGCGGGCTCCGGCGACGTTTTCGTATTTGAAGCAGCCGACACGGTCGAGTTGCGCTTCATCCAGCCAGTCGAGCAGGGTCTGGAATTCGGCCTCGGTCTCGCCGGGGTAGCCGACGATGAAGGTGGAGCGGAGCGTGATGTCGGGGCATTGGGCGCGCCATGCGGCGATTTCGTCCAGCGTCCGCGCGGCGGCGGCGGGGCGGGCCATGCGCTTGAGGGTATCGGGATGCGCGTGCTGGAAGGGGATGTCGAGATAGGGCAGCACCAGCCCCTCGGCCATCAGCGGGATCAGGTCGCGCACATGGGGGTAGGGGTAGACGTAATGCAGGCGCACCCATGCGCCCAGCTTGCCCATCTCGCGCGCGAGGTCGGTGATATGGGCGCGCACCTCGCCGCCTTTCCAGGGCGACAGGTCGTGGCGGCGGTCAACGCCATAGGCCGAGGTGTCCTGGGAGATGACGAGAAGTTCGCGCACGCCCGCTTCGACCAGCTTTTCCGCCTCGCGCAATATCGCATGGGCCGGGCGGCTGACGAGTTTGCCGCGCATGTCGGGGATGATGCAGAATTTGCAGGCGTGGTTGCAGCCTTCGGAGATCTTCAGATAGCTGTAGTGCCGCGGGGTGAGGGTGACACCCGTTGCCGGAAGCAGGTCGATGAACGGATCGGGCGCGGGCGGCACGGCGGCGTGGACCGCGTCGAGCACCGCCTCGTACTGGTGCGGTCCGGTGACGGCGAGCACCTTGGGATGCGCGCCGGTGATGTATTCGGGTTCGGCGCCAAGGCAGCCCGTGACGATGACGCGGCCGTTTTCCACCAGCGCCTCGCCGATGGCATCAAGGCTTTCGGCCTTTGCGCTGTCGAGAAAGCCGCAGGTGTTCACGATCACCGCATCGGCACCCTTGTAATCGGGGCTGATGGCATAGCCTTCGGCGCGCAGGCGGGTCAGGATGCGTTCGCTGTCGACGAGTGCCTTGGGGCAGCCCAGAGAGACCATGCCGATGGTCGGCTGGCCTGCGCGCCGCGTGTCGGGCACGAAAGCGCGGGCAAGGTCGGGGCGGAGGTTCGGCGGGTTGTCGGTCATGGCGTGCCTTTAGCAAGGCGGGCGTCATAACGCAAAGGCCGCGCTTCGGAAAGAGCGGTGATCTGGCGGCGCGGCGTGCCGCCGCACGCCCCTTTGCGCTGACGCGCGCGAAGAGGGGGGCTTTGCGCCCCCCGCCGCAGTCCGCTGGCGCGGCCCGCGGTCCCCCCCGCAGGATATTTGGGCGAGTATGAAAGCGGCAGGGGCGTCCCTTTTCCTCTTGCCGCGAAATATCCTCGGGGGGTGAGCCGCCCTGCGGGGCGGCGAGGGGGGCAGACAGCCCCCCTGCCTTCGCGCGCGGCAGCGCTTTTGGCGTGCGGCGGCACGCCGCTCTGCCGGATTGGCGGTTGATGGCGGGCGGGCGGCACCGTAGCGTCCGGAAAAAGAGGAGTGTTCGCCGTGACCGATAGCCGCCCGCTGATCCTGTCTTGCCCGCTGCCGCGCAGTCTGGAGTTGATCTTCGCGCCCGATCGTCTTGCGGCGTTGCGCGCGGGCTACCGGATCGTCGAGACGACCGACGAGGACCTGCCCGGCCTGCCCGACGCGGTGCTGGCCGAGGCGCGCTACATCATCGGCCAGCCGCCGCTGGATATGGCCACGCTGGCGCGGCTTGCATCGCTGCGCTGCATCTTCAACGTGGAATCGAACCTGATCAACAACATGCCCTATGACGAGGTGTTCCGGCGGGGCATCCATGTCGTGACCACGGGGGCGGTCTTTGCACAGCCGGTGGCCGAGATCGGGCTTGGTTTTGCGCTGTCGCTGTTGCGCAACATCCACGGGGCGGATGCCGATTTCCGTGCGGGGGCCGAGCTGTGGGGCGGGGATGGCAACGCTGCGGCGCGTTTGCTGACCGGGGCCGAGGTTGGGATCATCGGGTTCGGCGATCTGGGCCGGGCGGTGGCGCGGGTGCTGACGGGCTTTGCCCCGCGCCTGCGGATCTATGACCCGTGGCTGCCCGCGTCGAAACTGCGCGATGCGGGGGCGCGGCCTTGCGGGTTGGACGAGGTGCTGTCGCAATCCGACGTGGTGTTCTGCACCGCCGCCGTGACCAGCGAGAACCGCAGTTTCCTTGGGGCCGAGGCTTTCGCCAGCATGCGCAAGGGGGCGGCTTTCCTGCTTTTGTCGCGGGCGGATGTGGTGGATTTCGCGGCGTTGATGGCGGCGGTCCGGTCGGGGCATATCCTTGCCGCGTCGGATGTCTTTCCCGAGGAGCCTTTGGCGGCGGACCATCCGGTCAGGTCGATTCCCGGTTTCCTGCTCTCGGCGCATCGGGCGGGGGCCCTTGACATCGCCTTCAAGCGGATGGGCGAGATGGTGCTGGAGGATCTGGCCCTGCTCGACCGCGACCTGCCGCCGATGGTGTGCAAGCGGGCCGAGCGCGAGACCGTGGCGCGGTTCCGGTCGAAGCCCGTCACGCGCAACTGATGCGCTTGCCTGCGGCGGGGATGCGCGCCTAGGGTAACGCGGATGGGGCCTTGCCCCGTGGCGGGAGATGTGGATGCACTGGCTGTTTCGTCTGGGTTCGGCCCTTGTGGTGCTGGTCTTGCTGGCCTTTGGGGTGCTGGCCTTGATCCCTTCGGAGCAGGTGGCGCGGCTGGCGACCGACCGCTTCGCCGAGGTGACGGGACGGCAGTTGACCATCGAGGGATCGGTGAAGCCGAGCCTTTGGCCGGTGCTGGGGGTCGAGACGGGGCGGGTGACGCTGTCGAATGCCGACTGGTCCGACGAGGGGCCGATGCTGGTGGCCGAGGGCATGTCGATCAAGCTGGATCTGCAGGCCCTGATGGGCGGCGAGGTGCGGATCACGGGGTTCGAGTTGCTGCGGCCCGAAATCCTGCTCGAGCGGTCGGAAGAGGGCGTGCCGAACTGGGTGTTCGGCGGGGCGAATGGCGGCACGGCCAGCGCCGGCATGGCGGGGGCAGACAAGCCCTTTACGCTGGATCTGGCGGTGATCCATGACGGGGCGCTGGGGTATCTGGACCATGCGACGGGGCAGGCTGTCCAGTTGAGCGGGCTTGAGGCGACCTTGAGCCTGCCGGAATATGACGGCCCCCTGTCGGTCGCGCTGAGTGCCGAGACCTCGGGGCAGGCGTTGTCGGTCGAGGGCCGTCTGGGCGATTTCAGGACGCTTTACGAGGGCGGGGTGGCGCCCGTGGTCCTTGATGCCCGTCTGGGTGCGGCGTCGCTGTCTTTCGACGGGCGTGGCGGCGGGCAGCCCTTTGCCGCCGAGGGGGCGGTCGAGGCCGATCTGGGCGATCTGGCGGCGGTTGCCACGGTATTGGCGCTGGAGCCGCCCGCCCTGCCCGAAGGGTTCGGCGCGCGGAAGGTGGCGGTTGCGGGCAAGGTCACGCTGAGTGCCGAGCGTGACTGGTATCTGCGCGGCGGGCGGATCACGCTGGATGACACGGTGCTGACCGGCGACCTTGACGTGACGACCGGGGGCGAAAGGCTGCGGGTGGCGGGCAATCTGGCGACCGGCGCGCTGGCCCTTGGGTCAGAGGGCGCCGGAGGCGGGTCGGGCGGCGGGACGGGTGCGGGCGGCTGGTCCGGGGCGCCGCTGTCGGCCGAAGGCTTGCGCGCCGTGGATGCCGATCTGGGGCTTGCGGTCGACGACCTGCGGCTGGGCGCGCTGCGTCTGGGGGCGGTGCGGTCGCATGTGACGGTGGATGCGGGGCGGGCGGTGGCCGATCTGGGGCGCGTTTCGGCCTATGGCGGCACGCTGGCGGGGCAGGTTGTCGTCAACGCTCGCAAGGGGCTGTCGGTGGGGGGCAGGCTCGATCTGGCGGGGGTGGCGTTGCAGCCGTTGCTGACCGACGCGATGGGCTATGACCGGCTGATCGGGACGGGAGACCTGACGCTCGACTTCGTGGGTGCGGGTGGATCGGTGGCCGAGATCATGCGGCGGCTTGACGGGCAGGGCAGCGTGACGCTGGGGCCGGGCGAGGTGCGGGGCATCGACATTCCGGCGATGCTGGCGACGCTGAACGCAAGCCAGATGGGGCCGCAGGAAAAGACGGTCTTCGACAGCCTGTCCGCGTCGTTCCAGATCGAGAAGGGGGATCTGTTCAACGAGGACCTGAAACTCTCATCGCCCTATGTGCGGGCGACGGGGGCGGGGCGTGTGGGGCTGGGCGCGCGCGATTTCGACTATCGGCTGAAGGCGATGGCCTTGCAGGGCGAGGACGGGGCCGACCGGATCACGGTGCCGATCTGGATCACCGGACCCTGGGCCGCGCCCAAGGTGGCGCTGGATGTCGAGGCGCTGGCGCAGGAAAAGCTGCAAGAGCAGGCCAAGGCCGCCGAGGACGAGTTGCGGCGGCGGGCGGCCGAGGAACTGGGCCAGCAGGAGGGCGAGACCCTCGAGGATGCGGCAAAGCGCAAGCTGCAAGAGCAGGTGGACGAGCAGGCGGGCAAATTGCTCGAACAGTTGCTGGGCGGGGGGAATTGAAAAGGCGCAGCCGGCGCGCGACGCATTCCGGCGGGGAGGACATGGCAGGCGGGGCGGCGATCTGGCGGCGTGGGGGGGGGGGGCGGCTCTCGGCCCAGTGCGGACGTTAACTGATTTCTGCAAAGCACGAAAACCGCTATGTGATAAATGTCCGGCGTTCTGTCGTCTTACCCGATCACGCCTTGCGCCGGACCGCGGCCCAGACACCCGAGATGCAGACCAGAGCCATGCCGGCCAACGCCATGCCGTCTGGAATATGGTCGAAAGCAAACCAGCCAAGGCCCGCAGCCCAGACGAGGTGCAGGTAATTTACCGGAGCTAGCAAGCCTGCGGGGGCCTCGCGATAGGCAGCGGTGAAAAGGAAGTGGCCGAGGGTGGCGAGACTGCCCAAGATTAGCATCAACCCCAGATCCTGTGCTGTGACCGGCAGGACCGGTGGGGTGAAGGATGCGCCGATGACGAAGCAGATCGTCCCGAGCAGGGCGGTGTGCCACAGAAGTGCCGCCGTGCTTTCGGTTCGGGACAGGAGCCGTGTGAGGATATGGTAGGCGGTGCCGAAGCCGACGTTTACGAGCGCCATCGTCACTCCCCACGGATCGAGTCCCCCACCGGGGCGCAGGATCAGTAGGACGCCGGCGAACCCTACCATCGCGCCGAGCCATCCTGCCACTCCTACCTTTTCGCCTAACACGGGCGCGGAGAGCAGGAGCACGACGAAGGGGGCGAGATAGACAATAGCGACAGTTTCCCCGACCGGCATCACGCGTAGGGCCAAACCCATCGTCAGGGATGCCATCGCAAGGCAGAGTCCGCGGAGTGTGACGAGCCAGTGCCGTTCTACTCTCCAGAGGCGCTGCCCCATTCGAGGCCAGAGGATAAACGTGACCAAGGCCAGATTGACAGCGTAACGCACGGCGACGACCGGGGCGACCGGATGGCGCATCGTCAGGTGTTTGGTAACAACGTCTGAGGCAGCGAATGCAAACGTCGCCATGACGACCAAGACGATGCCCTTCAGCGGACGCGCGGATGTGTTCATCGGTCCGGTTATCCTTTTTCAGCAAGCGGCAGATTACGCACTTCCAGTCCATCGGGACGTATTGGTCAAGTGCGGGGAATGGGCGATTAATCAGGACAATTCCTGCCTGTGACCCTGCCTATGTATCGGCGCGATTCGAGAACGTTCCGGTAGCAAGATCGCCTCGGCTCAGGATGTTGCAGCCGCCACGGGGCAGTAGCATCCGCCAGATGGTGGCAGCTCGCAATCGTAATGAAATGAGGCTTTCTGATGCAAACATTCTCGTAACGCGGAGATTTCCATTGCAAGCGCGGGGCGCTCTCGCCAGCCGTTGCGCGGTATGCGCGAGGGAGGCTGGAATGGCTGCGAAAACGAATGTTCACGATCTGCTTCGGGCTAAGGGAAGCCGGAAATGGGTGCAACTGCACGTCGACAGCGCGGCAGAGGCGGCGGCTGCCGAATCGGCGGGGATCTTGGTTCTGTCCTGCGAGGCGGATCATTCTCTGCCTGCGATCAGGGCTGCGGCACCCTCTGCGCTGATCTCGGCGGGGATGCCGCATGGCACCTCGGCCACGCCGGATGAAGCTGTGCGCGCTGCTTTCGGTGCGCTGCGGGCGGGGGCGGATGCGATCTATTGTTCGCACTCCCCGAGGTTCATCGAGGCGATGGCGCGCGAGGGCATTCCTGTGACCGGCCATGTCGGGCTGGTGCCGAATCTAGCGGCCTGGACGGGCTTCCGTGCCATAGGGCGCAAGGCAGACGAGGCGTTGGCGGTGCTGCGAAAAGCCAAGGACATCGAGAATGCGGGCGCGGCTTTTCTAGAAGTTGAGGTGGTTCCGGTTCAACTGGCGGACCACATTACGCGTGGCACGGCGATGGTAACGATGGGCATGGGCTGTGGGTCGGTTTGCGACACGCAGTATCTGTTCTCTTGCGATGTGCTGGGCACGAACACCGGTCATTACCCGCGCCATTCCAAGCGCTACGCCGATTTCGCGCGGCTGGAGGCGGAGTTGCAGGAGAAGCGCGTCGCCGCCTTTTGTGCCTTTGTCGGAGATGTAGAAGCTGCCGGCTATCCGGAGCGTAGTCACGAGATCTGGATGGACGAGGAGGAGTTCGAAGCCTTTGCCAAGGGCGCGACGCGTCTCTGACCTTGCCGATGTGAGGCGCTTGAGGCATTCTTTCTGCAGAATGCCTCATCCATCCTGCTGGAGGATTTCATGCGCCGCGTGACAGTGGCTGACATCATGCGCGAGACGGGCCTGTCGCGGGCCACGGTAGACCGAGTGCTTAACGGGCGCGCGCGGGTGCATGACCGGACGCGGGCGGTGGTCGAGGAAACGATGGCGCGGTTGCGGTCGGGCGGCGAGGCTGTCCCGAAGCCGCTGGTCGCGGACATTGCCCTGCGCGTCGGGCGGGGCATGATGGGCCAGATGCGCGCGGCCTGGACGAAAAGCGGAGCGCAAGGCGCCTTTCACGACCTGCACGGGGCGGACGAGGCGATGGTGCTGCGCTGCATCGAAGGGCTTTGCAAGGATGTGTCGCGCCCGCTGATCGTGACGGCCAAGAATTCGGACCGGTTGGTGGCGGTGCTGTCGAATGCACGGGCCAAGGGCAAGCGGGTGATCGCGCTGGTGTCGGACCTACCGCCGGACGCGCGGAACAGTTTCGTTGGCGTCGACGACCGCGCGGCGGGTCAGACGGCCGCGTTCCTGATCGGGCGGATGCTGGGGGATCGGCCCACGACGGTTGGCGTAGTCCTTGGAAACATTGCCTTTCGCTGTCACGAAGACCGTGAGATCGGGTTCCGCACGGGGCTTCGGGCCAATTTCCCAAAGGTGGTGATTTCGGGCGAGGCGCAGGGCGAGGACAGTGCCGATCTGACGCGTAACGCGGTCAGTCGTCTGTTGGCGGATCATCCCGCGCTTGGGGCCATCTACAACGTGGGCGGCGGCAATGCGGGCATGGTCGATGCCTTGCGAGGGGCGGGGCGGGCGGCGGATATGCTGGTCGTGGGGCATGAGGTGAATCCCGTGACGATGCCGCTTTTGCGATCCGGTGCGATGGATTTTGCCATTGCGGGAACGCCTGCCGATCTGCTTGGCGGGGCTCTGCAATGCGCTGTCGATCCGAGCGAGGACGCGGCCAAGGGCGTCCGTCATCTGGATTTCGGCGTCTATACCCGCTTCAACATGCCGTCGTTTACCACGGGCGCATAGGTCGGCGCAGGTCTTTCACGAATCGCGACCGACCCTTTGCGGGCGTTCATTGGCGCTGTTTGTCGTGTCTGGGTCATTCTGCATCATGCCGCTTGGCAGGTGCAAGCGGTGTCCACTTCACCCAGCATGAAATGATGCAAAGTGAAGCAATTTTTGCGGCAGAATGAATATTCTGTTTGGCTTCACTCCGGAATGTTGTCACCAATAGATCACGAACAACGCGACGGCTTCTGGCTGTCAGAGGAATGATCCGCCCAGCGGGAGACGGGGCGGAGTGAATAGGGAAAACATGAAGGGGCGTCGGGGTGGTCTTCTGCCCCCGCTACTGTCATGGCCGGACTTCCTCCCAGGAAGGTCTCCCAAGAAAAGACGGTCGGGCGGTGCGCCGCCCGACCGAACTGAAGGGAAGGCGATGATGGACGACACGAAATATGGCACTCGGAACAAGCGCGGGGATTTTACGCCGAACGAGCCGCTGGAACATGCACCGTTGTTCGCCTTTCCGCCGAGGCCCTTGGCCCTGCTGAAATGGCTGCCGAGCTATTTCCTGCCATGGAACGTCCTGTGGCTGGCCAGCGCCGCCGCTTGGTGGGCATGGGTCGTGCCGGAAGCCGAGGTGATGAAATCCCTGCACTGGGGCTGGGTGCTTTGGCTTTTCGCGGTGAACTGCGTTGCCGTCTTTGTCTTCTACGGCGGAATGGAGTTGCAACTCTATGTGCGCCGCACGCAAGGAACCCGCTTCAAATACAATGCGAAATGGCCGGCGGACCACAAATCTTCTGCCTTCATGTTCCAAAGCCAGACCATCGACAGCCTGATCCGTGCATTTGGCACCGGCGTGCCGATCTGGACGGCGTGGGAAGTGCTGGTGCTGTGGGCATGGGCGAATGACATCGGGCCCTGGGTCGGGCTGATGGATAATCCGTGGTATCTGGCCGCTGTCTGGCTGATCCTTCCGGTGATCCACGAGTTCCATTTCTTTCTGATCCACCGACTGATCCATACGCCATTTCTTTATAAGTGGGTGCATTCGGTTCACCACAACTCGGTCAACCCGAGCCCGTGGTCGTCGCTGTCGATGCATCCGGTCGAGCATCTGCTTTATTTTGCGACCGCCGCCTATCACTTCATCATCCCGTCGCATCCGCTGCTTGCCATCTATCAGCTGCATTTTGCGGGCTTCGGGGCGGTGGTCGGCCATATCGGTTTCGACAAGATCGAGATGGGCGAGGACAAGGGTTTGGATAGCCATGCCTTTGCCCACTACCTGCACCACAAGTATTTCGAGGTGAATTACGGCGACGGGCTGATCCCCTTGGATCGCTGGTTTGGCACCTGGCACGACGGGTCGAAGGACGGTGATGCCCGGATGCAGGCCCGATACGAGCGCCGCAAGGCCAAGGCCAACGCCCGCGCCTGACACTTTTCACATCACAGCCGAGACGACGGAGATGACCATGAGCGAATGGACCGCTGCCTGCATGCTTGACGATATCGAAGTCGAAGGCGTGCGCCGTTTCGATGTCGGAGGGCGGACCTTTGCCGTCTATCGGTCAGCCGAGGACGAGGTCTTCTGCACCGACGGGCTTTGCACCCATGAGGCGGTCCACCTGAGCGAGGGGCTGGTCATGGATTATGAGATCGAATGCCCCAAGCATTCCGGCGTCTTCGACATCCGCACCGGCGAGGCGAAGCGGCTGCCTGCCTGCGTGAACCTGCGGACCTATCCCGCCAAGCTGGAGGGAGGGCGCGTGCTGATCAGCGTTTGACGGCCCGACAGGACAGGAACGGACACCCGAAGGGAGCGGCTGCCCTGCAGCCGTCGGGTCAAGGGAGGATAAGGGAATGAACGAAACCACCGCCAATGCGCCGCCCGTCGTCGAGATGCGCGGGATCGAGAAATCCTTCCCCGGCGTGCGCGCCCTGCAATCGGTGCGCTTCGACCTGCGTGCGGGCGAGGTGCATGCGCTGATGGGCGAGAATGGCGCGGGCAAGTCCACGCTGATGAAGATCTTGACTGGCGTCTATCAACCCGACGGGGGCGAGATCCTTGTCGACGGGCGGTCCGTTGCACTGCGGACTCCGCAGGCGGCGCAGGCCTTGGGCATCAGCATCATCCATCAGGAATTGTTCCTGATGAACCATCTGAGCGCGGCACAGAACATCTTCATTGGGCGAGAGCCGAGCAAGGGTCTGGGCATCTTTGTTGATGAAGCGAAGATGAAGCGGGACGCCGCCGCGATCTTCCGGCGCATGAAGGTCGAGATCGACCCTGCCGGAGAGGTGGGTCACATGACGGTGGCCCGCCAGCAACTGGTCGAGATCGCCAAGGCGCTGTCCTACGACGCGCGCGTACTGGTGATGGACGAACCGACATCGGCGCTGAACGAGACGGAGGTCGAGCATCTGTTCGCGGTGATCGACGACCTGAAGGCGAACGGGGTGGGGATCGTCTACATCACCCACAAAATGGACGAGGTGAAGCGTATCGCGGACCGCGTCACGGTCATGCGGGACGGGCAGTATATCGACACGCTTCCCGCCGCATCGACGCCCATGTCGACCGTCATCCAGCTGATGGTCGGGCGGGAATTGGCGGATCAACACCGCGCCACGGGGCAGGGGACAGCAGACGAGGTTCTGCGCGTTACCGGCCTGAACCGCGGAAAGGCCGTGCGTGATGTCAGCTTCTCACTGAATAAGGGTGAAATCCTTGGTTTCGCTGGCCTGATGGGCGCGGGGCGGACCGAGGTGGCGAGGGCGATTTTCGGGGCGGACCCAATCGACAGCGGCGAAATCCGCGTCCATGGGCAGGTGCAGCGCATCGCCAGCCCCGCCGATGCCGTGGAAAACGGGATCGCTTATCTGTCCGAGGATCGCAAGCACTTCGGCCTCGTCACGGGCATGTCAGTCCGTGACAACGTGACGATGGCGAGCTGGGGCCGCTTCATGCAGGGCGGATTCATGCAGGACGCGGCTCTGGGCAAGGTTGCCGAGGACTATGTCCGCAAGCTTAAGGTCAAGACGCCCCACATCCATCAGGAAACGCGTCTCCTGTCAGGCGGCAACCAGCAGAAGGTGGTCATTGCCAAATGGCTGCTGCGGGATTGCGACATCCTGATCTTCGATGAACCGACGCGTGGCATCGACGTGGGGGCCAAGGCGGAAATCTACCGCCTTCTCGAAGAGCTCGCCGCAGGAGGGAAGGCGATCATCGTGATCTCGTCCGAACTGCCCGAGGTGCTGCGCCTGTCGCACCGCATCGCCGTCATGTGCGAGGGGCGCATCACGGGCGAGCTGAACGGCCGCACGGCTACGCAGGAAGACATCATGACGCTGGCGACACAGCGCGCCAACGCGGCGTGAACGGGGGATTACCGAAATGACCGATACGACACTCGATACCGGAAAGGCCGCGAAGTCCGGCTTCGTCACCACGGCAGCGCTGCAAAAGGCAGTGGCCTTCGTCGTGCTGATCGCGCTTCTGGCCTTCTTTGGCCTGTTCGCGCCGAACTTCGCCACCGGCGGCAACATGGTTGGCATCATGCAGGCAACCGCGGTCAACGGCGTGCTGGGCGTGGCCGTGACCTTCGTAATCATCTCGGGTGGGATCGACCTGTCGATCGGTACCATGATGACACTGACAGCCGTGACGGCAGGGATCATCCTGACCAACCTCGGCATGCCGCTGCCGTTTGGTATCATCGGCGCGATAGCCGCCGGTGCTTTCATGGGCGCGGTTTCGGGCTGGACCATCGCCAACCTGAAAATCCCGCCCTTTATCGCGACGCTCGGGATGATGCAGATCGCACGCGGGCTGGCGCTCGTGTTTTCTGAAGCGAAGCCGATCTATTTCAACGACACACCCAGCTATCAGTTGCTTTCCCCGGTCAGTTCCATCTCGGCCCTCATTCCCGGGATCGAGGTTCCGAATGGCGTGATGATCATGTTCATCGTGGCCATCATCTCGTCGGTCGTGCTGACGCGCACCATTGTCGGACGGATGATCTTTGCCCTCGGGTCGAACGAAGAAGCGGCACGTCTGTCGGGGATCAAGGTCAACCGCTGGAAGATCCTGACCTATGCCATCTGCGGCGGGATCAGTGGGATCGCGGGGCTGATCGTGTCCTCGCGGCTGAACTCGGCCCAACCGGCCCTTGGGCTCGGCTATGAACTCGACGCCATCGCGGCAGTCGTGATCGGCGGCACCTCGCTTTCGGGCGGGCGGGGAACGGTGATGGGGACGATCATCGGGGCTTTCATCATGAGCGTGCTGACCAACGGTCTGCGGGTGATGGGCGTGCAAGAGGAATGGAAGATTGTCGTTACCGGCGTGATCATCATCGTCGCGGTCTTCATCGACATCTTCCTGCGGAAAAAGGCTTGAACCGGCGCGAACGCGACTATCCGCCAAGCTTTTGACGACCCCGGCGGCCATGGCGGCCACGGGTATTACCACCAAGGGAGTGAGACATGAAAAAAACCCTTCTGACTTCGGCACTGGCGCTTGGCCTTGCCTTCGGTGCGGCACCGTCCTTTGCCGACACCTACTTTCCGATCATCGCCAAGGGCTTCAGCCACCAGTTCTGGCAGGCGGTGAAGGCCGGTGCCGAAGAGGCCGCCACCCGCAACGGCGTGACGATCACCTTCGAAGGCCCGAACACCGAAGCCGAGATCGACAAGCAGACCGACATCCTGAACGCGGCCATCGCGAAGAACCCGCAGGGTCTGGGCTTTGCTGCGCTGGACAGCCAGGCGCAGATTCCGGCTCTGCAAAAGGCCGCCGATGCGGGCATCCCGATCGTCGCCTTCGACTCGGGCGTTGACAGCGACCTGCCGCTGACCACGTGCTCGACCGACAACATGGCAGCTGCGGCGGCTGCGGCGGACAATCTGGCCAAGGCCATCGGCGAAGAAGGCAAGATCGCTGCCGTGATCCACGACCAGACCTCGGCCACCGGCATCGGTCGCCGTGACGGGTTCCTGAACCGCATCAAGGAAGCCTATCCCAACATCGAAGTTGTCGATGTCCAATATGCCAACGACGCGCTGAAGGCAGCGGACAACGTCAAGGCGATGCTTCAGGCGAACCCCGACATCAAGGCAATCTTCGCGTCGAACGAAGGGTCGGCCATCGGTCTGTCGGTTGCCATCAAGGAAACCGGAGCCAAGATCGTCGGCGTAGGCTTTGACTCGGGGAAAACTCAGAAGGACGCCATCAATGACGGCACCCTCTTGGGCGCAATCACCCAGAACCCGGTCGGCATCGGCCAGTGCGTCGTGGACAGCCTCGTAAAGGCAACCAAGGGCGAAGAGCTGCCGAAGAATATCGACACCGGCTTCTACTGGTATGACAAGTCGAACATGGGCGACGCGAAGATCGCGGCGGTGCTTTACGACTGATCCTGTTCAAGGATCGGCGTGCCCTCCTCCGCTGTGCGGGGGAGGGTTTTCTATTGTCTGGAACGGGGTGGGGCCTTGCTGTGAGGGGGGGGGCGGCTTGCCGGTTGCCCCAAGGGCGACATGGTGGACATGGCCCGCTTGAGAGGGCCAGGCTTTTATTCAGCCCTTTCGACAATCCCGTCACGGGTGCGGAGCGCGTCGATGATCACGCGGAAGGCGGGAGAGATGTGGCGGCGACTGGGATAGTAAAGGTGGAGGCCTGCGATGGGTTGGCTCCAGTCATCAAGCACCAGTTGCAGCGCGCCCGATGCCAGATAGGGCGCGACCGCCGCTTCGGGCAGGAAGGCGATGCCGAAGCCGTCGAGCGCTGCTTGCAGGCAGGCGTTGACCGAGTTGAAGGTGACCTGGCCCGAGACCCGAACCCGCATCTCCTCGCCCGCTTTAGCAAATTCCCATGCGTAAAGCCCGCCGCCGGTGACCATCCGCAGGTTGATGCAGCGATGGGTGACAAGGTCTTTTGGCGTCATCGGGGGCGGGTTTTGGACGAAATAGGCCCGCGTCGCTACGGCGACCAGCCGCCCGTCCGGCGTGATCCGCACGGCAACCATGTCCTTTTCCACGCTTTCGCCAAGCCGCACGCCCGCGTCGAAACCGTCTGCCACGATGTCACGAAAGCCGTGGTCGATAGAGAGTTCCAGATTGATTTCGGGGTAAGCGCGCAGCACGGGCGCAAGCGTCGGCCATAGCACGCGTTCGGCGGCATATTCGCTGGCAGTGATGCGGACATTTCCCGCAGGGCGGTCGCGCAAGGCCGAGAGTTGGGCAAGTTCGGCATGGATGTCGTCAAAGCGGGGCGCGACCGTGTCGAGCAGGCGCTGCCCCGCTTCGGTCACCGAAACGCTGCGGGTCGTGCGCGTCAGAAGCCGCAAGCCAAGTGCTTCTTCCAGATGTCGGATCGTCTGGCTGAGGGCCGAGGCGGAAACGCCGATCCGTGCCGCCGCCCGCGTAAAGCTGCGCTCGCGGGCGACGACCGCGAAGGTGGCAAGCTCGTTCATCGTATAGCGTTGCATTGTGAAGCCTGACTTCATTCCAGATGCACATTATAGGGGATAATCGCAAGGAAAACGCCAGCCTATAAACGGGGTGTTCGATAGAGGAGACGCCCCGTGCAAACCCGAATGCTTGGAAATCTGGAAGTGTCGGCCATCGGCCTTGGCTGCATGGGGATGACCTCGGCCTATGGTCCTGCTGCGGAGGAGGGGGCGATGATCGCCCTGATACGTCGCGCCCATGAGCTTGGCGTCACCCATTTCGACACAGCCGAGGCCTATGGCCCCTTTGCCAACGAGCGGCTTGTGGGGCAGGCCTTGGCCCCGATCCGCGACCACGTGGTGATTGCGACAAAGTTCGGCTTCAACATCGACCCCGATACGGGCGCGCGGGGCCCGGGAACCAACAGCCAGCCCGCACAGATCCGGCGCGTGGCCGAGGATGCGCTGAAGCGGTTGCGCACCGACCGGATCGACCTGTTCTATCAGCACCGCGTCGATCCCGCGGTGCCGATCGAGGATGTGGCGGGCACCGTCAAGGACCTGATCGACGAGGGCAAGGTGCTGCATTTCGGCCTGTCCGAGGCGGGCGTCCAGACCATCCGCCGCGCCCATGCGGTGCAGCCGGTGGCGGCGGTGCAAAGCGAATATTCGCTGTTCTGGCGCGAACCGGAAGTTGACCTTTTCCCCGTGCTGGACGAGTTGGGGATCGGTTTCGTGCCCTTCACTCCGCTCGGGGCAGGTTTCCTGACCGGCAAGATTGACGAGACGACGACGTTTGATCCGACTGATTTCCGCAACCTCGTGCCGCGTTTGGCCCCTGAGGCACGAAAGGCCAACATGGTCTTGGTCGAGATCGTCAAGGACCTCGCCGCAGCCAAGGGGGCGACACCCGCGCAGATCGCGCTCGCATGGCTTCTGGCGCAGCGTGACGCGATTTCGCCGATTCCGGGCACGACGAAGCTGCACCGGTTGGAAGAAAACCTCGGCGCTGTGGCGGTTATGTTGACCCCGACGGATCTTGTCGACCTATCGGCGGCATTGGACGGGATCGAGGTGCAAGGCGCTCGATTGCCGGAGTTGGTGCTGAAGATGTCGGGCCTTTAACCTGGCGAGAAGGAGGACAGCGCGAACGGAAACGCGACTGTCCGCTTTCCGCCCAAAGCGCCTGTGACGCGCCATAGCAAAGCCCGCCGCAACGTCGCGGCGGGCTTTGTTTGGTTTGCAGGCAACGGCCCGGTTTCCGGCCCTGCCGGACTGCGCCGTGCCCGGCGGCCCTGCCGTTGGTGCCATTCCGGGCTGCCCTGCGGTGGCGGGTCAGGCCTTGTCGGCGGCGCCGTTCATCTGGTCGGGCTGGGGCATGCCGAGGACGTGGTAGCCGCCGTCGACATGCACGATCTCGCCCGTGGTGAAGGCGCCGTAGGCCGAGGCGAGCCAGACGGCGGTGCCGCCCACCGCTTCGAGCGTGGCGTTCGAGCGCAGGGGCGCGTTCGCTTCGGTATGGCGATAGGTGGCGCGGGCTCCGCCGATGGCGGCCCCTGCCAGCGTTTTCATCGGGCCTGGAGAGACCGCGTTGACGCGGATGCCCTGCGGCCCAAGGTCGTTGGCGAGGTAGCGGACCGAGGATTCAAGCGCCGCCTTGGCCACGCCCATGACGTTGTAATTCGGCGTGACGCGGTTCGAGCCGCCGTAGGTGAGCGTGATCAGCGTGCCGCCCGACGGCATCAGTTCGGCCGCGCGGCGCGAGACGTCGATGAAGGAGAAACACGAGATCGCCAGCGAATTGGAGAAGTTGCCACGGGTCGTGTTGATGAAGCGGCCCGTCAGCTCGTTCTTGTCGGAATAGGCGATGGCATGCACGAGGAAGTCGATCGTGCCCCAGCGGTCTTTCAGCGCGGCGAAGCAGGCGTCGAGCGAGGTGTCGTCGGTCACATCGACATCGACCATGAAGTCCGATCCGACCGATGCCGCGAGGGGGGCAAGACGTTTGCCGAAGGCATCGCCCTGATAGGAGAAGGCGAGTTCCGCGCCCTCGTCCGCCATCGCCTTTGCGATGCCCCATGCGATGGAGCGTTCATTGGCGACGCCCATGACAAGCCCGCGCTTGCCCTTCATCAGATCGGCCATGTCCCTGTCCCTTTTCTACGGTCTGTTGGTTCAGCCGTTGTACTTGCTCATCACCAAGGTCGCATTGGTGCCGCCGAAGCCGAAGCTGTTGGACAGGACCGAGTCGAGTTTGACGCCCGTGCGCAGTTCGGTGACGATTTCCGACGGGTCGAGCGCGGGGTCCAGCGTCTTGACGTTGGCCGACGCCGCGATGAAATCGCCGTTCATCATCAGCAGCGAGTAGATCGCCTCGTGTACGCCGGTGGCACCAAGGCTGTGGCCGGTGAGCGACTTGGTCGAGGCGACGGGCGGGGTCGAGCCGCGGCCGAAGACGCGGCGGATCGCCTCCATCTCGGTGACGTCGCCCACGGGGGTCGAGGTGCCGTGCGAGTTGATATAATCGATCTTGCGCCCCTGCGGCAGGGTCGAGAGGGCGAGGCGCATGGAGCGTTCGCCGCCTTCGCCCGAGGGGGCCACCATGTCATGGCCGTCCGAGGTCGCGCCGTAGCCGGTGACTTCGGCATAGATCTTCGCGCCGCGCGCGAGGGCATGGTTCAGTTCCTCAAGAACCACCACGCCGCCGCCGCCCGCGATGACGAAGCCGTCGCGCGTCGCATCATAGGTGCGCGAGGCGGTGTCCGGCGCGTCGTTGTATTTCGACGACATGGCCCCCATCGCGTCGAAGAGGCAGGACAGGGTCCAGTCGAGTTCCTCGCCGCCGCCAGCGAAGACGATGTCCTGCTTGCCGAACTGGATCAGTTCCGCGCCGTTGCCGATGCAATGGGCCGAGGTGGAGCAGGCCGAGGTGATCGAATAGTTCACGCCCTTGATCTTGAAGGGCGTGGCAAGGCAGGCCGAAGTGGTCGAGGACATGCCCTTGGTCACGCCGAAGGGGCCGATGCGCTTGGGCGAGCCGGTTTCGCGGACGATGTTATGGGCCTTGAAGAAGGATTTGGTCGAAGGCCCGCCGCTGCCCACGATGATGCCGGTGCGTTCGTTCGAGACATCCGACGGATCGAGCCCCGAGTCCTTGACCGCCTGATCCATCGCGATGAAGTTGTAGGCCGCCCCGTCGCCCATGAAGCGCAGGTCGCGCTTGTCGATGTGGTCTTCCAGTACGATCTGCGGCTGGCCGTGGACCTGGCTGCGGAAGCCGCGTTCGGCGTATTCGGGGGCAAAGACGATGCCGGAGCGGCCCGCGCGCAGCGAGGCTTCCACCTCGGCCGCCGAATTGCCGATGGGCGAGACGATGCCGATCCCTGTGATGACGACGCGACGCATGGGGCCTCCGATCCTGTAGCTTTGGATTGTCTCTAAGGGAGAGGGGGGTTCTGGGCAAGGGGGATGGGGGGCGTGGGGGGGAAGGTGCCCTGTTCCCGTAGGGTGCGCAGTTGCTGCGCACCTTTGTCACGCAGTCGCAAAATGGCGGGCAGGGTGCTGATGTGATTGCTGCGTACTCGGAATAGAATAAGGCCTTGGTTGTCCATTGGCGGGCGGACATCGCTTTGCCGGGGAAGGCGGCGCTTGCGCGGCGTGTCGCCAGATCACGCCGAAAGACGCTGCTCTGGCAGGGTCGGCAGTGCAATCGGGATGCGCCACGGATGCGCCGGCTATGGGCGGTGTGAAAAAGGTGCGCAACGCGTGCGCACCCTACACGACTTTATGAAGGGCGCGCGTTGCTTTTGCGCGCCCCTTCAGCTTTCGCTCAGCGCCACCTTCATGTCCTTGACGATGTAGATCACGTCGCCGTCCGCCTCGACGATGCCGTCGGCCACGCCCATCGTCAGGCGGCGGGTCTGGATCGCCTTGGTGAAGTTGACGCGATAGGTCAGCATCTTGCGGTCGGGGCGGACCATGCCGGTCAGCTTCACCTCGCCCACGCCGAGCGCGTAGCCGCGCCCCTGCCAGCCGCGCCAGCCGAGGTTGAAGCCGGTCAGCTGCCAAAGGCCGTCAAGCCCGAGGCAGCCCGGCATGATCGGGTTGCCGGGGAAGTGGCAGTCGAAGAACCAAAGCCCGGGCGTGATGTCGAATTCGGCCACCACATGGCCCTTGCCATGTTCGCCGCCATCTTCCGAAATCTCGGTGATGCGGTCCATCATCAGCATCGGCGGCGCGGGAAGCTGGGCATTGCCGGGGCCGAACAACTCGCCACGGGAACATTTCAAAAGCGCCTCGCGGTCGAAGCTGGTCGGGTAGGCGGCCATACTGGTTCCTTTGCAGGTGTCTTTACGATCTTGTGATCGGTGTATCATCCGCATGGAACGGGAAGCAAGAGAGGCGGGTTGCCCGTCCCAGACCAACCCCTGACCCGTCCCTGACCTGTCACGGGACGATCCGCCACAGAGTTGCGACCGATTTTCATTTGTAAAGACGGGGTGCGGGCCGCTATATACAGCCGGACAAGGCAAAGGATGGGCTTATGGCGGTGACGGCACGGCAACGCGGGACGGATTGGCTGGCAACGGCCGGACTGCGCCCGACGCGGCAGCGGCTGGCCCTTGCCGAATTGCTGGTGGGCGATGGCGAGAACCGCCATGTCACGGCCGAAAGCCTTTATGCGCTGTCGGCCAATTCGGGCGAGAAGGTCTCGCTTGCCACGGTCTACAACACGCTGCGCGCCTTTTGCGAGGCGGGGTTGATGAACGAGGTCGTGGTGGACGGGTCGAAAAGCTATTTCGACACGCGCATGGATGACCATCCGCATTTCTACTGGGAAGACAGCCACGATCTGACCGATGCCCCCGCCGATGCCCTGCGGATCGAGGGATTGCCCGATGCGCCCGCCGGAATGCGGGTTTCGCGCGTGGATGTGGTGATCCGGCTGAAGCGGGCCTGAGGCTTCGGGCAAAGCCTTTATGCGGGCGGTGTCAGGCGGAAGGCGTCGGTCGGGGCCAGACGGTCGAGCATAGCGAAGAGTTTCGGAAAATCGGCCCGCGGGGCAAGATCGGGCATGTCGAGGCGGATGCCGTCGAGTGCCGCGATGGCCGTGACATCGGCCTGCGTCAGGCGGTCGCCTGTCAGGTAGGGACCTTGCATCTGTGCTTCAAGCGCGGCCAGCCCCTGACGGATCTGCGCGTTCAGACGGTCGAGCCACGGCTGCCAGACATGGGTTTCGGGGCGGCGGTGGGTTTCGTAATAGGCGGCGACGTATTTCTCGGCCGTGGCGAGGGCGAGGGCGGTCAGCGCCACGACGCGCCGCCGGTCCGGGCCGTGGCGCGGGGTCAGGGCGGCATCGCCTGCCTGTTCGTCGAGATAGTCGATGATCGCGCTTGAATCGGTGATGGCGCTGCCATCCGCCAGCACCAGCGCGGGAATGCGCCCCAAGGGGCTGAGCGGTTCGAGCGCTGCGTGATCCTCGGTCCCCAAGGGCGATTGGGTGAAGGGCATGGCGTAAAGGTGCAGCGTGATGCCGACACGCCGCACGAAGGGCGAGCCGTAGTGACCGACAAGTTGCATGGCGTTTTCCCCCGTTGCGTTGCGCGGCAGAAAAGCACGGCGGGCGCGGCGGGCCAAGGGGCTGCTAGCGGGTCAGAACCACTGGCCCGGCTCCATCAGGCCAAGGTCCATGAGTTGCTGGCTGTGCCAGAGGAATTCGGTCGAGTTGTGCCAGCGGAAATTGTGGATGTCGTAGCGCGAGCCGGGATTGGTTTTCAGCGCCTTGGCCGTGCGGAAGGAACAGACCGTGGCTGTCAGGTTGTTGTGCCACGGACAGGCATAGGTGTTCAGCTCTTCGTCGTCGAAGGTGAAGTCGGGCAGCAGGGTCAGGCCGCGGCGGGTCTTGAAGATCGAGATGCGGTCGATCTTGCGGCGCGTCCAGGGCACATGTTCCTCGAACCGCCAGCGCAGGCCGCCGTAAAAGTCGAGCTGCCGCTCTTTGGGTTGCCAGTTGCGCGCGGGGTCGGTGCGGGCAAGGGCATAATAGCCCGAGCGGTCGAGATGGGCATCCTCGAGGCTGACGGCATTGGGATGGCGCGCCAGATCGCCTGCGTAGAGGTCGACGACATAGGTGAGCATGGCGTCGCGCCGTTCCTCGGCATGGAAGGCGAGCATCTCGCGGATGTTGCGCGTTTCGCAAAAGGGGTGGAACAGGTATTCGGCGTTGAAGCAGTAGTAGAGCCAGAGGTCGGGAAAGGCCTCGTTCACGCGGTTCACGGCAAGGACGAGGGCGTTCTCTTCGTGGACCGGATGGTCGATGCGGACCAGCTCGCCCTCGAGCTTGGCGTCGACTTTCTGGTCGGGGGTGGCCAGCAGCAGCACGGTCGGGAACCCGGCCGAAAGGTGATGGCGCAGGGTGGTGTCGATTTCGACCTCGTCCTCGGCAAGGATCACGGCGACCGGCCCCTTGGGCGGGGTGCGGCGGTGGGCTTCGAAGTAGGCGTCGAGACTGGCGAAGCGCATGGGGTATCCGGGCAATGGCAACGGCGGCGAAGTTCCGGCGATTTTCGCGGCTTTGCAAGCCCCATGCCCCGCCGATCATTGCGCGGGGAGCGGTTTTGCGTATATGAGGCCGGGTTTCCACGGCAGGAATGGGGCGACGGGCATGGCTGAAGCGAAGAAGCTGTTCATCAAGACCTATGGCTGCCAGATGAACGTCTATGACAGCGAGCGCATGGTCGAGGCGATGGGTGCCGAGGGCTATGTGACGACGGATTCCGTGGAAGAGGCGGATATGGTGCTTTTGAACACCTGCCACATCCGCGAGAAGGCGTCGGAAAAGCTGTATTCGGACCTTGGGCGTCTGCGTCCGTTCAAAGAGGCCAAGCCCGATCTCAAGATCGGTGTCGCGGGCTGCGTGGCGCAGGCCGAGGGTGACGAGATCATGCGGCGGATGCCGCTGGTCGATCTGGTCGTCGGGCCGCAAAGCTACCACCGCCTGCCCGAGATGAACCGCAAGATGCAGGCGGGCGGCAAGGTGGTGGACACCGAATTCCCGCCCGAGGACAAGTTCGCCCACCTGCCCGAGCGCAAGGCGCTGCGCGGGCCTGTCGCCTTTCTGACGGTGCAGGAAGGCTGCGACAAGTTCTGCGCCTTTTGCGTGGTGCCCTACACGCGGGGGGCCGAAGTCAGCCGCGCCGCCGCCCGGCTGTTGGCCGAGGCGCGGGGGCTGGTCGAAAAGGGCGTGCGCGAGATCACGCTGCTGGGGCAGAATGTGAACGCCTATCACGGCACGGGCGAGGACGGGGATTGGGGCCTTGCGCGGCTGGTGCGCGAATTGGCCCGGATCGACGGTCTGGAGCGCATCCGCTACACCACGAGCCACCCCAACGATATGGAAGACGACCTGATCGCCGCCCACGGAGACGAGGGCAAGCTGATGCCCTATCTGCATTTGCCGGTGCAATCGGGGTCGGACCGCATTCTCAGGGCGATGAACCGCAAGCACGGGCGGGACCAGTATTTCCGTCTGGTCGAACGGATCCGCGCGGCACGGCCCGACATCCTGCTGAGTTCCGACTTCATCGTGGGCTTCCCCGGCGAGACGGATGCCGATTTCGCCGATACGCTCGACCTGATCCGTGCCGTGGGCTTCGGGCAATCCTACAGCTTCAAATACTCGGCCCGTCCGGGCACGCCGGCGGCAGAGAAGCCTGCCGTCGCGGCCGGCATCGCGGATGAGCGGTTGCAGGAATTGCAGGCGCTGCTCTTGGCGCAGCAACGCGCCGCGCAGACGGCCATGGTCGGCCGCGAGGTCGGGGTGCTTTACGAAAAGGCGGGGCGCATGGCGGGGCAGATGGTGGGCAAATCGGACCACCTTCATGCCGTGCATGTGGTCGATCCCGATGCCCGCGCGGGCGATCTTGTGCGCGTGCGCATCACCGAATCCGGCCCCAACTCGCTGGGCGGCGTCAGGCTGTAAGGCGGCGCGTCTTTTCCCGAAACGGCGACAATCGCGCCCGAGTCCCCGCTTTGTTTCCGCAAAGCCATGCGCTTTCGCATGCCTTGCATCCGTGGGGATGGATTTCGCTTTACAGAGCCTAAGCGCGAAGGCAAATCTGCCGTTGTGTTACGTGCTTGGTTTTTTGGTTAACGAGGGAGCTTCGGCGTGTACGAGTATTCCAAGGCAGCGCGCTTTGTCGCCGCCGTAATGCTTTGCCTTTTCGGGCTGCTCGGTGCGACGGAAAGTTCCGCGCAAGAGCAACCGCAGGTCACCGGTCGCATCGAATGGGGCATCTGGCTCGACCGCGACGGCTGCCAGCACTGGTATTCGGACGGTGGCCTCGAGGGCTATATGGTCGAGAGGGTGCGCCCGTCTGACGGCAAGCCCGTCTGCGTCAAGGTCAACACCTGTCTGGTCGAGAACACCGACACGCTCTTTGCCACCGACAGCGCCCATCTGACAGCGGATGGCGCGGCGCGGTTGCGCGGGTTCTTCCAGGGATCGGGGGCCTATGGCTACGCGGTCTATGGCCATACCGACAGCCGCGCCTCGGACGAATACAACATCCGCCTGTCGCAACGCCGCGCCGCGGCCGTGGCGGCGGTGGCGCGATCGGTCGGTGCGGTGGTGGAGCGCGAACAGGGGTTCGGCGAGCGGCAACCCATAGCTTCCAATGACTCGGCGGAAGGCATGGCGCGCAACCGCCGTGTCGAAGTCGTCTGCTACAGATGGTGAAACGAATGCGTAACACGACGATCCCCGCAGCGGTGCTGCTTTGCACGGCGCTTGCCGGTTGCGGGATGACACTTTCGCGCAGCAACGGGCCGGGTGGAGAGCCGCCGTTGCTGGCCGAACCGAAGGATCACACGCTGTTCGGGCTGGATTCGCAAAAGGGGCGCGGGCTGAACGACGGGCAGGCGGCCATCGCCTATGATCCCGACGGCTGTCAGGTCTGGATCATCGACGACGGGGCCGAGGGCTATTCGAGCCGCCGCCGCGATCCGGTCTCGGGCCTGCCGGTTTGCGACAACCGCGTGAAACCCGGATATGTCGTGGGCGATCCGCGCGTGAACCGCGTGCCGGACCTGCGCCCGCGCGGCTGACACCGCCGGTGACGGCGACAGATCACACAAGGGCCGCGGCGCGATGCTGCGGCCCTTGTGTCATGGCGAAGACCTGCCCCATCGGTGCCGGGCGGGTGTGTCACGGGGTTTGCACAATTCTTGGGCAGGGTGGGGCGCAGCGCGGAATGATGACCGCGCGGCATATATGGTGCTTGCCTTGTGTCCGAACGCGGATCATCATCAAGATATGGCGAACGTAGTCTAGAAGGAGACCTCCTTGGGCATCAGCGCGCTGACCCCCCCGACCCGTTCCGAGGACGTTGTGGAAACGACCCTCGAATTCCCCGACAACCGGCTTCTGATCGACCTGTGCGGCGAGTTTGACCGCAACCTCGCGCAGATCGAGCACCAGATGGGGGTCCATATCCTGCGGCGGGGCAACCGGCTTGCGGTGATCGGGGAAAAGGCGGCGCGCGAGCAGGCGGCGGCTGTGCTGCGCTCGCTTTACGCGCGGCTGGAATCGGGGCGCGGCGTGCAGGCGGGCGATATCGACGGGGCGATGCGGATGGGCCGGCCGATGCCCGACCGCGCCTTGGCCGAGGGCGAGCAGATCGAACTGTTCAACGCCGGAATGGAGCTGCGCACCCGCAAGAAGCCGATCGAGCCCCGGACCGAGGCGCAGAAGGCCTATGTCGCGAACCTCTTCGCCAATGAACTCGGCTTCGGGATCGGGCCTGCGGGGACGGGGAAAACCTATCTGGCCGTGGCCGTGGGCGTGACCATGTTCATCTCGGGCGCGGTCGAGAAGATCATCCTCAGCCGCCCTGCGGTCGAAGCGGGCGAAAGGCTCGGCTTCCTGCCCGGCGACATGAAGGAGAAGGTCGATCCCTACATGCAGCCGCTTTACGACGCGCTGAACGATTTCCTGCCCGCAAAGCAGGTGCAGAAGCTGCTTGAGGAAAAGCGCATCGAGATCGCGCCCCTTGCCTTCATGCGCGGGCGGACGCTGTCGAACGCCTTTGTCGTTCTGGACGAGGCGCAGAATGCCACGACCATGCAGATGAAGATGTTCCTGACCCGTCTGGGCGAGGGCAGCCGCATGGTCATCACCGGCGACCGCACGCAGGTCGATCTGCCGCGCGGCGTGCCGAGCGGGTTGCAAGAGGCCGAACGCATCCTCAAGGGCGTGAAGGGGGTGACGTTCAACTACTTCACCTCGAAGGATGTGGTGCGCCACCCGCTGGTGGCGCGGATCATCGAAGCCTACGAATCGGACGAGACGCACCAGTCCTGAGGGGCGGGGCGAAGGGCATCGCGCCTTTCGCCCGCTTCCTCTTGCCGCAAATATCCTCGGGGGGGAGGCGCGGAACGCGCCGTGGGGGGGCAGACAGCCCCCCCTCTCTCCGAGCGGTGTGTCGCGCGGTGGCTTGTGCGGTGGTGTCCGGTGCGGCGGCTGTGCCGGGCGGTTTGTGCTTTGCCTGTCCGCGATGTAGAAGGCGCGCATGAGCGAACTTGTCGACAGTGTGATCGAGGATGCGCGGTGGGAGGCTTTCGGCCTTGCACCGCTGGCCGAGCGGGCCTGCGTGGCGGCGCTTGCCGATCTGGGCCTGCCCCCCACGGGGTTTTCGGTCGTGGTCATGGGCTGCGACGATGCGCGGATCGCCGAGCTGAACGCGGATTTCCGTGGCAAGCCGCAGCCGACGAACGTGCTGTCATGGCCATCCGAAGAGCGCGCCGCCGAGGTCTTTGGCGATGCGCCCGACCTGCCCGAGGCGGGCGAAGCGGATGACCCGGTGGAACTGGGTGACATCGCCATCGCCTACGAGACCTGCGCGCGCGAGGCGGCCGAACAGGGAAAGCCGATGGCGGACCATGTGACCCACCTTCTTGTGCATGGACTGTTGCATTGTCTGGGGTATGACCATGTCGACGATGCGGATGCGGCGGTGATGGAAGCGACCGAGGTGAGGATACTTGCCAGCCTCGGGCTTTCGGACCCATATTCATGAGGCCCCGCGTGACTGGGGTGTGTTGGACAAGGACCGATGGGCAGTAGCAACGACGGGTCGTCACAGGCGACCCAAGGCGGGGATGAGGCAGAGCCAGCGCAACGCGGGTTCTTCGGACGGCTGTTGGACGCTTTCGTTCCGGGCGGCGAGCAGGGCGAGGGTGACGGGGGGGGCGCGCGGCCTGCCTCGGCCGGATTGCCGGGCCTTGGCGCGTTGCGGCGTCTGCGTGTCGACGATGTGGCGGTGCCCAAGGTCGATATCGTCGCGGTGCCGTTGGACATCGGCAAGGACGAGCTTGTCGCCGTGTTCCGCGAACACGGGTTCAGCCGGATTCCGGTCTACAAGGGCACGCTCGACCATCCGCAGGGCTTGGTCCTGCTCAAGGATCTGGCCTTGCAGCACGGGTTCGGCACGGCGGGACGCTGGTCGCTGAAGCGGTTGCTGCGCCCCGTGCTATACGCGCCGCCCTCCATGCCCATCGGGGTGCTGCTGCAAAAGATGCAGCGCGAGCGGGTGCATATGGCGCTGGTGATCGACGAATATGGCGGGGTCGATGGTCTGGTGACCATCGAGGACCTGATCGAGACGGTCATAGGCGAGATCGAGGACGAGCACGACGAAGAGGAAAGCGTGTCGTGGAAAGAGGAAAAGCCCGGCGTTTTCCTGTGTCTGGCCAATGCGCCGCTGGAAGAGATCGAAGCCGCCATCGGCCTGCGCCTGCGCACCGACGAGGATGACGAGGAGATCGACACGCTGGGCGGGATCGTCTTTCTGCGCACGGGTCGCGTGCCCGCGCGGGGCGAGATCGTGCCGCATGAAAGCGGGGCCGAGTTCGAGGTGGTCGAGGCTGACCCGCGCCGGATCAAGCGGGTGCGGATAAGGCTGCCTGCGGTGGTCGATGCGGCCTCGGCGGCGGCCGAACAGGCG
Source organism: Paragemmobacter straminiformis (assembly GCF_014243445.1). Classification (GTDB taxonomy): domain Bacteria; phylum Pseudomonadota; class Alphaproteobacteria; order Rhodobacterales; family Rhodobacteraceae; genus Paragemmobacter; species Paragemmobacter straminiformis. The sequence goes on from NZ_JACLQD010000005.1 coordinate 264,638, forward strand.
GCGCTTGAGTGAGACGTCTGGGCTGGCCGGGATGGCGTAGCCTGTGGCCTGCCGCCGTGGCGGGTGCCTTTGCCGCTTTGGGGCAGGCGCCGCTGGGCTGGTGGTGGGCGGCCCTGCCCGCCTTTGCCGCGGTCGTGGCGCTGGTCGCACGGGCGGGGCGCGGGGCGGGTTGGGTCGCCTGGGTCGCGGGGGCGGGGTATTTCGCCGCGGCACTGAACTGGATCGTCGAGCCCTTTCTGGTCGATGCGCAGGCCTATGGCTGGATGGCGCCCTTTGCGGTGGTGTTCCTGTCCTTTGGTCTTGCGCTGTTCTGGGCGGTGGCCGGGGCCGCCTCGGGGCTGTTCGCGCAGCGCGGGCTGGGGTTCGCGCTGACGCTGACGCTGGCCGAGCTGGCGCGGGGCTATGTGCTGACGGGCTTTCCCTGGGCGCTGCCGGGGCATGTCTGGATCGGCCATGCGCCGGCGCAGGTGGCGGCGCTGGCCGGTGCCAACGGGTTGACACTGTTCACGCTGGTCGCGGCGGCGCTGCTGGCGATGCGGCGGCCTGGCCCGGCGCTTGCCGCGCTGGCGCTGGTCGGCGCGGGTTGGGGCTATGGCGCATGGCGTCTGGCGCTGCCGGAACCTGCGGCGCGGGCGGGGGTGGTGCGGCTGGTGCAGCCCAATGCCGAGCAGAGCCTGAAATGGGACCCGGTGCAGGCAGATGTCTTTTTCCGCCGCCTGATCGGGATGACGCAGGCAGGCGCCCGGCCTGACCTGACGGTCTGGCCCGAGACGGCCGTGCCCTATCTTCTCGAGGATTATCCGCAGGTGGCCGTGGCCATCGCCGATGCGGGGCGCGGCGCGCCGGTGGTTTCGGGGATCCAGCGGGTCGAGGGGTGGCGGTTCTGGAACTCGCTTGCGGTGATCGGGCCGGATGGGGCGGTGGGGCAGGTCTATGACAAGCACCATCTGGTGCCCTTTGGCGAATATATCCCCTTTGGCGATCTGGCCTTCCGCTGGTTCGGCCTGCGGGCCTTTGCCGCCCAGCAGGGCAACGGCTATTCGGCGGGCGAGGGGCCGAAGGTGCTGGACCTCGGGCCTTTGGGCAAGGTGCTGCCGATCATCTGCTACGAGGCGGTGTTCCCGCAGGACCTGCGCGCCGCCCCCGAGCGGGCCGACTGGATATTGCAGATCACCAATGACGCATGGTTCGGCACGCTGACAGGTCCGTGGCAACATCTGGCGCAGGCCGAATTGCGCGCGATCGAGCAGGGCCTGCCGCTGCTGCGGGTGGCGAATACGGGGGTCACGGCGGTGATCGACGCGCGGGGTCGGGTGGTGCAAAGCCTGCCGATGGGCGAGGCGGCGAGCCTCGACGTCACCATTCCGGGACAAATGGCAGCCCCGCCCTATGCGCGGTTCGGCGAGGGGCCGGTGCTGGTGTTGCTGGCAGGACTCGGGGCGGCACTTCGTCTGGCCGGGCGGCGGAAGTCTGCTTGACGCGCCAAGGGGGGGCGTCTAGCAACGGGGCGAACTGTCACAACGGCTTCCTGGCGTGACAGGGATCACCCCAATGGAGCACGTCCCCATGACCCGTATGAACTATGTTTTCACCTCCGAATCCGTTTCGGAGGGGCACCCCGACAAGGTGTGCGACCGCATTTCCGATGCCGTTCTGGATGCCTTTCTGACCGAAGAGCCGAACGCGCGTGTTGCCTGTGAAACCTTTGCCACGACCAATACGGTCGTCGTCGGTGGGGAAGTGGGTCTGTCGAACGAGCCGGCCACCAAGGCGATGCTCGCCCGGGTCGAGGGCATCGTGCGCGATTGCGTCCGCGACATCGGCTACGAGCAGGAGAAGTTCCACTGGAACACCCTGAAGGTGCATAATTTCCTGCACGAGCAATCGGCCCATATCGCGCAAGGCGTGGACCGTGACGGCGCGGGCGATCAGGGCATCATGTTCGGCTATGCCTGCCGCGAGACGCCCGAGCTGATGCCCGCGCCGATCCAGTATTCCCACGCCATCCTGCGGCGTCTGGCCGAGGTGCGGAAATCGGGCAAGGAAAAGACGCTTGGCCCCGATGCCAAATCGCAGCTTTCCCTGCGCTACGAGGATGGCAAGCCGGTCGAGGTGACCTCGATCGTGCTGTCGACGCAGCATATGCTGGAAAGCCAGACCAGCGCCGATATCCGCGCCATCGTGGAACCCTATATCCGCGACGTGCTGCCTTCGGGCTGGATCAGTGAAAAGACCGAATGGTGGGTGAACCCCACGGGCACCTTCGTCATCGGCGGTCCCGATGGCGATGCGGGCCTGACGGGGCGCAAGATCATCGTGGACACCTACGGCGGTGCCGCCCCGCATGGTGGCGGCGCGTTCTCGGGCAAAGACCCGACCAAGGTGGACCGTTCGGCCGCCTATGCCGCGCGCTATCTGGCCAAGAACGTCGTGGCCTCCGGCCTTGCGGATCGCTGCACGCTTCAGGTCTCCTATGCCATCGGGGTGGCCAAGCCCCTGTCGATCTATGTCGACACGCATGGCACGGGGCAGGTCGATTCGACCGAGATCGAACGCGCTGTCGCGGAATGCATGGACCTGACGCCGCGCGGCATCCGCACGCATCTGGGGCTGAACAAGCCGATCTACGCCCGCACCAGCGCCTACGGCCATTTCGGCCGCGCGCCGGAAGCGGATGGCGGATTTTCGTGGGAAAAGACCGATCTGGTCGAGGCCCTGAAGAAAGCCGTCAAGTAACACCGCAGCAGCTGGCGGTATCGCGGCGCGCGGGGCAACCTGCGCGCCGCTTCGCTTCGGGCCGCGACGTCTTGCGGAAATCCAGGGGGGCTGTCCGCCCCCCTCGCGGCTGCGCCGCTCACCCCCCGAGGATATTTGGGGCAAGAGGAAGCGGCAAAGCCGGGTTCTGTCTTTCACCTTTGCCAAAATACTCTCGGGGGGAGGCCGCAAGGCCGTGGGGGGCGGAAAGCCCCCCTTCGCGTTTTGCAGAAAGGGGCGGCGTTTGCGTTCGGGCGGCTCTGTGCTAGGGCGGGAGGGATGAGGAAAGGACGCCGCCATGACTGCAACCGACGTTTCCGGCCTGACGCAGCTTGGCGCTGCCACGGGCCTGCCTGACAGCCCCGAGACCGCGCTGCTGGAAAAGGTTCCGGCAGGCCATGCGGGGACGCTTTACGTGGTGCGCTTCACCGCGCCCGAGTTCACCTCGATCTGTCCGATGACGGGGCAGCCGGATTTCGCGCATATCGTGATCGACTATGTGCCCAAGGACTGGCTGGTCGAGAGCAAGTCGCTGAAGCTTTACCTGCACAGTTTCCGCAATCACGGTGCCTTCCACGAGGATTGCACGCTCGATATCGCGAAGCGGCTGGTGGGGCTGCTCGATCCGGTATGGCTGCGGATCGGGGCCTATTGGTATCCGCGCGGCGGGATTCCGATCGACGTGTTCTGGCAGACGGGGGCGGCACCCGGGGGGGTGTGGATTCCCGATCAGGGCGTGGCGCCGTATCGGGGGCGCGGCTGATGGGGATCGGTGCGCCGCCCGTGGTCTGGGCCAATGGCATGTCCGAGATGATGGTGACGGATTATCCCGTCTCGCTGGCCTTCTGGACGGAGCTGCTGGGGTTCGGCCTTGCCTTCGAGCGGCCGGCGCAGAAGCTGGCCTGTCTGGTGCATCCGGACGGGGCGCAGGTGATGGTCTACCAGCGCGATGGCGATTGGGAGACGGGGGCGATGGAGCGGCCCTTCGGGCGCGGTCTGGTGGTGCAGGTCTATGTCGCCGATGTCGATGCGGTGGCCGCACGTGTGCGCGCGGCGGGGCTGCCCTTTTACGTAGCACCGCGCGAGAAGTGGCGCGACTGGGGCGACCGTCTGGGCGGGCAGCGCGAGTTTCTGGTGCAGGATCCGGACGGTTATCTGGTCATGGTGGTGCAGCGGATCGGCGAGCGGCCCCTGCCGCAGGACTGAGCCGCAGGCTTGACCGCGCGGAGGCTAGGGTCTAGGCCCCTGCGGCTGAAAAGGATGCCTGCCATGACCGATGCGCCCGAAGAGACCGAAGCCGGAGCCACCCCCGCCCCCGAGCGGCGCAATTTCTATGGCCGCGTGCATGGCAAGACCCTGCGCGGCAGCCAGAAGACCTATCTGGCCGAGGATCTGGGCAAGCTGTCGCTTGGCGGCGTAACGGTTGACGAAAATCCGGCGCGCGCGCCGCTTGACCCTGTGGCGGTGTTCGGGGACCGTCCGCTGTGGCTCGAGGTCGGGTTCGGCGGGGGCGAGCATCTGGTGCATATGGCGGCACGCTATCCGGATATCGGGATCATCGGCTGCGAGCCTTTCGTGAACGGGATCGCGATGCTTCTGGGCAAGATCCGCTCGGCGGGGGTGACGAATTTGCGCATCCATCCGGGTGATGTGCGCGATCTGTTCGATGTGATGCCGGATGGCTGTTTCGGGAAGGTGTTCCTGAACTATCCCGATCCGTGGCCCAAGGCGCGGCATCACCGGCGGCGGTTCGTGACGCAGGGCTATCTGCAGGCGCTGGCGCGTGTGATGCGGCCGGGGGCCGAGTTCCGTGTGGCGACCGACATTCCCGATTACGTGCGCCAGACGCTGGAAGAGGTGCCGCAGGCGGGCTTTGTGCTCGAGCGGCAGGCAGGGCAGGGGCAGGCGTGGGAGGACTGGATTTCCACCCGCTACGAGCAGAAGGCCCTGCGCGAGGGGCGCGCGCCGCATTACCTGACCTTCCGCCGCAAGGGCTGAGGGTTCAGGCGGGGATCACCCAGACATCGCCGGGGTTCAGGGTGCGAAAGCGCGCGCGCGGGATGGCGCGGGCGGCGAGGGCTTCGGCCAGAAGGTCGGGCGGGGCTTCGCGGGATTCGTCGGTCAGCTGGAAGGTGCCCCAGTGGTGGCCGATGGCATGGGCTGCGCCAAGCAGCGCAAAGCCTTCGGCGGCCTCGTGCGGGTCCTGATGCTGGTCGCGCATGAACCAGCGCGGGGCATAGGCGCCCACGGGCAGGATGGCGAGGCGGGGCGCGCCGTGCCGGTCGCGGATGCGGGTATAGGGGCGGCCGCCGTCAAAGCCGGTGTCGCCGATGTGCAGGATGCGCCCTCTGGGCGTGTCGAGCAGGAAAGACGCCCAGAGCGCCATCGACCGGTCGCGCATTCCGCGCGCGGACCAGTGGTGGCAGGGTTCCAGATGCAGCGTCAGATGGGCAAGCGGCAGGGCATCGCCCCAGTCGCCCGTGGCCATGCGCATGTCGGGGATCGCCTTGGCCACGATGCTGTCGTTGCCGAGCGGGGTGAGGAGCAGCGGGTCATGGCTGGCCTTCAGGCGGCGCAGCGTGGCAATGTCCAGATGGTCGTAGTGGTTGTGCGACAAAAGCACGGCGTCGATCTCGGGCAGGTCGGAGAATGCGATGCCGGGGGCGGCCACGCGTTTCGGGCCGGCGAAGCGGACGGGGCTGGCGCGGTCGGACCAGACGGGATCGGTCAGGATGTTCAGCCCCGCGACCTGAACCAGCATCGTGGCATGGCCGACCATCGTGACGGTCAGGTCATCGACACGCGGCGCGGGCTTGGCCGGCGTCACGGCGACCGAGGCGGGCCAAGGCTGCCGTTCGCCGTTCCTTTGCCAGCGGAGCATGTCGCGAAAGCCCTTGGGTGGCGCGCCTTCGGGATTGAAGAAGCGCAGGCCGTCGAAATGGTCGGTGACCGGGCCGGAATGGTAGGGATTGCGGGGCATAGCGGGCCTTTCGGTTGACGCCTTGCATATGGTGCAGCACAGGGCGGGGTCAAAGGCAGGATGCGATGCCCCCCGGCCTTCCCTGAAGGGCGTTGCCCCGCAAGGCGGAAGCGATGGCGCTTTGCGGCTTCCTCTTGCCCCAAATATCCTCGGGGGGAGGGGCGCTTGCGCCCCGTGGGGGGCGGAAAGCCCCCCTTCTGCGGTCGGGCGGGGCACGGTCGGGCGGCCTGCGGTTGGTATGGGCGCGGTTGGAATGGGGCGCTTCCCCTCTGCTTTGCCTTGGGCTATCAGGCGTGCCGATGCATTCGGGAGTGACGAGATGTCCGCACATGGTGAAGCCCAGCCGATGACCGCCCACAAATCCGGCCCCCTCAAAGGGCGGGCCGAGGTGCCGGGCGACAAGTCGATCAGCCATCGTGCGCTGATCTTCGGCGCGATGGCCGTGGGCGAGACCAGGGTGACGGGGCTTCTGGAAGGGCAGGACGTGCTGGACACCGCCAAGGCGATGCAGGCCTTTGGCGCAGAGGTGACGCGGCACGGGCAGGGCGAATGGTCGGTGCATGGCGTGGGCGTGGGCGGGTTCCGCGAGCCTGCCGATGTGATCGATTGCGGCAATTCGGGAACCGGTGTGCGCCTGATCATGGGCACGATGGCGACCACGGCGATGACGGCGACCTTTACGGGCGATGCCTCGTTGCGCAAGCGCCCGATGGGGCGGGTGACGGACCCGCTGTCGCTGTTCGGCGCGCGGGCCTACGGCCGTGCCGGCGGGCGTCTGCCGATGACGGTGGTGGGGGCCGCGAACCCCGTTCCGGTGCGCTACGCGCTGCCCGTTGCCAGTGCGCAGGTGAAAAGCGCCGTCCTGCTTGCGGGGCTGAACGCGCCGGGCCAGACCGTGGTGATCGAGAAGGAACCCACGCGCGACCATTCGGAGCGGATGCTTCTGGGTTTCGGCGCCGCCCTGACGGTGGAAAAGACCGCCGAGGGCAATGTCATCACCCTGACGGGGCGGCCGGAGTTGCGGCCCCAGACGGTGGCGGTGCCGCGCGATCCGTCCTCGGCCGCGTTTCCGGTCTGTGCGGCGCTGATCGTCGAGGGGTCGGACATCATGGTTCCGGGGGTGAGCCAGAACCTGACGCGGAACGGGCTTTACCTCACCCTGGTCGAGATGGGGGCCGATATCGAGTTCCAGAACCCGCGCGAAGAGGGCGGGGAGCCCGTCGCGGACCTGCGGGTCAGGTTCTCGCCCGGCCTGAAAGGCATCGAGGTGCCGGAGGAGCGCGCGCCGAGCATGATCGACGAATATCCGGTTCTGTCGGTTGTCGCGGCCTTTGCCGAGGGCAAGACGGTGATGCGCGGCGTCAAGGAGTTGCGCGTCAAGGAAAGTGACCGGATCGACGCGATGGCGCGGGGGCTCGAGGCTTGCGGCGTCACGGTCGAGGAGGACGAGGATACGCTGATCGTCCACGGTCTGGGTGCGGGCGGGGTTGCGGGCGGGGCGACGGCCCGGACGCATCTCGACCACCGCATCGCGATGAGCTTTCTTGTCTGCGGCATGGCGTCGAAAAAGCCGGTCTCGGTGGATGACGCCTCGCCCATCCTGACCTCGTTCCCGATCTTCGAGGGATTGATGACCGGGCTTGGCGCGACGCTGCGGCGCGGGTGACGATTTTTCTGCGAAAAATCAGGGGGACCCTCGGGCCCCCCTCGCCCCTGACGGGGCTTCACCCCCCGAGGATATTTGCGGCAAGAGGAAGAGGGCGGATGCAGGGCCGGGGCGGTGGCGCGCGGGGTCGTAGGGCTGTGGCGGGGCCGGTCCTTTTCGCCTGTGCAGGTGCGGCGCGGGCCGGGCGTTTTTACCACCGTTTCGGCGGCCCGTTGATGCAGGGAGAGCCTGCGCCTTTGGCCGGGCTGCGGCTGGTGGACCGCAAGGCGCAGGCCAGCCCCCGTGCCGCGCCGGACGGAGGGTGCAGCGTGAGCGTGCAGAACAAGGGCGGTGCGATGTCGACCATGCCCGATACCGACAGGCCGAATGACGGGGGCTATCCGGTCTTTCCGGGACTGACGGGCGATCTTCCGGTCGGGCGGGGCGGTCGCCGTTGCCCGGGGGGGCCGTTTCGTGATGCTGGTTGCGGCAACGGGGGAATCGCTTCGCTGCGAGGCGGTGCAACGAGAATGGAAAACCGGTCATGATTTTCACGGTGGCGATCGACGGGCCTGCTGCGGCGGGCAAGGGAACCATCGGACGGGCTGTCGCGGCGCGGTTCGGTTTCGCGCATCTTGACACCGGGCTGTTGTATCGGGCGGTCGGGGCCAAGGGGGGCGATCCCGTGGCGGCGGCCGAGGGGTTGGTGCCTGCCGATCTGGAGCGGTGGGATTTGCGGTCGCTGGAAGCGGGGCAGGCCGCGTCGAAGGTGGCGGCGATTCCGGCGGTGCGGGCGGCTTTGGTCGCCTTTCAGCAGCGGTTCGCGCGGGCCGAGGGGGGCGCGGTGCTTGACGGGCGGGATATCGGCACGGTGATCTGCCCTGCGGCGGAGGTGAAGCTTTACGTCACCGCCAGCCCCGAGGTGCGGGCGCACCGGCGCTGGCTCGAGGTGGGGGGCGACGAGGCGCGCGTGCTGGCCGAGGTGCTGGAGCGCGATGCCCGCGACATGGGGCGGGCGGATGCGCCCTTGCGGGCGGCCGAGGATGCCGTTCTGATCGACACCAGCGCGATGCCGGTGGACGAAGCGGTGGCGCGGGCCATATCGGTGGTGGCAGAACGGATGGAGGGCTTGCGATGAACGGGATGCGGTTGCCGGAACTGGACGGGAAGGTCGTGCTGGTCACGGGGGCTTCGACGGGGATCGGGGCGGCGGTGGCGCGGGCCTTTGCGGCGCAGGGGGCGCGGGTCGGCCTGCATTACAACGCGAGCGCGGATGCCGCCGAGACCCTTGCGGGCGAGATCGAGGCGGCGGGCGGCACGGTGCGGCTGATCCGCGCCGACATGTCGAACGGTTCCGGATCACGCGATGCGGTCGAGCAGACGGTCGCGGCCTTCGGGCGGCTGGACGGTTTGATCAACAACGCGGGCGGCATGGTGCGGCGGGTGCCCTATGCCGAGGCGACGGAACAGGACTATGACGACATCATGGACCTGAACGCGCGGTCGGTGGTGGTGGCAAGCCAGGCCGCCATCGGGCCGATCAAGGCGGCGGGCGGCGGGTTCATCATCAACACCACCAGCATCGCGGCGCGCAACGGGGCCAGCGGCGGGGCGGGGCTATACGGGTCAAGCAAGGCCTTCGTGCATAACGTCACGCGGGGGATGGCGAAGGAGCTGATCCCCTTTGGCATCCGCGTGAACGCGGTGGCGCCGGGGGTCATCACCACGCCCTTTCACGAGCGGTATTCGACCAAGGCGCAGCTCGACGCGGCCTTGGGCACGATTCCGGCGGGACGGCTGGGCGTGGCCGAGGACTGCGTGGGGGCTTACCTGTTCCTCGCCTGCGCGTCGCTGTCGGCCTATGTCATCGGTCAGGTGATCGAGGTGAATGGCGGGCAGTTGATGCCCTGAGCTGCGGGGTCGGGCCTTTGGGGCCTTGCCATCGGGTCGGGACTGCGGGGGTTTCACACCCCCGCGCCCCCGTGGGATATTTAGGCGAATGTGAATGTGAATGTGGAGGGTGCCTTGCGTCACGGGATGCGCGGCACGCGGGAAGGTACGGAAAGGTTTGCCGATGGATATGCTGATCACAGGGGCCAATCGGGGGATCGGGCTGGCCTTGGCCACCCATGCCGCGCGGGGCGGCGCGGGGGTTCTGGGCACCTATCGCGGGCCGCGCGCGCCTGGCGTCTCGGGCATCGAATGGCAGGGGCTGGAAGTGACCGAGCCTGCCTCGCACCGGGCGCTGGCCGAGCGGCTGGCGGGGCGGCCCCTTGGTCTGGTGGTCTGCAACGCGGGCATCTACCGCGACGAGGATGACCAACTCGAGACGGGATTTCCCGCCGCTCTCTGGGCAGAAACGCTGGCGGTGAACGTGACGGGGGTGTTTCTGACCATCCAGTCGCTGCTGCCGAACATCCGCGCCGCGGGCGGCAAGATCGCCATCATCGCCTCGCAGATGGGGTCCGACACCAAGGCGCCGGGGGGGAGCTATATCTACCGCGCGTCAAAGGCGGCGGCGCTGAACATCGGGCGCAATCTGGCGACCGATCTGCGGGCCGAAGGGATCGCCGTGGGCATCTACCATCCGGGCTGGGTGCGCACCGAGATGGGCGGGGCGGGGGCGGATATCTCGGAGGAGGAGGCGGCGACGGGGCTGCTTGCGCGCTTTGCGCATCTGTCGCCGGCCACCACAGGCTGTTTCGAGTGCTGGGACGGCAGGCCGCATCCGTTCTGAACCGGGCGTTCTGAACCGGGCGTTCCGGACCGGGGCGCGCGCTGCGGTGGGCGCGCGGGCCGGTTGCCGCGTGGCCGGGCAGGGTTTTGCCAACATTCCTTGCGTGTCGGGCGTGAAGCCTGTATAGGCCGCCCATCCTGAAGGGCAGGAGCGTCAGTGCCGGTTTTCCGGAGCTTTGCGCTTTTCCCGAACGGGCCACCAAAGACCGGCGGAGACAACCGCATGGCCAGCAACATCTGATAAAGGAAAAACTCGCACATGTGCGCCAAAGCATCCATGGATGAATTCGAAGCCCTTCTGAAAGAGTCGTTCGAAATCGACACTCCCGAAGAAGGCACCGTCGTCAAAGGCAAGGTCATCGCGATCGAAGCGGGCCAGGCCATCATCGACGTCGGCTACAAGATGGAAGGTCGCATCGACCTCAAAGAATTCGCCAATCCGGGCGAGAACCCCAGCATCGAGATCGGCGATGAAGTCGAGGTTTACCTCGACCGCGTCGAGAACGCCCGTGGCGAGGCTGTCATCAGCCGCGAGAAAGCCCGCCGCGAAGAAGCCTGGGACCGTCTGGAAAAGGCATATGCCTCGGAAACCCGCGTCGACGGCGCGATCTTCGGGCGCGTCAAGGGCGGCTTTACGGTCGATCTGGGCGGCGCTGTCGCCTTCCTGCCCGGTTCGCAGGTCGATGTGCGCCCCGTGCGCGATGCCGGCCCGCTCATGGGCATGAAGCAGCCGTTCCAGATTCTGAAGATGGACCGTCGCCGTGGCAATATCGTTGTCTCGCGCCGTGCGATCCTTGAAGAATCGCGTGCCGAACAGCGTGCCGAAGTCATCGGCAACCTGACCGAAGGCCAGTCGATCGACGGCGTCGTGAAGAACATCACCGAATACGGTGCCTTCGTCGACCTCGGCGGCGTTGACGGCCTGCTGCACGTGACCGACATGGCATGGCGCCGTGTGAACCACCCGTCGGAAATCCTCGCCATCGGGGAAACCGTCAAGGTTCAGGTCATCAAGATCAACAAGGAAACCCACCGCATCAGCCTTGGCATGAAGCAGCTTCAGGCCGATCCGTGGGATGCCGTGGAAAAAGCCTATCCGCTGGGTTCGGTCCACAAGGGCCGTGTCACCAACATCACCGATTACGGCGCCTTCGTGGAGCTGGAAGCCGGTGTCGAAGGTCTGGTCCACGTTTCGGAAATGTCCTGGACGAAGAAGAACGTCCACCCCGGCAAGATCGTTTCGACCTCGCAGGAAGTCGACGTCATGGTTCTGGAAATCGACAGCGCCAAGCGCCGCGTTTCGCTGGGCCTGAAGCAGACCCAGCGCAACCCGTGGGAAGTGTTCGCCGAACAGCATCCCGTCGGCTCGAACATCGAAGGCGAAGTCAAGAACATCACCGAATTCGGTCTGTTCGTCGGCCTCGACAACGATATCGACGGCATGGTCCACCTGTCGGACCTGTCGTGGGACCAGCGCGGCGAGGAAGCCATCCAGAACTACCGCAAGGGCGACACGGTTCAGGCCGCCGTCACCGAAGTGGATGTCGAGAAAGAGCGTATCTCGCTTTCGATCAAGGCTCTGGGCGAAGACAACTTCACCGATGCGGTTGATGGCGTGAAGCGTGGCACGGTCGTGACCGTGGTCGTGACGGCCATCGAAGAAGGCGGGATCGAAGTGGAATACAACGGCGCCAAGTCGTTCATCCGCCGCTCGGACCTGTCGCGTGACCGTGCCGACCAGCGCCCCGAGCGTTTCTCGGTCGGTGACAGCATCGACGCGCGCGTGACCAACATCGACCCGAAGACCCGCCGTCTGGGCCTGTCGATCAAGGCGCGCGAGATCGCGGAAGAGAAAGAGGCTGTGGAACAGTACGGTTCGTCCGATTCGGGCGCCTCGCTGGGCGACATCCTCGGTGCCGCGCTCAAGGGCGGCAACTGATCCATCTGCCGCATGGCAGACACGAAAGGGGGCCCCGCCGCATGGCGGGGCCCTTTTGCTTTGGGGTCACAGCGGCCCGGCGCGGCGGTAACGCCTTGGATTTCATTTGTGTGACCGAAATTTCCGAATATAGTTTCGAGCAATAACAACGTGGCGCCACGCGTTTTGTAGGTGACCGCAGGGGGGACTTGCACGGATGATCCGTTCGGAACTGATCCAGAAGATCGCGGATGAAAACCCGCACCTGACGCAGCGACATGTGGAGCGGATCGTGAATACGGTCTTCGAGGAGATCATCGAGGCGCTTGCCAAGGGTGATCGGGTCGAGTTGCGGGGGTTCGGCGCGTTTTCGGTCAAGGCGCGGGATGCCCGCGTGGGCCGCAACCCGCGCACCGGCGAGGCCGTCAAGGTCGACGACAAGAAGGTGCCCTTCTTCAAGACCGGCAAGCTGCTGCGCGACCGGCTGAACGGCAAGGCCTGACCGCAGGGTCCGGCAGGCTGGTCCGTCGGGCTTGCACCTGCCCTTTGGCGGGGTGATACTGTGCAGGTAACCCGCGGGAAGGGGCCTGCCGATGCTGCGTTATCTGCGATATCTTCTGCTTGCCGTGCTGACGCTGTTCCTGCTGACGGTGGCGCTGGCGAACCGTGCCGTGGTGCCGGTGAGCTTTCTGCCCGAGGATGTGGCGGCGCTGTTCGGGGTGTCATGGTCGATGCAGGTGCCGCTGTTTCTGGTGATCTTCGGCGGCGTGGTCGCGGGTGTGGTGATCGGCTTCACCTGGGAATGGCTGCGCGAGCACAAGCACCGCAAGACGGCATCGGTGCGCGGGCGCGAGCTGGCGCGGCTCGAGCGCGAAATGGCGGTGATGAAGGACAGCAGCAGCCTGCCGCAGAAGGACGATGTGCTGGCGCTGATCGACCGCCCGCGCAAGGCGGGTTGACGTGTCGGACATCCGGGTCAAGATTTGCGGGCTTCGCACCGAAGCCGATGTCGCCGCCGTGGCGCGTGCGGGTGCGGCCTATGCGGGCTTTGTGTTCTTTGCGAAATCGCCGCGCAACCTGAGCCTTGCGCAAGCGCGCGTGCTGGCGCTTGCGGCGCCGGTCGGCCTTGCCAAGGTGGCGCTGGTGGTCGATGCGGAGGATGCCGCGCTGGATGCGCTGGTCGAGGCGGTGCCCTTGGACATGCTTCAGCTTCACGGTCACGAAAGCCCCGACCGCGTGGCCGCGCTGCGCGCGCGCTATGGCCTGCCGGTGATGAAGGCCGTTGGCGTGGCGGACGAGGGCGACCTTGCGGCGCTGTTCGATTATTCGACCGTGGCCGACCAGTTGCTGATCGACGCGAAGCCGCCCAAGGGTGCGGCCTTGCCGGGGGGGAACGGGCTGTCGTTCGACTGGCGTCTTGTGGCGCAGCGGCGCTGGTTGCGGCCCTGGATGCTGGCCGGAGGGTTGACGCCCGCGAACGTGGCCGAGGCGATCCGCCGGACCAATGCGCGGCAGGTGGATGTCTCGTCGGGTGTCGAATCCGCGCCGGGGGTGAAGGATGCCGCGAAGATGGCGGCTTTCGTCGCGGCAGCGCGGGGCTGACGAATTTTCTGCGAAAATTCCGGTCCGGCATGTCGCGGGCGCTTTTGCGGACCCGCCGCGCCCTGCATCGGCGGCGATGCCTTCGGCGAGGATATTTGGGCGAGTATGAAAGCCTGGGCGGTTCGCGGCTTTCATACTCGGGAAAATATCCTCGGGGGTGAGCCCTGAAAGGGCGAGGGGGCAGAGGGCCCCCTTTCCCCGCGCGGGCAAGGGCGCTACATCGGTGCGGCAAGCATAGGGGAGCGGATCATGGCCGAGGACGGAATCAACAGCTTCATGACGGGGCCGGACGAGCAGGGGCGCTTCGGCATTTTCGGCGGGCGCTTCGTGTCGGAAACGCTGATGCCGCTGATCCTCGATCTTGAGGAGCGCTACGAGTTCGCCAAGACCGACCCGACCTTCTGGGCCGAGATGGACTATCTGTGGAAGCATTACGTGGGCCGGCCCTCGCCGCTCTATTATGCCGAGCGGATGACCGAGCATCTTGGCGGGGCCAAGGTCTACATGAAGCGCGACGAGCTGAACCATACGGGCGCGCACAAGATCAACAACGTGCTGGGGCAGATCATCCTTGCCCGCCGCATGGGCAAGACGCGGATCATCGCGGAAACCGGTGCCGGACAGCACGGGGTGGCGACGGCGACTGTTTGCGCCAAGTTCGGCCTGCAATGCGTGGTCTATATGGGCGCGCATGACGTCGAGCGGCAGGCGCCCAACGTGTTCCGCATGAAGCTGCTGGGGGCCGAGGTGATTCCGGTCACCTCGGGTCGCGGCACGCTGAAGGATGCGATGAACGACGCGCTGCGCGACTGGGTGACCAACGTGCGCGACACCTTCTATTGCATCGGCACGGTGGCGGGGCCGCATCCCTACCCCGCGATGGTGCGCGATTTCCAGTCGATCATCGGCAAGGAAGTGCGCTGGCAACTGGCCGAGCAAGAGGGCGAGGGGCGCTTGCCCGACACGGTGATCGCGGCCATCGGCGGCGGATCGAATGCGATGGGGCTGTTCTATCCCTTCCTCGACGATCCGGGGGTGAACATCATTGGCGTGGAAGCGGGCGGCAAGGGCGTGGACGACCGGATGCAGCATTGCGCCAGCCTGACGGGCGGTCGCCCCGGTGTGTTGCACGGCAACCGGACCTATCTGTTGCAGGATCCCGACGGGCAGATCCTTGAAGGCTTCTCGATTTCGGCCGGGCTCGACTATCCGGGGATCGGGCCCGAGCATGCCTGGCTGCATGACATCGGTCGCGCGCAGTATGTAAGCATCACCGACGCCGAGGCTTTGGAGGCGTTCCAGCTGTGCTGCAAGCTGGAAGGAATCATTCCGGCGCTGGAACCGAGCCACGCTTTGGCGCATGTCATGAAAATCGCGCCGACCCTGCCGCGTGACCATATCATCGTGATGAACATGTGCGGGCGCGGGGACAAAGACATCTTTACCGTGGCCAAGCATCTGGGTCAGGATATGAAAGTCTGATATTTCAGATAGTTACGGAAAGGCCCCCGTGGTTCGTGCCGCGGGGGCCTTTTCATTTGTGCCGGACCGAGGGGGCAAAACCGGCCATAAACCATAGTTTATGCAGCCAAACCTTTCGGATAGAGCCCCCGAATAAACCGCGTGCGGATTTCGCGCCGCGGCAAAGCATGTGTTCCTTCTCGTGTCGCCGGAATGCGGCATCCAAATCCGCCTTGAGCAGGATCAACGAAGGAGCGAGACGATGAGGAACAAGACGAAAGGAATGATGTTCGGAGCCGTGATGGCGATGACGTCGACCTTTGCGTTGAATGCGATGGCACAGGACGTGCCGTTCGACGCAACGAATATCCGCAACAGCATCGAAGAAGCGATCGCCGCCGGCACCTATACTTCGGCCGAGCTGAAGTTCGGCCCGAGCCAGATCAAGCTCGAGGCGATTGGCGCCGATGGCATCAAGACCGAGACGATCTACGGCATCGCCGAGGACGGCGTGACGCTGACCGTGCTGAAGTCGGAATCGGAAACCGCCGATGGCGAAGATCTGACCAAGTCGGGTCTCGAAGTCAAAAGCCTGACCGACGACTTCGTCGACGGTGATGACGATGACGACGATGACGACGATGACGACGATGATGACGATGATGATGACGACGATGACGACGATGATGATGACGACGATGATGACGACGACGACGACGATGATGACGACGACGATGATGACGACGACGACGACGACGATGATGACGACGACGACGACAACTGATCGTCTGGAAACGGGTTACTGCGGCTTTTGACAGGCCGAATTCATGAAACGAGGGCGCCCCGGTCTTGCCGGGGCGCTTGTCATGGCGGATAGTCGATGTGCGGCTGCGGCCGCAGGGATTTGAAGATGGACAAGAGACGCATACTTCTGTCGGCCGCTGCTGTCAGTATCTGCCTTGCTGGCAATGCCAGCGCGGCCGATTATGCTGCGGTGATCGTCGAACAGCTGCAATCGCAGGGGTATAGCCTTGTCGAGACGGAGAGCACCTGGCTCGGCCGTGTCCGCATCGTTGCGCAACGCGAGAATGGAACGCGCGAGATCATCCTTAACCCGCGCACGGGTGAAATCTTGCGCGACCTTTGGTTGCTGGCGGATGGCGAAGCCGGTGGCATTGCCGGATCGCGGCCGACCGTCGATCATGACGACGATGATGACGACGACGATGACGACGATGACGACGATGACGATGACGATGACGATGACGATGACGACGACGATGATGACGACGACGACGATGATGACGATGACGACGATGATGACGACGACTCGTCGAACTCCGGCTCGGGCAGCAGTGGAAGCAGTGGTTGACCGGGTGACAGGGAAAGATTTCGGGATGTACTTTGTTTTTTCCGCCAGAGGGCGCAAGGTTCGGTTGACGTGACGCGCCAGGTTCTGATCGGACTTATCCTTGTTGTTCAGACGCTTTGCGCCGTCTTTTTCGTTTCTGACATATTGTCTTCGATGGTCGGCATCTATGTCCGGCCTTTGCCTTGGGAAATCCGCGAATTGATGGAGATCGGCGCCGCTCTCGGGCTGGTGCTGGGGCTGGTGCTGGGCGGGGTGATGCTGGTCTGGACGCTGCGCGAGCGCAATCAGGCGCAGGAAAGATTGCGGCGGGCATCAGGTGCGTTTCTCGAACTGCTCGAGGAACGGTTTGTCGAATGGGGGCTGACCCCTGCCGAGCGGGATGTGGCGCTGTTTGCGATAAAGGGCATGTCGACAGCGGAAATCGCTGTGTTGCGGGCGACATCGGAAGGCACGGTCAAGGCGCAGACCAATGCCATCTACCGCAAGGCGGGGGTCAGCGGGCGGCCGCAGCTTCTGTCGCTGTTCATCGACGATCTGATGCGGGACGACAGCCCCCTGAAGCAGGGCCGCGCCGCCTAGCGCGCGGGGTCGCGCAACGAGGGCGGGGCGTTCGGCGCATCCATCATGCCGAAGCGCAGCCCGCGCCCGATGCGGTGGGCAAGGTCGGACCATGCCGCTGCGGTTTCGGCGGGAAGGTGGCGTTTCAGCACCGAATCGAACAGGCCCAGCCAGACATCGAACATGCCCAGGCGCACATTGCCCGCCGCGCGGTGGACCTGCATCGGGTTGCCGTCATAGCTGCGGTCATAAAGGATCGCGTTGCGCCAGAAGCGGATGATCTTTGCCTCATGCGCCTCCCAGTCGGTGACATGCGCGGCAAAGACGGGGCCAAGACCGGGGTGGGTTCGGGCCACGGCGTAGAATTCGTGGACCACGGTGGCGATCTGGTCGTCGGTGATGGAAAAGCGCGGGGTCATGTGCCTTTGGTCGGGCTTTGCGCGCGCAACCGCAAGGGGCGGCGGTGTCGCAGGTCAGGCGTCGAGGTCGATCGCGTAGTCGCGCAGGATCGACAGGGGCACGATGTCGAGCGTGCGGATATGGGTGGCCGCGAGCCGGACCTTGGGCGCTGCGCCTTCCTGATGCGCTTGCAGGAAGCGGGCGGCGCAGAGGCACCATTGATCGCCCGCCTTCAGCCCTGCGAAACCGAATTCGGGGCGCGGGGTCGACAGGTCGTTGCCGAGGTATTTCGACATGGCAAGGAAATCGTCGGTCATGATGGCGCAGACGGTATGGAGGCCGCGGTCCATCGGGCCGGTGTCGCAACATCCGTTGCGGAAGAACCCCGTGACGGGCGCTGTCGAGCAGGTGACCAGCGCGCCGCCGAGGACGTTGACCGAGGCTTCCTTCATCGACCGCTCCTGTGTCTGTGCTGCCATTCTGCCCTTTGGCGCGGCGGGGGGACAGGGGAAATTCGCGGGTTTACGCAAGGTTGCGCTTGCATTGCACGCTTCCTTTGCAGCCTTAAGGCGGTAAGGTCCGCAAAAGGCCAAGGTGGAGTGCAGGGATGGATCTGGAGGCGCTGATCATGCTGGCGCTGGCCTTTCCGGCCGGGGTGGTCATTCTTTTCATCTGGGTCGCCGTTCTGGCGCGGCGGACGCGGGCTTTGGAGCGCGAGGTTGCGGCGCTGCGGATGGCGGCGGTCCGTCCGGAGATGCCCGTTTTGCCGGGTGCTTCCGTGGAAAGCGCCGTTCCTGCGGCGGCGGTCCCGCCCCGATCCGATATGCCCGTTGCCGATGCGCCGCTTGCCGATGCGCCGCTTGCCGATGCGACGGGGCCTCTTGCGGCCGTGGCCGGAGAGGATGCCGCCGCGCCGCGTCTGTTCGACCCTTGGGCTCCGAAGGGTGCGGCGCTTGTCGGACCCGAAGCGACCCTTTCGCCGCCCGGTCCGCCGCCCCTGCCTGTTCCGACCGGGCCAAGCGGGTTCGAGCGGTTCGGCGCTTGGCTGCGCGAGAACTGGGTCTATGCCATTTCGGGCGTCTCGCTTGCCTTGGCGGGCGTCTTTTTCGTGCAATACGGGATCGAACGCGGCCTGTTGCCGCCCGTCATGCGGGTGCTGATGGGCATCGGCTTCGGTCTGGCGCTGGTCGGGACGGGGGAATATGTCCGGCGGCGTTTCGGGGACCGGCTGGTCGACAGCACGGCCTATCTGCCTTCGGTCTTTTCCGGCGCGGGGGTGGTTTCCGTCTTTGCCGCCGTGGTGGCCGCGCGGCAGATGTACGGGTTGATCGGCCCCGAGGCAGGCTTTGCCGCACTGGTCC
Source organism: Paragemmobacter straminiformis (assembly GCF_014243445.1). Classification (GTDB taxonomy): domain Bacteria; phylum Pseudomonadota; class Alphaproteobacteria; order Rhodobacterales; family Rhodobacteraceae; genus Paragemmobacter; species Paragemmobacter straminiformis. The sequence goes on from NZ_JACLQD010000005.1 coordinate 283,424, forward strand.
TGACCGCTGCGGGGGCGGTTGTGCTGGGCTGGTTCAACGGGCCGTTCATGGTTGCGCTGGGGCTTGCGGGCGCGGCAACGGCCCCCTTTGTCGTGGGGGGAAGTGCCGAGGCGGTCGATTGGCTTTACGCCTATTTCGCGCTGGTGGCGGCGGTGGGCCTGATGGTCGATACCGTGCGGCGCTGGGCCTGGGTGTCGGTGCTGGCGCTGGGGCTTGGCTTCGTTGCGGGGCTGCTGTTGCGGCAGGGCGGTGGCGGGGCCGATGGCTGGATGCTTTTGTGCTTTGCGCTGGTGCCTTTGGCCGTGGGCCTGCCCGCGCTGCGGCTGATGCCCGATCATGCGGGGCCGACGATGCTGGCTGCGGTCTTGCAGCCCAAGGGCGATGCGCCGATCTTTCCGGTGAAACTGGCGGCGGGCGCGGTGGCCGCAAGCACGCTGCTGCTGACGGTCGAGACGGGCGGGATGCTTCCCTTTGCGCTGCTGGCGGCGCTTGCGCTGGTGTTGGCGCTGTGGAGCGAGGAGGCCCCCGGTTTGCAGGATATGGCCTTGCTGCCTGCGGCGGGGTTCCTGCTGCGATTGGGCAGCGAGGGGCTGTTTGGCGGGGCGCTGTCGGCCGGGTTCCTGCAAGGGCTTTACCGCGAACCCGAAACCGCCGCGCCGATGACGGTGACATGGTTGGTGCTGATGGCGGCGGCGATGAGCGGGGCCTTGGCGTGGCGGTCGCTGCGGGGGCCGCTGCATCCCTTGGTGCTGTCGGGCGCGGCGGCTTTGGCGGCGCCCGTGGCGGTGCTGGTGATCGAGTTGCTGTGGAGTGCGTCACTGGTGATGGGGTCTTACCCCTGGGCGCTGCATGTGGTGGCGCTGGCGGCGATGATGACCGCGCTGGCGCTGGCCTTCGCGCGGCTCGGCGATCTGCGGCGGGCGGCGCATTTCACGCTTTCGGCGCTGTCGCTGATCGCGCTGGCCATGTTCCTGACGCTGACGGCGGCGGCGCTGACCGTGGCGCTGGCGGTGCTTGTGGTGGTCGCCGCAGGGCTGGACCAGAGGTTCCGGCTGCCCGAGATGGGCTGGTTCCTGCAAGCCGCTGTCATGGTGATCGGCTGGCGGGTGACCGTCGATCCGGGGATCGTCGGGTCGATCGACGCGTCATGGGGGGCGATGGTGCTGGGGCATGTGGCGCCGCTTGCGGCCTTTGCCACGGCGATTTGGCTGCTGCGCGGCTTGCCGCGCGATGTGGCGCGGGCCTTTCTCGAATCCGGTTTTGCCGGAACGGCGGCGGTCTTTGCCGATGTGGTGATCTTTCGCGTCATGGACAGCTATTCGCAGACCCTGCCCTTTGACACGCATTGGGGCATGGCGCTTCTGGCCTATCCGTGGCTGGTGCTGACCCTTGTGCAGCTTTACCGCGCCGCCTTGGGCGGGTGGTTGCGCTGGTTGCGCTATGCAATCGCGGCGGTGGCGGGGGTGGCCTTTACCGCGATGACGTTGATCGTCTTGGTGGCCGACAGTCCGCTGACCGCAGGCGAGAGGGTGATCGGGCCGCTGCTGCTCGATTCCATGCTGCTCGCCTATGTGCTGCCGGGGGTGACGCTGATCTTCGGGCAGCGGTTCCTCGGGCATCTGCCGCGCGGTTTGCGCCGGGCGATGCTGGGGGGCGGGGTGGCGCTTTGCGCGCTTTACGCGGCGCTGGAAATCCGGCGCTTCTGGCGCGGCGATGATCTGAGCGTCGCGGGCACGACCCAGCCCGAGCTTTACAGCTATACCGTGGCGCTGCTGGTGCTTGGCGCGGTGCTTCTGTGGCAGGCGATCGCCAAGGCCTCGCCCCTGCTGCGACGGATGGCGATGGGGGTGATCGCGGTGACCGTGGCCAAGGTGTTTCTGGTCGATGCCTCGGGCCTGTCGGGTCTGATACGGGTGTTCTCGTTCCTTGCGCTGGGGCTGGCGCTGGCGGGGCTTGCATGGCTGAACCGCTGGGCGGCGGGGCGGATGGCGGGGGCGGATCAGGCCGGCACGGGTGCGCCGTGAAGGCGCAGCCTACGGGGTGGACCACTGCCGCTGTGGCGTCTATAACGCGCGCATGACGCATCACCTTGCGATACATGGCCGAATTATCGGCCCGGCGCGCTGATCCAGCCGCCGGGACGCCCGCCGTTATGCCCGTTGCGCCGCGTGACCGTGGCGACACCCCCATAAGCTATAGCCGACAGGACCGCCACGATGTGCGCCGACACGACCACGCCTGACTACCGTTCGACCGTTTTCCTGCCCGAAACCGAATTCCCCATGCGCGCGGGCCTGCCGCAGCGCGAGCCTGACTGGCTGAAGCGCTGGGAGGAGATCGGCGTCTACGACCGCCTGCGCGAGCGCGGTGCGGCCGAGGGGCGCGCGCCCTTCGTGCTGCATGACGGCCCCCCCTATGCAAACGGGCATCTGCACATCGGCCATGCGCTGAACAAGGTGCTGAAGGACATGGTGGTGCGCAGCCAGCAGATGATGGGCAAGGACGCCCGCTATGTGCCGGGCTGGGATTGCCACGGCCTGCCCATCGAATGGAAGATCGAAGAGCAATACCGCGCCAAGGGGCTGAACAAGGACGACGTCGATGTCGTGGCCTTCCGTCAGGAATGCCGCAAGTTCGCCGAAGGCTGGATCGACGTGCAGCGCGAAGAGTTCAAGCGCCTTGGCATCACGGGGAAATGGGACGACCCCTACCTGACGATGGATTACCACGCCGAGGCCGTGATCGCGGACGAGTTCATGAAGTTCGTCATGAACGGCTCGCTCTATCAGGGGTCGAAGCCCGTGATGTGGTCGCCCGTGGAAAAGACCGCGCTGGCAGAAGCCGAGGTCGAGTATCACGACCATACCAGCCATACGATCTGGGCCAAGTTCCGCGTGATCGCGGGAGATGCGCTTTACACCAAGACACCCACCGATGTGGTGATCTGGACCACGACTCCTTGGACCATCCCGCAAAACCGCGCCATCAGCTTCGGGCCTGCAATCGCTTACGGGCTTTACGAGATCATCGGGCGGCCCGCCGACAGCGGCGCCACCATCGGGCATCGGGTGATCTTGGCCGATGCGCTGGCCGAAGCGACCTTTGCCCAAGCCAAGCTTGCGGGGCCGGAATTCGTGCGCCGTCTGGCGGATGTTCCGGCGGCCGACCTGTCGGGCATGGTCTGCGCCCACCCCTATCGCGGGATCGAGGGCGGCGCGGGCGAGTGGGATTATGACGTCCCCATGCTCGCCGGTGACCATGTGACCGACGACGCGGGCACGGGGTTCGTCCACACTGCGCCCAGCCACGGCGATGACGACTACCAGATGGGTCTGAAGCATGGCTTGCCGATGACCTACAACGTCGAACCCGATGGTTCCTACCGCGCCGATCTGCCGCTGTTCGGCGGGCAGCACATCATCCTGCCCGATGGCAAGGAGGGTCCGGCCAACGTCTCGAACATCAAGGCGCTGGCGGGGGCGGGGGCGCTGTTCGCCAAGGGCAAGCTCAAGCATTCCTACCCGCATTCGTGGCGCTCGAAAGCGCCGCTGATCTATCGCAACACGCCGCAATGGTTCGTGGCCATCGACAAGCCGCTTGCGGACGGCATGGGCCAATATGGCGAGACGATCCGCGCGCGGGCGCTGACCTCGATCAACGATCTGGTGGAATGGACGCCGCAGACGGGGCGCAACCGTCTGTTCAGCATGATTGAGGCGCGGCCCGACTGGGTGCTGTCGCGCCAACGGGCATGGGGCGTGCCGCTGACCTGCTTCGTGAAAAAGGGCGCAAAGCCCACGGATGCCGATTACGTGCTGCGCGATGCCGAAGTGAACGCCCGCATCAAGGCGGCCTTCGAGGCCGAGGGTGCGGATGTCTGGTATGTGGCGGGCTTCAAGGAGCGGATGCTCGGCGGGCTGCATGACCCCGAAGCCTACACCCAGGTCTATGACGTTCTCGACGTGTGGTTCGACAGCGGTTCCACCCATGCCTTCGTGCTGCGCGACCGTGCCGATGGCGCGGCCGACGGGATTGCGGACCTCTATCTCGAAGGCACCGACCAGCATCGCGGCTGGTTCCATTCCTCGATGTTGCAAGCCTGCGGCACCAAGGGGCGCGCGCCCTATCGCGGCGTTCTGACCCACGGTTTCACGCTGGACGAGAAGGGCATGAAGATGTCCAAGTCGCTTGGCAACACGGTCGCCCCGCAAGAGGTGATCGGGGAATATGGCGCCGATATCCTGCGGCTTTGGGTGGCGCAGTCGGATTACACCGCCGATCTGCGGATCGGAAAGGAAATCCTGAAAGGCGTGGCCGACAGCTACCGCCGCCTGCGCAACACGATGCGCTTCATGCTGGGCAACCTGAAGGACTTCACCGAGGCCGAACGGGTCGAGCTGCGCGACATGCCCGAGTTGGAGCAATGGCTGCTGCACCGTCTGGCGGAACTTGATGCCGAGGTGCGCGAGGGCTACGCGAAATACGACTTCCAGGGCGTGTTCCAGAAGCTGTTCACCTTCTGCACCACGGACCTGTCGGCGGTCTATTTCGACATCCGCAAGGACGCGCTTTATTGTGACGCGCCTGCCTCGGTGCGGCGGCGCGCGGCGCGGACGGTGCTGGACCTGCTGTTCCACCGTCTGGCCACATGGCTTGCGCCGATCCTTGTGTTCACGATGGAGGATGTCTGGCTGTCGCGCTTCGAAGCCCCCGGCGAGAGCGTGCATCTGCATGACATTCCCGAAACGCCGAAAGCATGGCTCAACCATGCGCTGGCGGTGAAATGGGACCGCATCCGTGCGGTGCGCCGCGTGGTGACGGGCGCGCTCGAGGTGCAGCGCACGGCCAAGGTGATCGGCGCGTCGCTCGAGGCTGCACCGGTTGTGCATGTCGATGCCGAGACCAAGGCGATGCTCGACGGCGTGCCCTTTGCCGATCTGTGCATCACCAGCGCGATCGAGGTCAGCAGCGCCGCCGCCCCCGCCGATGCCTTTACCCTGCCCGATGTGGCGGGGGTGGCCGTGGTGTTCCGCCCGGCGCAGGGCGGGAAGTGCGAACGCTGCTGGCAGATCCTGCCCGAGGTCGGCACGCTTTCCCATCCGGCAACCTGCAAGCGCTGCAACGACGCGCTGGGCTGAAGGCGGCGGGGCAAAGTCGGAGGGGCAAAGGCCCTGTCTCACCCTTGCCGAAATACTCTCGGGGGGTGAGCGCCCTTTGGCGCGAGGGGGGCGGATAGCCCCCCTGATTCTTCGCAGAAGAATCGCCTTGCCCTTGCCCTGCGGCGCGCTTAGCCGTTTCGTAACGGTTTCATGACGGGTGGTTTCCTTGTCCTTTGGCGTTTTCATGGCCGTGATCGGTGCGGCCTTTCTGCATGCGCTCTGGAATGCGCTGATCAAGGTCGGCTCGTCCAAGGTGGGGGGCATGGTGATCCTGTCGATCACCGAGGTGCCGATCGGGCTTGCCATCGGCCTTGCCTCGCCCTGGCCCAAGCCCGAGGTCTGGCCCTGGGTCATCGCGGCCGGATGCACGCATTTCTTCTATAAATCCTTCCTTGTCTTTGCCTACGAGCGGGGCGATCTGAGCCGCGTCTATCCCATCGCGCGGGGGGCGGCTCCGATGGTGGTGGCGCTGGTCGGGTTCTTCGCGCTGAGCGATGCGATCACGAGCCATGAATATCTGGGCATTGCCGTGCTGGGGTGCGGCATCTTCCTTATGGCGCGGGGTGTTTTCGCGCAGGCCGAGGACCGCAAGCTTTTACCCTTTGCGCTGGGGTCGGCCTGTGCCACGGCGGCCTATACGCTGATCGACGGGCTGGGGGCGCGGGTGTCGGGCGATGCGGCGGCCTATGTGGCCTGGGTCTTCGTGGCGGACGGGTTGATCTTTACCACCGTGACCTTGCTCTGGAAGGGGACGGATGTCCTGCCGCGCGATCTGAAAAGCTGGGGCATGGCGGGATTTGCCTCGGCGGCGTCCTACGGGTCCTATGCGATTGCGATCTGGGCGATGACCTTTGCGCCGCTTGCGGTGGTTGCGGCGCTGCGCGAAACCTCGATCCTGTTCGCGGTGCTGATCGGCTGGCTTGTCTTTGGCGAGAAGATGACGGGGGAAAAGGCGCTGGCGGCGGTTGTGATCGTGTCGGGGGTCTTGCTGACGCGGCTTTAGGCGGCAATGGGGCCTGCGGCCCTGCGACGTGACAGGGGGGGCGTGACAGGGGGGGATCGGGGGCCGCCCGCGCGCGGCCCGTGCCGAAGCGTCAGGTGACGCGGTTCACGCCGCGTTCGGGGATGATCTGCTGCGCGATGCCCGCGAAGGTCAGGTAAAGCGAGGTGATCACAAGGCCCCAATGCGCCCAGCTTTGCGGCCAGAAATCGACCCATGCCGCCCAGCCCGCGAAGAACACCCAAGCCAGCGCCATCGGCAGCGAGATGTTGCGCCAGCGCTTGGTGCGGGTGGGGTGGATGAATTTCAGGTTGGTGAACATGCCGACGGTCAGCGCGATCACCACGGTCAGGATCACCAGCCAGTGGGGATGCAGCGAGAAAAGCACCAGCACCACCATGTTCCAGCAGGCCGGAAAGCCCGCGAAGCTTTTGTCCTTGGTCTTCATGCGGGTGTCGGCGAAATAGACGACCGATCCGAAGACGATGGCGATGATGGCAAGCCAGCCCGTCCAGCCCGGCAGCAGCCCCGATTTGAACAGGGCATAGGCGGGGATGAAGACGTAAGTCAGATAGTCGACGATCAGGTCCATCAGGACGCCGTCGTAGGTGGGCCAGTTCTTGTGGACGTCGTAGCGGCGGGCAAGCGGGCCGTCGATTCCGTCGACGAAGAGCGCCAGCACGAGCCAGAGGAACATCAGGCTCCACTTTTCCTCGACGGCGGCGAGCATGGCAAACATCGAAAGCACCGCGCCCGAAGCGGTGAGGAGGTGCACGGAAAGGGCTTTGAGACGCATGTCCATTCGCCTTGGATTGCATGTAAATTCACGCCGCGCAATCCGCTTGCGGAGGGGATGTGGTTTTTGCGTCCTGCGGATTTTGACGCGAAGGGGGCCGATGGCCAGCCCCCGGGGGTTTTACCCCCGGACCCCCAGAGTATTTGGGCAAGGATGAAGGGCAAGGGGGCCGCACTGCGGCAGGGTCGCGGTCGGGCGGGTTTGTCAGGCGCGGGGGTGGGCGCTTTGGTAGACCTCCATCAGCCTTGCGGCATCGACGGCGGTGTAGGCCTGCGTGGTCGAGAGCGAGGCGTGGCCGAGAAGTTCCTGGATGGCGCGCAGGTCGCCTCCGGCCGAAAGGAGATGGGTGGCGAAGCTGTGCCGCATGGCGTGGGGCGTGGCCGTGGCGGGCAGGCCGAGCTGCATGCGGGCTTTCTCCATCACCGACTGGATCAGGCGCGGGTTGAGCGGGCCGCCGCGCTGTCCCCTGAAGAGGGGAGTGCCGGGCGCGAGGTCGAAGGGGCAAAGGCGGGCGTATTCGGCCACCGTTCCGCGCGCGACGGGAAGGACGGGGACGAGCCGCTCTTTCCCCCCCTTGCCGGTGATGCGCAGGACTTCGGGGAGGGGGTGGGCTTCTGCCGCGAGGCCGAGCGCTTCCGAGATGCGCAGGCCGCAGCCGTAGAGCAGGACGATGACGGCGCGGTCGCGGGCGGCGACCCAAGGTTCGGCCGCTTGCGCTGCGGCGGTGTCGATCATGTCGGCGGCCCCTTCGACCGAGAGGGGGCGCGGCAGCTTGCGGCGGAACTTGGGGCCGCGGGCCGAAAGGACGGCGGTGGCATCGCTGCCGCCCGCGCGGTCGGCCAGATAGGCGGTGAAGCCCTTGACCGCCGAGAGCGACCGCGCGAGCGAGCGTGCGCCGACGCCCCGCGCGCGTTCCTGCGCCATCCAGGCGCGCAGGTCGGTGAGCGGAACGGAGGCGAGGGCGGCAAGCCCCTCGGTCCCGCCACGGTGGCGGGCAAGGAAGGACAGATAGCCCGCAACATCGCGGGCATAGGCGGTGATCGTCTTTTCCGCCGCCCCGTCCAGCGCGCGCAGGTGGTCGAGCCAGCCGGACAGCGCATCTCTCGCCTGTGGCGAGATCAACGCGGGGGCCGTCATGACAGCCAGCGCCGCATGGTGCGTTCGAACACGCCCGCAAAGAAGGCCAGCAGGTCGGTTCCATGCGTCGGGCGGAACTGGTGCGGGTCTTCGGCGCCGAGGACCAGCATTCCCGGCAGCCGGCCCGCGCCGAAGTCGAGCCGCATCAGCGCCTCGGACCGGATCCATCCGGCGCGGTCGCCGTAGAGGCCCGGCGTTTCGGCCGGCATGGTCTGGCGCAGGACGACGGGGCGCATCGGCACGTTGCGCCCGCCTGCAAGGTAATCGGCCACGAAGCCGGGTTCGGCGACGTAGAGAACGTCACCCAGTTTGCGCAGAAGGGCGGGGCTGTCTTCGGGTTGCACCGATTCCAGCACGAGACGCACGCAATCGACGCGCAGGGTGCCCGCCACATCGGCGGCAAGGGTTTTCAGGAAATCCTCGAAGGTGAGCGGGTCGAGCATTTGCAGGATGGCCCGATGCACCTGATTGGTGCCCGCGAGGTTCTCGTAGGCGGCGGCGATCACGGAACGGTGCGTATCTTCCAGCCGGTCGAGACGGCTTTCGAGCCGTTCCATCGCGATGCCGCGCAGGTCGACGATGTTGGCCCCCATCGCGCGTTCGTTCGCGGCGATCAGGGCCGCCATGACATCGCGGTCCTCAAGCAGAAGTTCCGGCTCTGCCAGAAGCCGGTCGCGCAAATCCTGTTCGATCATGAAGGCACTGCCCGTGTGTTCTTGGTGATTTGCGCGACCTTAGCAGGAAATCAGATGATTTTCTGCCCTGTTTTCGCCCAGTCGGCCATGAACTGTTCCAGACCCTTGTCGGTGAGCACATGGTTGGCCATCTGCTTGATCACCGAAGGCGGCGCGGTCATCACGTCGGCCCCGATCAGGGCGCTGTCCTTGGCGTGGTTCAGGGTGCGGATCGAGGCCGCGAGGATCTGCGTGTCAAAGCCGTAGTTGTCGTAGATCGTGCGGATGTCGGCGATCAGGTCGAGGCCGTCGAGGTTGATGTCATCCAGACGGCCGATGAAGGGCGAGATGAAGGTGGCGCCGGCCTTGGCGGCGAGAAGCGCCTGATTGGCCGAGAAGCAGAGGGTGACGTTGACCATCTTGCCCTCGGCGGCGAGAACCTTGCAGGTTTTCAGGCCATCCCATGTCAGCGGCACCTTGACGGCGATGTTGGGCGCGATTTCGGCCAGCTTGCGGCCTTCGGCGATCATGTCGTCGGCTTTCAGGGCCACGACTTCGGCCGAGACGGGGCCGGAGACGATGGAGCAGATCTCGCGCGTGACTTCGAGGATGTCGCGGCCGGATTTCAGGATCAGCGAGGGGTTGGTGGTGACGCCATCGACCATGCCGAGGTCATTGAGTTCGGAAATGGCGGCCACATCGGCGGTGTCCACAAAGAATTTCATCGGCGCGGTCCTTATGGGTTGCGGGGGTTCGGGGGCGGGTTTACCCCAAAGGCGTTCCGGTTGAAAGACTGGGCGGGTGAAAGACTGGCCGTTTCAAGGATGGGGCGGTTCAAGGATTGGGCGGTTGAAAAACCGCAAGGCGGGTGCGCGTGTCGGACAGGACCTATGCGGCGGGCGAGCTGGTGGGCGTGCTGACGACCGAGCCGCTGGGGCGCGTGCTGGATTACCGCGCGCCCGAAGGCGGCTGCGGGGATGGCGATTTCGTCGAGGTGCCACTGGGGCCGCGCCGCGTGCTGGGCGTTGTCTGGGGGCGCGGCAAGGGCGATTGGGACCCTGCCAAGGTGCGCCCGGTCTCGCGCGTGCTCGATGCCCCGCCGATGCGGGCAGAGCTGCGGACATTCCTGCAACGCGCGGCGGATTACACGCTGACGCCGCTGCCGCAGATGCTGCGGCTTGCCACACGTGCGCCGGGATTGGGCGAGGGCGTGGCGGTGCGGCGGGTCTACCGACTGGGCGGGGCGGTGCCGAACCAGTTGACCGAGGCGCGGCACAGGGTGGTCGAGGCGCTGCGGGCCTTTGGCGGTGCGCCGATGACGCTGGGCGAACTGGCCGAGGAGGCGGGTTGCGGCACATCGGTCATCAAGGGCCTTGTGAAGCTGGGTGTGGTGGTGGAGGAGGATGCTCCGCGCGATCTGCCCTTTGCCACGCTCGACCCCGCGGGGGCGGCGGTTCTGGCGGGCGATCAGGTCGCGGCGGGGGATGCCTTGGTCGCGGCGGTGAATGGGGGGGAGTATTCGACGACGCTGCTGAAGGGGGTGACGGGGTCGGGCAAGACCGAAGTCTACCTCGAGGCGGTGGCGGAATGCATCCGGCTGGGACGGCAGGCCCTGGTCCTGCTGCCCGAAATCGCCCTGACGGCCGAGTTCCTGACGCGGGTCGAGGCGCGGTTCGGGGCGCGGCCTGCGGAATGGCATTCGGGTGTGACCCAGACCGAGCGGCGGCGGGTCTGGCGCATGGTCGCAAGCGGGCAGGCGCAATTCGTCGTGGGGGCGCGGTCGGCGCTGTTCCTGCCCTTCCAGCGGCTCGGGCTGGTGGTGGTGGATGAGGAACACGACACCTCGTACAAGCAGGAGGAAGGCGTCCTTTACAACGCCCGCGACATGGCGGTTCTGCGGGCGGCGGTCGCGGGATGTCCTGTCGTGCTGGCCAGTGCCACGCCATCGCTGGAGACATGGGCCAATGTCGAGGCGGGGAAATACGGGCGGCTGGACCTGTCGGCCCGTTATGGCCCGGCCGAAATGCCCGACCTTGGCGTGATCGACATGCGCGAGGCGAATCTGCCCGCCAACAGCTGGATTTCGGCGAAGCTGGGGGCCGAGATCGGGGCGCGGCTGGATCGGGGGGAGCAGTCGCTGGTGTTCCTGAACCGGCGGGGCTATGCGCCGGTGACGCTGTGCCGCGCCTGCGGGGCGCAGGTGGGCTGCGACCATTGCGACGCGCGGATGGTCGAGCACCGGTTCCTGAAGCGGCTGGTCTGCCACCAGTGCGGCGCGACCAAGCCGATGCCCGAGGCCTGTCCGTCGTGCAAGGTCGAGGGGAAGATGGCCGCCGTCGGGCCGGGGGTCGAGCGTATGGCCGAAGAGGTGCAGGCGCGGTTTCCGCAAGCGCGGGTGGCGGTGCTGTCGTCGGACCTGTTCGGATCGGCGCGCGAGTTGAAGGCGCAGATCGAGGCAATCGCGGCGGGTGCGGCGGATATCATCATCGGGACGCAGATCGTCGCCAAGGGTCATAACTTTCCGCTGCTGACCCTTGTGGGCGTGATCGACGCCGACCTTGGGTTGCAGGGGTCGGACCTGCGGGCGGCAGAGCGGACGTTCCAGCTGATGCGGCAGGTGGCCGGGCGCGCGGGGCGCAGCGAGAAGCGCGGGGCTGCGTGGTTGCAGACGCACCAGCCCGAGCATCCGGTGATACGGGCCATTCTGGGCGGCGACGAGGAGGCCTTCTGGCGGGCCGAGGCCGCCGAGCGCAAGGCGGCGGGCGTGCCGCCCTATGGGCGGATGGCGGGGGTGATCCTGTCCTCGCCCGATCTGCAACAGGTGTTCGATTTCGGGGCCGAGCTGGCGCGGCGCGACGGGCCGTTGCGCAAGGTGGGGGCGCAGGTTTTCGGCCCCGCCCCGGCACCGATCGCGCGGGTGCGGGGGCGGCATCGGGTCAGGCTGCTGGTCAAGGCGGGCAAGCTGGTGCCGTTGCAGGCGGCGCTGGCGGAATGGGTGGCGCAGGTGCGGGTGCCGAACAACCTGCGGATGGCGATCGACATCGATCCGCAGAGTTTTCTGTAAGGTCGGCAAAGGGGGGGCGCCCCCCACCGCCCGCAAGCGGTTGGTCAAGGTCGCCGTGTCGTGAGGACGGGCGCACTGGCGCGGGGGGCGGGGCGGCCCTATATTCAGGCCCAACCAAGGAGGCCCGAGATGTTCCTGAACGCCAAGAAGATGGAAATGGTGTCGCCCGACCGCGCCCTGCCGGGGCGGGCCGAGCCTTTGCCCACCGCCGAGACGCATTTCATTTCGGGCCTGCCGCTGAAATCGCCCGTGCCTGCGGGCATGGCCGAAGCCATGTTCGGCATGGGGTGTTTCTGGGGAGTCGAGCGCAAGTTCTGGCAGCTGGACGGCGTCTGGCTGACGATGGTCGGTTATGCGGGCGGTTTCACCCCGAACCCGACCTATCCCGAGACATGCACGCAGTTGACGGGCCATAACGAGGTGGTTCGGGTGATCTATGACCCCGCCAAGGTCAGCTACGAGCGGCTTTTGCAGCATTTCTGGGAAAACCACGATCCGACGCAGGGCATGCGGCAGGGCAATGATGTGGGATCGACCTACCGGTCGGGCATCTACACCTATACGCCCGAGCAGGCGGCGGCGGCGCAGGCCTCGAAAGCGGTCTACCAGCACCGGCTTAAGGCGGCGGGCTACGGGATGATCACGACCGAGATCCTGCCCGTTCCCGTGTTCTATTTCGCGGAAGCCTATCACCAGCAGTATCTGGCGAAAAACCCCGACGGATATTGCGGCATCGGCGGCACCGGCGTAACTTGCCCCATCGGACTGTCCGCCTGAAGCGCGGTCGTTTGCTTCGGGAGTGAGTGATGGCTGGTAAGAAGATCGACACCCGCGCGCCGGGACTAGAGGCGGGTGTCGCCCTTGCAAAGTGGCTTACGGGCAAGGAGCATCTGCATTACGGGCTTTGGACCGGGCTCGAGGTGCGGGCGGCCAATCTTGGGCCCGCGCAGGAAGCCTATAGCCAGAAGCTGTTCGCGTTGCTGCCGCAGGGGCGCGCGCTGCGCATCCTCGACATCGGCGGCGGGGCCGGAGAGACGGCGAAGCGGCTGATGGATCTGGGCCACCGTGTCGAGATCGTCGTGCCTTCGCCCTATCTGGCCGGCCGCTGCCGCGAGAACGCAAAGGGGGCGGTCGTCCACGAGGCGCTGTTCCAGCAGGCGCAGGTGACGGGGCCGTTCGATGTGTGCCTGTTCTCGGAAAGCTTCCAGTACATGCCCTTCAAGGTCTCGTTGCCCAAGGCGCGGGGCTTGCTGGCACCGGACGGGGTGATCGTGATCGGTGATACATTCCGGCCCGAGGGGTTTGATCGCGGCACGGGCGACCGTCCGGTCGGCGGGGGGCATCCGCTCGGGAAGTTCCGCGCCTTTCTGCCGAAGGCGGGGCTTGCCATAGAGACGGAAGAGGACGTGACCGATGCCGTGGCGCCGTCGATCGACCTTGAACAGGCGTTCTTCAACGTGGTGGGCGTGGGTCTTGCGGGGCTGGACCGCGAGTTCAGCGAGAAGCGCCCGCGGATGCGCAACCTGCTGGTCGGGCTGATCGGGTTGTTCATGGGCAAGGCGGCGCGCGACCGTCTGGCGCGGCGCTTGCGCGGAAAGGCGCGAACGGCGGATGCATTCCGCGCCAACAACCGTTATCTGCTGATGCGACTCGGCCAGACGGCCTGATCTGACCCCTGCCGGAGACAAGACGATGCCCAGCTATTCCGCCCTGACCACCCTGATGGGCGAGGACGCCGCCGAGGCGCTTGCCGAAGCCATCGAGAAGATGGAGCCGGAGCCGACGGGCGTGGGTGTCTTCGAGATCGAGGATGATTCCGGGCTGTGGGAGGTGGGGGCCTATTTCCTCGAACAGCCGAACGAGGTGGTTCTGGACGTGCTGGCGATGGCCTTCGGGGCCAAGCCCTTTGCCGTTTCGGAAATTCCCGAAATCGACTGGGTCGCCAAGGTCCGGCGCGAGTTGTCGCCGGTCGAGGCGGGGCGGTTCTATGTCTTTGGCAGCCATGACGCCCACACCGTGCCCGACGTTCTGGCGCAGGGCGGGCGGGTGCCGTTGCAGATCGAGGCCACGGTGGCCTTCGGCACGGGGCATCACGGCACGACGTTGGGGTGCCTGCGCGCCTTTGACCGGCTGTTCGAGGCGGGGGCGCGGCCTGCCAAGGTCGCGGATATCGGCTGTGGCACCGCGGTGCTGGCGCTGGCGGCGGCGGCGGTCTTGCCCGAGGCGCTGGTGATCGCGTCGGATATCGACGAGGTGGCGGTCGATGTTGCGCGTGCCAATGTCGAGATCAACGAGATGCAGGGGCGGATCGAATGCCTCGAGGCGGCGGGTTTCGCGCATCCGCGCATTGCCGAGGCGGGGCCGTTCGACCTTGTCTTTGCCAATATCCTCAAGGGGCCGCTGATCGAACTTGCCCCGGATATGGCGCGCCATGTGGCGGCGGGTGGCCTTGTGATCCTGTCGGGCCTGCTGGTCGTGCAGGCCGAGGCGGTGACGGCGGCCTATGTCGCGGCCGGTTTCTCGCTGCAATCGCGCGAGGATCTGGGCGAGTGGTCGGCGCTGGTCTTGCGGCGGCTGTGACCGGTGCCGGCATGGAAACGGGGCGTTTCCTGCGGGCTGCCTAGGTTTTGCCATCAATAAAGGTTAAAAACACCGCGCCGGCAGGTCTTGGCGAGGTAGGCAGATGTCCGACCCGAATATGCAGGATTTCCGCGCCCGCGTGACGCGGCTGCAACGCGCCCACGCGCGGGGCAAGGGATTCGACGCGCCCGGCACGCTGAGCCGGGCCGATTTCGTGCGCCCCAAGCTTCGCCGCCGTCCGATCTTTCGCACGCTGCTTTTCGTCGTCGCCTTCCTGTTCGGGATCAAGGGGGCGCTGCACCAGCATCTTGGCCCGAATGCCTACGAGGCGCGGATCGAGGAATTGCGGCAGTCGGGCGGGATCGACGCGTGGCAGGCCAGTTTCATGCAGGCCGATCCGGTGACGCTGATGGTGTCGCATACGATCCAGCGTCTGGTCGCAAAGGTCGTCTGACATGCAAAAGGCCGCCGACCCCGATGGTCGACGGCCCTAGCATACGGTCAGACGGCGCTGAAAGATCAGCGGCCGATCATTTCGACGTCGCCACGGCACAGGCCGATATCGTCAAGCTCACGGTCGGAAAGCTTGCCGAGGGCGTTGCGGGTGACGCGGGCGTCGTTCCAGTTGGCGACGGTCAGGTAGGCATCGCTGACGAACTGGACGAAGCGGAAGATCGAAATTGCGCCGAAAGGCGCCGGACGGGTCGTATCGAAGGCGGCCATGGCTGTTATCCTTTTACAAACTGCTCATAGTAGAGGCATCACTGTCTCACAGCGGCTAAATATCTATGCTGCAGGTGCAAAACAAGTCTGGTCCAAGCAAACCACCCTTGCGTGCAATGCATGGCAGATCGGGGCCGTCTGGCCCTGTTTTTGCTGGGATATGCCCCTGACGCGCCGCCATTGTCGTTTAAGCTGGCCGCTGCGTCGGTTTCTGCATCTGCATAAAGCACTGGGCGGCGATGCCTGCAAGGGGGTTTAAAGCGATTGCCCGATGTTCTTGTTTCGTGCTAATCGTGACGCCAAGAAGAAAAGCGGCCCGGATGGGGCCAAGGGCAGGGATACGATGCGCGTTCTGGGAATCGACCCGGGCCTTCGCAACCTCGGTTGGGGGGTGATCGAGGTGACGGGGGCGAAGATCGTGCATGTCGCAAACGGCATCTGCCATTCCGCCCCGGGCGAGGCGGGAGAGGGCGACCTCGCCCTGCGGCTGGTCAGTCTATACGAGCAATTGACAGCGGTGATCCGGACCTATGCGCCGGATGCGGCGGCGGTCGAGCATACATTTGTCAACAAGGATGCGGTGGCGACGCTGAAGCTGGGGCAGGCGCGGGGGATCGCGTTGCTGGTTCCGGCGCAGGCGGGGATCACGGTCGGGGAATATGCGCCCAATGCGGTGAAGAAGACGGTTGTCGGTGTGGGCCATGCCGCCAAGGTGCAGGTGGACCATATGGTGCGGCTGCACCTGCCCGGTGTGCAGATCGCGGGGCCGGATGCGGCGGATGCGCTGGCGATCGCCATTTGCCACGCGCATCATATGCAAAGCGCGGGGCGGTTGGCGCAGGCGTTGAAAAGGGCGGCGGGATGATCGGCAGGATTTCGGGGCGGCTGGACTGGCGGGGGCCGGAGTCGGTGCTGATCGACGTGCGCGGGGTGGGCTATATCGTCCATGTCAGCGACAGGACGCTACGCGGGATGCCCGGCGTGGGCGAGGCCGTGTCGCTGTATACCGAGTTGCTGGTGCGCGAGGATCTGCTGCAGTTGTTCGGCTTTCCGACGATGTATGAAAAGGAATGGCACAAGCTGCTGACCACCGTTCAGGGCGTGGGGGCAAAGGCGTCGATGTCGATCCTTGGCACGCTGGGGGCCGAGGGCGTGGCGCGGGCCATCAGCCTTGGCGATGCGCGCGCGGTGCAATCGGCGCCGGGTGTCGGGCCGAAGCTGGCGCAGCGGGTGATCCTCGAGCTGAAGTCCAAGGCGCATTCGGTGATGGCTGCGGGCGGCGGGCTGATGGACGTGGCCGAGGCCGATGACGCGGTGATCGAAGCGCCCGCCCCCAAACGGGCCGCAAAGCCCGCAGGTGCCGAGCAACTCGCCTCGCAGGCGCGGGCCCGGGCGGCGGCCGATGCGCTTTCGGCGCTGGCGAACCTTGGCTACGGGCCGGGAGATGCGGCGCAGGCGGTGGCCGCGGCGGCGGGCGATGCGCCCGAGGCGGATACCGCCATGCTGATCCGCGCCGCGCTGAAACTGCTGGCGCCGAAGGGATAAGGGATGGAGCCCGATCCGCTGATCCGCCCCGAAAGGCTGGCCGAGGATACCGACCGCGCGCTGCGCCCGCAGACGCTAGAAGAATTCGTCGGACAGGCCGAGGCGCGGGCGAACCTGCGCGTCTTTATCGAAAGCGCCAAGATGCGCGGCGAGGCGATGGACCACACGCTGTTCCACGGCCCGCCCGGTCTGGGCAAGACCACGCTGGCGCAGATCATGGCGCGCGAACTGGGGGTGGGGTTCCGCATGACCTCGGGGCCGGTGCTGGCAAAGCCCGGCGACCTCGCGGCGATCCTGACCAATCTCGAACCGCGCGATGTGCTTTTCATCGACGAAATCCACCGCCTGTCGCCCGTGGTGGAGGAGGTTCTCTATCCCGCGCTGGAAGATTTCGCGCTGGATCTGGTGATCGGCGAGGGGCCGGCGGCGCGGACGGTGCGGATCGACCTGCAACCCTTTACGCTGGTGGGGGCGACGACACGGCTCGGGCTGCTGACGACGCCGCTGCGCGACCGTTTCGGGATTCCGACGCGGTTGCAGTTCTATACCGAGGACGAGCTTGATCTGATCGTCACGCGCGGGGCGCGGCTGCTGGGCGTCGCCGCCGATCCCGAAGGCACGCGCGAGATCGCGCGGCGCGCCCGGGGCACCCCGCGCGTGGCGGGGCGGCTTTTGCGTCGGGTGGTGGATTTCGTGCTGGTCGAAGGCGACGGGCGGTTGACCAAAGCCATCGCCGACCGCGCGCTGACGCGGCTTGGGGTCGATCACCTTGGCCTCGACGGGGCCGACCGGCGCTACCTGCTGCTTCTGGCGGAAAATTACGGCGGCGGGCCGGTGGGGGTGGAAACCATCGCGGCGGCCCTGTCAGAGGCGCGCGATGCCATCGAGGAGGTGATCGAACCCTATCTGCTGCAACAGGGGCTGATCCAGCGCACGCCGCGCGGGCGGATGCTCGCGGCCAAGGCGTGGCGGCACATCGGGCTGGACGCGCCGCGGGTGACAGGGCAGAGCGACCTCTTCGAAGGCTAGCGCAGGGGCGAAAAATCTTCGGACGAAGATTTTTCGGGTGGCGGGAAAAATCATCGGAGGGGATTTTTCGGGCGGTGCGCGTGGTTGAGGGCGCGGCGGATCTGGGCTAGGTCGGCGCGGTATTTTCGGGGGGATGCCCATGACGCCGGACGAGATCGCAGCCCTGTTCACGCGGGCCGACGGGCAATATCTGTGCGCCCGCTGGGGGCGGCCCATCGTGCCGGTGGTCTTTGGCGTCGAGGATGCCACGCTGTCGGTGCTGAAGGGCGCGGTCGAGGCGGTGGTGACCTTGGCGGGTCACAAGATGGCAGAGACCGACCCCGAACTCGGCGCAAATCTGATGGTGTTCTTCTTCCGCGACTGGTCGGAACTGCCCGAGGTGCCGAACCTTGACCGGATGATACCCGACCTTGGCCCGCTGTGCGCGCGTCTGGCTGCGGCCGGGGCGAACCAGTACCGCATCTTCCGCTTTGACGAGGGGGGCGCGATCAAGGCGGCTTTCGTGTTCTTGCGGATGGATGCGGATCTTGCCTCGGTCTCGGCCGAGACGCTGGCTTTGGCGCAGGCGGTGCAGACGATCCTGCTTTGGTCCGACACGGCCTTTCACGGCGTCTCGCCGCTTGCACTGGCGGGGGGGCAGGTGATCTTGCGTCCCGAAATCGCCGCCGTGATCCGCGCGGCCTATGACCCCGTGCTGCCCGCCGTGGCGCGGGACGCAAGCCATGCGCTGCGCCTTGCGGCGCGGTTGCGCGTTCAGTAGGCCGCGACCCGTCGCTGCCGCAAAAGGCCGCTGGGCCGATGCGTCGGCAAGAACGGCGGGGGGGCGAGGTTTCGCTTGCAGCCCAAGCGCCCCGAGCGCTAGGTCGGGGCAGCTTTGGAGGCTGCCGATGGACCACGATGTCACCTTGCGCGTCTATTACGAGGACACCGATCTTGCCGGTATCGTCTATTACGCCAATTACCTGAAGTTCATCGAACGCGGGCGCAGCGAATGGGTGCGGAGCCTTGGCATCGACCAGGCGGCGCTGAAGCGGGATCACGGGGTGGTCTTTGCCGTGCGGCGGGTCGAGGCGGATTATCTGCGGCCCGCGCGGTTCGACGATATGCTGACGGTGCGGACGCGGCTGGCCGATGTGGGCGGGGCGCGGATCGTTCTGGAGCAAGAGGTGCTGCGCGATGGCGAGCGGCTGTTTGTGGCGCATGTCGTGCTGGTCTGCCTGACCGACGCCGGCACGGCGGGGCGCATCCCGCCGCAGGTGCGCGCGGCGCTTTCGGCCACGCGGCACTAAGCCGGGCGGCGGTTTTCGCCGGTTCGCGCAGATGTGTTGGCATTCCGTGTGGAACTTGGGTAGAATCACCCTTAAAGGCCGCGACAGGACGGCCATAACAAGAGCAGGCGTAATGGATACCCAGACCCTCGCGGCAGCGCAGGAGATTGATTTCTCCTTGCTGGCCCTTTTCATGAAGGCCACCCTTACCAACAAACTCGTCCTCATGACCCTGATGGGAATGAGCTTCTGGTCGTGGTCGATCATCATCCAGCGGCACATGACCTTTCGCAAGGCGCGGGTCGAGGCGGCCGAGTTCGATCAGGCCTTCTGGTCGGGTGAACCGCTCGACGAACTGTTCGAGACCATCGCGCCCGATCCGCAAGGGGCCGCGCAGCGCATCTTCGCGGCGGGCATGACCGAATGGCGGCGCAGTCACCGGCAGGACGGCGGGCTGATCGCGGGGGCGCAGGCGCGCATCGACCGCGCGATGGATGTCGCCATCGCCCGCGAGGCCGAGGTCCTGAACAAGGGTCTGGCCTTTCTTGCCACCACGGGATCGACCGCGCCCTTCATCGGGCTTTTCGGGACGGTCTGGGGGATCAAGCACAGCTTCGAGCAGATCGCCATAAGCCAGAATACCAACCTTGCCGTCGTGGCCCCCGGTATCGCCGAGGCGCTGCTTGCCACGGCCATCGGTCTGGTCGCGGCCATTCCGGCCGTCGTGGCCTACAACAAGCTCAACAGCGACAGCGAGCGCATTCTGGGCGGGTATGAATCCTTTGCCGACGAATTCGCCACGATCCTGTCGCGCCAGCTGGACGCCTGAGCATGGGAGCGGGAATCGCCAAGAAATCGGGCGGCGGCGGACGGCGCGGGCGGCGGCGTGGCGGCGCGGCCCCGATGGCCGATATCAACGTGACGCCCTTCATCGACGTGATGCTGGTCTTGCTGATCATCTTCATGGTCGCGGCCCCGATGCTGACCGTGGGCGTTCCGGTGGAACTGCCCGAGACGGCGGCCAATGCCTTGCCCACCGAACAGGAAGAGCCGCTTGCGATCACCATGACGGCGGACGGCAAGTTGCTGATCCAGAAGAACGAGATCCAGCCGGGCGACTTGATCCAGAAGCTGACGGCGATTGCCGCCGAGCGCACGTCGGACAAGATCTTCCTGCGGGCGGACGGGGCCATTCCCTATGCCAAGGTGGCCGAGGTGATGGGTGCTTTGAACAAGGGCGGGTTCAACAATATCGGGCTGGTAACCGATGCGGGTGGACCCTCGCTCGACGGCAGCGGCGGCTGACGGCCTGAGAGATGGGCTTGCGTGAACGCACAGGTATGAACACGGGGCAGATGGTTTCTGCGGTCGGTCACCTATGCCTGTTGCTTTGGGTGGCCATCGGGGATTGGCTGTTCACCACCAAGGACATGCCCGAGGTGACGGTTGCCGAAGTGTCGCTGATGACCTCGAGCGAGTTCGACGCGATGATGGAAGCCTCGCCCGCGGCGGCACCGGCCGAGCCTGCGGCCCAGCCCGACGCGCCCGCCGAGCAGCCCGCCGAACCGGCGCAGCCCGCGCCGACCGAGCCGCCGCCCGTCGTCGAGGACATTCCCGCCGATGTGCCGGTTTCGGATGCGCCCCAGCCCATCGAGGCGCCCGATCCCGTCGCGCCGATCGCCGATACCGAACAGCCTGTTCCCGTGGCCCCTTCGGATGTGAAGCCGAAGCCGCGGCCCATCGACCGCGTGGCGGCGGTGCCGGTGGATGCGACCGAGGATGCGCCCGAAATCGCCGATACGGTGACGCCGAAGGCATCCGAGGATGCCGCTCCCGACGCGCCGGTGATCGAGGACCAGCCCGAGGCGGCCCCCGAGGAAGCGACGACGCAGATCGTGACCGAGGCCGTCGAGACCGAGGACAACGCGCCGCAACTGCCGAAGATGGCCTCATTGCCGCCGCGGTCGCGGCCGAAAGATCTGGTCAAGCCGGAACAGCCGCCCGAAGAACAGGTCGCCAGCGCCGAGCCCGCGCCCGAGGACACGGCCGATGCCGATGCCGCGGCGATTGCCGCCGCCGTCGCTGCGGCGGCGAGCGAGGCACCTGCCGATGCGCCCGCCGAGCCGACGGATACGGGGGCCGCAAGTGGCCAGAGCAATGCGCCGTCCGGCCCGCCGATGACGGGGGCCGAGACAGATGCGATGCGGGTTGCCGTGCAGGCCTGCTGGAACGTGGGGGCCCTGTCGATGGAGGCGCTGCGCACGACTGTCGTCGTGGGTGTTTCGGTCAAGCAGGATGGCAAGCCCGATTCAGCCTCGGTCAAGCTGGTGAGCAGCGATGGCGGGGACGATACGGCGGTGGGTCAGGCCTTCGAGGCCGCGCGGCGCGCGATCATCCGCTGCGGGTCCAAGGGATTTCCGCTGCCGCCCGAGAAATACGACCAGTGGAAAGAACTCGAACTGGTCTTCGATCCGAACGGGATGCGCATGAGATGATGCTTTATTCCGCTTTTCACCGGCACGGACTTGCGCCTCGCGCGTTCGTGTTTCCACTGATGCAGCCGTTCGCGGCATGTTTGACCCATACCCGAGGAGACTGAGGCCCCGATGACCCTGTTTCGCACCCTCTCCCCCGTGCTTGCGTTGGCGCTTGGATTTTTCATTGCCGATGCCGGAGCGAGCCATGCCCAGCAAGGACCGCTGCGGATCACCATCACCGATGGCGTGATCGAGCCCTTGCCCTTTGCCGCGCCGACCTTCGTGGCCGAGAACGGAAGCGCTGCCGATTATGCCGCGCAGATCACGCAGGTGATTTCGGCCGACCTTGCGGGGACGGGGCTGTTCCGCGAAATTCCGGAATCGGCGCATATCAGCCGTGTCAGCAGTTTCGACGCGCCCGTCGCCTATGAGGACTGGAAGGCGATCAACGCGCAGGCGCTGATCACGGGCGCGGTCAGCGCCAGCGGCGACCGGATCGTGGTGAAATTCCGCCTGTTCGACATCTACAGCGGCCAGCAGATGGGCGAGGGGCTGCAATTCGCGGGCACACCCGACACGTGGCGGCGCATGGCGCACAAGGTTTCGGATGCGGTCTACAGCCGGATCACGGGCGAAGGCCCCTATTTCGACAGCCGCGTGGTGTTCGTGTCCGAAAGCGGGCCGAAGAACCAACGGCAAAAGCGCCTTGCCGTGATGGATTATGACGGGGCGAACGTGGCCTATCTGACCGACAGCTCGTCGATCGTGCTGGCCCCGCGCTTCTCGCCCACGGGCAACCAGATCCTGTTCACCAGCTACGAGTCCGGCTTCCCGCGCATCTATCTGATGGATACGGGCAGCATGGCGGTGCAGTCGCTGGCGCAGCAGGAAGGCACGATGACCTTTGCGCCGCGCTTCTCGCCCGACGGGCGGACGGTGGTGTTCAGCCTTGAACGGGGCGGGAATACCGACATCTACCAGCTTGATATCGGCAGCGGGCAGACGGCGCAGCTGACCAACGCGCCCAGCATCGAAACCGCGCCCAGCTTCAGCCCCGACGGCAGCCAGATCGTGTTCGAGAGCGACCGTTCGGGCACGCAGCAGATCTATGTCATGTCGGCGGGCGGCGGCGATGCGGTGCGGATCTCCAGCGGTGCGGGGCGCTATTCGACACCCGTCTGGTCGCCGCAGGGCGATTACATCGCCTTTACCAAGCAGAACGCGGGCCGCTTCCACATCGGCGTGATGCGCTCGGACGGAAGCGAGGAGCGGTTGCTGACGGCCTCGTTCCTTGACGAGGGTCCGACCTGGGCACCCAATGGCCGCGTGATCATGTTCATGCGCGAAAGTGCCGGGGCGGGCGGACAGTCGAGCCTGTTCTCGGTCGATATTTCGGGCCGCAACCTGCGGCAGGTGACGACCGACGGCCCTGCCTCGGACCCCGCCTGGTCGCCGCTTTTGCCCTGAGTGTCGCCCCCGATTCACACGGGCGCGCAAAGCTGATATAGATGGCCGCAATCGAGCCAAGAACCTTAAAAAAGGAACCCAAGAATGACCCTGCTTCCGAAAGCCCTTCTTATCGTCGCAGCCCTCGGGCTGGCGGCCTGCAACAACCCTGACCGTTACGGCGCGGGCGGTGCCGGCGATGGTGCCGGCGGCTTCGGCGCGGGCGGGATCGACCAGAACGGGTTGGGCGATCCGAACAACCCGGCGTCGATCGCCTATTTCAACCAGTCGGTCGGTGACCGCGTGCTTTTCGCCGTCGACCAGTCGACGCTGAGCCCCGAGGGCCGCAACATCCTGATCGGTCAGGCGCAGTGGCTGAACTCGAACCCCGGCTATGCGATCATCATCGAAGGCCACGCCGACGAGCAGGGCACCCGCGAATACAACCTTGCGCTCGGTGCGCGCCGTGCCAGCGCCGTGCAGGACTTCCTGATCAGCCAGGGCGTGCAGCCGAGCCGGATGCAGACCGTGTCCTATGGCAAGGAACGCCCGATCGAGATCTGCTCGGAAGAGGCCTGCTACGCCAAGAACCGCCGCGCCGTGACGGTGCTGTCGGCCGGCGCGGGGGTCTGACGCCATGCTTCGGCTCGGATTGATCCTTATGCTTGCGTTGATGCCTGCCGCCGTTTCGGCGCAGGACAAGGCGCAGACGCTGGCCGATATCCGGGCCGAGCTTGATCTGCTGATGGGCGATTTCAACGCGTTGAAGGCCGAACTGGTGCAATCGGGCGGCGCGGGAACGGGTGCGGGGGGCGGTGACGCCCTTCAGCGCATGGATACCATCGAAGCCGCCTTGACGCGCTTGACCGCCAAGACGGAAGAGGTGGAGCTGAAGCTGAACAAGGTGGTGTCGGATGGCACGAACCGGATCGGCGACATCGAGTTCCGCCTGTGCGAGGCGACCGAGGGATGCGACCCCGCGACCTTGCCGGAGACGCCGACACTTGGCGGCGCGGCAACCGGCGGGACCGAACCCGCGCCGGTGAGTGGCGGGACCACGCCCGCCGTCGATCCGGCAACGGGCGGCGGGACTGCGGCTCCGGAATTGGCGCTGAACGAAAAGGCCGATTTCGACAAGGCCAACGCGCTTTACACGGCGGGCGATTTCCGCGGGGCGGCGGACCAGTTCGCCAGTTTCGCGCAGAATTACCCCGGCGGGCCGCTGACGCAGGAAGCCGCCTTCCTGCGCGGCGAGTCGCTGGCGCAGCTGGGTGACACGGCGGGATCGGCACGGTCCTACCTCGAGGCGTTTTCGGGCCAGCCCTCGGGGCCGCGCGCGGGGCAGGCGCTTTTGAAACTGGGTCAGGCGCTTGGCGCTTTGGGCCAGACGCCGGAGGCCTGCGTCACCTTGCAAGAGGTGGGCACGCGGTTCCCCGGATCGGCCGAGGCGGGAACGGCCGTGACCTCGATGCAGGGGCTTGGCTGCTCCTGACCGCCGATATCGAACAGCGTTTCAGGCAGGGCCTGGCGGGGGTGAAGCTTCCGCTGGGCCTTGCCGTTTCGGGGGGCGGGGATTCGATGGCGCTGCTGCATCTGGCCGTGGCGGCTGCGGTGCCGGTGGCGGTGGCCACGGTCGATCACGGCCTGCGCGCCGAGGCTGCGGCAGAAGCGGAAGCGGTGGCGCGCGCCTGTGCGGGTTTGGGCGTTGCCCACAGGACGTTGCGCTGGCACTGGGACGGGCTTGGAAACCTGCAGGACCGCGCGCGGCGCGGGCGGCTGGCGCTGCTGTCGGACTGGGCGCGGGCAGAAGGGCTGGGTGCTGTCGCGCTGGGGCATACGCGGGATGATCTGGCCGAGACCTTTCTGATGCGTCTTGCGCGCGGGGCGGGGATCGACGGGCTGGCGGCGATGGCGGCGCGGCGCGAGGTGTCGGGGGTGATGTTCCTGCGCCCCTTGCTGGAGGTGTCGCGGCAAGAGTTGCGCGACTGGCTGGGCCTGCGGGGCGTTGCGTGGTTCGACGATCCGTCGAACGAGAATGACCGCTTCGCGCGGGTCAGGGCGCGGCGCATGGTGGCGGCCCTTGGCGCGCAGGGCATCGGGTCCGATGTGCTGGCCGAGACCGCGCTGCGGATGCGCGAGGCGCGCGAGGCGCTGGACGGGCAGGCCGCGGCGGTCGCGGCAGAGTGCGGCAGGATCGAGGCGGGGGATGTCATCTTCGACGCCGCGCAATTTGCCCGGTTGCCTGCCGAAATCCGGCGCCGGTTGCTGTTGGCTGCGGTGGTCTGGGTGGCCTCGGCGGAATATGGCCCAAGGGGTGCGGATATGGTCCGGCTGCGCGATGCGGTGGCGGCGGGGCGGGCGGCCACGCTGCATGGCGTGCGCGTGACGACAGCCAAGGGGCGGGTGCGCATCGGGCGCGAGGCGCGGGCGGTGGCGGGTGTCGAGACGCCCGCAAATGCGCTTTGGGACGGGCGTTGGCGGGCAAGCGGTGGCAATAACAATGATTTGACCTTGCGCGCGCTGGGCGAGACGGGCCTGCGCCAATGTTCCGGCTGGCGGGCGACGGGTCTGCCGCGCGCCACCCTTTTGGCCGCGCCTGCACTGTGGAACGGGGGCGATCTGGTGGCGGCTCCGCTGGCCGGGATGGCGGCGGGATGGCAGATCGGCTGCGTGCCGCCGCAGGGCGTTCTGGCTGCGGCAAAGGGCGCTGCCGCGTTATCTTCCGCTTTATCGCATTGAACCTGTGGCCGTTATCTCTATCTTAGAACATAAGTGCCGCGCCCTTCTTTTGAGCGCGTGGCGGTTTGAGGAGACTGTTCGTGGGCAATGCACGAAATATCGCGTTCTGGGTCGTTCTGTTCCTGCTGATCCTTGCGCTGTTCAACCTGTTCAGCGGTAACCAGACGACCATGTCGTCGCGCAGCCTGTCCTATTCCGATTTCATCTCGCGCGTGGACAGCGGCGACGTCCAGAGCGTGACGCTCGATGGCGAGCGTGTTCTGGTGCGGGCCAAGGACGGGTCGCAATATGTGACGATCAAACCCGAGGGCGAGAACCTTGCCGACCGGCTGATCACCAAGGGTGTCGAGGTCAAGGCCGAGGCGCAGGAACAGTCGAGCTTCGTTTCGATGCTTGGCGTGTGGCTGCCGTTCCTGCTGCTGATCGGGGTGTGGATCTTCTTCATGAACCGCATGCAGGGTGGCGGGCGCGGCGGGGCCATGGGCTTTGGCAAGAGCCGCGCGAAACTGCTGACCGAGAAGCAGGGCCGTGTGACCTTTGACGACGTCGCGGGCATCGACGAGGCCAAGGAAGAACTGGAAGAGATCGTCGAATTCCTGCGCAACCCGCAGAAGTTCAGCCGTCTGGGCGGCAAGATTCCGAAGGGCGCGCTGCTTGTCGGCCCTCCGGGCACGGGTAAGACGCTGCTGGCGCGCGCGATTGCGGGCGAGGCGGGTGTGCCCTTCTTCACCATCTCGGGTTCGGATTTTGTCGAGATGTTCGTGGGTGTCGGTGCATCGCGGGTGCGCGACATGTTCGAACAGGCCAAGAAGAACGCGCCCTGCATCGTGTTCATCGACGAGATCGACGCCGTGGGCCGTGCCCGTGGCGTGGGCATCGGCGGCGGCAATGACGAGCGCGAGCAGACCTTGAACCAGTTGCTGGTCGAGATGGACGGGTTCGAGGCGAATGAGGGTGTCATCATCGTCGCTGCGACCAACCGCAAGGACGTTCTGGACCCCGCGCTCTTGCGTCCGGGCCGCTTCGACCGGCAGATCCATGTTCCCAACCCCGATATCAAGGGGCGCGAGAAGATACTTGGCGTCCATGCCCGCAAGGTGCCGCTTGGCCCCGATGTCGACCTGCGCACCATCGCGCGCGGCACGCCGGGCTTTTCGGGTGCGGACCTCATGAACCTTGTCAACGAGGCGGCGCTCATGGCCGCGCGTGTGGGCCGCCGTTTCGTCACGATGGACGATTTCGAGAATGCCAAGGACAAGGTCATGATGGGGGCCGAACGCCGCAGCATGGTCTTGACCGACGACCAGAAGGAAAAGACCGCCTATCACGAGGCAGGCCATGCCATCGTGGGCATGAACATGCCCAAGTGCGATCCGGTCTACAAAGCCACGATCATTCCGCGCGGCGGTGCGCTGGGCATGGTTGTCAGCCTGCCCGAGATGGACCGGCTGAACATGCACAAGGACGAAGGCAAGCAGAAGATCGCCATGACGATGGCGGGCAAGGCGGCCGAGATCATCAAATACGGGGAAGAGGGCGTCTCGTCCGGCCCTGCGGGCGATATCCAGCAGGCCTCGTCGCTGGCGCGGGCGATGGTGATGCGCTGGGGCATGTCGGAAAAGGTCGGCAACATCGACTATGCCGAGGCGCATGAAGGCTATCAGGGCAATACGGCGGGTTTCTCGGTTTCGGCCGATACCAAGACGTTGATCGAGGCAGAGGTGAAGCGCCTGATCGACGAAGGCTACGAGACCGCCTATCGCATCCTGACCGAGAAGGCCGATGATTTCGAGCGGCTGGCCAAGGGGCTTCTGGAATATGAAACCCTGACGGGCGACGAAATCCGCAAGGTCATCGCCGGCGAGGCCCTTGGCAAGGACGACGACACCGCCGGTCCGGCCAGTGGCGGCGGGTCGATCGCCGCGATTCCGAAAACCAAGCCCAAGGCCCCCAAGGGTGGCGGGCTCGAACCGGAGCCGATGGTCTGAGGCTTTGCCGGACCGCTGAAAATGAAAGCCCCGAAACCCGAGACGGTTTCGGGGCTTTCGTTTGGGACGGAGCCTGACACGGGGCAGGAAGATGCGGGGCCGCCTGACACGGGGCCGCCTGACACGGGGCCGAGAGGCTGGGGCCGGGAGATATGGGGCCGGGAGATGCGGGGCCGGGAGATGCAGGCCGAGGGGTCGGCCGCATGGCGGGGCTTGTGTGTCGCGCCGCAAGCGGCGAGGTTGGGGGCGACGGGGCTTTCCACACCGGAGGGCCGCCGCCTTGCCAATCTGCCGGAGGTTCCATGCCTGCGTTGAAAGCCACCGCCTTCGTCGGCCGCATCGTCTGGCTGGGCCGTGTGCCCGACCGTGGACGGCAACTCGAGTCCGAACCCGTGCCGTCCCTGCGGGCCTCATTTGCGGGGCCCGAGGGAGAGGATCATGGCGGGCTGGTGCGGCCTTCGTGCAGTCGCGTGCTGGGGCTTTACCCGCGCGCGACCGAGATCAGGAACACGCGGCAGTTTTCGGTTCTGTCTGCCGAGGATCTGGCCGCCATCGCCGGGCGCATGGGAATAGACCGGCTGGACCCCGCGCTGGTGGGGGCGACGATGATGATCGAGGGTATCCCCGATTTCAGCCGCATCCCGCCCTCGAGCCGCTTGCAGGCGGCGGGCGGGGCGACGCTGGTGGTGGATATGGAGAACCGCCCCTGCGTCTTGCCTGCCAAGCCGATCGAGGCGCGGCACCCCGGCCTTGGTGCGGCCTTCAAGCCCGCCGCGCAGGGCCGGCGCGGGGTGACGGCCTGGGTCGAGCGCGAGGGCATGCTGACCCTGGGCGAGGCGATCCGCCTGCATGTGCCGGACCAGCCGGTCTGGCCGCATCTGGCGCTTGCGCGGCGCGGATAGCGCGGGTGCAGCCGCGAAGATTTTTCGTCCGAAAAATCTTCGTCACGGTCGGCACGCCCTGTCTGCGGGAAGCGCGGGTGCAGCGGGTCTGCCTGCGGCAGTCGTGGAATGTATGTTCCATATTTGGAAAGATTTCCGCCCTTGTTCCATAATTTCCGATCGGAAACCTGCGCTGGCGAAAATGGCGGGGAACATGTCGTAAAAGCCCACAACATAGTGCGTTTGGCCCGCTATCAAGTCGCAAACGGGGCATGAGCCTCCAACGGGAGCACGGGACCATGGCATTCAAGACCGACATCGAGATCGCACGCGAGGCGAAGAAAAAGCCGATCATGGAGATCGGCGCCAAGCTCGGTATCCCGTCGGAGCATCTGCTGCCCTATGGCCATGACAAGGCCAAGGTGAGCCAGGAGTTCATCAAGTCGCTGGCGGGCAAGAAGGACGGCAAGCTGATCCTTGTGACCGCGATCAATCCGACGCCTGCGGGCGAAGGCAAGACGACCACGACGGTCGGTCTGGGCGACGGTCTGAACCGCATCGGCAAGAAGGCCGTGATCTGCATCCGCGAAGCCTCGCTTGGCCCGAACTTCGGCATGAAGGGTGGCGCGGCCGGGGGCGGCTATGCGCAGGTCGTGCCGATGGAGGAGATGAACCTTCACTTCACCGGCGACTTCCACGCGATCACCTCGGCTCACAACCTGCTGTCGGCCATGATCGACAACCACATCTACTGGGGCAACGAGCTGGACATCGACGAGCGTCGCGTGATGTGGCGCCGCGTGATGGATATGAACGACCGCGCGCTGCGCGATATCGTCGTGTCGCTTGGCGGCGTGTCCAACGGCTTCCCGCGCCAGACCGGTTTCGATATCACGGTGGCGTCGGAAGTCATGGCGATCCTGTGCCTGTCGAACGACCTTGAGGATCTGCAGAAGCGTCTGGGCGACATCGTCGTGGCCTATACCCGTGCCAAGAAGCCGATCTACTGCCGCGACATCAAGGCCGATGGCGCGATGACCGTGCTGCTCAAGGATGCGATGCAGCCGAACCTTGTGCAGACGCTGGAGAACAACCCTGCTTTCGTGCATGGCGGCCCGTTTGCCAACATCGCCCACGGCTGCAACTCGGTCATTGCGACCAAGACCGCGCTGAAGCTGGGTGAATATGTCGTGACCGAAGCCGGTTTCGGCGCGGACCTTGGGGCCGAGAAGTTCTTCGACATCAAGTGCCGCAAAGCGGGCCTGAAGCCTGCCGCTGCGGTGATCGTGGCCACGGTGCGCGCGATGAAGATGAACGGCGGCGTGGCCAAGGCCGATCTGGGTGCCGAGAATGTCGATGCCGTCAAGAAGGGCTGCCCGAACCTTGGCCGCCACATCGCCAACGTGAAATCCTTCGGCGTTCCGGTCGTCGTAGCGATCAACCACTTCTACAGCGACACCGATGCCGAAGTGGCGGCGGTAAAGGCCTTTGTCGCCGAGCAGGGCGCGGAAGCGATCCTGTGCAAGCATTGGGCGAACGGCTCGGCCGGGATCGAGGATCTGGCGCACAAGGTCGTGGCGCTGGCGGAATCGGGTGCGTCGAACTTTGCCCCGCTCTACCCCGACGAAATGCCGCTGTTCCAGAAGATCGAGACCATCGCCAAGCGCATCTACCATGCCGACGAGGTGATTGCCGACAAGTCGATCCGCGACCAGCTCAAGGGCTGGGAAGCGGCGGGCTACGGCCATCTGCCGATCTGCGTGGCCAAGACGCAATACAGCTTCACCACCGATCCGACCGTGCGCGGCGCCCCCACGGGCCACACGGTTCCGGTGCGCGAAGTGCGGCTTTCGGCAGGGGCCGGTTTCATCGTGGTGATCTGCGGCGAGATCATGACCATGCCGGGCCTGCCCAAGGTGCCGTCGGCCGAGGTGATCCGGCTGAACGACCAGGGCAACGTCGAGGGTCTGTTCTAAGGCGCTCGTCTTGCGAAACGGGGCGCGAGGGTTTACCTCGCGCCCTGTAAGACGAAAGGCGCGGCGATGAAGCAACCGGCGGAATGCGAGACGATGGCGGATATCCGGGCCGAGATCGACCGGCTGGATGCAGAGTTGGTGGCCCTGTTCGCGCAGCGTGTGGGCTATATCGACCGCGCCGCCGAGATCAAGGCGCAGGTCGGTCTGCCGGCGCGGATCAACAGCCGCGTCGAGGAAGTGATCGCCAATGTGCGGCGGCACGCCGAGGCGCAGGGCCTGCCGCCGGACAAGCTTGAAAAGCTGTGGCGCAAGCTGGTCGAATGGTCGATCGAACGGGAAGAAAGCCAACTGGGCCGCGACGACTGACCGTCGCTGCCGCAGCTGGGGGAAACGGGCGGCGGATGACGGCAACGGTGATCGACGGCAGGGCCATTGCGGCCCGCATGACGGCAGAGGTCGCGCAAGAGGCGGCCGCGCTGGCACAGGCGGGCTGGGAGCCGCGTCTGGTGTCGATCTCGGTCGGGGATGTTGCGGCGGCAGAGCTTTACGTGCGCAACCAGCGCCGGCAGGCCGAGGCGGCAGGAGTCGCCTTCGAGGCGCGCAACTATCCCGAGACCATCAGTCTCGAGCAGTTGACAGGCGTGCTGGCGGGGCTGAATGCCGATCCGCGTGTGAACGGCATCATCATCCAGCGCCCGCTGCCTGCGCATATTCCGGTGAAGGCTTTGCAGAAAGCCGTGCATCCGTTGAAGGATGTCGAGGGGATGCATCCGGCAAGCATCGGGAACATCGTCTACAACGATCTTGCGCTTGGTCCCTGCACGGCGGTTGCGGCTGTCGAGATCCTGAAAACCCTGCCGCTGAAGGTCGAGGGGCTGGATGTCTGCGTGATCGGGCATTCCGAGATCGTGGGCAAGCCGATCGCCTTTCTGATGATGGGGCTGGGGGCCACGGTTACGGTCTGCCACCATATGACACGGCAGGTCGCGGTTCACAGCCGCGCGGCCGATGCGGTCTTTGTGGCCGTTGGCAAGCCGGGCCTTGTGACGGGCAATATGTTGAAGCCGGGGGCGGCGTTGATCGACATCGGGATAAACCGTGTCGAGGGTCGCACGGTGGGTGATGCCGATTACGACAGCTGCGCCGAGGTGGCGGGCTGGATCACCCCTGTCCCCGGTGGCGTGGGGCCGGTGACGGTGGCGGTGCTGCTGAAGAATGCGGTTCTGGCGACACGGATGCAAAGAGACCATTACAGCGCCGCTTTCGCGGCTGCGGTTTGACAGGGAAAAAGGGAGCGGGGACATGGTGGCCAAGGTGATCGACGGCAAGGCTTTCGCGGCGAATGTGCGCGGGCAGGTGGCCGGGCATGTGGCGAAGCTGAAGGCGGACAAGGGCATCACGCCCGGTCTGGCCGTGGTGCTGGTGGGCGAGGACCCCGCGAGCAAGGTCTACGTCAAGAACAAGCACGCCTCGACCATCGAGGTGGGCATGGAAAGCTTCGAGCATCGGCTTCCGGCCGAAACCTCGGAAGCCGATCTGCTGGCGCTGATCCACAGGCTGAACGGCGATCCGGCGGTGCATGGCATTCTGGTGCAATTGCCGCTGCCCAAGCATCTGGACAGCGAGTTGATCATCAACAGCATCGATCCGGCCAAGGATGTGGACGGGTTCCACATCTCGAACGTCGGTCTGCTGGGCACGGGGCAGAAAAGCATGGTGCCCTGCACGCCGCTGGGCTGCCTGATGATGCTGCGCGACCACCACGGCAGCCTTGCGGGGATGAATGCGGTGGTCGTCGGGCGGTCAAACATCGTGGGCAAGCCGATGGCGCAGCTGCTGCTGGGCGATAGCTGCACGGTGACGATTGCCCACAGCCGCACCAAGGATCTGGCCGAGGTGTGCAAGCGCGCCGATATTCTGGTTGCTGCCGTGGGGCGGCCCGAGATGATCACGGGCGACATGGTCAAGCCGGGGGCTACGGTGATCGACGTGGGCATCAACCGGATCGAGCGGGACGGCAAGGCCAAGCTGGTGGGCGATGTGCATTACGACAGTGCCGCTGCCGTGGCCGGGGCGATCACGCCCGTGCCGGGGGGCGTGGGGCCGATGACCATCGCCTGCCTGCTGGCCAATACGCTGACCGCCTGCTGCCGCGCGAACGGCTTGCCTGAGCCGAAGGGGCTGACGGCCTGAGTGCGGGCCTTGGTCCGAACGGGGTGTTCGGAACGGGCTGTTCGGAACGGGGGGGGCGGTCCTGCGGGGCCGCCCTTTTTCTATCGCGGAAGCGGGCAGGGGATGGCGCGGGGGCCTGTCAGGATGGCCAGCGCCTTTGGCCCCATAAGGCCCGACAGCGCCGGATCGTCGTGGCGCATCCCGCCCGTATAGGCCCCGAAGGCGGGCAGGATCAGGCGGTCGGCGTCGAGCAGGAAGCAGGGGCGCGACTGGCCTGCAAGGCGCAGTTTGGGGTGGTAGTGGCCCGAGACTTCTCCCTTGGCCCCCGCCTGTGCGATGTGGCGGAAGGTGAGCGGGCCAAGCGCGAGTTCCGCGCGGTGGGTGCCGCCGATGTCTATGGGGCCCGCATCGTGGTTGCCTTCGATCCAGACCCAGTCGCGGCCCGCCATGAGACGGGCGAGCCAGAGGCGTTCGGCGTCCGGCATCGCATCGGCGGCGGCGAGGTCGTCGAAACTGTCGCCAAGGCAGATGACGGTTTCGGAGCGCGTCGCCTCGATGGCCGCATCGAGGCGGGCAAGGGTTTCGCGCGTCTCGTAGGGGGGCAGAAGCGTGCCGCCGCGGCGGGCAAGGCGTTCGGATTTCCCAAGATGCAGGTCCGAGACGCAGAGAAGCCGCCGCTCGGGCCAATGCAGCGCGCCCGAGGCGAGGGCGCTGAGGGCGGTTTCGGCAAAGGTGAAGGCATGGGCGGTCATGCGCTGGTTGATGGCCGATGGGGCAAGGCTTGGCAAGGGCAGCGCCGCGCTTGCGGGGGGCCATGCTTGCGGGGCAAGCCCTTCCCTTTGGTCTGCGGGCGCGGATAGGCTGGCGCTTCGGCGGCCCCGTGCCGTGCCAGAGCCGCGCGAGTGTCGGCCCTGTGGTGACTGGACTTAAGCGGGTCTGGCGTCTGGCCCTAAGGTTGGGTCGGGGGCGGGGGTAGAAAGCCGCAAAGTGCCGTGCGTTCGGGCGCGGCGGGATCAGGAGTGACTTCGATGAAGATGACCACGGAAGAAGCCTTTGTGAAAGTGTTGCAGATGCACGGCATCGAGCATGCCTTCGGCATCATCGGGTCCGCCTTCATGCCGATCTCGGACCTGTTCCCGCGGGCGGGCATCGCGTTCTGGGACTGCGCGCACGAAGGCTCGGGCGGGATGATGGCGGATGGCTATACCCGCGCCTCGGGCAAGATGAGCATGATGATCGCCCAGAACGGGCCGGGGATCACCAACTTCGTCACCGCCGTAAAGACCGCCTACTGGAACCACACGCCGCTGTTGCTGGTCACGCCGCAGGCGGCGAACAAGACCATCGGCATGGGCGGCTTTCAGGAAGTCGAGCAGATGGCGCTGTTCAAGGATATGGTCGCCTATCAGGAAGAGGTGCGCGACCCTTCGCGCGTGGCCGAGGTGCTGAACCGCGTGATCCTTCAGGCCAAGCGCCATTCCGCCCCCGCGCAGATCAACATGCCGCGCGATTATTTCACGCAAGTCATCGACATCGACCTGCCCGCGATCGTGGAATTCGAGCGGCCCTCGGGCGGCGAGGCGGCCATTGCCGAGGCGGCGGCGCTGCTGTCGTCGGCGAAGTTCCCCGTGATCCTGAACGGTGCGGGCGTGGTGATCGGCGGCGCGATTCCGGCAAGCATGGCGCTGGCCGAGCGGCTGACCGCGCCTGTCTGCGTGGGCTACCAGCACAATGACGCCTTTCCCGGCAGCCATCCGCTGTTTGCGGGGCCGCTGGGCTATAACGGGTCCAAGGCGGGGATGGAGCTGATCGCGCAGGCCGATGTGGTGCTGTGCCTTGGCACGCGGCTCAACCCGTTCTCGACCCTGCCGGGCTATGGGCTGGATTACTGGCCCAAAGAGGCCAAGATCATTCAGGTCGACATCAACCCCAACCGGATCGGGCTGACCAAGAAGGTGACGGTCGGGATCGTCGGCGATGCGAAGAAGGTGGCCGAGGGGATTCTGGCGCGGCTTTCGGGCACGGCGGGGGATGCGGGGCGCGATGCGCGGCGTGACACCATCGCCACGACGAAAAGCCGCTGGGCACAGCAGCTTGCCAGCATGGACCACGAGGATGACGATCCGGGCACCACGTGGAACCAGCGCGCGCGGGCGGACAAGCCCGAATGGATGAGCCCGCGCATGGCGTGGCGTGCCATCCAGAGCGCGCTGCCGAAGGAGGCAATCATCTCGTCCGATATCGGCAACAACTGCGCCATCGGCAACGCCTATCCGACATTCGAGGCGGGGCGGAAATATCTGGCGCCGGGCCTGTTCGGGCCGTGCGGTTATGGCCTGCCCTCGATCATCGGGGCCAAGATCGGTTGCCCCGACACGCCGGTCGTGGGCTTTGCGGGGGACGGCGCTTTCGGGATTGCGGTGACGGAACTGACCGCCATCGGGCGGCCCGAATGGCCCGCGATCACGATGGTCGTGTTCCGCAACTACCAGTGGGGCGCCGAGAAGCGCAATTCGACCCTGTGGTATGACGACAATTTCGTCGGGACCGAACTGGATACGCAGGTGTCCTATGCGGGCATCGCCAAGGCTTGCGGCTTGCAGGGCGTTCAGGCCCGCACGATGGAGGAACTGCGCGACGCGCTGGCCAAGGCCATCGACGACCAGATGAAGCATGGCAAGACGACGCTGATCGAGGCGCTGATCAATCAGGAACTGGGCGAGCCTTTCCGCCGCGATGCCATGAAGAAGCCGGTTGCGGTGGCGGGGATCTCCAAGGCGGATATGCGCCCGCAGGTGGTTTGATGCCATTTGACCTCGGGCTTGGCGGGGCGGTCTGGATGGCGGTGGCCGTGCTGATCGCCGCGCTGGTGCGGGGCTATTCGGGGTTCGGCTATTCGGCGCTTGTGATTGCGGCCTCGAGTCTGGTGATGAACCCGCTGCACATGGTGGCGGTGGTGGTGATCCTTGAATCCGCCATGTCCTTGCAGGCGTGGCGGGGGGTCGGGCAGGATGTCGACTGGCGGCGCGTGTGGTTTCTGATGGGCGGGGCCGCGATCGGCCTGCCCCTTGGGCTTTGGGCGCTGACGGGCGTTTCCGAGGATACGGCGCGGGCGGTGATTTCGGCCTATGTGCTGGTCATGTGTCTGGTCTTGCTGGCGGGATGGCAGCTGCGCGGCGAATGGCGGGGGGGAAGCAATTTCGCGGCCGGCATCGTTTCGGGGCTGGCCAATGCGCCCGGTATGGGGGGCTTGCCGATTGCCGCCTTTTTCGCGGCGCAGGCGATTCCGGCCAATGTGTTCCGCGCCACGCTGATCGCCTATTTCCCGCTTTTGGACCTGTATTCCGCGCCGCTTTACTGGTGGCACGGGCTGGTAAGCTGGGACACGATCTGGGCGTCGCTTATTGCCTTGCCGCTGACCTTTCTGGGCAACTGGCTGGGGGGGCGGCATTTCCTGCGCACCGATCCGCAAGAGTTCAGGCGCTTTGCCATCGTGCTGCTGGCGCTTCTGGCCCTGATGGGGCTGGTGAAGGCGGTGTTCTGACATGGCGGTGCTGGTGGTCAATGCGGGATCATCCTCGATCAAGATCGCTGTCTTTGACGAGGGTTTGACCGAGGTCGCGTCCGGCCGCGTGACCGAGATCGGCGGCGCGGCGCGGGTCGAGGTGGGTGATTTGCGCGGCGGCCGCGTGGTGCCGGACCATGCCGCTGCGCTTGCGATCTGCCTTGAGGCGCTGGCCGAGCGTGGGTTGGGGTTGGAACGGCTGGACGCCGCCGCGCACAGGGTGGTGCATGGCGGCGCAAAGCTGGTGCAGCCCTGCCGGATCACGCCAAAGGTGGTGGCCGGGATCGAGGCGGTGGTGCCGCTGGCCCCGTTGCACAACCCCGCGAACCTGACGGCCATTCGCGCGCTGGGGCGGCTTGCGCCCGACTTGCCGCAATATGCAAGTTTCGACACCGCGTTCCATGCGACTAACCCCGAGGTGGCGGTGCGCTACGCCCTGCCGCCCGAGGCCGAGGCGATGGGTCTGCGCCGATACGGGTTCCACGGGATCAGCTATGCGGGGTTGGTGCGGGCCTTGGGCGCGCGTCTGCCGGACCGGTTGCTCGCGCTGCATCTGGGCAACGGTGCCTCGCTCTGCGCCATTCGCGGGGGCGTGTCGGTTGCCACGACAATGGGCTATTCGCCGCTTGACGGGTTGACGATGGGCACGCGGACGGGGGGCATCGACGGCAACGCGGTGCTGCGGCTGGCCGAGTTGCACGGGGTTGCGCAGGCGGGGCGGATCCTGAACCGCGAGAGCGGGTTGCTGGGCCTTGGCGGTGCGTCCGACATGCGCGAGCTGGCCCGCATGGGGACGGATCGGGCAGGTTTCGCGCGGGCGCATTTCGTCTACTGGGCGGTGCGCCATGCGGGCAGCATGATCGCGGCGATGGGGGGGCTGGACGGCATCGCCTTTACCGGCGGCATCGGCGAGAACGATGTGGCGGTGCGGGCGGGCATACTGGACGGGCTGGCATGGGCGGGGGCAGGTTATGACGCCGCCGCCAATGCGGAGGGCAGGGCAGAGTTGACGGGGGCGGGTTCCCGTGTCGCTATCTGGACAGTCGCCGCGGAAGAAGAGCGACAGATTGCAAGAGAGGCGCTGGCGGCCAAGGCTGCGGGCGCATGAGGGGAGAGGTGCTATGGGGCAGCCACGGGTCGAGACGCAGCGTCCGGTATCGGACGAGGTCAGAAAGACCACCTGCTACATGTGCGCCTGCCGCTGCGGGATCAACGTCCATCTGAACAGCGGCAAGGTCACCTATATCGAAGGCAACCGCGACCATCCGGTGAACAAGGGTGTTCTCTGTGCCAAGGGGGCATCGGGGATCATGCAGGTCACGGCGCCGAGCCGGTTGCGCGCGCCGCTGAGGCGGGTCGGGCCGCGCGGGTCGGGGGCCTTCGAGGAGATCAGCTGGGACGAGGCTTTGTCGCTGGCCGTCGATTGGTTGAAGCCACTGCGCGAGGAGGCGCCCGAAAAGCTTGCCTTCTTCACGGGGCGCGACCAGAGCCAGAGTTTCACCGGCTGGTGGGCGCAGCAGTTCGGCACGCCGAATTATGCAGCCCATGGCGGGTTCTGTTCGGTGAACATGGCGGCAGCGGGGATTTACACCATCGGCGGGGCCTTCTGGGAGTTCGGTCAGCCGGATTGGGCGCATACCAAGCTGTTCGTGATGTTCGGCGTGGCCGAGGACCATGACAGCAACCCGATCAAGATCGGGCTGGGCAAGCTGAAGGCACGCGGGGCGCGGGTGATCGGGATCAACCCGATCCGCACGGGTTACAACGCCGTGGCCGACGACTGGCTGGGCATCACGCCGGGGACGGACGGGCTGTTGATCCTGTCCTTGATCCATTGCCTGCTCGCCGCGGGGAAGATCGACCTCGACTACCTGGCGCGCTGGACCAACGCG
Source organism: Paragemmobacter straminiformis (assembly GCF_014243445.1). Classification (GTDB taxonomy): domain Bacteria; phylum Pseudomonadota; class Alphaproteobacteria; order Rhodobacterales; family Rhodobacteraceae; genus Paragemmobacter; species Paragemmobacter straminiformis. The sequence goes on from NZ_JACLQD010000005.1 coordinate 321,535, forward strand.
CCCTTGCTGGTGAACGAGGCCGAGGGGCCGGAGAAGGGGCTGATCCTCAAGAACGCGGAAAGCCAGCCCTTCGTGATCGACAAGCGCACGGGCATGCCCGCGCCGTGGGACGGGGCGGGGGTGCAGCCCGACCTCGGCGCGGTGTGGCAGGGGCACCGGACGGTGTTCCAGCATATGGCCGAGCGGTATCTGGACGAGCAATACGCGCCCGAGGCTGTGGAAGCGCGGGTCGGCATTCCTGCGGCGCGGATCAGGGCGCTGGCGGCAGAACTGGCGCGGGTGGCATTCGACGAGGCGTTCGAGTTGCCCGTGGAATGGACGGATTTCCGGGGCGACAGGCACAAGACGATGCTGGGGCGGCCCGTCAGCTTCCACGCGATGCGGGGGATTTCGGCGCATTCCAACGGTTTCCAGACCGCGCGGGCGCTGCATCTGTTGCAGATCGTGCTTGGCACGGTCGAGGTGCCGGGGGGCTACCGCTTGAAGCCGCCCTATCCCAAACCGGTCGAGGCGCATCCGACCCCGCATTTCGTGGCGGCGGCAGGCAAGCCGCTGTCGGGGCCGCATCTGGGCTATGTGCGGGGGCCGGAAAACCTCGCCCTGAAAGAGGATGGAACACCGTGGCGCATCGACAAGGCGTTCACATGGGAGAACCCGTTCAGCGCGCATGGGCTGATGCATATGGTCATCCCCAATGCCCATGCGGGCGACCCCTACAAGGTGGATACGCTGTTTCTTTACATGGCGAACATGTCGTGGAATTCGTCGATGAATTCCGCCCGCGTCATGGAGATGCTGACGGACAAGGGCGAGGACGGGGAATATGTGATCCCGCGCATCATCTATTCCGATGCCTATGCGTCGGAAATGGTGGCCTATGCCGATCTGATCCTGCCCGATACGACCTACCTCGAGCGGCATGACTGCATCAGCCTGCTCGACCGCCCGATCTCGGAACCGGATGCGGCGGGCGATGCGATCCGCTGGCCGGTGGTCGAGGCGGATCGGGATGTGCGGGGGTTCCAGTCGGTGCTGCTTGACCTTGGGGTGCGGCTGGGGTTGCCGGGGATGACGAACCCGGACGGGACCGCGAAGTTCAGGGATTACGCCGATTACATCGTGAACCACCAGCGCCGCCCCGGTGTGGGGCCGCTGATCGGGTTTCGCGGCGATGGCACGGCCGAGGGGCGGGGCGATCCGAACCCCGACCAGTTGCAGCGATATATCGAGAACGGCGGCTTCTATCAGGCGCATGTGCCGGAAGGGGCCGAGTATTACAAACCGTGGAACGCGGCCTATCAGGATTGGGCGGTGGCGACATCGTTCTATGAAAGCCCGCAGCCCTATCTGTTTTCGATCTGGTCCGAGCCGATGCGCAAGTTCCAGTTGGCCGCCGAGGGGCAGGGCTTCATCCAGCCGCCCGACCATCTGCGCGCGCAACTGAAACTGGCGATGGACCCGCTGCCGCTTTGGTATCCGCCGTTCGGCGAGGATGCGGCGGCGGGCTATCCGGTCCATGCGCTGACGCAGCGGCCGATGGCGATGTATCATTCATGGGGGTCGCAAAACGCATGGCTGCGCCAGATTCACGGCAAGAACTATCTATATCTGCCGACGAAGATCTGGGAGGCCGAGGGGTTCGCCGAAGGGGATTATGCCCGCGTGACCTCGCCCACGGGCGAGATCGTGGTGCCTGTCGCGCATATGGCGGCGCTGAACGCGGATACGGTCTGGACGTGGAACGCCATCGGCAAGCGCAAGGGCGCATGGGCGCTGGACGAGGGCGCGCCGGAAGCGACCGAGGGGTTCTTGCTGAACCATCTGATTTCGGAACTGTTGCCCGAAAAGGGCGACGGGCATCGCTGGAGCAACAGCGATCCGGTGACGGGGCAGGCGGCGTGGTTCGATCTGCGGGTAAAGATTGCGCGGGTGGGGCCGAGGGATCATTCCGAGCCGTCTTTCCCCGTTTTGCCAAGGGTCGTGCCGAAGGGGAGGGCGCGGGGATGAGTGTGAACGGGCGGGCGATTTCTGGCGCAGAAATCGCCCCGAATTCTGGCGCAGAATTCGGGGCGGCCCCGGGCGTTTCGTCTGGCCGTGGAGCGGCGGAATTTGCGTCAAATTCCGCGCCGTTTTCTGCGTCGGAAAACGGGGGTGCGGCATGACGGCTTTGCCTCGGTCGACGGAAAAGAAGCTTGGCCTTGTCGTCGACCTTGACACCTGCGTGGGCTGCCACGCCTGCGTGACCGCCTGCAAGGGCTGGAACGATCAGGGCTATGGCGCGCCGCTTTCGGACCAGAACCCCTATGGCGCCGACCCATCGGGGACGTTCCTCAACCGCGTGCATTCCTATTCGGTGCAGCCCGAGGAGGGCTTTGCCCAGACCATCAACTTCCCCCGATCCTGCCTGCATTGCGAGGATGCGCCCTGCGTCACCGTCTGCCCGACGGGGGCAAGCTACAAGCGGGCCGAGGACGGGATCGTTCTGGTGAACGAGGATGCCTGCATCGGCTGTGGTTTGTGTTCCTGGGCCTGCCCTTACGGCGCGCGCGAGATGGATGCGGATGCGGGCGTGATGAAGAAATGCACGCTTTGCGTCGACCGCATCTACAACGAAACGCTGCCCGAGGAGGACCGCGAACCCGCCTGCGTGCGGACCTGCCCCACCGGAGCGCGGCATTTCGGGGATTTCGCGGACCCTGACAGCAAGGTGAGCAGGCTGAGCGCCGCGCGGGGTGGCTATGCGCTGATGCCCGAGATGGGAACGAAACCCGTCAACCGCTACCTGCCGCCGCGCAAGAAGGACCGCCCGCAAGAGGCAAGCCTGCTGGCGCCGCTTCTGGACATCAAGGCAAGCGGCTTTGCCGGATGGCTGGACCGCGTTTTGGGGAAGATGGGATGAATCCTGCACCTTCGGTGATCGTCTTTACCGTGCTGTCGGGCATGGGGTTCGGCTATCTGGCGATGCTCGGCTTCGGGCTGGTGCCGGTGGCGGGCTGGGCCGCGTTCTTCGGCTGGGGGCTTGGTTACGGGCTGGCGGTGGCGGGGCTGGTGGCGTCGACCTTCCACCTTGGCAATCCGCAGCGGGCATTGCTGGCCTTTACCCAGTGGCGCACAAGCTGGCTGAGCCGCGAGGGATGGGCCGCCGTGCTGACGCTGGTCTTGCTGGCCCCGCAGGCGCTGTCGGACTGGCTGGTATTGGACTGGTGGCGCGGGTTCGGCTGTCTGGGCGCGGTCATGTGCTTTGTGACGGTCGGCTGCACCTCGATGATCTATGCCCAGATCAAGGCGGTGCCGCGCTGGAACCACTGGATTGTTCCGGTGCAGTTCCTTTGGGCGGCGCTGACCGGAGGGCTGGTGCTGGCGGGGGCGGGGCTGGTGCCTGCGGCCGCTTCCGCACTGCTCGCGGCGCTTCTTGTCCTTGGCTGGCGGATCGGGGACGGGCGCTTTGCGGCGGTGGGGGCAACGCTGGGCAGCGCGACGGGGCTGGGTGCGATCGGATCGGTTGCGGTGTTCGAGCAGCCGCATACCGGCGGGAACTATCTGCTGCGCGAGATGATCTATGTCGTCGGGCGCAAACATGCCGAGAGGCTGAGGAAGATCGGCCTTTTGGCGGTGGGCTTCGTGCCGGCGGCCGCGCTGCTGTTCCTGCCGCCTTTGCTTGCGGTGCCGGTTGCCGCGCTGTCGCATCTGGCCGGCATGGCCGCCGCGCGGTGGCTGTTCTTTGCCGAGGCAGAGCATGTCGTGGGGCTTTACTACGGCCAGCGCTGACGCCCGCGGCCGGACCTGACCGCCCCGTTCCGCGCGGAACCGTGCCCTTTTACCGCCGTTGCATCGCCTGCCTGCGTTGGGCGGGATGGGGTCATTATACCTAAGGTGGTATGTTTCACCCAGTAGGGGGTCCGGCACGGTATGATGGCCGTATGGACCAGCCCCCATTATCGGCATAGCCCTCGTCGTCCGGATATCATCCCGCTGAAAGCCGCTTTCGGTCGGGATCTGAGTGGAGCGGTCAGCCGATGGCGCGGGACAGTGTTATGACGACGATCTCAATTCTTCTGGCAGACGACCACACCTTGCTGGCCGAGTCGCTCGAGCTGTTTCTCGAGGCGGATGGCGGCTTTGCCGTAGAGCGGGCCGAGACGCTGGATGCGGCCTTGGCCAAGATCGCCGAGTTCGGGCATTTCGATGTGGTGCTGCTGGACCTCGACATGCCCGGAATGGCGGGGCTGCGCGGGCTTGAAAAGGCGCTGCTGGCCAATGCCGGGGGGCGTGTCGTGCTGTTTTCGGGGCAGGCGCGGCAGGATGCGGCGCTGCGGGCCATCGAGATGGGGGCCGCCGGATACATTCCGAAGACCCTTTCGCCGAAATCGATGGCGACGGCCGTGCGCTTCGTTGCGGCGGGCGAGACCTACTTCCCCTCGAACCTGAGCCGGACCAAGCGCCCCGATGCCGATGCCGAGGTGCAACTGTCGCAGCGCGAGTTCCAGGTGCTGCGCGGGCTGTGCGAAGGCCAGACCAACAAGGATATCGCGCAGGACCTGCAACTGACCGAAGTCACGGTCAAGATGTATGTCCGTGCGGTCTGCACCAAGCTGAAGGCCAACAACCGCACGCAGGCGGCGATCATCGCGCTGTCGTCGGGCATGATCTGAACGCTGCCAACCGCTGCACGGCAGGGCGCGCATCCGCAAGGGTGCGCGTTTTGCATTGCGGCCTTGGTTGTGATCGGGGCGGGGCCTGCATAAGATCGGCGCGGCCTGCCCGTCGTGGCAGGTGGCACGGGGTTTCAGGGGGCGGGACGGATGGGTTTGGCGGTTGTCACGGCGGGCACTTCGGCGATCGGGCGGCATCTGGTGACGGCTTTGGCCGAAGCGGGCCATGACATCGCGCTGACGCATCTTGGCAGCGCCGCCTTGGCCGAGACGGTCTGCGCCCGCGTGCGGGCCTTGGGGCGCAGGGCGCTGGCGGTCGAGGTGGATGCAGGCTGCGAGGTGGCCGTGCCGGCATTCCACGCGCAGGCGGCGGACTGGGCGGGAGAGCCGCCGCAGGTGTTGGTGAACAATGCGGGCATCCAGACATGGGCCAAGCTCATGGACCTGCGGGCCGACCAGTGGGACGCGGTGATGCGGACCAATCTGCGCGGCACCTTCCTGAACACCCAATCGGCGGCGCGCCTGATGATCGCGGGCGGGGTGAAGGGGTCTATCGTCAACCTCGGTTCGGGCTGCAACAAGATCGCCTTTCCGCGACTGGTGGACTACACGACCTCGAAAGGCGGGATCGAGCAGTTCACCAAGGTTGCCGCGAGCGAGCTGGGGCCGAACGGCATAAGGGTCAACTGCGTTGCACCGGGCGCGGTCGAGACCGAGCGCACCAAGGCCGAGGCGGGCGATTACGCCGCCACCTGGAGCAAGGTCACGCCCTTGCGCCGGGTCGGCACCCCCGAGGATATCGCGGGGCCGGTGCTGTTTTTCTGTTCGCCGGCGGCGGCTTTCGTGACGGGGCAGACGTTGTGGGTGGATGGGGGCGTCTTTTCGCAGGCGCCCTGGCCCTATGATCTGGACGACTGAAGGTCGAACCTTTCGGGGGCAGGGGGCTGCGTGGCGCGACCGCCGCAAGGACGGGGCCTTGTTGCAAGCGGCGGCGGGTCGGGATTGCAGCGGTCAGTCGCCGGGGGCGAGCGGTTCGGGTTCGCGCTGGGGGGCGGCTGCGGTGGCACCCGATTGCCCGATCCAGCGCAGCAGAACCTCGCGCAGGTTGAGCGGGGTCATCGGCTTGACGATGTAATCGTTCATCCCCGCTTCGAGACCTTCGATCCGGTCGCTTTCGTCCGAGCGTCCGGTGAGGCCGATGATCGGGATGCGGCCCTTGGCGGTGGGCAAGGCGCGGATGCGGCGGGTGGCTTCGAAGCCGCTCATCACCGGCATCTGGTTGTCCATGAAGATCAGGTCGAAGTCGTTTTCGAGCAGGCTTTCCAGCGCGGCGGCACCGTTTTCGGCCGTCTCGGTGACCAGCGCGTGTTTCCTGAGCATCGCCGCCGCCAGTTCGCGGTTGAGCGGATGGTCATCGACCACCAGCACGCGCTTTCCCGCATAGGGAAGGTCGTTCAGCACCTCGGGCGGGCGCGCGGGGCGCACGCCGCGGCGCGTCTTGGCGGCACTGCCCGGATCGGGATGGAGCAGGCGTTCGAGCTTGCCGATCAGGATTTCGGGATCGACCGGCTTGATCACCAGATCGTCGATCCCTTCGGACAGGGTCAGATCGACGATCTGCTGCCCGCCCTGTTTGGTCATCAGGATCGAGGGGGGCGGCGTCTTGCCCAGATGCTCGCGCAGGCTGCGCAGGGTCTTGATGCCGTCCATGCCCGGCATCTTGAGGTCGACGACCATGGCTTCGGGCAAATGCGAGGGGTCGGCGTCGTCATGGAACAGGTCCAGCGCCTCGCCGCCCGAGGCGACGGCCGTGACATCGGCACCGGCCCGTTGCAGCGCGGCCTTGATCTGGGCCGATGCGCCCGCGTGGTCATCGACGATCAGCACGCGGCGGCCAAGCAGCGCCGGATGCACGGATGTCATCGCATCGCTGCCGATGCTGCGCAGGGCAAGGACGGCCCAGAAGGTCGACCCGATGCCCGGCGTGCTGGATACGCCGACCTCGCCGCCCATCAGCACGGCAAGCTGGCGGCAGATGGCAAGGCCAAGGCCGGTGCCGCCATAAAGGCGCGCGGTGGAATCCTCGGCCTGGCTGAAGCTTTGGAACATGCGCGCGACCTGATCGGGCGACATGCCGATGCCCGTATCGCTGACCGCGAAGTGAAGGTAGGTCGCGTCCCCGTCCAGATGGCCCGCTGCGTTGGCCGAAGGCGTCGCGCGGCTGACGGACAGGGTGATCGTGCCGTGTTCGGTGAATTTCAGCGCGTTGGTCAGGTAGTTCATCAGGATCTGGGTGATCCTGAGCGGATCGCCGATCAGGCGGCGCGGCACGTCGGAGTCGATATGCACGATGAGTTCAAGGTTCTTGTCGGCCACGCCCTTGGAAATGGTATCGACCGCCGTGCGCAAGAGCGAGGGCAGGGTGAATTCCGTCTCTTCGATGCGCAGCTTGCCCGCTTCGACCTTTGACAGGTCCAGCACGTCGTTCACGATCAGCAGCAGATGGCGACCCGAGGACTGGACCTTTTGCAGATAGTCGCGCTGGTGGTCGCTGAGGGTCGTGCCCATGAGCAGTTCGGTGAAGCCCAGCACGGCGTTGATGGGCGAGCGCAACTCGTGGCTCATATGGGCGAGGAATTCCGATTTCAGCCGCGCCGCCTGCAAGGCAAGGTCGCGGGCCTCGCCAAGTTGCGATTGTGCGGCATGTTCGAGCGAGATGTCTTCCAGAACCCAGACGGTGCCCTTGTCGGGGTCGGCGGGATCGACCGCGGTGGCCCGCTGGCGCACCCAGACCGACGATCCGTCAAGCCGGATCAGTTCGGTCGTGCGTTCATAGACCCCGCCCGCATGCATCAGGGCATAGGCTTCGTCGCGGCCTTCCATCCATGAGGTGTCGTCCTTGAAAAAGACGCGCGTCGAGCGGCCGAGAAGTTCTTCGTGCGGCCAGAGCAGGATCGAGGCGAGCGAGGGGTTGCAGGTGACGATGTGCCGGTCGCGGACAAGGGCTATGCCTGCCTTGGCCGCCGCGAAGATGGCGTGCAATTCGTCATAAAGCGTCGTGATCTGCTGCGTGCGCTTGGCGACCTGTGCTTCGAGTGTCTGCTGATAGGCCGACAGCGCCTGTTCGGCCTGACGTTTCACGGTGATGTCGTTCCACAGGACATAGACATCGGTGCGCCCGTCTTCGACAACGGCCGTCAGCAGCACTTCGAACAGCACCACCTCGCCGTCGCGGCGCAGATGCTCCCATTCGAATTTCTGGCTGCCCTGTTCGATCGCTTCGGTCACAAGGCGCTGCGACTTCTCGCGGCTTTCCGTGCCGTCGGACTGGTAGAGGGGGGAAATCTGGTCGGGCGTCAGGCCGACGAAGGTTTGGCCCGGACCATAGCCCAGCAAGGCAAGTGCCGCGTTGTTGGCGCTGACGAAACGGCCCTCTTGCAGCACGGCGGTTGCCTGAGCCGAATGCATGAAGGTGCGCCGGAACCGTTCCTCGCTTTTTTGCAGCATGGCGAGGGTGGTCTGGCCCAGGGCGCGCCCCGCCACGCGCGAGGCGACAAGGCCAAGCAGCAGCCGGTTGACGTAGGGGGCGTTGGACTTCGACAGTTCGAGAAGGGTGATGCGGCCGCGTTCCTTGCCCTCGATCATGATCGGCGTGGTCACGGCGTCGCGGATGTCGCGCTTGCCGATCTCGTCATGTTCGTAGCCCATCAACTCGACGCGGATCAGGCATTCGATCGACTCGGGCCAGCCCTTGTGAATGGCGGCGGCGACATCGCGCAGAATGTCGACCATCGGGCGCTGCATGTTGTCGGTGGCCAGAAAGACCTCGTGCAGGCAGGTCTGTTCGCGGATGCGCTGGCGCAGCTGGGCCTCGATGGTGTCGCGCGAGAAAAGCGCGATGCCAAGCCGCCAGCGCAGGAAGATCGCCGAGCCGATGGCGGCGATGAAGATCGTCGCCAGCAATTGGAGCGCGCGCTTTATCTGGACCGGATCGAGGCCGAGCAGGCCCGGGATCGACCCACCCTCCCAGCGGCGGTCGATTGCCGTGGCTTCGGTCGGGGCGATCATGCGGAAGCCGTCGGCCACGGTGGCCAGAAGGGCGGTGTCGCCCTTGCTGACGACCCAGTGGATCGTGCCGCTGAACAGCGTGGGGGTCTGGCGATAGCGGTCGAGGATGCCGGCGCGGGCCAGCAGGTAATCGGCCGGGTTGGTCTGCATGCAGAAAACCGGCAACTGGCCGACGACCGCCGTGTAGATCAGGTCGTGCATCGAGGGGAAGATGCGGGGCGTGACGCCGGCCTTGACCAGTTCGGCCTCGCACTGGCTGCGGCCAAGCGCGCCCACCTCCATGCCTTTGACGGATTCAAGGTCATGCACGCCGACCAGCGACTGATCGAAGAACAGCGCGGTGTCGGTGCGGGCGTAGGACGGGCCATAGTCGAGCCAGAGCCTGCGCGCATCGGTATCGATGACCAGATCGGCGACATCGGCGCTGGCATCCTCGATCGCGCCAAGAACCTGTGGCCAAGGTCGGTTCACGATCGTCACGGGAATGCCCGTGCGTTCGGACCAGAGGTTCCACATGTCGATGCGCTGGCCTTCGTATTTGCCCGCGTCGTTGATGAGGACATAGGGGGGGAAATCGTCAGGCATGACGACGGTGATGCCGTCGCGAAGCCGTCCCGCCGCCATCGGGGCGGGAGAGGCGACAGTTTCGGTCGGCACGGAAAGGGGTTCGGTCTGGGCCAGAAGGGCGACAGGATGCGCGAACAGCGACACGGACCAAAGTGCCATAACCCGCAGGCTATAAAAGAACGATCTGGTCACGCGGCCCCACCAATCCCAGACTTTGACCCGAACAGGGCGGCACCTTTACCGTCCGCGGCCCAAATCCGCCGCGGATGTCCACTGGACAGTGCCTGCCGCGCGAGTGCCTTGCGGTAGATCAAGGATTGCGCATGGCTGGCGTGATTTCATTAAAAAACGATAACGCTAAACCATAAGGTGAGCAACGAAAGAAGACGCTGGATCCTTGGGCGCCCGAGCGGCCGTTTCGGTGCGCGGGTATGGGTTTTCACATCCTTTCGTCTTGGTGCTATTCCAATTCATCAGGCGGATGGGCTATCGTTATGCTAGATTAGCGATATCTCTTTCGCCAGACACCCAGTCTTTGCAGCAACCAAGCCATGTCCGATATCACAAAGAACCGCTTTTCGGTCACGACGGGTGCAAAGGCATCCGAGCCGACGCGTGACCGCGCGCGGGATGTCGGGCATTATTTCGAGCAGGGTTTTTTCGAGCGCCAGCAAAGTCTGCTGGCGGCGCGGGCCGAGACATTGGCGCTGAATGACGAGCTGCTGAGGCTCGGGATCGAGGTCGACCCCAAGACCGGTGAAGTCAGGGTGCGCAGCGCCTAGCGCAGGCCGCAGCGGGCCTGTGGTATGGCGCCGCCCTTGGGCGGGCGGGATGCCGAACAGCGGCAGAACACGCAGGGCCAGTCCTGTTTTGCGCAAGGGTCGCCGCAAGCGCGGCGGTCGGCCCCGCGGCGGTTCCGGTCAAGCCTGCCCGTTCCAGCCGGGTTTCAATGGCCGATCTTGCCGGAAATCGACGCGGGACTGGCTTTTCGGCGCAACCTGCGGCACTGGTTTTCATGCGATTGCAAAGGGGCGGGTATGGCGTCGTTGAAGGATGTGGCGGAACGGGCGGGTGTGTCGCGCTCGGCGGTGTCGCGGACATTCACCGAAGGCGCGTCGGTCGCGCCCGCCACACGGGCGCGGGTGCTGGCGGCGGCCGAGGCGCTGGGGTATCGGCCCAACCTTTTGGCGCGCAGCCTGACGACACGGACGACGGGGCTGATCGGGCTGGTGTCGAACAACTTCCAGAACCCCGCCTTCCTCGAGATTTTCGATCTGTTCACGCGCGGTTTGCAGGAACGCGGCTTGCGGCCCCTGCTGGTGAACCTGACCGACGAGCTGGACCCCGCGCGGTCGGTGGGTTTGTTGCGGCAATATTCCGTGGACGGGGTCATCGTGGCCTCGTCGACGCTGCCCACGGCCTTTGCGCGGGCCTTCCGCGAGGCGGGTTTGCCCACGGTGCTGGCCTTTGGCCGCGTGGGTGGCCTGCCCGAGGTGGATGTGGTCGCCATCGACAACGTGGCGGCGGGGCGTCTGGCGGCGGAAACGCTGCTGTCGCGGGGCTATCGGCGGCTGGGCTTTCTGGGCGGCCCCGAGGGGGCGACCACCACGCAGGACCGCTTGGCCGGTTTCCGTGCCGTGGCAGGTGATGTGACCCCGCGCTTTGCGGCGGCCTATACGTTTCAGGCGGGCCGCGATGCGATGCGGGCCGAGCTTGCCGCCCCGAGCGAGGCCTATTTCTGCGGTGACGACGTGCTGTCCATCGGCGCGCTTTCGGCGCTGCGCGAGGCGGGCCTTTCGGTGCCCGGGGATGTTGGGTTGATCGGGGTCAACGACATGGCGATGGCGGGATGGGACAACATTCGCCTGACGACGATCCGCCAACCCTTTGCCGAAATCGTGGCGGGGGTGCTGGATGTTCTGGCCGAGTTGCTGCGCACCCCCGACAAGGCGCCGGAGGTGCGGGTGTTTCCTTGCGCGCTGGTCGAACGCGCGACGCTGCGGCGCTAGCGGAACATCGGGGGGCGGGCGTCCTCCCACGCGCCTTGCGCCGCAGCCGAGGCCACGGCGGCATGGATCGCGGCGATTGAGCGCAAGCCGTCCTCGGCCTTGGGGAACAGGTTGGCGGCGGGGTCGGGCGTTTTGCCTGCGTTCAGCGCGGTGATGGTGTCGGCCAGATCGCGGTAGATGTTGGCGAAAGCCTCGGGCATCCCCTCGGCATGGCCCACGGTCACGCGGCTTGCGCGGTCGGCTTCGGGCGAGAGGTTGCCTTCGCCGCGTTCGATGATTTGCAGGCGTTTGCCGAGCGGCATGTAGAACAACTGGTTCGGCTGTTCCTGCGCCCAGCGAAGGCCGCCGGTTTCGCCAAAGACCTGAAGCGTCAGCCCGTGCTGCCGCCCGATGGCGACCGAGGATGTCCAGAGCCGGCCCACGGTGCCGCCTGAGAAGCGGAGGTTGACCATCGCGTCATCTTCCAGCGTGCGGACGGGCAGGCACGAGGCGAAATCGGCTTGCAGCTTCACCGCCTCTTGCCCCAGCACGAAACTGGCCATGTGCAGCGCGTGGATGCCGCAATCGGCGAACTGGGCCGAAACGCCCGCTTGCGCGGGGTCATAGCGCCAGCGGACGCGGGGGTTGTCGGCATCGGCCGCGTCGGCGTGGTGGCCGTGGGCGAATTCGGCCACGACAAGACGGACCTTGCCGATATCGCCGCGCGCCACCATCGCCTTCATGTGGCGGACAAGCGCATAGCCCGTGTAGCCGTAGTTCACGGCACAGATGCGGCCAGCGGCGCGGGCGGTGCGGACGAGGTCTTCGGCTTCCGCCACCGTCACGGTCATCGGCTTTTCGACCAGCACGTGAAAGCCCGCCTCGAGGAAGGCTTTGGCGATGGGGTAATGCGTGGCGTTGGGGGTGGCGACGGTGACGAGTTCGACGCGGTCGGGGCGGTTCCGTTCGCCCGCGAGCATCTCTTTCCAGTCGCCATAGGCGCGGTCGGGGGCTACGCCGAGGCGTCTGGCATAGTCGCGGCCGCGGGCGGGGTCGGCGTCGAGCGCGCCTGCGGCAAAGGTAAACAGGCCGTCCATTCCGGCGGCGATGCGGTGGGCGGGGCCGATCTGGCTTCCCTCGCCCCCGCCGATCATTCCCCAGTTCAGGCGCATGTCACTATCCTTTCAGAAACCGATGGAGGCGAGGTATTCGCGGTTGGTGCGGGCGTCATCGACCGGAGAGGTCGGGCCTGCGGGGTCGCAATCCTGTTCGACGGTGCACCATCCCGAAAAGCCCGCGTCAAGCAGGGTCTGGCGGACGGCGGGGAAATCGACATCACCTTTGCCGAGGTTGCAGAAGATGCCTTGGGCGCAGGCATCGTAGAATCCGGTGCGGCTGGCCACGGCGCGGGCCTTGACCACAGGGTCGATGTCCTTGAAATGCATATAGGATATGCGGCCGATGTGTCGCCGCATGAAGGCCACGGGATCAAAGCCCGCATAGGAATGGTGGCCCGTGTCGAAGCAGATTTTCAGCAGGGACGCGTCGATCTCGTTCAGCAGGCGTTCAAGTTCCGGCTCGAAATCCATGAAGCCTGCGGCATGGGCGTGGATGCCGACCGTCAGGCCGTGGTCGACGCCCATCCTGGCGATTTCGCGGAAGCGGTGGACAAAGGCGGCCCAGTCGGCGGCGTCCATCTGCACGGCTTCGCTCGCGCGGCCTGCGGTCGGGGCGCGGGCGGGGGCGATGCTGTCGATCAGCACAAGGTGCTTGGCCCCGTGGGCGGTGAGCGAGGCGCAGGTGCGGCGCGCGGCGTCCCGCACCTCGTCCCATTTTGCCGGATCGTGGAAGGGGCGGAACACCACGCCGCCGATCAGCGTCAGGTCATGTTCTGCAAGGCCGTCGGCCAGCGTGGCGGGGTCTTCGGGCATGAAGCCGATGGGGCCAAGCTCGATCCCCTTGTAGCCTGCGGCGGCGCAGTCGGACAGGACCTGCCGCCATGAGGGGTTGCGCGGATCGTCCGCGAATTCCACTCCCCAAGAGCAGGGAGCGTTGCCGATCTGGATCATAGGGTCACCCATTGTCTGGTGCTGTGGGACCGGTGCGCCGCGTCGATCACCTGCATGACGGAAAGACCGTCGCGAAAGGTGGGCCAGACGGGTTTTCCGGTTGCGATGGCGGTCAGGAAATCATGCGCTTCGATGATGATCTGGTCCTGATAGCCGGTGCCGTGGCCGGGCCCTTGGCAGAAGGGCAGGTAGTCGGGGTGGTCCGGGCCGGTCAGGATCTTGCGAAAGCCGCGCTGGGCGGCGGGGCCTTCGGATTTGTAGAGCCAGAGGGCGTTCTGGTCCTCTTGATCGAAGCGGATCGCGCCCGTGGTGCCCGTGATTTCATAGGCATAGCCCATCTTGCGGCCCGTCGCCACGCGGCTGAACGACAGGTGCCCCATCGCGCCGCCGGTGAAGCGGCACAGGAACTGGGCCTGATCGTCGTTGGTGACGGCAACGGGGCCGGTCGGGCCGGGGCGGGTGGGGTGGACGGTTTCGATATCGGCCACAAGGCTTTGGATCGGGCCGATCAGGGCGAGGGCCGCGTTGACCATATGGGGCGACAAGTCGCCCATCGTGCCGTTGGCCATGCCGAAGTTGCGCCAGCTTGCGGGCTTGGTGGCGTCGGCGTCGAAATCCTCGGTATGTTCGCCACGGAACCAGACGACGCGCCCGATCTCTCCGCTGGCGACGAGGTGGCGGGCGTATTGGCTGGCGGGGGTGCGGATGTAGTTGAAACCGACCATGTTGGTCACGCCCGATGCCTCGGCCGCTTCGGTCATGGCGGTGGCGTCGGCGAGGCTGGCGCCGAGCGGCTTTTCGCAAAGCACCGGCTTGCCGAGGGCGAAGGCGGCAAGCGCGATCTCGCGGTGGAGTTCTTGCGGGGCGGCGATGACGACGGCTTCGATCAGGGGATCGTTGACCAGAACCCGCCAATCGGCGGTGCAGCGCGCGAAGCCGTAGGTGGCGCGGTAGCGTTCGGCGCTTTCGGGCGTGGTCGCCGCGATCATTTCGAGCTTCGGCCGCAGGGAAGTGCCGAATACAGCGCCGACCGACGCCATCGCGACGGAATGCGCCTTGCCCATGTAGCCGCCGCCGACGATGCCGATGCCGATGTTGCGCATGTTGCCCCTCAATATGATTGCAACCGGTTGCAATCTGATTAATCCTACGCGCCGTGCATGGCAACGGGAATGCTGAGGTGCTTGAAAAAAGACTGGCGGACCGATTGGCGCTGAACCGGTTCGTCGTGCTGGGGCGGGCGGGGATGGATCTGTATGCCGACCCTCCGGGTGCGGCGCTGGACGAGGCGGAGCGGTTCACCTCGGCCCTTGGCGGGTCGGCGGGGAACATTGCGGCGGGACTGGCGCGGTTGGGCGCGGGGGTCGGGCTGCTGGGCTGCGTGTCGGACGATGCGGTGGGGCGCTTCGTGCTGCGGCAACTGGCGGCTTACGGGGTGGATGCGGGCCATGTGCGGGTGGTGGGCGAGGGGCGCCGGTCGTCGCTTGCCATCACCGAAAGCCGCATCGCGGGCTTGCAGGGGGTGCTGTACCGCAACCATGCCGCCGACTTTGCGCTAAGCGTGGCGGATGTCGAGGCGGTCGATTTCACGACGGTCGCGGCGCTGGTCGTGACGGGAACGGCGCTTGCGGCCGAGCCGTCGCGGACGGCGACGTTCCGCGCGCTCGAGCGGGCGTGGGCGGCGGGGGCGATGACGGTCATCGACCTCGATTACCGCGCCTACAGTTGGCAAAGCGAGGCCGAGGCGCGCAAGGTTTGCGCGGCGGCCATCTCGCTTTGTGATCTGACTGTCGGGAATGACGAGGAATTCGGGCTGCTGGCCGGAGGGGTCGAGCGGGGGCGGGACTTTGCCGCGGCGCTGCCGATGGCGATCTACAAGATGGGTGCGGAAGGGTCCGAGACCTTTGTCGAGGGGCATGCCTTCCGCAGCGGGATCTTTGCGGTCGACGCGTTGAAGCCGCTCGGGTCGGGTGACGGGTTTCTGGCCGGAACGCTGGCGGCGCTGGCCCGGGGCGAGGCGTTGCCCGCCGCCGTGCGGCAAGGATCGGCCGTGGCGGCGATCGTCGTGGCGGGGATCGGCTGCGCGCCGGCGATGCCGCGACTGCCCGCGCTTTTACATTTCATCAAGGAACACGACCATGCACATCGCGCCGTTTGACAATGCCAATTCACCGCTCGTCGGTGTCGATGACCCGCTGGTGCCTTTGTGCTATTTCAACATCGTCCGGTTGCGAGCGGGCGAGGCCTTCGTGTCCGAGGTGCCGGGCTACGAGACCTGTATCGTTCCTGCGACGGGGACGGTGCGCGTTTCGGTTGGCGGCGAGACCTTTGACGATATCGGCAAGCGGCGGCTGAATGTCTGGGACGGAGAGCCGGAAGGGATTTACGTGCCCACGGGGGCGGCGGCGCGGATCGTGGCCGAGGTGGACACGGAATGCTTTATCGCAGGTGCGCGTTGCCAAGAGGTTTACGCCCCGTTCGCGGTGCGGGCCGCCGATATCGACCCAGTGCAATACGGGTCGGACGACACCAAGACGCATCGCAAGATCAAGCATATCCTTGGCCAGAAATACCACGGCAAGGTGGGGCGCCTGCTGGTGTCCGAGCTTTACACCGTGGGCGCGGGCGGCTGGTCGGGCTTTCCGTCGCACAAGCACGATACCGAGCGGCTGCCCATCGAGACGCGCCATGACGAGGTTTACAATTTCCGGTTCAACCCCGCGCACGGATCGGGGCTTCAGATGATGCAGCGCGAGGAGGGGAAGTCGGGCGATGCCTATCATATCGTCGACGGATCAACGGTTTGCGTGGACAAGGGCTATCACCCCTGCTGCGTGCTTCCCGGCTACGAGATGTATTATTTCACCATTCTGGGCGGGCTGACGCAAAGGCCGCTGGTGCAGTTCTTCCAGCCCTCGCACGCTTATCAGATCGAAACGATACCGGGGATCAAGGACATGATCGCGAAGTTCAAATGACCGTCGCCACGCTGGCCGATGTGCTGGGCGGACCCCGCGCCGTGGCGGGGCTTGTGGTGCTGGGCTGGGAAGAGGCGCAGGCCTTTGTCGATGCCGCCGAGGCCGAGGGACGGGCGGTGATCCTGCAGGCCGGACCGGGGGCGCGGCGCTACATGCCGCTGCGCGTCTGGGGGGCGATGTTGCGCACGCTGGCCGAGGGGGCATCGGTTCCGGTGGTCTGCCATCTGGATCATGGCGAGGGGTTCGAGACCTGTCTGCGGGCGGTGGAAGCCGGGTTTTCCAGCGTGATGTATGACGGCTCGGCCCTGCCCTTGGCCGAGAATATCGCGATAACGCAATGCGTTGTCGAGATGGCGCGGGCGTCGGGCGTGTCGGTCGAGGCGGAGTTGGGCGTGGTCGGCTATGCGGGGGGCGCCCTGTCGCAGGCGACCGATCCGGCCGAGGCGGTGGCGCTGGCGGCGACGGGAATCGACGCGCTGGCGGTTTCGGTCGGCAATGTGCATCTGATGACCGAGGCCGAAGCCGTCATCGATTTCAACGCCTTGCGCGCCATCGGGGCGGCGGTGCCGGGGCTGCCGCTGGTGCTGCACGGCGGGTCGGGGATTGCGCCGGGGGTGCGGCGGCGGATCGTGGCCGAGACGGCGGTGCGCAAGTTCAACATCGGCACCGAGCTGCGGCAGGTGTTCGGCGCGAGCCTGCGGAACGCGATGAAAGACCCTGCGATCTTTGACCATATCGGGATTTTGCGCCAGACCGTGGCACCCTTGACCGAAGCGGCGCGAGGGGTCATTCGGGAGCTGTGAGCGGCGAATCCGGCATGCACAGGTGATGCAGACGCTTTGAACGCGGGCTTCACGATGTGGTAAGGTTCGGCGCAGGCGTGTCGGCAGGTTCGGGGCAGCGGTGGGAGCGATGAAGGCGGCAGGGGATTTCGTCCCGAAGGGGGTGGCGCATGTGCCCGTGGCGAAGGTTGCCGAACCGCTGCGGCTGACCTTTGTCGTCTTGCCGAATTTCAGCCTGATCGCCTTTTCCTCGGCCATCGAGCCTTTGCGGATCGCCAACCAGCTTTCGGGGCAGGCGCTGTTCGAGTGGGAGGTGATCTCGGAGGATGGCGCGCCGGTGCGCTGTTCGAACGGGCTGGCGGTGAATGTGGATCGCGGCCTCGGAGAGACGAAGCCGAAGTCGATGGTCTTTGTCTGCGCCGGGGTGGAGCCGGAAAAGAGCGCGTCCAGACGGGTGGCCGATTTCATCCGCGGCGAATGGCGCAAGGGGCGGGTTGTGGGCGGGCTGTGTTCGGGGGCCTATGCGCTGGCCAAGGCGGGCATCCTCGAAGGGCGCAAGTTCACTCTGCATTGGGAGAACCTGCCGCCCTTTGTCGAGACATACCCGAAGCTGAAACCCGTCGAGCAGCTCTACGTGATCGACGACCGCATCCTGACCTGTGCGGGCGGGGCGGCGGCGACCGATCTGTTCATCGAGATCGTGGCGCGGAATTTCGGCGCGAAACTGGCCGATGCGGTGCTGCGGATGTGCCTGCACGGCCAGCAGCGGCCCGCGCATCTGCGGCAGCGGATGAGCGTGTCCTCGACCATCGGCATCCGCAACCCCGTGCTGGTCGCGGTGATCGAGCGGTTCGAGGAGAACATCACCGGCGAGGTCGATCTGGTGGCGCTGTCGGCCGAGCTTGGCGTGTCGCGGCGGCAGGTGGAGCGGTTGTTCGAGAAGCATGTGGGCGTGTCGCCCAAGCAATATCTGAACGGGTTGCGGCTGGAACGGGCGCGGGGGCTGCTGTCCGAGACCGACATGGCGGTGTCCGAGGTGGCCTATGCCTGCGGGTTCCAGACGGTGAACACCTTTTCCAAGGCCTTCCGGCAGCGCTACGGCACCCCGCCCGTGGTGGCGCGGCGCGGGCGGGCGGGGTAGGCGAGCCCTAGGCAGGTGCGCCGGGGATCGGGAGGCCGCGGAAGGGGGCCTTCTGCCCCCCTCTTGGCCTGCGGCCAATTCACCCCCCGAGGATATTTGGAGCAAGAGGAAGCTGGGGGCGGGCAAGCGGCCATGCCCTTTCGCCTTTGCGGAAAATACTCCACGGGGGGAGCGGCGCGGCACGCGCCGCGCGGGGGGCGTGAAGCCCCCCGTCGCGCCATCGGCCGCGCTGCGGTTTCCGTCTGGAAGCGCGGGCGTGATTGCGCTAAGGGGGCGGCACATCCTGCCAGCCAGAGGGAGCGCCCCATGAAAGCCGCCGTCGTCACCTTTCCGGGATCGAATTGCGACCGTGACCTTGCGCTCGGCTTCGAGAGGGCGGGGTTCGAGGTGGTGCGCGTCTGGCACAAGGACACGGCGCTGCCGGCGGGGGTGGATGTCGTGGGCGTGCCGGGGGGCTTTTCCTTTGGCGACTATCTGCGCTGCGGGGCGATTGCCGCGCAGTCGCCCATCGGGGTTGCGGTCAAGGCCCATGCGGCCCGGGGCGGCTATGTGCTGGGCATCTGCAACGGATTCCAGGTGCTGACCGAGATGGGGCTTCTGCCCGGCGCGCTGATGCGCAATGCGGGGCTGAAGTTCATCTGCAAGATGCTGACGCTGAAGGTTGCGACCACGGACAGCGCCTATACCGCCGGATATGCCAAGGGGGCCGCCATCGAGGTGCCCGTGGCGCATCATGACGGCAATTTCACCATCGACGCCGAGGGGCTTGCCGCCTTGCGCGATCAGGACCGGATCGCCTTTACCTATGCCGCGAACCCGAACGGGTCGATGGCGGACATCGCCGGCATCCTTTCGGAAAACCGTCGGGTGCTGGGGATGATGCCGCATCCCGAGCGGGTGGTGGATGCCGAGCATGGCGGGACCGATGGCGCGGCGCTGTTCGCCTCGCTTCTGGGCGGGATGGCGCTTGCCTGAGCCGAGACCTGCCGCTGGTGCTTGAAGCGGGCTGTGATGCGCGCCTAGATAGGGGCCATGCAGGACGCGGACATTCCAACTGACGAAGCGACAGGCGGTCGCCGCATCTCGTGGCGCGTGAAGCTTGCCATCGCGTTGCTGGTGCTGATGGCATCGGGGGTGGTGCTGGTCACCAACCGCTGGCTGTCGGAGCGCTTTACCGAGACGACGCGCAACAGGGCCGAGCTGCGGCTTGCGCTTTATTCGGGCAACATGGTTTCGGAATTGCAGCGCACCTCGGTCGTGCCGCTGTTGCTGGCGGGCGATCCGGCGCTGGCCGATGCGCTGCGGTCGGGCAATTTCTCGGGCACGTCGCAAAAGCTGATACGGGTGCAATCCGAGATCGGGGTGGCGTCGATCGTGCTGCTGGACGGCGACGGGCGCACGGTGGGGGCGACGAACCGCAACCTGCTTGGCACGAACCATCGCGGATCGGCCTATTTCATCGATGCGCAGCGCACGCAGGACACGGTCTTTACGGCGCAGGCGCGCGAGGGCGGGGCCTTCGAGTTCACCTATTCGCGGGCGGTCACCGTGGATGGCAAGCCTGCGGGGGTGATCGTGGTCGCGGTCGATCTGATGAAATACGAACGCGCCTGGTCGGGGTTGCAGGATGCGGTGCTGGTGACCGACAGCGAGGGGACGGTGATCCTTGCGACCGAGCCGCGTTGGCGCGGCTTGCCGATGGCCGAGGCTTTGGCGGCGAAGGATGTGACGACGACGCTTGGCCGCGCCTTGCAGGCCACGGCGGACTGGGCGCAGAACCCGCCCGACGCCTATGTGCGCGGCGAGGCGGTGATGAAGACCGAGGCGCGGGTGCCGTTTCGCGGCTGGAAGATGATGACCTTTACCGCCTATGATTCCGTGCGCGAGCGTGTGAACGGCATCCTTGCGCTCGAGATCATGGGTTTTGCCATCCTGATGGCGGCGGCCTTTTACGCGCTGTCGCGCAAGGCATGGTCGCAGTCGATCAGCTTCCAGCGGGAATCTGCGGAGCTGCGCCTTTTGAACGCGCGTTTGCAGCGGGAAATCGCCGAGCGCGAGAAGGTGCAGAAAGACCTCGAGGTGGCCGAGCTGACGCTGGCGCAATCGTCCAAGCTGGCCGCCCTTGGCGAGATGTCGGCGGCGGTGAGCCACGAGTTGAACCAGCCGCTTGCGGCGATGAAGACCTATCTGGCGGGGGCGCGGCTTCTGTTGCAGCGCAAGCGGCCCGAGGAGGCGTTGTCCTCGTTCCAGCGGATCGACGATCTGATCGAGCGGATGGGGGCGATCACGCGGCAGCTCAAGTCCTATGCCCGCAAGGGAGGAGAGGCCTTCGAGCCGGTCGATCTGCGGCAGGCGCTGTCGAGCGCGCTGTCGATGATGGAGCCGCAGTTGAAGCTGCGGGTTGTTAAGATCACGCGGACCTTGCCGCGCCAGCCCGTGATGGTGATGGCCGACAGGATCCGGCTGGAGCAGGTCATCATCAACCTGCTGAGGAACGCGCTGGATGCGACGCGGGACACGGTCGATCCGCAGATCGACCTGATCCTGTCGTCGGGCGAGGTGGCGATGCTGACGGTGCGCGACAACGGGCACGGGATCACGGATCTCGATAACCTGTTCGAGCCTTTCTACACGACAAAGAAACCCGGAGAGGGGGTAGGGCTTGGCCTTGCCATCAGTTCGGGGATCGTCACCGATCTGGGGGGGCGGTTGACGGCACGGAATGCCGAAAAGGGCGGGGCGGTCTTCGAGATGCAGCTTCCCCTGATCGGAAAGGAAATCGAGGCAGCGGAATGAGGGCAGTATGGCGCGGGCAATGAAGGTGGCGATCGTCGATGACGAGGCGGACATGCGGCAATCGATCAGTCAGTGGCTGGCGCTGTCGGGGTTCGACACCGAGACCTATGCCAGCGCCGAGGATGCGCTGAAGGGGATCGGGCCGGAGTTTCCGGGGGTCGTGGTGTCGGACATCAAGATGCCGGGGATGGACGGAATGGCGTTCCTGAAGCGGTTGATGAGCATGGATTCGGGGCTGCCGGTCATTCTGATCACGGGGCATGGCGATGTGCCGATGGCGGTCGAGGCGATGCGGGTCGGGGCGTTCGACTTTCTGGAAAAGCCGTTCAACCCGGACCGGATGACCGAGCTTGC
Source organism: Paragemmobacter straminiformis (assembly GCF_014243445.1). Taxonomy (GTDB): domain Bacteria; phylum Pseudomonadota; class Alphaproteobacteria; order Rhodobacterales; family Rhodobacteraceae; genus Paragemmobacter; species Paragemmobacter straminiformis. The sequence continues at coordinate 342,930 of NZ_JACLQD010000005.1, forward strand.
CAAGAAGGCGACGCAGGTGCGGCGGCTGACGCTGGACAACCGCGCGCTGCGCAAGGAATTGTCGGACGGGTCGGTCCTGATGAAGAAGCTGATCGGCGGCTCGCCCGCGATGGAGCGGCTGCGCGAGGATATCCTCGATCTGGGGCAGGCCGACAGCCATGTGCTGATCGACGGCGAGACGGGGACGGGCAAGACGCTGGTCGCCCACGCGCTGCATGCGGTGGGGCCGCGGGCGTCGAAGAAGTTCGTGACGATCTCTTGCGCGGCGTGGAGCGAGGACCAGTTGACGGCCAAGCTGTTCGGCCCGTCGGAAGAAGGGACGATTCCGCTGGTCGAGGAGGCGCGCGGCGGGACGCTGTGTCTTGAGGACATCGAGGCGATGAGCCAGCCCTTGCAGGCGCGGTTGCTGACGCTGATCAACGAGCAGGGCACCCCGCCCGAGACGCGGATCATCGCCATCTGCAACGAGCATGCGCCGGACAAGACGCTTGAGGATGTGCTGCGGTCGGACCTGTATTACCGGCTGGGGGCGATGACGATCCTGTGCCCGCCGCTTCGGGTGCGGGGCGAGGATATCCTGACGCTGTTCACCCGCATGTCGGAGCAGTTCGCGGAAGAATACGGCTGCGACGCGCCGCAGGTGACAGCGCAAGAGGCGGCGCAGCTGTTGCAGGCGCCCTGGCCCGGAAACGTGCGGCAGCTGGTGAACATCGCGGAACGGGCGGTGTTGCAGAACCGGCGGGGGTCGGGGTCGATCGCCTCGCTTCTGATGGCCGACAACGAGGCGACGGGGCCTGCGATGACGACCGAAGGCAAGCCGCTGAAGGAATATGTGGAAGCCTTTGAGCGGATGCTGATCGACAATACGATGCGGCGGCACAAGGGCAGCATCGTCGCGGTGATGGACGAGCTGTGCCTGCCGAGGCGCACGCTGAACGAGAAGATGGCGAAATACGCGCTGAGCCGGGGGGATTATGTTTGAGCGGCGGGAGGGCGAAATCTGACGCAGATTTCGCGGCGATTTTTGGCGCAAAAATCGGTGGGGGCGGGGGGGCGCGGAATGCGCTGTGCCTGCCGAGGCGCAGGCTGGCCGAGAAGATGGCGAAATACGCGCTGGGCCGGGGGGATTGGGTCTGAGCGGCGGGCGGGCGAAAACCGGCGCGGATTTCGCGGCGATTTTTGGTGCAAAAATCGGTGGGGGCGGGGTAGGGCGGAATTTGCGTCAAATTCCGCCGCGTTTTCTGAGTCAGAAAACGTTTGCGCTGCCCGCCTTTGCCACAGGTGTTAAATCTCCCATTGTGTTTGCCGCCGCTTTCCCGCTAGGGTCGAAGGGTGCGGGTTGAATCCCGCTGTAGAATTCTCTGCCCCATTGCAGGTCGCGCCAGACGCGCCGCGACGGGGGAGTCGGATCGGCCGCAAGGTCGTCAGTTTGCCCGGCCAAGTCTTTGACGCAAGCGGGCTTTTGTCAGCAGAGCCCTCTAAAGGGGTTCTAGAGAGAACCGCGATGACGCGTGCAATGACGAGCGAGAGAGGAGAGGGCTGCCCGACGGGCAGGACCCCGCCACTCGCCCTGCGCCGCCTCGCCCGAACAAGCCGCCCTTTACCAGCAGATGACGGACCACGTTTGGTGCTTGCACCATCGGGGCCGGATCGGCCGCGCCGGGGCGCATTGGAACACCATGACCAAGAAAATGCTGATCGATGCCACCCATGCGGAAGAAACCCGCGTCGTGGTGGTGGACGGAAACAAGGTTGAAGAATTCGACTTCGAGACGGTGAACAAACGGCAGCTTGCCGGAAACATCTATCTCGCCAAGGTTACAAGGGTAGAGCCGTCGTTGCAGGCGGCCTTTGTCGATTACGGCGGCAACCGTCACGGGTTTCTGGCATTCGCCGAAATCCACCCCGATTACTACCAGATCCCCGTTGCGGACCGTAAGGCGCTGCTCGACGAAGAGCGCGCCTACAACCGGGCACAGGACGAGGAAGACAACCGCCGCAGCCGCCCCAAGCCGCGCCCGCGCCCCGAAGGCGCGCGCCGCGATGCGGTGAAGGAAGCCGAGATCGGCGGCATGGATGTCGTCGATCTGGGCGAGGAAACCGGTGCCGATGCGCTGGTGGAAACCGCGGCGGAACCGGTGGCCGAGGCGCAGGATCACGGGCATGACCACCACGGGCATGACCACCATGATCATGACCACGACCATGACCACCACGACCATGACCACGCCGCGCAGGACGAGAACGGCAATGGCGAGTCCGCCCCCGCGCCCTATCGCGCGATGGACCATGCCAGCGAGACCGATGACGAGATCGAGTCCATCGCGGAAGAGGATGTCTCGGAAGAGATCAGCGCGCCGCGCAAGCCGCGTCCGCGCCGCTACAAGATTCAGGAAGTGATCAAGGTCCGGCAGATCATGCTGGTGCAGGTGGTCAAGGAAGAGCGCGGCAACAAGGGTGCGGCGCTGACGACCTATCTGTCGCTGGCGGGGCGCTATTGCGTCTTGATGCCGAACACGGCGCGGGGCGGCGGGATTTCCCGCAAGATCACGCAGGCGACCGACCGCAAGAAGCTGAAAGAGATCGCGCAGGAGATCGAGGTGCCGGAAGGCGCCGGTCTGATCATCCGCACGGCGGGGGCCAAGCGCACCAAGCCGGAAATCAAGCGCGATTACGAATATCTGATGCGGCTGTGGGAACAGATCCGCGAACTGACGCTGAAATCGATCGCTCCGGCGGCCATCTATGAAGAGGGCAACCTGATCAAGCGGTCGATCCGCGATCTGTACAGCCGCGAGATCGACGAGATTCTGGTCGAGGGCGAGGCGGGATACCGCACCGCCAAGGATTTCATGCGGATGATCATGCCGAGCCATGCGCGGCTGGTGAAACGCTATGACGAGACGATGCCGCTTTTCGCGCGCTTTCAGGTCGAAAGCTATCTGGGGGGCATGTTCAACCCCGTCGTGCAGCTGAAATCGGGCGGTTACATCGTCATCGGCATCACCGAGGCGCTGGTTGCCATCGACGTGAACTCGGGGCGGGCGACGAAAGAGGGGTCCATCGAGGACACCGCTCTCAAGACCAACCTCGAAGCGGCGGAAGAAGTGGCGCGGCAGTTGCGCCTGCGCGACCTTGCCGGTCTGATCGTGATCGACTTCATCGACATGGAAGAGCGCAAGAACAACGCCGCCGTCGAGAAGCGTCTGAAGGACAAGCTGAAAACGGATCGGGCGCGGATCCAGGTGGGGCGCATCTCGGGCTTTGGCCTGATGGAGATGAGCCGCCAGCGCCTGCGTCCGGGGATGCTGGAAAGCACCACCCAGCCGTGCAGCCATTGCCACGGCACGGGCCTGATCCGGTCGGACGACAGCCTTGGTTTGCAGGTGCTGCGCGCGCTGGAAGAGGAAGGCACGCGCAAGCGGTCGAAGGAAGTGCTGCTGAAAGCGCCGATCGGGATCGTCAATTTCCTGATCAACCAGAAGCGCGAGCATATCGCGCTGATCGAGGCGCGCTATGGCATGTCGGTGCGGATCGAATGCGATCCGGCGCTGGTGAGCCCCGATTACGTGATCGAGAAGTTCAAGACGGCGACCCGCGTGGTTCCCGAACAGTCGAGTGTGATTTCGGGCCATGCGGGCCTGATGGGCGCGCCGGTGGACGAGGACGAGGACGAGGATCTGCCGCTCGAGGACCTTGACGAGGTCGAAGAGGACGAGGCCGCCGAGACCGAGGGCGAGGCCAAGACCGAGGCACGTGCCGCTTCGGCGGGCGAGGCCAAGGGGGATGGCAACGGCAACGGCAAGAAGAAGCGCCGTCGCCGCCGTCGGCGCAAGGGGTCGGGCAATGGCACGGGCGCGGATGCGCAGGGCGATGCCGGCAGCGAAGAAGATGGTGACGACGAGGGCGAAGAGGACGGCGCCGACGAGGGTGCAGCCGGTGGCGATGCGGCGGTTGCCGCGCCTGCCGCTGCGGTCGAGGCCGCCGAGCCTGTCGCGGAAGAGAAGCCGAAGAAGCTGACGCGGGCGCGGGGCGGTGCTGCTGCCACGGCCAAGAAGAAGGCCGAAGCTGCGGCCGCTGCCGCTGCCGTGACAGAGGCCGCGCCGGTTGGCGAGGAGGCTGCGGGCGAAGCGGTGGCCGAGGCAGCCCCCGAGGCGGAAGCGCCGAAGAAGAAGCCTGCGAGCCGGTCGCGCGGGACATCGGCCAAGAAGAAGGCCGAGGCTGCGGCGGAAGCGGCTGCGGTCGATGCGGCTGCGGTTGCAGCGCCCGAGGTCGAGGCGGTTGCCGCACCCGTGGCGGAGGCTGCGGCCGAGACCTTCCCCGCCGATCCGGTGCTGACGGAAACCCCGTCGGAAACGCTGCTGCCCGATCCGTCGGAAGCCGCGGCGGAGGCTGCCGCCGACCCCGACAAGCCCCGCAAAAAGGGCTGGTGGTCGCTGGGACGCTGAGCCTTTGCGATGAGGGAACGGAACGGGGCGGCGGGGAAACCTGCCGCCCTTTTCCATAGGCGGCGGCTTCGGGCGGGGCGCGTTTGGGGGGGGCGCGCGTTTTGGGGGGGCGCGATTTTTCTGCGAAAAATCGGGTTCGGGCGGCAAGGGAGGGACGGGGTGGGCGGGCGTTCCGCTTTGCCCGAGCGCGGCAGGGGGGCTGTCTGCCCCCCTTTGGCCCGCGCCAGGGCGCAGGCCACCCCCCGAGGATATTTGGCCGGTGTGAAAGCGGGGAGAGCGGTGTCTCTTGCCGCATCCGACGGTTTTTGCGTCGGGGGGGGGGCTGGCGTGTTGGGGGCGGTGTGGCGGGGGCTGGCGTCTCGGGGGCCGCGTTTTTCGGGCCGCGTTCAGCCGCGCCGGATGCGGTGGGTGGTGACGGGGCCTTCGGTTTCGGCGCCGAGGTAGGCGTGGCCGGACTGGGTGCAGAAGTGCGGCAGGTCGATCAGGGCCATTGCATCGGTGGTCTGCACCGCCAGCACCGCGCCTGCGGGCAGGGACAGAAGCCGCTTGCGGGCGCGCAGCACCGGAAGCGGGCACAGAAGGTCGATGCAATCGAGCGTTTCGGGCGGGCGATCTGTGGACATGGGGCGCATCTAGCGCAAGGGGGCGCGGTCTGCCACGGCAATGTGACAAAGCGGCAGGTGACGCCGTGCCCGCTTGGCGATATGGGAGGGGGATGTTCGGATTTGATTTCTTCGACGCGGGGCTTGTGCCCTCGATGCTCATCGCGCTTGTCGCGGGGGTCTTGTCGTTCCTGTCGCCCTGCGTGCTGCCGATCGTGCCGCCCTATCTTGCCTATATGGGCGGGATCAGCATGGGCGACATCAAGGGGGCGGCGCGGCGGCGGGTGATCCTGCCTGCGCTGTTCTTCGTGATGGGTCTTTCGACGGTGTTTCTGCTGCTTGGCTTCACCGCCTCGGCCTTCGGGTCGTTCTTTCTGCAGAATCAGGTCTGGTTCTCGCGCCTGTCGGGCGTGGTGGTGATCGTTTTCGGGCTGCATTTCCTGGGATTGTTCCGCATTGCCCTTCTGGACCGCGAGGCGCGGCTGGATGCGGGGGATCGGGGCGGGTCGGCGCTGGGGGCCTATGTGCTGGGGCTTGCCTTTGCCTTTGGCTGGACGCCCTGCATCGGGCCGCAGCTGGGCGCGATCCTGTCGCTGGCGGCGCAGGAGGGATCGCTGTCGCGCGGGACGGTGCTGCTGGCTGTCTATGCGGCGGGGCTTGGCTTGCCCTTCCTGCTGGCCGCGCTGTTCATCGAGCGCGCCGTTGGCGTCATGGCGCGGCTGAAACGGCATATGAAGCTGATCGAGCGGGCGATGGGGGTCTTGCTGTTGCTGGTGGGCCTTGCGCTGCTGACGGGGGCTTTTACCGACGTGAGCTGGTGGCTGCTCGAGACCTTTGACCGTTTCGGCATTCCGCTGCTTGGCTAGTGCCGCAATTCGCCTATGATTTCGCCGAACTTGCCCGTCAGGATGGCGGGGTAACGGTGGTCGGGGGTGTGGCGTGGGGCAAGACGGAACAGGGCAGGTGCGCAGGCGGCGCGTCTTCTACATTCCGGGGTATGATCCGGTCTCGCCGCGCCGCTACCGCGAGCTTTACCGCAAGGAAGGGACCTGGCAGGCCGAGATTTCCGGCTATGCGCTGGCGCTGCGCCCGAAGCGGGTGAAGGGCCCTTATGGCTGGTTCGTCAGCGCCGAGATCGAGGGCGAGGCGGTCGAGGCGGATGTCGAGGTGCTGGTCTGGTCGGATATCGTGCAAGGCTCGATGGATCAGGGGGTGGCTGCGACCTATCTGCAGATGGTCAAGACAGCATGGGTCTATATCGCCACGGGGGCCTTGTTCCGGCTGGTCTGGCTGCGCAAGGGGCCGACGGTGGCGGCGCTTTATCCGATCATCAATCTGGTGGTGCAGTTCTTCCTTGCCCTCGGGGCGGGCTGGGGGCAGGTGGCGCTGTGGCGCTGGCTTTGGCCCGAGGGGGGATGGGCCGTGGGCGCGGTGCTGGGCGTGGTGGTCTTTGTCGCGCTGCTGCGGTTCTTCAAGCGGATCGACCGCAAGATCCTCGCCTATTACCTGATGCATGATTACGCGTGGTCGGCGCAGTTCTACGGGCGCTATCCGCCGGAACTGGAGGCGCGGATGGCGCAGTTTCGCGGGGTGATCCGCGAGGCGCTGGCGGGCGGGTTCGACGAGGTGCTGGTGGTGGGGCATTCGTCGGGGGCGATCTTGGGTGTGTCGATCCTGTCGGACCTGATCCGCGAGGGGGATCTTGGGCCGCAAGCGCTGTCGTTCCTGTCACTGGGGCAGGTGATTCCGATGGTGTCTTTCCTGCCCGAGGCAAGGCGGCTGCGGGCCGATCTGGCCTATCTTTCCGCGCGGGAGGAGTTGGTCTGGGTCGATGTGACAGCCCCCGGGGATGGCTGCGCCTTTGCGCTGTGCGATCCGGTTTCGGTGACGGGGGTGGCGCCGGAGGGCAAGCGCTGGCCGCTTGTGGTGTCTTGCGCCTTTACCCAGACCTTCAGCCCCGAGCGCTGGAAGAAGATGCGCTATCAGTGGTTCCGGCTGCATTTCCAGTACATGTGCGCCTTTGATCGGCCCGGAGACTACGATTACTTCAAGATCACGGCAGGGCCTTTGACGCTGGGGGCGCGCTATCTGGGGCGGGCGCCGTCGAAAAGCCGGATCGAGCGGGCGGCATCGGGCTATCGGAGCGTGGCATGAGCCTTCCTCCGAAGCCCGCGTCGCGGCCCGAGGGGGCGTCGGTCTGGCGGCATTTCCGGCTGTTCCGGGCCGATATCCTTTCGTCGCAGCCCGCGCGGCTGTATCGGGCCTGGATGGCCGAGTTCAGGACGCCGTTCTTCCGGTCCTATCTGTGCAACGACCCTGCGCTGGTCAGGCGGGTGCTGGACGAGCGGCCGATGGACTTTCCGAAATCGGGGCGGGTGGGCGAGGGGCTGCGGCCTTTGCTGGGTCGGTCGGTGTTCGTGACCAATGGCGAGGAGTGGTTGCGGCAGCGGCGGATCATCGATCCGGCCTTTGAAGGGGGGCGGCTGAGGGATGCCTTCCCCGCGGTCTGGGCGGCGGGCGAGGCGGCGGTGGCGCGGATGCCAGCGGGCGAGGTGGAGATCGAGGAGGAGATGAGCCATGCGGCGGCGGATGTGATCTTTCGCACGCTGTTTTCCATTCCCATCGAGCATGAGGTGGCGAGCCGCGTGTTCCGCGAGTTCCGCGCCTATCAGCGGGCGCAGCCGATTTTGAACCTTGCGGCCTTTGTGCCGCTGCCCGCATGGCTGCCGCGCTTCCATAGGCGGGGGGTGCGTGGGTCGGCGCGCGTGATCCGGCGGTTGATCGCGGCGTTGACCGAGGCGCGGGCGGCGGAGATTGCCGCAGGCGTGGCGCCGGACGATCTGGCGACCAAGATCATGGTGACGGCGGACCCCGTGACGGGCGAGCGCTTTGCCACCGGCGAGATGGTCGATCAGGTGGCGATCTTCTTTCTGGCGGGGCATGAGACGAGTGCGAGTGCGCTGGGCTGGGCGCTTTACCTGCTGGCCACGTACCCCGAGGTGCAAGAGGCTGTGGCGGCCGAGGCGGCGGGGCTGGAGCCTGCGTTTTCCGCGCTGTCGCGGTTGAGGCTGACGCGGGATGTGTTCCGCGAGGCGCTGCGGCTTTACCCGCCCGTGCCGATGATGGTGCGCGAGACGACGCAGGCCGAAGAGTTCCGCGGGCGGCGCGTGCCGCGCGGGGCGCAGGTGGTGCTGTCGCCGTGGCATCTGGGGCGGCACGAGCGGATCTGGGACAATCCCGATGCGTTCGACCCTGCGCGCTGGGGGCGCGAGGAGAACAGGGCGGCGGCGCGGGACGGGTGGTTGCCCTTCTCGTCGGGTCCGAGGGTTTGCACGGGGGCGGGATTTGCCATGCTGGAGGGGGTGCTGATGCTGGCGATGCTGCTGCGCGCCTTCCGCTTCGAGGCGGTCGAGGGGCGGGTGCCGGTGCCGGTGGCGCATCTGACGGTGCGGGCGCGGGAGGGGATCTGGCTGCGGGTGGTGCGGCGGGGCGGCGAAATCTGACGCAGATTTCGCGACGGTTTCTGCACGCAGAAACCGGGTGAGTGGGGCGGGGCGCGGAATTTTCGTCAAATTCCGCTGCGATTTCTGCGTCAGAAATCGTCACAGCAGTCGGCGGACGGGTTCCTGATTGCAGATGATGATGAATTGGCCCGCATTCTCGAGCACCGAGAAACCGCGGCGGCGCATTTCGGCAAGGAAGGCATCGCGCCCGACATAGCGTTCCACATCGCGCGCCTGACGCCGGATCACGCCGCCATCGCGCGCCGCCTGCGAATTGAACAGGTGGGCGATCCATCCGTCTTGGGTATAGGGCAGGTAATTGCGGGTCATGGGCGCAATCTGGCCCGAAACGGTAAACGCACCCTTAACCGCGATAGCGCCGCAGAACGAAAATCCGGATCGCCGAGGCGAGGCCGATGTCGCTGTCGCGCGCCTCGTCCACCTCGACGGCGAGCTGGTTCAGCGTCAGCCCGCGCTCGGCGGCGATGTCGCGGAAGGCTTGCCAGAATTCGGCTTCGAGGCTGATGCTGGTGCGGTGGCCGCGCAGGGTGACGGAATGTTTGACGGGGCGGGCGGTCATTCCCGTTCATGCCCGTCGAGTTTTGCCCGCGCCTGTTCGGCGCGGGCCTGTTGCAGGGCTTTTTCGGCCTTGGTCAGGCCGTGCTTTGCCGCGTTTTCGTCAGCCTGCCTGCGGGCCGCCGTGCGGGCGGCCTCTTTGCGCTTTTGGCGGAGGTTGACGATTTCGGCCATGCCTTACCCTTTGGGTCCGATCATGTCTTCGGGGCGGACCACGCGGTCGAAGGTTTCGGCGTCGACGAAGCCGAGGGCGATGGCTTCCTCTTTCAGCGTGGTGCCGTTCTTGTGCGCGGTCTTGGCCACTTTGGTCGCGTTGTCATAGCCGATGGTGGGGGCGAGGGCCGTCACCAGCATCAGCGATTCTTTCATCAGCTTGTCGATGCGGGCGGTGTTGGCCTGCGTGCCTACGACCATGTTGTCGGTGAAGCTGCCTGCGGCATCGCCCAGAAGCTGCATGGATTGCAGGACGTTGTAGGACATCATCGGGTTGTAGACGTTCAGCTCGAAATGGCCCTGCGATCCGGCGAAGCCCACGGCGGCGTCGTTGCCCATGACATGGGCGCAGACCATCGTCAGGGCTTCGGCCTGCGTGGGGTTCACCTTGCCCGGCATGATGCTGCTGCCCGGTTCGTTTTCGGGCAGGATCAGCTCGCCCAGACCCGAGCGGGGGCCGGAGCCGAGAAGGCGCAGGTCGTTGGCGATCTTGAACAGGCTGGCCGCCACGGTTTTCAGCGCGCCCGAGAACATGACCATCGCGTCATGGGCGGCGAGGGCTTCGAATTTGTTGGGGGCGGTGACGAAGGGAAGGGCGGTGATTTCCGCGATCTTCGCCGCCACACGGCTGTCCCAGCCGACACGGGTGTTGAGGCCGGTGCCGACGGCGGTGCCGCCTTGGGCCAGTTCGTAGATGTCGGGCAGGCAGGATTTGACGCGGGCGATGCCCTTTTCGACCTGCTTGGCGTAGCCCGAGAATTCCTGACCCAGCGTCAGCGGCGTTGCGTCCTGCGTGTGGGTGCGGCCGATCTTGATGATGTCCTTGAATTCGACCGCCTTGGCGTCGAGCGCGCGGTGCAGTTTTTCAAGGCCGGGGATCAGCACGTCGCGCGCCATCATGCCGATGGCGACATGCATCGCGGTGGGGAAGGTGTCGTTTGAGCTTTGCCCCATGTTGACATGGTCATTGGGGTGGACAGGCTCTTTCGACCCCATGACGCCGCCGAGCATTTCGATGGCGCGGTTCGAGATCACCTCGTTGGCGTTCATGTTCGACTGGGTGCCAGAGCCGGTCTGCCAGACGACGAGGGGGAAGTTGTCGTCGAACTTGCCTTCGATCACCTCTTGCGCCGCCGCCGCGATGGCGCGGCCCAGTTCGGGCGAGATGTCGCCCTGATCGATGTTGACCAGCGCGCAGGCTTTCTTGATGACGCCGAGGGCGCGGATGATCGCCACGGGCTGGCGTTCCCATCCGATGGGAAAGTTGATGATCGACCGCTGGGTCTGGGCGCCCCAGTATTTGTCGGCGGGAACCTCGAGCGGGCCGAAGCTGTCGGTTTCGGTACGGGTTGCGGTCATGGGAGCCTCCTGCAATCGCTTGGGGAGGGATTAGCCAAGCGGGGGCGTAAAATCAATTGGCATACCGTCGCATACAATGCCGCAGGTCGGCGCGGGGGACGGGCGGCGGCATGAGTATTTGGGCAAGGATGAAGCGCGGGGTCAGTGCTTGCGGAATTTGTCGAGGCTGACCACCTGCGCGTCATGCGCGGGCGGCGGATCGTCATCGCCATCGTCTTCGCCGTCATCCTCGTCCTCGTCGCTTTCGTCGTTATGGGTTTCGAAGCGCAGGCCGAATTCGACGGACGGGTCGACGAAGGTGCGGACCGAATCGAAGGGGATGACGAGGGGTTCGGGCTGGTTGCCGAAGTTGAGCGTGACCGAGAAGCCTTCGTCGGTGACGGTGAGGTTTTCGAACCAGTGCTGGATCACCACGGTCATTTCCGAGGGGTAGCGCTGTTTCAGCCAGTCGGCGATGGCCACGTTGGGGTGGGTGGTGTCGAAGGTGATGAAGAAATGATGGGCGCCGGGAAGGCCGTTTTCGGAGACGTCCTGCAACACCGACTGGATCAGGCTGCGCATCGCCCGGTGCATCAGGTTTCCGTAATCGATGGAGCGGGCCATTGGTCGTCCTTTCCCAGTTGGGTTCATTTAGGGCGGATTCGGCCCCGAAGGGAAGGGGGGAGAAGGCGGGAAGCGTGCGGGGATTTGCGCGGGGATTTGTGCGGGTGGCGGGATGGGCCGGAACGAAGAACCCCGCCGGGGTGAACCGGCGGGGTGGGGTGGGTGTGGTTTGCAAGCAGTCCGGGTTGCCCCGGCAAGGGTGAGTCGTAAGGGGCAGGTGTTAAGAAGCGGTTAAAGCCCCTCGAAGGCGCAGAGGGCGTGGACTTCCATTCCCATCGCCTCGAGCCGTTTGCGGCCGCCGAGGTCGGGCAGGTCGACGACGAAGGCGCAGCCCGCGATCTGGCCGCCAAGGCGTTCGATCAGGCGGATGCCCGCCTCGGCCGTGCCGCCGGTGGCCAGAAGGTCATCGACGAGCAGCACTTTCTCGCCCGGTTGCAGGGCGTCGTCGTGGATTTCCACCACCGCCTCGCCATATTCCAGCGTGTAGGACTGGCTGATCGTGGCGCCGGGGAGTTTGCCCTTTTTGCGGATCGGCACGAAGCCGGTGGACAGCTGGTGCGCGACCGCCCCGCCGAGGATGAAGCCGCGCGCCTCGAGCCCGGCGACCTTGTCGATGGGAAGGCCCGCGTAGGGGGCGAGCAGCTGGTCGACGCACATGCGAAAGCCGCGCGGATCGGCGAAGAGGGTGGTCACATCGCGGAAGAGGATGCCTTCGTGCGGGAAGTCGACGATGGTGCGGATGTAGTCCTTGACGGTTTTCATGGCTTCAGCCTTTGAGAACGCGGGCAGCGACCGCGTCGAGTTTCGAGAGAAGGTCGGGGTCGCGCCTGTCGGGCGCGGTCATGATGGCATGGGTGAGCGCGTGGTCGCAGCCGTGGGTGCAGGCGGCGCGCTGGTCGAGAAGGGAGGGCAGGCGGGCGACCATGTCGCGGGCATGGCCTGCATTGGCGGTGAGGGTGGCTATGACCTGTGCCACATCGACGGCCGCGTGGTCGCCGTGCCAGCAGTCGTAATCCGTCACCATCGCGATCGAGGCGTAGCACAGCTCGGCCTCGCGGGCGAGTTTGGCTTCGGGCATGGCGGTCATGCCGATCACATCCGCACCCCAGCTGCGGTAGAGCCGCGATTCGGCGCGGGTGGAGAATTGCGGCCCCTCCATCGCGAGATAGGTGGCGCCGCGGTGCAGGGTGACGCCCTGAACCGCGGTGGCGCAGGCGGCGGAGAGGCGCGGGCAGGTCGGGTCGGAGAAGCCGACATGGGCGACGCAGCCCGCGCCGAAGAAGGATTTCGGCCGCGCGAAGGTGCGGTCGATGAACTGGTCGACAAGGACGAAATCGCCGGGGCGGTAATCCTCGCGCAGACTGCCCACGGCGGAGACGGCGACGAGGTCGGTGCAGCCGAGGCGCTTGAGCGCGTCGATATTGGCGCGGTAGTTGATGTCGGAGGGCGCGTGGACATGGCCGCGCCCGTGGCGGGGCAGGAAGGCCATCGGCGTGCCATGCAGGCGGCCGACGAGGATTTCGTCGGAGGGTTTGCCCCAAGGGGTCGAGACCTTGACCCATGACGCGCCTTCGAGCCCGTCGATCTGGTAAAGGCCCGATCCGCCGATCACGCCGATCATGGTCATGGCTGTCCCCTTTGTTTTGGGTCAAGCATAGCCGCAAGGCGCGGGTGCGCAAGGCGCGGGGGGAGAGGCGGGAGCGTGAAGGTGGGGGGCTGCGGTGAAACGGGAAGGAGGGAGCGGGGCATGGATCTGGCGGGGCGACTGGCGGCGGGGATAAGGGCGGCGGTGGAGGCCGTGCCCGAGGCCGCGCCCTTTCTGGCCGATTGGCCCGGGGGCGCGGAGCGGCGGGCGCAGACGGCGGGAACGCTGCCCGTCTGCCGCTGGCTTGGCGGCATGGCGGGCGATCTGGCGGGGATGGTCGCAGGCGGGGCGGGGGCGCTGGAGTGGCGGCAAACCTATGGCGCGGGGGATTTCGGGGCGGAGTTCCTGAGCCGTTACGGCTGGACCGAGGTGGTGGGGCTGCGCGGGCCGATCCCGTCGGAGCGGGTGGCGGCGGGGTTCCTGCTTCTGGGGCCGGAGGTGACCTATCCGCCCCACAAGCACGAGGCCGAGGAGGTCTATCTGCCGCTGTCGGGGCGGGCGTGGTGGCAGAAGGGCGAGGTCTGGCGGCAGGTCGAGCCGTTCACCGCGATCCACCATCCGGGTTGGGTGCCGCATGCGATGCGGACCGAAGGCGCGCCGCTGCTCGCGCTGTATCTGTGGCGCGGCGGGGATCTGGCGGCGAAGTCGGAGATCCTGCGCGAGGGTGGATGAATTTTCTGCGAAAATTCATGGCCCCGATCCGGCCGAGCGGTGGGCGGTGTCGTGTGGAGCCGATGCCGTTGGGAGCCGATGCGGGGCGGAGCCGATGCGGGGCGGGGGGCCAGCCCCCCGCGCCCCCCGGAGTATTTTCGCAAGGATGAAGGGAAAGCGCGGGTCAGGTGTCGTCGGGGCGGAGTTTCTCGAACCGGTCGCGGATGATGGTGTAGTCGCGGTAGCCCATGCGGGCGACGGGGTGATAGGCGGTCACGTCGAAGCGGCCGTCGATGATGCAATCGTCGCGCAGGTGGATGCCCGTCACCTCGCCGATCACCAGACGGTTGCCGCTGCCGCGCAGGGTGACGATCTCGACCAGCCGGCATTCGAGGATGGCGGGGGCGCCTGCCACGGCGGGGCAGTCGATGGTTGTGCATTCGGCCTTGGCTATGGCGCAGGCCGCGAATTCGTCGGTGCCGTGCGGGAAGCCGGCCGAGGTTTCGGACATGGGGTCGAGCATCGCCGATTCGACGATGGAGGCGGAGAAAACGCCGGTTTCCTGAATATTCGTGACGCTGTCCTTGATGCCGGTGGAGGAGAACATCAGTTGCGGCGGGGTGTAGGCGACGGCGTTGAAGAAGGAATAGGGGGCGAGGTTGTCGCCCCGTGATCCGCGCGTGGCGATCCAGCCGATGGGGCGGGGGCTGATGATCGCGTTGAACGGGTTGTGCGGCAGTCCGTGGCCGTCTTGGGGGCGGTAGAACATGGGCTGGCTTTCGTTGGTTTGAACCTGACGTAGCCCCGTGTTACGGGCGTTTCCAGAGGATTCGGTTTTGGGATGGCGCGCGCGTGTACCGGCTTGAGGAAGAGACCGAGGACGACTGGTGGGAGGTGGAGGCGCTTTACGACCTGTGCTTCTCGCCGGGGCGGACGGCGCTGTCTTCCTATCGGCTGCGCGACGGGGTGCCGACGGTGGCGGCGCTGTGCCTGACGCTGCGCGACGATGACGGAACGCTGGCTGCCGCAATCCGCTATTGGCCGGTCGAGGTGGGCGGGCAGGATGCGCTGCTGCTTGGCCCCGTGGCGGTCCACCCCACACGGCAGGGCGAGGGGCTGGGCGGTTTGCTGATCAACGAAAGCATGGCCGAGGCGCGGCGTCTGGGCTGGGAGCGGGTGATGCTGGTGGGGGATGCGCCCTATTACGCGCGATTCGGCTTCAAGAAGCTGGAGGGGGTCGAGATGCCGCCGCCGACGAACCCCGACCGCATCCTTGGCTTTGCGCTGAAGCGCGGGGCATGGGACGGGGTGACGGGGCTGGTGACCAAGGCGACGTGACGTCTTGCGGCAGGCCCTTGCGCGCCCCACATTGGCAGGATGGATGCCGAGATCAACCTTCCCGCCATAGCCGCCCCCGACCGCAGCGCGGAGATCGCAGCCCTTGCGCGCCGATACCGGCGGGCCAACGGGCCGGTGATGGGTTTGGTCAACCGGCTGGGCGGCAGTCTGGAAGCGCGGATGGAGAGCCTGCCCGAAGGGGTGCGGCGGCAGATCGAGACGGTGACCGAACGCGCCCTGCTGGCAGCGCATGGTCTGGCGGGGATCGGGGCGCGGGGGCCGGATCTGGGCCGCAACGGGCCGATGGCGGCGGCGATGCTGTCGGGGGCCGTGGGCGGCGCGGGGGGGCTTGTCACCTCGGTCGCGGAATTGCCGGTGACGGTGACGGTGATGCTGCACGCGATCCGCAATGCGGCGGTGGAACAGGGGTTCGACCCCGATGATCCGGCGATACGGGCCGAATGTCTGCGGGTGTTCACGGCGGGATCGCCGCTTGCGTCGGATGACGGGGTGAACACCTCGTTCCTGTCGGCGCGGCTGACGGTGACGGGGCCTGCGCTTCAGCGGCTGGTGGCGACGGTCGCGCCGAAGCTGGCGACGGCGCTGGGGCAGAAGCTGGCGGCGCAGGCGGTGCCCGTGCTGGGGGCGGTGGCAGGCGCGGGGCTGAACGCGGCGTTCCTGCGCTATTACCGCGAGATGGCCGAGATCCGCTTTGCGCTGCTGCGTCTGGCCGAGCAGCACGGGGCCGAGGCGATACTTGATGCCTTTGCCCGTGCGGTGGCCCCGAAGCGGCTGGGCTAGCTAGCGGCGCAGGCGTTCCGCAGCATAGATGGCAAGCCCTGCGAGCAGGCCCCAGAAGGCGGCGCCGATGCCCGCAAAGGCGGTGCCCGAGGCGGTGACGGCAAGGGTGATGGTGGCGGCAAAACGCTGGTCGGGCGTGGCGAAGGCGCCGGTCAGCGCCCCCATGAGCGGGCCGAGCAGCGCCAGCGCCACAAGGGCCGTCATCAGCGGCGGCGGCAAGGCGGTGAGCAGGGCGATGACGACCGGACCCGTCAGCCCCAGCGCGACCCAGACGCCCGCATAGGCAAGACCCACCTTCCAGCGCTGGCTGCGGTCGGGGTGGACATCGTCGCCCATGCAGATCGCCGCCGTGATGGCGGCCATGTTCACCGTATGCGCCCCGAACAGCGCGGCAAGGGCCGAGATGCCGCCCGTGACCCCGAGGGCGGCGCGGACCGGCGGCTCGTATCCTGCCGCGCGCATGGTCGCGAAGCCGGGCAGGTTCTGCGAGGCCATCGTGACCAGATAGAGCGGCAGGCCGAGGCCGATCAGGGCGGCGGCGTGGAAGTCCGGCCGGATCAGCACGGGGGCGGGGGGAATGGCAGGCAAGGCCGGCAGGACGGCGGCCCCCGTGGCGAAGGCCAGCGCAAGGCCGAGGGCGAGGGCCGCCAGAACCGCGATCGCCGGGTTCTTCAACCGGACAAGGGCGAATACGGCCACCATGGGAAAGACCAGCAGGGGGGCGGCCTGCGCTGCCCCCGCGCCCTTGAGGCAGAAGGGCAGCAGCACCCCGGCGAGCATCGCCCCTGCGATGCCGTCGGGAATGCGGGCGACCAGCGCGCCAAGCGGGCGCAGCGCCCCCGTGGCCGCGACCAGCAGCGCCGCGAGGAGAAAGGCCCCCACGCCTTCGGCCATGGTGAAGCCCGTGCTTGCGGCGATCAGGGCGGCGCCGGGGGTGCTCCAGGCCAGAACCACCGGCACGCGGTGCCATGTGGACAGGATCGCCGTGCCCGCCGCCTTGGCGAAGCAGACGGCCATGACCCAGCTTGCGGTTTCGGCAGGGCTTGCGCCAAGGGCGGCGGCGGCGGCCAGCACCAGCGCGATGGTCGAGCCGTATCCCACCAGCGCCGCGACGAGGGCTGCCGAAAAAAGCGATGCACGCATGAAGAACCCCGTCCTGATCGGGGCGGACTATCGGCAAAGCGCGGGGGTGATGCAAGCGGCCTCGCCCCTTCCTCTTGCCCCAAATATCCTCGGGGGGTGAGGGCCGGAACGGCCCGAGGGGGGCGGAAGGCCCCCCTTTGCCTTGCCCCGCGTGCATCCCGCAAGGCGCCGCGCGCATGCGCATCGGGCCGGCGGCGGCATGCCGCGCGGTGGGGTCAGGCTTTGACGGGGGGGGGAAGGGCGCGGCGGTTCCGGGGAGGAGGTCGGAACCGCCGCTCTTTACGATCTGCCCCAGGGAGGAGGAGGGGGCCTATCGATCCTGTTCGGGCGCGTGCCGCATCGGCGCTGCCCTGAAGTTTAGCGCGACGACCCCGGGGAGGAGGTCGGGGTCGTCGCTGGTCCGAAGGGCCAGGGAGGAGGAGGGCCCGTCGTACACCGGTGGAAGCGCGAGGGCTTCCGGAAAGGGTCGCGGCGACCTCAGGGAGGAGGAGGAGGTCGCCGCTTCTACGATCGGCCCAGGGAGGAGGTTGGGCCTTTCGGTCTGGTTTGGACGCTTTCGCCGCAGCGGGGCATCCGGATCAAAGTGCGGCGACGCCAGGGAGGAGGAGAAGCGCCGCCGCTTTTGCCATGAACCCCGGGAGGAGGTGGGGTTCAGCAAAGAAACCTTATTTGCCGTAAGCCGCTTCGCGGGCCACGGTTGCGATGTCGAAACGCGACAGGCCCAGATCGGCAAGCTCGCGGTCGGTGAGGATGTTCAGCTCGCGCACGGTCTGGTTATAGACAGCGCGGCGTGCGATCATCGTCTTGAGTTGCGCCAGAGCGCCGGAGAAGCGGTCAGCCAGAGTCACGTTGGCGGCACGGGCGGTAAAGTTCACATAAGCCATTTCATCAGCCTCAGTTTGCGGTTTCCATCGAACGACGTTCTTGGTTGCGTCGCTGTTAGGGGTAACATGGGGCAAATGCTGCAGTTGCACAATGCAGCCTCTCCGCAATGCCGCCATGCAGCATGCGCATGGCTGGACGTCGTGAAATTGTCATGATTAACAATGGTATCGCCGAAAATATGGGCGTTCGGCGAACAGTCCCTTGCGCTTTGGCTGCAAGATGCGGACTTAGGTATGTAAAGGTTGCCATGAAACAGAAGCCGAGGATGCCATGACCGTGACCCGCGACGATATTCTGCGCCAGCTTTCCGGCGTTGCCTTGCCCGGTGGGGGCGATCTGGTGTCGCGCGATCTGATTCGCGCGGTGACAATCGAGGGTGGCACGGTGCGTTTCGTGATCGAGGCGGCAACGCCCGACGAGGCGCGGGCGCTGGCCCCCTATCAGGCGGCGGCGGAAGCGGCGGTCAAGGCGCTGGCCGGGGTCACGGCGGTTCAGGTGGTGATGACGGCGCATGGGCCAAGCGCCAAGCCCGCGCCGCCGAGCCTGAAGATCGGCCAGCACCCGACGCCGCAGCAGGGCGGGCCGCAAAAGGTTTCGGGCGTGGACCGGATCATCGCGGTGGGGTCGGGCAAGGGGGGCGTGGGCAAATCGACGGTCTCGTCGAACCTTGCCGTTGCCTTGGCGCGGCAGGGACGCAGGGTCGGGTTGCTGGATGCCGATATCTACGGCCCGAGCCAGCCGCGCATGATGGGCGTGAACCGCCGCCCCGCCAGCCCCGACGGCAAGATCATCGAACCCATCGTCGCGCACGGCGTCACGATGATGTCCATCGGGCTGATGCTGAAAGAGGACGAGGCGGTGATCTGGCGCGGGCCGATGATCATGGGGGCCTTGCAGCAGCTTTTGACGCAGGTGGCCTGGGGCCATCTGGATGTGCTGATCGTCGATCTGCCGCCGGGGACGGGGGATATCCAGTTGACGCTGTGCCAGCGGACGCAGTTGACGGGGGCGATCGTGGTCTCGACCCCGCAGGATGTGGCGCTGCTGGATGCGCGCAAGGCGCTGGACATGTTCCAGAAGCTGAAAACGCCGGTGCTGGGGCTGATCGAGAACATGTCTTCGTATGTCTGCCCGAATTGCGGGCACGAGGCGCATATCTTCGGGCATGGCGGCGTGGCCGAGGAGGCGCGCAAGCTGGACTTGCCCTTCCTCGGGGAATTGCCGCTTGCTCTCGAGGTGCGCGTGGCGGGCGATGCGGGCACGCCTGTCGCGGCGGGCGACGGTCCGGTGGCCGAAGCCTATGCGCGGCTGGCGCATCGGCTGATCGCGGGCGGGATGGCGTGACGCGCGGGTAAGGCGCCTGTCGCAACCGGACGGCGCGGCAAGGCCCCGAAGCGGTGACGGCGGCGCTGCGTGGGGCGGGTGCGCACGGGAAAGCGCGGGACGCGGCATCACGGCGAATCACTTTGGCGGGAATGCGTGGGAAATCCGGGGTCAAACCCCGGATTTCTGCATTCCGGCGCTGGAATCGCTGCGGATTCTTCGGGTCTGGGGGCCTATCCGAAAGGTTGGTGCTGAAAACTTGGGAATATGCGGGAATGCCGTTTCGGTGAGTGAAATCACTAGATGTTGTGTGCGCTGCAAATCGTTTGCCGAGATGTGGCAATTAGGGCGGCAAAACTGGGGTCGCGTGGCGGTTTTGGCCTTGTCTTTCGGGGCGTTCGGCGGGTTTTGACCCAAAAATTTCCGTTGCTTCCCATGAAATCCCGTGGCATCCCTTGGTCATTCGATGACGGCGTGACGATCAAAGCTGGGGCAGCTCCAAGACCCCGAACAGGCGACAGTCAGGCTCATACAGGCACCCGCTTTCATCGAACCAAGAGATCCGGCGCGCGAGCGAGCAGACATCTCCCCCAGGTGGCGCGCGTAGCTGGACGCCCAGCGATGGGACAGGCGGCGGATCGAGCAGTGGCAGCAGCTCGATCCGCCGTTCCCGTTTTCAGGGTCCGGTTTTGCCGGACAGGGGCCTGAGCGGAACGAGGGACCTTTAACGGCTGCACGAAGGGGACCGGCACCACATGTCGGAGGCATTCAGAGGCGAATTCACCCAAAGGGTGGATGGGAAGGCGCGGGTTTCGATTCCCGCCGCGTTCCGTCGCGTGCTGGAAGCCGGCGACCCCGACAGCCCCCGCAAGCGCATTGTCATGGTCTATGGCGACTCGCGCCGCAAATACACCGAATGCTACACGATGGCCGGTGCCGCGGCGCTTGAGGAGAAGATCAAGAGGCTGGCGCTCGGGTCGGACCGGCGGCGGATGCTTGAACGCAACATGATCACGCTTTCGGTTACGCTCGAGATCGATGACGACGGGCGGATCGTGCTGCCGCCCAAGGTGCGCGAGAAATGCGGCATCTCGCCCGAGGATGTGGCCAAGGGCGCCGAGGCGGTCTTTGCCGGTGCGCTGGATACGTTCCAGCTTTGGAAATCCGATGTCTATGATGCCGAAATCCTGCGGGCGGCCGAAGCGGACCTTGCCAGCCTGCCCGAAGGTGTGGACATCCTGTCGCTGCTGAGCGACGACGAAGGGGTCTGAGCCTTGGCCCCCAGCGATCAGAATACCGGTCGCGCCCCCCATGTTCCGGTGCTGCTGCGTCCGCTTCTGGCGGCGGTGGCCCCTGTGTCGGGCGTCTGGCTTGACGGCACTTTCGGGGCGGGCGGCTATGCGCGCGGCCTGCTTCAGGCGGGGGCGGCGCAGGTGATCGGCGTGGACCGCGACCCGCTTGCCTTGCAGATGGCCGAAAGCTGGGCGGGTGCCTATGGCGACCGGCTGCGGCTGGTGGCGGGAGAGTTCGCGCGGCTTGACGATTATGCCGGGGGGCCGCTCGACGGGGTGGTGCTGGACCTTGGCGTGTCGTCGATGCAGCTCGATCAGGCCGAGCGGGGCTTTTCCTTCCAGAAGGACGGCCCGCTCGACATGCGGATGAGCCAGTCGGGGGAAAGCGCCGCCGATCTGGTCAATGACGCCCCGGAAGAGCTGTTGGCCGATATCCTTTACCATTACGGCGAGGAGCGCGCCTCGCGCCGGATCGCGCGGGCGATCGGGGCGGCGCGGGCGCTGGAGCCGATCACCACCACCTTGCGGCTGGCCGAGATCGTGGCGAAATGCCTGCCGCGCCCGAAACCGGGGCAGAGCCATCCGGCGACGCGCAGCTTCCAGGCGATCCGCATCGCGGTGAACACCGAGTTCGACCAGCTTGCCGAGGGGCTTGCCGCAGCCGAGCGGGCCTTGCGGCCGGGGGGGATGCTTGCGGTGGTGACCTTCCATTCGCTGGAGGACCGGATCGTGAAGCGGTACTTGCAGATCGCCAGCGGGACCGAGGCCAATTCCAACCGCTATGCCCCCGCGCGGGCCGACAGCGTGGCGCGGTTCGAGCTGGTCACGAAAAAGGCCGTGGGACCGGACGAGGAAGAACTGGCCGAGAACCCGCGCGCCCGCAGTGCCAAGCTGCGCGTGGCGCGGCGCACGGCGGTTGCGGCGCAAGCCATCGACGGGGCGGCGCTTGGCCTGCCCGACATCAAGAAGAAAGGACGCCGCTGATGCGCCCTGTGCTTTACGTGCTGAGTTTCATGCTGGTGATGGGGCTGGCCTTTTGGGCCTACCGCGAGAATTACGCGACCCAG
The DNA here is from genome assembly GCF_014243445.1 of Paragemmobacter straminiformis. Lineage (GTDB taxonomy): Bacteria > Pseudomonadota > Alphaproteobacteria > Rhodobacterales > Rhodobacteraceae > Paragemmobacter > Paragemmobacter straminiformis. The sequence goes on from NZ_JACLQD010000005.1 coordinate 364,379, forward strand.
CACCAGTTGAAGGACATGGGCAAGTTGCAGGACGAGATCGCCTCGTTGCGCGAGGCGCTGACCTTGCAGCGGGCGGAATGGGCCTATCTGAACCGGCCCGAGCGGCTGCGCGACCTTGCCACGGCGAATTTCGACCGTCTGGGGCTGCTGCCGCTTGAGGCCGCGCAATTCGGGGCCGCCGCCGAGGTGACCTATCCGGTCGCCTCGCCCGCGCCGGGCGAGACGGGTGAGGTCGCGCCGGAAGGTCTGTCCGAGGATTTGCCCGCAATCACCGATCCGGTCGAAGTCTCTGGCGCGCTGGCGCCCGAGACGCAGGCCGCCAAGCCGGGGGATAAGGAGTTTCCGTGATCCGCACGCCGCTTCGTCCGCTTGCCCGCATCCTTTCCGCCCGCCAGAAGGGCGAGAACCCCGACAGCATCGAGCGCGAGAACCTGCGCCTGCGCCACGAGGCGATCCGCGACAAGAGCAGGTTGCGGTCGGAGGGGCGGTTGCTGTTCCTCGGCCTCGGGTTTCTGGCGGCGTTCTCGACCATCGGGGCGCGGATGGGGCTTTTGGCCGCGACCGAGCCGATGGAGCCGCGTGCCGCCGCCACGGGGGCCGAGATCACGGCGCAGCGGGCCGATATCACCGACCGCAATGGCCGGATTCTGGCGACGAACATGCAGACCTATGCGCTTTATGCGCAGCCCAAGGACATGGTCGATCCGGTGCGGGTGTCGAAGGAACTGGCGGCGATCTTTCCGGAACTGGATGCGGCCACGCTTGAGCGGCGGCTGACGGACGGGCGGTCTTTCCTGTGGATCCGCAAGGTGATGAGCCCCGAGCAGATGCAGAAGGTCCACGAGATCGGCGATCCGGGCCTGCTGTTCGGGCCGCGCGAGATGCGGCTTTACCCCAATGGCACGCTGGCCGCGCATGTGCTGGGAGGCGCCAGTTTCGGGGCCGAGGGCGTGCAATCGGCCGAAGTGATCGGCACGGCGGGAATCGAGAAGGCGTTGGACGCACGGTTGCGCGACCCGGCGCAGGCGGGCACGCCCTTGCAACTGTCGCTTGATCTGACGTTGCAGGCGTCGATCGAGGAGCTGCTTGGCACGGGCATGAACATGCTGAACGCCAAGGGTGCGGCGGCGATCCTGATGGATGTCCATACGGGCGAGATCCTGACGCTGGCCTCGCTTCCGGCCTTTGACCCGAACGACCGCCCGAACCCGCTGGTCAAGGGCGATGCGGGCGACAGCCCGCTGTTCAACCGCGCGGTGCAGGGTGTTTACGAGCTGGGGTCGACCTTCAAGATCTTTACCGTTGCCAATGCGATGCAACTGGGGCTGGTCACGCCCGAGACGATGATCGACGCCAATGCGCCGATGCGGGTGGGGCGCTTCACGATCAAGGAATTCCAGAACAAGAACTACGGGCCGAAGCTGTCGGTCGAGAATATCATCGTGAAGTCGTCGAACGTGGGGACGGCGAACCTTGCCATGCTGGTGGGGGCCGAGCGGCAGGCTGCGTTCATGCAGGCCATCGGTCTGTTCGATGCGACGCCCGTGGAACTGGTCGAGGCGCCGGGGGCCAAGCCCATCGTGCCGAAGAAATGGCCCGACATCACGGTGATGACCACGGCCTACGGGCATGGCATCGCGGCAAGCCCGATGCACCTTGCCGCCGCCTATGCCACCATCGCCAATGGCGGGGTCAAGGTGACGCCGACGCTGCTGCGGGGCGGCGTGCCGCAGAACGGGCCGCGCATTCTGAGCCAGCAGGTCGCGACCGATGCCATCCGCATGTTGCGCGGCGTGGTGCAGCACGGCACCGCGACCCTTGCCGATGTGCCGGGTTACATGGTGGCGGGCAAGACGGGCACGGCGGAAAAGCCGAACAAGGCGGGCGGCTATGACACCGACAAGGTGGTGAACACATTCGCCAGCATGTTCCCGGCGAACGATCCGAAATATGTGCTGGTCGTCACGTTGGACGAGCCTGTGGAAACCACCGGAGACACGCCGCGCCGCACGGCGGGATGGACGGCGGTGCCTGTCGCGGCCGAGATCATCCGCCGTGTCGCCCCGCTGCTGGGCTTGCGGCCGCAGGTTGAACCTGCCCCCCTGGATGGGCTAACAGCCGTCTCGAACTAGGGGAGACGGGCATGTCGGGATCGGTCGAGACAGGGCAGGCGAGGCTTTCGGCGCTGGGCCTTGCGGCGCGGGGCGGGCGCGATCCGGTTCTGACGGGGCTGACGGTGGACAGCCGCGCGGTCAAGGCGGGAATGCTGTTCGCGGCATTGCCGGGTGTTGCCGTGCATGGCGCGGCCTTTGTTCCGCAGGCCTTGGCGGCGGGGGCTGCGGCGGTGCTGACCGATGCCGAGGGCGCAAGGCTGGCGGCCGGGGCGCTTGCCGCTTCGGCGGCGGCGCTGGTCGTGGCCGAGGACCCGCGCGCGGCTTTGGCGGGGGCGGCGGCACTGTGGTTCGGCGCGCAGCCCGAGGTGATGGTTGCCGTCACCGGGACGAACGGCAAGACATCGGTCGCCACTTTCGCGCGGCAGATCTGGATGGCGCTGGGGCATAGCGCCATCAACATCGGCACCACGGGTGTCGAGGGGGCCTGGGCCGCGCCGTCGAGCCATACCACGCCCGACGCCATCACCTTGCAGCGGATGCTGGCGCAGGCTGCGGTGGCGGGGGTGAGCCATGCGGCGATGGAGGCATCATCCCACGGGTTGCACCAGCGGCGGCTGGACGGGGTGCGGCTGGCGGCGGCGGGGTTCACCAATTTCACGCAGGACCATCTGGATTACCACGGCACGATGGAGGCCTATTTCGCGGCCAAGATGGAGCTGTTCGGGCGCGTGTTGCCGCCCGATGGCGCGGTGGTGGTGAATATGAACGACCCCTTCGGGGCGCGCGTGGCCGAGATCGCGCGGGCACGGGGGCAGCGGGTGCTGGCGGTCGGGCATGGCGCGGGGTGCGAGTTGCGGATTCTGGGCCAACGCTATGACGCCACGGGGCAGGAGGTGCGGTTCTCGTGGCAAGGGCAGCCCTATCAGCTGCGGCTCAACCTGATCGGCGGGTTTCAGGCGGAAAACGTGGCTTTGGCGGCGGGACTGGTCATCGCGGCGGGCGAGGAGGCGGGGACGGTGTTCCGCGCCTTGCCGGACCTGACGGGGGTGCGCGGGCGGATGCAACTGGCCGCGACGCGGGCCAACGGGGCGGCGGTTTTCGTGGATTATGCCCATACGCCCGACGCGATCGCCACCGCGCTGCGGGCGTTGCGCCCGCATGTGATGGGGCGGCTGGTCGTCGTCTTTGGCGCGGGGGGCGACCGTGACCGCACGAAGCGGCCCCTGATGGGGGCGGCGGCGGCGGAACATGCGGATGTTGTCTTTGTGACGGATGACAACCCCCGATCCGAGGAACCCGAAGCCATCCGTGCAGAAATATTGCAAGCCTGTCCCGACGCCAACGAGGTCGGAGACCGCGCCGAAGCCATCCTGCGGGGGGTCGATGCGCTGGGCGCGGGGGATGCCTTGCTGGTGGCGGGCAAGGGGCACGAGACGGGGCAGACCATCAAGGGGCAGGTCTTTCCCTTTGACGATGTGGAACAGGCAAGCATCGCGGTCGCGGCGCTGGACGGGGTGATCTGATGGCGCAAGACAAGACGGCCTTGTGGACAAAGGACGCGGCAGTTGCGGCAACGGGCGGGGCCTGTGCCGTGGATTGGGTGGCCGAGGGGGTTTCCATCGACACGCGGACGCTGAAGCGGGGCGATCTGTTCGTGGCGCTGGCGGATGTGCGCGACGGGCATGATTTCGTGGCGCAGGCGCTGGAAAAGGGTGCCGCGGCGGCGCTGGTCAGTCGCGTGCCCGAGGGCGTGGCTGCGGATGCGCCGCTTTTGGTGGTGCCGGATGTGCTGGCGGCTTTGGAGCGGCTGGGTGCCGCGGCGCGGGCGCGGACCCGCGCGCGGGTCGTCGGTGTGACGGGGTCGGTGGGCAAGACCTCGACCAAGGAGATGTTGCGGGCCATTCTGGGCGGGCAGGGCCGCGTCCATGCCGCCGAGGCGAGTTACAACAACCATTGGGGCGTGCCGCTCACGCTGGCGCGGATGCCTGCGGACAGCGATTTCGCGGTGATCGAGATCGGGATGAACCACCCCGGCGAGATCGCGCCGCTGGCGCGGTTGGCGCGGCTGGATGTGGCGATGGTGACGACCGTGGCACCCGCGCATCTGGAAGCCTTCGAGAGTGTCGAGGGGATCGCGCATGAGAAGGCGTCGATCATGGAGGGTTTGGTCGCGGGCGGTGTTGCCGTGCTGAATGCCGATGTGGCGACAAGCGGCATCCTGCGCGCCAAGGCCGATGCGGTGGGCGCGAGGGCGGTGATGTTCGGGGCCGATGCGGGGGCCGACTGGCGGCTGGTGTCTGTGTCGATCAGCGACGAGGCGACGGTGGTGCAGGCCGCGCGGCACGGGCAGCCGATCCTGTTCAAGGTGCTGTCGCCGGGGCGGCATTTCGCGGCCAATGCGCTGGGCGCGCTGGCCGTGGCCGAGGCGATGGGCTGCGATGCGGCGATTGCCGCCTGCGATATCGGGCGCTGGTCGCCGCCGAGCGGGCGGGGCACGCGCGAGCGGATCGTGATGGATGCGCTGGAGGACCGGGGCTTCGATCTGATCGACGATGCCTTCAACGCCAATCCGGCAAGCATGGCGGCGGCGCTGGACCTGTTGATCGGGGCGGTGCCGGAAAATGGCGTGGGGCGCGTTGCCAAGGGGCGGCGGATCGCGGTGCTGGGGGATATGCTCGAACTGGGGCCGACCGAAGGCGCCTTGCATGCCGCAATCGCGCAGCATCCGGGGCTGGAGGCGGTGGATACGATCCATTGCGTCGGGCCGCGCATCAGGGCGTTGTGGCAGGCATTGCCGCGCGGGCAGAGGGGCGAATGGGCCGAGAAGGCCGAAGAGCTTGCCCTGCGGGCGCGCAGCCTGATCGATCCGGGGGATGTGATCCTTGTCAAAGGGTCCAAGGGCATCAAGGTGAGCCTTGTCGTTGACGCCTTGCGCAAATTGGGGCAGTCGGGCCCGACGAAGGCCGCGACGAAACACATGGGGACAGAGTGAATGTTTTATTGGCTGACCGCCTTTTCGGACGGGGGCGATATCTTCAACCTGTTCCGCTATCAGACCGTGCGCGCGGGCATGGCCTTTGTCACGGCGCTGGTCTTCGGCTTCGTCTTCGGGCGGCCGCTGATCGATCTTTTGCGCCGCAAGCAGAAGAAGGGCCAGCCGATCCGCGATGACGGCCCCGCCTCGCATTTCGTCAAGGCGGGCACGCCGACGATGGGGGGGCTGTTGATCCTGTCGGCGCTGGTGGTTTCCACGCTGCTCTGGGCGCGGCTGGACAACCCCTATGTCTGGATCGTGCTGCTGGTGACGCTGGGCTTCGGGCTGATCGGTTTTGCCGATGACTATGCCAAGGTGACCAAGCAGAACACCAAGGGCGTTTCGGGGCGCGTGCGCTTTACGGCCGGGCTGGTGATTGCGGCGCTGGCGTCCTTCGCGGCGGCGAGTTTCCATCCGGCGGAACTGACGAACCAGTTGGCGCTGCCCTTCTTCAAGGATGCTCTGGTCAACCTTGGCATCCTTTTCGTGCCTTTCGGCATGGTGGTGATCGTGGGGGCGGCCAATGCGGTGAACCTGACCGACGGTCTGGACGGGCTGGCGATCATGCCCGTGATGATCGCGGGCGGGACGCTGGGGGTGATTTCCTATGTCGTCGGGAACTACAATTTCACCGAATATCTGGGGGTGCATTTCGTGCCCGGGACGGGGGAACTGCTGATCTTCACGGCGGCCCTGTTCGGCGGAGGCCTGGGGTTCCTGTGGTATAACGCGCCGCCTGCGGCGGTGTTCATGGGGGATACCGGATCGCTTGCGCTTGGCGGCGCGCTCGGGGCGATTGCGGTCTGCACCAAGCACGAGATCGTGCTGGCCATCGTGGGCGGGCTGTTCGTGGTCGAGGCGCTGTCGGTCATCATCCAGGTGCTTTACTTCAAGCGGACGGGGCGGCGGGTGTTCCTGATGGCGCCGATCCACCACCATTTCGAGAAGAAGGGCTGGGCCGAGCCGCAGATCGTCATCCGCTTCTGGATCATCAGCCTGATCCTTGCGCTGGCGGGGCTTGCGACGCTGAAGCTGCGCTGAGGCCGGTGCCGGGGGCCTGTGCCGAGGCGGGAGCCGGGGCACGAAGTTTTGCGCGCCCGCCTCTGGACAAGGGGCGGGCGGGCGCGTCTTTGGGTGCAAAGGATGCCCGCCCGATGAACCCTGCCTGCCCTATGAACCCTGCTTGCCCGAGACCCGCGCCGTGACGATGGAAAGCCTGATCGCCGCCTGGGGGCTGCCCGCGCTGACCTTCGGCACGCTGTTCGAGGGGGACGCCGTCGCCTTTGTCGGCGGGTTGATGGCGCATCGGGGATTGATAACGCCGGTCGGGGCCTGGGGGGCGGTGACGCTGGGCGGGGTGGCGGTGGACAATGCGCTGTTCCATCTGGGACGCCGTTCGGGGCAGTCGGCCTGGATGGCGCGGATGCTGGCCAAGCCCCTGGCGCTGCGCCTGCTTGGTGCCGTGGCGGCGCATCCGGTCAAGATCATCCTCGGGTTCCGCTTCGTCTGGGGCACGCGGACGGTGACGCCGCCGGTGCTGGCGGCGGCGGGGATATCGCCCCTGCTGTTTGCCGCGCTGGATGCGGTGTCGGTCGCGGTCTGGGCGGCGCTATATGTGGCGCTGGGCTACGGGTTGGGGTTGACCGTCGAGCGGCTGTGGGGCGGGTTGAGCTGGGGAGAGCATTGGGCGTTGTCGCTGGCGGCGGGGTCGATGCTGGCGGCGGGTTTGTTCGTGTTGTGGCGGCGGCGGAGCCGCTAGGGGCCTGCGAATTTTCTGCGAAAATTCGGGCGGTGCGGGACGGGAGGGACGGCAATGGGTTTCGGTGACGGTTTCGGCTGGCAAAGGGGGCAGGCATGACGCGGCCCTTGCATCCCACCGCGCTGGTGACAGGCGGGAACCGCGGGATCGGACTGGCGATCTGCAAGGGGTTGGTGGCCAAGGGCTGCCGCGTGACGCTTGCCGCGCGCGACGAGGCGGCGGGGCGCAAGGCGGCGGCCGAGGCGGGATGCGCCTTTGTCCGGCTTGATCTGGCGGATCCGGACACGTCCTTTGACGCGGTGGTGCAGGCGGGGGGCTTCGACATCCTTGTGAACAACGCGGGTGTCATGCGCGATGTGTCGCTGCTGTCGCCCCGTTCGGATTTCGCCGAGGCGATGGAGGTGATGGTGCAGGCCCCGCTTGACCTGATCCGGTTGAACCTGCCGCATTGGCGCGACGGCGGCTGGGGGCGGATCGTCAACCTGTCCTCGGGTTGGGGGGCACATGCGGAAGGGCTGGGCGGGCCGGGCGCCTATGGGGTGGCGAAGGCCGCTCTCAACGCGCTGACGCGGGCCTTGCCGCGCGATCTGCCGGCGGGGGTCAAGGTGAACGCCTGTTGCCCCGGATGGGTGGCGACGCGGATGGGCGGTGCGGATGCGCCGCTTTCGCCGGAGGAGGGGGCCGATACGCCGGTCTGGCTGGCGCTGCTGCCCGAGGACGGGCCGACGGGCGGCTTCTTTCGCCGCCGCCAGCCTGTCGGGTGGTGAGGGGGCTTTCCGTGGGCGGCGCTATCCCCTAATCCCTTGGGGGGAATGCGAAGGGGGCTTTGATGATACCTGTTCGGGGATATGCGGGCGCGAAAGTGGCGGTGCTGGGGCTGGGGCGGTCGGGACTTGCCACCGCGCGGGCGCTGGTGGCGGGCGGGGCCGAGGCGCTGCTTTGGGACGACAGCCCCGAGGCGCGGGCCAAGGCCGAGGCCGAGGGTTTCGTGCTGACCGATCTGGGCCGGCAGGGGGCCTTTGACGGGGTGGCGGCCTTGGTCACCAGCCCCGGCATTCCGCACCTGTACCCCGCGCCGCACAAGCTCATCGCCCGCGCGATGGAGGCGGGGGTGCCTGTCGACAATGACATCGGCCTGTTCTTCCGCAGCTTCGCCTCGGAGGATTGGGACGGGTTCGATGTGACGCCCAAGGTCGTGGCGGTGACAGGGTCGAACGGCAAATCGACCACCACCGCGCTGATCACCCATATCCTTGCCGAGGCGGGGCGCGAGGTGCAGATGGCCGGCAATATCGGGCGCGGGGTGCTGGACATCGACCCTGCGGGCGATGGCGGGGTGGTGGTGCTGGAACTGTCCTCGTACCAGACCGAGCTTGCCCGCGCGCTGACGCCGGATGTGGCCGTGTTCACCAACCTGTCGCCCGACCATCTGGACCGGCACGGCGGCATGGGCGGCTATTTTGCCGCCAAGCGGCGGCTGTTCGCGGAAGGCGGGCCGGACCGCGCGGTGATCGGGGTCGACGAGGCGGAGGGTGTGTTTCTTGCCAACCAGATGGCGCAGGGAGCGGCGGATGACCGCGTGATCCGCATCTCGTCGGGGCAGAAGCTGGACGGGTTCGGCTGGACGGTCTTTGCCCGCAAGGGATTTCTGGCGGAATGGCGCAAGGGGCGGCAAGTCGCGTCGATCGACCTGCGCGAGGTGGCGGGGCTGCCCGGCGCGCACAACCACCAGAACGCCTGCGCCGCCTATGCCGCCTGCCGGACGCTGGGCCTTGCCCCGCGCGAGGTGGAGGCGGCGTTGCGGTCCTTTGAGGGGTTGCCGCACCGCAGCCAGCTGGTGGCCGAGCGTGGCGGGGTGAAGTTCGTCAACGATTCAAAGGCGACGAATGTGGATTCGGCGGCCAAGGCGTTGCAGGCCTTTGGCCGTATCCGTTGGATTGCGGGCGGGATGGGCAAGGACGGCGGGATCGCGGGGGCGCAGCCCTTCCTCGGGTCGGTTGCCAAGGCCTATCTCATCGGCCATTCGGCGCGGGATTTCGCGCTGCAACTGGGTGATGTGCCGCACGAGATCTGCGAGACGATGGAGCGTGCCGTGGCGCGGGCGGCGGCCGAGGCCGAGGCGGGGGATGTGGTGCTGCTTGCCCCTGCGGCGGCGAGTTTCGACCAGTATCCGAATTTCGAGAAGCGGGGCGAGCATTTCACCGCCCTTGTCAAGGCGCTGCTGGCCGGGTGAGCCTTGGCCGGCCCCGGAGAGGGTTTTCCACCCTCTCCGGACCTCACCCGGGGATATTTGGGCAAGTATGAAAGCGGGGGCGCGTTAAGGTTAACGCGGGTGGCGCGTGCGTTAGGGTTAACACGGCGAGGGGGGGCGTTAGGGTTAACGCGGTGAGGGGGGCGTTAGGGTTAATGCGGGCGGGGTCCGCGTTAGGGTTAATGCGATGAATGGGTTTGTTAGGGTTAATGCGGTTGGGCGGCTGAGGGCTGGCCGGAGATTGGCTGAGGGCTGGCGTCGGGTGGGTGCAGCGGTGCAACTGGGTGATGTGCCGCAAGAGATCGTCGAGATGATGGAGAGTGGCGTGGCGCGGGCGGCGGTCGAGGCCGAGGCGGGGGCGCGCTTCGTGGAGGCGCGGCTGCGGGCGGTTTCGGGCGGACGGCGTCGGGCTTGTGTCGAGGTGCAATCGGGATGGGGCGGTGGCCGCGTTGCTGGGTGGCTTGGTGTGGCGGCGCGTCGTGGAGGCTGGCGGCGTGTGGTCTCGGGCGGAGGCGTGGTGCTTTCGGGATGGGGCGCGCTAAGGGTAGCGCTGCGGGTGCGCGCGTTAGGGTTAATGCGGGTGGGTGGCTGAGGGCTTGCCGGAGATTGGCTGCGGATGGCGTCGGGCGGCCCTTGGCGTGGTGCGGGGTGGCGGTTTCCTGCCAAGGTGCGGGGCCTTCCGTTCGGGTTTATGCTGGCACGATCGGGGAAATGTGGTTAGAGTTTCGGCCAAGCCCGGTCGATAAGCGGGCATTGGCAGAGCAAGACGACAGGCGGATATCCCATGACCGAGATGGTTTATGGCTCTATGCCCTCGCGGGTGACCGAGCCGGTTCTTCCCCGTTGGTGGCGGACGATCGACAAATGGTCGATGACCTGCGTGATGGTGCTGTTCGGCATCGGGCTGTTGCTCGGTCTTGCCGCTTCGGTGCCGCTGGCCACGCGCAACGGGTTGGACCCGTTCTACTATGTGCAGCGGCAGGCGTTCTTCGGCGGGCTCGGGATCGTTGCCATGCTGGGCGTGTCGATGATGTCGCCCTATACGGTGCGGCGCTTCGGGGTGATCGGCTTTGCGCTGGCGCTGGTGGCCTTGTGCCTGCTGCCGTTTTTCGGGACCGATTTCGGCAAGGGGGCCGTGCGCTGGTTCTCGTTCGGCTTTGCCTCGTTCCAGCCTTCGGAGTTCCTCAAGCCCGGTTTCATCGTGGTTTGCGCCTGGTTGATGGCGGCGAGTTTCGATCTGAACGGGCCTCCGGGAAAGCTGGTTTCTTTCATGCTGACCACCATGGTGGTGATGATGCTGGCGATGCAGCCCGATTTCGGGCAGGCGGCGCTGGTGCTGTTCGGCTGGGGGGTGATGTATTTCGTGGCCGGTGCGCCGATGCTGCTGATCGTGGTGATCTTCGGCATCGTCGGGGCGGGCGGGATGATCGCCTATGGCAGTTCCGAGCATTTTGCCCGCCGGATCGACGGGTTCATGACGCCCGACATCGACCCGCGGACGCAGCTTGGCTATGCGACCAACGCCATTCAGGAGGGCGGTTTCTTCGGGGTCGGCGTGGGCGAGGGGCAGGTGAAATGGTCGCTGCCCGATGCGCATACCGATTTCATCATCGCCGTGGCGGCCGAGGAATACGGGCTGATCCTCGTGCTGGTCATCATCGCGCTTTACACCACGGTCGTGGTGCGCAGCCTGTTCCGTCTGATGAAGGAGCGTGATCCCTTTATCCGGCTGGCGGGAACGGGGCTTGCCTGCATCTTCGGGGTGCAGGCGATGATCAACATGGGGGTGGCGGTGCGTCTGCTGCCGGCCAAGGGCATGACCCTGCCCTTCGTGAGCTATGGCGGCTCGTCGGTGATTGCCGCCGGGATCACGGCGGGGGCGCTGCTTGCGATGACGCGGGCGCGGCCGCAGGGCAGGATGGGTGATATTTTCCAGCGTCGGGGACGGTAGGTATGAGTGACAGGGCTCCGCTCCTTCTGATCGCGGCGGGCGGCACGGGCGGGCATATGTTTCCCGCGCAGGCGCTGGCCGAGGCGATGGTGCGCAAGGGGTGGCGGGTGAAGCTGTCGACCGATGCGCGGGGCGCGCGCTATGCGGGCGGGTTCCCGCATGTGGTCGAGGTGAGCGAGGTGAGTTCGGCCACCTTTGCGCGGGGGGGCGCGCTGGCCAAGGGGCTGGTGCCGCTGCGGATCGCGGGCGGGGTGGTTTCGGCGGTATGGTCGATGCTGCGCGACCGGCCTGCGGTGGTGGTGGGCTTTGGCGGCTATCCGACGATTCCGGCGCTGGCGGCGGCATGGGTGCTGCGGCGGCCGCGGATGATCCACGAGCAGAACGGGGTTCTGGGGCGGGTCAACCAGGTTTTCGCGCGGCGCGTCGACAAGGTGGCCTGCGGCACATGGCCGACGGCGCTGCCTGCGGGTGTGACGGGCTATCACACGGGCAACCCAGTGCGGGCGGCGGTGCTGGACCGTGCGGCGGCGGGCTATATTCCGCCCGGCGACTACCCGATGAGCGTGGTGGTGATCGGCGGCAGCCAAGGCGCGCGCATCCTGTCGGATGTGGTGCCCGCGGCGATGGCGCTGCTGCCCGAAGGGGTGCGGCAGCGGCTGCGCGTGGCGCAGCAGGCGCGCGACGAGGACATGGCGCGCGTGATCGCCGCCTATGACGAGGCGGGGATGCTGGCCGAGGTGAAGCCCTTCTTTGCCGACATTCCGAAGCGGCTGGCCGAGGCGCAACTGGTGATCTCGCGGTCGGGTGCGTCGTCGGTGGCGGATATCTCGGTGATCGGGCGGCCGTCGATCCTGATCCCGTTCGCGGCGGCGACCGGAGACCACCAGACGGCCAATGCGCGCGGGCTGGTCGATGCCGGGGCGGCGGTGCTGATACCGGAAAAGATGCTTGACCCCGCGAGCCTTGCCGCGCAAGTGGAGTCGGTGCTGACGCAAAGCGATGCGGCGGTGACGATGGCGCGGCACGCGCTGGCACAGGCGCGGCCTGATGCGACGGAGCGGCTGGTGGCGCTTGTCGAGGAACTTGCGAAGGAAAAGACGGCATGAATGCTGCGACGAAACTGCCCGGCGAGCTGGGGCCGATCCACTTCATCGGGATGGGCGGGATCGGCATGTCGGGGATCGCCGAGGTGCTGATGACGCTGGGCTACCGCGTGCAGGGGTCGGACGCCAAGGCGTCGAAGATCACCGACCGGCTGGTGACGCTGGGCGCTTCGTTCTACGAGGGGCAGCGGGCCGAGAACATCGGCGAGGCGGCGGTGGTCGTGATCTCGAGCGCGATCAAGAAGGGCAATCCGGAACTGGAAGAAGCGCGGCGGCGCAAGCTGCCCGTGGTGCGGCGCGCCGAGATGCTGGCCGAGTTGATGCGGCTGAAGTCGAACATCGCCATTGCGGGCACGCATGGCAAGACCACGACGACGACGATGGTGGCGACCTTGCTCGACAAGGGCGGGTTCGACCCGACGGTGATCAACGGCGGCGTGATCCATGCCTACGGGTCCAACGCGCGGGCGGGCGCGGGCGAGTGGATGGTGGTCGAGGCCGATGAAAGCGACGGGTCGTTCAACCGGCTGCCCGCGACCATTGCCATCGTGACCAATATCGACCCCGAGCATATGGAGCATTGGGGCACCTTTGACGCGCTGCGGAAGGGGTTTGTCGATTTCGTCTCGAACATCCCGTTCTACGGGCTGGCGGTGTGCTGCACCGACCACCCCGAGGTGCAGGCGCTGGTGGGCAAGGTCACGGACCGGCGTTTCGTGACATTCGGCTTCAACGCGCAGGCCGATGTGCGGGCGGTGAACCTGCGCTTCGAGGGCGGGCGGGCGCATTTCGACGTGGCCTTGCAGGGCGAGGGCGAGGGATCGGTGATCGAGGGCTGCGTGCTGCCGATGCCGGGGGACCACAACGTCTCGAACGCCTTGGCCGCCGTTGCGGTGGCGCGGCATCTGGGGATGAAGAAGGACGAGATCCGCGAGGCGCTGGCGTCTTTCGCGGGTGTGAACCGCCGTTTCACCAAGGTGGCCGAGGTGAATGGCGTGACCATCATCGACGATTACGGCCACCATCCGGTCGAGATTGCCGCCGTGCTGAAGGCGGCGCGGCAGGCGATTGCGGGCAAGGCGGGGGCGCGGGTGATCGCTGTCCACCAGCCGCACCGCTACACACGGTTGTCGAACCTGTTCGAGGAATTCTGCACCTGCTTCAACGAGGCGGATGTGGTGGGCATCACCGACATCTATTCGGCGGGCGAGGAACCCATCGCGGGGGCAAGCCGCGACGATCTGGTGGCGGGGCTGATCGCCCATGGTCACCGCCATGCCCGTGCCGTGCAGGACGAGGCGGATCTTGCCCGTCTGGTGCGCGAACAGGCGCGGCCGGGGGATATGGTCGTCTGCCTTGGGGCGGGGACGATTTCGGCCTGGGCCAATGCCTTGCCCGCAAAACTGGCGGGGGCCGCGGCGTGACGGGGGCCGCAGGGATTTTCTGCGGAAATCCGGGGCCGTCGTCTTGTGCGGGGGCCGGGGTGCCGGTTGGAAATTCGGGTCTGGAGGGGGCGGCGGTATGAACCTTGGGCTTGCGGTGGCGTTTCTTTGGCTGATCGTGGCGAACATCATCGCCATGCTGCCGACACGGGACCATCACTGGACGGCGGCCTATGTGCTGATCGCGGTGGGGATACCGGTGCTGGGCTGGGTGACATGGGAAAGCGGGCCGGTCTGGGGACTGGTGCTGCTGGTCATGGGCGCATCGGTGCTGCGCTGGCCGCTGATCTTCGTGTTCCGCTGGGCGCGGCGCAAGGTGGCGGGCGAGTGATGCGGCGGCCCTTGCCGCAGGTGCGCGGCACGTTGACGGAAAACCGCCCCCTGGCCGATCTGACATGGCTGCGCGTGGGCGGGCCTGCGGACCTGTTCTTCCAGCCTGCGGACGAGGCCGATCTGGTGGCCTTTCTGCGCGACCTCGACCCGGCCGAGACGGTGTTTCCGATGGGGGTGGGCAGCAACCTGATCGTGCGCGATGGCGGGATACGGGCTGTTGTGATCCGTCTGGGGCGGGGGTTCAACGGGATTTCGGTCGAGGGGGAGCGCGTGATCGCGGGCGCTGCGGCGCTGGATGCGCATGTGGCGCGGCGCGCGGCAGAGGCGGGGCGCGACCTGACCTTCCTGCGCACCATTCCGGGCAGCATCGGCGGCGCGGTGAAGATGAATGCGGGCTGCTATGGCAGCTATGTCGCGGATCATCTGGAGACGGTGCGGGCCGTGACGCGGGCCGGGGATGTGGTGACGATCCCTGCGGCCGAGCTGAACCTGTCTTACCGCCAGTCGCATCTGCCCGAGGGGTGGATCATCGTCGAGGCCACATTCCGCACCGAAGCGGGCGAGCCTGCCGCGCTCGAGGCGCGGATGGCCGAGCAGATCGCCAAGCGCGATGCGAGCCAGCCGACCAAGGAGCGGTCGGCGGGGTCGACGTTCCGCAATCCGGTGGGGCATTCCTCGACCGGGCGGGCGGATGACAGCCATGAGCTGAAGGCGTGGAAAGTGATCGACGAGGCCGGTCTGCGCGGTGCCCGGCGGGGCGGGGCGCAGATGTCGGAGATGCACTCGAACTTCCTGATCAATGCCGGAGGGGCAAGTGCCGCCGATCTGGAAGGATTGGGGGAAGAAGTGCGAAAAAAGGTTTTCCAAGCGCGCGGGATCACGTTAGAGTGGGAAATCATGCGCGTCGGTGAACCGGCGGCAAAATAACACAAAAAACGGGCACAAGACCCGGTTTGAGGCGGAACATGGCGGGCGGTTCGGGCAGAAACGTCCCCCTCGTGGCGGTGTTGATGGGTGGGCTTTCCGCAGAGCGGGAAGTGTCGCTCGTCTCGGGGCGTGCATGCGCCCGCGCATTGCGTGAGGCGGGATACGAGGTGGTCGAGGTCGATTGCGGCCACGATCTGCCTGCGCGCTTGGCCGAAATTTCGCCCGACCTGTGTTTCAACGCCCTGCATGGCCGCTGGGGCGAGGATGGCTGCGTGCAGGGCATCCTTGAATGGTTGCGGATTCCCTATACGCATTCGGGCGTGCTGGCCTCGTCGCTTGCGATGGACAAGACGCGGGCCAAGGACGCCTATCGTGCGGCGGGGCTGCCCGTGGTCGAAAGCGTGATCGTCCCGCGCGAGGCGGTCGAGGCGGGGCATGTGCTGGCCGCGCCCTATGTGGTGAAGCCCAATGCCGAAGGGTCTTCGGTGGGTGTGTATATCGTCCGCGAGGGGGCGAACGCGCCGCGCCTTGCCGCCGAGATGCCCGCGATGGTGATGGTCGAGACCTATGTGCCGGGCCGCGAGTTGACGGTTTCGGTGCTGGGGGACCGGGCGCTCTGCGTGACCGACATCATCACCGAGGGCTGGTATGACTATGACGCCAAATACAAGGCCGGGGGCAGCCGCCACGAGGTGCCCGCCAAGCTGCCTGCAGAGATCACCGAAGCCTGCCTTGACTATGCCTTGCGGGCGCATCGGGCGCTGGGGTGCCGCGGGCTGAGCCGGACGGATTTCCGCTGGGACGAGGCGCGGGGACTGGCGGGGCTGATCCTTCTGGAGACCAACACGCAACCGGGGATGACGCCGACCTCGCTTTCGCCCGAACAGGCGGCGCATGTCGGGATGACGTTCCCCGCGCTTTGCGACTGGATCGTGAAGGATGCCTCATGCAACCGGTGATGAACCACGGCGGGCAGCGCCGCGTCTATATCCGCCAGCCGCGCCGTGATCCGGCGCCGTCGCGCTGGGCCTACCGGATGCAGCGGCTGTGGCTGACGCCGCTGTTCCGGCTGCTGTTCCGCGTGGGCCTGCCGGTGCTGGTGCTGGGCGGGGTGACGGCGATCTATGTCGCCAACGATGCGCGGCGGGCGGGGCTGGTGCAGGGCTATGTCGACCTGCGCGAGAAGTTCCAGAACCGGCCGGAGTTCATGGTCGGGCTTGTTTCGGTCGAGGGGGCTTCGACCGAGCTGGCCGAGGCGATCCGCGCGCGGGCGGGGCTGAAGCTGCCTGCGTCGTCCTTCGACCTCGATCTCGATGCCGCGCGGGCGCGGATCGAGGATCTGGATGCGGTGGCCAAGGCGGAATTGCGCGTGCGGTCGGGCGGGGTGTTGCAGGTGCTGATCACCGAGCGGATGCCGGTGATGGTCTGGCGCACCGACGACCGGATCGAGATGCTGGACGAGACGGGGCATCGCGTGGCGAGCCTTGGCGCGCGGGCGGACCGTGCCGACCTGCCGCTGATCGCGGGCGCGGGGGCCGACAAGGCCGCGGGCGAGGCGTTGGAGATTTTCGCGGCGGCGCAGCCGGTGCTGCCGCGTGTGCGGGGCTTGGTGCGGATCGGTGACCGGCGCTGGGATGTGGTTCTGGACCGCAACCAGAAGATCATGCTGCCCGAACACAATGCGGTGGCCGCGCTTGAGCGGTTGATCGCGCTGGATCGGGCCGAAGACCTGTTGGCGCGCGATGTGCTGACGGTCGATCTGAGAAACGAAGAACGACCCGTGCTGCGGCTGGCGCCAAACGCCATGAACGAACGCCGCAAAGCACAGGGCATCGATACGAGCGGGAGCGAATTATGACCGACCTTTACCAATCGCAACGAGCGATGCGCCACATGCGCCGGGCCGCGATGCAGCGGGGTGTCATCGCCATTCTCGACGTGGGGACCAGCAAGATCGCCTGTCTGATCCTGCGCTTCGACGGGCCCGAGCGCCTGCGCGAGCAGGACGGGGTCGGGCCGATGGCGGGGCAATCCTCGTTCCGCGTGATCGGGGCTGCGACCACGCGGTCGCGCGGGGTGCGGTTCGGCGAGATCGCTCAGATGAACGAGACCGAGCGGGCCATCCGCACCGCCGTGCAGGCGGCACAGAAGATGGCCAATGTGCGCGTCGACCATGTGATCGCCTGTTTCAGCGGGGCCGAGCCGCGCAGCTACGGTCTGGCGGGCGAGTGGGAATTGCAGGATTCGGTCGTGACCGAGCAGGATGTGGCGCGTGTTCTGGCCTCGTGCGATGTGCCCGACATCGGGCAGGGGCGCGAGGTGCTGCACGCCCATCCGGTGAACTTTGCGCTGGACCATCGCACGGGGCTTGGCGATCCGCGCGGGCAGATCGGCAACCGGCTGGCCTGCGACATGCATCTGCTGAGCGTGGACGGGTCGGTGGTGCAGAACCTGCTTTACTGCATCAAGCGCTGTGACCTCGAACTCGCCGGTATCGCCTCGTCGGCCTATGTGTCGGGGGTGTCGAGCCTTGTCGAGGACGAGCAGGAACTGGGTGCCGCCTGCATCGACATGGGCGGCGGGTCGACCGGCATTTCGATCTTCATGAAGAAGCACATGATCTATGCGGATTCGGTGCGCATGGGCGGGGATCATGTCACCTCGGACATCTCGAAGGGGTTGCAGATCCCGCTTGCCGTGGCCGAGAAGATCAAGACCAAGCACGGCGGCGTCTATGCCACCGGCATGGATGACCGCGAGATGATCGAGACGGGTGGCGAGAGCGGCGACTGGGAAAAGGACCGCCGCCAGATCAGCCGGACCGAGTTGATCGGCATCATGCGCCCGAGGGTCGAGGAAATTCTGGAAGAGGCGCGGATGCGTCTGGATGCGGCGGGCTTTGACCAGTTGCCGAGCCAGTCGATCGTTCTGACCGGCGGCGCGAGCCAGATTCCGGGGCTGGACGGGTTGGCCGCGCGCATTCTGGGCCAGCAGGTCCGTCTGGGCCGTCCGCTGCGCGTGCAGGGCCTGCCGCAAGCCGCGACGGGTGCCGCTTTTGCCAGTGCCGTGGGCCTGTGCCTGTTTGCGGCCCATCCGCAGGACGAGTGGTGGGATTTCGAAATCCCCTCGGAACGCTATCCGGCGCGGTCGATCAAGAGGGCCTTCAAATGGTTCAAGGACAACTGGTAACCGCTACATCCTGCCAAAATGGCGAAATACCGCTGATTGCGCTGTGAATCGGTCCATATTTTGTGGGTCGGTAACAGTTTTTACGTGACCTCTGACCCCCTTTGTGGATAGAATCGTGGATAAATTCGGATTCCTGCGCCCGGGACCGGCGCGAAAACAAGCCGATACTCAACAGGCGGCACAACGAACAGCAGGCGGAGTGGCAATGACCCTGAATCTTACGATGAGCTCGCAACGCGAAGAGCTGAAGCCGCGCATCACCGTTTTCGGTGTCGGCGGGGCGGGTGGCAATGCCGTCAACAACATGATCGACAAGCAGCTTGAGGGGGTCGAGTTCGTCGTGGCGAACACCGACGCGCAGGCGCTGCAACAGTCGAAGGCGCATTCGCGGATCCAGATGGGTCTGAAGGTCACCGAAGGGCTGGGCGCAGGCGCGCGCCCCGCGGTCGGGGCCGCCGCCGCTGAAGAGACCATCGAAGAGATCGTCGACCATCTGGCCGGCGCGCATATGTGCTTTATCACCGCCGGCATGGGCGGCGGCACCGGAACCGGTGCGGCGCCGATCATCGCGCAGGCGGCGCGCGAATTGGGTGTGCTGACGGTCGGCGTGGTGACCAAGCCCTTCCAGTTCGAGGGCGGCAAGCGCATGAAGCAGGCCGAAGAGGGTATCGAGGCCCTACAGAAGGTCGTCGATACGCTGATCATCATTCCGAACCAGAACCTGTTCCGGCTGGCGAACGAGCGGACCACCTTTACCGAAGCCTTCGCGATGGCGGATGACGTTCTGTATCAGGGCGTCAAGGGCGTGACCGACCTGATGGTGCGTCCGGGGCTTATCAACCTCGACTTTGCGGACGTGCGCGCCGTGATGGACGAGATGGGCAAGGCCATGATGGGCACGGGCGAGGCCTCGGGCGAGGATCGCGCGGTGCAGGCGGCGGAAAAGGCGATTGCCAACCCGCTGCTCGACGAAATCAGCCTGAACGGTGCGCGCGGCGTGCTGATCAACATCACCGGTGGCTATGACCTGACCCTGTTCGAACTGGACGAGGCCGCGAACATCATCCGCGAAAAGGTCGATCCGGATGCCAATATCATCGTGGGTTCCACGCTGGACACCAGCATGGAAGGCGCGATCCGCGTGTCGGTCGTGGCGACGGGGATCGATGTGAGCCAGGCCAACCGTGCGGAACCCGCCGTTGCGCGCCGCCCGATGAGCCAGCCGTTGCAGCCGCAGATGCACCAGCCTGCGCCGCAGCCCGCGCCGATCACGGTGCAGGTGACGCAGCCCGCCTATCAGCCGGCCCCGCCGCCGGCCTATCAGCAGCAGCCCGCGCCACAATATGCGCCGCAGGCGCAAGCCCGCGCGCCGCAGCAGGACCCGTCGCTGTTCGACGCGCCGGAAGAGTTCGCCCAGCAGGAGACCGAGGACGAATACGACGTTCCGGCCCCGGCCTATCGCCCGCAGCAGCAGGCACCGCGTCCGAGCATGGGGCATGAACAGGCCCCCGAGGCCTTCATTGCGCCGCGTCCGCCGGGAACGCCCTCGCCCGAGGCGTTGCAGCGGTTGCAGGCGGCTGTGAACAAGGCCCCCGCGCAGCAGCCGCGCCCCGGCATGGCGGCGCAACCGCGTGCGGCAGCGCCCGCGCCCAAGCCCGCCGAAGCGCGTCCGCGCTTTGGAATCGGGTCGCTGATCAACCGGATGGCGGGTGGTTCGGGCGAAGGTGCCGCAGCACCGCGCCAGCAGCCGCCGGTCACGTCCTATGACGAAGAGCCGGATATGAACCCCGAGCAGGAGCGGATCGAGATTCCGGCTTTCCTGCGGCGGCAGGCGAATTGAGGCGGCGGAAACGCTTGTAACAATCGAAGGGAACCGGGCCGTTGTGCCCGGTTTTTTCTTTTCAAGATCAGGGGTTTGACCTGTCGAAACATGTGTAACGCCATGTAACGAAAGGTGAGTTGAGTTTGCAGTTGCAGCATCATACCTAGAACACATCCGGACAGGGCTGTCCGGCGCGCCTTGCGCAAGATCTTGCGGGCGGAAACGGAAACCGGGGGCGACCTTTGCAAAACACTCTGCAATCCGCTGCGACTTTTGTGGGTCTTGGCCTGCATGGCGGCGCCGAAGTGCGGATGGTCGTTTCGCCCGCGCCGGTCGATCACGGGATCGTCTTTCATCGCACCGACCTGAATGAGCGGATTCCTGCCCGTTGGGATGCGGTCGTGCCGTCGCGTCTGTGCACGCTGGTGGCAAATGCTTCGGGCGCTTCGGTGTCGACGATCGAGCATCTGATGGCGGCGCTGGCGGGTTGTGCTGTCAACAACGCCTTGATCGAGATCGACGGGCCGGAAGTTCCGATCCTTGACGGGTCGGCGGCGCCCTTTGTGGCGGGGTTCCTTGACGCCGGCATCGTGGCGCTTGACGCGCCGAGCCGTGCCATCCGCGTGCTGAAGCCGGTGGAAGTGCGCGAGGGCGAGGCCGTCGCGCGGCTGGAACCGTCGGACATGCTGGAAATCGATTTCCGCATCGATTTCGCCGAAGCGGCGATCGGGCGGCAGGAAAAGACGCTGAACCTTGCCAATGGCGCTTTCGTGCGGGAACTGTCGGACAGCCGCACCTTTTGCCGCCAGTCGGATGTGGATGCGATGCGCGCCAACGGGCTTGCGCTTGGCGGCACGCTCGAGAACGCGGTGGTGTTCGAAGGTGACCGCGTGCTGAGCCCCGGTGGCTTGCGGCATATGGATGAACCCGTGCGGCACAAGATGCTGGATGCGGTGGGCGACCTGTCTTTGGCGGGTGCGCCGATTCTTGGGCGGTATACGGGTATCCGCGCGGGACATGCGCTGACGAACCGCTTGCTGCGGGCGCTGTTTGCGGATGCGTCGGCCTATCGTTTCGTGGAAGTGGGCGAGCAGACCGGATGCAAGTTGCCCGGAGTGGGCGTCATCGCGGCGGACCTTCCCGCGCTTTGAGGCAAAACGGCGAAAGCCGTTTTGCGCAGCGGATTTTTCTGTGCTAGGACGACGCTAAGCAGGTGCCTTGCCGGTTCGGTCGGGTGCGGAAAATGTCGTGGGGTAGGCGGAAGATGGCAGGGGTGAAGTCGGGCGCGCGGTTCGTCGGCATGGCGCTCGTGGCAGCATCGCTGGCCGGTTGTGGCGCTTTCAGGGATAACGAAAAGCCGCTGGAAAGCTATTCGGCCGAGGAAATCTACAAGCAGGGCGAATTGAAGCTGGAAACCGAGCGCAAGCCGGACGAAGGCATCCGCTATTTTCAAGAGGTCGAGCGGCTTTATCCCTATTCCGAATATGCCAAGCGTGCGCTGATCATGCAGGCTTTCGGCTATCACAAGGGCAAGAAATACGAAGAGGCGCGGGCGGCTTCGCAGCGGTTCCTCGATCTTTATCCCGGCGACGAGGATGCGCCCTATGCGCTGTATCTTATGGCGCTGTCCTATTACGACCAGATCGACGAGGTGGGCCGCGACCAGGGCGTGACCTTCCAGGCGTTGCAGGGCATGCGCGATGTGATCGAGCAATATCCCGACAGCGACTATGCGCGGTCGGCGATGCTGAAATTCGAGCTGGCCTTCGACCATCTGGCGGCCAAGGAAATGGAGATCGGGCGGTATTACCTCAAACGGGGGAATTACACGGCGGCGATCAACCGTTTCCGGTCGGTGGTGCAGGATTACCAGACCACGAGCCACACCGCAGAGGCGCTGCACCGTCTGACCGAGGCCTATCTGGCGCTTGGCTTCACCGACGAGGCCCAGACCTCGGCCGCGATCCTTGGCTATAACTACCAGTCCAGCCCCTTCTATCAGGACAGCTTCAACCTGCTGAAAGGCCGCGGGCTGGCGCCCGAGGCCAAGGGGAATGGCTGGCTTGCCAAGATCTACCGCCAGATGGTGCGTGGCGAGTGGATTTGATCCGCGTCGGCGGTTGATGGGGGCGGGGCGTGCTGCGATCGCTTGAAATCCGCGATGTGCTGATCATCGACCGGCTGGACCTTGAATTCCAGCCGGGACTCAATGTGTTGACGGGCGAGACGGGGGCGGGCAAGTCGATCTTGCTGGATGCGCTTGGCTTCGTGCTGGGGTGGCGCGGGCGGGCCGAGCTGGTGCGCGCCGGGGCCGAGCAGGGGGCCGTGACGGCGGTGTTCGACCTGCCCGAGGGGCATGCGGCGCGCGATGTGCTGGCCGAGGCCGGAATCGAGGCCGGGGACGAATTGATCCTGCGGCGCGTCAATACGGTGGACGGGCGCAAGACGGCCTGGGTCAACGACCGGCGCGTGTCGGGCGAGGTGTTGCGCGACCTGTCGGATTCGCTGGTGGAATTGCACGGGCAGCAGGATGACCGCGGGTTGCTGAACCCGCGCGGGCACCGGACCTTGCTGGACGCCTTCGCGGGCATCGACACAAGTGCCGCGCGGGTGGCGTGGCGGACGCAGGCGGCGGCGCGCGGCAAGCTGGCCGAAGCCGAGGCGGCGCTGGCTGCGGCGCGCAAGGAAGAGGATTATCTGCGCCACGCCGTGACCGAGCTGGACAAGCTTGACCCCGAGCCGGGCGAGGAAGCCACGCTCGATGCGCGGCGGCGGATGATGCAGGGGGCCGAGAAGATCCGCGCTGACATCTCGCGCGCGCATCAGGCTTTGTCGGAGCAGGCCGCCGAGGGCATGATGCGCGACGCGCTGCGCTGGCTGGAAGGGGCGGCGGATCGGGCCGAAGGGCAGCTCGAGGCGGCGGTGTCGGCTTTGAACCGGGCGCTGATCGAGCTGGGCGAGGCGCAGCAGGGGGTGGAGCAGTCGCTTGCCGCGCTGGAGTTCGACCCTTCGGAGTTGGAGGCGCTGGAAGAGCGGCTTTTCGCCATTCGCGCCCTTGCCCGCAAGCATGGGGTGCTGGCCGACGATCTGGGCGGGTTGGCGGCCGATCTTCGGGCGCGGCTGGCGGCGCTGGACGGGGGCGAGGCGGGGATCGCGGCGCTTGCCAAGGCCGTGGTGCAGGCGGAAAGCAAATATGCCGAGGAGGTCGCCTGGCTGACCCGTGCGCGCAAGGCGGCGGCCTTGCGGCTGGATCAGGCGATGGCGGCGGAACTTGCCCCGCTGAAGATGGAGCGGGCGGTCTTCGTGACCGAGGTCACGGCGGCAGATGCAGGGCCGGACGGGGTGGATGCGGTGACATTCACCGTTGCGACCAACCCAGGCGCGCCGGCGGGGGCCTTGAACAAGATCGCGTCGGGCGGGGAATTGTCGCGCTTTCTGCTGGCGTTGAAAGTGTGCCTGACCGGCGACTCGCCGGGGCTTACGATGATCTTCGACGAGATCGACCGCGGTGTGGGCGGGGCGACAGCCGATGCGGTGGGGCGGCGGCTCAAGGCGCTGGCGTCGGGCAGTCAGGTGCTGGTGGTGACGCATAGCCCGCAGGTCGCGGCCTTGGGCGGCGCGCATTGGCGGGTGGAAAAGCGTGTGGTGGACGAGATGACGCTTTCGACCGTGCTTTCCCTTTCGCCCGCCGACCGTGTGGAAGAGATCGCGCGGATGCTTTCGGGCGATACGATCACCGAAGCGGCGCGGGAAGCGGCGCGGGCCTTGCTGAACGCCTGAACCTTATGCGTTTGATGGATGACCTATGCGCTGTACGCATGGCGGCCTTTGCGAGGCTGCGTCTACTATGCTGCGGTGCAGCATTCTATATTGGCGGTGCAATCGAAGGAGATGCACCATGTTTGAACACGTGAAACTCGCCCTGCGCGCGCTGCGTATTCCGTCTGTCGCCGAACGGGAACTGGCCTATCTGAACCAGTCGGTCAGCCGCTACGACCTTGAACAGCGCCAGCGCCAGATCGACGCGGGTCTGTTCCGCCACTAATCGGCTGCCGCCGCAAGGGCCGTGGCAAGATCGCCATAGCCCGTCAGGCGGCGTTCATAGGCAAGGCCGAGGCGTCGGGCACAGTCGCGCGCCTTGGCATCGAGGGACGGATCGTCAAGCTGGGCCTGATAGACCAGTTTGGTGTAATTGCCGAAATACATGTCGCGCAATTCGGGATGCCGGTCGAGGCCCATGGGCTTCCAGACGAAGGCATCGAACTGGCGCACCAGAAAATCGGTCAGGTAAAAGGCGGTGAATTCTGTTTCCGCCTTGGCCGCAAAGGCGGCGTTGCCTTCGAAAAACGAATAGCAATGCGGGCCTTCGACCATTTCGACGCCCAGATCCTTGCACTTTTGCTGCAAAAGCCCGCCGGTGCCGCAATCGGCGTAGACGACGAAGAGCTTGTCATATTCGGCGCGATGCGCGGCCACGGCAGCTTCGACGGCGGCGGGGATGCGGTCGGGCCAGAGGTGCAGGTTGGCCGGCAGGCATTGCAGGTCGAGGTGGTCCCAGCCGTTCGCCCGCTTGAGGGCAAGGATCTCGTGCGCCAGCGCCCCGCAGGCGATGAGCAGCACGCGGCCCCCGGCCCCGTCGGCAAGGCCCTGTTCGGTCAGGATGTCGTCGTTCAGCGCCACTGGCGCGCGCCGAGGATCAGGCTTCCCGAGAGCGCGGCAAAGCCGAGGGCGGCAAGCGGCAGGTCAGCCCAGAGCGCCAGCGACAGGGTGGCCCCTGCGGCGAGGATGACAAAGGCGATCAGGGCGAGGAAATGGGTCAGCGGCATGGCGTATCCTTTCCCTTTCAATCTGGCGCTGCGCGGGGGCAATTCCAAGGGGGTCTTGCCCTTCGGGCATGAAAAAGCCCCGCGCGCCTGTGGCGGCGGGGCTTTTGCCGGCGTCGCGGATCAGCCGTTGAGCTGGTTGTGCTTGCGCGCGACGAATTGCTTGGCGGTTTCGACGGCAACGGCGGCGTCACGGCAATAGGCGTCGGCACCGATGGCCTTGCCGAATTCCTCGTTCAGCGGAGCGCCGCCGACGAGGACGATGTAATCCTCGCGCAGGCCCTTTTCCTTCATCGTGTCGATCACGACCTTCATATAGGGCATGGTCGTGGTCAGAAGTGCCGACATGCCGAGGATGTCGGGCTTTTCGGCTTCGAGCGCCTCGAGGTATTTCTCGACCGAGTTGTTGATGCCGAGGTCGAGCACTTCGAAGCCCGCGCCTTCCATCATCATGGCAACAAGGTTCTTGCCGATGTCGTGGATGTCGCCCTTGACGGTGCCGATGACCATCTTGCCCATGCGCGGCGCGCCGGTTTCGACGAGAAGCGGCTTGAGGATGAACATCCCGGCCTTCATCGCATTGGCGGCAAGCAGCACTTCGGGCACGAAAAGGATGCCGTCGCGGAAGTCGGCGCCGACGATCGTCATGCCTGCGACAAGCGCCTTGGTCAGGACGTCATAAGGGGTCCAGCCGCGGGCGATCAGGATGTTGACGCCTTCCTCGATCTCTTCCTTCAGACCGTCATAGAGGTCGTCGTGCATTTGCAGGACGAGTTCGTCATCGGAAAGTTCGGAAAGGATGATTTCGTCTTCATCGGCCATAGGTCGGCACTCCCATAGGGGTTTCGTCCATGCTGCATGGGCCGAAAGCGGCACAGGCACTTTGCATTTAGCGACATGCCCCGAATGAAAGCCGACAGCAAGGGGTCGCATCGGGAAAAGGGGTGGCATTTGTTCGTGTTTTGTTCCAATATGGTGCCATGCAGGACGAAAACGGGCAAAGGGCGCTGCTGCCGGGGCGGCGGATCAGGGCGCGGGGGGCGGTGACGAATGCCACCGGACGGTTCGAGCCGCGCCGCGTGGAAGCCGTCGATGACGGTTGGGACATGGCCGAGGAAGAGCGGCTGGTCGCAACCGAGGTGCGGCTGGAACGGCCCCGTTCGGCGCTGAGTTTCAACAAAAGCCCGGACATTCCGTTTGACCGGTCGATCAACCCCTATCGCGGCTGCGAGCATGGCTGCATCTATTGCTTCGCGCGGCCCACGCATGCCTATCTGAACCTGTCGCCCGCGCTGGATTTCGAGACCAGGCTGATCGCAAGGCCCGGCATCGGCGCGGTGCTGGAACGCGAGTTGCGGACGAAGTCCTACAAGGTCGCGACAGTGGCGATCGGCACCAATACCGACCCCTATCAGCCCTGCGAGAAGGACCACGGCGTGATGCGCGAGGTGGTCGAGGTCTTGTCGGCGTTCAACCATCCGCTGGCGATCACGACCAAGGGGACGCTGATCGAACGCGACCTTGACCTGCTGGCGCCGATGGCGGCCAAGGGGTTGTTGCGGGTGGGGGTGTCGGTGACGACGCTTGACGCGGGCCTGTCGCGGTCGATGGAGCCGCGGGCGGCGCTTCCGGCGCGGCGGCTGGAGGTGATCCGGCGGCTGGCCGAGGCGGGGATCACGGTGCGGGTGATGGTGGCCCCCGTGATTCCGGGGCTGACGGACCACGAGATGGAGCCGATTCTGCAGGCGGCGGCCGAGGCAGGCGCGAAGGGGGCGAGCTGGATCATGCTGCGGCTGCCCCTTGAGGTGGCGCCGCTGTTCCGCGACTGGATCGGGGCGCGGCATGGCGGGCATGCGGCCAAGGTCATGGCGCGGGTGCGCGAGGCGCGGGGCGGCAAGGATTACGATGCCGAATGGGGCAAGCGGATGCGGGGCGAGGGGATGTGGTCGGAGTTGATCGGGCAACGCTTCCGGCTGGCCGTCGCGCGCTACGGGCTGGATATGGACTTGCCCGCGCTGCGCTGCGACCTGTTCCAGCCCCCCGCGCGGGCGGGGGACCAGTTGGCGCTGTTCTGACGGGCGGAATTTGACGCAAATTCCGTGGCGAATTCTGGCGCAGAATTCGGGTCTTTGTTTCGGGAAGCGGGGTCGGGAGACCTGTCCGGTCCCTCTGATGCGGGGTCGGAATTTGACGCAAATTCCGTGGCGAATTCTGGCGCAGAATTCGGGTCTTTGTGTCGGGAAGCTGGGTCGGGAGACTTGCCCGGTCCCTCTGGTGCGGGAGCGGAACTTGACGCAAATTCCGTGGCGAATTCTGACGCAGAATTCGGGTCTTTGTTTCGCGAAGTGGGGTCGGGAGACCTGTCCGGTGCCTCTGATGCGGGAGCGGAATTTGACGCAAATTCCGTGGCGAATTCTGGCGCAGAATTCGGGTCTTTGTTTCGGGAAGCGGGGTCGCGAAACCTGTCCGGTCCCTCTGATGCGGGACCGGAATTTGCGTCAAATTCCGGCGCGAAATCTGCGTCAGATTTCGCTCAGCCGCGGCGGCCGCGGCGTTCGCGCTTCGGATCGCCCGATGTGTCGCCCGTGCCGTCCGAGGCCGAGGAGAAGCCGCCCAGTTTCTCGCTGATGGTTTCCAGCGTGGGGCGAGGGCCTTTCGGGCGTGCCTCGAGGGCCGCGCGCATCGCTTTCAGATGCTCGGGCATGGTGCCGCAGCAGCCGCCGATGATCCGCACGCCGGCATCGCGGGCGAGGACGGCATATTCGGCCATCAACTCGGGCGTGCCGTCGTAGTGGATGTGGCCATCGTGGTATTTCGGAATGCCGGCGTTGCCCTTGGCGATCAGCGGGCGCTCGGTGCCGGTCGAGGCGAAGCCGAGGACGGTGCGCATCAGGTCGGAGGCCCCGACCCCGCAATTCGCGCCAAAGGCGACGGGCGGGTTGGGCAGTTTTTCGACCATTTCGGCCATCGCCGCCGAGGTGACGCCCATCATGGTGCGGCCTGCGGTATCGAAGCTCATCGTGCCGCACCATGCGACGCCCGCAAGACGGCAGGCCTCGGCGGCGGCCTTGTATTCTTCGGGGGCCGAGATGGTTTCGACCCAGATGACGTCGACGCCGCCTTCCTTCATCCCCTCGATCTGTTCGTGAAAGATCTCGACGGCGGTGGCATGGGTCATGGTGCCCATCGGCTCGAAGATCTCGCCCGTGGGGCCGACCGAGCCTGCGACGATCACGGGGCGGCCTGCGGCATCGGCGATCTCGCGCCCGAGGGCGACGCCGACCCGGTTCAGTTCGCGGACGCGGCCCTGGGCGTTGTGCAGCTTGAGCCGGGCCGCGTTGCCGCCGAAGGTGTTGGTGAGGAAGATGTCCGATCCCGCCGCGACCGCACCGCGATAGAGGGTGCGGATGTTGTCGGGCTGGTCGATGTTCCACAACTCGGGCGGTTCACCCGAGGAAAGGCCCATGTTGAACAGGTTGGTTCCCGTGGCGCCATCGGCCATGAGCCAGTCGCGGCTGGCAAGGAGCTTGGTCAGGGCGTCGGACATGGGGCATCATCCTTTTCGAAGGCTTGTCAGCCCTTCCTCTGCCATGACGCGGGGACGGTGGCAAATTCATATTCCGCATCATCATCATGAGCGGGGGGGATGCGTTGCACGCCTGCCGGTTGTGCGGCTTTCAGCGCGGGCGGGCGGTGGATGGCGGCGGTGATTTCGGCCCCCGCAAGCGCGAGGGTGCCGAAGGAGGGTGCGGCGAGGTAGCGCCCCTCCCATCGGGGGGCGAATCCCTGCTTGAAGCGGCGCAGACCGGCAGAGGGGGCCATGCGCGCCAGCCATGCCGGAAGGTCGGGCACGGCGGCAAGCGACAGGCGGGGGATGCCGAGACGCCTTGCATCCTCGACTGCGGCGAGGACAAGCGCCTGCATCGTGCCGTCGGGCAGGCTGGTGCCGTGGCGCATGAGGTCGAGCGTCCATTCCCGCGCCGCGCAGTGGAAGGTTGCGAAGGCGATGGGTTCCCCCGCGCGGCAGGCGACGTAGAGGCGTTGGCGCGCGATGTGGTCGGGGCTGAAGCGGCCCATCGAAAAGCCGCGCTCGCCCTTGTGGCTGCGGCTCCACGCGGTGTTGAGGGATGACAGCTGCGGGCAATGCGGGTCATGGCTGCGGGTGACCGAGACGCCCGCCTGCCGGGCCTTGCGCAACTTGCGGCGCAGCGTGGCATGGGCGTGGCCCGCAAGGTCGAAGGCGGGCGGGTGCAAGACAGCCTCGGCCGCGATGCGGAGCGTGCGCCATCCGGCGCGGCGGGCAGTGGCGGCAAGGCGGGCATCGGTTTTGTACAGGGCGGGACGCCGGTTCTGCGCGCGCGCCAGGGTGGAAAGGGCGGCAAGGCTGGCCCCCTCGGGCGGGCCGGGGAAGGGCTCGAAAAATGCGACGAGCAGATGCGCGGTCGTGCCTGTCAGGCAGGTCTGCGCGGCGGTGCGCGCAAGTGCGAGGTCGCCCTGATGCAAGAGCGCGGTTTCGGCGCGGGTCGCGTGCTGGGCCGGATGGGGCGGCAGGCTGCGGGCGGTGGCGGGCGGGCGGGGAGACAGCGCGGCCCAGCCCATGCCGAGAAGTGCGGGCAGGGCGTAAAAGCAGGCGCGCCATGCGACCACGGCGGCCATCAGCGCGGCTTCGGGCACGGCGGGGAGGAAGAAGATCAGCACCATCTCGAACGCCCCGACACCGGCGGGTGCGCCCGAGGCGAGGCCCGCGCCAAGGGCGAGCAGGACGACAGGCAGAAGCGCGGAAAAGGCCGGAGCATGGGGGGCGGGAAACAGCGCCCAGAGCGCCAGCGTCAGCGCGGCGAGGTCGAGGGCCGCCCATCCCAGAAAGGCGGCGATGGTCAGCCCGTTGGGCCAGACCGCCGGCTTGGGCAGCCAGCGCGGGCGCAGCGTCGAAAGCACCCCGAGGCCGGCCGCCGCGCCGAGGATTGCCCAGCCGAGCGCCTCGTAGCGCGTGGCGTGAAAGGCGACAAGCGCGGTCGAGGCCAGCACCGCAAGGGCCGAGAGGAAGCCCACCGTCATGGCGGCCGAAAGCCGCGTTGCCTGCCAGAGCGTGAGGTCGGGCAAGAGCCGCCAGCGGATCAGCGCGCCGGTGAGCGGGCCGAAGCCTGCCGCCTGGCTGACCGCGCCCGAGGCCATGCCCGCCGCAAAGGCCTGCGCGCCGCTGATGCCGGTGCCGAGGTGGCGGTGCAGCGTGCGTTCCTGCCCGCCGACGGCGATGAAACTGGCGGCCACGGCCAGCAAGGCCAGCGCCCATTGCTGCGGGGCAAGGCTGAAAAGCAGGTCGCGCACCGCCTGCGGGTCGATATGGTCAAGCCGCGAGGCCAGCAGCCACAAAAGCCCGCCGCCCGCCGCGACCGTCAGGGCGGGCCGTGCCAGCCTGCCTGCGAATCCCTTGACCTTTGCCGCCATGTCACCCTCGCGCGCACCACACGACGCCAAACTGCCTGACACCGCTTACCGGTGCCTTAACGGCGCAGAGACAGGCCAGCTTAGGGCGCGCTGCGAGGCTGCGGAGAAACGGAGAGGGGGGGGGCGTGCCGCCCGGCATCCCGGGCTGCGCCCGTGCATCATCGGGCAAGGGGCGAAGGGGCATGAAAAAGGGGCGGCCCTGCGGCTGCCCCTTTGCGGTCGGTGCCCTGCTAGGGGTCTGCCCGATCGACGGTCAGAGTTCGGACATCAGTTGTGATTTCGCGACCGGAAGCAGTTCGGCCATCTTCGCGCGCACGGCGTCGGCACTGGACAGGGCGCCCAGATCGCCCGCGACCTTGCGCACCACATCCTCGATGCCCGCTTCCTCGAAATCGGCCGAGACGACCGAGAGGGCATAGGCCGCCGCCTCGTCGCCCGATTTGCCGAGCAGGCCGGCAGCCCAGAGGCCGACCAGTTTGTTGCGCCGCGCTTCGGCGCGGAACTGCATGTCGGCGTCATGGGCGAATTTGGACTCGAAAGCGTGTTCGCGGTCGTCGAAGGTGGTCATGTGCGGGCCCCTTGCTGAGCGTCTTTGATCTGCCTCTCCATATGCCCCCGCACGCCCCGCGCTGCAAGAGGGTGTGGCACGGCTTGGTTGCGCGGCGCTTGTGCGGCGGCCCGTCGGCCTTTGCCTTGCCAGTTTCGCCCCGTAAGGCTATAGCCGCCTTAAGGCAGGCGGGGGACCCTTCGGGTTGCCCCGCAACTGCATTTGGCGGAGTTTCCATGGCACGGCGCAAGAAGGTTTACGAGGGCAAGGCGAAGATCCTTTACGAAGGTCCCGAGCCGGGCACTCTGATCCAGTATTTCAAGGACGACTCCGCGCCGACGCCCACGGTTCCCTCGCCCGCCGCGGTCGAGGGCAAGGGGGTGCTGAACAACCGCCTGTCCGAATTCTTCATGGCCGGGCTGAACTCGGTCGGGGTGCCCACCCATTTCATCCGCCGTCTCAACATGCGCGAGCAGCTGGTGCGCATGGCCGAGATCATTCCCGTCGAGGTGGTGGTGCGCAATTTTGCCGCGGGCGATATCTCGACCCGTCTGGGCATTCCCGAAGGCACGCCGCTGCCGCGCCCGATCGTCGAATATTACTACAAGGACGAACGTCTCGGCACGCCGCTGGTTTCGGAAGAGCATGTCATCGCCTTTGGCTGGGCCAGCCAGCAGGACCTCGACGATATGGTGGCACTGGCGCTGCGGGTGAACGACTTCCTGTCGGGCGTGATGATGGGCGTGGGCATCCGGCTTGCGGATTTCCGGCTGGAAGTGGGCCGCGTCTGGGAGGGCGATTACATGCGCCTGATCGTCGCCGACGAGATCAGCCCCGACAGCTGCCGCCTGTGGGACATGCGCGCGGCGCAGGAAGGGCAGGACCGCGAGGGGATTCCGCGCGAGCCCGGCCCCTTGGCCGATGTCTATACCGAACTGGCGCGGCGTCTGGGCGTGATGCCCTCGAATGTCACCCATACGACGAAGCCCACGCTGATCAACTGAGCGGCGCGCCCCGCAAGGCTGCGCCCTTGTTCCCCGTTCATCCTTGTCCAAATACTCTCGGGGGTGAGGCGCATTGCGCCGAGGGGGCTGAAGGCCCCCTTTTTCGCTTTTCTCCCGCGCAGGCTTGCCGTTCGCGGACAGGGGCGGTAAGGCACGCGCAGGCCAATCCAAGCGGGGGTTCCCATGAAAGCGCGCGTGACCGTCATGCTGAAAACCGGTGTCCTCGACCCGCAGGGCGAAGCGGTGCGCCATGCCTTGGGCACGCTGGGTTTTTCCGGTGTCACGGGGGTGCGGCAGGGCAAGGTGATCGAGCTTGACCTTGACGCCAGCGACCGCGCCAAGGCCGAGGCCGACGTCAAGGCGATGTGCGAGAAGCTGCTCGCCAATACGGTGATCGAAAGCTACCGCGTCGAGATCCTGTAAGGGTCAGGCGGCCAATGGCAGTTCGGGGCGCCGTTCCGTGTGCGGCCCGCCCAGAAGCTGCGACAGAAGCACAAGGGATTCGTGCCGCTTCAGCGTCAGGCCCGCATCGGGGCGGACGGCCGCGGTCATGACGCTTTCAAGCTTTGCGCGCATCCGCGCCCCGAGTGCCTCGACCATGCGCGCGGCGGGCTGGAAGCTTTCGGTCGGCAGGTTTTCCGACAGGATCACAGCGTGTTCGTCGAGATAGAGGTGATGGTAGGTCACCGGCCCGGCATCCCCTTGCCATGCGCCGTGGCCGATCAAGTGGCGGGCGGGGACGAGGACCCCGGATTCGCCTGACAGCAACTCGACCTCCCATCCGGAGAGGGCGATGCGGTGGCAGCCCGACAGGTGCAGGTCGCGGGCGGGCAGGTCGGGCCCGAAGAGATGCGCGGGGATCACCACAGGGCGCAGGTCGGGCCAGAGCATCAGGTCGGTGGCCGAGAAGTCGAGCGCGCCGTGCCAGCGCAGGGGCAGGGCGCGGCCATCCGCCGTAAGGACAAGGTCGCCCGCGCGCAGGCTTTCGACCTTGCGCAAGCCATCGGGCGTGGCGATCAGGGTGCCCGAGGCGAAGCACATGAAGACCGGCGTGGTGTTGGTGACGCTGGCAATGGCATGGGCCCCGTTGGGAAAGCCGTTCATCACGGCGAGTGTGCCGCTGCCATCGGTGACGAAAAAGAACCGCTGTCCCGCCGAGGTGGTGATGACGGCGATCTGCTTTCCGCGCAGGTCGGTGCCGCCCACGTTGGCCAGTTTGTTGGTGGCGGGAAGGTTTCCCGAGAATTCCAGCGTGAAATTCAGCGTCTGTCCGCCGATGATGACCTGTGTGTCGGGATCGGCCAGACCGCCGTTGTAGTCGAGCCGCAGGTCGCCGGTCGTGCCCGAGGTGAAGGTGAGAAGCGTCGTCGGCGTCTTCGAGG
This sequence comes from Paragemmobacter straminiformis, assembly GCF_014243445.1. Lineage (GTDB taxonomy): Bacteria > Pseudomonadota > Alphaproteobacteria > Rhodobacterales > Rhodobacteraceae > Paragemmobacter > Paragemmobacter straminiformis. The sequence continues at coordinate 397,508 of NZ_JACLQD010000005.1, forward strand.
TGCCCGAGACGTTCAGTGCCGCGTTGTTGGCGGTGCTGCTGTCGCCGCGGGCGTAGAAGGAAAGGGTCGCCATGACGGGCCTGTGGGTTGGGGCATCTGGCGTTAGGTTTGGTTAACTTATCGGCATACTTAAGGCTGGGTCGGTTAACCTTTTGGACGGTTTGCGGCCTTTTCCAAGGCAGGCACGGGCGACAGGCGGGGTCGCATCCGGGCAAGACGCGGCGCTTGGGGCGGGGTTTCCTGGGGCGGTGAGTCAAGGGGAGATGCGCCATGCGGGCAGCGGTTTTGCGGAACTACCGGCAGGATCTGTCGATCGAGACGGTCGCCGATCCGGTCTGCGAGGCGGATGGCGTGGTGGTGCGCGTGCTGGCCTGCGGCGTATGCCGGAGCGACTGGCACGGCTGGGTGGGCGAACACCCGCGCGTCAAGCGCGGGGCGATTCCCGGCCATGAATATTGCGGCGAGGTTGTCGAAGTCGGCCCGCTGGCGCGCTGGCAGGTGGGTGACAGGATCATCGCGCCCTTCATCCTTGCCTGCGGGCAATGCCCCGACTGCCAGTCGGGCAATTCCAACATCTGCAAGACGCAGCGCGTGCCGGGATTCGGCGAGCCGGGGGCTTATGCCGAATATATCGGCGTGCCGCATGCCCATAACCTTGCGCGCCTGCCCGACAGCATCTCGCCGGTGCTGGCGGCGGGGCTGGGGTGCCGTGTCACGACGGCCTGGCATGCGCTGACGGGGCGGGCGCAGATACAGGCGGGGGAATGGCTGGCCGTGCATGGCACCGGCGGCATCGGGCTGTCGGCGCTGCTGTTGGGGCGGGCCTTGGGCGCGCGGGTCGCCGTGGTGGATGTTGTGCCGGAAAAGCTGGCCCATGCCCTGTCGCTGGGGGCCGAGGCTGCCTTTGACGCGCGCGAGGGGGATGCGGCCGCACGGATCGTCGAGGCGACGGGGGGCGGGGCGCATGTCTCGATCGAGGCCCTCGGGATCGAGGCCACGGCCAATGCCTCGATCGAGTGCCTGCGCCCGTTGGGGCGCCATGTTCAGGTGGGTTTGCCCGTCGGCCATACCGCGCGGATGGAGATCAACATGAACGCGGTCTATATGAAGCAGCTGGCACTTTACGGCACGCGGGGGATGCCCGCGTGGAAATATCCGCGGCTGCTCGACATGATCACGCGGGGGGCGGTGGACATGTCGCCGCTGATCGCGCGGACCGTGCCGCTGTCGGGGGCCTCGGCCGAGTTGCGGGCCTTTGACGGGCCGATGCCGCCCGGCGTGGCGGTGATTGACGATCTCGCGCGCTAGGCTTCGGCCCGCCTCCGAGGTTCTTCGCCGTCGATGCGTTTTGGGGCTACACACCCGCGCAAGGCGGTGCTAATAGCCCGCCACCAGGCCGCTGTAGCTCAGCTGGTAGAGCACGTCATTCGTAATGATGGGGTCGGGGGTTCGAGTCCCTTCAGCGGCACCACTTCTCTTTTCCGCCCTCTGGCGCGTCATGGAACGCGGGATGAGCGGGACGGGGTGGGCGCAAATCCTCTGAGAGAGTTTTATTGCCAGCCTGCGGCCCGACCGGCGCAAAGCGTGGCTGCATCGGGCGCGGCGGCGGCTTTGGCCTTGCGCGGCGGCGCGCGCGGCCCGCGTCCGGTCTGCGCCCGTTCTATGGCTGCCAATCCCTACTCCGCTCAGGCGGGGCTTTCCTCGGCCGCCGGTTTGCGGCGTTTGCGCTTTGGGGGGGCGGGGGCGTCTTCGGGGCGCTTGTAGCGGGCGGGCAGCCTGTCGACGTAGCGTTTCGGAAGGCTGGCATGCAGCGCGCCGCGCTGGACCAGTTCGTCAAGGCAGATCAGCGCCACGGTCTGGCTGTCGAACACAGCAGAGGCCAGAATCGCGAGGTGCTTCAAACCCTCGGTCGCGATCTCGTCGATGCGCGTCAGGTCGCGGATGTAGACGGCATCGCCGTCGATGAGCTGGTCGCGGCAACTGCCGAAGTTCAGCCGGTGCAATTGCGAATTTTGCAGCGGCATCGCCTTGTTGAACAGGTATTTGTGCAGGGCAAAGCCGCTGCCGCGCAGGGCTTCGTCGACGCCTGCCGACATAGGCTCGTCCTCGTAGAGCCGGAAATGGCGCAGCTCGACGATGACGGCGACGGTGGCCTTCAGCTTTTCGGCGGCACCGCGGAACACGTCGACCTCGCCGCCCTGAATGTCGATCTTGAGCAGATCGAACGCGTCGATGGCCTCGACCTCGTCTAGGGCGACGGTCTTCATCGGCACGCGGCTGAGAACCCGACCCAGACGCGGGCGGCCCAGACGCTGCATCGCGGGGGTATAGGGTTCGAAGAGCGAGGTCATGCCGTCGCTGTAATAGATCTTGAGTTCCTTTTCCGACCCGTCACCGACGGCAAAGGGGTGATAGACCTCGCGCTCGGATTTGATGCTTTGCAGCTTTGCGAAAGCCTCGGGCTGCGGTTCGAAGCCGATGACGTCGCAACCGCCAAGCTTGAGCAGGTCCTTGTAGGGAACGTCATTGATCGGGTTCGCACCGACATCGAGGACGACGGTCGGTCGCGCAAGGGCGAGGCCTTCGATCAGCAGGCGTGTGGCGGATGCGGTGTCGGGCATCTTCCTGTCCCTTGGCCGCGGTGCGGCGGTTTCGGGCCCGTCCGTCGGGGGCGGGGGCGGGGCATTCCAGCCGAAGCGCCCTTCCTTGACCAGCACCTCGTCGCGCAGGGCCTGGAAGGCCGACCACGCCGCCGCTTCAAGCCGCAGGATTTCGGGGTCGCTGCGATAGAGGGCGAGCAGGTCGCGCACGCCTGCCATATGCTTCAGGATCGAGGGTTCGACGGTCTGGTTGCGGTCGGCATAGTTCCAGAAGGTCGATCCGCGCAGGTATTTGGCGTGTTTCATCGCCATGCCGTCGCCGCGCAGGTTCTTGAGGACGAACACATCCTCGGACCGGATGGCGTAGTGGTTGATGCAGGCGTTTTCCCATGTGACCATGTCGATGGTCGCGGCGGTGTGGCGACCGGCCTCGGGGTCGTGGAGGGCGTCGTTGGGCAGGACACGGCCGGCGGTGTTCTTCAGGACCACATCCGTGCGGCGCGGGTCCTTGGGCATGTGGCAATCGACGGCGGCAAAGGCATCGGGGCGGAAGAAGCACTTCTGCAAGGCACGGCTGCGGCGCAGCCAGTTCTCGGACATCGTGCAGGTTTCCAGCACGGTGCCGCCCGGCCAGAGCCTGCGCCCCTCGCTGCCGAACATGCGCCAGCTTACCGCGATGCAATCGGCCTCTCCGACCTTGCCGAGCAGGTCCGCGACCTGACCCGCGCCACAGGTCACGTTCAGGAATTCGTCGGTGTCGATGTGCAGCACCCATTCGACATCCCGCATGTCGGGATGGGCAAGGGCAAGGGCGCAGCCTGCGGGCTGGGGGGCCACACCTTCCGGGGGCGACTGGCGCAGATGGATGACCTCGCCCATTTCGGCGAGCCGGTCGAGAAGCAGTTCCGAGCCGTCGGTGCAGTCGTTCGAGACGACGAAGATACGGTCAAAGCCGATGGAACGGTGATAGGCGACCCATTCGCAGATCCAGAGAGCCTCGTTCCGCTGGCAACTGACGATTGCCTTCAGCTTGCGGGAGGGCGCGGGGTCTAGCGCCATCCGGAGGAACCGCAGACATATACGACTATCACGGCGATCAACTGGCCCAAATTGCACTGCGAGGGAAAGCATAGCATCGGGCTTTGTCACCCGTCAACGCGCATGCCCCGATGTGCGGTGGCGGGTAAGGCGCTGAATTCGCGCGGAAAACGGGGCGATGGCGGCGCGGGGACAGGCGCGCCCCGCGCAGCGATCAGCGGGCTTGTGCCCGTCGCAGGCCGCAGGCGTGGCAGGCGGTGGCCAAAGCGGAGTGCGACAGGGGGGGAGGCGGAAGCCACCATCCCCCCGCAAGGGGCGAGTCGGCCCGCAGCGGCAGAAAGCGGCATGACGCCCTGCCGCGAACCCTGCCCGCAGGCCGTGCAAGGCGTGGCAGCATCGGGTTGCGCCCAAGGAAACAAGGGCAGGGCGGGGGCGTCACAAAATCTTTTCGTTTTCTTCGTTTTTCCCTCTTGCAGAGGCCGGACGCTCTCCGTAAATAGCGCTTCACCGGAGACGCGGTGCGGTCGAAAGACCAAGTTGCGGAACCGGAACACGATCTGGATGTGAGGCGGGACGGCGCTGGAGTTACAGCGTTCGGCTTGTTTTTTGTCTGGTGCTCTTTGACAATTGAATTGATGAAGGGATATGCGGGCGGTTTGGGCGCATCGGCGTCTGATCG
>NZ_JACLQD010000006.1 GCF_014243445.1 Paragemmobacter straminiformis
TCTGCCCCGTGGCGTTCATGTCATTGTCGATGGCCTGCTTGCCGCAAAGCACCAGACCCGGACCCTCTTCCTTGACCACGGCCGCCAGCAGCTTGGCCACGGAAAGGGGTTCGATGTCGGTATGCACATCGGCAGCCGCTTCGATCAGGATCGCACGGTCGGCACCCATCGCCAGCGCGGTGCGCAGCGTCTCCTGGCTTTGCTTCACGCCGATCGAGACGACCACGACCTCGGTCGCAATCCCCTTCTCGCGCAGACGGATCGCCTCTTCCACGGCAATCTCGTCAAAGGGGTTCATCGACATCTTCACATTCGCCAGATCGACCCCCGATCCGTCCGCCTTCACACGGACCTTCACGTTGTAGTCGATCACCCGTTTGACAGGCACCAGAACCTTCATGCGGAAATCTCCAGATTGGTCAGCAATAGCGGCGGAAGCGGTCCACGATCACATCCAGCACCTCGGCCGGATCGCGCTTCCACCAATCCTCGGCCGAGAAAACCTCGACCTCGCAAAGGCCCGTGTAGCCGGCCCCGTCCTCGACCGCCTGACGGATCGCGCGCAGATCGGCCACGCCATCGCCCATCATGCCCCGGTCGAGCAGCATGTGGCGCGTGGTCTCAAGCCAGTCGCAGAGGTGATAGCCCAGCACCCTGCCCCGTGCAGCGGTAAGGCTTTCGGCCAGCGTCCGGTCCCACCAGACATGATAGACATCGACCGCAATGCCCACATTCGGGGCCGCCACGCTGTCGGCCACGGCAAGCGCGTCGGCTACGGTGAAAATGCAGGTGCGATTGCCGCCGAACATCGGGTTTAGCGGTTCGAGGGCCAGCGACACACCCGCCGCCGCCGCAAGCGGCGCGGCTTCGGCCACCCGTTCGGCCAGACGTTTCTGCGTTTCGATCACGCCCTTGGTTCCCGGTTCGGTCCCGCCCGTGACGATGGTCAGAACCGGTGCGCCAAGGTCGGCCGCCATGCCGATCGAGGCCCGCAGATCGTCGCCACGCGGGGCATCCGACCCCACAAGATAGGGCGTACGGCACAGACCCGCGACCTGCAGTCCGGCCGCGCGCACACGATCGCCGATCTCGACTGCGCGCTGCCCGATCTCGCGCCGCCAAAAGACGATGCCGCCATAGCCGCGCGCGGCGCAGGCGTCGATGACACGTTCGGGCGACCACCCGGCCCCTGCGCCGTCCAAGTTGTGGCCCAAGCTTGCAGTGTTCAGCGCAAGGGCCGAGTGGTCATCCGTGAAGTCCCTCACATCACACCCCGTAGAGCGCGAGGAGTTTCTTCATCCGCTCCACCGCAAGCCCGGGCTGGCGCAAAAGACCCGCGCCATCCGCCAGCCGGAACACTTCGGTGAAATAGGGAAGCGGGCGCATCGCCTGCGCGCCGTTCAGCATGACGAAATGGTCTTGAAAGCCATTCAGCCAGGCCAGGAACACCACGCCCGTCTTGTAATATTGCGTGGGCGCGCGGAAGATCAGGCGCGCCAGCGGGACGGTCGGGTCCAGCGTCGCACGGAACCCCGCCGCATCGCCCTTGCCCAGCAGGCCGACGGCATGGGCAGCAGCCGGGGCAAGCGGGTCGAAGATGCCCAGCAGCGCGTGGCTGAAGCCCTGCGCATCGCCTTCGATCAGTTCGGGATAGTTGAAATCGTCGCCCGTATACATCTTCACGCCTGCGGGCAGGCGGCGGCGCATGGCGATTTCCTTGTCCTTGTCCAGCAGGCTGATCTTGATTCCGTCCACCTTCGAGCGGTTGCGCTCGATCACATCCAGCGCGGTTTCAAGCGCGTCCTCGAACCCGCGGCCGCCCCAGTATCCGGCCAGTTGCGGATCGAACATCTCGCCCAGCCAGTGCAGGATCACCGGCCGGTCGCAGGCGCCCAGCACGCGGTCATAGACATGCAGGTAATCCGCCGGCCCCCTGGCCACGCGGGCAAGCGCCCGGCTGGCCATCAGGATGATGCGGGCATCCAGCTTCTGGATCGCATCGACCTGTTCCAGATAGGCGCGGATCACATCGTCCAGACTCCGGGCATCGGCAGGGTCGAGGTGGTCGGTGCCGCAGCCATTGGCCACCAGCGCATCCGGCACCTCCGACCGCGTGCGGCGGATCAGTTCCAGCGCCCCCTGCCAATCAAGACCCATGCCGCGCTGCGCGGTGTCCATCGCCTCGGCGATGCCAAGCCCCAGACCGGCAAGGTAGCGGCGAAAGTCCATCGTGCGGTCCCAATCCACCGTCGCCCGCCCCGAAGGATCGTTGCCGGTGAAGGGATCGGCCACGACATGGGCCGCCGAATAGACCGTGCGAAGGGCATTGGCCGAAAGCTTCCCCTCGGGCAGAGGTGTTCCGGTCAGGCTATAGTCCGCAAGGCGGCCTTGCGCGTCGGGAAGGGCGATCTTCATGGCACGGACCTTTCAGAAGCGGGGAACCAGCATTCCGGCATCCGCCGAAATCGCCTGACCCGTGGTGTAGGGAAGTTTGCCCGAGGCAAGCGCGGCGATGATCGCGCCCATATCCTCGGGCTGGCCGACGCGGGGGAAAAGGGTCAGCCCCTCGGCGGCGCGCTTGGCATACATCTCGATGACGGGAGCTGTCATGTCGGTGGCGATCAGGCCGGGCTGGACATCATAGACGGCGATGTTCTCGCCCCCCAGACGCACGGCCAAAGCCTTCGACACCATCGCAGCGGCGGCCTTGCTCGCACAATATTCGGCGCGCTGGACCGCCACGGCCACGGCATTGGACGAGGTGACGTTGACGATTGCGTGGAACAGCGCCGCAGGCCGGTCGCGCGCCAACAGGCGGCGCGCAAAGGCCTGCGACAGGAAGAACATCGCCTTGGTGTTGACAGTCAGGCAACGGTCCCAGCTTTCCTCGGACACGTCGAGCAGGTCACCGCGTTTCAGAACGCCGACGCCCGCGTTGTTGACCAACGTCGTCAGCGGGCCAAGCGCGGCTTCGATCCGGGCCAGCTCGGCCTCGTGGCGCGTCAGATCGGAAACGTCGAAGGCGGCCGCGACCACTGGCGCGCCAAGCGCCGCGATCCGGTCCACGGCACGGGACAGCTCCCCATCCGCGACAGGCCCGTTGATCGCGATGGCGAACCCTTCGCGGGCCAGCGCCTCGGCTGCGGCCAGCCCGATTCCGCGCGACGATCCGGTGACAAGTGCAACCTGCCTCATGCCCGCGCGCCCTTCTTCAACAGCTCGCGCGCGATGATCATGCGCTGGATCTGGTTGGTGCCTTCGTAGATCTGGCAGATCTTCGCATCACGGTAGAGCCGCTCCACCTCGAACCCGCGGATATAGCCCGACCCGCCGAACACCTGCACCGCATCCGCCGTGCGGGCGACGGCCATATCTCCGGCAAAGCACTTGGCCATCGAACAGGCCTTGGTGGCATCCTGCCCGCGGTCAATCTTGCTTGCCGCCGAATGGACCAGAAGGCGCGCGGCTTCGATGTCCTTGGCCATATCGGCCAGCAGCCATTGCACGCCCTGAAACTCGGCGATCTGCTTGCCGAACTGCTTGCGCGTGCCGGCATAATCCACCGCCGCCTCAAGCCCCGCCTGCGCGATACCCACGGCCAATGCCGCGATACCCACGCGGCCCTTGTCCAGCACGCTCATCATCATGTGAAAGCCGCGCCCGGCCTCGCCCAGCAGCGCATCGCGACCAAGACGCACATCCGAGAAGGTCAGCGCCCCGACCTGACTGGCCCGTTGGCCCATCTTGTGTTCCTTGGGTCCGCGCTCCACCCCCGCCGCGTGCAGATCGACGATGAAGATCGACATGCCACGGTTGCCCGCCTCCTTGTCGGTGCGGGCAAGGACAAAGCCGACATCGGCCACAGGGGCGTTGTGGATCCAGATCTTGCCGCCGTTCAGCCGCCAGCCGTCACCGTCCTGTTCGGCGGTGGTGCGGATGCCCGACACATCCGTCCCCGCCTCGGGTTCGGTGATGCAATAGGCCACCCTCGAACGCATCGACAGCACCTCGGGCAGCATCTTGCGCTGCGTGTCGGTGCCGTGCCGCACCAGAAGCGAGGAAATGAGTTCGACCAATCCGCATTGGTCGGCCACGCTGGCATAGCCGCGCGACAGTTCTTCCATCACCACGGCATAGGTCAGCGTATCGAAACCCGGGCCGCCCATCGCCTCGGGCACGCCGATGCCGAAAAGGCCAAGCTTTGCCATCTCGTCATAGATCTCGGACGGAAAGCGTTCGTCGCGGTCCAGCGCCTCGGCGGCGGGGCGGATCACCTCGTCGGCAAAGGCGCGGGCCATATCCCGAACCTGCTCCTGCATCTCGCTCAGATACATGGCGTCATCTTCCAGTTAGTAACTATCCAGTTACATAAACGGCAGGAAAGCGACCGGTCAAGCCCATTCTTGCGGCGTACGTCGGCTTTTCCCTTGCAGGCGGGCGGCAAGACTGCCAACAATGCACCAAACGGTTACTTACGGGAGGCTCGCATGACACCTGACACCAAGCGGAAATTCGGTCGCGTCGATCTGGATGTGACCGCCTTTGCCTTCGGCACAGCGCCCGTCGGCAACATCTTCGCCGAAATCGACGAGGAAACCTCGGCCGCGATGTTCGAAACCTCGTGGCAGGCGGGGATAAGGTTCTATGACACCGCCCCCATGTATGGCCACGGCCTCTCCGAAATCCGGACAGGTCAGGCGCTGCGCTGGAAAAACCGCGACGATTTCGTTCTGTCGTCAAAGGTCGGACGGGTCCTGCATCCGGCGAAACGCGAATCGATCGACTTTGCCCCTTGGGTCAACGCGGCCCCCTTCACGATGGAGTTCGACTACAGCTACGACGGAACCATGCGCTCCGTGCAAGACAGCCTCCAGCGCATGGCGCTTGAACGGATGGACATCGTCTTTATCCATGACATCGACGTTTTCACCCGTGGAAAGGACCAGCCCGAAGTCTTCCGGCAGGCGATGGACGGCTGCTACCGCGCGCTCGACGACCTGCGCTCGCAGGGGGTGGTCAAGGCAATCGGCGTCGGCGTCAACGAATGGGAAGTCTGCCACGAGGCCCTGAAACAGCGCGATTTCGACTGCTTCCTTCTGGCGGGGCGCTACACCTTGCTGGAACAGGATTCGCTCAACGAATTCCTGCCGCTCTGCGAAAAGCGCGGGGCGGCTGTCCTTGTGGGCGGCGGGTTCAATTCGGGCATCCTTGCCACCGGTGCCAAGCCGGGGGCCAAATACAACTACGCCCCGGCACCCGCCCCCATCATGGACAAGGTCGCGAAGATCGAGGCGGTCTGCGCCGAATACAACGTGCCCCTGCCCGCCGCCGCCCTGCAATTCGTCGTGGCCCATCCGGCGGTGCCCTCGTTCTGCGCAGGCACGCGCACCGTGGCCCAGCTGAAGCAGAACCTTGCATGGTTCAGCCATCCCATCCCCTCCGCCTTCTGGGCCGCGCTGAAATCGCGCGGCCTCCTGCGCGAGGATGCGCCGGTTCCGGCATGAAAGGGCGCAGCCTGCCCGCCGGACACTACGGCCACAGCGCCTTGCACATCGGCGACCGGATCGAAACCGGTCGCACCGTGGTCGAAGCCACGGCGATCGACCGCTTTGCCGATCTGTCCGGCGACCGCTTCGCCCTGCACATGGATGATGCGGCGGCACGCGCACTCGGCTTTCCGCGCCGTGTCGCGCACGGGCTCTTGGTGCTGTCGCTGATCGACGGGCTGAAAAATCAGGCCGGCGCACAGCTGCGCGCGGTGGCCTCGCTTGGCTGGGACATCCGGTTCAGCGCGCCGGTTCTGGCCGGCGATGAATTGCAGGCGACCTTCACCATCGCCTCGAAAAGGACCGCCCGCGACGGCGGTCGGGCCATCGTCGAACTGGCGGTCGAAGCCCGCAACCAGACAGGGCAGATCGTGCAGAAGGGCAGCACCACGCTGATGATGCTGCCCTGAACCTAGCGGATCAGGAAGGCGCGGAAATCGTTCACATTCGTGCCGGTCGGTCCCGGTGTGAACAGGTCGCCAAGCGCCTCGAATGCCGTGAAGGCATCGTTTCCGGCCAGCAGCGCCGCCGGATCGCGCCCAAGGGTGCGCAGCCGTGCCGCGCTCTCGCCGGTGGCAAAGGCGCCGGCATTGTCCTCGGACCCGTCGATCCCGTCCGTGTCGGCGGCAAGTGCCGCAAAGGGCACCCCTTCGGCCGCCAGGGCCGCGGCAAGCAGGAATTCGCTGTTGCGCCCGCCCCGCCCCTTGGCCCGCAGTGTGACCGTCGTTTCCCCGCCCGACAGCATCACCACGGGGCGCGCAAAAGGACGGTCGCGCGATGCCACCTCGCGCACCAGTGCCGCATGGACACGGCCCACATCGCGCGCCTCGCCCTCGATGGCATCCGACAGGATCACCGCCGGAACCCCCTTCGCCGCTGCCGCCTGCGCTGCCGCCTCAAGCGACAGGCGGGCCGAGGCAATGACGCGGACCTCGTTGCGCGCAAAGACCGGATCGCGCGGGTCCGGGGCGGGGCCCGCCTCACCCGCCAGCCAGTCTGCGATGCGGGGCGGCAGTCCGATCCGCCAGCTTTGCGCCAGCGCCCGCGCCTCAGCGCGCGTAACGGCATCCGGCACGGTCGGACCACTTGCCACCTGCGCCGGATCATCCCCCGGCACATCCGAAACGACCAGCGAGACGACGCGCGCCGGAAAGCATGCCGCAGCCAGACGCCCGCCCTTGATGCCGGAAACCTGCTTGCGGATCGCGTTCATCACGGAAATCGGCGCGCCCGAGGCCAGCAGCGCGCGGTTCAGCGCGGCTTCATCGTCCAGCGTCAGATCGCCGGGCGGACAGGGCAGCAACGCCGATCCGCCCCCGCAGACCAAAGCCACGACAAGATCGTCGGGGCCAAGGCCGCGCACCGCATCGAACAGCGCAGCCGAGGCGGCACGTCCCGCCGCATCCGGCACGGGATGCGCGGCCTCAAGCACGCGGATACGCGCTGTGGGGCAGGCATAGCCGTAGCGCGTGACGACCACGCCTTCCAACGGCCCCTGCCAAAGGCGCTCGAAGGCCGCTGCAAGCTGCGCGGCCCCCTTCCCTGCCCCGATGACGATGGTCCTGCCCTTCGGCCGTTCCGGCAGATGCGCCGCAAGGGCGCGCATCGGGTCGGCAGCCGCAACGGCCGTTGCGAAAAGTGATGCCAGAAAAGACCTGTCCTCCGGCGTCACAGCGCAACGTCCGCGACGAAGACCCCGTCGATGCCCCCGTCCAGCTCGGCCACGATCCGCGCGCCCACAGCCTTGTGCGCCGGATCGTCCAGATAGGTGTCACGCACGGCAACATCGCGGAAATCGAACCAGAAAACATCGTCGAACCCGCGCACGAGCGGCGTTTCAACCGAGACATTGTCGAAATGCCGGAAATCGAGGATGCCGTCGATATGGTCCGAAAGCCCCGCCAGATCGCGGTAAAGCGCCAGTTTGGTCGCAACCGGCGTTCCCGTCCGGAAACGCAAAGCGACGATATGGCGGATCATTCGGTGTCCCTCCGTGCTGAAAACCTTGGTTTGCGCTTTTCGCGAAAGGCCGCCAGCCCCTCGGCAAGGTCGGTCGAAGCGGCGGCGATGGAACCGGCCAGCGCCTCGATCACGCGCTCGCGTTCTTCGCCCTCGGCGGCGTTTATCATCATCTTGGCAAGCTCCGTGGCGCGCGGCGACCTTGCGCCCAGACGCTCCGCCACCCCCAGGGCTGCGGCATGGCCCTCTCCCGTCGGGACGACCTGATCGACCAGGCCCAGACGCAGCGCCTCGTCGGCCAGAAACACCTCGCCCATCAGCGCCATGCGGCGCACCACCTGCGGCCCGAAGCGGCGCACCGCCCGTTGCGTTCCCGACCAGCCGGGAATGATGCCAAGGCCGGTTTCGGGCTGGCCGATCTTCACATGCGCCTCGGCGATGCGCAGATCGGCGCAGGCGGCCAGCTCCAGCCCCCCGCCCAGACAATGCCCGTCCAGCACGGCAATCACCGGCTGGGCCAGCCGCGCCAGCGCGTCAAAGGCGGCGTGGCCGTCACGCACCCAGTGACGCCCGAAGTCCTCGGGGCTCCACCCCGACCAAGCGGCGATATCCCCGCCCGCGCAAAAGGATTTGCCCCCCTCGCCGCCAAGGATCACGACAAAGGCGTCAGACCGCTCGATCCGGCGGCACAGCGGCAAAAGCGCATCGACCATCGCCGCGTCCAGCGCGTTCAGCTTGTCGGCGTGGCGGATCGTCAGACGCGCGATACCCTCGGCGATCGAAAGATCAACTCGCGGGTCCGTCACAGCTCAAGCCCCATCGGTTCGGGCTGGAACAGCCGCCCCTCCATCAGCCGCAATTCGGGCGACACCATGAGCGGCGTAGCCGCCTGATCCAGCACATCGCGTTGCAGGTCCAGTCCGGGGGCGATTTCGGTCACCATCAACCCCTGCTCCACAAGCCGGATCACGCAGCGTTCGGTGACATAGGTGATGTCCTGCCCCTGCATCCGCGCCCGCCGCCCCGAAAAGCTGACCTGATCGACCTTCGGCACGATCTTGGCAATCTTGCCCTCCTTGTCGATCACCAGCCTGCCATCCTCGATCCGCATCTTGGCCCCGGCATTGAAATTGCCGCTGAAGACGATCTTCTTCGCCCGCGCCGTGATGTCGACAAACCCGCCCGCACCCGCCGTGCGGTGCGGCGTGGCCGACAGGCGGCTGACATTGACCGAACCTTCGGCATCGATCTCGAGAAAGGACAGCAGCGAACAGTCGAACCCGCCCGCCTGAAAATAGATGAACTGGTGCGGCGAGGCGACGAAAGCCTCGGCATTCGCGGCACAGCCGAATTTGAAGTCCAGCAGCGGCACGCCCCCCACGGCCCCCTGTTCGATGACCCATGTCACCTTGCCGTGGTGGCCCTCCTCAAGCAGCACGCGCGGAACGTTGGCCGATATGCCGAAGCCGATGTTCACCGCCCAGCCGGCCCGCATCTCCATCGCCACACGGCGCGCGATGACCTTCGAGACGTTGAACTCAGGCACGCGGAAACTGTGCAGCGGCCGGAACAGCTCGCCCGAGATGGCCGGATCATAGGCCGTCGCCGTTGTCTGCAACTGATCCGGCGCCTCGACGATCACATCGACCAGAATGCCCGGAACGCGCACATCATGCGGCTTCAGCGTCCCCTGCGCGGCAACGCGCCGGACCTGGGCGATGACGATGCCACCGGAATTGCGCGCGGCAAGCGCCATCTCCATCGCGCCAAGCGTGGCCCCCTCCTGCTCGAAGGTCAGGTTGCCGTTCTCGTCCGCCGTGCTGGCACGGATGATCGCCACATCGGGCTGGATCGCGGGAAAATGCAGCCAGGTCTCACCGTCGAATTCCACTCTGCGCACCAGCGGGCTGTTGCGCGCGGTCCGGTTCATCGCGCAGCCATCCTGTTCGGGGTCCACGAACGTATCCATCCCGACCTTGGTCAGCACGCCGGGGCGCTTGGCCGCCCCTTCGCGCAACATGTCAAAGACGATCCCCGACGGCACGTTCCACGCCGCGACATCCTCGGCAAGGATACGCTGCCAGATCAACGGCGGTTCGGCATTCGTCGGGCCCGACGGATAGGACCCGCCGATGATTCGACGGATCATCCCCTTGTGCGCCAGATGGTCCACGCCCTTGGTGCCGAACATGTCACCCGCCGCGATCGGGTGAATCGTCGTCAGGTCGCGCGGCGCCCCTTCGGCAAGGAAGCGTTCGCCAAGGGCTTTCAGCACATCATCGGGGCAAAGCAGCCCCGAGGACGAGTTCACCGCAACCGTCGCCCCATCTGCGACAAGACGCGCCGCCTCGGCGGCAGACTTCACTTTCGACACGGGGCTCTCCTTCCACGGTTGGCAATAAGTAACTAACCGGTTATAACGATAACGAGGATCGGGACGGAAGATCAAGCGTCAAAATGCACGGATTCCGCCTGTTTTGGCTGCAAGCGTCAGGGAAGGACAAAAGCCCATGAACATAACGTTCCAGAAAAACCACCAACGCGCCTTCGGCACGTTCCCCCTCAAGGGCGAAGTGCTGCGGACCGCAATCGAGGCCGCCATTTCGGCAGGCTATCGCGCCTTCGACACCGCGCAGATGTATGGCAACGAGGCCGATACGGGCGCGGCCCTCGCCGAAAGCGGAATTGCCCGCGACGATCTGTGCATCACGACCAAGGTGGGGATCGAGAACTTCACCGAAGCCACTTTCCTTCCGTCGGTCGAGGCATCGCTCAAGGCGCTCAGGATCAGCCGGGCCGACATCCTGCTCCTGCATTGGCCCACGCCGGGCGGCGACATCGCGGGGTCGCTGCGCCTGCTGCAAATGGCCCATGACCGCGGCCTTGCCCGTCACATCGGCATTTCCAACTACACCGCCGCCATGATGCGGCAGGCCCGCGCCATCGTCGACGCTCCGCTGGTGACAAACCAGGTCGAATTCCACCCGCTTCTCGACCAGTCGAAACTGCTTGCGGCAGCGGACGAGACGGGAATTCCCCTCTCCTCCTACTGCTCGGTCGCGCGGGGCGAGGTGTTCAAATACCCGCTCTTTGCCGAAATCGGGGCGGGCTACGGGAAATCAGCCGCCCAGACCGTCCTGCGCTGGATCCTGCAAAAGGGCGTTCCGATCAACACCATGTCCACCAAGCCCGAAAACATCCGCGCCAATTACGAGGTGATGGATTTCACCCTCTCCTCCATCGACATGGGCCGGATCGACCGGCTGATGTCCACGGGCTACCGGATCGTCGGCAAGAACCTCGTGCCCTACGCGCCCGACTTCGACTGAACGAAGAGGGGCGGCCTTTCGGGCCGCCCCAGTCGCGCGTCAGCCGGGAGGAGGCCTAACGGTTGCCGCGGATCAGGTCCGCAGCCCGTTCGCCGATCATGATCGACGGCGCGTTTGTGTTCGATCCGATCAGCGACGGCATGACCGAACTGTCGCAAATCCGCAGCCCGTCCACGCCGCGCACGCGAAGTTGCGGGTCCACGACCGCCATCTCGTCCTTGCCCATCTTGCAGGTGCAGGTCGGATGATAGGATGTCCGGCCATATTGGCGCGCATAGGCCTCATAGTCGGCCTGCGTGCGGATGGTGTTGTCGGGGAAGCGGATGTCCTTGATGTATTTCTGCAAGGAAGGCTGGCTGAAGATCTCGCGGCTGATCTTCACCCCTTCGACCGAAATCCGCAGGTCATCGGGGTGGCCAAGGAAATTGGGGTCCACCACCGGCGCGGCCTTGGGATCGGCCGAACGCAGCGTAACCGACCCGCGCGCCTTGGGCCGCAGGGTATAGCTGTTGAGCGTGATGCCTGACGACCCTTTCGGCACGCTTGGCACACCGGCTTCGGCCCCGGCCCCGCACAGGAAGTGGAACTGCAAATCGGGGTTCGCGCGCGACCCCTGCCCGTCGGCATACCAGAACGCCCCGCCCTCGACGACGTTGGACGTCACCGGACCCGAGTTGAACAGCGCATATTGCATCCCCGCCCAAAGCGCCCAATGCGGCCTGTTGTATTTGTCGAGGCTTTCGTGACCCTTCAACTCGGCCACGATGTCGATGCCGAAATGGTCATGCAGGTTCTGGCCGACACCGGGCAGGTCCTGCACGACCCGAATGCCGTGCCGGGCCAGATGCGCCGCAGGACCGATGCCCGACAGCATCATCAGCTTCGGGCTGCCGATGGCCCCCGAGGTCACGATCACCTCGGCCTCGGCCCGCGCGACCGTCACGGCACCGCCAACGGCATATTCGACGCCGACCGCCCGCTGCCCCTCGAAAACCACCCGCAGCACCAAGGCTCCGGTGACAACGGTCAGGTTCGCCCGCGCCATCGCCGGGCGCAGATAGCCGACCGCCGCCGAACAGCGACGGTTGCCGCGCGTGGTGGTCTGGTAGATGCCCGCCCCTTCTTGCCGTTCCCCGTTGAAATCGGGGTTGTAGGGCATCCCGAGTTCCTGACAGCTCTGCACGAAAGCACGGCTCAACGGGTTCGGGTCGGGAATGTTCGACACCCCCAGGGGGCCGTCCGTCCCGTGCCAGCCGCCCGACAGGATCGCGTTGCCTTCCGATCGCAGGAAGTACTTCTGTATATCCTTGAAGGCCCAGCCCTCCGCCCCCTCGTCCTCGGCCCAGCGGTCATAGTCCGACGGGTGGCCACGCGTGAAGATCTCCGCGTTGATGGACGAGCCGCCCCCCAGAACCCGCGCCTGGGCATAGGGGATCTCGCGCATGTTGGCATGTTTCTGCGGCGCGGTAACAAGACCCCATGTCAGCGGCCCCGTGGTCATCTTGGCAAAGCCCACGGGCATGTGGATCAGCGGGTGGGAATCCTTCCCGCCTGCCTCGATCAGACAGACGCGCGCCGCAGGGTCTTCGGACAGGCGGGCGGCAAGAACGCATCCGGCCGAGCCGCCGCCGACGATGACATAATCGAACCCCTGCGCCATATCACTTGATCCAGTGGCTGCGCTTGCCGATCTCGACATGGACGGATTTCACCTGCGTGTATTCCTCCACCCCGTAGACGCCGGCCTCGCGCCCCCAGCCCGATTGCTTGAACCCGCCCAAGGGCATTTCCGGCCCTCCCGCCATAATGCAATTGACCCAGAACCGCCCCGCGCGCACCCGCCGCGACACGGTCAGGGCGGTGTCGATGTTCTTCGACCAGACACTGGCCGCAAGACCATAGACCGTATCGTTCGCAAGGCGGATCGCCTCGTCCGTCGTGTTAAAGGTGAACGACGACAGCACAGGCCCGAAGATTTCGTCCCGCGCAATCGCCATGTCCGGCGTGACACCCGAAAACAGCGTCGGCGCGATATAGCTGCCCCGACCAAGCTCGATCGCGGCACCGCCGGTCAGCACCTTGGCACCTTCGGCTTTGCCCTTGTCGATATAGGACAGGATCGTCTGGTTCTGCGCATCCGTCGTGATCGCACCGACCTGCGTCGCCTCGTCCAAAGGATCGCCCACGACGATCCGTTTCATCTTCGCGGCCAAGATCGCCTCGAACTCGGCAGCCACACGGCGGTCGACGATCAACCGGCTCGACGACACGCAGCACTGTCCCGTGTTGAAGCTGATCCCGAAGGCCGCGCCATCCGCCGCATCCTCGAGATCGGCATCGGCAAAGACGATGATCGGGTTCTTGCCACCCAGCTCCAGCCCGAGCTTCTTGAAATTGCTGTCAGCCGCCGCATGCACGACCGACCGTCCCACGCCCGTCGATCCGGTAAAGGACAGCATGTCCACATCCGGATGCTCGGTCAGCGCCTGCCCGATGGTGCGGCCCGAGCCGGTGACGACGTTGTAAACCCCTTTGGGCAAGCCCGCTTCCGCAAGAACCTCGCCAAGCATCAGGCTCGTGGCGCTGGTCACTTCCGAGGGTTTGACAACCATCGTGCAGCCCGAGGCAAGGATGAAAGGCACGCGCTCGCACAGGATCAGGAACGGAAAGTTCCACGGCGTGATCAGCCCGACCACCCCGACAGGTTCGCGCAGCACCATGCCGAACAGCCCGTCGCCAAGGCTGTTGAAACTGTCACCGTGCAAAAGCCGCGCGGCACCGGCACCCACTTCGAAACAGGCGATGCAATGGTCGATCTCGCCCCGCGCCTGCGCGATGGGCTTGCCGTTCTCGAGAACCTCCCAATAGGCGATCTCGTCGCGCCGGCGGCGCAGGATCTCGGCCGCCCGCAGCAGCACAGCCGCCCGCTCCGCCCCGGACAGGCCCGCCCAGCCGCGATCCTCAAAGGCGCGTCGCGCGGCGGCAACGGCGGCATCCAGATCGGCAACCGTGCATTTCGGCGTCAGCGTCACCGCCACGCCATGCCCCGGAGACGCCCGCTCGAACAGGGGACGCCCCCCCTCCCATGCTCCGTCGAGCCAGAAGCCGAACTCGCGCGGGGCTTGGGGAAGGCTGTGAAGTGTCGTGCGCTGGTCCATGAGCAATCTCCCTCGGGATTCGCATGTTGAAACGTTACAAATTGTGTAACTGATCGGTTACTTTAATGTCAACCATCCGCCTGTCAGGCGATGCGTATCTGCGTCTTGAGATCGGAAGGACGCTCGCCCAACGTGTCAAAGGCGGTCTGGATCTCGTCGAGCGCATAGGTCGCGCCGGTAAACGCCCCCGTGTGGAACCGTCCATGCGCCAGCAGGGTCAGGGCGTCATGCATATCCTCGCCCATGCCGGCCACGCTGCCCTTGAGACTGTTTTCCTCAAGCACCGTGCGCAGGATATCGACCGGCACGGTTTCCGCCGGACCCGTGATCCCGAAGAAAGCGACATGCCCGCCTTTGCGGATAAGCTCGAAGGCAAGCGCGTAAAGACGCGGCGAACCGACGCTTTCGATCACAAGATCGGCCCCGCGCCCGCCGGTGCGCGCCAGCACGTCCGCCTTCACCTGCGACGGATCGCTGACGGCGGCATCCGCTCCGGCCTCGAGTGCCATGCGGCAGCGGTCGCGGTTCAGGTCTGCCACGATGATGGGCGCGGCGCCGCACAGCCGCAGCATCTGCACATGCAGGTTCCCGATCGGACCGGCCCCCAGCACCACCGCCGACTGGCCAAAGCCGACCCTCGCCTTGCGGGCCGCGCGGACGACGCAGGCAACGGGTTCGACCAGCACCTGCAATTCGGCAGGCATCCCCTCGGGAACCGGAATGGCCAGACGGGCCGGAACCACGACATATTCGGCAAAGGCCCCGTCCCGCCCGATGCCGATCTGCGTCATCGTCGGACAGTTCAGCACCTCGTTCCGGCGACACCAGTAACAGGTGCCGCAGCCGATGTTGATGTCCGCGACGACGGCCTGCCCCTCGGTCAGGTGGCGCACATCCTGCCCGATCACCGCGACCGTGCCGCAGAATTCATGTCCCGGAACCAGCGGCAGCCGGTCGGCGGCATAATGGCCGTTGAAGATATGCACATCCGTGCCACAGACCCCGGTCCTTGTGACGCGGATCAGCACCTCGTCCCGCCCGACCGAAGGGATCTCGACGCGTTGCAACTCGAACCGCTTGGGTTCCACCAGAACGGCGGCCAGCATCTTGCCCATGTCACTTCACCGTGCGGAGTTTCGAGCGGTCGATGGTCAGCGCGATGGCTGCGATCAGCACCAGCCCGAAGACCATCTGCTGCTGGGTCGCCTGCACCCCGAAATACAGCATCGATGCCCGGATGACCGCCACGATCAGCGTGCCGATGGCCGTGTTCAGAACGCCCCCCACCCCACCTGTCAGCGGCGTGCCCCCCACCAGCACGGCCACGATGGCCGGCAGCAGGAAACCGTTGGCGATGGTCGGCGCGCCGCCCGACAGTTTCACGCTGAACAAAAGCCCCGCCACGGCGGCCAAGGCGCCCGAAATGGCAAAGGCCAGCATCTTGTAGCGCGTGACATTCAGCCCCGATGCCGCCGCCGCCATCTCGCCCGCCCCCACGGCCTTGAGCGCCCGCCCGAGCGTGGTGCGCCGCTCGATGAACAGGCACAGCGCCAGCAATCCGGCGGCGATGAACAACTCGTTGGGAATGATGCCCGTCCGCCCGATCATCCAGCCGAAAAGCGCGTTGCGCTGCTCGGCATCCATGTTCAGCGCACGGTTGCCCGACAGCCATTGCGCCACGGAAAAGCAGACCCCCCCGACAGCCAGCGTGGAAATGAACGACGGCACGAAAAGCCGTGTCGTCACGAACCCCGACAACAGCCCCAGACCGAAGCCGAGCAGCACGCACAGCACCGCGACCCACAGCCCAAGGCTTGCCAGATAGACCGAGGCGACAACGGTGATCATATTCGCCATCGACTGCGCCGACAGGTCGATGCCGCCGATGTAGATGGCAAAGGTCAGCCCCAGCGCCATGATGAACAGCGGCACGATGTCTCCGGCCAGTTCCAGAAGATTGGCCGGCTTCAGAAAGTTCGAATCCGTGATCCCGACAAAGACCACCAGCACGATCAGGGTGATCCACGGAAGATGCGGCTTGAGACGTTGCAGATCCATCTTGTTCCCCGTCAGATCATGTAATGCAAAAGGTCGAAAAGCGTGGGCTTCGCGCCCGGCAGGCAATCGAACCTTTGCTGGATGGCGCCGTCCTTCAGCACGATGATGCTGTGCGAAAGGCCGATGGCCTCCTCGAGCGTGTCGGCCACAAGGATCACGCCCACGCCGTCATCCGACATGTCGCGGATCATCTCGTAGACGTCCTCCTTGGCGCCGATATCAAGACCGCGCGTCGGATGGTCGAGCAGCATGATATCCGACCCGCCCGACCGCCACTTGGACAGCACCACCTTCTGCTGGTTCCCGCCCGAGAGGTTGCCGCAATCGGCAAGTTCCGAATGCGCCTTGATCGACAGTTTTGCGATCCAGTCCCGCGCAAGCGCCCGCTCCGCCGTCACATTCAGCACGCCCGCCCTGCTGTAGCGCCCCATCTGCGACAGGGTCATGTTCTCGAACACGTTCATCCCGGCCACGATGCCTTCGATCTTGCGTTCGCGCGGCACATAGCCGACCCCCGCCGAAACCGCCGCCTGCGGATTGAACGAGGCCACGGCCTGCCCCTTGATCTGCAGCGTCCCGGCAACCGGCGTCCGCATGCCATAGATCGTCCGCAAGATCGCCTCGCGCCCCGATCCCTCGGTGCCGACAAGACACAGCACCTCGCCCGCATGCAGCTTCAGGCTGATATCCTTGATCCGGCCGGGCAACGAGACGCCGTCCATCCGAAGCAGGACTTTCGATGCGTCATAGGGTTTCTGCCGCTGTTCGCGGTAGTATTCCCGATCGACGTTGCGCCCGACCATCTTGTGCTGGATCTGTTCGACCGTCGCCCCGCCCTGGGGGACCACATCGACAACCGCACCGTCCTTCATCACATAGATGCGGTCCGATAGCTGCATCACCTCGTCCATCCGGTGGCTGACGAAGATAAAGGACGCCCGCTTGGTCAGCTCGCGGACGATGGCGAAAAGCATCTTCACCTCGTCCTCGGCCAGAACGCTGGTCGGTTCGTCCAGCAAGATCACAAGATCGCCGTCCACCCGCTCTTCCAGCGTCAGCACCTTGGCAAGCTCCACCAGCTGGCGCTGCGCGAAAGACAGGGCCGAGGTGACGGTCGCAGGGTCGATATCCAGCTTCACCTTGGCAAGCTGCCTCGATGCGGCCGCAGACATGGCTTTCCAGTTGATGACACCAAGGCGGACGAACTGCTGTTCGTAGCCGAGAAAGATGTTCTCCATCACCGTCAGGTTCGGGATCAGCGACTGTTCCTGAAACACCATGCCGATGCCCTTTTCCATCGCCTGACGCGGGTTCTGGAACCGCACGGCCTTGCCGTCGATCATGACGGTGCCGCCATCGGGCTGATAGGCGCCGTAGATCACCTTCATCAGCGTGGACTTGCCGGCGCCGTTCTCGCCGACCAGCCCCACGATCTCGCCGCGCTTGATCTCGAAATCCACCGATTTCAGCGCATGGACGCCGGGAAACTTCTTCTCGACTGCCTTCAGTTGATACATGGCAGCGCCCTCACTTCACGAAGCTGATGGATCGGCGATCGGTCGACAGCACCACGGCAAGGATCACCAGCAGCCCCAGCATCCCGTCCTGCAGGAAATCGGGCAGGCCGATCACCACCATGCCGTTGTTGATGACATTCACGATCAGAACGCCGACCACCGTGTTCCATATGCCGCCGATACCACCCCAAAGTGCTACCCCCCCCACCACGACCGAGGTGATGGAGATGAACATGAAATTCGCGCCCGAGACGGATTCCGCCTGCCCCAGCTTGGCGACCTGAAGGATGCCGGCCACCGCATAGAACACACCCGCAAGCACAAAGCCCATGATGCGGACACGGCGGACATTCAGACCCGAGGCATGCGCCAGCTCCTCGCCCCCGCCGACAGCATAGAAATTGCGGCCAAGGGTGGTGTGCGACTGGATGAACCATGCCAGCAGGGCAAGCGCCGCGACAACGTAGATCATCAGCGGAAAGCCCGCGATCCGCCATGTCAGCAAGGCGCGGAAAGTGTCGTCGTCGATCTTCACGATGTCGCCACCCGTCACCAGCACGGCGGCACCGGTGCCGACGAAGCCGATGGCCAGACTTGCCATAAAGGACGGGATGCGCAGCCTGACATGGACAAGCCCGTTGACCAGCCCGATCAAGGCTCCAAGCAGCAGGATCAGCGGAATCGCCACCCAGGCCCCCGCCGCCAGCGTGCCGCCGGTGGCAAGAAAGGCAAAACAGAACAGAACCGCCGTCAGCCCGACCGTCCCCTCCATCGACAGGTCTATGGACCCCATCACGATGATGAAGGTTACGCCGATCGCGACCATCAGCGCAGGGGCCGCCGCAATGGCGATGCGGGCGAAATTGCGTTGCGACAGAAAGGCGGGATTGATCGCCGTGAACAGGATAACAAGGCCTATCAGCACCAGCATGGGTGCCCAGCGGATCGCGTTCTCGCGCGTCATCAATCGTTTCACCCTGTCCTCCCGTGGCGGTGCAACCCCTTGCGGCAAGGGGAAAAAAGGGCGGCCGGAAACCGGCCGCCCCGATGGCATTCAGACTTACTTGTAGACGATCTGGCCGTTCGACGGACCCCAGAAATCCTTCCAGTCATAGGTCGGGACGTTGTCGAGATACTTCGCCTTGAAGTCGGCGGCATCCTTGGCGGTGACAAGGATCGTCGGGCCATAGAACTCGCGGTGTTCGTTCGGCTCTTCCGACGGTTTGAAGGTGCCGATGGCCGCATGATAGGCCAGCGCCAGCGTGACGCCACCGCCCCAGTGCGGGTTGGTGAAGACAGTCGCCAGAAGCTGGCCGTCCATGACCATCTGCACCGCTTCGGGGTTGCCGTCATAGGCGACGATGGGCATGCCCTCGATGCCTTCGGCCTTCAGCGCCTCCATCACGCCATAGGCGATGTTGTCATTGGCGCAGTGGACGCCGGTGATCTTGTCGCCGTATTTCGTCAGGAAGCTGGCCATCAGCTCCGCGGCTTTGGTGGTGTCCCAATCGGCGGGCTGGGCGTCGAGCAGCTCGATATCCGGATAGTCCTTCAGCGCGTTCTTCAGGCCGTTCAGGCGCTCGATGGCCGGATTGTTGGCCGCGATCCCGCCCAGATGGACGACCCCGCCCTTGCCGCCCATCGCCTCGAACAGGATGCGGGCGGTTTCCTCGGCAGGCTTCTCGTCCGACCAGGTCATGTGGCTGACCCAGTTGTCGCCAAAGTCCCACGGATGGGCGTCGTCGGTCTTGTTCCAGATGGTCGAGACATAGCCACCGGCGGCCTGAACCGCTTCGGCCACGGGGCGGGCGTTCGGGCTGTCATTGGCGTCGCAGGCGATGGCGCAGGCGCCGTTGTTCTTGGCAAGGAAGGCTTTGATGTCGGCCAGCGACTTTTCGGACGACCCCTCGTTGATCAACGAGGTCATGTCCTCTTTCGTCTTTCCGATGGATTCCGTAAAGGCTTCGCCCCCCGAAACGATGGCGTTCCAATAGGCGCTCGCACGGTCACGGTAGGACCATGCCAAGGCCGGATCGGTCGCGGCGCGCGCCATGCCGGCGCCGAAAACGCCCGGCATCGCCGCCGTGGTCAGGCCCGCAGCCGAGGCGAACAGGAAGTTCCGGCGGCTGATGGTTTCGCGTTCGATGTAGTCCTTGATGAACGTGGACATTGGTTTTCCTCCCTGATTCCCACATCAACACCACTGTTCCGTGGCCGAGCTGGTAGCGATTGCACCCGCGCCCGAACCGATGGCGCACGATCTCGCTAATGCACTAACTGGTTACTTTTTAGCGACGCCTCAAGTCAAGCATTTTGTTTGGCCGTACGGGGCGAAGCATCTCGATTCCGCTTTGACGACATCGGCCCGGGCCGTGTAAGCAGGGTGCTAGCGCAAACGGCGGGACGGGCCTGACAGTTCATGGAACCAGTTGACGAGAAAACGACAGGATCTGCCGCCACGGGGCGCAAGCCGCGCACCCGCGACGCCGAGGCGACCAAGGCCCGCATCCTCGATGCCGCCAAGCGCGAATTCGCCAAGAACGGGCTTGGCGGCGCGCGCGTCGATGTGATCGCCGAAAAGGCCCGCGCCAACAAACGGATGATCTACCACTACTTCGAGTCGAAAGAGGGCCTCTTCCAGACCATCCTCGAAAACGCCTATGTCGACATCCGCACCGCCGAGCAGAAGCTGAACCTCGACCACCTCGCCCCGAAAGAGGCGCTGGAACGGCTGGTCCGCTTCACCTGGGACTACTACCTCAAAAACCCCGAGTTCATCACCCTGGTGAACAGCGAAAACCTGCACCGCGCCAAGCACCTCAAGAAATCCGAGGTGGTCAAGGTCTACAGCCGCAAGTTCGTGTCGATGGTGGCAACCATCCTTGACCGTGGCGTCGAAGCGGGCGTGTTCCGCGCCGGAATCGATCCGGTCCAGCTCAACATCACCATCGCGGCCATCGGCTACTATTACCTGACCAACCGCTTCACCGGCTCCATCGTGTTCGAGCGCGACCTGATGGCCAAGGACGCGCTGGAAGAGCGGCTCCGCTTCAACATCGACACGATCCTGCGCCTCGTCTCGGCCTGACCTCAGGGCTCCCAGCCCAGACCCGCCTCGGACAGGGCCGCCTGCGCGCAGGCGATATCCTCGAAATCCTTGGCTCCGGACACACCGATCCCGCCGATCACCTGCCCGTCATGCACCACAGGCAGCCCCCCGCCCCAGGTCAAAAGCCGCGCCCGCGTCGACAGGCCAAGGCTCAGCGACTGGCTCGACGCCATGCGCTCGGCAAAGGCTTGGGTCGATTTCCGCATGGTCGCGGCGGTAAAGGCCTTGTCTTGGGCAAAATCCAGAATGGGCGGCGTGGCCCCCTCCATCCGCGCGGCGGCCAGAACATGTCCCTGCGCGTCACAGACACAGACCGCAACCACAAGTCTTTCGGCCGCCGCCTGCGCAAGGGCCGCGTTCATCAGGCGCAAGGCACCTGCGGCGGAAAGGCTGGTCATATGCGCGATCATCTGCGGGCTCCTTCCCAGTCGATCAGGATGAAAGGTTCCTCGATCCCGCGCGACAGGATGCGCGCGTAAAGCGCCGCCGGATCGTCGGGCGCGGCATGATGCATCAATCCCTCCAGCGGCAACCTTCCCTCGGCCAGCCAGTCCATCGCCCGCGCGAAGCCGCCAAAGATGGAATGCGCGGCGTTGTTGTAGCCGTCGAGCAACTCTTCCCACGCAAAGTCCCTGCCATGCAGGGGAAGCTCCCATTCCCATCCCGACCGCAGGGTGACATGGTTGAAAAAGACGGCATGGGTCAGATCATGCGCCGAATGCTCCGTCAGCTTGCGCCACGGCACGCCGACCAGCACCACCTCGCCCGTCCGGCGGACGATGCGGCACCCGTCCAGCGCCGCCCCTTCATGGCCCGAACAGTCCACGACCAGCGCCACCTGCCCCTGACAGGCAGGATCGTCCAAGGGCATCGCCGCGCGGACATCGGCAATACCGCTTGCGGCAGCCTGCCCTCGGCGCAAGGCATCGGGGTCGACCAGCGTGACGCGATAGGCGGCGATGCGGAACAGATGCGCCGCCAGCAATCCGACCGGACCCGCACCGCAGATGACCACACGGTCACCGGCGCGCGCGCGCGTCGTCATCAGCGTCGTCATCGAAACGCCCGCCAGACGCGCTAGCACCGCCCGCTCCGGTGCCAGACCTTCGGGAACGGGCAAGCTATGTTGCGCCCGATGGGTCTGCGTGCCGCGATGGCAGCCCATCGCAAAGCGCCGCTCGCCCTTGCGCACGCCTTCGACCGCAGCCCCGACCTCCTCGACCTCGAACACCGCCGCATAGCCGGGGCGGATCGGGAAGCTGTCGCCATTGGCCCAGCCGATTTCCGTTCCCTGACTGACCAGCGTGCAAAGCGTGCGCCCGCGGATCTCGTCCGGCTGCAACTTGGCATCCTCATACGGCTCTAGGGCAAAGGTCTGGCGGGCGGGAATGATGATTTCAAAGGGCATCGCGGTCCGTGCTTTCGGGGATCGGGTGTCTTGGCGGGTGGTCGGGCGTCATCTGCCCGTAACGGGCGACCATTGCGCGGGCTGCCCGTTGCGTTCGGCCCCCAGCGGGCCGTCCATGCTGACGATTTCGAGAAACTGGCCCCAAGGCGTTTTCAGATAGCACCATGTCAGCCCCTCCATCGCTCCGGCATCGACATAGGTCGGCCCGTCCAGCACCTCGACCCCGGCCTTGCGCAGGCGGTCCGCCGCCGCGTTGCAATCCTCCACCTGAAAGGCCAGATGGAACCCGCCCGGCTGGCTGTTGCGCTTCGGCGCTTCATCCGCCCCGGCATCGCCTGAATACTGGAACAGCTCCAGATTGGTGCCGTTGCCGACGCGCAGCACCTTGATATCCTCGATCCGGCATTGCCCCGGCACGCCCAGCCTGCGGCGCATGAAGTCGTCATCGACATCGATCAGACCCGTGGAAAGGCATTCCACCGCCCCGAACATCGACCGGAAAAACTCCACCGCCTGCCCGAGGTCAGGCACGGTGAACCCGATATGCTGCATTCCGTAGACTTTCATCACAGCTCTCCAGACTGGTTCAGACAAACCCCCGCCCGCCCCTGCCCTGCGGGGGCATCGTGCGGATCTCGGGAAGCGGTGGCAGCCCGAGGATCATGTCGCTGGCCTTCTCGGCAATCATGATCGTCGGGGCGTTCGTGTTGCTGGACGGGATGCGCGGCATGACCGATGCGTCGCAGACCCGCAGCCCGTCGATCCCCCGTAGCCGCAGGTCGGGGGTCACGACCGCCATCTCGTCCTGCCCCATCCGGCAGGTGCCGACGGGGTGATGGTCGGTCTTGGCCATCCGGCAGGCATAGTCGAACAGCGCCGCACGGTCGCCCGGGCCGGGACCGGGAAGCACCTCGCGCCGAACGAAAGGCCGCAACTCCGGCTGGCGCAGGATCTCGCGCGCCATGTCCAGCCCCCGCAAGGACATGTCCAGATCATGCGGGTCCGACCAGTAATTCGGGTCGATCAGCGGTGCCGCCCGCGGATCGTCCGAACCCAGACGCACCGTCCCGCGCGACCGCGGCCGCAGATAGGCCGAATTGAGCGTGATGCCCCACCCGTCGATGGCGGCGATGCCCTTCTCGATCCCCGACCCCTGCCCGAGGTGGAATTGCGTATCGGGCCACTCGGCCGCAGGGTCCGCGTACCAGAACCCGCCCGTCTCGAACAACGAGGCCGCAACCGGACCCGAGCGGTAGAGCAGATACTGCACGCCGGCCATCAGCGTCCGGTCCAGCCGCTGGATGCCGTCATAGGAATGCGGCCCCGTGCATTCGGCCAGCACGCACAGATCGACATGGTCCTGCAAATTCTCGCCCACCCCGGCCAGATCATGCACGACCGGAATACCGGCCTTGCCCAAGTGCGCCGAAGGCCCGATCCCCGAAAGCTGCAAAAGACGCGGCGACCCTATGGCCCCTGCGGCCAGAATGACCTCGCATCTGGCATGCAGCACCGAACCGTCCACCATCTCGACCCCGACAGCCCGCCCCGCGCGGATCAGGATGCGCCGCACCTGCCCGCCCGTTCTGACCCTCAGGTTGGGCCGTGCCTCGGCAGGGCGCAGATAGGCCACCGCCGCCGAGGACCGCCGCGCCGCGCGCTGCGTCAGCTGGTAAAAGCCGACACCGGCCTGCGCCGCGCCGTTGAAATCGGGGTTGTAGGGCATGCCCCAGCCCTGCCCCGCCCGCACGAAGGCATCGCAGACCGGCAGCGTCGCCCGTGGCATCGACACGCCAAGCGGGCCATCCGTCCCGTGGAACGCATCCGCAAAGCGCTCGTTTCCTTCGGCGCGGCGGAAATAGGGCAGCACCTCGGAATAGGACCAGCCTTCGCATCCGCATTCCGCAGCCCAGCCGTCATAATCGCCCCGGTTGCCGCGCGTGTAGATCTGGGCATTGATGCTTGACCCGCCGCCAATGACCCGCGCCTGCGTGTACCACAGCACGCGGTCCTGCATGTGCCGCTGCGGCACCGTGGACCACCCCCAGCTTGCAATCCCCTTGGTCATCCGCGCGAAACCGGCAGGCCAGTGGAACAGGACCGACCTGTCCTGCCCCCCCGCCTCGAGCAGCAGCACCTGCGCCTCTCCGCCCGCGCTCAGCCGCGCGGCAAGCACGCATCCGGCCGAGCCGCCTCCGACGATGATGTAATCTGCCGCGTCCATTCGGTCCAAGTATGTAACCAGATCGTTACTTGTGACGCTGGATCACCAAAGCCCCCAAGTCAAGCGATCTTTGCCGAAGCGCCGCGCCGGAAGGGTCCGCATGGCCCGCGCCGAACCCTTGGCGAAAAAACGGGGCCGCCGCGTCTTGCGCGGTTGCCTCACGTGCTTTCGCCGCCTTTCGGGCGCTTTCCGGTCAGGGCCGCCCTGCGGACAGGTGCAAGACAGGGGCCGCCCCCCTTGCCCGCCGCCGCAAGGCCCGGCTCAGGCGGCGAAGCGGCCGCCCTCGACGATCCGGGCCTGTCCAAGGGCGCTCAGGCTTTCGAGCAGCGGTTGCACCGATCCGGCACGGGCGCGGAGGAACTGGCGGGCCACCTGTTCGGGGGTCGCGGTGCCAAGGTCGGACAGCGTGGCACGGACGGCGGCGATCTGTTCGGGCAGGGTCTTGGGCCAGGGCGCCTTTGCCGTGCTTTCGGCGGGGCCGATGTCCAGCGCGGTCTGCTGGCCGGTCGCCACGGCGGCGCGTCCGGCGGGGTTCTGGTAGTCGGGGCGAAGCCAGCGGACCATCCCCTGCGCCTCTTCCGCCGCACGGGCGCGGTTCAGCGCGACAAGGCGGATCAGGATATCCTCGTCGGTCAGGTCGGCGGGCCAGCCATAGGCGGCGGCGACGGCGGCATCGATGCGGTCGTGAATGTCCTTCAACAGGCCGATCAGGCCCTGATCATAGACCTCGCGATCCTTGCCTTCGATCCGTTCCCCCGCGCGCAGCTTTTCCAGCACGTTGTACATGGCAGTCAGGGTCAGCTTCGGATGGGCCTTCTGCCGCTCCTTGCGATGCGCGTCGAGTTCCTCGCCCAAGGCGCGAAGGGCAGCCCTCTGCGCCTCGGTCGGGTCGGGGAAGGGGAAGGGGTCGAAGCAGCGAGATTTGTTGTAGCGGGGTCGATCTTCGAGGGTGCCGCCTGCTGTCAGCGCCCAAGCGACGTGGAAGCGGCTGGACAGCACCGACAGGATCCAAGCCTCTGGACTCGCAATTGCGACCAGCATGTTGTCTGGCAAGGTCCCCTCCGGGAGGAACTGGAAGATACGATGTTTCGCTGTCTCGACGGTGACAATGTATCTGCCGATTTCGTCCAGCGCGGGCCTAAATGGGCCAAGCGGTTCGCCGAAGAGCCACCATCTCCGTTTCCGACTTTCGCGGTTGTTACTCTGCCTTTCCGGCCAGACGGTATCTTTTAAATGCTGGAAAACTGTAGGCACACGCGACTGGACTTGGCCTTCCGAGTAGCCCCAAAGGTCAATTACCATCACCTTCCGTGAGATTCCCAGCAAGTCACGGCCGTTGCAGTAGTCTTTGATTACCCGCGCTACCTCTTGGTTCGACGCGAGTCCAAGCGCCTTGGCTCGCTCCCGCGTCACGATAAATCCTGCTCCGAAGAGCATGACGCCTCTGGTCGATATCTTGTCATTCGCCCGCAGCGCCTTGGCGCCCGCCACATCCGCCCCCACCCGCAAATCCGCCTGAATCGTCCCCTGCGCCTCGGCCAGCGTCACGTCGCGGCCCTCGGCCCCTTCCTCGGTCTTGGTCTCGGCCGTCACCGTCAGCAGGCGGCCCGTGATCCGGCCCTTTTCGGCCACGGTCATGGCAATGCGCACGGCCGCCCCCTCGCCCGCATCCACCCAAGGATGGTCGGGAATGGCGAAAACCAGCCCCAGCGGGGTTTTCGGGTCGTTCAGATGCGCATCAAGCACCTTGCGGTTGAAGGTCTGGCGCAGCGAATTCGTGGTGATCAGCCCGAAGCGGCGGCAGCCCCGCCCGTCCTTGTGGGCGCGGGCGGCAAGCGCCGCCTTCTCCCACCAGAACATCACGAAATCGGCGCTGTCCGGCACGCGGGGGTAGGCTTTGCGGATCGCCTCGGTATAGCCGTCGCCCAGCGCATCGCGCATCCGGCTTGCGCCGATGAAGGGCGGGTTGCCCACGATGAAATCCGCCTCGGGCCAGGCCGCGGGGCGGGGTTTGACGTAGTCCCACACCTGCACCCGCGCCTGCGGGTCCGGCACGGCCTCGCCCGTTACGGGGTGGGGAATGGTCGTGATCCCGTCCCAGCGCGTGACGGGCTGGCCATCCGCATCCAGTCGCGGGCGGCGGTCATCCCAGTCCAGCACGGCATCGCGGTTTTCGATATTGTGGAAATCCCTCAGCACCGGCTCGGCGGGGCTGGCGCTGCCGTGGGTGCGGAAATGCCATTGCAGATAGCCGATCCACAGCACGAGTTCCGCCACCGCAGCGGCCCAGGGGTTGACCTCGATCCCCAGAAACTGGTGCGGATCGACCGTATGGCCCGCCAGTTGCAGCGCGGTCTGCTCCTCGCCCAGCTCGGCCAGAAGCGCCGTCACCTCGCCCTCAAGCCGCTTCATCAGCTCAAGCGCGACATAAAGGAAATTTCCGCTGCCGCAGGCGGGGTCAAGCACGTGGATTTCGCACAGGCGGCGGTGGAAGGCATGGACGATGTCGCGCGCGCCATCGACCTGCCCCTGCCCCGCAAGGATCAGCGCCGAGGCCTGCACGTTCAGCCATTCCTGCCGCAAGGGCTGGATCACCGTCGGGTTCACCAGCCGTTCGACATAGGCGCGGGGGGTGTAATGCGCCCCCAGCTTGTGCCGCTGCCGCGCGTCAAGCGCCCGCTCCAGAAGCGTGCCGAAAATGGCAGGCTCCACCTCGCGCCAGTCGCGCGCGGCGGCATCGATCAGCAGCGAAAGCTGCACCTCGTTCAGGGGCAGCGCCTCGGCCTCCTTGAACAGCCCCCCGTTGAACCGCTTGAGGTCCGTCATCAGCACGGGCGAGAAGCCGCCCGAATTCATCGTCTGCCACAGCGCCGTCAAGGCCGGTGCCGCATGTTCGGGATGGCCGCGCAACCGTTTGAGCAGGTCCGAGAAGCTGGACGCGGGGATCAGCTCGACATCCTCGGCGAACATGGTGAACAGGCAGCGCATCAGGAAGCGCGCGACATCCTCGCCCTTGTGGCCCTGCCCTTCGAACGACTTGCCAAGCGCCGCCAGCCGGTCGGCCACCTCGCGCGTCACCTCGGCCGCGACCCGCGACGGATCAAGCGCCTGCGGATCGGTCCAGATCAGCCGCAACCTCTCGCGCACCGCCTCGGTCCGCAGGTCCTCGAGCGCGATACGATAGCGCTTTCCGTCGGGAAACTGCGTGTAGCCCTGCCCCTGCCCCGAGAAATCGGCATAGACCTCGATCACATGGCCCACATCGACGACCAGCAGAAAGGGCGGCCAGCCATCGGCACGCGACACGGCACGGGCATAGCCATCGGCCTGATTGCGGGCGCGCAGCATCGTGTCGTCCCACCGCCTCGTGCCGCGCGCGCCATGCCCCTTGCGCAGGGGTCCGGGCAGATCGGGCAGCAGGCCGGGCTGGGCCTCGTCAGGCAGGGCGGCGGCGCCCGTGCCCTGCTTGGCCTCCATCACGAAATGGCCGGCACGGTAAAGGTCGATGAACCCGCGCGATTGCGCGCCGGTATGGATGAAGGTGACGGGATGCTCGAAGCAGTAGGAATTGGCGCGCGTCGCCTCGGTCGCGGGTGCGGGTTTGGGCAGGCCCAGCACGTCGCACAATTCATTCGCGAAGGTCTGGAAATTGGCCCGCTCGCTCCCGCCCGACGCCTTCCAGCGCGTAATGAACTCTTCCACAAGCAACTCGATACCGCACGCACAAATACAACCAACGCGAGCATTGCACGGCTTCAGGGCCAAGGGAAAGCCCCCAGATCACAAAGCCCCGCCCGCAGCCGGCGCAAAAGCCGAACGCAGCACCCGGATTTCAGGATCTTGCGGGCGAAGAACGGGGGGGATCAGGGTCGGCTGCCCCCCTCTCGCCCCTGACGCCGGCCTCTGGCTGCCAGACCTTTTCCGCCCCGCTTCCCCCCGCCCGCCGCAACGGGTGGCCCGTCACGCCAAGCCATTTCGCACTGGAAGCCGGTCAGCCCTTGTTCTAGACAGGCCCCGTGACAGGGGCGTCCGCGCATGCGGGCTGAGAAGCACCCTTTGAACCTGAACCAGATAATGCTGGCGGAGGAAGTCGCGTGTGCCACCCGAATCCGGCTGGCATCCCGTCATTCCAACGCCCCTGAACCGGAGAATGGAATGACCGATTGGGGCCAGAACCTTGCAACGATGCGGCGCAACGCGCCCTTGGTGCAGAACATCACGAATTACGTGGCGATGAACGTCATGGCGAATGTCATGCTGGCCGCAGGCGCCTCGCCCGCGATGGTGCATGCCGAGGAAGAGGTGGCCGAATTCGCAGGCTTCACCCCCGCGTTGACCATCAACATCGGCACGCTGAGCGGGGCTTGGGTCCGCTCGATGCTGCTCGCCGCAAAGACCGCCAGCGCGCGCGGCACCCCTTGGGTGCTCGACCCCGTCGCCGCAGGGGCGACGACCTTCCGGCGCGAGACGGCGGCGGCGCTCGTCGCGCTGAAACCCACGGTGATCCGGGGCAATGCGTCCGAAATCCTCGCCCTCTCCGGTGCTGGCGCTGCGGGCAAGGGCGTTGACGCCGCAGATGCCGTCGGGCAGGCCGAGGCGGGCGCGCGCACCCTTGCCCGCGCCACGGGATCGGTCGTCGCCGTCACGGGCGCGGTCGATTTCGTCACCGATGGCACACGCGCTTTCCACATCGCCAACGGCCACGCCACCATGCCGCTTGTGACCGCGCTTGGCTGTTCGCTGACAGGAATCGTCGGGGCCTTCCTCGTCGGCCAACCGCCGCTCGAAGCGACAGTTGCGGCGCTGGCCTATTACGGGCTTGCCGGCGAATGCGCCGCTGCCACGGCCAAGGGTCCGGGCAGCTTTGCCACGGCCTTCGTCGATGCCTTGGCGAACCTGACCCCTGCCGAGGTGTCGGCCCGGGCCAGGGTCACGCAAGCATGAACCTTTCGGTATATTTCGTCACCCCCGACGGGGCAGAGGATGCGCTCGTCCTCGCCGCGCTCCGGGGCGGGGTGGGTATCGTGCAACTGCGCGACAAGAATGTGTCCGACGCCGAGATGACGGCGCAGGCCCTGCGCCTTCTGCCCCTTTGCCGCGCGGCGGGCGTGCCGCTCGTCATCAACGACCGCCTGTCCGTCGCCCTCGCCTCGGGGGCGGACGGGCTGCACATGGGACAAGGCGATGGCGATCCGGAAGCCGTCCGCGCGGCCTTGGGCGCTGGCAAGATCCTTGGCCTTTCCATCGAGACAGAAGCCCAGCTTGCCGCCATCCCGCCGGATTGCATCGACTATATCGGTGCAGGCCCGATCCGCGCCACGGCGACAAAGCCGGACGCTGCCGCCCCGTTCGGCTTCGACGGGTTGGCCCGCATTGCCGCGCAGTCGCCCGTGCCGACCGTCGCCATCGGCGGCATCGGGCAGGGGGATGTCGCAGCGCTTAAGGCCGCAGGCTGCGCAGGACTGGCCATCGTCTCGGCGATCAGCGCAGCCGCCGACCCCGAAACCGCCACCCGCGCCCTTGTCACCGCATGGGGGCAGGCATGATCCCGAACATCCTGTCCATCGCAGGCTCCGACCCTTCGGGCGGCGCGGGGATACAGGCCGACCTCAAGGCCATCTCGGCCAATGGCGGCTATGGCATGGCGGTCATTACCGCGCTTACCGCGCAAAATACGCGCGGAGTGCGGGATGTGGAACTCGTCCGCCCCGCCTTCATCCGCGCCCAGATCGCGGCGATCCTTGACGATATCCGCGTCGATGCGGTCAAGATCGGCATGCTCGGCACGGCCGAGATCATCACCGCCGTGGTTGCCGAACTCGCCCGGCGCGGCCTGCCCGTCATCGTCGACCCCGTGATGGTCGCCAAGGGTGGCGACCGCCTGCTCGCCACCGAAGCGGTCGCCGCGATGCGCGAGACGCTGTTGCCCATAGCCACGGTCATCACCCCGAACCTGCCCGAAGCCGCCGACCTGCTGTCCCTGCCCGAAGCGCAAAACCCCGAAGAGATGGAGGCGCAGGCGGCGGCGCTGCTGTCGCTCGGCCCGCGCTCGGTCTTCCTCAAGGGCGGGCATCTGGCGGGCGCGGACAGCCCCGACCTCTTCCTCTCGGCCACCGCCAGAGACTGGTCCAGCGCCCCGCGCATCGCGACGCGGAACACGCACGGCACCGGTTGCACGCTCTCGGCAGCACTTGCCACCCACCTTGCGCTGACAGGCGACCCGCTTGCCGCCGCAAAAGCGGCCAAGGCCTATACCCTCGGCGCAATCCGCGGGGCCGACCGCCTGACCGTGGGTCAGGGCCACGGCCCCACCGACCACTTCTTCGCGCAAAGGACCGCGCCGTGAAACGCTTGCTCATCTCCCTTATGTTTCTCGCCCTGCCCGCGCAGGCCGCCGACAGGTTCACCGTCATGCTCGACTGGTTCGTGAACCCCGACCACGCCCCGATCATCGTCGCAGAACGGCGCGGCTACTTCCGCGATGCGGGGCTCGAGGTCGATCTCATCCCCCCCGCCGACCCCTCTGACCCGCCAAAGATGGTGGCAGCGGGGCAGGTCGACCTTGCCTTGGGCTACCAGCCGCAGCTTTATCTGCAACATGCGGGCGGGCTTGCGGTGGTGCGGGTGGGCGCGCTTGTGAATGACCCGCTCTATTGCGTGATGGTCAAAGCCGACGGCCCCGCCACGCTGGCGGACCTTGCCGGCAAGCGCATCGGCTTTTCCGTCCCCGGCATCGAAGAAGCGATCTTGCACCAGATGCTGCGCTCAAACGGCGTCACGCCCGACGAAGTCGAACAGATCAACGTCAACTTCGCCCTGACCACCGCCCTCGCCTCAGGTCAGGTCGATGCCGTTTCGGGCGCCTTCCGCAATTTCGAACCGCACCAGATGGCGGGTCTGGGCGAAAAGGCCCGCTGCTTCCTGCCCGAAGAAAACGGCGTGCCGGACTATGACGAACTGGTCTACCTTGCCAATCCGCAACGGATGGACCGTGACCGCATCACCCGCTTCCTTGACGCCACAGCCCATGCCGCCCGCGACATCGCCGCCGATCCGGCGGGCACATGGGCCGATTTCAAGGCCTATGCGCCGGAACTCGACGATGCGCTGAACGCCGCCGCATGGTCCGACACCGTGCCGCATCTTGCGCAAGACCCTTTCGCGCTGGATCCCGCGCGCTATGCCGCCTTCGGGTCTTTCATGGCGCAAGCCGGACTGATCCCCGCCGCCCCTCCCGTGGGCGAGATCGCGGTCTCGCTGCGGTGACAGGCTGGTCGCTTTCAGGCAGGCTCGTCCTGCGTGGAGAGGTGCTGTTCGACGGCACCCTTTCCATAGGCCAAGGCTGGACCTGCCTGATGGGTGCATCGGGGGCGGGCAAGACGACCTTGTTGCGCACCCTGTCGGACCTGCCCACCGCTGCGGGCTTTTCCGGCTGTGTCACACGGCCCGACCGCATCGGCTGGATGGCACAGACCGATCTTTTGCAACCACATCTGACCGTTGCCGCCAATGTGGCGCTCATCGACCGTCTGGCCGGGCGCAGGGCCGATCCGGCCCGCATCCTGTCCCTGCTCGAAGCGACGGGCTTGGACGGTTTCGCCAACCGCCGCCCCGCCACGCTGTCGGGCGGCCAACGCCAAAGGGTGGCGCTGGCGCGGGCACTGATGCAGGCGGCCCCCGTGCTGGCGCTCGACGAACCTTTCTCGGCGCTCGACCCTGCGACGCGCGCGCGGATGCAGGAAACCGCGCGGCGGGCGCTTGCGGGATGCAGCGTCCTTATGGTCACGCATGATCCGGCCGAAGCGCTGCGGATCGCCGACCGCATCCTCATCCTGTCGGGCGGAAAAGTGACCGAATTCCCGCTGCCGGATGCCGCCCCCTTGCGCGATCTGACCGAAGCCGGAACCCTTGCCGCCCTCGGCCGCCTGAACCTTGCGGTGCAGCAATGATGCGCGTCCTGATGCCCTTGGCGCTGATGGTCGCGCTATGGCAGGCCGCTGTGCTTCTCTCGCAGTTGCCGCCCTTCATCCTGCCTGCTCCGGGCGCCGTTCTGGTCGAGGCATGGACAAGCCGCGCCCTTCTTGCCACGCATGGCCTCGTGACCCTGGCCGAGGTGCTGGCGGGCCTCGCCATCGGCACCGCCTTCGGGGCCGCCACCGCAATCGCCCTCCACCTCGCCCCGCCGCTGCGCCGGATCGCCGACCCGCTGCTGGCCGCTTCGCAGGCGCTGCCGGTCTTCGTCCTTGCCCCCGTTCTTACGATCTGGCTTGGCTACGGGATGGGACCGAAGATCGCCATGACGGTGCTTCTGGTCTTCTTTCCGGTGCTGAGCGGTCTCGTCGATGCGATGGATGCGGTGCCGGACGCGCATCTCGACCTTGCCCGCATCGCCCGGGCCTCGCGCCTTCGCACGGTGCTGCTGCTAGGCCTGCCCCATGCGGCGGGGGGCTTGCGGTCGGGGCTGCGGATCGCTGCGACCTATGCGCCGACGGGCGCGGTGATCGGGGAATGGATCGGCGCGTCAAAGGGTCTTGGCTATCTGATGCTCATGGCCAATGCGCGATCGAGGGCGGAGCTGATGTTCGCGGCCCTTGCGGTGATCGTGGCCTTCACCCTCGCCCTGCGCGGCGCGGTGGGGCTTTGGCCCGCGCCGGGGGGTCAAAGCCCCGAAAGCCGCCCGATCAGGGCGGGCACCTCGGCAAAGTCACGCGCCACGGCATCTGGACGCGCCGATTCCAGCGCCGCCCCGCCATAGCCCCATGTCACGCCGATCACGGGGATTCCGGCCGCCTTTGCCGCCGCCACATCGACGGCGCTGTCGCCCACCATCACGACGGCCGACTGCCCCAGCACACCGCCGGGAAGGCAGCGCAGCAAATGTTCGGGATCGGGTTTTGCCACGCCAAAGGTATCCGGCCCCGCCACCAGCGCGAAACCGGCCAGAAGATCGAGGTCCTCCATCAGCCCCCGCGCGCTCGCCTCAAGCTTGTTGGTGCAGACGACCATGCGCCACCCCGCCTGACGCAACGTCCGCAGCCCGTCGATCACACCGGGATAGGGGCGGCTGAAGCGCGACAGGTTCTTGGTGTAAAGCATCAGGAAGCGCTGCACCGCCTCGGCCTGCCCGTCTGGCTCCAGAACCTCGCCCCGCGCGGCCAACCCCTTGCGCACGAGTTCGGCCACGCCATGCCCGATCAGCCCGCGCACATCGTCAAGGCCAAGCGCCGCATGGCCCCGCTCGGCCAACAGCGCATCAAGCGCATCGGCAAGGTCCGGCGCGCTGTCCACCAGCGTTCCGTCAAGATCGAAGATCACCGTGCCGCGTTGTTCAGGCATGGATCGCCCCCTCGCGCGCCGCCAGAACCGCCTCGTGCATCGCCTCGGACAGGGTCGGATGCGGAAAGACCACATGCGCCAGCTGTTCCGAAGTTGCGCCAAGCGACACTGCAATCGTCAGCCCGTGGATCAATTCGCTCGCTTCGGCCCCGATCACCTGCGCGCCGACGATCCGGTCGGTCGCCGCATCGAACAGGCATTTCACCAGCCCGTCCGGTTCGCCCATGACCAGCGCCTTGCCATTGCCGCGCAGGCTGAACCGCCCCACGCGCAGGGCCACGCCCCGCTCTGCCGCCGCAGCCTCTGTCAAACCGACCGAGGCGACCTGCGGGCTGGCATAGATGCAAGCGGGGATCGGCCCCTTGGCATGCGGAACACGGCCCGAGATGGCTTCGACGCAGGCGATCCCCTCATGCTCGGCCTTGTGTGCCAGCATGGGCGGCCCCGCCACATCGCCAATGGCGTAAAGGCCGGGCAAGCTGGTGCGCCCTGCCATGTCTGTCTCGACCGCGCCGTGCCGGAACACAACGCCAAGCGCCTCGAGACCAAGCCCCGAAACGTTCGGCACCACCCCCCCCGCGCTGAGGAGCCGGTCGGCCACAAGGACCATGCCGTTGGAGAGATGTGCGGTGAGGCTGTCCGCCGCGCGATCCAGCCGCGAAACGGAAACACCCGTATGGATTGCTATGCCCCGCTTTTGCAGGGCCTTGGCCATAAGGCCGGAAATCTCGGCATCCTCGGCAGGCAGGATGCGGTCGGCCAGTTCGACCAGCGTGACCTTGGCCCCCATCGCGGCGTAGATCGAGGCGAATTCCACCCCGATGGCCCCCGACCCGACGATGACGAGCGAGGCCGGAACCCGGTCGGGCCGCAAGGCCTCCATATAGGTCCAGACAAGCCGGCCGTCAGGCTCGAGCCCCGGCAGCACGCGCGGCGACGCCCCAGTGGCAAGGATGATATGCGGCGCGGAATAGCGGCCCGCTTCCAGCGCCCCGCGCGGTGCGGCAACGGCGCTTTGTGTCACCTCCACCTGCCCCGGCGCGGTGATGCGGGCCGCACCCCAGATCAGGTCCACCCCGTTCTTCTTCAACAGAAAGGCCACACCGGCCGACAATTGCCCGCTCACCTCGCCCGCCCGCGCGATCAGCCGCGTGGGGTCGATGGCCGGCGACAGCGGGTGCAGGCCGAAGCGATCCGCATGGTTTGCCTGATGCAAAAGGTCCGTGCCCTTCAGCATGGCCTTGGTCGGAATGCAGCCCCAGTTCAGGCAGATTCCCCCCAGATGGGCGCGTTCCACCAGCCCCACGCGCAACCCCAGTTGCCGCGCGCGGATCGCTGCGACATATCCCCCCGGCCCCGCGCCGATGATCAGCACATCATGCGTCATGGCCCAGCCTTTCGACCGCCAGCGCCACAACCGCATCCGCCGTGATGCCGAAGTGACGGTACAGCACCTCCGCCGGTGCCGATGCGCCAAAGCCCGTCATGCCGACAAAGCCGCCCTCGGCCCCGATCACCTCGTCCCAGCCGAAACGCAGCGCGGCCTCGATGCCGATGCGCAAACCGTTCCCCAGCACGGCGGCGCGGTACTCCGGCCTCTGCGACCGGAACAGTTCGAACGAGGGCAACGACACCACAGCAGCCCCGATTCCCCGCGCCTCGAGCGCCGCGCGCGCCTCGACCGCCAGCGAAACCTCGGACCCCGTGGCGACAAGCGTGACCTCGCGCGGACCGCATCCGGCCTCGGCAAGCACGTAGCCACCGCGCGCCGCAGCATTTCCCGCACCGCCATCCTTGCGCAGCACCGGCAAATCCTGCCGCGACAGAACGATGGCCGTCGGCCCCGTCGCGCGGTCAAGCGCGATCTCCCAAGCCTCTGCCGCCTCTATCGCATCTGCGGGGCGCAGCGTCACCAGACCGGGCGTCGCGCGCAGCATTGCCAGCGTCTCGACCGGCTGGTGGGTCGGCCCATCCTCGCCCAGACCGATGGAGTCGTGGGTAAGCACATAGGTGACAGGCAGCCCCATCAAAGACGACAGCCGCAGCGCCGGATGCAGATAGTCGGCAAAGACGAGGAACGTCCCCGCATAGGGCCGATAGCCGCCATGCAACGCCATGCCGTTCATCACCGCAGCCATGCCATGCTCGCGCACGCCGTAATGGATGTAGCGGCCGGCGAAATCCTGCGGCGTGACAGGCAGGGTCGCCTTGGTCAGCGTGTTGACCGAACCCGTCAGGTCCGCCGACCCGCCGATCAGTTGCGGCACGATCGCCGTCAGAACCTCGAGCGCGGCACCGCTCGCCTTGCGCGTGGCCATCGCCTTGCCGCTGCCGGAAAGCCCCGCGCGATGCGCGGCCAGCGCCTCGCGCCAGCCCTCGGGCAAACCGCCCTGATGGTGCGCCAGAAACGCCCCGCGCTTGGCCGAGGCCGCCAGACGCGCCTCCCAGTCCAGCCGCGCCGCAGACCCCCGCGCCCCTGCGGCAGCCCAAGCCGACCGCACCGCTTCCGGCACTTCGAACGGCCCGTGCGCCCAGCCCAAAGCAGCCCGCGCCCCCGCGATCTCCTCTGCACCCAGCGGCGAGCCGTGGCATTTTGCCGTTCCCGCCTTGGCGGGGGCGCCCTTGCCGATGGTGGTCCGGCAGGCGATCATCACAGGACGGGTCGCCTGCTGTGCCAAGGCCATCGCCGAGGCGATGCTTTCGGCGTCATGTCCGTCACAGGCCAAGACCTGCCAACCCGACGCCTCGAACCGCTTGCGCTGGTCCTCCGAGGTCGCGGCTTCGGTCCCGCCGTCGATGGTGATGCCGTTGTCGTCCCACAGCACGACAAGCCGTGACAGGCGCAGGTGACCGGCCAGCGAAATCGCCTCCTGGCTGATCCCCTCCATCAGGCAACCGTCACCCGCGATGACCCATGTCCGGTGATCCACCACATCCGCACCGAACCTTGCGCGGTCCATCTCTTCCGCCAATGCCATCCCGACCGCCGTGGCGATCCCCTGACCCAGCGGCCCCGTCGTCGTCTCGATTCCCGCGCCATGCCCGTATTCGGGATGCCCCGCCGCAGGCGAACCCAACTGGCGGAAATCGCGCATCGTGCCGATCTCCCATCCCGGATAGCCCGTCAGATGCAGCAGCGCGTAAAGCAGCATCGACCCGTGGCCCGCCGACAGCACAAAGCGGTCACGGTCGGCCCAATCGGGACGGGCGGCGTCGAATTTCAGAAAGCGCGAGAACAGCACCGTTGCCACATCGGCCATACCCATCGGCATCCCCGGATGCCCCGATGCGGCGCGTTCGACCGCATCGGCGGCCAGAAAACGGATCGCATTCGCCATTTCGGCATGGCTCGCCTGCGGCAGATCGCGCATTGTCGGTCCTTCCCTGTTCGTCTTTTTTTTCCATTAACGACGCGCGCCACGCGGGAGCGGCGCGGCGCGCGTCATGCGCGTCACCCAGCCGAGCGGACGGTGCGCGCAATCAGGGTCTGCACCAGATCGGCGGCCTCGACCTGCGGCAGGTGGCCGACACGGTCCAGACGGTGCAGCGCAACATGGGCCGGCACCGCCGCCTCGATCTCGCGCAGCGGGACGATGGCATCGTCGCGCCCCGCGATCACGGTGCAGGGGCCACGATAGGCCCGCAGCGCCGCCGCCACATTGAAAAGCTGGGTCGAGCCTTCGAACACACCGCGCGCCACGCGGGCCTGCGCAGGCACAAGCCCCGCCTCGTCCCGCGCCGCGAGCGTTGCACGGACCAGCACAGGCGCAAGGCTCGCCGGGTCGGACACCAGCCGCCGCATCCAGGCCTGAAGCGCCCCTTCGGATTTGGCCGACAGGAAACCGTCGACGAAATCGCCATCCACCGAAGCCCCCAACCCCGCAGGCGAGATCAGCGTCAGCGACCGCACATCAAGGTCGCCCCGCTCGGTCAGGGCCGCGGCAACCGCAGCACCCAGCGAATGGCCCACCAGATGCACCCCGCCATGCATTCCGCGCAAGGTGCGGCCCACGGCATCGACCAGCGCCGCGAAATCGGCCGCGACATGCCGTTGCGACGCGCCATGCCCCGGCAGGTCCAGCGCCATCATGGGCGAGCCAAGGCCGACCCGTGCCACCAGCGGCCGCCACGACGACAGGTCCGCTCCGAACCCGTGAAGGAAAACAACCGGTGTCCCCTGCCCTGACTGCAAGGTGCGCAGTTCCAGCGAACCCGCGGCAGGGGCCGAAGCGATCGCGCCTTCGACATCGCGCAGCACGACCGCACCCTTCGGCCCCGTCCCTGCGATCCGCTCTACGGACAGGTTATGGTCAAACGCCACCCGCCGCGCGATGGGAGAAGCCCGCCGCCCGCCTGCCACCGCAGCCACGGGTTCGGCCACACGCACAGGTTCGGCCACCACGGATGCCCCCACCGGCGCTGCCCCCACCGGCGCTGCCACGACCAAAGCCGGCACGGCCGCGGGTGC
Source organism: Paragemmobacter straminiformis (assembly GCF_014243445.1). GTDB lineage: Bacteria > Pseudomonadota > Alphaproteobacteria > Rhodobacterales > Rhodobacteraceae > Paragemmobacter > Paragemmobacter straminiformis. Next base: position 38,113 of record NZ_JACLQD010000006.1, read on the forward strand.
CGCGACCTGCGCCGCAGGCGCAGCCGTTGCCGTTGCCGCCACAACCTCGCCTTCAGACCCGACATGCATCAGGGGTTCCAGCACGGTCGCGACGTCGCCCACCTTCCACGGCAGCGAAATCACCACGCCTTCGGAAAAAGCCTCCACTTCGAAGCTGGCTTTCTCGCTTTCCACCACGGCGACCAGATCGCCCTTCTTCACCTTGTCACCAAGCTTCACATGCAGCTCGACGATCTTCGCCTCGGTCAGGTCTTGCCCGACCTGCGGCACCAGAATTGCCTCGGCCATTTGCCTTTTCCTTCCCTCAGGCTGCCTGCGACCTTGCGCTTTCCAGCGCACGGGCCACGAAATCCACCGTCCGCCGCGTCGCCGCGGCAAACTCGTTCGCCGTCGTCGCGAAAGCGCCGAAGCGGCTGAATTCGGCGGGGGTCATCCCGTCGAAATCATAGGCCTGCCGGAAATAGGGCAATTGCCGCAGCTTCTCGATCACCTCCGCGGGCGGCTCCTCGTCGATGGCCGAAGCCTCGAACGCGGGCAGCCGATCTTCGGCCTGCATCAGTTGCGCGATGTATCCCGGAGGACAGGTATAGACAAAATCCCCTCCCGCGATCTTCGAGATATGCCAGCTCGAGGCTTTGCCACCCTCGCCCTCGTCGCTCACCCGCATCGAGCATTGCAGCATCTTCGACGGATGGCCGATGCGCTTGCCGTGATGGTAGGCGCGTTTCAGAACCGCCATCTCGCCATGCAGGATTTCCTCGGGCGTCAGCGCGATGCCGCGCAATTCGGCCTGCACCTTCAGGTCGCCGACATTGCCCAGCCGTGCCGACATATGGGTGATGACCGACCGCCACCGCGACAGGTCCACCCCCCCGGCCTCGGCCCGTTCCAGACCACGGCTCACGGCATCCATGCAGGCCACATATTGCGGCACGGTGAACGAGGTCGTGTTGTTCGTGGAAATGCCCAGAGCGGTCAGTTCCTCGATCACGCGATACCCCTCCGCGCTGCCGGGGATCTTCACCATGACGTTGCGGCCCAGCGTCGCCAGTTGCAGCCCCTGCGCCAGCATCAGGTCGTAATCCGACACGAAGCGCGGATCGACCTGACCCGACAGATAGCCGTAACGTCCGTTCGATGCGTCATAGACCGGAAGGATCATCAGCGCGCTCTGGCGCACCACTTCAAGATAGGTCTTCCAGTATATGCCCTCGACATCATCCGCAGGGTTCTCTGCCGCGATGCGACGGATTTCCTGCATCCAGAAGTCGGGATCGTTCTGGATCGCCTGAAGCGAAAGGGGCGGATTGGTGGTGACACCGCCAAAACCCATGCGCCCTTCGGCTTCGATCGCCGCCGGAGAGAAAAGGCGCGTAAGCTGTGCCTCCCACTCGGCCTTCTTGGTGGCGGGTGCCGAAGCCAGCACCCCCTTTTTCCAGCTTTCATAGACAAGCGGAGAGCTGTCCCACCAGATTTCGCAATCCGGATTGGTCGCTGCCAGTTTTTCAAGCACATGCAGGGTCATGACCGCCCCCTCATTCCGCCGCAGCGGCAAGGGATTGCAGGTGCAGTACCCGCTTGACGGCGGCGACCACATCCTCCTTCTGCGGGACCGAGGCCTTTTCCAGCGTCAGGTTGAACGGCACCGGAATGTCCATGCCGGCCACGATCTCGACGGGGGCGTCCATCTCGTAGAAACATTCCTCCTGAATGATCGACGCGATGTCCGAGGCCACGCCGCCACGGCGGTTTGCTTCCTGCACGATCACGCAGCGGCGCGTTTTCAGCACCGATCTGATGATCATGTCGCGGTCCAGCGGCACCAGCGTCCGCGGGTCGATCACCTCGACGTTGATACCTTCGGCAGCCAGCGCCTCGGCGGCCTCGAGCGTGCGGGGGATCATGTTTGACCATGCGATCACGGTCACGTCCGACCCTTCGCGCTTGATATCACCGACGCCAAAGGGAACCACATGCTCGCCGTCCGGCACCGGCCCCTTGGTCATGTAAAGGTGCTTGTGTTCAAGGAACATCACCGGATCTTCCTGACGCAGCGCATATTTCAGCAAGCCCTTCGCATCGGCGGGGGTCGAGGGCATCACCACCCGCAGACCGGGAATATGGTAGAACAGCGCCTCCAGCGATTGCGAATGCTGCGCGGCCACGCCACCACCCGTGCCACCCTGCGTCCGCATGATGAAGGGCACGCGGCCATCGCCGCCCGTCATCAGACGGAACTTCGCGGCCTGGTTCACGATCATGTCCATGCCGAGCATGGCGAAATCGACGTAAAGGATTTCCACGATGGGCCGCGCGCCGGCGATTGCCGCGCCCACGCCCACGCCGATCATGCCGGCCTCGGCAATCGGCGTGTCGCGTACGCGCTTCGGCCCGTATTTCGCCAAAAGCCCCTCGGTCACCTTGTACGACCCGCCGCGCTCGGCGATGCCTTCCCCGATGATGAACACCGTCGGGTTGGCTGCCATTTCCTCGTCGATCGCTTCGCGCAGCGCCTCGCGGTACATCAGTTCGCGTGTTGCCATGATTTGTTCCTCCCTTTCCCCTGCGCCTCAGTAACCGACCGCGAATTCGCGGAAGGATTCGGGCGTGACCTCGGGGCTGTTCTTCGAGAATTCGACCGCATCGGCGAATTCGGCGGCGATTTCGGCCTCGATGGCGGCGATGTCCTCGTCGCTCACCCCGGCCATTTCCTTGAGCGCGGCGCGCGCGCGGTCGACCGGATCGCGGGCCTTGTAGTAAGCAAGCTCGTCCTCGGGCATGTATTTGCCCGGATCGTTCACATGGTGGCCCATGTGGCGATAGGTCTTGGCCTCGATCAGAACCGGCCCCTTGCCCGCGCGGCAGGTGGCGACAGCCTGTTCCATGACCGCATGGACCGCGAGCGGATCGTTCCCGTCGACCTGATGGCTTTCCACCCCGATTGCCAGACCGCGCTTGTAAAGATCGGTCTCGCGGGTGGATTCCTCGATCCGCGTCGACACGGCATACTGGTTGTTCTCGACGACAAGGATGTAATTCAGGTTCCAGATCGCGGCGAGGTTCAGGCTTTCGAGGAACGTCCCGTTGTTCGACGCCCCGTCGGTCGAGAAGGTCACAGTGACCGCATCCGAACCCTTGACCTGATTGGCCAGCGCCGCCCCCACGCCAAGCGGCGTGCCCGCCCCGACGATGCCGTTGGCGCCAAGGTTGCCCTTCGAGATGTCGGCGATGTGCATCGACCCGCCGTAGCCACGGCAATAACCGGTCTCTTTCTGCAACAGCTCGGCCACCATCTTGCGCACATCAGCCCCCCAGGCGATGCAATGCCCGTGGCCGCGATGTGTCGAGGCGATGTAATCCCCCTCGCTCAGCGCCGCACAGACGCCCGTCGCGATGCCTTCCTGACCGAGATAGGGGTGGAAATAGCCGCGGATCAGGCCCTGACGATACAGCTTGATCCCTTCCGATTCGAAGACGCGGATCTTGTAAGCTGTGCGGAAAAGTTTTTCCAAAAATTCGCGCGACGGCGCGTTCTGCAACGTGGCAGCGGCTCCCATACTTCCTCCCTTGCGCCGACAGATTCGGCTTAGACTGCTATTTCTTAGGGATTTTTGTAGCCACGCCCCAAAAGCTTGTCGAGAAAATTTTTTGCAAAACGTGGAAATTCCGGCCCAAATCTTGAAATCTTCTTTCAGAAATATGACGTATAAGTTCCAGAATTGTTATGAATCAATAACTTGATGGTCATGCGCCTGCGGCAACACCGTCAGATTCCCGCGATGATCTGTGAAAAATTCTTTCCGAATGGCAAAGCGCTCCCTATCTTCTCCGCAACAAGGAGTAGCGACATGCCTGATACCGTAGCCCCTCAGGCCGGGGGCGATCTCGTCCAGCGGATACAGGAGCGCTACACCTCGCTCCGAAAATCCGAGCGCATCGTCGCGGATTACCTGCGCGAACATGCCGGAACGCGACTCAGCCTTTCGATCACCGAGCTTGCCCAGACGCTCGGCCTCTCCGAGGCAACGATCAGCCGCGTCAGCCGTGCGCTCGGCTATTCCGGTTTTCCCGACCTGAAGCTCTCGCTCGCCGAAGGGGCGGTGACGCGCTCTTCATTCGCCAACATCCCGGCCGAGATCGATCAGACCGATACGTTGATCGGCACCTCGGCCAAACTGGCGAACCTTCTGTCCACCGCCATCCAGGGCACGCAGCGGATGCTCGATTCCGAACGCATCGACGCCTGCATCCGCGCCATCCGCGGCGCGCGCAAGGTCGTGCTGGTCGGTGTCGGCGGGGCCGCCGCCATCTGTGACGAGGCCGCGCACCTGTTCATGAAAGCCGGTCTCGACGCGATTTCCTGCAATGACCATTACACACAGGTGGTTCTGGCCGCGAACCTTGGCCCCGATTGCGTGATGATCGGCATTTCACACACCGGAACGACCCAAGGTATCGCCAGCGCCTTGCGACTTGCCCGCGAAAAGGGGGCGATCACTGTCGCCATGACCAGCGACCCCGCCTCGTCCGTCGCCCGCGCGGCAGAAACCACGCTGGTGACGTGGAGTTCGGCCACCCCTTCGGTCCCGCTTTACGGTGACTTTCTCGAAGGACGGATCAGCCAGATCTACCTTGTCGACCTTCTTTACATCGGGCTCCTGTTCGAAGAGGGCAGCGACCGTTCCGGCAACCTCAAGAACACAGCCTCGGCGCTGGAACGCTTCTACCAGCGGCTGGGCGGGGAACCCTGACGGTCAGCCAAGGTATTCCATCACCGAAAGCCCTGCGTTGAAGTCGGTGGCATAGACCAGACCATTGCGGTCCACATGCACATCGGCCGAATGCAGCACCGCCGCACGGTTCGGGCGCGGGTCCACCATGCGCGCCGGCGGCGGCGGCACGCAGGCGCCCACCTCGACGGGGTGGAAGGGGTCGGAAATGTCATGCACCCGCACGCCGGCATTCTGCCATGTCGAAAAGATCAGCGTTTCCGACTGAAAGGTGCCGGGCCGGTTCTCGTGGATGTTGTGCGGCCCGAAATGCCCGCCGACCGCGTGGTAGTCGCGGTCCTTCGGCGGCGGAAAGGTCGAAATGCTTTTTGGCCTTCCCTTGATCTGGTTGTCAAAGACCCAGATCGGCTTGAACCCGTCCTCGCCATGATCCAGCACGGTTTCGTCCACCACAACCAGAAGATCGCGCCCCGGCAACGGCAGCGCGTTATGCGTGCCGCCCCCGAACGGCGGCGACCAGACGATGTGGTTCATCAACCTCGGCGAATGCCGGTCCGAAACGTCGACGACCGCAAGACAGGCATCGCGCCATGCACAATAGGCAATGTCGCCCTGCACGATCGGATGATGCAGCCCGAAGCGCCCCGTCGGCTGCGGCCAGTCCGGCACCTCGCCCGCGGCATGGTTCATCCCCGGCAACCAGAAGCGCGACGCGAGGATGGGCTTTTCCGGGATCGCCATGTCGATTACGATCAGGATGTAATCCGTGAACCCGTCCAGCAGCGCCGAGGCATAGGCCCAGCGCCCGCCCGTATACCAGATGCGGTGCAGGCCCATGCCTTCCACCTTCATGAAGCCGATCCCGCGCGGCTTTTCGGGGTCCGCGATATCGTAGACCGCCATTCCCGCCGACCAGTCCCGCGCCCCGCCGGCATGGTGGCTGACCCCGCCTTTGTAATAGGCCCTTTCGTCGGCCATGTCGGACTGGGCAAACATGTCCTTGTTATGGATCACAAGCAGCAGGTCGTCATGCGTCTGCAAATGCAGGTTCCACGTGTTCGGCGGCGCCGCGACAAAGCCCACCGCGCGCGGGTTCACCGGATCGCGCAGGTCGATCACGCTGAACCCTTTGGAAAAGATATGACCGACATAGGCATAGCCCCGATGCACCATAAGCTGCACGCCATCGGGCCGCCCGCCCTGATCGCTTTGCGACAGAAGCCGCATGTTTCGGGCGTGGCTGGGGGTGGGGGCGGTCATGGCTCACCTATGGGATGAAAAGGCCCCTGCCCCGAAAAGCGGGCAGGGGCGAGTACGCGCATCCAGTCAGGGGAATGCGTCAGCGCGACTGTTCGAAGACAAAGACCCTCGGCGCACCGCTTGCAGGCAACATGTCCGGCGTCAGCTCCATCTCGGACCCGCCCACGCGGGTGATGCTTTCCGCAGGCACGCGGGCAAGGAAGCTTTCCACCGGCTCGATCTTCAAGACACCCTTGGGGCTGTAGTAATGCATCGGGATCACGGCCCTTGGTCCGATCACGCGGATCGCCTCGTCCAGATCCGGCAGCGGGATCGTCGCATGGTCGCCCGTCAGCGCCAGCAGCACATCCACCTTGCCCTTCAGCGCCTGCAAATGCCCCTCCGGCACCGCAGTCCCGATGTCTCCCATATGCAGGAAACGCAGCCCGCCAAGGCTGAAATGGTAAAGCGCGTTCGCATCCGGATCGCGGCCATACTCCGTCTGGTAATCGAAGGTCAGGCTTTCCGTCGCGGGATAAGAGGTCACCTCGATCCCCTTGACCACGCGCCCACCCGTCGGAATGGCAAGCGTATTCACCACTTCGGGGCTGCCGGTGACATGGCTCGGGTCCGAATGGAAATCATCCGTGTCCGACGACATAAGCACGATATCGGCGGGTTCGTTGATCGGATCGAAATGCGATTTCTCGCAATTGAAGGGGTCGGTCACGATTGCCAGCCCGTCCCCTTCCAGCCGGAAACTCGCATGGGCATAGAACTTGATCTTCATGGCTTACACCTTCTGTCCGGTAAAGAGCGTCCAGTTGGCCACCAGATCATCCTGCTTGGCCGAAAACGCCGTCAGATGGGGCGAGGCCATGTGGTCATCCCAGAGCGGGCGGCTTTCCCACTCCTCGGTGAACATGAAGAGACCCTCCTCATCCTCGGATTTATGCATGTCGTAAAAGACGCAGCCCTTTTCGGCGCGGGTCGGGGCGATCAGCCCTTGCAGCACGGAAAACAGCGCGTCTTCCTTGCCGGCCTTGGCTTTCAGGGTGGCGATGACGGTCAACGGCATTGGGGTTCCTCCTCCTTGGTCAGGCTCCGGCACAGGCCAAGGTCGATGCCTTGGTCCAGATGGTCCACGATCCGGTCCGCGCCCGTGAAATCCTCGTCGTGGGTATAGGTGGAACGGGTGACGACGCAGCGCATCCCCGCCCCCTTCGCGGCGCTCAGGCCGATGTGGCTGTCCTCGATCACCACGCAGGCCGAAGGCGTCAGGCGCAGCGTGGTTGCGGCAAGCGTGTAGATCGCGGGATCGGGCTTCTTTTTCGCCACCACATCGCCCGCAAAGATCACGATCGCCTTTGCACGCTCCGGCCCCAGAAGCACCTCGACCACCTTTTCCACCGCGCGTTCGTTCGAGGTAGAGCAGACGGCGACCTGCAACCCCGCCCCTAGCGCCGCATCGACCATCCGCGCCACGCCGGGGCGCAGCGGCAAGGCACCGCTTTCGATCAGTTCCATAAAGATATCGGTCTTGAGCCGGTGAAGCTGCGCGATCAGCGCGTCACGGTCGCCTTCGGGCCAGCCGGTTTCATCGAAATGCCGCCGCATCCGCTCCTTGCCGCCGCCCGTGGTCAGCAACGCGCCGTAGCGTTCCACCGACCATTCGACCGAAAGCCCCGCGGCCTTGAACGCCGCGTTGAAGGCCACGCGATGGCCATCTCTCTCGGTATCGACCAGAACCCCGTCGCAATCGAAGATCAGCGCCTGCATCTCATGCGGCATGGGCTGCCTCCGCCGCGCGGCCCGCCGAACCGAAGGTGCGGATGCAGGCCATGACATCCCCCTTCATCGCGTCATGCTGCGCGGCGAGGAAAGGCAGCGGCTCCTCGAGCTTCGGCCTTTCCGCCTTCAGCCCGACAAATCCGTCGATAAACAGACGCTTGTGCATGGTCGAGATGTTGACCTTGCCACAGCCAAGGGAAATGCAGCGCGTGAACTGTTCATCCGTCAGTCCGGTGCCGCCGTGCAATGCGATGGGCGTGTCGATGGCCTTGGTGATCCGCTCCAGAAGGTCATAGGCGATCTTCGCCTCGCCCTTGTAGAAGCCGTGCGCCGTGCCGATGGCGGGGGCAAAGACGGCAAGGTTCGGCATCGCTGCGACGAAGCGCAGGCATTCGTCATAATCGGCCAGCCGCGACTGGTCGTCGTTCACGACCTTGTCGTCCTCGACCCCGCCGATGGCTCCGATCTCGGCCTCCAGCCCCACACCGGCGGTTTCTGTCAACCCGTAGACCAGCGACGACTTTTCAAGGTTCTCGGCAAAGGGCAGCGCCGATCCGTCGAACATGACCGAGGTCCAGCCCGCATCGATGCAACGCCTTATGACATCGATATCCGTGCAGTGGTCCAGATGCAGCGCCACAGGCACCGGCGCGTCCTCGGCCAGCATCCGCACCCATGTCGCCACATGGGCATAGCCCCAATGCTTCACCGTCTTGACCGAGACCTGCACGATCACCGGCGCCGACAGTTCGGCAGCACCGGAAATGATAGACTTGGCCGAGTTGAAATCGATCATGTTATAGGCGGCGATGCCATAACCGTCCGCTCGCGCCCGACGCAACATCGGGCCCATTGAAACCAGGGGCATGAATTTTCCTTTCAGGTTGTGCGGGGGGCCGGCCCCGGCCCCCCTTTCGTCACGTCAGATCAGCGTTTCCGCCGGACGCGACGGGTCGAACAGGCGGCGACGGCCTGCCTGTTTCGCCTCGTTGTCGAAAACCGTCCCCTTGGGCGAAGAGACCACCTCGAGTTGCAGCCCCCAGGGCGCCATGAAATAGCACCATGTCAGGCCAAGGTTCGGACCGTCGGTATAGCTGGTGGGTTCGCCCAGAACCTTCACCCCGTTGTCCTTGAGAAACGTGATCGCGGCCTCCATGTCATCGACATAGAATGCCATGTGATGCCCGCCGACGTCCGAATTCTTCAACGGCCCTTCGGTCTTCTGGTCCGGCGCGGAATACTGGAACACTTCGAGGTTGGTGCCGTTCCCAAGCCGCACATAGCGGAATTCCTTGATCTCCGACCGCGGATGCACGTTCAGATGCTCGTGCATCCAGTCGCCCTCGCCACGGAAATCGGTGGCGGCGGTGAACAGCACCTCGGCGCCAAGGATGCGCGTGAAGAAATCGCAGGCTTCGTTGATGTCGGGCACCGTAATGCCCACATGTTCCATGCCTCGAATACCGGGAATACCCATCTTACCCTCCTGTCTTATTGATATTTCTGCGAAAAATCGCTGAGCTTCGCGTATTGCCCGCTTTGGGCAACCGCCTCGTAGATGCCGCGGTAGATGCCGTGCTGCTCGCCATAAAGCTCGCCAAGCCTCGTGTTCGGCTCGAAGGTGCTTTCAACCTGCACCATCGCCCCCACCGCCTCGTCGATCGAGGTGAATGCCCCCGACCCGTAGGCGCCAAGGATCGCGGCCCCCAGCGCGGTGCATTCGCGCTCCTTGGTCACGGTCGACGGAACGCCGATCACATCGGTCATGATCTGCACAAATCCGTCCGACTTCGTCCCGCCGCCCGTCAGGCGGAAATCGGTGATCCCGCCGTCTATGTCGGACTGGAAGCTGTCGAACACCATCTTCATCTCGTGCGAGCAGCCTTCCAGCAGCGCACGGATGAGGTCATGGCGTTCGTGATAAAGCCCGAGGCCAAGAAAGCTGCCCCGCGCCACCGCATCGTAATAGGGCGTGACCTGCGAAGCCATGAAGCTGTGGAACATCGCACCATTGGCGCCGGGTTTCGAATTATGCGCCTGTTCGACCATGACACTGTAAACGCTCGTCTTGCGCCGCGCGCTTTCATCCAGTTCGTTGCGGCCCAGATGGTCGCGCCACCAGCGCAACGAGGCACCAAGGCTGAAGGCCCCGCCTTCGATATCCCATGCCCCCGGCACGCCGTGGCCGCCCCACCAAAGCTTGTTGCCCTTGATACGGTCCACGCTGTCCAGATGCGCCACCATCACGCCCGAGGTGCCAACCGTGAACTCCGCCATCCCTTGCCTGATGACACCCGCGCCGATGGCGGCGCATTGCTGGTCGCCCGCGCCACGGCACAGGATCACCCCTTCCGGCAGGCCCGTCTCATGCGCGGCGGCCTTCGACAGTCGCCCCACCATCGTCGCAGGCGTGCCCACGGGGGGCAGACGGTCGCGCCCGATGCCGCAGGCCTTCAGGATCCGGTCCGACCAGTCAAGCTTGGCAATGTCCATCATCCCGTTCAGCGTCAGCGATGCCGGATCGGTCGCCCAATCCTCGGCCCCCATGCGCCAAAGGAAATACTCCTGCCCGTTCACGAACCAGCGCGTCGCGTCGAACAGGTCGGGCCGGTTCTCGCGCAACCAGACGATCTTTGCCGCCGACCAGAGCGGGCTGATCGTCATTCCGGTATGCGCCTGATGCTCCGCCGCGCCGAATTCGGCCGAGATCGCCTCGACGCTCTTCAACGCCCGCCCGCAGTTCCAGACCAGCGAATTCATCAGCGGGCGGCGGTTCTCGTCCAGCAACCCGAACGTCCCGCGCTGGCTCGACAGGCCCACCGAATGATAGGCATCGGCCGGAAGCCCCGCCTTGGCAACCGCCTGTTTCGTCGCCGAACAGATGCCCGCCCAAACGTCGTCCAGCGACTGTTCGATCCACCCCGGCTGGGGCGAGGAACAGTTGTATTCCTGATATCCGTGGCCGACCGCGTTGCCCTTCTCGTCGAAGACCATCACCGTGCAGCCCGTCGTGCCGGCATCTATGCCGACGAAAACCTTACCCGTCCGCGACAAGTTTTCCTCCCCCCGTCGTCCTATGCACCAACGGCCTGCGGCAACCCCGCGAGCCAACCCGACAAAAGGGCCAGAAACTTCAGCCGTCGCGCGCTGTCCTCCTCCGACAGCGTCACCAGAAGCTTCGCCTTCGTGCCAAGCACATCCTCATCCCGCGACCTCACGGTCACCTGCGGGATCGCCTGCACCGTGTCGCCCTGTCCGCGCCACGCCGCATCCGCCTCGAAGCCCCAGCGCCGCAACGCCAAAGGCCATGTCGCATCCATCGCCTGCCCGCTGTCCAACCGGACACGGCAATGGAAGTCGGTCACACCACCGTCAGCCAGCATGCCCAGAAGCTGGGGCGGCATGCCGGGGTGAAGCGGGACGGCGCTTGCGAAATCGCCCTCGACGATCTCGACCACGGCGCCCTGCCCCATCCGGCGCAGCGCATCGCGCAGCACCAGATGCTTTGCCGTGCAGGCCCCCCGCCCCGATTGCAGCGCCGCCAGCGGGCTGCGGTCGGGACCCGAGAAATAGGGCATGGCCTGAACTGCCCGATAGGCCTGGACGATGCCGTCCATCCCGTCCGAAGTCACATGCGCCGCAAGAAAGGCGTCCAGCGCCCTTGCGTAGGGAACACCCCCCTGTCCTGCGGCTGTGACCTCAGAAATAGGCATGGCCGTCGCCTGCGTCGAAGACGTGCCACTTGTCGCGGTTGACGGTCAGGTAGCAGGCCTCGCCCGGCTTGCCCGCGAATTCCGGCGTCGTCTTCACGCGGATGCGGCAATCGTCCAAGGCAACCTCCACCAACATGTCCCCGCCGAGCAATTCGTTCACGAAGATCTCGCCGCGCATAGCCGCTTCGTCGGGCTTTGTCATGCTGATCGAAAGCGCATCGGGGCGCACGCCCATCCGCGCCGTGCCCGTCTGGGCGGCGCCGTTCAACTGCCGCACCTGCCCGGCGAGCAGCGGAATCTCGAAATTCCGGTGCATGAGCGAAACCTTGTCGCCCTCGCCCTTGATCCCGCAGGTCAGGAAGTTCATCGCCGGTTCGCCGACGAAACCTGCAACCCATGCGTTGACGGGGTTGTTGAAGATTTCGGACGGCGTGCCCCACTGCTGCAATTCGCCGTCATGCATGACCGCAATATAGTCGGCCATCGACAGCGCCTCGAGCTGGTCATGCGTCACATAGACCATCGTGGTGCCAAGCGTGCGCTGAAGATGCTTGATCTCGCCCCGCATATGCGCGCGCAGCTTGGCGTCAAGGTGCGCGATGGGCTCGTCGAACAGGAACAGCTTCGGTTCCCGCACGATGGCCCGCCCGATGGCAACCCGCTGCTTCTGCCCGCCCGACAATTCGTGCGGGCGACGGCCGAGCAGATGCCCGATCTCGAGCAGTTTCGCAGCCCCTTCGACACGTTCCTTGATCGTCGCCTCCTTCACGTCGCGCAGACGCAGCGGGTTGGCGATGTTTTCATAGACCGATTTGTGCGGATAAAGCGCATAGTTCTCGAACACCATCGCGACGTCGCGGTCCTTGGGGGCAAGGTCGTTGACCCGCACGTCATCGAAAAGGATGTCGCCGCTGCTGATATGTTCGAGCCCTGCGATCATCCGCATGGTCGAGGATTTCCCGCAGCCCGACGGGCCGAGGATCGACACGAAGCTGCCGTCGGGGCAGGTGATGTTCAGATCCTTCACCGCAGGCGTCTCGCCGTAATATTTCCAGACGTTCCTGATCGTAACCGTAGCCATAAATGTCTCCTCCCGGCTCTTTGGTATAGGGGCGCGGCTCCTTTGGCCGCGCCGCCCGCATCATTCCTTGACCGCGCCCATCGTCAGGCCAGCCACGAGGTATTTCCGGATCACAAGGCCCAGCAGCATCATCGGTGCGGTCGTGACCACCCCTGCCGCCATGATCGACCCCCACTGGATGTTCTGCGGCTGCACCAGTTCGCGTGTTGCCACGGGCAGCGTCTTTGCCCCGCCCGACCCGATGATCGCGGCGAACAGAAAGTCGTTCCAGGCAAAGAGAACGCACAGCACGATGAAGGCCCCGATCCCCGGCGCGACCAGCGGCAGGATGGCGCGGAATGCCTCGAACCGCGTCGCACCGTCGACCATCTGCGCCTCTTCGATGGCGTAGGGGACGTTGTCGAAGAACCCCTTCAGCATCCAGATCGCAAAGGGCAGGTTGAAGGTCGTGTAGGCAAGGATCAGGCCGGGCAAGGTGCCGACAAGATCAAGACTGCGGAAGATGGCATAAAGCGGCACCATCACCGCCACCACGGGCGCCATGCGCGTCGAGATGATCCAGAAGAACAGGTCCTGCTTGCCTTTGAAGTCCACGCGGCTCAGCGAATAGGCCGCAAGCGACCCGAACACGACCGAGATCAGCGCCGACCCGCCCGCCGCGATCAGGCTGTTCAGGATATAGGTCCCGAAGCTGTTCTCGGTGAAAAGCGAGGTGTAGTGTTTGAAAGTCGGCGTGAACTCGAAAAAGACGGTGATGCCGGCCCAGTCGCCCACGGCAGGCAGCTTGAACGCCTCGAGCATGTCCTTGAAGGACGAGACGAACATCACGACAAAGGGCAGCAGCGTCCAGACGAGGTAAAGCGCAAGGAACAGGCTGGCAAGGATGCGCAACACGCGCGAAAGCGGGGTATCGTAGGATACGACGTCACGGGAAGCCATTGGGTTAGCCCTTTCCGCCCTGGGGTTTCTCGAAGACCCGGACAAGCAGCTTGCCCAGAAGGATGGTGACGAGCAGAAGCGTCAGCGCGATGGCCGCACCCCGACCCAGCTTGAAGAACTTGAAGGCGACCTCGAACAGGTAGACCGGCAGGATCTTCGTCGCACTCCCCGGACCGCCGCCGGTCAGCACCAGAAGCGAGTCGATGAAGCGGAAGTTGTCCATGAAGCGCAGCAGCACCGCGATCAGCAGGACGGGGTACAGGTTCGGCAGGATGATCGCAAAGAAGTTGCGCAAGGGCGAAGCGCCATCGACCATGTTGGCCTCCAGCTGGTCACGCGGCACCCGCTTCAGACCGGCCAGCGCGATGATGGTGATCAGCGGCGTCCACTGCCACACATCGACCAGAACGATGGCGTACATGGCGGTGTTCGACCCGGCGAGGATGGATGCGCTGTCAAGGATACCGGCGCTTTGCAGCAACCAGTGATACCAGCCGAACGTCCCGTTATAGAGAAAGAGCCACAGCAGACCCGCCACCGCAGGCGCCATCATCATCGGCATCAACAGCGCCGTAACAAGGTATTTTTCATAGCGCGAACTGTTGACGACAACAGCCAGCGTGACACCCAGCCCGACCTGAAGACCAAGACACATGATGCTGTATTTCGCCAGCAACACCCAGCCTTCGAGGAAGCGTGCGTCGGTGAACAGTTTGGTGTAATTCTTCAGGCCGACCCATTCGCCGCCGCCGATGGTCACGTCCTGCAACGACATGATGATCAGCCAGAAGAAGGGATAAAGCGAAATGAACGCAAGGATCGCGATCGCAGGGGCCATCAGGTAGAAGTAGTAATGCTTCGGCAATGGCGGGTTGAAATTGCGTGGCTTGTGCGAAATCTCGGCACGCGGACGCGCCTCCACTTCGACGGAATGCGCACGCGCTCGGAACAGTTGCGCGCCCATGTCGCGCGTGCTGCCGGAAAGGGATGAGACATCTGTCATGTCGGTCGTCGCTCCTGCCTTGGGCCGCGATGCAGGCCGGGGGCGGCAATTTGGATGAAGGGGGAACCGGCGGCCCGATGGACCGCCGGCAGGTTCGGCTTACACGCCGTTCAGCTCGTCGAGCTGGCTCTTGAGCGAGGCCGCGGTATCCGCAGGGCTTTGCTCGCCCGACAGCATCCGCTGCGATTCCGACGCGATGATCGAATGGTATTCGTTCGCTTCGAGGATCTTCGGCCCGAGCACGAAGTTCGGGTCCTTGATGCCGTAATTGTAGACGGCATCGAAGGTCAGCGCGTTCGGCATGCTTGACGGACGCTTCTGCGCGGCCTGCACTTCCGGAATGTCCAGAACCGACTTGCGGGTCGGCGTGCCGCCCAGCCCCTTCAGAACATCGTACTGGATGTTCTTCGAGGTCGACCAGATCGCAAAGAGGTAGGCCGCGCGCTGCACATCCTCGGAAGCGTTGGCGTTGATGCCGATGCCGCCGATCCCGCAGTTCGTGCCGTTCACGGCCTGGCCGCCGTTCAGGATCCAGCTCGCCTCGCCTTTCGGGCAGGGCGCGTAAGCGGTCTTTCCGCCCGCCGCGACCGAGGTTTTCTCGTCTTCGACCGAGGCCGCGAATTCATGGTACTGGACCTGCATCGCGATATTGCCCGACTGGTAGACCGTGTTCAGCTCAAGCGTGCCGTTGGCAAGGTTGTCGGGGTGCGAAACATCCGCCAGTGCCTTGAACTTTTCAAGCATCAGCACCGACTGCTCGTCGCCCCAGTTGGTCGGACCCGGCTCTTTCGAACCCAGCTTGTCATCGATGTTGAAGTCGAGCCAGCGGCCATGCGCGAACATCATGCGCTGGATGTCGAGCTGCGTCGTCCATGCAAAGCTGCCCTGGTGCTGGGCGTAGCCATAGGGAACGTCCGCCCCGCCCTCTTTCAGCTTCTTGAAGAAGGTTGCGATGTCGAGAACGTTCTTCCAGGTCGAGTTCTCGTTGTACTCCAGACGGTAGCCGAATTCGGCTTCAAAGTCCTTGGTGTATTTCTCGAACAGGTCCTGACGGTAGAAGGTCACGGCGATGGCAGCGTCATAGGGCAGCGCGACGATCTTGTCCTCGCTGTAGAAGCGGCCGCAAGCCGACAGGAAGTTGGTGAACCAGGCGTCATCGCCATAGCCGTCGACGTCCTGCGGCAGGGTATCGTCGCCGAACATCTTGGAAAGGTCGACGTAGAAGTCGGCAAAGGGCGCGCCGATCGGCTTGTCCTGAATGTAGTTCAGCGCATAGTCCGACTTGCCCGAGCGCAGGTCGATGCCGACCTTTTGCTGAACGACCGGAAGGTCGTCGGTCAGGATTTCGACCTCGATGCCGGTCAGGTCATAGAACGCCTTGATATTGTCGCGGATCGCAAAGGACGGCGGCGTGTTTTCCGACAGGAACGTCAGCTTCGAACCGGCGTATTGCTGCCATTTGGCGGCATCCGACGAAGCGGCCTGCACGGGGGTCGACATGATCGTCGAGTTCAGGCCCACGGCCATCGAGCCGGTCCCGAGCATCGTCGCACCATATCCACCCAGTTCGAGGAACCGGCGGCGACTGATGCGGGTGGCCTGCGCATTCTTTGGTTTGTGAAACATTTTCTCTCTCCCTGTTATACAGCGGCCCCTGGCCGCTTACGCGCGCCTCCCCCCTGCCTCGCCGGCTCCTCTTCCGACATTCGAGACAAGCGAATCTTGCACAAATGAAGTGTTAGCTACGGCAGACCTCTATGTAAATTATTTTCCTCATTCTTCGGATCGATCCTGAAATCGCCCCGCGCGCCTCGGATTCCTCGCGTATTTCGCCCCGATTTTCGCCCGAAATCCCCCGATTGTCGCGACAGGCTTCTATTTTGGAAATAGTTTTCCACCAACTTGCGCGCTCGCGGCCCCCATCCGCGCCTGCGCAAATCACGAATCAACCGGCCCCGCGGCTTGCCCCGACACCGGAAAACCCGCGCGGAAACCGCCGCCACGGCAGCGCATGGGCTCTCCCCGCTTGTAGAATGAAGCACCACGACCCCGGCCACGCCCGCCGCCCCTCGGGGTCCGCGCGCGTCCGGACATGCGCGCGGAAAGAATTCCCGGACGCGCTGAAGAACCACCTGACCGGGCAGCGCACAGTCGATCCCGCGCGGGCCTTCGAAAGCCCTCCACCGTCCTGAACGATCCGGACATCCTTGATGCCCGCCCCGAAGCAGAGGTTGGGCAGATCATCACAGCGGTGACCGATATCCCGATGAAGGCCGCCGCCCGAAGCCGTGAAGCACCGCCAAAAAACCGCCATACCGGCGACCAATCAGGCGCCATCCGGCTGCGGATCGCGTAAATTATCGATATCTATGATGTTATGGCGGACAGAGAGGGATTCGAACCCTCGAGACGGTTCCCCGCCTACACACTTTCCAGGCGTGCGCCTTCGACCACTCGGCCACCTGTCCGTGGGGGTTGTCATAAGGGTTGGGCGCGGGGCGTGCAAGGGGGCACGGCAGGCGCTGTTGCGCGCGGGGCGGCACCGCATCCGCACCCGTGGCGCGGCAGGCCCAAGGCACCGCGCCTTGCCCCCGCGCGCGGCGGCGGGCATCTCCGGCCTGCGCGCCTAGCCGTCCAGCTCGACCGTCACCCTGCGGTTCTGCCGGCCCTTCTTCTCGATCTTGCCGATGCGCACATGGCCGATCTCGGCGGTGCGGGCCACATGGGTTCCGCCGCAGGGTTGCAGGTCGACCAGCTGCCCCGCCGTGCCGATCCGCACCAGCCGCACCCTGCCCTGCCCCGTCGGAGGCTTGACCGACATGGTCTTGACCAAACCCGGATTGGCGTCGAGTTCGGCATCCGTGATCCATTCATCCGTCACCGCAAGGTCAAGGCCGATCAGCGCGTTCAGCCTGTCCTCGATGGCAGCGACATCCTCGGGCGGATCGGGCATGTCGAAATCGAGCCGCCCCCTCTCGGCCCCGATCTGCCCGCCCGTCACCGGCAAGGGGATGACCACCGACAGAAGATGCAGCGCGGTATGCACGCGCATATGCCTGTGCCGCCGCTCCCAGTCGAGCCGCTGGGTCACCAGCGTCCCCGCAGGGGGCAGCGCCATCGCCTCGGCGGCGACAAGCGCGACCTGCCCGCCCTCGGCCTTGACGGCGGTCGCGATGGGCATCCGCCCGCCCTCCCAGACCAGCAGGCCGCTGTCGCCGGGCTGCCCGCCCCCCGTGGGGTAGAACACCGTCCGGTCAAGGATGATCCCGCCCTCGGCGGTATGCCCGGTCACGCGGGCCTCGGCCTCGCGCAGGTAGGCATCGGCGCGGAACAGCAATTCGGTCACCACCTCACTCCTCTCACAATGTCGCCCCGCCCTCGGCCTCGGGCAGGGCATCGGTCGCCTCGGTCACGCGCCGCCGTCGTGCAACGGGCGCGGGCGCAGCTGCCGCGGCGGCCCCGTCATCCTTCAGCATCCGCACTTCCAGCGGCACAGGCTCGGCAGGTGCCGGCCGCAGGTCGATGCCTTCGGCGATGAAACGCTCGCGGATCTGGTGGTTGACCTCGCTGCGCACCGGTACGGTGAAATTCACGTCCCGCAGGATCATGCGGATCTCGAACAGCTGCCCGTCATTGTTGAACCCCATCAGCGCCACCACCGGCGGCGGGTTCAGCATCACAAGGGGCTGCGCCTCGGCGATCTCGCGCAAGACCCGCTCGACCTTGCGGCTGTCGGCCCCGTGCGCCACCGTCACCGCCACCACCAGCCGCCCCGACAGGTTGAACCGCGTCCAGTTCGTCACCCTTCCGGCCACCAGATCGGTATTCGGCACGATCACATCCGACCGGTCAAAGGTCTGGATGCGGGTCGACCGCACCGAGATCGACTTCACGATGCCCTGCACCGTGCCCACCTCGATCCAGTCCCCCTCGCTGACCGGCCGCTCGATCAGCAGGATGATCCCCGACACGAAATTCGACACGATGTTCTGCAAGCCGAAACCGATACCCACCGAAAGCGCACCGGCCACGATGGCAAGCCCCGACAGATCGATCCCCGTGAAGTTGATCGCCAGCAGCGCCGAAAGGAAGATGCCCAGATAGCCCAGCCCCGCCACGACCGCATTCTGCCCGCCCGTATCAAGCGAGGTGCGCGGCAGCACCGTTCCCTTCAACGCCCCCTGCATCAGCCGCGTGACCGCATAGCCCGCGCCAAAGACCACAAGGAACAGCAGGAAATCCGTCGGAGACACCCGCGTCTCGCCCAGCTGGAAGCCGCCAAGGAAGCGTTGCCACAGCTCGGTGATATCCGCCGCCTGCGCGCCCCAGACCAGCGCAAAGACGGGAAGCGAGGCCAAGGCCATGCAAAAGCCGATCAGCACGGGCAAAAGCCCGTCCTGGTCGGCCGCATCGCTTTTGGTGACCAGCCCGTACAGATCGGCCACCAACCGTTGCAGCACGAACAGCAGCGCCACCAGCCCCAGCGATTGCGCCGCCGGATAGACCAGCGCCCCTGCCGCCGCGATGTAACCCACCGCCGCGAGCAAAGGCCCGACGATCCCGACCAGCATCGCCGCCTTGGCGATCAGCCCCAGCACGCGGGCGGAATACCCGGCCGCATCCTCGCCCTCTGCCTTCACATGCTTGCCGATCAGATGGCCAAGGCGCAGCAACAGCACCGCCACGGCCACCAGCACCGGAAACTCCCAGACCGCAACCGCCGCAGGCTCGGCACCGCGTTGCAGCATGATCACCTGCCGCAGCTTCTCGACGCCCAGCACCACGCCCATCACCGCCGTCAGAAAGCGCCCCTCGGCCCGCCGCTCGGGCGGCAGGGCGATCAGCGTCTCGGCCTGTTCGTCGACGGGAAAGACCACCATGCCCAGCCAATGCGCGGCCAGCACGGTAAAGCTCGCCAAAGGCAGCGCATCCAGAACCGTCGCCCCAAGCGTGCCCGTCATTCCCGTCAGGCGCAGCGCATGGGCCAGCGCCATCAGCCCGATCACCGGCACCAGCACCTGCGCGACCGAAGCGGCCAGCGCCACCACCCGCCGCCCCCGCGCCGTGCGGCGGGGCGGAACGGCCAGCGCCAGCCGCGCCACCATCATCCGCCCGCGCCACAGGAAGCCGATGCCCATCGCCGTCAGAACGACGATCAGCGGCGCATTGTCGAACAGCTCGCGCTTGCCCTCGCCCTTGCGCCAGCGGAACGAGGTTTCCGTCCACAGCGCCTTGGCGGTGTCGCGCATCTCGGCCAAAGCCGCAGGCCAGTTCGCCGGATTGATCGGCGCCGGCCAAAGCTGCAACAACTGGTCCGCCTGCCGCTCGCGGCGGTTGCGGTCGATCTCGCCGATCAGCCCGTCGGCACGGCGATAGGCCTCTTCCGCCGCGATCCCCGGCGCCTGCGCCCGGATCAGCTGCTCGCTCAACTGCACACGGCGTTGCGCGATCTCGGCCACCTCGGTCTCGCCCTCGGCAGGCACGGGGCCAAGCGCCGCGATCTGGTCGCGCAGCGTGGCAACGCGGCTCGTATTCGAATTCTGCGAGACCAGAAACGCCGCCCGCCAGTCGACCAGTTGCGCCCGCAACGTATCAAGCGCCTCTTCCGTCACCGCAGGGTCGGTCAGCACCGTCTCGGCCCGATCCGCCGCCTTCTCCCACGCGGCATAGTCAAGCGCCGCCGACCCGACCGAGCCTTTCGACACCACCAGCCCGCTCGGCGCCTTCTGCGCCACGATCGACGGGCGGTTCTGGATCGCCTCTCCCGCCGCAGGGTCCGAAGCAGGTGGCGCGGGCGTCGCACTCGGCGCGCCCTTGGTCACCGTCATCTGCGCCACGGCAGGCAGGCCAAGGCACAGCGCAAGCAGCCCCCCCGCCAATCCCCGCCGCAGGGCGCCGCCTATGGTCATGCGTCCTCGAACACCGTCGGAATCGCCCGCGGCGCGCGGTCAAGCCACTCCGGCACGGGCAGCCCCTTTTCCTTCAGGAACGTGGGGTTATACAGCTTCGACTGGTAGCGGTTGCCGTAGTCGCACAGGATCGTCACGATCGTATGGCCCGGCCCCATCTCGCGCGCCATGCGGATGGCCCCCGCGATGTTGATCCCCGAAGACCCGCCCAGACAGATGCCCTCGTCCTCCAGCATCTCGAAGACAAGCGGCAAGGCCTCGGCGTCGGAAATGCGATAGCTGAAATCGGGCTTGAACCCTTCGAGGTTCGCCGTGATCCGCCCCTGCCCGATCCCCTCGGTGATCGAGGTCCCGGGCGAGTCGAGCTGCCCCGTGGTGTAGAACGCATGCAGCGCAGCGCCTTCGGGGTCGGCCAGACCGATCTTCACGCCCTTGGGCTGAAGCGCCATGCCCACACCTGCAAGCGTGCCACCCGATCCGACCGCGCAGATGAACCCGTCCACCTTGCCGCCCGTCTGTTCCCAGATTTCCGGCCCCGTCGTCTCGATATGCGACTGGCGGTTGGCCACGTTGTCGAACTGGTTCGCCCAGATCGCGCCATTGGGTTCGGTCCGCGCCAAAGCCTCGGCCAGACGGCCCGAGTAGCGCACGTAATTGTTGGGGTTCTTGTAGGGTGCCGCCGGAACCTGCACCAGTTCCGCCCCCGCAAGGCGCAGCATGTCTTTCTTTTCCTGACTCTGCGTCTCGGGAATGACGATCACGGTCTTGAACCCCATGCTCGCCCCGACCAGCGCAAGCCCGATCCCCGTGTTCCCCGCCGTGCCCTCGACAATCGTGCCACCGGGTTTCAGCAGGCCCTTCGCCACCGCATCCTTGATGATGTAAAGCGCCGCCCGATCCTTGACCGACTGGCCCGGATTCATGAATTCGCATTTGCCAAGGATCGTGCAGCCCGTCATCTCGCTCGCGCGCTTCAGTTTCAGCAGCGGCGTGTTCCCGATGGTCTCGGCCAGATCGTTGAATGTGCGCATGGGGCGTTCCTTCGTTCTTTGCCCAAGGTGTAGGCGGCAGACGCGGAAATCTCAAGCCATGCGGCACAGCAAGGCGGATTAACCTCTCGCCTGGCCGCCGCAGCCACAGGCAGCACGAAGCGCAGCGCCCCGCCGCACCGTCCCCGCACTGGCAGAGCTAGGCCGCCACGTCCTGTAGCATGACCGAAGGCGTGGCCTCGGCCCCGAGCAGCAGGTCCTCGATGAACAGCGACAGGAACTGCGGCCTCCCCGTCACCCCGGCCTTGCGGTAAATGGCGTTGGTCTGGGTTTTCACCGTTCCCTCCGTCGTATCCCGCAGCGCCGCGATCTCGGCCAAGGACATCCCCTTCAGCGCGAACAGCGCCACATCCCGCTCCGCAGGCGTCAGCTCCCATTCCCCGAACCGCTCGTCGAGCAGCGACCGGAACGCGGTCGAGGCGCGGCGCAACTGCGTCTCGGCCCTGTCGCGCGCCGCTTCGGCATGGTTGCGCTCGCGCACCACGCGCCACAGCGTGACCGCGCCCAGCACGAAACCGGCCATCAGCCCCAGCGTCGCCCCCATGTCCATCAACTCGCGCAGCTCCCAAGCCATCGGCCGCACGGGAATGCGCAGAAGCGACGTCAGCAGATCCCAACTGAAGACCGCAAGACAGACGAGCTGCGCCAGCACCAGCACCACCAGCCCAAGCGGGGAACGCGACAGCGGAAACCGCCTCATGGTGCGTCGGGTTCCACGATTGCCGCGTCACCGCCCGTCGCGCCGCCCGCGGGCTCGGTCCCGGCGTCCGACCCTTCCGTTCCCGACGCGGCCTCCGCATCGGTTCCCTCGATCGCGGCGGCGACAAGCCCGCCCCCCGACCCCGACGCGCTGCGGTTCGCGGCAGCGGTTCCCGTGCGGGTCGGCACATCGTGGTCCCCGTCCGCCATCTGGATATCGGGCATCTCCACCACATCGCGCAGCACCTCGCCCGAGGTCGGGTGCAGCACGATCTCGCGCCACCTTCCGTTCATCCAGGCAAGAATGCGAACCCGGCCAAGCCAGGTCGTGTCGACCGTGATGTCGCTATACCCCTCGTGCTGCAGCGCCTGCACATAGCCCAGCGCCACAGGATCATAATCCGCAACCGTTTCGGCCCGCCCGCCGACCGCACCGCCCGCCAAGGCCAAGGGCAGCGCAACACTGAACACCAGAACCCGAAAACCACGCATAACCACCCCCACTGGTCAAACCACACAAGGGGCCAGCTAAACGCGCGCTGGCCCCTTTGGCAACACCGCCCGCACAGCGCAGGCGGCAGCCGTCTTACTTGCAGACCATCCGCGCGCCGACACGAACCGGAGCAAGGCAGTTGCCGGTCATGTCATCGCCACCTTCGCTTTGCGCGGCAACCGGCGCATCCTTGGCACCGCCCACGGGCGCGGCCGGCAGCGGCAGGGCCATGAAGATCTGGCCGTCTTCCTGCGGGATGAACTCGACATCGTCGATCCACTCCTCGGTCGGCCCACCGTCGACGGCACCGTCGACCGCCTCGCCGCTGTCCTCGATGACAGCACCGCCTTCATCGCCGCCGGTGCCGACGTCGATGGCAACGCCATCTTCGCTTCCGACCGGCATCGCCTGCAGTTCAACTTCCGGCTCGTCGGCCAGCACCACGGTTCCCGCTGCGGCGGTGTAAAGCCCGCACAGCGCCACAAGACCGATACGGCCGATCAGGGTAAAGTCTTTCATCACGCGTTCCTCGTACTCAAACGTTACACAAGTCCGCACCGGAACCCTCCGGCACGAGACAGGCCCAAAATCACCGACGAAACAAAGGCGTCCATCCAACGGGGGTTGATTATCCGGCTTTTCAACGAAAGGAGGATGCAGCAAAACGCACCTGCCCCGGCTTTCCGGCGATCAAGGGCGAAACACGGGGGACATCATGGCATCTTTCATCTGGCACAGCCTTGTCATCGGCATCTGCGGCACGGCAGCGATGGACCTCTGGGCGCTCGCCCTCAACCGCGCCACGGGCAACCCGCTGCCCAATTGGGGCCTCGTCGGGCGCTGGTTCGCATGGGTGCCGCGCGGCAAACTCTTCCACGGCGACATCACCCGCACCCCTCCCGTCAAGAACGAGGCCGCCATCGGCTGGCTCGCCCATTACGCCACGGGCATCGTCTATGCTGCGGCCCTGATCCTGATCGCGGGGCCGGACTGGACCGCCAACCCCACCTTCCTGCCCGCCTTCGCCTGCGGCATGGTCACGATTCTGGCGGGCTGGTTCCTGCTCGCCCCCGGCATGGGCGCGGGCTGGGCGGCGTCGAACACCCCGAACCCCGCAAAATCCCGCGCCCTCAACATCGCGGCCCATACCGCATTTGCCTTGGGCCTCTGGCTCGGGGCAATCCTGCTCGCCTGACGCAGCGCGCCCCGTCAAAGGGCAAGGCCGGAACGTCAGGCCAATAAAAAAGGCAGGACCCTTCGGCCCCGCCCCTTTTCCGCCCTGCGGCGTTTAAATCAGTCGCAAACAAAGCCCTTGCGGAAAGACAGGAACAGGCAGGACTGCCCGTCGCTGCTCCCCGACCGAAGCGCCGATGTCTCGCCCCTTTGCAGCAGGGAATCATCGACCGTCACGCCGCCCCCGTCCACCTCCGGGTTTTGCCCGACCGTATAGTAGATGCGCGGATCGTCCCCGGCGTCACTGCCGCCTTCGTCGCTGCCGACCTCGTCACCGCCCCCGTCGGTCCCCTCGTCGGTCCCGGCGCCGTCACTTTCGCCGCCACCCTCCCAAGCGACATCGGGCAATTCCTCGTAGACACCCGGATCGACGATCTCGCGGACCTCTTCCTCCGGATCGACAGCCGGACAGGGACCTTCGGGCAGAACGGCAACCTGCGGATCGGCCTCGTCCACGGGTTCGCCGATGCCCCCCGCCTGCGCTTGCCCCGCACAGAAAGCCATCACCGCCACCATGCCCAAGGCACGCATCGCCCCTGAATCCATGCCCATTCTACCGCCTAATCAATAAGTTGCCCCCGACTGTCTACGCAGCCGGGGGCCAAGTCACAAGCGCAATCCTAGTCAGCGGGCCTCACTCGGCCTTCGCCACCAGCAACCCGTCCGCCTTCAGGCTTGCATAGCTCTCGTCAAGCGAGGTCTTGGCCCGCTCGATCAGAATGTCGATCTCGGCCGGCGTGATCACCAGCGGCGGCGAGATGATCATCCGGTCGCCCACATGGCGCATGATCAGGTTGTTGGCAAAGCACCGCTCGCGCGTGCGGAATCCCACGGTCCCCGCCTCGCTCGCGAACTTGGCCCGCTTGGCCTTGTCCGGCGTCAGCGCGATCGACCCCATCAGCCCCACCAGCTTTGCCTCGCCCACCAGCGGATGCTCGGTCAGCGCCTCCCAGCGTTCCCGCAGGTAAGGATGCGCCACATCGCGCACATGCTCGATGATATGCTCTTCCTGCAGGATACGCAGGTTCTCCAGCGCCACCGCCGCCGCGACCGGATGGCCCGAATAGGTGTAACCGTGGAAGAACTCGCCCCCCTCGGCCACGACCCGCGCCACCTCGTCACAGACGATCGACCCGCCGATGGGCTGGTAACCCGAAGACAGCCCCTTCGCGATGGTCATGATATGCGGGCGGATGCCGAATGTCTGGCTGCCGAACCAGTTGCCCGTCCGGCCAAAGCCCGTAATCACCTCGTCCGCGATCAGCAGGATGCCGTATTTGTCGCAAATCCGCTGGATTTCCGGCCAATAGGTCGCCGGCGGCACGATCACGCCCCCCGCGCCCTGCACCGGCTCTCCGATAAAGGCCGCAACCTTGTCGACACCCAGCTCGAGGATCTTGTCCTCCAGTTCCCGCGCCCGCAGCAGGCCGAATTCGGCCTCGGTCATGTCGCCGCCCTCGCCCCACCAATAGGGCTGGCCGATATGCTCGATCCCGTCGATCATCCCGCCATGCGCATGGATGGGGGCCATCCCGCCAAGGCTGCCGCCACCCATGGTCGAGCCGTGATACCCGTTCTTTCGGGCGATGATCACCCGCTTCTCCGGCATCCCCTTGACCTGCCAGTAGCGCCGCACCAGCCGGATGTTGGTGTCATTGGCCTCCGACCCCGACCCTGCGAAGAACACATGGTTCAGGTCCCCCGGCGCAAGCTCTGCGATCTTCGCGGCCAGCGCGATGGCCGGAACATGCGTCGTCTGGAAGAAGGTGTTGTAATAGGCCAGCTCCTCCATCTGCCGCGCGGCCACCTCGGCCAGTTCCTTGCGCCCGTAGCCGATGTTCACGCACCACAGGCCCGCCATGCCGTCGATGATCCGGTTGCCCTCGCTGTCGGTCAGCCACACGCCCTTGCCCCGCGTGATGATCCGCGCGCCCTTGGTCGCCAGCCCGTTCGCATCGGTAAAGGGGTGCATGTGGTGCGCCGCATCCAGCGCCTGCAGCTCCGCCGTCGGCAGATGGTTGGTGATCATGTTCATGGGACAAACCTCGCGGAATCAGCGCATGTGCGACCCTTCGCACCGCTTGACCGCCAGAGTATGATCAAATCCCGCCGCGTTCAAGAAATTTGATCAAATTATCCCGCCGCTTCCTCTTGCCCCAAATATCCTCGGGGGGAGTCCGTCGGCAAAGCCGATGGACGGGGGGCGGAAAGCCCCCCGCGCGACGCAGGCCACAGCGGCCGCGGCCTCAGATCTCGCCCGCCTCCTGCGCCTGCCGGATCTGGTCGATGCCCTGCTGGATGTCGTTCTCGATGGCCCGCGCCAGCCCCTTCACATCCCCCGCCCGCATCGCCGCCAGCGCCTCTTCGTGCCGGTCGGGCAAGGCCGTCGCCCCGTAGCGCGCGCAAACCACCCGCAGGCTGGGGCCGAACCGCAGCCACAGCGACCGCGCGATATCCACCAGCAAGGGCGCGCCCGACGCCTCGTAAAGCGCGAAATGGAAGGCGTGGTTGCTCTCGAGGTAATCGGACACCCGCCCCCCCTTGATCGCCGCGTCCACCGCCCCGTCGATCGCCTCCAGCCGGTCGATCAGCGCGGGCGTCAGCGCAGCCCCCGCCAGTTCGGCAAGCTTCGGCTCGACCGTCAGCCGCACAAAGGCCAGTTGCTCCAGCAGCGCGGGCGTCAGGTTCGGCACCGCCACGCGGCGGTTGCCCTGCGGCAAAAGCGCCCCCTCGGCGGTCATGCGCCGGATCGCCTCGCGCACGGGGGTCATGCCCGCGTCCAACTCCTTGACCAGTCCCTGAATGGTCACCGGCTGCCCCGGTTCCAGCCGCCCGAACAGGATCATGTCGCGCAACCGGCCATAGGTGACCTCGTGCGAGGGAATCTTGCGCGTCTCGTCGTCCATTCCGGCCCGTTCCTGCTGCTTCCCCCAATGGTTACGCGCGGGCGCGGGATTTGATCAAGTTCCTTCCGCCCCCCTCAGGCGGGAATATAGTCGAACCGCGTGAAATCCGCCGACCAGCCCTGCCCCGTCAGGTCATAGGCAAGCATTCCGACGAAAGCGCCCGTGAACGAGGCATGCTCCCCCCGCCCCCCCTCGTCCGAGATGATCCGCGCGTCCAGTTCCGGCCCGACCGCCTGCATCGCCCCTGCCCCCGCCGCCACCGAAAACCGCTGCACCGCGCCCTCGACCGAAACGCCGATCCGCACCGCCCCCGCCCCCAGCGGCACCTTGGCATGGAAACTCAGCGCCTCGCCCGGCCAGTCGCCAAGGCAGGACACCAGCACCAGACAGCGCCCGATATCCGGCTCGTGGCTGACCAACGCGGCATGGAACTTGTGGCGGTTGTAATAGGTGACCAGCCCCGCCGCCCGCTGCCAGTTGGGCGCCTCGCAGATCACTTCCGTCCCAGCGCGGTAGCTGTGATGCTCCTGCCGCCGCGCCACCAGTGCCTGCTCGAACCACGACCCAAGGCTCTCTCGCCCCGTCAGCCGCAAGGCGCTGCCGGTCAGGGTGAACAGCCGCCCGGGATAGGGCGTCCGCAGCCACTGGAACTCGGGCGGCAATTCTGTCGCAAAGCGGCGCAGCACCGGCGCATCCGGCAGCCGCTCCGCACCCGCCGCCACGGTCACGGGCGGCGCCATCCCGCCCCCCGCCAGATAAAGCCACCCGTCCGCGCGCCATTCCACCCGCGCCAGCCCCATCTCGCGCCCCAGCGGGCAGAACCCGCCCCCGAGCGGCCGCCCGCACAGGAACGTGTGGAACCCCTCGCCCTCCGGCGTCTCGACATATTGCCCGTGGCCCACGCGCTGCAATCCATGCGCGGGGTCCGCCACCGTCATCAGATGACCCTGCGGATGCAGCTCATACGGCCCCAAGACCGCCCTGCTCCGCGCCATCGTCACCGCATGGTCATATCCCGTCCCGCCCTCGGCCGTGGTCAGGTAGTACCAGCCCCCCCGCCTGAACAGATGCGGCGCCTCGGTCAGCCCGCGCCCCGTGCCGGTGAAGATGGTCGCGACCTCGCCGACCAGCCCGACACCCTCGACCCATTCCTGCGCCTCGATCCCGTCGAAACTGTCATGCGCCGCGTTCAGCCCCGTCCCCGCACCGCGATGGTTCCAGCGCATGTTCAAAAACCACTTCCGCCCGTCCCCGTCATGAAACAGCGACGGATCGAACCCCGAGGAATTGACATAGACCGGATCGGACCATTCCCCCGTAACCGCCTCGCAGGTGACGATGTAGTTGTGCGCGTCCTTGAACGCCCCGTCGAAGCGCTTCACATCTGTGTAGACCAGCCAGAACCTGCCATCCGCATAAGACAGGCACGGCGCCCAGACCCCGCAACTGTCAGGGTTGCCGCGCATGTCCAATTGGCTCGCCCGCCGCAAGGGCCGCGCCACCAGCCGCCAGTTCACAAGATCCGTCGAATGGTGGATCTGCACCCCCGGATACCATTCAAAGGTCGATGTCGCGATGTAATAGTCCCGCCCCACCCGACAGATCGACGGATCGGGGTTGAAGCCGCGCAGCACAGGGTTTTCGATCATGCCATTCCCCGGATGAACCCGCTCCGGCCCCCGAAGGGACCGAAGCCTCGCCTGGCTTTCGCCCGATTTTTCGCAGAAAAATCGCGGGCGTCGGGCGTCAGGCCAGCAGCGCCCGCGCCTCGTCCAGCCCAAGTGCCGCAGGCCGCGTGCAACTTGTCTGCATGGTGACGAAAGCCCCCGTCTCGCCCGATTTCAGGCAGGCCGTCATCACCTCCACCCCGTGCAGGGCGCGGTCGATCGAGCAGCGCGCATCCCGCCCCGACAGGATCGCCTGCGCCATATCCGCCAATCCGGCCGACCGGTAATTGGCCAGCGGCGCGGGCATCGAGACATGCTCCTGATTGACCTTGCCGAAGGGATGGTCCCATGCCGGAACCGCCGCCACCACGCCATCGCGCCCCGCCACCTCGACCGTGCCGCCGAAGAAATTCGGATCCGGCACGTAGATCGTGCCCTCAGTCCCGTACAGCTCCATATGCCCGCGCCTGTGGCTCCACACATCCCAGCTCGTCGAAAGGTTCACCGTGGCCCCGTTGTGGAATTCCAACAAGGCATGGATGTTCGTCGGCGTCCTGACCGGCACCTTCTCGCCCTTCCTCGGCTCGGATGAAATCGTCCGCTCGGTCTCGGCCGCACTGGTCAGCGCCGCCACCCGCTTCACCGGCCCGATCAGGTTGACCAGATTGGCGATGTAATAGGGGCCCATGTCCAGCATCGGCCCGCCCCCCGGCAAAAAGAAGAAATCGGGGTTCGGATGCCAATGCTCCATCCCGTGGCCCATCACCGCAGCCCCGCCCGCCGTGATCCGCCCCACGCGCCCCTCGTCGATCAGGGCCCGCGCCAACTGGTGCGACCCGCCCAGAAAGGTGTCGGGCGCGCAGCCCACGGCCAGCCCCTTGGCCTTGGCCAGATCGCGCAGCGCCAGCCCGTCCGCCAGCGACAGCGTCAGCGGCTTTTCCGAATAGACGTGCTTTCCCGCCTCGAGCGCCGCCTTCGACACCGCGAAATGCGCGTCCGGTATGGTCAGGTTGATGACCACATCCACATCGCCGTTGCCCAGCAGGTCATCCACCGGCTGCGCCCTTGTGCCGAACTCCGCCGCCCGCGCCTCGGCGGTGGCCTTGTTCACATCCGCCACGGCCCGCACCTCCAGCCCCTTGAACAGCGGCGCAAGGCGCAGATAGGTGGTCGAGATGTTGCCGCATCCGATGATGCCGATACCCAGCTTTTCCATGATGTTCCTCAAAGTGCCCTGAATGCCGCCAAAGACCGCCGCGCAAAGCGGCTCTGGTCCGACGGGTTGTCATGCTCGATCACGAAGTGCTTCACCCCCAGCGCGCGCAGCGCCGGCAGCGCCTTGGCCCAGGGCACGATCCCGTCGCCCAGATCGGCCCAGCCGTCCTCGTCCGCGTTCTCGCCCGCCCGCGCCACATCCTTCACATGGGCCGAGGTGATGCGCCCCCCGAAGCGTTCGATCCACGCCAGCGCATCCTCGCCGCCGCGCACCACCCATGCCACGTCGATCTCCCATTCAAGGTCCGGCCCGCCCGCGAACAGCGCCTCGATCGGCGCGCGCCCGGCCTGCGGGATGAATTCGAAATCGTGGTTGTGCCAGCCAAAGCCCAGCCCCGCCGCCCGCAAGGGCGCCCCCGCCTTCTGCAACCGCGCGCCCAGCGCGTGCCAGCCGTCCATGTCCCTTGGCCGGTCCTCGGGCATGATATAGGGGCAATAGGCCCGCTCCATCCCGACCGTCCGCGCCACCTCGAGCACGAAGTCCGGCTCCTCCTCAAGCTGCTGCAAGCCGAAATGTCCGGTCCGCATCACCAGCCCCGTGGCCGCAAGCCCCTCGGCCAGCTCGGCAAGCTGCGCGCGGTTGCCATAGACACCGCCATAGCCCTCGACCCCGGTGAAACCGGTCGCGGCCAGCATCTCCAGCGTGCCCCGCAAGGGCGGGAAATTGCGCGAGGTGTAAAGCTGGAAAGACGTCATTTCGTTTCCTTTTCAGATGCATAGGTCGCAGAGTGAAGATCGCGTATCAAGAAGCGTGGCGCGGCATCCGCCGCACAGTCAAAGGTGATCTCCGCCGGATGGTCCGGAAACAGCGTCACCGCATTGGCACTGAACCGCCCGGCCACATCGGCCTCGACAGCGACGAAAGGCGCAAGGGCAGCAACCGTCAGCCGGATCGTCCAGCGCCCCGCCCCGCCCGAGATTTCGGCCCTCATCCCTGCGGGTTGCAGCTCATAGCTCTTCCACGGGCGGGGCGCGAAGACATCGCCCCCCGTGGCCCCGCCTTCCCATGCAAAGGCCAGCACCTCGCCCTCGCGCAGGTCGTCCCGCGCCACGCGCAACAGGTCAACCCCCCGGTCCAGCGGCACCGTCCCCTCGCCCGCACCCAAGGGGCGCAGCGTCCCGTCCATCGCCGCCGCCCGCGCCACGACGCGCAAGGCCACCTCGCCCTGCCCGTCATTCACCGCCCGCAGCGTGAAGCCTTCGGCATCGGGCAGGCACACCACCGTCACCGGCGCATAGAAACCGCGCGCCATGTGGTGCAGCAGTTTCCACCCCCCGCCATAGTCGAGCGAGGCCCAGGAACAGACCGGCCACGTGTCGTTCAGCTGCCAGTACAGCACCCCCTGACAATGCGGCTTCAACCCGCGCCACGCCGTCACCGCCGTTTTTATCGCCAGCCCCTGCTGCACCTGGCTCAGATAGACGAAATTCCCGAAATCCACCGGAAAGCGGAAATAGCGGAACATGGTCTCCGCGATCCGCGCATTCCCGCCCGCGTTCTTCTGGTGGCTCTCCATCACCGGAGCCGCGATGTTGAAATCGCGCGGTTCGGCAAAGCTGCCTATGGCGCTCAGGCTGGGATAGGACTGGAACCCGAACTCCGAACAGAACCTCGGTCGCACATCTCGGTAGTGGTCGAAATCCCGCCCCTCGTGCCAGACGCTCCAGAAATGCATATCGCCCGAACCGTCGTCATGCCACGCATCCCCGAACGACAGCACCCCCGGCGAGGGCGACGACGGCCACCAGTTCGCCGCAGGGGCCACCGCCATCAGCGCCGTCTCGACCGTGCGGTTCAGCCGGTCATAGCTGACCAGATAGCGGTCCCGGTCCTTGCGCGACTCCTCGAACCAGCCCAAGGCCCCGATCAACTCGTTGTCGCCGCACCACAGGGCGATGCAGGCATGGTGGTTCAACCGCGCCACCACATCGCGCACCTCGGCATCGACCTCGGCCAGAAATCCGGGCGTCGAGGGGTAAAGATGGCAGGCGAACATGAAATCCTGCCAGACCATCAACCCCATCTCGTCGCAAAGGTCATAGAACCAGTCCGGCTCGTACCGCCCGCCGCCCCAGATGCGGATCATGTTCATATGCGCGTCCACCGCCGATTGCAGCAGCCCCCGCACGCCCTCGACCGTGATCCGCCCGTGCAGCGCATCGGCCGGAATCCAGTTCGCCCCGCGCGCGAACACATCGCGCCCGTTCACGCGAAAGCCGAATGACCGCCCCGCCGCATCGGCCTGCGCCACCAGCGCCAGATCGCGCAGGCCGATCCGCCGCACCGCCCGCGCGCCGCCCATCGTCACCACCAGATCGTGCAGGACCTGCTCGCCCGATCCTGCGGGCCACCACAGCACGGGCCGCTCGATCCGCAGCACCACCCGCCCCACGCCACCAACCGCAGGCGCCGATGCGGTCACCCCGCACAGCGTCGCCGTGACCTCGTCCCCCGTGCCCTGTACCTCGACCGCGACCTCGGCCACGCCGCCCTCGTGGCGCTGGCTCACGATCACATCGCGCACCCTTGGCCCGACAGGCTCCAGCCGGATCGCCCCCCAGATGCCAAAGGGCGCCAGCGCGATGTTCCAGTCCCAGCCGAAATCGCATTGCGGCTTGCGGATCATGTTGCCGTTGGGAATGGGGCAATTCGGCTGGTGATAGGGCACCGGAAAGGGCAGCGCCGCCTGCCGCGCCGCGCCTTCGGCCACGACCGAGCGGAAGGTCACCGCGATCTCGTTCGCCCCGCGCCGCAAGGCCCCGGCCAGCGGCACCCGCCACCTGCGGAAGGCATTGGCCGCCGACAGCACCAGAATCCCGTTCAGCCGCACCTCGGCCACGGTATCCAGCCCCTCGATCACCAGCTCGCTTTCGGTCCCGTCATGCTCAAAGGCCCGCCGCGCCACCCAGTCGCGCCCGGCGATCCAGCGCAGCCCGTATTCGTTGCGCCCGTAATAGGGGTCGGGGATCACGCCCGCCGCCTGCAATGCCGTAATCCCGTCCCCCGGCAGCGCACAGGGAACATCGGTCCCCGCGCCATCGCCAAAGCGCCATTCTCCCGCCAGATCCATCAGATGCGCTGCTCCGTTGCGGCGTCGAACAGGCTCGCCTTGGTCATATCCACCCGCAAATGCACCGCCGCCCCCCGCGCCATCCGCCGCTCGACCGGCACGCGGACCGACATCTGCGCCCCGCCCGCCTTGAGCCAGACAAGACTGTCGGCCCCCATCGGCTCGTCCAACTCCACCACCGCCGGAATGGTGCGCCCTTCCTCGGCCCCGGGCACGATCTCCAGATGCTCGGGTCGCAGGCCCAGCACCACCTCGGGCCGCGCCCCGACCGCGCCGCCCTCGTATCCCTCAAGCGACAGGCCGATGCCCCCGGCCTCGAACCTGCGCCCGCCATCGACCGTGGCCCCGTGCAGGAAATTCATCGCAGGGCTGCCGATGAAGCCCGCCACGAACAGGTTCGCGGGCCGGTTGTAAATCACCTGCGGCGCGTCCAGTTGCTGGATGATCCCGCCGCGCATCACCGCGATCCGGTCCGCCAGCGTCAGCGCCTCGATCTGGTCATGCGTGACGTAGACCATCGTATTGTTCAACCGGCTGTGCAACCGCTTGATCTCCACCCGCAATTCGCTGCGCAACTTGGCGTCAAGGTTCGACAAGGGCTCGTCGAACAGGAACACATCGACATCCCGCACCAAGGCCCGCCCAATGGCGACCCGCTGCCGCTGCCCGCCCGAAAGCGCACCGGGCTTGCGGTCCAGAAGCGGGCCGATCTGCAAGATCTCGGCCGCCCGCGCCACGCGCTTGTCGATCTCGGCTTGCGGCATCCTTGCATTCTTCAACCCGAAAGACAGGTTCCCGCGCACCGTCATCTGCGGGTAAAGCGCATAGGACTGGAACACCATCCCGATCCCGCGCTCGCTCGGCTCGGCCCAGGTCACGTTCTTGCCCTTGATCCAGATTTCCCCGTCGGTGATGTCCAGCAACCCTGCCAGACAGTTCAGCAAGGTCGACTTCCCGCAGCCTGACGGCCCCAAGAGAACGATGAACTCGCCCTCGGCCACGTCAAGGTTCAGATCCTTCAGAACCGAGACCGCGCCGAAATTCAGCGTCAACTCTTTTACCGATATCGAATGCATGTCAGCCTTTCACCGCGCCCGCCGCGATCCCGCGCACGAACAGCTTTCCCGAGATGAAATAGATGGTCAGCGGAACCAGCCCCGTCAGCAGCGTCGCCGCCATGTTGACGTTGTATTCCTTGACCCCCTGAACCGAGTTGACGATGTTGTTCAGCTGCACCGTCATCGGATAGATGTCGGGCTTGGTGAACACGACCCCGAACAGGAAATCGTTCCAGATTCCCGTCACCTGCAAGATCACGGCGACGACGAAGATCGGCATGCTCATCGGCAGCATGATGCGGAAATAAATCGCCCAGAACCCCGCCCCGTCGACCCGTGCGGCCTTGAACAGCTCCTCCGGCAGCGACGAGAAATAGTTGCGGAACAGCAGCGTCAGAATGGGCATGCCAAAGATCGTATGCACCAGCACCAGCCCCGACAGCGTGCCGTATATCCCCATTTCCCGCAGCAGGATCACGATGGGGTAAAGCATCACCTGATAGGGAATGAAGCTGCCGAAGATCAGGATGGTAAAGAACACATCCGCCCCCTTGAACCGCCAATTCACCAGCGCATAGCCGTTCACGCTCGCCACAGCGATCGACAGGATCACACTCGGCACCAGAATCCGCACCGAATTCCAGAAGCCGCGGCTCAACCCGTCGCAGTTCAACCCCGTGCAGGCCTCGGACCAGGCCTTGACCCAAGGCTCGAAGGTGATCTCGACCGGAGGGGCAAAGATATTGCCCACACGGATCTCCGGCATCCCCTTGAGCGAGGTCATCACCATCACCCAAAGCGGCAGAATGTAGTAAATGCAAACGATGAAGAGCGTGCCGTAAAGCATTATGTTTCCGCGCGAAAACCGCTTCTTCGGTTTTGCTCCACGCGGCCCGCCCGCCCCGGCCGCGCGCTTTGATGTATCTGCGTCAGCCACGCTTGCGCCCCCCGAATTCCAGATAGGCCCAAGGGATCAGCACGATCAGCACCGACACCAGCATCATCGACGACGCCGCAAACCCCTGTCCAAGGTTCTGCGCCTGGAACATGTAGTCATAGACATACATCGCCGGCACCTGGCTCGCATTCCCCGGCCCGCCGCTCGTCTGCGCCACGACCAGATCATAAAGCTTCACGATCCCCGAGGCGACGATCACCAGCGTGGTGATGAACACAGGCCGCATCATCGGCACGATCACGAACAGATAGGTTTTCCAGCGCGGTATCCCGTCGACGCGGCAGGCTTTCCAGATGTCCTCGTCGATCCCGCGCAATCCGGCCAGCATGATGCACATCACAAAGCCCGTGCCCTGCCACAGCCCCGCGACCAGCAACCCGTAAAGCACGATCTTCGGATCGTGCAGCAGGTCCAGCTCGAAGCTTTCCCAGCCCATCGCCTTGATGACCGAAGGCACGCCGAACTCGGGGTTCAGCAGCCATTGCCAGACCAGCCCCGTCACGATGAACGACAGCGCAAAGGGGTAAAGCATGATGGTGCGGAACGTATCCTCGAAGCGGATCTTCTGGTCCAGCAGCACCGCCAGCATAAAGCCGATGCTTATGGTCAGCACCAGCGACAGGACGCCATAGATCAGCAGGTTCTCGATGGCGACAAGCCAGCGGCTCGCGCCCCAAAGCCGCTCGTACTGGTCCAGCCCCACCCATTTCAGCTTGGGCAGCAGCTTCGAACTGGTGAAGGAATAGACCACCGTCCAGACCGTGCCACCGGCAAAGACGACAAGCGCCGTCAGCACCATCGGCACCGCCGCCAGCTTTGCGGTCAGATTGCGGAACAAAGGGTTCCGTCGCGCCC
This sequence comes from Paragemmobacter straminiformis, assembly GCF_014243445.1. Lineage (GTDB taxonomy): Bacteria > Pseudomonadota > Alphaproteobacteria > Rhodobacterales > Rhodobacteraceae > Paragemmobacter > Paragemmobacter straminiformis. The sequence continues at coordinate 73,782 of NZ_JACLQD010000006.1, forward strand.
CGTCAGCCATGCGCGGCTAGCCTCCGAATTCTTCTGCATCAGGTGGATCGGGGCCGCCCGACGGTGCGGACGGCCCCCAAAGCCTCGGCGCGCCCTTACAGGCCCGATTTCAGGATCTCGACCCACTTGGCCTGCGCATCCTCGGCAGGCATGTCGCTGCTCCAGAACTCGACCATCAGGTCCTCGATCTGCTTTTGCACATCCGCGCTCCAGACCATGTCGCCCGACGGCACGATGTTGCCCGAGGCAAGGATTTCCAGCCCCTTCTTCATGCAGTCATTGGCCGTCGCCAGATCGACATCGCCACGGATCGGCAGCGAGCCTTTCTTCAGGTTGAACGCAACCTGCGTTTCCGGCGCGACCAGCAGGGCGGCCAGACGCTTCTGCGCGGCCTCTTTCTCGGGATCATCCAGCTTGGGGAAATAGAAGGCATCGCCCCCCGTCGACAGATAGGCATTCAGCCCCAGCCCCGGCAGACAGGTGTAATCCTTGCCCGCAACCTCGCCCGCAACGGCGAATTCGCCCTGCGCCCAGTCGCCCATGATCTGCGCCGCGGCCTGATCGGTGATGACAAGGTTGGTGGCCTGGTTCCAGTCCTGCACATTCGACTTCGCGGCCAGTTTGCGCGCGTCGGCAGCGGCCTTGAACACGGCGGCATATTCAGGTCCGGCCGCCACATCCATATCCTTGTCGACGTTCACCTTCTTCCAGACATCAAGCCCCGCCACCGCGACCGAGATCGCCCCGAAGGCAAGGTTCGACTGCCAGGGCTGTCCGCCCAGCGCCAGCGGAATCTTGCCCGCCGCTTCCACCTGCGGGGCCGAGGCGACGAACTCGTTCCAGTTCTGCGGCACCGGAATGCCCAGATCCTCGTAGACCTTGTTGGAAATCCACAGCCACTCGGGCGAGTGGATGTTCACCGGCGCGCAATAGATCTTGCCGTCGATGGTGCAGGCATCAAGCAGGCTCGGCGGATTGACGATCGACTTCCAGTTGTTCGCCTCGGCCACGTCGGTGATGTCGAGCATCAGCCCCGCCTCGACCAGTTCCATCGCCTGCTGGCCGTGGTTGAACTGCGTCGCCCCCATCGGGTCACCGCCGGTGATCCGGCTGATCATGATCGGGCGCGCCGTGCCGCCCGAACCGGCGATGGCGCCGTCGACCCAATGGTCGCCCGAGGCGTCGAACGCCTTGGCCAATTCGGCCACCGCAGCGGCTTCCCCGCCCGAGGTCCACCAATGCGTCACCTCAAGATCGACGGCATTCGCGGCAAGCGGAACCGCCACGGCCGAACACAGCAAGGCAGCCAGAGTTTTGGTCTTCATAAGGTATCCTCCCGTTTCTATATCGTTATAGTAAAAGCCTATATCGTTATAGTTTTCCCGATCAAGCCATCTTTTCACTTGTCGCCCCCCTTCGGCAGGCGTCAAATAGGCCCCTCACTCCAAGCGATCCGGCCCCCCTGAATCATGCCCGCAGCCCCCTTCGCCCCGTGCCACATCGCCACCCAACGCCTTGCGGAAACACCGTTTTCCGGCACTGTCGTTTTGGGTCCGGCGCAGGGCGAATCGCGCGGTGGCGGGCCTCGGCTGCGTCGGGACGGCCCTTGCCCGCTCCCGCCTCGCCGCACCCGCACGGCCCCCGCCGCATCGCGGCAGAAAGGACAGCGCGCATGACAGATTCGCCGCCCGAGTCCTCGCTTGCCGACGCGCGTCCCACGCTCAAGACCATCGCCGCCGAAACCGGGCTTGCCATCGCCACCGTCTCGCGCGCGCTCAAGGATGCCCCCGACATCGGCGAGGAGACCAAGCGCCGCGTGCGCGAGGCGGCCGCCCGCCTCGGCTATCGCCCCAACCGCGCGGGCGTGCGCCTGCGCACGGGCAAGACCAATGTCATCGCCCTCGTCCTCTCGACCGAGGCCGATGTGATGAACCACACCTCGCAGCTGCTCTATTCCATCGCCCGCGCGCTGAAAGGCACCAACTACCACCTCGTCGTGATGCCCTTCTTCCCCGACGAGGACCCGATGACCCCGATCCGCTACCTTGTCGAGACCGGCTCGGCCGATGGCATCATCATGAACCAGACGCGCCCCGACGATCCGCGCGTGCGCTACATGCATGACCACGGTTTCCCCTTCGCCACGCATGGCCGCACCGACATGGGCCTGTCGCACCCCTATTTCGACTATGACAACGAAGCCTTCGCCCGCGTCGCCGTCCGCGCCCTGCACGCGCGCGGCCGCAAGCGTCTGATGATCGTCGCCCCGCCGCGCAGCCACAGCTATGCCCATCACATGCTGACCGGCTTCGCCGATGAATCCGCCCGCCTCGACCTGTCCTTCGAGGTCGCCGAAGGCATCACCTCCGACAGCCCCGGCACGCAGATCGACGACGCCATCGCCCGCCGCTTCGCCGCCGCCAACCCTCCCGACGGACTCGTCCTCGGCTCCACCACCGCCACGATGGCCTCGGTCGCGGGGGCCGAACGCACCGGCGCCGTTCTCGGCCGCGATTTCGACGCGGTGGGCAAAGAGGCGATCCCCTTCCTCAAACGCTTCCGCAGCGCCCTGATCGTCCTGCCCGAAGATGTCGGACGCGCCGGAGAGTTCCTCGCCCGCGCCGTCATCGCCGCTATCGAACGCAAGGCCCCCGAAGACTCGCAATTCCTCGACAGCCCCGACGAAGCCCCTCCGGCCCCACCAACCAAGCGAGAGACGACATGAAAACCATCAAAGGTCCCGCGCTGTTTCTGGCGCAATTCGCAGGCGATGCCGCCCCCTTCAATTCCTGGGGGGCCATCACGAAATGGGCCGCCGACTGCGGCTATGTCGGCGTGCAGGTCCCCTCGTGGGATGCCCGCCTGTTCGATCTGGACAAGGCGGCAACCTCCAAAACCTATTGCGACGACTTCAAGGGCGAGGCAGCCGCCAACGGCATCGCCGTGACCGAGCTGTCCACCCACCTGCAAGGCCAGCTCGTCGCCGTCCACCCCGCCTATGACACGGCCTTTGACGGCTTTGCCGCGCCATCCGTGCGCGGTAACCCCAAGGCACGCGCCGAATGGGCCGCCGATCAGGTGAAAAAGGCGCTCACCGCATCAAGAAACCTCGGCCTTGGCGCCCATGCCACCTTTTCGGGCGCGCTGGCTTGGCCCTACCTCTACCCTTGGCCGCAGCGCCCCGCCGGACTGGTGGAAGAGGCTTTCGACGAACTCGCCCGCCGCTGGACCCCGCTTCTGAACCACGCCGAAGACTGCGGCGTCGATGTCTGCTACGAAATCCATCCCGGCGAAGACCTGCATGACGGCATCAGCTTCGAGATGTTCCTTGACCGCGTTCGGGGCCACAAACGCGCCAACATGCTTTATGACCCCAGCCATTACGTACTGCAACACCTTGATTATCTGGAACATATCGACATCTACCACGACCGCATCCGCATGTTCCACGTCAAGGACGCCGAGCTGAACCCCACGGGCCGCCAAGGCGTCTATGGCGGCTTCCAGTCATGGGTGAACCGCGCGGGCCGCTTCCGCAGCCCCGGCGACGGACAGGTCGATTTCGTCGGCATCTTCTCGCGCCTTACCCAATACGGCTTTGACGGATGGGCCGTGGTGGAATGGGAATGCTGCCTGAAACACCCCGAGGACGGCGCGCGCGAAGGGGCCGAATTCGTAAGGAACCACATCATCCGCGTGACCGAAAAAGCCTTTGACGATTTCGCAGGCGCCGGCACCGACCGCGCCGCGAACCGCCGGATGCTGGGTCTGGACTGATCGGGCAAGGCGGGGGCCAGCCCCCGCACCCCCGGAGTATTTTTCGCAAAGATGAACGAGGGAAGACAGAAATGGCCATAACCGGAGCCCATGTCGCACGCGCACCCCGCATCCGCCTTGGCATGGTGGGCGGCGGGCGCGATGCCTTTATCGGTGCCGTCCACCGCATCGCCGCACGGCTCGACGACCAGTATGAACTGGTGGCGGGGTGCTTTTCTTCCAGCGCCGAGAAAAGCATGGCCTCGGGGGCCGATCTTGGCGTCGACCCCAGGCGCACCTATGCCAGCTTTGCCGAAATGGCACGGGCCGAGGCGCGCAAGAAAGAGGGCATCGAAGCCGTGGCCATCGTCACGCCGAACCACATGCACGCCCCCGTGGCGCTCGAATTCCTGCGCCGCGGCATCCATGTGATCTGCGACAAACCCCTGACCGCCACCCTGACCGAGGCGAAGAAACTCGCCAAAGCCGCCGAAGCCTCGGGCGTGGTCTTTGCCCTGACGCATAATTACACCGGCTACCCGATGATCCGGCAGGCGGCCGAAATGGTCCGCAACGGAGAGTTGGGCGAGATCCGTCTGGTGCAGGTCGAATATGCGCAGGACTGGCTGGCCGAACCGATCGAGCAATCGGGCCAGAAACAGGCCGACTGGCGCACCGACCCCGCCCGCACGGGGGCCGGGGGGGCCACGGGCGACATCGGCACCCATGCCTTCAACCTTGCCAATTTCGTGACCGGCCTGACGCTGGAAAGCCTCGCCGCCGATCTGCAATCCTTCGTCGCGGGCCGCCGCGTCGATGACAACGGCCATGTGATGATGCGCTACACCAGCGGGGCCAAGGGCATGCTGTGGTGTTCGCAGGTCGCCACCGGCCTTGAAAACAACCTCAAACTCCGCGTTTTCGGCACCAAGGCCGGGATCGAATGGAGCCAGGAGGACCCGAACTACCTCTGGGTCGGCCCCCTCGGCGCGCCGCGCTACCGCCTGACGCGCGGAGGCGCCGGATCGGGGGCCGCCGCCGCCCGGGTGACCCGCATCCCGCCGGGCCACCCCGAAGGCTATCTCGAAGGCTTCGCCAATATCTACGCCGAAGCCGCGCGCGCCATCCTTGCCCGCCGTGACGGCAGCCCCCCCGACGCCGCCGTCACCTTCCCCGGTCTGAAGGAAGGGCTCGAAGGCGTGGCCTTCGTCGATGCCTGCGTGCGCTCGTCCCGAAAGAACGGCGCCTGGGTGACGCTGAACCTGTGACCGGACGGGAAGACCCTGTGACCGAAGGCGGTGCGCAACGAGTGCGCATCCTACGGGGGGGAATCTGTGACCGAAGGCGGTGCGCAACAAGTGCGCACCCTACGGGGGGAACCTGTGACCGAAGGCGGTGCGCAACGAGTGCGCACCCTACGGGGGAACCTGTGACCGGAAGCGGTGCGCAACAAGTGCGCACCCTACGGGGGAGAACCTGTGACCGAAGGCGGTGCGCAACAAGTGCGCACCCTACGGGGGAACCTGTGACCGGAAGCGGTGCGCAACAAGTGCGCACCCTACGGGGGGTCAAGCCGCTCCGGGAAACGCGTAGGGTGCGCACTTGCTGCGCACCCCTACCCCACGGGTTCAAGGCGTAGGGTGCGCACTTGCTGCGCACCGCCACGACGGGTTCAAGGCGTAGGATGCGCACGCGCTGCGCACCGCCGCCCCTCCCCCCTCAGCCCTGTCGCAACCGCCCCCGCTCGCGCTGCAACCACAGCGCCGTCAGCATCAGCGGCGCGTTGTCCACCTCGCCGCTTGCGACCAGTTCCATGAAGCGCGCAAACCCGACCAGATGCCCGCGGATATCTTCCGCCTCGCCCTCGACCCCGAAGACACCGGCAGCGCCATCGGGCAGGTCGGCCAAGGCGACATAGGAATAGAGATATTCCGTCACCGCCCCCGGACTGGGGTAATAGCCTGCGACGTATTCCATCGCGCCCAGCTCCAGCCCCGCCTCCTCGACCGCCTCGCGCCGGGCGGCCTCTTCCGGCGTCTCGCCCGGATCGACCCGCCCCGCTATGGCCTCGAGCGACCAGCACTCGACCGCGCCGCGCATATGCGGCCCCGCGCGGAACTGTTCCACCAGCAACACACGGTCGCGGACGGGGTCATAGGGCAGCACCGTCACCGCATCGCCCATGACAAAGGCGGCACGGTTGACCGTCGGCCCCATCGACCCGTCGAAGCGGCGGAAACTCAGGTCCTGCTCTTCCACGGCAAAGAAATGCGCATAGGGCGTGACCGACGCGGCCACCGCCACATCGCCCGCCCTCTGCGACCGGCGCAGCGTCACCGGCCCCGCATCGGCCGACCGCACCCGCGCGGCCCCGCGCACCAGCATCTGCCCATAGCGCCGCGCGACCTGCGCCGCCGGAACCTGCCCCTGCAGGGCCATCACATCCCGCGCCGTCGCCACCGCAATCGCGCCAAACCGCTCGGCCCACAGGTCGAACTGCCACGCCCCGTCGCCCGATCCGCATGTGTAAAGCACCGCATCGCACTGCCCCGCATCGGTTTCGGCGCGGCACAAGACCACCCCTTGCCCAAGGACCGCCGCGTAATAGGCCACGCGCTCCACCTCGGCCGGCGTCAACCCGACCAGCAGTTTGCCCGCAACCCGCCCCTCGCCCGAAACCAAGGCGGCGCAAGGGCCTGCCCGCACCACCGCCCCCGCAACCCAAGCCGCAGCCGGACGCGCCTCGCGGCCCAGAACCACCGCCAGCAGGGGCGCATGGCACAGGGTGCCGTAAACAAAGATCTCGCCGCTCACTTCCAGCGCCGTCCGACCGCCTCGGTCATCGCACCGAACAGCATGCCGCCCACCCCAAGCAAGATCAGGAAGGGCGCGTAACCCATCATCAACACGTATTTATACGCGAATTGCACCATCCCCATCAGCGCCTCGAACGGGCCGGGGTAATGCCGCCGCACCGCCGCCTCGAGCATCTCGTAGATCGCCGCCCCGACAGTCACCAGCGCCACCATCCCGATCGCGCACCCCAGGCCCGCCCCCGCCGCCGAGGCGAAACCGCGCCCCGTCTCGCGCCCCATGAAGCGCCAGCCGCAAACCAGCCCGGCAAGAAAGGCGCATTCCCGCAGCCATCCCACCTGCTGGCCTTCGGGCAGGGTCGGGGCCAGCACCGCCGCCGCCACCCAACCCAGCAGGCCAAAGGCCAGCGCCGCGAAAAGTTTGGGCGCCGTCGGCATCAGACGGCCTGCGCCGCGTCGGGCCGCGTCACGGTGATCTGCGTCACATCGCAGTTCCCGCCCTGAAACGCCCCCGCGCATGAGGTAAGGTAAAAGTTCCACATCCGGCGGAAACGGTCATCGAACCCCATCTTCGACACCTCGTCCCAACGGGCGTTGAACGTGTCATGCCAGCGCCGCAACGTCTGGCTATAGCTCTCGCCGAACTCGATCGACCCCGCAACCAGCAGACCCGCCTTCTCCACCTCGGCCCGCAGCACCGACGGAGAGGGCAGCATGCCGCCCGGAAAGATGTATTTCTGGATGAAATCGACGCCGCGCTTGTACACCTCCCACCGCTTGTCGGCGATGGTGATGATCTGCAAGGTCGCATTGCGCCCCGGTTTCAGCCGCTCGCGCAGCGTGTCGAAATAGACGGGCCAGTATTTCTCGCCCACCGCCTCGAACATCTCGATGCTTGCGATCCCGTCATAGACACCGCGCTCGTCGCGGTAATCCTGCAACTTGATCGTCACGCGGTCCGACAGCCCCGCCTTTTCCATCCGCTCCACGGCATAGTCATACTGCGCCTTGGAAATCGTCAGCCCCGTGACCTTCAGCCCGCGCTCCTTGGCGGCATATTCGGCAAACCCGCCCCAGCCGCAGCCGATTTCAAGAACATGGTCACCGGGCTTTGCGCCCATCTGGTCCACCATCGAGCGGTATTTCTCGGTCTGCGCCGCTTCAAGGCTTTCCTGCCCCGACCGGAAGATCGCGCTGGAATAGGTCATCGTCTCGTCCAGCCACAGCCGGTAAAAGGCGTTGCCCAGATCGTAATGGTAATGGATGTTCTTCTTGGCCTGCGCCTTGCTGTTGCCCTGCATCCAGAAGCGCAGCTTCTCGTAGAACCGCACCAGCGCCATGCCCGGAAAACCGTCGTTCACGGGGTCGTTCTCGGGCAATTGCACAAGATCCATCAACGCCTGCAAATCCGGCGTCGACCACCAGCCGTCCAGATAGGCGTCGCAAAAGCCAAGGTCGCCTTCGCGGATCAGCCGCGCGAAGGTGTCGGGGTTATGCACCGCCAGTTCCGCCACCGGACCCGGCGCCTTGCCTTCGATCCTGAATCGCCGCCCGTCGGGCAGGATGAAATCGAGCCGCCCCCGTCCAAGGCGGCGTGCCACCTCGACGACCGAGGCGAAATAGCGCGGCAACCCAGATTGGCCCGCGGTGCTGGTCAAAACGTCCATCAACTCCCCACTGTCTTCTTTTTCTTTTTAACGCCAGACGATCACAGATACGCGACCCGCACTCAAGAGTTTCGTTAACTCCTAAAGCCCCGAAAATCGCACCTCCTTGCCTTCTGCCGCCTGCAAACCCCGATTGGCATAGGCGGCAAGCGCCCGCTCGCGCCCCTCGGCCAGATCGACCATCGGCATCGGATAGCGCTGCGCCGCCGACAACCCCCATGACCGGGGCACCGCATCGAAAAAGGCAAGCGCCTCGGCCCCGGCCTGCCGCGACAACTCGGCAATGAACCTTTTGCGATAGGCCGCGCCACCGTCGAATTTCTCGACCTGGGTCGCAGGGTTGAAAATGCGGAAATAGGGCGCCGCATCCGGCCCCGATCCTGCCGCCCACTGCCAGCCCATCGCATTGGCCGCAGGGTCCCAATCCACCAGACAGTCCTCGAACCACGCCTGCCCGATACGCCAGTCGGTCATCAGATGCTTGGTCAGGTAGCTTGCCACGATCATCCGCCCGCGGTTGTGCATCCGCCCCGTGACATACATCTCGCGCATCGCCGCATCGACAAAGGGCTCTCCGGTCATGCCGCGCCGCCAGCGTTCCGCCGCCTCGCCGTCGCCCTGCCAGGGAAAGGCATCCCACTCCGGCTTCCAGTTCCGCGTGGTGATCTCGGGCGTATGGAACATCAGATGATAGGAAAACTCGCGCCAGACCAGTTCCTTCAGGAAATGCTCGGCCCCCGCCGCCCCGCGCTCCATCGCCGCCCATCCCGCATGCCAGATGCGGCGCGGCCCGATCTCGCCATAGGCAAGGTTTTCCGACAGCCCCGAACAGGCATCCACCGCCGGAAAATCCCGCGCCTCGCGGTACTCCTTTACCGGCCCGTCAAGGAACCGCTGCAACCGCGACAGCGCGGGCGCCTCGCCCACCTGCACATGGCGCGCGACGATCGCTGCCCCCCGGTTCATCGCGGCACCCAGCCGCCACGCCTCCAACGCCTCGCTTGCAGGCCAAACCTCTGGCGCGGGCAGCGCAGCGGGGGCTGCCACCGCCTCGGCCACGGGGCGCCCGCGCACCGCTTTCCAATAGGGGGTATAGACGCGGTAGAACCCGCCGGTTCCGGTTTCGACCGTCCAGGGTTCGTGCAGCAGATGGCCCGCGTGGCTTTCGGCCAACAGCCCCTGCGCCCGCAATTCCGCCTTCACCGCCTCGTCCCGCTTGCGCGACGCGGGGTCATAAAGCCGCGACCACATCACCCCGGCGGCCCCCGTCTCGGCGACCAGCGCCTGCAACACGGGCAGGGCCGCGCCGCGCCGCAACACCAGCCGCGACCCCGCTGCCACAAGGCGCGCCGCGAAAGCCCCGATCCCCAGCCCCAACCGCCATTTCGGCGCCGCCCCAAGGGCCTCGGTTTCCGCATCCAGCACGAAAACCGGAATCAGCGGCCGCCCCGTCGCCAGCGCGGCAGTCAGCATCGGCAGATCGTCCAGCCGCAAATCGCGGCGGAACCATAAAAGCAAAGGCGCAGTCGTCATATCATCCCATCCGGTCCAGCCGCAGAACCTATGCCGACCGCCGGCGATGGAAAGCCCCGCGCCAAAAAACAAGGCGCGCCGGTTTCCCCGCGCGCCCTGCCCCAATTTTTCGGCCCCATTTCTTCGGCCCCGATCCTGCGGATCAATCCCGCAGGTCAGTCGCGGCCCGCTCAGGCGCCGGTGCCCTCATCCGTCGCGGCGGCATCACCGCCGGTCGAGGCCCCTGCATCACCGCCCGTGCTACCCGAGTCGCTGCCCGTGTCGCCACCCGCGCTGCCCGTGGCGCTGCCCGAGTCACCGCCCGCGCTGTCCGACGACCCTGCGTCCGAAGACGCGGCGCTGTCCGAACCGGCCGCATCACCCGTGTCGTTGCTTTCCTCGGTCGATTGCGCCTCGGCCACCGTCGCCTCGCCCAGCGATGTGACCGTGTCAGCAGCATCAGGGGCTTTGCAATCGCAGACCTCGACCGTCTTGATCACGCCATCCGTGACAAGTTGCTTCTCCAGCGCGTCATGGGCTGCCTGATTGTCTGCGATCACGCCATCGGCCGTGGCGTCCAGCTCTTGCGCCGTTTCCGCCGTCGCCTCGCCCTCGCCCACAGCCGTGGTCAGCTTGTCGACCGCAGCCACCACTTCGGCATCGGCATTGCCCTCGGCTGCGGCCGTTGCCACGGCAGCATCGGCCACCGCCTGCGCCTGTGCCTTCAACGCCGCGTCCAGCGCTGCCTGCGCATCGGTGATCGCCTTCTTGGCAGCCGCTTCCTCGGGGCTTCCGTCCAACAGATCGACCGCATTGGCAATCGCATCCTCAAGCCGCTTCTGCGCATCGGCCACGGCCTTGCCCTCGTCCTCGGTCGCAACCGCAACACTGGCCTGCGCCTCTTCCAAAGCGAACTGCGCCTGATCGAGCGTGTCCTGCAGCGCACCCAGCGCCTCGATTTCGCCCTGCGTCGCAGCGCCCGCCACCTTGGCATCGGCAGCCGCCTTTTCGGCAGCCGCCTTGGCCGCCGCTTTCGCGGCGATCTCGGCCTGCGTGCCGGTGTAGGTCGTCACCGCAGCTTCGGCCTTGGTCTTTTCCTCCTTGGCAGCCGTCAGGTCCGTCTGCGCCTGCTGCACCTTGGCATTCTCGGTGGTGATCTTGTTCTGGGCAGATACATAGGCGATTTTCGCGTTATCCGCCTGCTGGATCTTGCCGTTGCAACCAGGGCCGGTGCAGCTATCGGCAATGGCCTTCTTTTCCAACCAATTGGCATAGGCCGCGTTCTTGTCCGCAACCGCTTTGTTGTAATCCGTCACGGCCTTGTCATAGGCGGATTGCTTGGTGTTGACCCCGTTCGTCGCCGAGGTCAGCTTGCCCTGCAACCCCTGCAACGGCCCCATCGCATCCAGCGCCGTTTGCAGCGCGGCGATCTGGGTCGCAAGCTGCGCCGCTTCCGCCGTCTTGGCCGTGACCGTTGCGCCGGCCGAGGCGACGGCGGCTCCGTATTCAACCATCAACTCCTCAAAGGTCTTGTCGCCCAGCTTGCCGTCGAGCGCCGTCTGCGCGGTTCCGACCTTCGTCGTGACACCCGCAATGTCGAACTGCGTCTCGGCATCCGCCTTGGCCTTGGTCAGCGCCGCTTGCTTGTCGGCAAGGTTCTGCTTGGCGGCGTTGTATTCATCCAGCGCCTCGCCCAGCCCTGCGGTGAAATCGACCAGCAACCGGTCAGGCGCATCGGCCTTGGCCACCAGCGCCTCTTGCAGCGCGCGCAGCGCCCGCACCCGCGTCGTCGCGGTATCAAGCGTCGCCTGCGCCGTGGTCACAGCGGTCGTCGCGGTTTTCAGGTTTTCCAGCGCCGTCGCCAGGGCGCCCAGCACCGCGCTGTTGTCGACAGCCGGCGGCGTCGCAGGATCGGTGGGCGTCGCCCCGTCAACCTCCGAGAAAACGATGCTCTGCGTCGGAAGGTCGAGCAGCATCAGCACCACTTCGGGGCAGGTATCGGCCATCGCCGCGACAGAGGCGTCGAAATCGTCGCGGATGCGAAAGCCCTTCGGATCGGCAAGCGCCGCTTCGCACAACACCTGCGGCGAAGGCGCTGCCGCATGGACGGCCGAGGGAACAGAGGCCAGCAAAGCCAGAACAGCACGCGTGGCAAACGTCTTCGTGTCAAAAGCAATCATGATCGGACTCGCAAAAATGGGAACCAGTTATGTCATCAAGTATATAATGCAGACCAATGTATGGAAATCCGGATTCTAGACAACCCCAAGTCGTATTTCATCCCCATTTGGATAGTCTGCGCCGCATAAATGCCACATTGTTCACAGGCCGGCAATGAACGGGGGCGGCACCGGACATGCCGGCACCGCCCCCGCCACACAGCGATTCGCCCCGCTCGGGGCCTTCCGCTCGGGGCCTTCCGTTCGGGGCACCCCGCTCAAAGCACCCCGCTCAAAGCACCTCGTCCAATGCGGCGACCAGTCGCGCCACGTCATCGGCGGTGGTGTAATGGGTGGCGCTCAGCCGCAGCACCCCGCGCGCAAGATCGACCCCCATCGCCTGCAAGGGCCGCACCGCGTAGAAATCCCCCGCCCAGCAGGCGATGCCGCGCTGGCCCAGCGCCTCCGAGACCGGCTCGGCCGCGCGGTCCAGCGCCACGGCGACCGTGGGCGCCCGCTTGCCCGCATCGCGCGGCCCGATCAGCCGCAGGTCATTGCGCGCCGCCAGATAGGCAACCAGCGGCGCGATCACCGCCACCTCCTGCGCCCGCATCAGGTCATGCACCCCGCGATTGCGCGCCGCCGCATCCCCCGTCACCCCGTGATGCGCGGCAAGGGCATCGACATAATCCGCCATCCCCGCACAGGCCGCGATCTGGGCATGGTCCGGCCCCGCAGGGGTAAAGCGTTTGTACAGGCTTCCCGCGTTGAAATAGTGGCACTGCGCGGGCAGCTCCATCCCCCATTCCTCGCGGATCACCATGATCCCCTGATGCGGCCCATAGGTCTTGTAGGCCGAAAACAGGTAGACATCGCATCCCAGCGCCGGAACATCCGGAAAGCCGTGCGGCGCATAGCTCACCCCGTCCACCACCGTCCGCGCCCCCGCCGCCCGCGCGACGGCGCAGATCGCGGCCACATCGTTGATCTCGGCCACCACGTTCGAGCAATGCGGGAAACAGACGACCCGCACCTTGCCATCGGCCAGCAACCCGCGCAGATCCGCAATGTCGAGCGCCCCCGTCTGCGGGTCGAGCTTCCATTCCCGAACCTCGATCCCCTCGTCGGCCAAACGCCGCCACACGCCGGAATTGGCCTCGTGGTCCTGATTGGTGACCACGATCGCGCCATCCGTCCCGCGCAGCCACTGCCGCACGGCCTGCGCCAGAACATAGGTGTTGGCGCTGGTCGAGGGGCCGAAGGACACTTCCTTGCCCGCCACGGCCATCATCGCCCCCAGCCGCGCCCGCGCCTCGTCCATCTCGGCCCCGCCCGCCTGCGCGGCGGGATAGGGCCCGTAGGGCTGCACCTTCCGCTCGGTATAGAACCTGTGCAACCGGTCCACGACCTGACGGCACGGGTAAGACCCGCCCGCATTCTCGAAAAACGCGTGCCCTGCGGTCAAAGGCTCGGCAAAGGCCGGAAACTGCGCACGCACAAAGCTCATATCCAACTGGGTCATCGACAAGGCTCCCTCTCCGTCGCCCCGATTGATGGAACGGATCACGCGCCCCCGCAAGCAGCCTCGCCTGACGCAGCCGTGAATTCGCAGCCCCGCCGATCCGTGCCACCATCGCTCCGACCTGCCCCGCCCAGACCCGCCCCGCCTAGACCCGCGTCAAAGGGATATGCCATGCATCCGACCCTGCCTTGCCTGACCGCCAGCCTGCTTTGCCTTGCCACAGCCCTGCCGCTTGCCGCGAACGAGACGCGCAAACCCTCCAACTGCTTCGCTCTGGCACAGGGCAGCGGCAGCGCGCGCCTCCTGCCCGCCGCCTTCGGCGACCCGGTCGATGCCGACCATGTCCGCATCCATTTCATCAACCACGCCGAATTCGCGATCGAATCGAACGGCACGACCGCGGTTACCGACTACACGGGCTTTCTCGGCAATCCCGATGTGGTTCCCGATGTCGTCACCATGAACAACGCCCATTCCAGCCACTGGACCGACACCCCCGACCCGCGCATCCCCCATGTGCTGAAGGGCTGGCCGCAAGACGGCCTGCCCGCGCGGCATGACCTCGACCTCGGCGCGATGCTGGTGCGCAACGTCACCACCGACACCCGTGGCCGCTTCGGCGAGGGCGCCTTGGCCGACGGCAATTCCATCTTCATCTTCGAGGCGGGCGGCCTTTGCATCGGCCATCTGGGCCACCTGCACCAGATCCCCGACGATGCCCAATACGCCGCCATCGGCCGCCTCGATGTGGTCATGGTCCCGGTCGACGGCGGCTTTACCATGTCGACCGGGGCGATGCTCGACGTGGTCGACCGGTTGCAGGCCCGCGTCATCCTGCCTATGCACTGGTTCTCGGGCGCCTCGCTGCAAAGCTTCCTCGCGGCGGCGGGCGGGCGCTACCCCGTGGTGGAAACCGGCGGGCCGGAAATCGAGCTGTCGCAAGCCGACCTGCCCGCCGCGCCGACCATCCTGCTGCTTGACCCCGCGCCCCTGCCCTGACGGTCTTTCCCCCGCCTGCGCCCCGCGCTATGTGGTCGCGACACAGCCACCCAAGGGGCACCCCATGCTGAACGCCGCCGACGACGCCTTTCTTGCCACACTCGGCGCGAAATTGCCCCACGGCACCCTCCGGCCCGTCGACGCCCGCTACTTGACCGAACCGCGCGGCCGCTGGCATGGCCTTGGCGCCGCGGTCGCCCTGCCCCGCACGACCGCCGAGGTCGCAACCATCGTCGCCGCCTGCAACGACGCCCGCGTCGGCCTTGTCGCATGGGGCGGCGGCACCGGCCTCGTCGGCGGCCAGTTGCAGCCCTCCGGCCCCGCGCCGCTGATCCTGTCGCTCGAACGCATGACCGCCACGCGCGGCCTCTACCCGACCGAAGCCGTCCTGACCGTCGAGGCGGGCGCGATCCTCAGCGACGTCCAGTCCCGCGCGGCCGAGGCGGGCTTTCTCTTCCCCCTCTCGCTCGCCTCCGAAGGCAGCGCCCGCATCGGCGGCCTTCTGGCCTGCAACGCGGGCGGGCTGAACGTGCTGCGCTACGGCAATGCCCGCGACCTCGTCCTCGGGGTCGAGGCGGTGATGGCCGACGGCACGGTGTTCAACGGTCTCAAGCGCCTTCGCAAGGACAACACCGGATATGACCTGCGCCACCTTCTCATCGGCTCCGAAGGCACGCTCGGCATCATCACCGCCGCCTCGCTGCGCCTTTTCCCGCGCCCCGCGACGGCCCTGACCGCCCTTCTGGTCACCCCCTCGCCCGACACCGCGCTGCGGCTGCTCACCCTGTCGCAAAACCTCCTGCCCGGCATGATCTCGGCCTTCGAGCTGATCCACCGCACCGGCTTCGACTTCCTCGCCGAAACCATGCCGCAGATCACCTGCCCCCTGCCCGAAGTGCCGGAATGGTCGATCCTGATCGAACTCGGCCTGCCCGCAGGGCTTGACGGCGAAACCCTCATGGCCACGCTCTACGGCGAAGCCGACGAGGCGGGGCTCGTCACCGATGGCGTGATCGCGACCTCGGGCCAGCAATCGGCCCAGCTGTGGCAGATCCGCGAGATGATCCCCGAAGCCAACCGCCACATCGGCGCGGTCTCCTCGCATGACATCTCGCTCCCGCTCTCGGCCATTCCCGATTTCATCGCCAAGGCCCCCGCCGAACTGGCCCGGATCGACCGCTTCCGCGTCAACTGCTTCGGGCATCTGGGCGATGGCAACCTGCACTACAACGTCTTTCCCGAACGCGGCCACAAGGCAAGCGAACACGAAGCGCAGCGCGATGCGGTCAAAACCGCGATCCACGATCTGGTCGACAGCATGGGCGGGTCGGTCAGCGCCGAACACGGCATCGGGCGGCTCAAGGTGAAAGACCTCGAAACCTATGGCGATCCCGCCAAGCTCGCCGCCATGCGCGCGATCAAGACGGCACTCGACCCCAACGGCATCCTGAACCCCGGCGCGGTTCTGCGCGCCTGATTGTCCTGCGAAACATCCCGGCAAGGACGTTTCCGCGAAACGCCCCCCGCCCCGATCCTTCGCAGCCCGATCCTTCGCAGAAGGATCGCAGACAGGAATAGTCGCAGAAAATTCCTGTGACTGGCGTCGGGAAAGAAAGGAAGTGCAGGTTTCTGTTGCCAGGTACCTGCGAACCCCGCCTTACGCGGCTAAGCGCAAGGACTTAGGTTTGATATTGCGAGCCGCTTACGCGGCCAGCGCCATCGGAGCACGGTTGTCATTGGCAACTGTGATCTTGGACCGATAACGGTGGTACCTCACCGGGTAAAAGCTGGCCTCTTTGAACGTTCGTCGATCCTATTTCGACCCCAGACCCCCGCAATGACCGGGTGAATTGGTGGAGTCGCCGGGTACCGCCCCCGGGTCCGAGCCGTCTATTACAGGTGCGTTTATCACCATAGTCCGGGTTGCCCCGAACAGGGTGGAATATAGGCAAGCCCCCCCGCCCCCGCAAGGGCGCATCGCGGCAAAAGAAAACGCCCGGCATCGCTGCCGGGCGCGTCCAACAAGACAGGATCGCTACAGGCGCGATCAGAAGCCCGCTTTGATATTCTCGAATTCCTCGATCATCTTCTCGCGGAACTCGGGCGACACCGGGGTCTGCGCCAGCAGCGTGCCCTCGACCGGGTCGATGAAGGCCGCCTTCTGGTCGGCTTCGGGAATCTCCTTCAGCGCGGCATCGTTGGAAATCGCATAGCCGATCGCATCCAGAATCGCCTTGGCCGAGCTGTGTTCGAGGAAGCTGTTCATGAAGTCATAGGCCTTCTCCTCGCTGCCGGGCGCGTCCTTCATGTTGACATAGCCACAATACCACGTGGTCACGCCTTCCTTCGGGGTGCGGTTGAAGCCGACGGGGAAACCCTCGTCCTGCAACAGCGCGACACCGTCGTTCCACGACCAGCTCACCAGCACCTCGCCCGTCGCCATCAACTGGCTCATCTCGGCCGGATCGGCCCAATAGGCCCGCACATTCGGATGCACCGAACGCAGCCAGTCCGCCGCCGCCTGGAACTGCTCGTCCGTCACATTGTCCCACGAGGTCACGCCCGTCGCCAGAAAGGCCAGCGACCAGATGTCGTCGGCGCTGTCAGGCAGCGAGATGCGGCCCGCATATTTCGGATCGGTGAACACCGAAAGCGAGGCGACATCCGCCTCGGGCACTTCCTTGGTGTTATAGGCAATGGCGGTATAGGCGTAATCCGTCGGAATGAACCACACGCCGCCGTCATCCTTCACCACCGGGCTGTCCAGCAACGCGGGTTTGATATTGGCGAATTCCGGAATCTTCGACACATCCCACGGCTCGATCAGCCCCGCCGCCTTGTAGCGCGGCAGGCTCGCCACGCAGGGATGCGCCAGATCCGCCTTGAAACCCGAACTCACCTTCTGGAAAGCCTCGTCGTCATCGCCGAAAAAGGCATAGGTCGGACGGTCGCCGTTCTTGGCGGCATAGGCCGTGGTCAGCCCTTCGATGTCCCATCCCGCCCAGTCGAACACGGTCAACTCGGGATCGGCCGCAAAGACCGCCGACGAAAGGCCCATCACGGCCGCAGCGGAAAGTATGAACGGGGTAGTGCGGATCATTTTTTTGTCCTCTCTGTCTGGCGCCGGCCTTCGTCCCCACGAAAGGCCGGACACGCGCAAAAGCTAGATTAGCGCAGGTGCTGTCTCAAGCAGATATTGCAATCCGCCCCGTTGTCACGTCACGTCAAGCAAGAAACCGGATACGCCGCGCAAGCGACCAAAGCCGCCATCTCCTGCCCAATCCTTCGGCAGTACGGCAACGGTCCGCTTCGCGGCACGAACGCATAAGGAAGACCAGATGTTCCGCGCCCTCGTCGTCGAAAAGGATGACACCAACACCACCTCCGCCTCGGTGCAAAACCTCGACGAAAGCCGCCTTCCCGCCGGCGACGTGACCGTTGCGGTCGAATATTCGACCCTCAACTACAAGGACGGTCTCTGCATCGGTCCGGGGGGCGGCATGGTGCGCAGCTATCCGCATGTCCCCGGCATCGACTTCGCAGGCAAGGTCATCGCCTCGTCCGACCCCCGCTACCGGTCGGGCGACCGCGTGGTGCTGACGGGCTGGCGCGTGGGCGAGACGTGGTGGGGCGGCTATGCCGAAAAGGCCTGCGTCAAGGCCGACTGGCTGGTGCCCCTGCCCGATGCCATCTCGACCCGTGACGCCATGGCCATCGGCACCGCGGGCTTCACCGCCATGCTCGCCCTGATGGCCCTCGAAGCCCACGGCCTGACCCCCGAACAGGGCGAGGTGCTGGTCACCGGTGCCGCGGGCGGCGTGGGCTCGGTCGCCACCGCCCTTCTTGCCGCGAACGGCTATCAGGTCGCCGCCGTCACCGGCCGCCCGGAAACCGAAGCCTACCTGCGCGACCTCGGGGCCAGCCGCATCGTCCCCCGCGCCGACCTTGCCGAGACGGTGAAGAAACCGCTCGAATCCGAAATCTGGGCCGGCGCCATCGACAACGCGGGCGGCCCGATGCTCGCCCGCCTTCTGGGCCAGATGAAATCCGACGCCTCGGTCGCCGCCGTGGGCCTGGCCGCCAGCGCCGACCTTCCCGCCAAGGTCACGCCCTTCATCCTGCGCGGCGTGAACCTTCTGGGCATCAACTCGGTCACCGTTCCCTTCGCCAGACGGGTCGAGGCATGGAACCGCCTCGCCGCCGAACTGCCGATGGAGAAACTCCACGCCATGATCCACCCCGCCACCCTGTCGGACCTGCCCGCCCTCGGCGCGGCAATCCTGCGCGGCGAGGTGCAGGGCCGCGTCGTCGTGGACGTCAACGCCTGAACGTCCCGCAGGCGGACAGGCCGGTGAGGGTTTTCCACCCTCCCCGGACCCCTCCCGAGGATATTTGACGCAAGAGGAAGACACAAAGCCCAGCCAAGCCGCAAAAGGCGGCGGCAGGCAGCGCCCCTCGTCCCGTTCCTCTTGCCGCAAATATCCTCGGGGGGTGGCGCCCGAAGGGCGCGAGGGGGGCAGACTGCCCCCCTACTTTCCCCGATCAGCCCACATCCGTCCGGCCCCGCCGGTCGGTCCGCAGGCTTGCGTAAAGCACATGGTTGCGCCAGCGCCCCGCGATCTGCAGATAGCTCTGCGCCACGCCCTCGTACTTGAAGCCGCATTTCTCCAGCACCCCGCGCGAGGCCGCGTTTTCGGGCAGGCAGGCCGCTTCGATCCGGCTCAGGTCCATCACATTGAACGCGTGATGCACCACCCCCAGAATGGCTTCCTTCATATATCCGCGCCGCGAGAACGGCTCGCCGATCCAATAACCAAGCGTCCCCGATTGCGACGGCCCGCGGCGGATATTGTCCAGCGTGATCGCGCCCAGCAGCGCCTGATCCTCGCGCCGCACCAGCATCAGCGGCAGCGCCGTGCCCTGCCCTTCGGCCCGCGCCGCCCAATAGACGCGGTTGGTAAAGGACCGCCGCGTCAGATGGTCCTCGGACCACAGCGGCTCCCAGGGCGTCAGAAAGGCCGCCGACTCCGCCCGCAGCAAGGCCCAGTCCTTCCAGTCGCCATGCAATGGCAAACGCAGCGTCATCCGCTCGGTTTCGATCCTGACCTTGCGGCGCAGTCCCAGCATCAGGCGGCGAGCCTTGCGCGGATCGCCTCCAGCCCCGGCGCATCCGCGACAGGGCCGTAAAGCGCCACCGCCGATTTCGCCTGCGCCACCGTCTCGGCATAGGTCCGCGCCTCGGTCAGCCCGACGGCGTCGATCTTGGCCACCGTCTCCTCGATCCCCGGCACGCGCCCCCAGATCGCAAGCAGCCGCGCATTGCGCTCGGCGCGGTTCGACGGGCTTTCAAGCCCCATCACCAGCCCCGCCTTGAGCTGCGCCTTGGCCCGCGCCACCTCGGCCTCGGTCATGTCATCGGCCGCGCGCTTCAACTCGTCCACCGTCAGGCCGACAAGATCCCCGATCTCGTCCTCGCTCGTGCCGGCATAGACGGTGATCTGCCCCGTATCCTCATAGGCTCCCGACTGCGCAAAGATCGAGTAGCACAGCCCCCGCTCCTCGCGCACCTTCTGGAACAGGCGGCTCGACATGCCCCCTCCCATCGCCGTGGCATAGACCTGTGCGGCATAGACATCCGGCGCGCGATACCCCGGCCCCTCGAAGGCCAGCGCGAAATGCACCTGTTCAAGGTCCTTGACCTCGCGCCGCTCGCCGCCCCCGAACACCGCCGCTTGCAGGCGCGCATCGCCCACCGGCTTCAGATGCCCGAACAGCTCTTCCGCCTGCGCCACGATGCTGTCGTGATCGACCCCGCCCGCCGCGGCAAGGATCATCTGGTCCGGCCCGTAATGCTCGGCCACGAATTTCGTCAGGTCCTTGCGCGAAAAGGCCGAAACCCGCTCGCTCGGCCCAAGGATCGTGCGGCCGAAGGGCTGGTCCGGATAGGACACTTCCTGCAACCAGTCGAAGATGATGTCATCGGGCGTATCCAGCGCCTGCCCGATCTCTTGCAGGATCACATGCCGCTCGGTCTCGATCTCTTTCGGATCGAACACGGGGTTCAGCACGATATCGGCGATCACATCCAGCGCCAGCCGCACATCGGCCGACAGCACGCGGGCGTAATAGGCCGTCATCTCGCGGCTGGTATAGGCGTTGATATAGCCGCCCACATCCTCGATCTCTTCGGCGATCCGCAAGGCCGAGCGCCGCTTCGTCCCCTTGAACGCCATATGTTCAAGGAAATGCGCGATCCCGTTCTGCTCGGCCCGCTCGTGCCGCCCCCCCGCCGTGACCCAGACCCCGGCAGATGCCGACAAAAGCCCCGGCATGGATTCCGTCACGATGCGGAACCCGTTGGCAAGCGTGGTGATCCTCAGGCTCAATGGCCGATCCTTTCGCGCACGATGGCCTGCAAGGCGGCCAGATCATTCTTCACCCGCGTCACCCGCTCGGGCCGCTGGAACAGGTCGCCCATCCGCACCGGCAGCGCAGGGCGCACCCCCATCGCGGCTTCCACCGCATCGGGGAACTTCGCCGGATGCGCCGTTGCCAGCGTGATCATCGGGGCCACCCCCAGATGTTCGCCTGCCACCTTCACCCCCACCGCCGAATGCGGGCACAAGACCTCGCCCGTCGTGGCAAACGCCTGCCGGATCGTGGCCACCGTCTCCTCTTCCGAACAGCGTCCCGAAGCGAATGTGCCGCGCAACATCTCCAGAGCAGCCTCGCCGATGGCAAAGCCCCCCGCCTTCAGCTCGTCCATCAGCGCCCGCACCGCCGCCCCGTCGCGCCCGTAGGCATCGAACAGCGCCCGCTCGAAGTTGGACGAGACCTGGATATCCATCGACGGGCTGATCGACGGCTTGACCCCGTCGGTCACGTAAGCCCCCGATCTTATCGCACGGTCCAGAATGTCGTTCTGGTTGGTGGCAATCACCAGACGCTCGATCGGCAATCCCATCTTGCGCGCGATGTAACCGGCGAAGATATCCCCGAAATTCCCCGTAGGCACCGTAAAGGAAACCGCCCGCTCCGGCGCGCCCAGCGACACAGCGCTGCTGAAGTAATAGACCACCTGCGCCAGCACCCGCGCCCAGTTGATGCTGTTCACCCCCGCCAGCCGCACGCCATCGCGAAAGGCAAAGTCGTTGAACATGTCCTTCACGCGCGCCTGACAGTCATCGAAATCCCCGTCCACCGCCAGCGCATGGACATTGGCCTCGACCGGCGTGGTCATCTGCCGCCGCTGCACCTCTGACACGCGCCCATGCGGGAACAGGATGAACACATCCACATTGCTCAGCCCGCGGAACGCCTCGATCGCCGCCGATCCGGTGTCGCCGCTGGTCGCGCCCACGATGGTGATCCGCTCGCCGCTTTTCGCCAAGGCCGCCTGCATCATCTGCCCGATAAGCTGCATGGCGAAATCCTTGAACGCCAGCGTCGGGCCGTGGAACAGCTCCAGCAGGAAATGGTTCGGCCCCAACTGCACCAGCGGCGCCCGCGCCGCATGGCCGAAACCGGAATAGGCCTTGGCGATCAACTCGCGGAACTCGCCATCCCCGAAGGTGTCGCCCAGAAAGGGCCGCATCACGCGAAAGGCGATCTCCTCATAGGGCAGCCCCGCCAGCGCCGCGATCTCGGCCTTCGACATCACCGGCACGGTTTCCGGCACGTAAAGCCCGCCGTCGCGGGCAAGCCCCGTCATCATCGCCTCTCCGAAGCTCAGCACCGGAGCCGCCCCGCGGGTCGAGATATAGTTCATCGTCATGTCGCCTGTCGCCCACTTGTTCCGAAGGGTCAAACCGTCCGCTGCCTGATACGCCAGAGAAGATAGACTGTCATCCCCAGCCACACCGCCGCCAGCGAAAACCACGTGATCGCGTATTGCAGATGGTCATTGGGAATAGCCGAAGTATCGACCGGCATCGGCTCGATCTCGCCACCGGTTGGTTCACGCGCGACAATAAATGTCGGCTCCGTACGCAAGGCCGAGGCGATGGCATCGGCATCGCGCGCGAACCACAGCCCCGTCGTCGCATCCGGCGGCGGCGTGTAGCCATCCACCTCGTCGGGCCAATGCAGGTTGCCCACCACCACCGCCTCGCCCGAAACGCGCGGCGCGGCGCGCATTTCATCGGTGACGAACCCCCGGTCCACCAGCACCCGCCGCCCGCCGGGGGCGGCGCCGGTCTCGAAAACCTCGATCACCCGCACCCCCGCCCCGATCTGCTTGCGGCTCACCAGCACATCCACATGCTCGCCCGTGAACCGCCCGACCACACGCACCGGCAGGTAACTGTCGCGCGCGCGGTCGATGGTTTCCGGCAGGTCGACAGGGGCCGCCACGATGCGCGCGTCGATATCGGCCAGCACGGCCTCTTTCCACGCCAACCGCTCCACCTGCCAGACCCCCAGCCCGATCAGGATCGCCGCCCCCGTCAACCCGAAGAGCAAAGGCACAAGCATCCGGCGCAACATCGTCAATCCTTCCAAAGCAAGAAGCGCGAGGCAATCGCCCCGCGCTCCCGTTACCCGCCAAGGTCAGGGGCTCTCCCCTTTCACCTTTGCTGAAATACTCTGCGGGGGGGTCAGGGGGGGCGCAAAGCCCCCCCTGCGTTTTCAGCAGACCGCCCGCGTCAGGCCCTTAGCGGCCCCAGACATAGATCGAGGCGAACAGGAACAGCCAGACCACGTCCACAAAGTGCCAGTACCAGGCGGCAGCCTCGAAACCGATGTGCTGCTCGGGGGTGAAATGGCCCTTAGCGGCGCGGAAGTAGCAGACCAACAGGAAGATCGTCCCGATGATCACGTGAAAGCCATGAAAGCCCGTCGCCATGAAGAACGAGGCGCCATAGATGTTGCCCGCAAAGCCAAAGGCGGCATGGCTGTATTCAAAGGCCTGGAACACCGTGAACAAAAGCCCCAGCGCCACGGCAAGCAGCAGGCCGTTCTTCAGGTCCTTGCGGTTGTTCTCATGCACCAGCGCATGGTGCGCCCAGGTCGCCGCCGCGCCCGAGCAAAGCAGGATCAGCGTGTTGATCAGCGGCAGGTGCCACGGGTCGAAAGTCTCGATCCCGGCGGGCGGCCAGACACCGTCGACGGCCGGATATTCCGGACCCATCGGATACATGGCATGTTTGAAGAAGGTCCAGAACCATGCCGCGAAGAACATCACTTCCGACATGATGAACATGATGAAGCCGTAGCGCAGGCCGATGCGGACCACGGGCGTATGGTCGCCCGTCTGCCCCTCGTGCACCACGTCCGACCACCAGGCGAACATGACGTAAAGCACGCCGGCCAGCCCGATCAGGCCCAGCCAGGGGCCCATGCCGTGCATCCACAGGACAGCGCCGAACAGCATGGCAAAAGCCGACACCGCGCCAAGGAACGGCCAGATCGACGGGTGCAGAATGTGGTAATCGTGATTTTTGGCCTGTGCCATGTCCGGTTTCCCTCGCGTTTCTTGTCAGTTTACCGCTTCGCCTTGGGACGCGGCAAGAGCCGCCTGTTCCTCGGTCAGCGGTGTCTCGAAGAACGTGTAAGAGAGGGTGATCTCTTTCACGTATTGGCCTTCCGGGTCCTTCAGCATCTCGGGGTCCACGAAGAACGACACGGGCATTTCCACCCGCTCGCCCGGTTTCAGGACCTGCTCGGTAAAGCAGAAGCACGCGATCTTGTCGAAATAGCCGCCCGCCGCATCCGGCGTGACGTTGTAGCTCGCCGTCCCCGCAACGGTGCGGCTCGACGTGTTGTAGGCTTCGTAAAAGGCCAGCGCGTTCTCGCCGATCCGCACGACCATCTCGCGCTGCATCGGCTTGAACTGCCACGGCATCCCTTTTTCGGTCGATGCGTCAAACCGCACGATCACCGTCTGGTCCAGAATCTCGTCCGGCGCCTTGGCGGCCACCCCCGTGGTGCCGGCAAAGCCCGTCACACGGCAGAACCACGAATAGAAGGGCACGGCGGCAAAGGACAGTGACGCCATCAGCACCACGACGCCCACCAGATAGAAAGCGGTGCGGTTCTGCCGTTGCATCACTGCCCCTCCACCACGGTGCCATCGGGATTGTGCTTCATCTTGCCCTCTTCGGTGACCTTCACCACCGTCAGCGCAAAGACCAGCAGGATGAACGCGCCCAGCGTCAGGCCCACACCCAGATTGCGCGAAAAGCGCCGCTTGTGGATTTCATGCTCGGGACGGAATGCCATCTTACCAGCCCCCCAGCCCATAGGGCCGCAATGCGGCCTCGGCCAGAATGGCCCCGAAATGCAGGAACAGATAGTAGAGCGAGAAGCGGAACACCGACTTCTCGACCGCGTAGCTGTCGGCCTCGGCCACGGCCTCGTCGCGGTTGAAGATGCGCCACGCCCCCCACAGGAACCAGCCGTTCAAGGCCAGCGCCGCCGCAAGGTAGATCGGCCCGCCGATACCGGTAAAGGCCGCACCCACGGCCACGGGGGCCAAAAGGATCGTATAGACCAGAATGTGCTTGCGCGTCGACTTGCGCCCGTGCGTCACCGTCAGCATCGGCACGCCCGCGTTGGAATAGTCTTCCTTCATGAACAGCGCCAAAGCCCAGAAATGCGGCGGCGTCCACATGAAGATCAGCGCGAACATCAAGACCGCCTCAAGGCTGATATGCCCCGTCGCCGCCACCCAGCCGATCATGGGCGGGAAAGCCCCCGCCGCGCCACCGATCACGATGTTCTGCGGCGTCGACCGCTTCAGCCACATCGAATAGACCACGGCGTAGAAAAAGATGGTAAAGGCCAGCAGGCCCGCCGCCAGCCAGTTCGACGCCAGCCCCAGCATGACGACCGAAATCCCCGACAGCGCCATGCCCAGACCCAGCGCCTCGCCCGCCGCGACCTTGCCCGACGGCACCGGCCGCTTCGCCGTGCGCCGCATCACGGCGTCGATATCGGCATCCCACCACATGTTCAAAGCGCCCGAAGCGCCCGCGCCCAGCGCGATGAACAGGATCGAGGCCAGCATCACCACCGGATGCACGCTGACCGGCGCCACAAGCAGGCCGACCAGCGCGGTAAAGACCACAAGCGACATGACGCGCGGCTTCAGAAGCTGCACGTAATCGCCAAAGCCCGCCTCTTCCGGCTGCTCGTAGGCGTGGATATCGCTCATCGGTTTCATCCTTGAAAGTCGGAAGCGGCCCCGTCCCCCGGGGCCGTCCCATCGGCCCGCCGGGGCCTCAGTTGTTCGCGGCGACCTTGACCGGCTGCGCCAGATCGGCCGCCGAAAGCACCACATCGCCGGCCGCTGCCTTGGCAACCCAGGCGTCATAGACCTCCTGGCTCACGACCTTGACGGTGATCGGCATATAGGCGTGCATCTGCCCGCACAGCTCCGAGCACTGGCCGAAGTAGATGCCTTCCTTCTCGGCCTTGAACCACAGATGCGCCAGACGGCCCGGAACGCCATCCTGCATCACGCCAAAGGCGGGGATCTTCCACGAATGGATCACATCCGCACCCGTCACCTGCATCACGATGGTCTTGTTCACCGGAACGACCACGGCGGTGTCGGTGGCCAGCAGGAACTGGTCCTTGGTGTAGCCCGCATCGACAAGCTGCTTCTCGACCTCCGGCGTCATCTGGTTCGTGCCGCCGGTTGCGGGCGAGCCGATCATGTAGCTGTCAAAGGCAATGCCGTTGTCGGGGTATTCATAGGACCAGTACCACTGGTTCCCCGTCACCTTGATCGTGACATCCGCCACCGGAATTTCCTGCTGCTTGAACAGCACGGGCAGCGAGAACGACCCGATGAACACCAGAATCAGGATCGGCACGATGGTCCATGCGATTTCCAGCGGCGAGTTGTGCGTGAACTTGGCCGGAACCTTGTTGGCGCGCGAATTGTAGCGGACGATCGTATAGATCAGCAGCCCGGTCACAAAGACCACGATCACCGAGATGATGATCAGGAGCATGTGGTCCAGCCCCTGCAAGTCCGAGGCAAGCTCGGTCGCGGCGGGCTGGAAGCCCATCTTCTCCGCAACGGGCTGGCCCACGACTTCCAGCGTCTGCGCGCTCGCAGCGCCCGAGCCGATCATGGCAGCAAATCCGGTCAGGCCCGCGGCCATACCCTTCTGAATGGTCGAAAGACGCATGTTCGTTTCCCGTCTCAGTGCGCGGCTGCTTGCCGCTGCTTTTTTCGGCCTGCCCGCCGGCCCGCAACAAGCCACCGCGCAGAATCCCGTTGTTTCCGGCCTGCTTGAAACCATATTAAGGGCGGCGCGACAAGCAAAACCGTTGCGGCAAAAGCGCGCCGTTTGACCCAGATCAAGGACAGCCCCCGATGACAGACGCGCCCTTCCGGCCCTTTGAAACCCTTTTGGATGAAGGGGTTGCACTTGCGGTGCTGCGTCAGGCCACCGCGGGGGCCGATGATGGCGAACTCTTTCTCGAACGCAAAAGATCCGAAGGCATCGTCCTCGATGACGGGCGCATCAAGAACGCCGCCTATGACGCCTCCGAAGGCTTCGGCCTGCGCGCCGTGCGGGGCGAGGTCGCAGGCTACGCCCATTCCACCGAAATCAGCGAGAAATCGCTGCGCCGCGCGGCCGAAACCGCCCGCCTCGCCGTGGGCGACGGTGGCGGCACATTGGCCGATGCGCCCAAAGGCACCAACGTCCGGCTCTACACCGATGCCGATCCGATGCTCGACGCCACCTTCGCGGGCAAACTCGACGTGCTGAAAGAGATCGACGCCTTCGCCCGCGCGCTCGACCCGCGCATCGTGCAGGTCTCGGCCACGCTCTCGGCGGGCCTGCAAGAGGTCGAGATCCTCCGCCCCGAAGGACTGCGCCTGTCCGACATCCGCCCGATGGCCCGCCTCAACGTCTCGGTCATCGTCGAAGAGAACGGGCGCCGCGAACAGGGCGGCACCGGCGCGGGCGGCCGCTTCGGCCTTGCCCGCCTGCTCGACCGCGGCTTCTGGCAACCGATGGTCCACGAGGCGCTGCGCATCGCCCTCGTCAACCTCGGCGCGGTTCCGGCACCGGCCGGCGTGATGGATGTGGTCCTCGGCCCCGGCTGGCCCGGCATCCTGCTGCACGAAGCCATCGGCCACGGGCTGGAAGGCGACTTCAACCGCAAAGAGACCTCGGCCTTCGCGGGCCTCCTCGGGCAGCGCATCGCGGCCCCCGGCGTGACCGTGCTCGATGACGGCACGATTCCCGACCGCCGCGGCTCGATCTCGGTCGATGACGAAGGCACCCCCTCGGGCAAGACTGTCCTGATCGAGGACGGCATCCTTGTCGGCTACATGCAAGACCGCCAGAACGCCCGCCTCATGGGCGTCGCCCCCACAGGAAACGGCCGCCGCGAAAGCTTTGCCCATATCCCGATGCCGCGCATGACCAACACCTACATGCTCGGCGGGCAGGACGATCCGCAAGACATCCTCGCCAGCCTGAAGGACGGCATCTATGCCGTGGGCTTCGGCGGCGGTCAGGTCGACATCACCAACGGCAAATTCGTCTTTTCCTGCACCGAGGCTTATCGCGTGCAGAACGGCAAGATCATCGCCCCCGTCAAAGGGGCCACGCTGATCGGCGACGGGGCCACCGCCCTGAAACAGATCCGCGCCATCGGCAACGATCTCGCCCTCGACCCCGGCATCGGCAATTGCGGCAAGGCCGGCCAATGGGTTCCCGTGGGCGTGGGCCAACCCACCCTGCTGATCGGCGGCCTGACCGTCGGCGGTTCTGCCGCCTAGCCCGCAACACCGCCTGCGGGACAAGGGGGGCCGTCTGCCCCCCACGGCGCGGCACGCCGCGCCTCCCCCCGAGGATATTTGATCGAGCATGAAAGGCGGCAGGTCACGGCAGCGTCACGCCTGCCCGCTTTCCCCTTCATCCTTGCCCAAATACTCCGGGGGGCGGCTCGCCTTGCGAGCCGGGGGGCTGGCCCCCCGCTTGGGACCGATCCGGCAAACGGCCCCGCCCGCCATCCGGTCACGCCCTTGCCCCGAGGCGCAAGATGCGGCCCCGCCACCAAGGCCCGGGCCATTAACCCTAACACCCCCGTTAACCCTAATATCCGGTAAAAGCGCCGCGCATCGCGTCTGCATCGGCCGTGCATCCGCTCACCCTTCGGACGCCACCGCCCAAACCGCCCCCAGCGCGATGACGAAAGCCATGGCAATCACAAGCCAGGGCCCGCCGAACGCCAGCAGCCCCGCCCCCAGCGGCGCGGACACTGCCGAAGCGACAAGGCCCGGAATCGCCATCAACCCCGCCGTGGCCCCGTATCTCTCTTGCCCCAACCGCTCGGCCACCAGCACCGGCCGCAGGATCGTAAGGATGCCCATGCCCGCGCCCTGCAAGGCTGCAAAGCCAAAGACCAGCACGTGCAACCCGCCGGAAAACCACAGGAAAACGGGCGCCGCGACCACCACGGCCATCGTGAACCACAGCGCCCAAAGGCTGCTCATCCGCCCCCCCGCGCCCATCAGCACCAGCCGCCCGATCACCTGCGCCGGCCCCACCGTCGCCGCCGCCGCCACAGCCACGCCTGCTGCCAAGCCCATCCCGTCGAACATCGGACGCAGGTAGTTCATCAGCATCCAGTGGTTCAGGTTGACCAGCGCAAACAGCACCGCCAGCCGCACGAAGGCCCGTTCCGCCACGATCGCCCGCCAGGGGATCACCCGTCGCGCCCGCTGCGAAACCTCGTCCGGCACGCCCCGCGCCACCACCCGCGCGCCCCAGGCCTGCACGGGCAACATCACCCCGACTGCCACGAAAATCGCAACCCTTACAGCGACTTG
The DNA here is from genome assembly GCF_014243445.1 of Paragemmobacter straminiformis. Classification (GTDB taxonomy): domain Bacteria; phylum Pseudomonadota; class Alphaproteobacteria; order Rhodobacterales; family Rhodobacteraceae; genus Paragemmobacter; species Paragemmobacter straminiformis. The sequence continues at coordinate 103,010 of NZ_JACLQD010000006.1, forward strand.
CCAACCCCAATGGTCCGCGATCCAGGCACCTGCCGGAAAGGCCAGCGTGCTGGCCAGCCCGGCAACCAGCGTCACCTGCGTGATCGTCGCCCGCGCCGCCGCCCCGTGCCTGCGCACCAGCAAGCCGAAGCAGACGTCATAAAGGCACATCGCCTGCGCCGCCCCCAGACCCGCCCAGGCCAACAGATAGCCCACCGGCGCAACCCAGACCACCAGCACCCCCAGCGCCGCCGCCCCGACCAATGGCCCCGCCGTCAGCAAGACAACCGCCTGCCCCCGGTCCACCCGCCGCCCGATCACCGGCGCCAGCACGGCCGAGACCGCAATCGCCAGCGTAGGCCCCGCCGCCAGCACCCAATGCGGCCAGTCCAGCCCCTGTTGCCAATAGAGGATCAGCGCCGCGAAAATGTAGAAGAAACAGGCATATCCCAGCATCTGCCCGAAGGCGAGCGCCCAGACCGCCGCCCGTTCCCTCATAGCCCGTAGATCGACCCGAACTTCGCCTCGAGATAGTCGAGGAGAGGCCCCTCGTCCGGCTCGAAGCCGCAGGCCAGCGCCACCGTCTCGCGGGGCGACCGCAAGCCACCATGCCGTTGCAGCCTCTCGCGCAGCCATTCCGTGGCGGGGGTGGCGTCACCCTTGGCAAGGCTTTCGTCCAGACCCGTGACCTCGGCCCGCAACGCACGGTGCAGGCATCCGGCGTAAACATTTCCAAGGCTATAGGTGGGGAAGTAGCCGAACAGACCCACCGACCAATGCACATCCTGCAACATCCCGTGCGAGGGCTTGTCCACCGCCACACCGAAATCGGCCAGAAAGCGGGCGTTCCAGGCCGCTTCCAGATCGGCCACGTCCAGCTTGCCGGTGATCAGGTCGCGCTCCAGATCGAAACGCATCATGATGTGCAGGTTGTATTGCACCTCGTCCGCCTCGGTCCGGATGTAACCCGGCGCAACACGGTTGACAGAAGCGTAAAACTCCTCGGGCGAGGTGATGCCAAAGGCCCCGAACCGCTCGCGCATCTGCTCGAACATCCAGCCGGTAAAGGCCCGGCTGCGCCCCAACTGGTTCTCGTAGATCCGGCTCTGGCTTTCATGCACCCCCATCGACACGCCCGCCCCCAGTGGCGTCAGGCGATAGTCGGGGTCGATGCCAAGCTCGTAGCAGGCATGGCCCACCTCGTGGATGGTCGAGTAGAAACAGTTGAACGGCTCGGCCTCCACGACCCGCGTGGTGATGCGCGCGTCATCGCCCGACCCCGAACTGAACGGATGCACCGCCAGATCCAGCCGCCCGCGGTTCCAGTCATAGCCGAAGGCTGTCGCAAGATCGCGCGCCATGCGCATCTGCGCCTCGGCCCCGAAGCTGCCCTTCAGGGGTGCCGGTTGCCGCGACGCTCCCAGCACCTTGGCCCGCAGGGCGACCAGCCTTGGCCGCATGCGGTCGAACATCGCCCCCGTCACCGCCGCCGTGGCGCCGGGTTCGTAATCGTCCATCAGTGCGTCATAGACATCACCACCGGCGGCAAGTGCCGCGCCCTCTTCCTGCCGCAGGCGCACCACCTCGGCCAGAACCGGCAGGAAACCCGGCACATCCTCCTTGGCCCGCGCCTCGGCCCAGATGCCCTGCGCCATGCTCGTCACCCGCGCCAGTTCCTGCGCGAGCGACCCCGGCACCTTCACCGCGCGGTCATAGCTGCGCCGGATCTGCCGCAACTGGGCCGCCGAAACCTCGTCGACGGCCACGGCCTGCTCCAGCCAGCCGCCGACACGCGGGTCGGACCGCCGCGCATGCAGCACCCCTTCCATCGCCGCCATCTCTTCCGAGCGCTGCTCGGCCGCGCCCCGTGGCATCATCGTTTCCTGATCCCAGCCAAGCCGCCCCGCCACCTGCGCCAGCGCCTCCGTCTCGCGCTGATAGGCCATCAGATCATCATAAACGCTCATGCCGTTCCCTTCCGGATCGAACCCGCCACAGGATATTGCGCCAGATGCCGGGCGCGGATCACCAGCACCCACAGAAGCACCGCCCCCACCTGATGGGTGATCGCCACATGCACCTGCGCCGCCGTCAGCGCGGTGTAGATGCCCAGCACCACCTGCGCCAGCAGCATCGCCATCACCATATTCACCGCCCTGCGCGTTGCGGCATGCGGAGATTTGCGCCCCCGCAGCCAGACCACCACGCCAAAGGCAAAAAGCAGATAGCCCGACATGCGGTGGATGAACTGCACCAGCCCCGGATTCTCGAAAAAGGCCCGCCACCATGCCCCGTCCGGCACATAGAAGGCATCCGCAGGAAAGAACTGTCCGTTCATGTCGGGCCAGGTCGGAAAGGCCCTTCCCGCATCGATCCCCGCCACCAGCGCGCCCAGCAGGATTTGCACAAAGGCGAAATGCATCATCCCCGTGGTCAGGCCGAACAGCTTCGCCTCGCGGCCCCGCCGCGCCTGCATCAACTCGGTCTCGGACCGGCCCAGCAGGAACACATACCACGCGATCAGCCCAAGGATTACAAAGGCGATCCCCAGATGCGTCGCCAGCCGGTAGGACGCGACATCCACCATGCTGCCCTTCAACCCCGAGGACACCATCCACCAGCCGATGGCCCCCTGCACCCCACCAAGCGCCCCTACGCCCAGCAAGCGCCCCGTCCATCCGGCCGGAATTTTCCACGCCACCAGAAAGCCGAGAAAGCCGAACAACCAGACCAGCCCGATCACCCGTCCCAGCTGGCGGTGGCCCCATTCCCACCAGTAGATGGATTTGAACGCCTCAAGCTCCATCCCCTTGTTCTGCAACTGGTATTCGGGGCTTGCCTGATATTTCGCGAATTCGGCCGCCCATGCCGCATCGTCCAGCGGTGGCAGCGCCCCCGTGACGGGGCGCCATTCGGTGATCGACAGGCCCGAATCCGTCAGCCGCGTCAAACCGCCCACGGCGATCATAGCGGCCACCAGCAGGAACAGCACCGCCAGCCAAAGGCGGATGCCGCGCCGCGCGCCCGTGGCCCGCGCTGCGATCATGCCGCCTGCGGGGGCCACAGGGGCCGCGTTGCCCGATCCCACTTCCTCGAAAATGCTGCGCTTTCCGGCCATTCCCAGTCTCCAATTCGGTCGGGCGCAACGGTAAGCCGCCCCCCATCCGCCTTCAAGGGTCCGCGACAGCCCACCGCATCACCGCAGCGTGACACCGCCCGATGCAGCACCCCGACGCCCGCCGCTTCCTCTTGCCCCAAATATCCTCGGGGGGTGAATTGCCCGCAGGGCAAGAGGGGGGCAGACAGCCCCCCTGCACCAGCCGCCCCCCCTGCACCAGCCGCCCCCCCTGCACCAGCCGCCTAGTCGCGCTGGTGCTTCAGCTTGAAGGCGATCTGCCGCAACATCCCGTGGAACGTCTGCACCTCGGCCTTGGTCAGACCCAGCCGCGCCCACATGTTGCGCAGGTTCAGCTTCATCCCCTCGGCCTTGTCCGCCGGAAAGAAGAACCCCGCCGCATCGAGCCGCTCCTCGAAATGGTCGCCCAGTTTCTCGACATCGACCCGCGCCGCGAATTCCGTGCGCGCCAGCTGCATCACCTCGGGGGCAAAGACCTCGGACTGGCGGCGCCACTCATAGCCCAGAAGCAGCGCGCATTGCGCAAGGTTGAGCGACGGGAAATCGGGGTTCACCGGAACGGTCACGATGGCATTGGCCAGCGCCACATCCTCGTTCTCAAGCCCCGCGCGTTCCGGCCCGAACAGCACGCCGACCCTCTTGCCCTCGGCCGCCATGGCCCGCGCCATCTCCATCGCCCGCTCCGGCGTGACGACGGGCTTGACCAGCTCGCGCCCCCGCGCGGTGGTTGCAAAGACATAGTCGCAATCGGCAATCGCCTCCTGCACCGTGCCGAACAGCCCCGCATGGTCCAGCAGACGCCCCGCACCCGAGGCCATCGCCACCGCCTTGGGGTTGGGCCAGCCGTCGCGCGGGTCCACGATCCGCATCCGCTCCAGCCCGAAATTCAGCATGGCCCGCGCCGCGGCCCCGATATTCTCGCCCATTTGCGGACGCACAAGGATGAAGCTCGGCGCGATCATGGCAATCTCCAAGGATGATTGCGCCGATTACCCGCCCTTTCCCGCATCGGCAAGCGCCAAGCGGGCATGGTCAAGGCCCCGGTCTTGCGCTAAGGCAGGGCAAAGCCCTCCGGAGCGCATCATGGCCGATCAAGACCGCCCGCAAATCTATCTCGTCACCCCGCCGGAATTCGATCTCGACAGCTTCCCCGACCGCCTCGCACAGGTGCTCGACGGGGCCGAGATCGCCTGCCTGCGCCTCTCGCTCGCCACGCGTGACGAAGACCGCGTCCTGCGCGCCGCCGATGCCATGCGGCAGGTCTGCCACGCCCGCGATGTCGCCATCGTCATCGAACGTCATGTGCTTCTGGTCGAACGCCTCGGCCTCGACGGCGTCCACCTCACCGATGGCGCCCGCTCGCTGCGCAAGGTGCGCAAGGATCTGCCCGATGCCATCATCGGCGCGCATTGCGGCGCCACCCGCCACGAAGGCATCAGCGCCGCCGAACACGGGGCCGATTACGTGGCCTTCGGCCCCGTCGGTGCCACGCCCCTCGGCGACGGCAGCCTTGCCGACTGGGACCTTTTCGAATGGTGGTCCGAGATGATCGAGGTTCCCGTTGTCGCCGAAGGCGCGCTCACCGCGGAACTGGTCGAGAAATTCGGCCCCGTCACCGACTTCTTCGCCGTGGGCGAGGAAATCTGGTCGACCGAAGACCCGCTCGCCAGCCTGAAGAAACTCCTCGCCCCGCTCGGCTAGGTCTTTCCTGCCCTCAGCCCATCGCCGCGCGCACCGCCGCCTCGCAGCGCGCGGCCAAAGCCTTGCGGTCGGCGCAGTCCTCGACAGCGACGGGCTCGTGGAACACCACCTCGACAGCCCCCTGCCGCGCTTCGGCCAGGACCCGCAGAAAATGCCCGCCAAAGGTCATGTCGGCCCACCAGCCATAGAACCGCGCATCCTGCCGCTCGGGCGCGCGATAGACCAGCGTCACGGGCTGGATATGCATCACCTCGTCCAGCCCGTGGGTGAAGAACGCCGCAAACAGCGTTGATTTGAATGGCAGAACCCGCAGCCCGTCGGTGCTTGTGCCTTCGGGAAAGAACAGCAGCCGATGCCCCGCCCGCAACCGCTCTTCGAACAGGCGCTGTTGCCGCTTCGCCTCGGCGCCCCTGCGGGCGATGAACACCGTCCCCGTCGCCCGCGCCAGCCAGCCGATGCCAGCCCAGCCCGACACCTCGGATTTCGCCACAAAATAGACCCGCGCCGCCGCGTTCAGCGCAAAGATATCCAGCCACGAGGCATGGTTCGCCACCATCGCCCCGCGCTCGGCCATCGGCCGGCCCCGCACGATCAACCGCATCCGCAAGATCGCAAAGGCCGCATGGCAGACGGCCTGCGTCACATGGGGCGTCCAGGGCCGCGCCATGCCGAACAGGGGCCGCTCGACCAGACGCACCAGCAGCAAGACCCCCAGCCCGCCATAGGTCACGACGCCCAGCACCAGCCCGCGCCAGACCACCCGCAGCCAGCCCGCAGGGCCGATCGGGGCATAGCGGATCGGAACCTCTTTCCAGCCCTCCACCTAGGCCCGCCCCTTGGTATAGAACCCCCGATGCCGTTCTGACATCCGCTGCGTGTCCATCACCAGACAGACATCGGTCGTGTTGAAGGCGCGGTCGATCCATGCCCCCTCGCCCACGAAACCGCCAAGCCGCAGATAGGCCTTGATCAGCGCCGGGGTCGCCGCCATCGCCGCCTTGCGGTCCAATGCGCCCTGCTCCAGCAGGTCCATCGCCTGCCCGCCCGCCCGCGCCTTCACGCGCAGACCCTCGGGCGCAAGATGGTGATGGTGCAGATAGGCCAGGGGCTGGGTCAGCGCCGCGATATCGGTGCCATGAAAGCTCGCCACGCCGAACAGGATCTCGATGTCCCGCTCCAGCACGTAATCGGCCAGCGCATTCCACAGATGGTACATCGCCGTCCCGCCGCGATGGTCGGGATGCACGCAAGACCGCCCCAGTTCCAGCAACTTGCGCCCGCTCTGCCGCAAGGGCGTCAGGTCGTATTCGCTTTCCGAATAGAACATCCCGCCCGGCCCCAGCCGGTCGGACGGCAACAGCCGATAGGCCCCGACCACATCTTCCAACGCCTCGGGGTCGCGCCGCTGGTCGATCAGCAGCAGATGGTCGAAGACGGGGTCGAAATCATCGCGTTCAAGCTGGGCGTCATGGTCCACAAGCGGACCCGTCGCGCCAAGCTCCTGCACGAACACCCTGTAGCGCAACCGTTGCGCCGCCCGCAGGTCCCGCGCATCGCGGGCCAACCGCAGCGTGAAGATCGAGGCATCCTCGGCATTCATTCGCGTCGCACCCTTCCGGCATCCCGCAGTCCGGCTTCGACCGCTACCAAAAGCCATATCGGCCCGTCTTTACGGCCTCGTCCTTGGCGGCGCAACCGCAGGCCGCGCCGTATCGGCAACAGGTCCCGATTAACCGCCGCAAAAAACAACCATCGGTTGCCGGATATCCCTTTACGGATAGAACTCACTCAGGGGTCGAACACCAGAACCAGATCGACCCGCTTCCCGTCGATCACCACCTTGCCCGCATGTTCGAAATTCACCGTGACCCGCCCGCCGACATTCGACTGCACCTGCCCCAGCCCCCAATCGGGCTGCGAGGGGTGGCGCACATACATCCCGGGTTCGAGCAAGGCATTCATCGTTCCGTTCCCCTGTTCCGTCAAAGGTTGCCATGACCGTTCCCGCCATGCCCCCCGAAGCACGCCCCGAAACCCCGGCCGATCTGGCAGCCCTCGTCGCGTCGCGCCTCTGCCATGATCTTATCAGCCCGATCGGCGCGATCGGCAACGGGGTCGAACTGATCTCGCTCGATCCGCGCCCGAAAAGCGGCGAACTCGCGCTGCTCTCCGACAGCGTCGCCTCGGCCAGCGCGAAACTGCGCTTCTTCCGCATCGCCTTTGGCGTCGCGGGCCGCGACCAGTCGATCAGCCGCAGCGAGGTGGTCCCCCTTCTGGGCGATCTCTACCGCACCGGACGCATCACGCTCGATTGGCAAAGCCCCGTCGACATGACCCGCGCCGAAGCCAAGCTTGCCTTTCTCATGCTGCTCTGCGCCGAACATGCCCTGCCCACGGGCGGGGCGCTGGCCGTGCTGCGCGATGGCGTGGGCTGGACGCTGCGCGCTTCCTCGCCGCGCCTGCGCCACGATGCCGGTCTCTGGTCGCTGCTGGCCGATCCCGCCCTGTCCGGCCCGCTCGACCCGGCACAGGTGCAATTCCCGCTGGCAGGCGCGCAATTGCAGGCCCTCCAGCGCCGCGCGGTGATCGACGTCGGCGTCTCGACGCTGACGGTCAGCTTCTGATCGTCCCGTCTCCGGTCACGAGGTATTTGAAGCTGGTCAGCTGCTCGGCCCCGACAGGCCCGCGCGCATGCAACTTGCCCGTGGCGATGCCGATCTCGCCGCCCATCCCGAACTCGCCCCCGTCGGCAAACTGGGTCGAGGCGTTGCGCATCAGGATCGCGCTGTCCAGCCGCTCGAAGAACCGCGCGCCCGTGGCGTCGTTCTCGGTCAGGATCGCTTCGGTATGGCTCGACCCGTAGCGGCGGATATGGGCAATCGCCTCGTCCACGCCGTCGACCAGCTTCACGGCAATGATCCGGTCAAGGAATTCGCGTCCGAAATCATCCGCCGCAGCAGGCACCGTTCCGGCCACCTTGAGCAGTTCGCCCGTGGCCCGCACCTCGACACCCGCCGCCAGCAGGTCCTCGATCAACACCGCCCCGTGCTTGGTGTAGAACTGCCAGTCGATCAACAGGCATTCCGCCGCGCCGCAAATCCCCGTCCGCCGCGTCTTGGCATTCACCACCACCCGACGCGCCTTTTCAAGATCGGCGTCACGGTCGGCGTAGATGTGGCAAATCCCCTCGAGATGGGCAAAGACCGGCACCCGCGCCTCGCGCTGCACAAGGCCGACCAGCCCCTTGCCGCCACGCGGCACGATCACGTCGATGTATTCGACCGCCCCCAGCATGGCCGAAACCATGCCACGGTCCCGCGTCGGGATCAGCTGGATCGCCGCTTCCGGCAGATTCGCCTCGCGCAGGCCCTGCACCATGCAATCATGGATCGCCTCCGAGGAATTGAACCCCTCGCTCCCCCCCCGCAAGATCACCGCATTCCCCGCCTTCAGGCACAGCGCCCCGGCGTCGGCCGTCACATTGGGACGGCTTTCGTAGATCACCCCCACCACGCCCAGCGGCGTGGCCACCCGCTGGATATGCAGCCCGCTCGGCATGTCCCATTCGGCAAGCACCCGCCCCACCGGATCGCGCTGCTCGGCCACCGACCGCAACCCGTCGACGATCCCGCGGATGCGCCCCTCGTCCAGCCGCAGCCGGTCCATCATGGCGGGCGACAGCCCCTTTTCCTCGCCATAGGCAAGGTCCATCACATTCCCGTCGAGAATTTCCTGCCGCCGCGCCCAGACCGCCGCCGCCGCCGCCTGCAAGGCCACGGCCTTCCGCTCTGACGAGGCAAAGGCCAACTCCGCCGCCGCAGCCCGTGCCTTGGCCCCGATTTCGGCCATCATATCCGCGAAATTGCCATCCATGCCGAAAGCCCCTCATGTCCTGTCGTGAAGTGTCGCCGTGGGTGCGGGGGCTGCCCCCGCGCTCCGCCACCCGACACTCAGACCACCATATCGTCCCGATGGATCAGCGCCGCCCGCCCCGCGTAGCCGAGTATCCCCTCGATCTCGCCCGACTTGTGGCCCGCGATCCGCGCCGCCTCTTCCGCCGTGTAGCGGATCAACCCCTTGCCCAGTCCGGCCCCGTCCGGCCCGAGGATCGCCACAGGCTCCCCCCGTCCGAAGGCCCCCGACACCGCCCGCACACCCGCCGGAAGCAGCGACTTGCCCGCACGCAATGCCGCGACCGCCCCCGCATCCACCGTGATCTCGCCGCGCGGCTTCATCGCGTTGATCCAGCGCTTGCGCGCCAGTTGCGGATCGGCCCCCGCAACGAACCACGTCCGATGCGCGCCCTCGGCCAACGCCTTGAGCGGCCGCAGCACCGATCCCTCCATGATCGCCATCGCGCAACCGCCCGCCACGGCGGTCTTGGCGGCCATCAGCTTGGTTTTCATCCCGCCCTTGGACATCCCCGAAATCGGGTCGCCCGCCATCGCCTCGATCTCGTGCGTGATCGTCTCGACCAGATCGAAGCGCTGCGCCGCGGGGTCCTCTTTCGGATTGGCCGAATAGAACCCGTCCACATCCGACAGCAGGATCAACTGGTCCGCCCCCACCGTCACCGCGATCTGCGCCGCCAGCCGGTCGTTGTCGCCAAAGCGGATCTCGTCCGTCGCCACCGTGTCATTCTCGTTCACGATCGGCACGGCGCCCAGCCCCAGCAGCGTTTCCATCGTCGCGCGGCTGTTGAGATAGCGCCTCCGGTCCTCGGTATCCTCAAGCGTCACCAGAACCTGCGCGGTCACGATGCCATGCGGCGCCAGCACCTCCTCATAGGCCCGTGCAAGGCGGATTTGCCCCACCGCCGCCGCCGCCTGCGATTGTTCAAGCGTCAGCGCGCCCGCAGGCAGGCCCAGCACCCGCCGCCCCAGCGCGATGGACCCGGACGAGACCAGAACCACATCGGTCCCGCGCAGCTTGGCCTCGACCACATCCAGCGCAAGCGCCGACAGCCAGCCCTGCTTCAACCCCGCCTCGCCCACCAGAAGCGCCGAGCCGATCTTGACGACAAGCCGCTTGGCGGCACGGATATCGGGCGCCGTCAGCGCGTTCAGGGCTGCCACGGCGCATGCTCCTGTTCGGGCTCCGCGCCTTGAATTTCCGCGTAAATCGCCCGCAGCACGTCCTGCAATCCGGTCTGCGCCACGCCCGAGATCACATGCACCTTGCCGCCCGACGCCTTTTCAAGCGCCTTCCTGCGCGTGGCGATGGTCTTGGCATCCAGCGCATCGCATTTGTTCAAGGCCACGATCCGCCGCTTGTCGCCCAGAATCTCGGAATAGGCCTCAAGCTCGGTGACGATCGTGCGGTAATCCTTGGTGATGGTGCTCGACGTGCCGTCGACCAGATGCAGCAGCACCTTGCAGCGTTCCACATGGGCAAGGAACTGCATGCCAAGGCCCCGCCCCTCGCTCGCCCCTTCGATCAGGCCCGGAATATCGGCCATCACGAATTCGCGCCCGTCGACCCCAACGACACCAAGGTTCGGCACCAGCGTCGTGAACGGATAATCCGCGATCTTGGGACGCGCGTTCGACACGGCGGCAAGAAAGGTCGACTTGCCCGCGTTGGGCAGCCCCACCAGCCCCGCATCCGCGATCAGCTTCAGCCGCAGCCAGATGGTGCGCTCCACACCCTCCTGCCCCGGATTGGCCCGCCCCGGCGCGCGGTTGGTCGAGGATTTGAAATAAAGGTTCCCGAACCCGCCATTGCCGCCCTTGGCCAGCAACACGCGCTGGCCCACCCGCGTCAGGTCCGCGATCACCGTCTCCTCGTCCTCGTCAAGGATCTCGGTCCCCAGCGGCACCTTCATCACGATATCGTCGCCCGTCTTGCCCGTGCGCTGGCTGCCCATGCCGGGCTGGCCATTCTTGGCAAAGAAATGCTGCTGGTAGCGATAGTCGATCAGCGTGTTCAGCCCTTCGACCGCCTCCGCCCAGACCGACCCGCCATTGCCGCCATCCCCGCCATCGGGCCCGCCGAACTCGACGAACTTCTCGCGCCGGAACGACACGCACCCGCCCCCGCCGCCACCCGAGCGGATATAGACTTTGGCAAGATCGAGGAACTTCATGGCGTCAGGCTTTCAACAGGGTCAGATCAAGGCGATAGTTTACTATTGGCGCGGCCTCAAGCCTTGCCGCACTGGAACCCGCCTCGCGTCCGGTCTCGACAAAGCCGACCTTGCGCAAAACGGCACCCGAGGCGGGGTTGTCACCGAAATGTCCGGCCTCGATCGACGTTAACCCGAAGCGGGGCATGACCAAAGCCAGAAACGCCGACAAAGCCTCGGTGGCATAGCCCCTGCCCCAATGCGCGGGATCAAGGAATAGGCCGTCGAGACCGGATTGCCGCCGATCCCCACTGTCCCGATCATCGCCTCCGGCGCCTGCTTCAGGGCGATGGCATGGCGAAACCCCAAAACGCCGCGCCAGCGCGACCGCTCCGGAAATTCCTCCGCCTCCCCGCGCGTCCAGTCGGGTCTGATCGACATCATCATCCGCGACACCCGGGGGTCAGCCCCGATCCGGTGCAGTGCCGCCCCATCGCGCGCCGGGTCCAAAGGGCGGACCACCAGCCGCTTCGTTTCGATACGCATGACCCCTCACCTTTTACGAACAGCCCCATCCCGCCCCGCTTCATCCTTGCCCAAATACTCTGCGGGGGCGCGGGGGTGCAAAACCCCCGCTCCGACAGGCGTCACGAAGCGCGCGCCTCAGTCCAGCTTGCGGATATAGGTCCATGTCGGCACCCGCGCATTGCGGGCCACCGAAAAGGTCTCGGCATCGCCCAGATAGACGAAGCCCGCATTGGTCAGCACCCGCGCCGATCCGGGATTGTCCTGGAACACCTCGGCAAAGATCGTGCGGTTGCCCTGCGGATTGGCATCGACCAGCGCCCGCACCGCGTCCGAGGCGAACCCCGCATTCCAGAACGCAGGCCCGACCCAGAAGCCGATCTCCGATTGCCCGCGATCGCGCTTGGTCTCGTCCATGCGCTTCAGGCTGATGACCCCCAGCACCTCGGCAAGGCCGCTGGCCGACCCGTCCATGACCCAGATATCCTCGTCGGCATCCGTGGCCATCGCGCGGGTGACAAAGGCCTCGGCGGCCCCGGGCGGCAGGGGGTGGGGAATCGACCGCGTCGCCTCGGCCACGCGGCGGTCGCCGGCATACATGGCAAACAGCCCCGAATCCGACTTGCGCACCGGACGCAGCACGAAGCGCCCCGCCGGAATGAATGCGGAAGCCCCGCGCAAGGGCGCGTTGGTGTTCGCCGTCAGATCGACCGTGTTCATGGCTTCCCTCCTCTGAAAGCACATGTCGGAAGGCTCGCGCCCCCCTTCAAGCGTTACGGCCCCGCCGCGCGCGAATGTTACCCGCCTGCGGAACCACCGGCCCGCCCCCCCTCGCGACGGCAGACCGCATCTTTCGGCCGCAAAGAACGGCCCCGAACCAAAAAGATCAGGGGGACCGGCCTCTCAGCCGATCCCCCTTCTACAAACCGTTTGTAAAGGTTCGGCTTACTCGGCGGCCTCCGCAACCGGGAGAACCGAAATGAAGGTGCGCCCTTTCAGGCCCTTCTTGAAGGTCACGCGGCCCTCGGTCACGGCAAAGATCGTATGATCCACGCCCATGCCGACGCCCTGACCGGGGAAATAGGTCGTGCCGCGCTGGCGCACGATGATATTGCCCGGAATGGCAGCCTGACCGCCGTAGAGCTTCACGCCGAGACGGCGACCGGCCGAGTCGCGGCCGTTGCGGGACGAACCGCCTGCTTTCTTGTGTGCCATGAGTGATTACTCCGTAGCAGCGGCGGCCTTGGCGGCACGCTTCGGTTTCGCGGGAGCTTCCGCCACGGGGGCAGGAGCGGCGGCAGCGTTATGCGCAACGCGACGGGCGGCAGCGGTGCCGACGGCAGCAGCGATGCCCGACTTGTCCGCGCCCTTGGCGAGAACTTCGGTCACGCGCAGCAGCGTCAGTTGCTGACGGTGGCCCTTGGTGCGCTGCGACGAGTGCTTGCGGCGACGCTTGACGAAGTGGATCGTCTTGACGCCCTTGATCTGGTCGATCACCTCGGCCACGACAGCCGCACCGGCAACGGTGGGCGCGCCGACGGTGACGGTTTCGCCGCCGACCATCAGAATCTCGTTGAACTGGATCTTGTCTCCGGCAACGGCATCCAGCTTTTCAACGCGCAGAACGTCACCCGCCTGCACCTTGTACTGCTTGCCACCGGTCTTGAGGACCGCGAACATGGTCTTTCCTTCACATCGCTCCGCGTCCTGTGGCCCCTTGCGGTGTTTTCGGGGTTTCCCCCGCCTCGGACAGCGCGCCCCGTGCGGGGCGTCATTGAAATAAGAATCCCGGCCAGACTCGCGCCCCGCCAGGATGCGGGCTTATCGGCAAAAGCAGACCCCAAGTCAAGCGCGAAAGGGCAGCCCTTTCACGGGCTGCGCCTCAGATGTCCTGGCCCTGTATCTGCAAGGCCGCGGCCGTGCCCAGCGCCTTGGAAATCGGAGTAAAGACCGCATCGAAAGCCGCGAAAAGCGCGCCATTCAGAACCTGCCCCTCGGGCGTGGCCGAGAAATCGATATAGGCCTGCAACTCCGCATCCGAAAGCGGCCCGTAGGCCAGATTGAGGTAGGGATAGACCCAGGCCTCGGTCTCGCGCCGGATATCGGGTTCCTGCCCCCAGACATCCGACAGCATCTGGTCCTCGGGCATCTCCCCGGCAAAGCCCCCGGTCGCGGCCATGCCCTGATAGAAGGCAAGGTTCGAGTTCAGCGCGCCCATCACGTTGGAATCGACAAGATCGTTCACTTCCGCGAATTTCCGGATCAGCCCGGCCCGCGCCGCATCGCCCGAGTCGAGGTCGCCCCAGGCCAGATCGGCCGCCGCCTCGGTATCGTCGTCAAGCAAGGCCCGACGCGCCTCGAGTTCCAGCTTCAGCACCCGCTGGCCAAGGTCCGAGCCGAAAAAGGCCTCCATCCCCGCCACTTCGGCCTCCTTGCCGCCCAGCTCTGCCGAGAGCCGCCCCGCAAAAGCGGCCTTCATCGCAACGGGGTCATAGATCTTGCCGACGGTCGCAACCCATCCGGCCCCGCCCGCGCCGGGGAACATCTCGTCCTCGATCGACTTGCCGTAATCCACACCCTCGACCCGCAGCAATTCGATCACCTGATCGATCTGCATGGTCGAGATCAATTGCGAGACGGCGGCGGATTGGGCCTGTTCCGGCCCCTGCCCCGCTGCCCCCTGCCCCGCCGCCTCCTGCGCCTGCCCCGCGGCAAGCACACCGAAGGCGGCAGCCGAGGCCAGCAACAGAACCAGCGCGCCCCGCGCCACTGCCGTCGTCACAAACGTTCTGGTCATCTGCGCAAGGCTCCGCTGCCGCTGATCTTGCCAACAGGTAAGCCTCCCGCGCGGCCTTGCCAAGTCGGCCCGTCGCGCAACGCCGCCACAAGGCGAAACCCCGCCCCGCCCTGCCGCCCGATCTCTCCGCCCCCCGATGCCACTGCACGGCAGGCCCGGCCCCCGCACCGCCCCCGCAATTCCGCGTCGCGCGGCGGTTTTTGGGGTTGCGCCCCCCCGAATAGCCCGCTAAATCCCCGCCCCATAGACGACCCCTGATCGCGGAGAGGTGGCGGAGTGGTCGATCGCGCCGGTCTCGAAAACCGGAGTAGGTGCAAGCCTACCGTGGGTTCGAATCCCACCCTCTCCGCCATCGTCTTGGTAGCGTCCCGAGACATTCCAATTCAGAATCAATAGGTTAGGCCCTGCGATATAGGCCGCAGCGCAAAAAATTGCCCCGCTTTTTGCTACACTTGTTGCTGCGCCGTGGGGCTGCCGCGTTCATTGCGGAAATCGTGTATGGCCGGGTAAGGTCAGTATCCTTCCCGGGGCGCCCAAAACACGGCCCGCCGTCATAGGCGCGGGCCGAACGAACCCGGCAAAGTCGCAGGGCCGACGGGGCGGCAGGGTGCCTCCCGATAGCAGACCCCGCTTCAAGGCAAGGCCCGCGCCCCGCCACATCCTCCCTATCGCGGTTGCAAATTCCGTGCTATCACTGAACCAAATGGTTCACCATGACATGTCCTCGTTCGACGCCACCTTTGCCGCCCTGTCGGATCCGACGCGCCGCGGCGTGATCGAGCATCTGTTTCAGGGCGAGGCGTCGATCAGCGATCTTGCGGCACGCTTCGACATGACCCTCACCGGCATGAGGAAACATGTGGTCCTTCTCGAACAGGCCGGACTGGTCGAGAGCGCGAAAATCGGGCGCGTCAGGACGTGCAGGCTGGGGCAAAGAAGCCCCGATGCCGAAATGCAGTGGCTCGCACGCTATCGCGCGCAATGGGCCGCGCGGTTCGAGGCGCTGGATGCCGTGGTGGCAGACCTGAAAGCAAAGGAGAGCGGCAATGGACGGAAAGATGATCGAACGGGTATCTGACTGCGAACTCGTCGTCCGGCGCAGCTTCGATGCAAGGCCCGGCCTCTTGTTCATGGCCTGGACCACCCCCGACCTCATGATGCGCTGGTGGGTGCCGAAAAGCTTCGGAATCACGGTCCTCTCGGCCGAGATGGACGTCCGGACCGGCGGCGGATACCGCTTTGTCTTTGCCCATCCGGCACGTGCCGAGCCGATGGCCTTCTTCGGCCGCTACCTCGAGGTGCTGCCCGACGCGCGGCTGGTCTGGACGAACGAGGAATCCGCCGAAGGTCCGGTGTCGACCGTCACCTTCACCGCCAAGGGCGACCGGGCCGAAGTGATCCTGCACGACCTCTACCCAAGCAAGGAAGCCCTCGAATCCGCGGTCGAGTCAGGCAGCACCAGCGCCTATGACGAGCAGTTCGCCGAACTCGACGCGCTGGTCCTGACGCTTGCCCTGTGATCCGCCCCGCGCGGCATGTCGCAAGGTGCGCGGCGCGTCATACGGGGAAGGCGTCGCGAATGGGCGCGGCCGGGCACGACTGCGCACCGTGGCGCTTGCGGCATGGTGAATGGCCACGGCGGCCATGCGCCCCGCCTGACGCGCCTTGCCGTCCTAGCCCCGCGCGCCCGCATCCAGCCGCCGCATCGACAGCCAGCTTGCCCCCGCCATCGCCCCCGCCGTGGCAAGGCAAAGCGGCAGCCCGCCCCATTGGTAACTGACCCCTGACAGCAGCGTCCCTATCAAGCGTCCCGCGGCATTGGCCATGTAATAGAACCCCACGTCCCGCGTGATCCGCTCGGCCGACCCGAAGGCAAGGATCAGGTAGGAATGCACCGACGAGTTGACCGCAAAGACGAAGCCGAACAGCAAAAGCCCCGCGACAAGCCCCGCCGTCAGCCAGGGCGTCGGCCCGCCCGCCAGCAGCACGGCCAGCGCCAGACCGAATGGCAGCGGCACCAGCAGCCCCGCCCATAGCCGCGCCTTGGCGGTTATCGCGGCCACTCCCTCGGCCCCGCCGACCAGACGCGGCGCCGCCGCCTGCACCGCGCCGTAGCCGATGATCCACAGCGCCATGAACCCTCCGACAAGGAAGAACGCCGCCCGCCGTCCCTCGGCGCTGCCATCCGACAGCACCGCCTGGAAATAGACCGGCACGCCCACCACGAACCACACATCCCGCGCGCCGAACAGGAACAGCCGCGCAAGGCTCAGCCGATTCACCCGCGCGTCCTTCGACCGCCAGCCCTGCCAGCTTTCTCCCGCCTTCATCCGCCCCGGCAATCCGGCGGGCAAAAAGGCCACCACCGCGACCAGAATGACCGCCAGCACCAGCGCCATCCCCCAGACCGCCGCCCCGAACCCCGCCACGGCCAGAAGCGCCGCGCCCAGAAAGAACCCCGCCCCTTTCACCGCATTCTTCGATCCGGTCAGCAAGGCCACCCAGCGGAACAGCCCCGTCCCTTCGGGGGCAAGCAGCTTCACCGCCGATTTCGAGGACATCTTCGCCAAGTCCTTGGCGACACCCGAAACCCCCTGCACCGCCATGACAAAAACGACCGAAGCCGGAATACCCCAGCCCGGATCGAACTGTGCCAGAACGGCCAGCGCGGCAATCTGCAATCCCAGCCCCGCGTAAAGCGTCGCCGCCAGCCCGAACCGCGCCGCCAGCCAGCCCGCGCCAAGGTTCGTCACGATCCCCGCCGCCTCGTAAAGCAGGAACAACCACGCAAGCTGGACGGGGCTGAACCCCATCGCGTTGAACTGCAAAAGCACCAGCATCCGCAACGCGCCGTCCGACAGCATAAAGGCCCAATAGGCCGCCGTTACGGCGACATAGGCCCGCAAGGGGTTCGCCGCGCTCACATCGCCCCCGCGACCATGCGGGCGATATCGGCCAGACGGCAGGCATAGCCCCATTCATTGTCATACCAGGCAAAGACCTTAACCTGCGTGCCGTTCACGACCATCGTCGAGGGCGCATCGATGATCGCCGAGCGCGGGTCATTGGTGAAATCCGATGATACGAGGGGCCGCGTCTCATAGCCCAGAATCCCGCGCAGCGGCCCCCCGGCGGCGGCGGCGAACAGCGCGTTCACCTCATCGGCGTCTGTCGCCCGCGCCACCTCGAACACGCAATCGGTAAGCGAGGCGTTCAAGAGCGGCACGCGCACCGCATGGCCGTTCAACCGCCCCTTCAACTCGGGATAGATCAGCGTGATCGCGCTGGCCGATCCGGTGGTCGTGGGGATCAGATTGGTCAGGGCCGACCGCGCGCGGCGCATGTCCTTGGCGGGACGGTCCACGATGGTCTGGGTGTTGGTCACATCATGGATCGTGGTGATGGAGCCATGCCTTATGCCCATGGCCTCGTGGATCACCTTGACCACGGGGGCAAGGCAATTGGTCGTGCAACTCGCCGCCGTCACCAGATCGTGGCGCGACGGATCATAGGCGTCGTGGTTCACGCCATAGACGATGTTGAGCGCCCCGCCATCCTTGACCGGCGCGGAAACCACGACCTTGCGCACCCCGGCCGCATGATAGGGCGCGATCTTGGCCGCCGTCTTGAACACCCCCGTGGCGTCGATCACCAGATCGACCCCCATCGCCGCCAGCGGCATATCCTCGATCCGCTTCTCGGCCGCGAGCCCGATGCGCTGCCCGCGCAGCAGCAGGCTGTCGGCATCGAAGCCGTTCACCCCGTCCCAGCGACCGTGAACGCTGTCGAATTCCATCAGCAGCGCATGCTGCTCCGGCGTGCCGACCGGATCGTTCACCAGCACGACCTCGCCCCCCGCCCCCTGATCCATCAGGTTGCGCAGCACAAGCTTTCCGATGCGGCCAAGGCCGTTCAGCGCGATACGGGTCACGGGTCTTTCCTTCCTTCGGGGCGCGCGGCTTCCTCGCCGATCGCATCGACCGCGGCTTGCAGCGACAGCCGGTTCAAAGAGTTCATGGGCAATGCGACAAAGGCCCCGATCCTGCGGCGCAGCGCGGCATAGCTTTGCGCAAAGGCAAGCGCCCGCTCCGCCTCGGTTCCTTCCGCCTTCACCGGATCGGGCAAGCCCCAATGCCCCGTGATCGGCTGGCCCGCCCAGGGCGGACATTCCTCGCCCGCGGCCGTGTCGCAGACGGTAAAGACGAAATCCATCACCGGCGCGGCATCGTCACGGAACACATCCACCGGCTTCGGCCGCAACCCTGCAAGCGCATGGCCATTCCGCGCAAGCACCTGCCGCGCAAAGGGGTTCACCTCGGCATTCGGCCGCGTTCCTGCCGAATGGGCATTGAACCGCCCGCGCCCCAGATCGCGCAGCAAGGCCTCGGCAAAGATCGAGCGCGCCGAATTGCCCGAACAGAGGAACAGCACGTTGAAGCCCCCCTGCCGCGCGCCAAGGGTCAGGCCGTCGCCCCCGGAAAAAGGCTGCGCCAGATCGGGCCGCCCCCGCCCGAGATCAAGCCCGACATAGGCCATCAACCCTGCCAGCGCCGCCATATCCGCACGATAGAGGATCGACCGGCCCTGCCGCTCGGCCAGAATCAGCCCCGCCGCCTCCAGCCCCGCCAGATGGTGCGACAGCGTGTTCTGCTTCAGCGACAGGGTTTGTGCCATATCGGTCGGCCGCGCGCCCTGCGGGGCCATCCGCATCAGCAAGCGAAAGACCGCAAGCCGCCCCTCGTGGGACAGCGCGGCAAAGCATCTCGGGGCATCTGACATTTCCATGAATCAGGAAATATCAGCGTCATGCCGCCCCGCCAAATGAAGGTTTCATGACAGCCCCGCGCGGCCAAGGGTCAGCAGCGCGCGCGGGGCGTCACGGGCGCCCCTATTGCCCGACCGCAGCCATGAAGGCCTGAAACTCCGCGTCCTGCATCGCCACGTTGTGCTGCGGCTCGGGATAGGTGCCTGCGTTCACATCGGCCCTGAACTCGCGAAAGGCCGCGATGCGTTCGGCCTGCAAACGGGCATATTCGGCGGCAAAGTTGCGATAGGTTTTCGCATGGCGCGGCCTGTGGCCATCGGTGCAGCCCAAGACATCCTCGGCGAACAGATATTGCGCATCCGCCCCCGGCCCCGCCCCCATGCCAAGCAGGATCATCGAGGTGTTTTGCGACAGGAACGCCCCCAGACGGTCCGGCACCACCTCAAGCTCCGCGCCAAAGCAGCCAATCGCCTCAAGCCGCTTCACATGGTCATAGACCGCCCGCGCCTCGTCCGCCGTCTTGCCCACGGCCCGCCACCCCGTCCATGTGATATAGGACGGGATCAGGCCCACATGCGCGACCACGGGCATGTGGTTGTCGCAGAGCGCCTTCTGGATATCCAGCGAGGCCGCGCAATAGAAGCAGTCGCCCCCCATGGCGGTGAAGTGGAACGCCGCCCGCAGATAATCCTCGGCGGTGGCAAGCTGGCCATAGGGGCCGAAGGGCAACCCCACCTGCACGAAGCAGCGCCCCGCCGCCTCGCGCATTTCGGGGGTGAAGAAACGGCTTTCGATCGACAGCATGTCGATCCCCGCCGCATCCGCCGCCGCCGCCTCTTCCGGCGTGGTGACGTAAAGCATCGAGATTTTCTGCCCCCGCGCCTTGATCGCGCGCATGTCGTGGACGGTGGGGCGATTTGCTTTATGGACCATGATTACACCGTGAATGCGTTGCGGAATGCGTCAAGCGCCGCCTCTTCCCCGCCCGAGGCAAAGGCTTCCATGCCGACCGGGCCCCTGTAGCCCATCGCCTTCAAGGCCCGCGCCACGCCGGAATAGTTGATCTCGCCCGTCCCCGGCTCGCAGCGGCCCGGATTGTCGGCCACCTGCACCTCGCCGATCCACGGCAGACACGCCTCGCACCAGCGGATCAGGTCACCTTCACCGATCTGCGTGTGATAGAGGTCAAGGTTGATGCGAAGCTGCGGCCGGTTCACCGCCGACACCAGCGACAGCACGGCGGCTGTCGATCCAAAGGGACAGCCGGGGTGGTCGATGGGGTTCAGGTTTTCCAGCGTGAACACCACGCCCATCTCCTCGGCCATGTCGCAGATGCGGTGCAGCGTATCGCGCGCCCGCAACTCGGCCCCCGGCGCGTGCGACCCGATCTGCGGGATCGGAATGCCCATGTCCCCCAGCCCCGTGCCGTGCAGGTTCAGCCGATGCACGCCCAACCGCTTGCCGACCGCCGCCGTCTCGCGCGCCGAAGCCAGCAGCATGTCAGCCCCTTCGGCATCGGCCAGACGCCCCTGCAAGTAGCCGTTCATGATGGTGAAGGTGGCCCCCGTCCGCTCAAGCGCGGTCAGGTCATGCGCGGGCCAGTTCCACAGGCCCACGCCAAAGCCCATCTCCTTCAGGCGCGACGCGCGCCAGTCGATGGGACGGTCGCGCCACAGCATTTCGGCGCAGGCGGCAAGGGGAAAGCTCATGTCAGATCTCGATATAAACTTGGCCGTCCTGAACCCGGACGGGGAAGGTTTTCAGGTTGATGCAGGCAGGCGCGCGCTTCGCCTCGCCGCTGCGATAGTCGAAGGTCGCGTTGTGCTTGGGGCATTCGACGGTGCCGTCCATCACAAGGCCATCGCAAAGGTGGACATGTTCATGGCTGCAAATGCCGTCCATCGCGAAGAACTCGTCGTCTTCGCTGCGCACGATCACAAATGTCTGTGCGCCGTGGTCGAAACGGATCAGGTCATCGGGTTCGATGTCATCGGTCGCGCAGGCGCGGGTCCAGTTTGGCATGGGTTCGGTCCTTCGGGTAAGAACGGCAGTCCGGCGGGCAGGCCGGACCGCCGCGAGAGAGGATCGTGGCGGGGGAGAAACCACCACGACCCGGTCAGCATCAGCTGTGTGCCGCTTGCGGCGGGTGGCCGTCATGGCTGGCCATATAGCCCTCGATCTCGGCCTCGAGCGTCGCCATCGACGCCCCGCCCGCCATCAGATCGGTGATTTCCTCGCGCGTTTTCTCGCCCTTGCGGAAATCGGCGGCGATGGCGCCACGGATCAGCACGGCGAAATGGTCGCCCACGGCCATCGCGTGCATCACCTGATGGGTGATGAAGATCACCGCCAGACCGCGCCGCTTCGCCTCGTTCACGATGCGCAGCACATGGGTCGCCTGCTTCACGCCAAGGGCGGCGGTCGGTTCGTCAAGGATCAGCACCCGCGCCCCGAAATGCACGGCCCGCGCAATCGCCAGCGACTGCCGCTCGCCGCCAGAAAGGCCGCCCACCAGACGGTCGCCATCCTCGATGCGGGTGATGCCGAAGTCGCGCACCGCTTTCACCGCGATCTCGTTGGCGCGCTTGCGGTCGTAAATGCGGAACGGCCCCCAGCCCTTGGTCGGCTCGACGCCCACAAAGAACGACCGCCCGATGGACATGAGCGGAAAGGTTCCGCCGAACTGGTGGACCGTGGCAATCCCCTTCTCCGACGCGCTGCGGGGCGTGTCGAAGCGGACCGGAGAGCCATCCATCTCGATCGTGCCGCCGCTGGGCTGATGCACGCCCGACATCAGCTTGATCAGCGTCGACTTGCCCGCGCCGTTGTCGCCGAGCAGGCACAGAACCTCGCCCGCGCGGACCTCGATGTTGATGTCATGCAGAACGTCGATGGGGCCAAAGGACTTGTTGACGTTCCGAAGGCTCAGAATGGGGGCGTTCATCGCGGACCTCATTTCTTCTTCGGGCTGTAAGACAGCGCCATCTTGCGGAAGGTGTTGTTCATCAGGACAGCCACCAGAAGCAGCACCCCGATGATCAGGGCCGACCAGTTGCGGTCGAAATCGGTGTAGTAGATGCCTTGGTTGACGATGGCGAAGGTGATCGTGCCGAAGAAAATCCCGACGATCGACCCGAAGCCCCCCGTCAGCAGCACGCCCCCCACCACGACCGAGATGATCGAGTTGAAGATGAACGACTGCCCGCCCGCCACTTGGGCCGAGTTGTAGAGCATCGCCTGACACAGGCCGACAAAGGCCGCACTGGTCGAGGACAGCACGAACAGCAGAATGGTCATCCGGTCGGTCGGAATGCCCGCATTCCGGGCCGAGACCTTGTCGCCGCCCATCGCGAAGATCCAGTTCCCGAAGCGCGAGAAGTGGACGAAGAACACATAGGCCGCCGTCGCGATCAGCCACCAGATCACCATGACCTGCAATTGCCCGCCCAGCACGAAATCTCCGAACAGCGCCTTTGCCGGACCTTCGGTCGCAAGGGCCACGCTGGTCGATTTGGTGATCAGCACGGTCAGCCCCAGCACGATGCCCTGCACCGCGAACAGGCTGCCCAGCGTGACGATCAGCGACGGCACCGCCGTGCGGATCACCATGATCCCGTTGATCAGTCCGACGATCACGCCAAAGGACAGCGCCACCGCGATGCCCAGCCAGATCGACAATCCGTAATGGCCCGAAATCACCGCCACCGTCATCGCGCCAAAGGGCACCATCGCACCCACGGAAATGTCCAGCTCTCCCGCGATCATCAAAAGACCCACGGGAATGGCGATGATGCCAAGGTTCGCGGCCACGTTCAGCCAGCTTGCCATGCCGCCGGGCTTCAGGAAGGCCACGCCCCCGAAGACCGTGAAAAAGACAAGCACGGCGACAAGCCCCAGAAAGGCCCCCGCTTCGGGCCGTCGCAAAAGCGCGGCAAAGGGAATGCCACGCGACGCGGGTGCAGACGGCACGGCCCCTGTGGCAAGAGTTGCGGTTTTCGTCGTCATGGAAGGTTTCCCTTTTCGGCAGGCCATAAATGGCTCCGGCCCGCAGGATGCAGGCCGGAGACCGTGTCAGATCAGCGCGCGCCCTTGGACACGCCCGCAAGCGTGGCCTCGATGTTCGATGCATCCACGATGCCCGGTCCGGTCAGCACCGGATTGGTCGGCAGGTCGGTGCCGAAGTCGATGGCCGAAGCCAGCAGGCTGACGGCAAGGAACGACTGCAGATAGGGCTGCTGGTCGATGGCAAAGGCTTGCGTGCCCGCCTTGATCCGGTCCAGCCCGGCCTGGTTCATGTCGAACGAACCGAGCTGCGTCTTGCCGGTCTTTCCGGCCTGCTCGACCGCAACGGCGGCGCTGTCGGCATCGCCCGCGCTGATGGTGATGACGCCGTCGATGCTGTCATCCTTGGCAAGTTCGGCCTTGATCGCCTCGGCCACGGCGGTCGCATCGCCAAAGCTGGTCGACGGCAGCGGCAGTTGCGCGCCCTTGCCGCCCGCCTCGGTGATGCCGTCGATCACGCCCTTGCAGCGGGCTTCGATGTTGGCCGTGCCGGGAAGGGTGTTGATGCACAGCACGTTCTTTTGCCCGTGGCTGCCGAAATAGGCGCCGCCCGCCTTGCCCGCCACGTATTCGTCGGACCCGACATAGTTGATGGCACCCAGCTCCTTGGCCTTTTCGGCCCCGCCCGCGTTCATCAGGATCACCTTGATGCCCGCCGCCACCGCGTCCTTGATCGCCGGGTCCTCGGCTTCCGGCACCCAGTTCGGAATCACCAGACCGTCGACCTCCATCGAAATCGCCGTGCGGATCAGTTGCACCACATCGGGGGCAAAGTTGTCATAGTTCACCAGCCGCAGATAGTTGACCGACCCGCCATTGGCCGCAACAGCCGGGGTCGCATCGTCGATGCCCTTCTTGATGATGTTCCAGAAGGCGTCGTCGTTCGATCCGCCGATCACCGCGATATCCGCAGCAAACGTGGCCGATCCTGCAAAAGCGACCAGCGCGCTTGTGGCAAGAACCTTCGTCAGATTGGCAAGTTTCATTCCTGTCTCCTCCCTTGGTGCCGCCATTCCGGCGGATTTTGGACGTGGGGTTTCGGATGCCCCGCGGGGCAATCCTGTCGCGCTCTGCGCCTTGCCTCCTCGCAAGGGCGCAAACCGGATTCGGGGGTCAGGCGCGGGCCGCCCTGGCGTTCATCCGCGCCTTCTTCTTCTCGAAACGGGCGTTCATCCGCGCCTCGCCTTCCTTGGACCCGTCGTGCCAGTAGCCGAACCACTTATCGAGCGGGATCAGACCGTCCCCGCCGTAGTTCACCTCGAAGAACTTGTGGTGCAGGTAATGGGCATAGGCGTGGCTATCGAGGGTGTTGTTCTCGGTGATTTCCAGCTTGTCGAAACCGATATGCCCGTTCACCGCGCCAAAGCCTGCGATGTGAAGCTGGAACATGGCGACGATCGGGTTCGACGGGATCACCAGATGCCAGAACGCCACCGCGTGATACAGGAACCCTTCGACAGGATGCATCGACAGCGACGACCAGGGCGACGGGTTCACCGAATTGTGGTGGACCGAATGCACCCATTTATACAGCAGCGGCGTATGGATCAGCCGGTGGATGCAGAAGAAATGCACCTCGTGGATCGCGGGGGCCAGAAGCACCAGCGCCGCCAGATACCACGGGTTGTCCGACCAGCCCAGCCACGGAACGTAACCGGCGGCAAAGGCATGCAGGAACAGCACCTCGACCAGCGTCCACAGCGGGATCGAGATGAAGAACGAGCGCAGGAAATTGTCGATGTTCTGGCTTTTGAACCAGAACACGTCCGAAGGCTGCTCGCTGGGGAATTTCGCGTTGTATTTGAAACGGTTGCCCTGCTTGCGGCGCACATACCAGAACAGCTCGACCGACCCGTACATCACAAAGATCGCGCCCGCGTTCACGGCATAAAGCCACAGCGCCCAGCCCCAACCCAGGCTTTTCATCACCTCGACATCCGGCACCACGTAGAACCAGTAAAGAAGTGCGGTCGCCATGTGGAAGGCGTTCCACGGGAACAGGTATTCCGGAATCCAGCGCAGCACCTTGCCCAGCTTCAGCGGGCGCTGCCAAAAGGGCGGCAATTCCAGATGGGCCGCCGGAGCCCAGTCGCCGCGCTTGTTGCGGGTGCCGAATTGCAGATCGTCCATCGTCGTGCCTTCCTCTGTCTGCCGAAGGGCGCAACCGGCATGGAACCACCACGCGCCAGACGCAAAGCGCCGGCGTCGGACCACAAGGCCCAAGGCATTCCGTCCGGTTTTTCCTTCAAGGGGACTCACCTCGTCCCCCGTCTCGATGGCCGAAAATAAGCGCCTTGACGCGGATCAAATCAAGCGACGATGATATCGGAAATACGATAACGTCTCATTCGTATCATTACTCTGCAAGAATGATACGTTTCACATCACCGAGGTCCGATGCGCCGCCCCACCATCCCCGATCTGGCCGAAGCGGCCGGCGTCTCTGTCGCCACCGTCAACCGTGTGTTGTCGGGCGCGGCCAACGTCCGGCAGGCCACCCGCGAACAGGTCCAGCGCGCGGCCGAAGAGATCGGCTTCTACGGCCTCGGCTCGATCCAGTCGCGCGTCGCCGCCGCCCGCCCGCGCCTGCGCTTCGGCATCCTCCTGCTGCAACCCCACCGCCCCTTTTACAAGAACGTCGCCAGCGCCCTGCGCGATGCCGCAAGCACCGCCACGGGGGCCGAGGTAGAGTTGCGGATCGAGTTTCTCGAAGACCTCTCGCCACAGAACACGGCCACCCGCGCCCTTGCCCTTGCGCAGGATTGCGACGCGCTTGGCCTGACGGCCGCCGTCCACCCCGTCGTGACCGAGGCCATCGACGCCGTGCAAGCCATGGGCAAACCCGTTTTCGCCCTGATCGCGCAGCTCTCGGCCGCGGGTCAGATGCATTACATCGGGCTGGACAACTGGAAGGTCGGCCGCACCTCGGCATGGACCTTCGCCCATATCTGCAAGGCGCCCGGCAAGATCGGCATCCTGATGGGCAACCCGCGCTACCGCAATCAAGAGATGAACGAGACGGGCTTCCGCTCCTACTTCCGCGAACACGCGGCCGATTTCACCCTGCTCGAACCCGTCACCACCTTCGAATCCGCCGCCGTCGCACAGGAAATGACCGAACGGCTCCTTTCGGATCACCCCGACCTTGCCGGTCTCTACATCTCGGGCGGCGGCATCAGCGGCGCGCTCGCGGCGATCCGCCATACGGGCCGCGCAGGCGCGCTCGTCGTCGTCGGCTACGACCTGACCGAGGTTACCCGCGCCGCCCTCCTCGACGGCACGATGACCCTTGTCATCTCGCATCCGATGCAACGCCTCGCCCGTGACGCGATCGACGGCATGGTCAAAGCCTGCGTCACCCCCGGCGGCAACCACACCAGCATCGCCCCCTTCGAAATCTTCACGCGCGAGAACATCTGAAAGCGCCGCTCTCTCGGGTCAGGAACGCAAAGCGGGCCGGATGGTGCAATCAGGACCTGCCCGCCCTGACCCATGCCCCGCAGGGATCGGCCCGACCCACGCGCTTGCTACAGGCAGGCGCGATGGCCGCCACCACCCGAAGCAGCGCAACGCGGTGCCGCGTCGCTCCGCGCGGTCAGTATCCCAGCGCGGCCAGATCGCGGCCCATGTATCCCGCCAGCGCCGCATTGCCCGCCGCGCAATGCGACCTGATCCTGTCGCGCAACGCGTCGGTCAGCCGTATCTCCGGCGACCCTGTCCTGCCAAACAGATCGGGCCAGCGGCCTTTGCGGCCCTTTATCTTCCACAGCCCCTCGCCCGAGGATTTGACATTCCGGCTCGACATCAGCCGCATCCCCAAGGCGCAGTCCTGCAAATCAAACGCCTCGACCGCCCGGTCCGCGAAATCGGGCGCGCCCATATCCTCTTGCAAAAGGATGCGCAGCCCGTCCCGCCCCAGAACCGCCTCGAGTGACCTGACCATTTCCATGAAGTCGATCGACGCGTCCCGCCCCGCAATCAGCGCGGCGATCTGCGTCTCGAAATTGCGTTGCCCCGCGCCACGGATGCGGCTTGCGGACTGGGCGTAGAACGACCCCAGCCATTCGGGCTGGTTGCGCAACGACAGCACGACGCGCAGGCTGCCGCCCCGCGCGGCAAGGGTCGGCAACAGGTCCTCTTCCAGCAGGGAAACGAACGGTATCCTGTGACGGCGCGGCGCAAAGACGGCATGCGCCGCATCGCCATAACGGATCGGCCAACGGTTGCCCTCGTCTCCGGTCTCCATCCAGTTCGACAGGCGCTCTTCGCTGATCTTCAGCGAGGTGGGCGTGCGAAAGGTCTCTGCGATGCGGAAAAGCCGGTCGACATAGGCCGAAACCCTCTCCCGCCGCTCGGCGCGGTCCAACAGGTGGAACCGCGTCACAAGGTCTGACAATTCGCTGACCTCATAGGGGTGATCGTTGCGGTTGTTCTCGAACTTGCCGAGATACCCGCTCTTTCCGATCAGGACATCGCGCTGAAGCGTGGTCGTTCCGGTCTTGTGCAGTCCTATATGGACAATCAATCGCATTCGAACATACCCGCCCAGAAACCGCGCCCGGCCGAAGGGCCTCGCCCCTCGCGCCATGTTAATTTTTGTTAACACCGCGCGGCGCAAACATCCAGACACCGCGCTTCGCTCCGCTTCGTTTTCCCGACCCTCCGCCCGCAAACGGAAACGGAGAGGCGGATACCGCCCCTCCGTCCGCGCACGGGATCACCCGATCAGTCGCCCGATCAGCCCAGATGGTAGGTCTCGGGCACGCCATAGACGGGCGTATCAAGCCCCTCCATCCGCGCCTTCAGCTGCAAGGACAGGAACTGGCTGTAATGCCGCGACTGGTGCAGGTTGCCGCCGTGGAACCACAGCGCCTCGGCCTTTGTCGGTTTCCACATGTTGCGCTGCTCGCCGACCCACGGCCCCGGGTCCTTGGGCGTATCCGACCCCAGCCCCCAGCACTTGCCCACCTTGTCGGCCACATCCTTGCCGATCAGGTCCGCCGCCCAGCCGTTCATCGACCCGTAGCCCGTGGCATAGACGATCACATCCGCCTCAAGCTTGGTGCCATCCTCCAGCACCACGCCATCGGGCACGATCTCTTTCACATTGCCATGCGCAAGCTTGATCTTGCCGTCGATGATCAGCTGGCTCGCGCCCACATCGATGTAATAGCCCGACCCGCGCCGCAGGTATTTCATGAACAGGCCCGACCCGTCGACACCCCAGTCCAGCCAGAAGCCCGCCTTTTCAAGCCCCGCGTAGAACGCGGCGTCCACTTCCTTCATCTTGTCGTAAAGCGGAATCTGGAAGGTGTGCAGGATCTTGTAGGGCAGGCTGGCGAAGATCAGGTCCGCCTTTTCGGTCGTCATGCCCGACTGCACCGCCTTTTCGGAATAAAGCCCGCCAAGGCCGATATCCATCAGCGTGTCCGACCGCACGATATGCGTCGATGACCGCTGCACCATCGTCACGTCGACGTCGTTCTCCCAAAGCGCGGCGCAGATATCATGGGCCGAGTTGTTCGAGCCTATGACCACAGCCCGCTTGCCCTTGTAGGCATCGGGGCCGGGATGTTTCGAGGAATGGTGCTGGTCGCCCTTGAATGTCTCCATCCCCGGATATTTGGGCAAGTTCGCCTTGCCCGACATGCCCGTGGCCAGCACAAGCTGCTTGGGCCGCAAGGTCACCTGCTCTCCGTCACGGTCCACGACGACCGTCCATTCCTTGGTCTTTTCGTCAAACTTGGCCGATGTGCAGGTGGTCTTGGTCCAGTAGTTCAGCTCCATGACCTTGGTATACATCTCGAGCCAGTCGCCGATCTTGTCCTTGGGCGCAAAGACGGGCCAGTTCTCGGGGAATTTGATGTAGGGCAGGTGGTCGTACCAGACGGGGTCATGCAGGCAAAGCGACTTGTAGCGGTTGCGCCAGCTGTCGCCCGGTTTGCCGTTCTTCTCGATGATGATGGCCGGAACACCCAGTTGCCGCAGCCGCGCGCCCAGCGCGATGCCGCCCTGACCGCCGCCGATGATCAGCACATAGGGCTGTCTGGTGTATCCCAGCTCCCGCGCCTCGGCCTCGCGCTCTTCCTTCCAGGTGGGGCGATGCTTTCCCGCGCCATGCTTGGCCCCCAGCGGGCGGGTAAAGCCCTTGTGTTCCTCGTGGCCCTTCAACTCGACCATCGTGGTCAGCAGCGTCCAGATCTTGCCGCCGATCATCCGCACCAGCCCGTAGCCGCGCGCCACGCCCGTCTCGAATTCGATCCACGCCGTGGTCACCCCGCCCTCCTCGGCGGCGGTCTCTCCGGCGGCGATGGTCCAGCCGCTGGGCTTGGTCGTGGCAAGCTGCGCGCCCAGCATCGCCGCGATGGCGTCCTTGCCCTCGCTCGTGTGGATGTTCCACGTAAAGGTCACAAGGTCGCGCCAGTAGCAGTCGTCCTGAAAGCAGCCCACGGCGGCGGCGATGTCGCCCCGCTCCAGCGCCGCCCCGAACGTGTCGAGAAGCGTCTGCACCTCGGCATTCGCGGTGGTATCAAGCATGATGTCCTCCCTGTCTTGCTCTTGGCGTCAAAGGTGCCGCTTGCCTGCGGCCTGTCACCGCAGGATCGGGCAGGAACGGTCGCGCAACAAAGTTTCCCGCCCGCCTTGTTGCATCCGCAACAGGGCGCGCAACGGCTCAATGCGGCAAAAGCCCCTCGCGCCGCGCACGGCGCAGGATGGTCGAGCGGTTCACCCCCAGCCGCCGCGCGGCAAGCGACATGTTCCCGCCACAGGCGGCCAGCACATCCGCAAGGGATTCCCCGTCCTCGACCACGGCCAGAGGGGCTGTGGGCAGGTCGGGCAGGTCGATCACCGCGCCTTCGGCAAGCGCGATGGCCACTTCCAGCGTATTGGCCAGCTCGCGCAGGTTCCCCGGCCAGGCCCGCGCCTTCAGCTCGGCCCGCGCGGCGGGCGACAGGCGCAGGCTCACCGGACGCAGATGGCCGAACTGCCGCATCATCCGGTCTACCAGCCAGTCGAAATCCTGCCGCATCCGCAACGGCGGCAAGGCCAGCGTCACCGCCGCCAGCCGGAAGAACAGATCGGCGCGGAACGCCCCGCCGCGCACCATCCCCGCCAGATCGACAGCCGAGGCCGCAACCAGCCGCGGCTTTCTGCGCAAGGCCAGCGCATCGCCTCCCGCGATGATCCGCAGCAGCCGCCCCTGCCCCGCGACGTCCAGATCCTCGGGCGCGTCGATGAACAGCGTGCCGCCTTCGGCCGCGTCGGCCATCGCCTCCCAATCCTCGCGCGGGGCGGCACAGGTCAGCGTCACGAAGGGGCGGCTGCCGCCCTGGCTCGTGTGGATCGCGCGGACCAGCCGTTCCTTGCCCGTCCCGATCTCGCCCGCGACAAGCAGGGGAATCGCCGTGGGCGCCAGCCGCGCCGCCTCGCCCAGCAGCCGCTGGATCGCGGGATCTGCCCCGCCGATGCTTTGGAACGCCGCAGGCATCCCGTTCGGCACCGGCGCGGGGCGGCGCTCCGATTGCGGCGCGATGGCATGGCCGAACATTCCCTGCCCGTCCTGCAGCGAAATCAGCCGGTCCTCGGTCGGGCGCCCGCGCATCAGGTCGGGCAGGCTATCGACCGACAGGTCGAAGAACCGGTCGATCCGCGCGCCGATCAGCGGCTCCTGCCCTGCCACCTGCCGTTTCAGCACCGTCTCGGCGCCATGCGTCATGCCGATGATCCGCCCCGACCCGTCCAGCGCAACGGCGGCCTCGGGGTCCACGTCCAGAAACTCGGGGCTGGTCGAAAACCGCAACACCCAGTCACCGCGGTTGATCGCCATCAGGTTCGCCATCTCCACGCGCCGCACGCTCGCCTTCACAAGGTTCAGCGCAAGGCTCTGGCTGATCTTCGGCTGGGGCGACCGCAACAACGAGATGTCGAGCACCGCCGCCAGATTGCCGCCTGTATCGAAGATCGGTGCCGCCGTGCAGGACAGCGGCGTATGCGTCAGGTCGAAATGGTCGCTCTGGTGGATCGTCACCGCCTCCTTGGTCACGATGCACGACCCGACGCCGCAGGTTCCCGCAAGGTTCTCGGACCAGTCCGACCCGAGGTATAGCCCCGCCTGCCGCAACTCGTCCTCGAACTTCGGATCACCGAAATAGTCGACCGTCACCCCTTTGGCATCGGCCAGAAGCAGCACGTATTTCTGTCCCGCGATCTGGCGGAACAACGCCTCCAGCCCGCTGCGGGCGATGGCGATCAGCCGCTCGGACTGTTCGCGATGCTCGCGCAGTCGGGCCTCGGTCACGATATGCGCGGGGCTGGGTTTGGCGGGGTCCATCCCGTATTGCTCGACACAGCGCCGCCACGACTGCGCGACAAGCGCATCGCGGTCGACGCTGCGCCCCGCAAGGGCGCTGTCGATCTCGCGCAGATGGCTCAGGTCTGACATGGCGCTCTCCCTTCGCCCCGTCGATCCTGCAAGCCTTGACCAGAAAACGCAGTCAGGCAAGCCTTCCTTGGTCGTAGTCCCCGCCCTTGGCCAAGCCGCCCGCAACCACCCGTCCGGCCACCATGACCAACCCGACCTGCGGCACCGCACCCGCAACCAGCGCCGCCTCGTCAAAACCGCCCAGCGCCACCAGATCGGCCTGCATCCCGACCGCAACCCTGCCGCGCAGGGTCTCGGAAAACAGCGCATGGGCCCCGCCTTCGGCATAGGCGGCCAGCACCGCGTCGAACCCCAGCCTCTGGTCCGGCACGCCCGCGGCCCAGACCCGCCGCGTCAGGGCCGACTGCAAGGCATTCCACGGCGACAGCGGCGAGACGGGCCAATCCGTGCCAAAGGCCAGCACCGCCCCCGCCGCCTGCAAGGCCCGCCACGGAAAGGTATCGCCCCAGCGCCCGCGCCCCATGATCGAAACGGTCGGTTCCAGCGGCAGGCCGCTCGACCCCGGCGGATGCACCGGCTGCATCGAGGCGATCACGCCAAGCCCCGCAAACCGCGCCAGATCGTCAGGATGCAGCATGTCCACATGCTCGACCCGGTGCCGCGCATCCCGCCGCCCGTTCGCCCGCGCCGCAGCCTCGTATCCGTCCAGCGTGGCCCTGACCGCCCCGTCGCCCACCGCATGGGTGGCAATGGACAGCCCCGCCGCATCCGCCTCGATGCAATTGCGCGCGAATTCCTCTGGCCCGAACAGCGGATGGCCGCGAAAGCCCGGACGGTCGGGGTAGTCATCGGTGCGAAAGGCGGTCCATGTGTCGAAAACCCCGTCCATGAACATCTTCACGCGGCCAAAGCTCAACAGCCCCACATCGGCCGAAGCCGCCCGCGCCAGCAGCGCCGCCCGCCGTGCCGCATCCATCCCCGGCACCAGTGTCATCGGCAGGCTGACGCGGATCGGCAAGGCATCCTGCCGCGCCAGCTCCTCGAACAGATCGGCCTGGTAAAGCGTGCCATCCATATTCACCGCCGTGGTGATCCCGAGGGCCGCGCATTGCGCCATCGCGGCCTTCAGCGCGGCAATGTCGCGGTCACGCTCGGCTTGGCTCACCCCCTCCGGCTCCGCGCCCGAAAGGCCCAAAGCCTCGCGCCCGCCCGATGGGGCCAGACGCCGCACCAGCCCCATCGCCGCGAACTCGCGCAGCTCGCCCGTGGCCAGCCCGTCCGCCCCTATCACCACATCGGCGCCCGCAGGCCCGCCCCGCAACACACCCGCCCGCTTTAGCGCCGCCGTATTGGCCCACGCGCAATGGTAATCGGTGGCGACGATATAGACCGGCCGCGCCCCCGTGATCGCGTCGAGCCGATGCCGGTCGGGCCGCCCTTCGCCCATCACATCGTAATTGGCACCATAGCCGCACAGCATGGCCCCTGCGGGCAGATCGCGCGCCGCCTGCCGCAACGCCTGCTCCAACTCTCCGGTCGAATGGATCGCGCCAAGATTGACCTCGGACAGGCTGACCCCGCCTGCGAAAAGGTGCAGATGGCTGTCGCAAAAGCCCGGCAACACCAGCGCACCGCCCAGATCCAACGCCGGATCACCCGGCCCCGCGGGGGCCGCACCCTGCCCGATCGCGCCGATCACGCCGCCCTCGATCCGCAGCCAGACCGGCCCCGTTTCTGGCCCCGTTTCTCCGCGCAGCCGTGCATTGCCCAAGATCATCGCCGCCTCCAGCCCCCGCGCCAAACCCGCGCCAAACCTGCCCCAACCCTGCCCCAGCCCCCGCCCCTTCACAAGCCAAGGCCGCGCCTAAGCAGCGCTGCGGCAAATCTTGGTTTGCAGCCTTCGACGCTTCGCCTATCCAAGGGCGGAACGGCCAGCACGGCCCCAGCAACCAAAGGTGCCCGATGACCGAAGACATTCACACCCTCGTCGTCGGCGGCGGTCAGGCGGGCATCGCGGCCAGCGAACACCTTGGCCGGCGCGGCCTGCCGCATCTGGTGCTGGAACGCGCCCGCATCGCCGAACGCTGGCGCAGCGAACGCTGGGACAGCCTCGTGGCCAACGGCCCCGCTTGGCATGACCGCTTCCCCAACATGACCTTCGACGACATCGACCCTTTCGCCTTCGCCCCCAAAGAGCGCATCGCCACCTATTTCGAGGATTACGCCCGCCAGATCGCCGCCCCCGTGCGCTGCGGCGTGAACGTGACCTCGGTGGTGAAAACGCCCGACGGCTTTCTTGCCGAAACCTCGCAAGGTTCCGTCACCTGCCGCAACCTGATCGCGGCGACCGGCCCGTTCCAGCGCCCGCTCATCCCCGAGAACGTGCCGGACGATCTCGGCATCGTGCAGATGCACTCCACGGGCTACCGCAACCCCGACCAGCTTCCCGCAGGGGCCGTCCTCGTCGTCGGATCGGGGGCCTCGGGTTCGCAGATCGCCGACGAACTCTTGCGCGCGGGCCGCCGCGTCTACCTGTCGGTCGGCCCGCACAACCGCCCGCCCATCCGCTACCGTGGCAAGGATTTCGTCTGGTGGCTCGGTGTTCTGGGCGAATGGGACGCCCGCACCACCAAGCCGGGGATGGAGCATGTCACCATCGCCGTCAGCGGTGCCTATGGCGGGCGCACCGTCGATTTCCGCGATTTCGCCGCCCGTGGCATGACCCTGATCGGCCGCGCCGGAGCGGTCACGGATGGCGTCATGTCCATCGCGCCCGACCTTGCCGCCAACATCGCGGGCGGTGACGCCAACTACCTTGCCACGCTCGATGCCGCCGATGCCTATGCCGCCGAACAGGGCCTCGACCTGCCGGAAGAACCCGAAGCGCGCCGCCGCCTGCCCGACCCCGATTGCGTGACCAACCCGCTGCGCCAGCTTGACCTGAAACAGGCGGGCATTTCCGCGATCATCTGGGCCACGGGCTTCGCGCCGGACTATTCCTGGCTCAGGGCGGGCCGCTTCGATGCCAAGGGCGCGCCCGTCCACGACAAGGGCATTACCGAGGTGCCGGGCCTCTACTTCCTCGGCCTGCCGTGGCTGACCCGTCGCGCCTCGCCGTTCATCTGGGGCGTCTGGCACGATGCCGACCACATCGCAGGCCACATCGCCGCGCGCGGCTAGGCGGCCCGCCCCAGAAGTGCTGCCACCTCATGCGCCCGCAACGTGGGCCGCGCCGCCTGCCGCAAGGGGTGATGCGCGTGGTCCAGTTCGGGGAACAGGGCGTAAAGCTCGTCGCGCTGCGCCCGATCCAGCCCGGCAAGCGTCTGGTCTCCGGGCTGGAAACTTTCGGTCCAGACCCCGTTGGCTTTCACCACCTCGTGGCGGTCGCACATGAAATGCACATAGTCCACCGCATCGACGGCCAGCCGTTCGACACCGGCAAGGCCGACCAGATGCACCGCCGCGACCAGCACCTCGGCCTCGCCGAACAGCAGCTCGCAGGCCGGCCCGGTGAACAGGATGCGATGCTGCGGCGAGACGACAAGCGCGCGCCTTGGCAGGCCCCCGCCCAGCGCCCCCGCCGCGATGCGCACGGGCAGCAACTCGGGCCGCGCCGCCAGCGCCGCCCCGTCCAGCCGGCGATGCCCGATCCAGCGCAGGGGCGCATAGCCCCCGTCGCGCACCCGAACCCTGTCGCCCACCACCAGCGTCTCGACCGCGACAAGGCCGCGCGCCGTGGCGATCCGGCACCCCGGCGTGAAGCAGGGCACCACGGTTTCCACGTTCTGATAGGTCAGCGACCCGATCACCTGCCGCTGCGCATTCAGGAACTCGACCGTGCCGCTGCCCGCGACATTGGGGTCGCGCAACACCCGCACCGGGCCAAGCCCCGTCAGGTCGAGCCTGTCGTTGTTCGCCCCGCCGTCGATGTAATCGCCCGCCCCGACGGTAAAGACATCCTCGCCCGACCCGCCATAAAGGCTGTCGTTGCCCGCCCCCCCGACCAGCGAGTCATTCCCGACCCCGCCGAAAAGCTGGTTCACGCCCCCCGCATCGGTGATCCGGTCATCCCCGTCGCCGCCATAGACGGTGTCGTTGCCCGTTCCCGTCGCAACCGTGTCGTTGCCGGTCCCCGCATCAATCAGGTTGGCCCCGCCGGTATCGGTGATCGAATCCGCGCCATCGCCGCCATAGACCGTATCAGCCCCGCCCGCGGTCTGGACGCTGTCATTGCCGGAACCGCCATAGATCAGGTTGGCCCCACCCGTGTCGGTGATCCGGTCGTCGCCGTCGCCGCCCTGAATGCTGTCGTTGCCGGTTCCGGTCGCAACCGTATCGTTGCCGATCCCCGCGTCGATGGTGTTGGCCCCACCCGCATCGGTGATGCTGTCCGCCCCGCTGCCGCCAAGGATGCTGTCGGCCCCTGCCCCTGCCGATACCGTGTCATTCCCGGCACCCGCATCGATGGTGTTGGTGCCACCCGCATCGGTGATGCTGTCCGCGTCATCGCCGCCATACAGGCTGTCGTTGCCCGACCCCGACAGGATCGTATCCGCCCCGACACCCCCGTCGAGAAGATTCGACCCCAGCGTATCTTCAAGCCGGTCGTTGCCGGTCCCGCCATAGACGCTGTCGCTGCCGCTGCCGCCAAAGACCTGATCGTTGCCCGCATCGCCGTAGATCAGGTTCGATCCCGACACGCCGCTGACCGTGTCGTTGCCGTCTCCGCCATAGACCGTATCGTTGCCCGCATCGGCGCTGATGCTGTCCTCGCCCTCGGCCCCGTAGATCAGGTCATTGCCGGTTCCACCCGCAAGCTGGTCGTTGCCCGTGCCCCCGTCGAGCAGGTCGTTGCCCGTTCCGCCAAGGATCGTGTCCTGATCCGCCCCGCCGTAAAGGCTGTCGTCCCCTCCCGCCCCGTCAAGCGAGTCATTCCCCGCCCCGCCGAAAAAGACGTTGGTGTAGCTGTCCCCCGGCACCGTCGATTGCTGGTCATACCCCACCAGCGTATCGTTGAAGGCCGAACCGATCACCCCGTCGAGGTTGCTGATCGTGTCGCCCTGCGCATGCCCCCCCGACACCGCCTTGGTGTTCAGGTTGACCGAAACCCCCGTGTTCGACGCCGAATAATCGGCGTAGTCCATGCCCAGACCACCGTCGAGGAAATCGCCCTGCAACCCGCCCGCCAGCGTGTCGTTTCCGGCACCGCCGACCAGCGAATCCACCCCCAGCCCGCCGAACAGCAGGTCGTTGCCATCCTCGCCCAGAAGCGTGTCGTTGCCATAGCCGCCCAGCAGCGTGTCGTTGTCCGCCCCGCCCGACACAAGGTCGGCATCCACCCGCACCGCCTGGAACTGGACGTCCGAGACAAAGACGATCTGCCCCGCCGTGCCTAGGTTGGAATAGACGATCTCGACCCGCGCCACCGGCCCCGCGATCTGCACCAGCGCCGAGCCTTGCGCCACACCGATGGAATCCGCCGTGCCGGTGCCCGTGATCGTGCTGCCCGAAACCAGATCGTTGCCGCTTGCCGTGATGGTGACCGGAACCGCGATGCCGTTCGCGTCATAGGCCAGAACCGTGATCCGGTCCTGCCAGCCCGCAACGTCGATGTCGTTCAGGCGGAAGGCCACGTTCTGCACGTTGGCTTCCATGCCGCCGCCGCTCACCGGCGCGAAGTTGACGGTCGTCGTCGACTGCCCGTTCCCCGGCCCCGCAATCTCGAGGTTCGATGTCGCGTTGAAGGTCTCGCCCGGCGCGACATAGGCGGTATCCGTGCTTTCCACGGTGAAATCGGATTTTCCGACATTCTCGGCAAAGCTGACGGTCACCGTCATGCCCGAAATCGTCGTCGTCACGCCGCGCTCGACGCTGGCCTCGTCGCGCGCCAGCGCCGACCAGCTCAGCGTGCCCGCGACCGTGGTTGCCGCCTCGGCGCTGCCGACAAGGCTGTCAGACCCCGCCCCGCCATAGAGCGAGTCATTGCCCGCCCCCCCGAAAAGCGAGTCATTCCCCCCGTTTCCGGTGATCGAGTCATTCTCGATGGCACCCGACAAACTGTCGTTGCCAGTCCCGCCTGTCAGTGTCGCCACGTACTGCTCCTCGGCGGATGCATTCTTTTGCGCATCCTTTACCGACGTTAGTATATGTTAACGGCACGTTTCGCCAGCGGCTTGCCTCGGGCGCCTTGGCAAAGCCCGCGCAAGTGGCAGAAAAACCGCGCAGACCAAATGGTTGCGCGGCGCGTTGAAATTCAACTCTTGGTAGATTTTTCGATTGCAGGCCCGCAGCAACGGCGGGCCGATCCGGCAAGGGGGCCGTTGTTACCCGCCCCTAAGCCGCGCCTCTGCGATCAGACCGGGGCGGGCCAGCGACGGCGCAGCAATTCCACCAGATCGCCGCGCGAAAACGGCTTCGGCAGGCAGGCATCGAACCCCGCATGAAGATAGGCCGTCACCTCGTGCGTCAGCGCGTTGACGGTCACGGCCAATGCCATCGGCACGGGCAGGCCACGGCGCGATGCCTCGTCCTTGATGTGCAAAAAGGCGTGCATCCCGTCCAGACGCGGCATCTCGATATCCAGACAGACCAGATCATGCTCGGGCTGCCAGCGATCGACCGCCTCGACACCATCCGCAGCCAGCGTCACCTCGAAGCCGAGACGTTCAAGAAAGGTGCGCAGGATCGTGCGGTTGATCTCGCTGTCATCCGCGACAAGCACGTGCTTGCCGCCGAATTCGGCCGTCTGGGCAGATTGGGCAACCGCTCCGGCGGCACCGTTGGCAGGCTGTAGCCCGGCGGGCAAAACCGCTTGCGACAGGTCACCGCGCCGCAAACCCGCAGCATCCGGACCGGCCCCGCCCCCTGCGATATGCCCTGCCCCGAACCCCAGCACCCGACCGAATTTCTGCGCCAATCCACGCGTCACCGACATCTTCCCGCTCCACCGAAACCAAAGCGGCCCCGATATCTGCCGCATATCCGTTACATACATCATCCGGCACAACCGGACACGCGCCCGGATGTATCGCGCTCCGCCACCAAGGCATGCCCCCCATACCAACGATAGCCCGCTCCGACCCTCCTGCCCTGCCAAGTCGGTGCCACATAGCGTTCCGGCGGGCGTAAAGCTTGCTGACGACGCGGACGCGGCCAGCGCGCGCCGCTTTCAAGGACGAGACGACCGGAATATGGACCTGCGGAAGACCCTCGATACGGTGTTCGGGCTGCTGTGCATCCTGCTGCTCGCGGCCGCGGGCAGCCTGTTTGCCTTGCTCTACCTGACCGAACGGACCCATTCCGCCGAGGCCCTCGCCATCGCGCAGCGCGACAGCCTGTTCCAGCTCAGCTACAGCGTCCGCGCCGAGGAACTTGCCGCACTCGAAACGCTGGTCGGCAAATCCGCGATGGTGCAGGGCGGACCCGACCTTGCCCCTTCCGCCGCGACCGATGCCGCGATCAGCCGCGCCGGCGCGGCCTTTGCCAAGGGTCAGGATGCCGAGGTCGGCAAAATCCTGCAAACCCTCGCGCAACATATCGCGCAAGGCCGCGACTCGCTTGCAAAGGCCGCATCCGGCCCGCGCCCCGCATCGGGTGCCACGCTGGACGAATGGCACCGCAGCCTCGCGCCGCAAGCACGCGATTTCGTTCAGCTTTCGCAGCTTCTGGCCGAACGCTCGCCCACCGCCGACAGCTCGAACGGGCTGGTCCCGCACACGCTGGCCATGCTGCGCGGTCTGGGGCTGAACGCGCATCGCGGCCTTCTCGACAACCGGATCCTGATCGAACGGCTCCTTGCCGCCTCCGATCCCGCCTCGGTTCCGCTGCTTTTCCACGGCCTGCTGAACAGCCTTCACGCCACCACCGCCGCCAGCACCGGCGCCGCCGACCAAGCGGCCGCACATGCCCGCATCGCCCCCGGTCCGGCCACCGACCCCGCGGTTCAGGCACTCGACATGCTGGCCGAAGACTACGCCCCGACCGAATTGGCGCTGCTCGACACCCTCGCACAGGGCCGCCGCCCCGTGGCGGCCGACATCGACCTCTGGCGCGCATCCTCGCGCGGGTCATTGCAGGAATTCGAACATGCCGAGGCCGAGTTGACCGCCACAGGCCGCGATCTCTTCGACCGCCATGTCAGGCAGACCCGCCTGACGCTTGGCACAGGCAGCCTTGTCGCGCTGCTCAGCTTCTGCCTTGTCGCCTTCACCGCGCATTTCCTGCGCCGCACCGTCCTGCACCCGCTCGACCGGATCACCGTCAGCCTGCGCCTGCTCGACCTCGAAGGCGCAGCCCCGCCCCCCGCCACCGCGCAAGACCGCTCCGACCTCGACCGCCTGCGCGCCACCGTCGAACGCATCGCCGAAGCCAACCGCCGCGACCGTCACCGGCAGTCCGAACTTGCCCGCCTTTCCGACCACGCGGTGACCGGAAACCGCCACATGCTGGCCGATCTCGAAGCCGCGGCTGCCGTCCAGCGCGGCCAGCTTCCCCCCTCGCCGCGCGCGCTTCCGGGGGCCGCGTTCCACGCCCTGTTCCGCCCCGCGCGCATCGTCGCGGGCGACACCTATGATTGCGTCACCTTTCCCGACGGGCGCTCGACCGTGTTCCAGATCGACGTGGCAGGCCACGGCGCGCCTGCGGCCATCGTCTCGGTCGCGGCGCATGTCGCGCTGAAACAGGCGCTGCTGTCGGCCCCCGCCAAAGAGCCGCTTGCCAGCACCATCGCCCGCGTCAACCGCACATGGGCCGACGACCTGCCCTATTTCACGCTGCTCGCGGTCGAGATCGACCCCGCCACCGCCTCGGCGCAGATCGTGCAATGCGGCCACCCCGCCCTGCTGCGCCTGCCTGCCGAAGGCGGGATCGAGGCCGTGGGCAAAGGTGGCCTGCCCATCGGCGTGCTGCCCGATGCCGCGTTCGAAACCCTCACCTGCCCCTTCGCCTCGGGCGACCGCCTCGTCCTCACCACCGACGGCCTGTCCGAAGCCGCCGACCCCAAGGGCCGCCCCTTTGGCGACAACCGCCTGCGCGACCTGCTTCTTGCCCGCCCCCGCCCCGAACCCGCCGCCCTGTTCGACCGGATCGAGCGCGCGCTCTGGGACTGGCGCGGCACCGACACACCTGACGATGACGTCACAATCCTGATTCTGGAGGCCCGCTGACCGATGACCTTTTCCACCCGCAACGACAAGGACGTGGTGATCGTCGAAACCACCTTCCAAAGGCTCGACGCCAGCCTCGCCCCCGCCCTGCGCGCAGCACTGCTGGCTCCGGTCGATGCCGGCGCGACCTCGCTGGTGCTCGACCTCTCGGGCGTGTCCTTCGTCGACAGCTCCGCCCTTGGCGCGCTGATCGCCGCCGCCAAACGCCTTGCCGCCCATCGCGGCTTTGCCGTTGCGGGGGTGCAGCCCGCCGTCGCCCGCCTTTTCGCCCTGACCCATATGGAGCGCGTCTTCTCCATCCACCCCGACACGGGCGAGGCGATTGCCCGCCTCAGCACATAAGGCCCCTGTCCCCATGTTGCACAGTTTCAGCATTCCCCGCGATCTTGCCGCCATCAGCCCGCTGTCCCAGTCGGTCACGGCCCTCATGGTGCCCGCCTTCGATCAGGACGCCCGCGACGCCGTCGACCTCGCCTTGGTCGAGGCGCTCTCGAACGCGGTCCAGCACGGCACCAAGGACAGCGCCAAGTCCATCGGCCTCGAAGTCGTCCTGACCGAGACGGAAATCACCCTCGACATCATCGACAGCACGCCGCCGATGCCGCTGTTCCTGCTCGAAGACCTCGACCCCGACGCGCTCGAGGTTGACCCCGACGATCTGGAGAACCTGCCCGAAACGGGGCGCGGCCTCGCGCTGATCGTGATGATGATGGACGAGGTCGCCTTCCACCACATCGACGACCAGACCCGCCTGCGCCTGACCCGCCGCCGTTGACCCGCCGCCGTTGACCTGCCCCCTTCGCCCCGTCGCGGGCGAAGGCCCCGCCCTTCCGGCTCCGCTTTCCGGTTCCGCATTCTGGTTCCGACCGGCAAGACAAGGCCCCCGC
This sequence comes from Paragemmobacter straminiformis, assembly GCF_014243445.1. Classification (GTDB taxonomy): domain Bacteria; phylum Pseudomonadota; class Alphaproteobacteria; order Rhodobacterales; family Rhodobacteraceae; genus Paragemmobacter; species Paragemmobacter straminiformis. The sequence goes on from NZ_JACLQD010000006.1 coordinate 144,473, forward strand.
CGCAGCCTGCCGCTTGCCCAACGGGCGCATTTGGGGCATCAGCAGGGAAACGATGAAAAGGTCGACCCATGGACTACGCGAAATCAGGCGCGATCAAGGCGGGCAAGAACAAGCCCCCGCACAGCGAACACAATGCCAAGGGCACGAAGAAGAACCCCTTCGGCCAGCCCGAACCCAAGGCCGAGCTTCTGGCCCGCATGAAGGCCGCCGCCGAAGCGAACAAGAAAAAGGCCGACTGACCCCGGTCACCGCGGCACGGCAGGGCCGCTTGCGGCACCTTGCCCGCAAAAGCACGCCTGCGTGAGTTTTCCGCCCATCGCCCGCCCCCGCCCTTCCCACCTGCGCGCGGCCTCTGTATGATGCCGCGCAAAGCAGGGCGACAAGCCCGATTGCGGGCAGTTTCATATGGTAGACCGTCCTTGCACAAAGGCGGCATAAAGCGCGGGGCCAACCCGCGCGCAACGGGGGCGAGAATGGCAGGAATACCGGTGTCGAAACCCATGCGCAGCCTTGCGGCCCTGCCGCTTGTGGCAGTGTTGCTGTCAGGCTGCGCCGACGGCGTCTCTCCCTTCAAACGCGCCGCGACCACGCCCGAAAGCGAAACCTCGGCCAGCCCCGAAAGCGTCAAGATCGTCGACCGCGACGTCGAAGCGCCCGAGGTGTTCCAGGTCACCGATCAGGCGCTCTGGGACGGCCGCCCCTCGCTCGGCGGCGTCTGGGTCGCCTCGCCCGATGCGACCGACCCCGAACGCGTGATCCTGCGCAACCCCGCCAACGGCAAATTCGTCATCGGCGCGCTCTTCCGGCGCGAGGCGTTCAATCCCGGACCGAAACTTCAGGTCTCCTCCGACGCCGCCGATGCGCTCGGCCTTCTGGCAGGCGCCCCCGCCAAGATCAGCGTGACTGCCCTGCGCCGCGAGGAAGTCGCCGCACAGACCGATGCGACCAAGCCGATCCTCGACGCCAACGAAGGCATCGAAACCGAAACCCTCGCCGCCGATGCCGCCGCAGCAATCGCCGCCGCCCCGGCCGGCAAGACGGGTGACAAGACGGGCGACAAGGCGGGCGACAAACCCGCCGCCACCGCCGCAGCGCCGGCCGCCACGGCCGTTGCACCCGCGCCCAAGGCTGGCCCCGCCATCCCCGTCGTCTCCGGCAAACAGGGCGGCACGCTCCAGATCGGCATCTTCTCGGTCGAGGAAAACGCCAACCGCGCTGCGGCCACGCTCAAGAAAGCCGGGATCGAGGCCGCCGTCCGCAAGGAAACCACCCAGGGCAAGACCTGGTGGTCTGTCACGGCCAAGGGCGCAGGCGACCGCGCCGCCTTCCTTGCCAAGATCAAGGGCCTCGGCTTCAAGGACGCCTATTTCGTCAAGGGCTGACCCCCGCATAAGGACCGACCGATGTTCACGACCCTGCGCCGCCTGACCGCTCTCGCCCTTTTCGCCCTGATGCCGCTTGCGGCACCCGTCACGGCGAACGCCTTCGAGACGCGCGCCACCGCCGCATGGGTCTATGACATGACGACCCAGACGGTCCTGATGGACAAGAACGCCGACACCCCCGTGCCGCCCGCCTCGATGTCGAAGCTGATGACCCTGAACATGCTGTTCGAGGCCCTGCGCGACAACCGCGTGACGATGGACACGACCTTCGCCGTCTCGACCCGCGCGACCGAGATGACGCGCCTCGGCGGCTCGACCATGTATCTTCAGGAAAACGACCGCCCCTCGGTGCGCGAACTGATCCACGGCATCATCATCAACTCGGGCAACGATGCCTGCGTCGTCGTGGCCGAAGGTCTGGCCGGCACCGAAGAGGCCTTTGCCGATCTGATGACCGAACGCGGCAAGGCCATCGGCCTGTCGCATTCCACCTTCCGCAACGCCTCGGGCTGGCCCGACCCGAACCAGCGCATGTCGATGCGCGACCTCGGCCTGCTCGGCAAACGCCTGATCGAGGAATTCCCCGACCTCTACCCGATCTTCTCGGAAACCCAGTTCAACTACAAAGACCGCGCCCCCGCCAATGCCAACAACCGCAACCCGCTGCTCAAGATCGCCGCAGCCGACTGGCAGGCCGACGGTCTCAAGACCGGGCACACCACCGAAGCGGGCTACGGCCTCGTCGGTTCTGCCGTGATGGGCGACCGCCGCGTGATCTTCGCCATGACGGGCCTCGCCTCCGACAAGGACCGCGCCTCGGAATCCGAAGCCATCGTCAACTGGGCCTTCCGCCAGTTCACCGAAAAGACCGTGGTGAAATCCGGCGTCCGCGTGGCCGATGCGCAGGTCTGGCTCGGGGCGGCCGACAGCGTCGGCCTTGTCCCGGCCGAAGACATCCGCCTTCTGCTGCCCTCGCAGGTGCAAGAGCAGGTCACCGCCGAGGTCATCTACAACGGCCCCGTCGAAGCCCCCATCGCCAAGGGCGCGCAACTGGGCGAGCTTATCATCCACGTTCCCGAACTTCCCGATGCGCGCGTCCCGCTGGTGGCCGAGTCCGACGTGGCCAAGGGCGGCTTCCTCAAGCGTCTGACCGCCGCCGCCGGCGTGCTGCGCGCCCGCTACATCGACGCGGCCCCCGCAGCCGCCCCCGCCTCCTGATGGCGGCAGCCTTCCTCAGCTTCGAAGGCATCGACGGCTCGGGCAAGTCGACCCAGGCCCGGCTTCTGGCGCAAAGCCTTCGCGATGCGGGCCATGCCGTCACCCTCACCCGCGAACCGGGCGGCAGCCCGGGGGCCGAGGAAATCCGCGCCCTCGTCCTTCAGGGCGACCCCGACCGCTGGTCTGCCGAAACCGAGCTTCTGCTTTTCACCGCCGCCCGCCGCGACCATCTGGAAAAGACCATCCGCCCCGCATTGGCCAAGGGCGAAATCGTCATCACCGACCGCTTCGCCGACAGCACCCGCATGTATCAGGGCCTGCGCGGCAACCTCGCCTCGGTGGTCAACAGCCTGCATGACCTGATGATCGGCACCGAACCCGACCTGACCTTCCTTGTCGATCTCGACCCCGAACTCGGCCTGTCCCGCGCCCTCTCGCGCCACGGTACCGAACAGCGCTTCGAGGACATGGGCCTTGCCATGCAGAAACAGATGCGCGCGGGCTTCCTTGCCCTCGCCGACCTGCACCCCAACCGTTTCCGCGTGATCGACGGCGCGCGCAGCCCCGACGCCATCGCCGCCGAGATCCTCGCCCTCACCCTTGCGCATCTGGGCTGACGCATGGCCGCCGCCCCCGACGACATCCCCGAACCCGACCGCATCGAAGGCGCCCCCCACCCGCGCGAGACCGCGCATCTTTTCGGACACGAGGGCGCGCAGGCCGAATTCCTCTCGGCCTTCAACACGGGCCGCCTGCACCACGGCTGGATGGTCACCGGTCCCCGTGGCGTGGGCAAAGCCACCCTCGCATGGCGTCTGGCCCGCTTCCTTCTGGCCACGCCCGAGGATGACGGCGGCATGTTCGCCCCCGAAAAGCCCGACACACTCGACATAGACGGGGGCCACCCCGTCGCCCGCCGCATGCGCGCGCTGGCCGAACCCCGCCTGTTCCTGCTGCGCCGCCCGTGGGACGAAAAGACCTCGCGCCTGCGTCAGGAAATCACCGTGGGCGAGGTGCGCGAGATGAAATCCTTCTTCTCGCTCTCCGCCGCCGATGGCGGCCGCCGCGTGGCGATCATCGACGCCGCCGACGAGATGAACACCGCCGCCGCCAACGCGCTTTTGAAACTGCTCGAAGAGCCGCCCGCCAATGTCACGATCTTCCTGATCTCGCACCAGCCCTTCAAACTCTTGCCCACCATCCGCTCGCGCTGCCGCGAATTGCGCCTGCACCCGCTGGCCCCCGCGCCGCTGGCCGATGCGCTGACACAGGCGGGTGCGGCACTGGAACCCGACGAAGCGCAGGCCCTCGCCCAGCTTGCGGGCGGCTCGGTCGGCGAAGCCTTCCGCCTGACCAACCTCTCCGGCCTTGCGCTTTACCAATCCATCGTCACCCTCCTCTCCACCCTTCCCCGCCTCGACCGCCCCCGCGCCCTCGCCTTGGCCGAGGCAGGGGCCGCACGCGGGGCCGAGGCGCAATTCGACCTCATCCTCACGCTTCTCGACCTCTTTCTCGCCCGCCTCGCCCGCGCGGGTGCCATGCGCCAGCTTCCCCCCGAAGCCGCCAAGGGCGAGGCCGAAGCCATCACCCGCCTCGCCCCCGATGTCGCCTCGGCCCGCGCTTGGGCCACGCTCGCGCAGACCCTCGGCCTCAAGGCCCGCCGCGGCAAGGCGGTCAACCTTGACCCTGCCGCACTTCTCATGGATATGCTTTTCCGGCTGGAAGAGACGGCGGCTCCGCTCGCCCTGAACAAAGCTGGACCATGACCGCCCCCATTCCCGACATCGTCGACAGCCATTGCCACCTCGATTTTCCCGATTTCGACGGTGAGCGTGACGCCATCATCGCTCGCGCCCATGCCGCAGGCGTGCGCCGCATGGTCACGATCTGCACGCGGCTCAGGAACGAACCCGCCGTCCGTGCGATTGCCGAAGCGCATCCTTCGGTGTTCTACGCCGCAGGCACCCACCCGATGAGCGCCGCCGAAGAACCGCTTGCCACGGTCGACCAGCTTGTCGCCCTGTCGCAGCACCCGAAATTCGTGGGCATCGGGGAAACCGGCCTCGACTACCACTACACCGCCGAAAGCGCCGGGGTGCAAAAGACCTCGCTCGAAATCCACATCCGCGCGGCGCAGGAAACCGGCCTTCCGCTCATCATCCACGCCCGCGCGGCCGATGACGACATGGCCGCAATCCTTACCGCAGGCTACCGCGCCAAGCCCTATGCCTGCGTCATGCATTGCTTTTCCAGCAGCGCCGAACTGGCCCGCGCCGCCCTCGACCTCGGCTTCTACCTGTCGATGTCGGGCATCGCGACCTTTCCCAAATCGTCCGAACTGCGCGACATCTTCGCCGCCGCCCCGCTCGACCGCATCCTTCTGGAAACCGACAGCCCCTACCTCGCCCCTGTCCCGCATCGCGGCAAAAGGAACGAACCGGCCTATACCGCCTTCACCGCCGCCAAGGGGGCCGAGGTGTTCGGCCTCTCCCCCGCCGACTTCGCCGCCCGCACCACCGCCAATTTCGACCGCCTCTTCACCAAGGCCCGCATTCGGGAAACCGTCTGATGGCAACCCTGCGCTTCACCATCCTCGGCTGCGGCTCGTCGGGTGGCGTCCCGCGCCTTGGCGACATCCCCGGCGGTGACTGGGGCAGTTGCGACCCGACGAACCCCAAGAACCGCCGCCGCCGCTGCTCCATGCTGGTCGAACGCGAAAGCGACGAAGGCCGCACCCGCGTGCTGATCGACACCTCGCCCGACATGCACGCCCAGTTGCTCGACGCAGGCATCGGCAGCCTCGATGCGGTGGTCTACACCCATTCCCATGCCGACCATGTCCACGGCCTCGACGACCTGCGCCAGATCGTGTTCAACACCCGCCGCCGCCTCGCCGTCTGGGCCGACGGCCCCACGCAAGAGGCGCTGCTGTCCCGCTTCGGCTACGCCTTCGTCCAACCCGAAGGCTCGCCCTATCCGCCGATCCTCGACCTGTTCACCATCGACGGGCCGGTGACCGTCGCGGGCGCGGGCGGTCCGGTCGTGCTGACCCCCTTCACCGCCGATCACGGCAGCATCGACGCGCTCGGCTTCCGCATCGGCCCCTTGGCCTACCTTCCCGATGCGGTGAAGATCCCCGAGGAAAGCTGGGCCCACCTGACCGGCCTCGACTGCTGGGTCGTCGACGCGCTCCGCCGCAAGCCGCACCCGACCCATGCCCACCTTGCCCTGACGCTGGAATGGATCGCCCGCGCCAAACCGGCGCGCGCCGTGGTCACCAACATGCACAACGACCTCGACCATGCCGAGCTGCTGGCCGAACTGCCGCCCCATATCCGCCCTGCCCATGACGGCATGGTGATCGAATACACCAACCACCCCTGATGGACGCGCTGCTCGACGTCATCCTGCCGGTCTTTCTGGTCATCGCCTTCGGTTACGCTGCCGCCCGCGCCCGTCTCTTCGACGATGCGGCGGTCGATGGCCTCATGCGTTTTGCGCAGAACTTCGCCGTGCCGACCCTGCTTTTCGCCTCGATCGCCAAACTCGACCTCGCGGCCAGCTTCCAGCCCGCGCTGTTCCTGTCCTTCTACATCGCAGCCTTCACCAGTTTCGGCGTGGCCTTCGCGGCGGCGATCCTCGTCTTTCGCCGCCCCGTCACCGATGCCACCGCGATCGGCTTCGTCGCGCTCTTCTCCAATTCCCTCCTGCTTGGCGTGCCGCTGACCGAACGCGCCTACGGCCCCGACGCGCTGGCCGGAAACTACGCCATCATCTCGATCCACGCGCCGATGTTCTACGCCTTCGGCATCGCGCTCATGGAATGGGCCCGCACGCGCGGGCATGGCCTCTCCAGCCGCGCCCTGCTGCGCCAGATCCTGCGCGCGATCTTCTCGCAACCGATGGTTCTGGGCATCCTTGCCGGTTTCGCCGTCAATCTGACCGGACTGCCCTTGCCGCAGGTCGCCCTTTCAGCCGTCGACCTGATCGCCCGCACCGCCATTCCGACAGCACTTTTCGGGCTTGGCGGCGTGCTGTTGCGCTACCGCCCCGATGGCGATTTCCGCATCATCGCCGTGGTCTGCGCCTGCTCGCTGGTGCTGCATCCGGGCCTTGCCTATCTGCTCGGCCGCTTCGCCTTCGGCCTCGACACAGCGGGCCTGCGCTCGGCGGTGATGACCGCCGCCATGGCCCCGGGGGTCAACGCCTATATCTTCGCCAATCTCTACGGCGTCGGAAAGCGGGTGGCGGCCTCGACCGTTCTGGTCGCGACCGCCCTCTCCATCCTCACCGTCTGGGTCTGGCTGCACATCCTGCCCTGACCCTTCAGCTCGGTGTCACGCCTCTGAGTTTTTCGCTTCGTCTTCTGAGGATTTCGACGGTTGCGAGGAGGAGTGTCGAGATGATGACGAGGATTGTCGCGACGGCGAGGATTGCGGGGCTGATGGCTTCGCGGA
>NZ_JACLQD010000007.1 GCF_014243445.1 Paragemmobacter straminiformis
TGCAGTGGTACGAGGTGAACAGCGCCGCATCGATGCCGTTCTTGGCCATGACGCCACGGATCGCATCGAGGCGCCGCTGCATCTCGGTGGCCGAGAAGGTCGGGGTGACCGGGGTGCCGTTGCCGACATAGTTCTGCAGTCTTTCGCGTTGCATGACGGATTCCTTTTCGTGAATTTGCGTCATGGTCGCCGCAGTGGCCGCGTCTGTCAAAAGACCGTTTTTCACGGGGGGTTGAGAAAAACTAATGGCGCGTCATGGTCCGAACGGCTCGCCCAGCGATGCCACGCCGTTGATCTTGAGCAGCCGCTTGTTCGAGGTGATGATGCCCAGCACGACGATGGTGACGATATAGGGCAGCGCCGAAAGCAGTTGTGACGGCACGGCCCAGTTCTCGGTCTGCGCCACGAGACTGGCCAGAGACACCGCGCCGAAGAGCAACGCGCCAAAGAAGATGCGCCCTGTCATCCATGTGCCGAAGACGACCAGCGCCAGCGCGATCCAGCCGCGCCCCGCGATCATCCCGTCGGCCCAGAGCGGAGTATAGACCGTGGCCGCATAGGCCCCCGCCAGCCCGGCCATCGCCCCGCCGAACACCACCGCGCCAAGGCGCAGCGCGACCACACGGTAGCCGATGGCGCGGGCGGCTTGCGGGTTCTCGCCCACGGCCCGCAGGATCAGGCCGAGGCGGGAATAGCGGAACATCGCCCAGAGTGCCGCCGTGCCCAGCAGCGACAGCCAGACCACCGCGTCCTGTGCGAAGAGCCCGCCCACGACGGGCAGGTCCGACAGCACCGGCACGGCAAGTTTGGGCAGACCCGTGATCGTCAGGCTTTCGTAGGAATTGCCGATCAGCGACGACAATCCCTGTCCGAGGATGCCGACCGCCAGACCGACCGCCACCTGATTGGCCCGCAGCCCCAGCGCCAGCCAGCCGAAGACCAGCGACAAAAGGATGCCCGCCACCGCCGCCACGCCAAAGGCCGCGACATGCCCGCCGCCATGATAGACCACGATGAAGGCGACGACCGCGCCCAAAGCCATGATCCCTTCGAGACCGAGGTTCAGCACACCGGCGCGTTCGACGACCAGCTCTCCCAATGCGGCCAGCAGGAAGGGTGTCGCCGCCGCCAGCATTCCGGCGAGGATGAAGGAAAGCCCGCTCATGCGGCACCTCCTTTGCGGATCGGCCAGACCAGCCGGAAACGGACGAAGGTGATAGCGGCGAGGTAAAAGACCAGCAGGCTGCCCTGGAACACCCTGACCGCCGCGACCGGCAGATCGGCCGAGACCATCGCGTTGTCTCCGCCGATGTAAAGTGCCGCCATCAGCAGCGAGGAGGCCACGATGCCGATCGGGTGCAAGCCGCCCAGATAGGCCACGATGATCGCGGCATAGCCGTATCCGGTGGAAATGCCGCGCTGCAATTGCCCGATGGGGCCGGCCACTTCGGCCGCGCCGGCAAGCCCTGCGGCGAAACCGCCGATCAGCAGGGACAGCCAGATGGCGCGGCTTTCCGAGAATCCGGCGTAGGCGGCGGCCTTGGGGGCAAGCCCGCCGACAAGGAACTGATACCCGCCGAAACTGCGCTGCATATAGGCCCAAGCCAGAACCGCCGACAAAAGCGCCAGCAGAAGCGACAGGTTGACCCGCGTTCCGGGCAGCAGGATCGGGATCATGGCGTCATACTGGAACATCACCGATTGCGGGAAATTGAACCCCTGCGGGTCTTTCCACGGGCCGAGCAGCAGGTAATTCAGCACCTGCGCCGCGATCAGCGACATCATCAGCGTGACGAGGATTTCGTTGGCATTCAGCCGCACCCGCCAAAAGGCCGGAACCACCGCCCAGAGCGCGCCGCCAAGCGCCCCCATCACCAGCATGGCGGGCCAGATCCAGCCGCCCGTCGCCTGCGGGAAATAGACCGGAATGGCCGATGCGAAGATGGCGCCAAGGATGAACTGCCCCTCGGCCCCGATGTTGAACACCTTGGCGCGGAAGCCGATGGCCAAGCCCTGCGCGATCAGCAAAAGCGGCCCTGTCTTGAGCAGCACTTCGGAAAAGGAGGACCAGCCGAGGAACGGTTCGAGAAGCAGCGCGTAGAACACGGCGGCGGGGTCTTTGCCCATTGCCAGAAACAGCACGAGGTTGACAAGGATCGCCGCCGCCAGCGCCAGCAGCGGGGCCAGAACCGCCATGCGAAGCGAGGCACGGTCGCGCCGGATCAGGCGCGGGATCATGCCGCCACCCCGGCGGCGCCGATCATCCAGCGGCCGATCTCTTCGGCCCGGGTGTTGCGCGCGTCGAGCGAGGGGGACAGATGTCCCTTGTGGATCACCTGGATCCGGTCACAGATTTCGAACAATTCTTCCAGTTCCTCGGAAATCACCAGCACGGCCACCCCTTCGTTGCGCATCTGGACCAGCCTTTGCCGGATCGCCGTCGCCGCCCCGATATCGACGCCCCAGGTCGGCTGCGCCACGAACAAAACCTTGGGGCGCAGCGAAATCTCGCGGCCCATGATGAATTTTTGCAGGTTGCCGCCCGAGAGCGCCCCCGCTTCGGCATCCGGACCCGAGGTGCGCACGTCAAAGTCGCGGATGCAGGCGGCGGTGAATTCGGCCTCGCGCCGCCGGTCGATGAAGCCGCGCTTCAGCAGGCCCAGCGGATGGGCGGTCAGCAGGCTGTTGTCGGCCAGCGTCATTTCCGGCACGGCCCCGCGCCCGAGGCGTTCTTCGGGAACAAAGGCAAAGCCAAGCGCGCGGCGGGCGGCCGGGTCAAGATGGGCGACGCCTTGGCCCATAAGCCGCACCTCGTCGCAGCGCGCCGCCGAAAGCCGCGTCTCGCCCGAGAGCAGCTTGGCAAGTTCGGCCTGACCGTTGCCGGAAATACCCGCAATTCCAAGGATTTCGCCCGCATGCAGCCGCAAGCTCACGGCAGACAGGCCCACGGCGAAGGGATCGTCGGGCGCATGGTCAAGTGCGGCGAGTTCCAGCCGCACCTCGCCCACGGGGTGGGGTTCGGCCTGCATCGGCGGCGGCATGTCGCGCCCGATCATCATGCGCGCCAGATCATGCGCATCATGCGCGCGCGGGTCGACACGCCCCGTCACGCGGCCCCCGCGCAGGATGGTGGCGCAGTCGCAAAGCGCCTGGATCTCGTCAAGCTTGTGCGAGATGAACAGGATCGACACCCCGCGGTCGCGCAGACGGCGCAGCGTGTCGAACAGCAGCCCCACGGCCTGCGGCGGCAGGACCGAGGTCGGCTCGTCCAGGATCAGCAGCTTCGGTTCGGTCATCAGGCAGCGGATGATTTCCACCCTTTGCCGCTCGCCCACCGACAGCGAATGGACATGGGCGAAAGGGTCGACGTCCAGCCCGAAATCCTGACCCAGTTCGCGGATGCGGGCGGCCAGCGCGGCCTTGGGCCCCGCAACGATCAGCGCGATGTTTTCAACCACCGTCAGCGTTTCGAACAGCGAGAAATGCTGGAACACCATGCCGATGCCCAAGCGCCGCGCCTCGGCGGGCGAGGTAAGCTGCACAGGGTTTCCCTGCCAGACCACCTCGCCCGCGTCGGGTGTTTCGACGCCGTAGATCAGCTTCATCAGCGTGGATTTGCCCGCGCCGTTCTCGCCCAGTATCGCGTGGATGGAATTCTGGCCCACGGTCAGGTCGATGGCATCATTGGCCACGACCTGCCCGTAGGCCTTGGTCATTCCCCGCAGGGTCAAAAGCGGCGCGGGTTCCATCTTTACTGCGGCAGCGGCGTTGCGACGCCCTTCACATGCCAGTCCATCGCGACGATCTCCTCGTCGGTCATGCCGACCCCTGCCGCCACGCCTTCGCTGCCATCGGCCTTGGTGATCGGGCCGGTGAAGGGGTTGAAGCTGCCGTCGGCGATCTTGGCTTCGGTCTCGACGATCTTGGCCTTGAGATCGGCGGGGATGTCGCCGCTCCAGTCCACGACCTCGACCACCTTGTCGGCCACGCCGAGGAAGGCGTTGGCACCGGCAAAGGTCCCGGCGATATGCGCGTCGATCGAGGCCTTGAAGAACGGGCCCCAATCCGTCGCCACGCAGCCCAGATAGGTCTTGGGCGCATAGGATTTCATCGAGGAGTTGAGGTTGAAGGCATAGACGCCCGCTTCCTCGCAGACGGCGATGACCGAAGGCGTGTCCTGCGCGTTCGAGAAGATCACGTCGCAGCCCTGCGAGATCAGCGCCTTGGCGGCTTCCTGTTCCTTGGCGGGGTCGAACCAGGTGTTCACCCAGACGACCGACACTTCGACATCGGGGTTCACCGACTGCGCGCCCAGCGTGAAGGCGTTGATCGAGGTGATCAGTTCGGGGATCGCAAAGGCCGAGACCGAGCCGAGCTTGCCGGATTTCGACAGTGCGGCGGCGGCCATGCCCATCAGATAGGTGCCCTGGAAATACTTGGCCGCGAAGGGCGAGAAGTTCGGGGCAACCATGTAGCCCGACGCGTGCAGCACCGTCACCGACGGGTCGCGCTTGGCGATCTGCATCGCGCCGTTCTGGTAGCCGAAGGAGCCTGCGATCAGCACCTTGTTCCCGTCGGCCACGGCCTTGGTCATGATGCGGTCGGCATCGGGGCCTTCGGCGATGTTTTCCAGAAGGGTGATCTTCACCGCATCGCCATAGGCGGCGATCACAGGGTCAAGCCCTGCGACAAGCGTATGCGACCAGCCCACATCGCCATTGGGCGAGGGCAGCACCAGCGCGATGCCCAGCGGGTCGGCCGCACTGGCCCCGCGCGCGCCGATGGCGCTGGCGATGGCGGCGAAGGCGGTGGTCTGTAGGAAGGCGCGTCTTTGCATGGGTTTGTCTCCTGTTGGTTTCTTTATGCGTCTATCGTGGCAAGGGCGGCTTCCGCCTCATGGGCCATTTCGGCCTCGTCGAGGCCGGGGAATTCCCCCTTGGCCCAGACGATGCGCCCGTTGACCATCGTCAGGTCGGTCGGCATGCCGATGCCCACCTTGGCGATCAGGCTTGCGGGGTCGTGGCGGGTGCCGACGTAATCCATCCGCCGCGTGTCGATGGCGAACAGGTCGGCGGCCATGCCGGGGGCAAGGCGGCCGATATCGCTGCGGCCAAGCAGTGCGGCCCCCCCCGTCGTGGCATAGGCCAGAAAATCGCCCGGCTCCGGCACCGGATGCGCGCGGGTTCCCGCGACAAGGCATTGCAGCATATAGGCCGAATGGATGCAGTGCATCAGGTTCGAATTGTCGTTCGACGCCGCCCCGTCGCAGCCAAGCCCGATCCGCAGCCCATGCGCGGCCATCGCGGGAATGTCGGTCACCTCGGCCCCCACCAGATAGACGGGTTCGGGGCAATGCGCGACGCCCGTGCCGCTGGCCGCCGTCTGGCGCAATTCGGCATCGGTCAGTTCCCAGCAATGGGCATAGAACGTATCGGGGCCGGCAAAGCCGATCTGTTCCAGATAATCCACCGTCCGCATCCCGTGGCGCGCGCGGATCACCTCGGCCTCGCCCTCGCCGACATGGCTGTGCAGGAACACGCGCTTGTCGCGGGCAAGGGCGACCGATTCCACGAACGTCTCGCGGTAGCAGTTCACCGGCTGGCAGGGGGAAACCACGACCTGCCGCATGCTGAACGGCCCTGCGTCGTGATAGCGGTCGATCAGGCGGGCGCAGTCGGCGATGAATTCGTCGGTGGATTCCAGCATCGCATCGGGGATGGTCGAGCCTTCGGATTTCGGCAGCGTGTTGCCGCCGCGCCCTGCGTGAAAGCGCAAGCCGATCTTGGCCGCCGCTTCGAACTGGCGGTCGACGATGCGTTTTCCGGCGTGGCGGGGAAAGTTGTATTGGTGGTCAAAGGCCGTGGTGCAGCCGTGCTTTGCCAGCTCGGCCATTGCCGTCAGGGACGAGTGGTAGAAACAGTCCTCGGTCAGGCGCGAGAAGATCGGGTAGATCAGGTCGAGCCATTGGATCACCGACAGCTTGGTCCAGTCGAGGTCGGCGCGGTTGCGCACGAAGGTCTGGAAAAAGTGGTGATGCGTGTTCACAAGGCCGGGGTAAAGGAACCAGCCGCGCGCGTCGATCACCTCGGCCCCCTCTGCGTCCAGCCCTTTGCCGATGGCGCGGATGGCGGGGCCTTTGACCAGCAGGTCGACATCGCGCAGCACGGTGGCGGGGTCGGCCACCACCGCCGCGCACCCTTTGAACAGATAGCCGCTCATGCCTGAACTCCAGCGGGTTCGGGTTTCAGGTCGTGCAAGCGGTGGATGCCGGGCATTTCGACGAATCCGGGCAGGGCGCGGATGGCGCGTGTCCAAAGCCGGATCGCGGGATATGCATCGACGCTGATCCCGCCATCGGGGGCCAGCATGGAATGCGGGAAACAGGCGATATCGGCCAGCGTGGGGCGGTTCCCCGCAAGGAAGGCGTCGCCCATCAGATGCCGTTCGACCAAGGCCGCCTCGATCTCGCGCAGGCATTGCACCCCTGCCTTGCGGCAAGCCACGATATCGGCGGGCTTTTGCAGCATGTCATGGGTGCGGGCCTTGCCGATGCTGGCCGACAGCCGTTGCGCAAAGGCCAGCCACAGCGCCACCCGCGCCCGCATTTCGGGCGTGTCATCGCCCAGCCATGCGGGGCCGGACCGCGCCGCCACGTAAGTTAGGATCGCCGCCGAATCCGTCAGCGTCAGGCTGGCGTCCTGCATCACGGGAATCGTGCCTGCGGGATTGATGGCCAGAAAGGCGGGGCTGCGATGCTCGCCGCCGGGGTGGAAATCGACGGCCCGCAAGGTCAGCTTCGCGCCCGTCAGCGCGGCCAGAAGCCGGATCTTGTAGCAATCGGGGCTTAGGACGTAGTCGTAAAGGATCATGCCGCCACCAGTTGCGCGCCGTAGGTATAGCCCCGCCGTTTCAGCCAGCGCCGATAGGCGACCGAGGTCAGGTCCGCCCGCGTCGGAATCTCGAGCCCCGGATCGAGCGGAAGGCGGTGGGGAAGCTGGTTTTCAAGGATCGAGCGGTCTTGCAGGAAGATCGTCTGCTGGAAATGGATCAGGTCGGTCATCGGCGTGTCGTCGTCGAACAGCGCCATCCAGGGCCATACCTCGCACAGCTCCTCGTCCAAGGGCTGCACGAACAGGGTGATGACATCCCATTCCCCCGGACGCGGCGGGCAGGTCTTGTACAGGATCGAAACCGTGGGGGCAGGGACGCGATACATGTATTCGGTGGTGATCCCGCCCGCCGCCGATTTCGCGGCTTGCGGCTGGTAGAAATGCACCTTGGTCGCCCAGACCTCGTCCACCTCCTCGCGGATCGCCACATCATAGCGGCCGACCTCGGTATGCGGCTCGGCCCCCAGAATATCGGTGTGGACAAAGGGGAAATGCGCGATGTCGAGAAAGTTCTCGACCGCGCGCAGCGGCGAACATTTCACCCGCACAAGACCGACATCGACAAGGCGCCTGCCCGGCTGATCGGCTTCGGGAATGTCGAACAGCGGGCGCTGCGGCGTGCCGGGGCAGGCCCAGACATGACCGTAGCGTTGCTGCGACGGAAGGCTGCGCCCCCCGCTTGTGACGGTGATCGCCCCCCCGTGCCATGCCACGCGGACAGGTTCGCCCAAAAGCCTTGTGTCGCGGCCTTCCGGCCCAAGCTGGCTGACCAGCGCAACGGGATACCATTCGTCGCGGATCGGGTCGGTCATGCCAAAGCCTCCTCGGCCTGACGGCGCAGCGTTTCCACCCCGCGCGAGGCATCGACAAGGGCGGCAGGCGTGGCCGCGCCATCGGCCAGAACATGCAGGACGCAGCGGTTTTCGGGCAAAGGCTGCACCAGAACGGCCACCGCGACCCCGGCCAAGGTGCCGCGCCACGCGCCGCCGCTTTCGGCCAATCCCGCCGCCGCAGGATCGAAGGGCGCATCGAGCGTGACGGAGCGCAGCGGCACAAGACCCGCCAGCGCGGGCGGCAGTGCCGCCGGTTCGGCCAAGGCTACCCAGATCACGCCCCCCGATTCCATCGCCCGATGCACCGGCACGCGGATCGCTTCGGGAGGTTCGAGGTCGGGGTGGGCCGGAATGCGCTGGCACTGGCCCGATTGGGCATAGCTCCAGCCGTGATAGATGCAGGACAGGGCCTCGCCCCGTACGAACCCGTGCGACAGGCGCATGCCGCGATGCGGGCAGCGGTCGGCCCAGGCCGCGATCCGGCCCGAGGCGCTGCGCCAAAGCGCAAGCTCTGCCCCGTCTACGACGACGGGCATCACGACCAGGGGCGCAAGGTCGCGGGACAGTGCGACAGGGGTCCAGTAGGGCAGCATGGTGACTTTCCGGCAGGGATGCCTTTGTTGGCTAGGACGCTAGAACCCGATCCCGCCGCTTGTCTTGCCACGGCAATTTCCGGACAGGAAAGCCCACAGGAATCGGGCGCTCTGCCCAAATCCTAGTCACCGCTGCACCAAAAGACAGCGTTTTGTGAAGCGGCGCGAAGCGGAAAAATCAGGCACTCCCGCACCGGTTGAGGGGGAGGCGTTCGATGGTTTCCACCCAAGCCTCGATCGGGCCGAGCGAGACACCCATTTCCATCGCGTCGATCAGATCGGCCGGGCCTTCGACCAGCATTTCCACGCAAAGGGCATCGCTGCGCTGCGTCTCTCCGCGCAGGCCAAGCCGCAGCAAATGCCGCGCAACCCAAGGCAGAAAGGTCGCCGCCGCCAGATCGCCCCGAATGATGAACCGTTCGACCGGCATGTTCCCCCTTGCCCGACCGACAGGTCAGTCGCGGTTCACCAGCATCCGCGCCGCGCGGTCGAAGGCAAGCCCGATCTTCTCGCGCGCCGGGCCGTGGATGCCGACATCATCCAGCGCGCGGGCCATGCAGGCCAGCCAGTCCTCGGCATCTTGCAGGTGGATCGGCACATGGGCGTGGATCTCGCGCAGGTTCATGTGGCCGTGGCGTTCGGCGTAATAGCGTCGCCCGCCGAAAAAGCCGCTGAGGAATTCGAACTGCTCGACCCGCACATGCGAAAGCCCGTGGCCCTGAAAATGCAGGTCAAGGATGCGCGCGCCTTCGGGGGCGGTTTCGATGATGTCGTAAAACCGTTCCACCAGCGCACGCACAACCGGCTCTCCGCCGATGTCATCGACCACGCTTGCCATGGGGGCCTCCGTTTTCCGGCCCCATCAGGCGCGCATCGGCGGCCCGCCGCAAGGCCGCATCCGGCCTTGGGCCTGCCGTTTCCGACCTGCGTCAAACGGGCGCGCAGGCGCGCAGGAAAAGCCGGGTCGTGCGGCGGATATCGGCGGTCAGCACATCGACATCGGGCAGGCAGCCGCCGCAAAAGCGCCGCTCTATCGCGGTGAAGCCCAACCACAGCGCCAGAAGGTCGCGCGCGGCGCGGTCGGGATCATCAAGGGTGATTTCGCCCTTGCGCCCGGCCTCGGCGATCAGCTCGGCCAGCAATTCGCGCACATGGCCGGGACCGGCATCAAAGAACCGCCGCCCCAGGGTCGGATTGCGCTGCGCTTCAAGGCTGAGCGCCTTGTCCAGCGCCAGATGGCACGGCTGGGTCATCACCTGCACCAGCACGGTGCCGAAATTGACCAACCGCTCTTCCAGCGATGTCGCCGTGGTCATGGTATGGGCGAGTTCGCGGTTCAGCCGCTCTGTCTCGCGCTGGACGATGGCTTCGAAGATCTTCGCCTTGTCGCCGAAATGGGCATAGACCGTCACCTTGGACACGCCCGATTGGGCGGCGATGGCTTCGATCGGTGCGCCGTCGACCCCGCGCTGCGCGAAAAGCGCCTGCGCCGCGTCGAGGATGGCCTCGCGCTTCTCAAGGTCTTTCGGTCTGCCGGGCGCCCTTTGGACCATATCCTCACCGCAGCCGCCGACGGGCGGGTCGCGCAAGGGTAAGGCTTCACCTTCACCGAAACAAGCCATGCATCACCTCCATGCCGAGAACCGCCTGACCAAAGGGTCAGGCGGTCCGCTTTATCGACCGGTCAGGGCCGAAGGATCAGTCGTTTTCCGGCTGCAACGCGATCAGCTGGGCCAGCGTGTACTGCGCCGGATCGACACCGATCACCGCTGCAAGCTGCGCTTCGCCGGGGGTGACGACCTCGGCCGCGTTGGCGGCTTTGCCCGCACGGTTCACGATGAAGTCGACGGTCGCCGCATCGCCTTCGCTGCGGGCATCGATCAGACGCTGAAGTTCAGCGACCGAGTAGTCGCCACCCTGCACGCCGGCAGAGGCGGCGATCTGGGCAACGGCAGCCGGATCGGCGGCGTTGGTCGTGCGGTTTGCACCCGACAGGTAGAAGTTCAGGCGCGTCGCATCGTTTTCACGCTGGGCGTCGAGAATGTTGATCAGCTCGGCGCGGCTGTATTCGCCGGGCTGGACGCCGGCGGTCAGTGCAAGCTGCGCGTCGCCCGCATTGTAGCGCGGCTGCAGGCTCGAGGCCGAAGCGGCGCCCGACAGGGCTGCAAGCACGAGGGTCGAGGTGAGGATGATATTACGCATGATAGGGTCCCTTTCCTGGGAAATTCTGGTGTGTCGGCAAGCATCGGCCGGGCCGCGCCAGATCACTGGTCGGTGTATCGGATACGGCGATGCGGTTTGGTTCAGTCCGTCCGGCGTTGTGGCCGGTGGTGGGGCCTAGCGACCCCGGGGGGAGCAGTCTTTCGGTCTGGTTCGTGTCAGCACATCGGTGCCTCCGTCTCTTCGTTTCGTCTGGAACCTAGATATACTGAACGGCGGCGTATGCAATATTAAAATGAACGCTAACGTTCACTTATTTTTGCACATGAACTTGCTTGAAACGCACGAAACCCGCCCAATGGGTGCGTTTGTGCGTCTGCGTCCCTTATCCTGACCGGCACCACCGGCAAATTCCCGCGTGCAACCTTGGTTGCAGACGGCTGTTTTCGCGCCGTCTACAACCTGCGGCCAATTTCGCCGCGATGCGGAACAGGCCAGATCGGCGGCATCGGTCCCGGGGCGATCCTGCCCCGACCGAGCCATGTGGAGATAGAGATGAACCGCACCCTGACCGCCCTTGCCCTTGCCTTGGCCTGCCTGTCGGCCCCCGCCTTTGCCGATGGCGATGCCGTCGATGCCGCGACCAAGGACAAGCTGACCGCGCAACTGACCGCCGAAGGCTATGACGTCCGCAAGATCGAAGCCGAAGACGGGCTGATCGAAGTCTATGTCGTCAAGGATGGCGAGACCGCCTCGCTGTGGTTCGACGCCGACCTGAAGCCGGTCGAGCATGGCGACAGCGCCGACTGAGCCGTCGCGGCGGACCCTGCCCCTGCGGCAGGGTCCGCGCCAATCCAGCCTTCCGGAGCCAAGCATGCAGAAAATCCGCGTCTGGGACCCTTTGGTCCGCCTGTTCCACTGGTCGCTTGTCGCGGCCTTCATCGCCAATGATTTCCTGACCAAACCGGGGCGCGAGACGCATCGTCTTGTCGGCTACACCGTCGCGGGGCTGATCTCCGTGCGTCTGATCTGGGGGTTGGTCGGCACGCAACACGCCCGCTTTGCCGATTTCCTGCCCTCGCCGCGCGCAGCACTCGGGCAACTGCGCGACATGGCGACGGGGCGGCGGCATGTGCATGTCGGCCATTCGCCGCTGGGCGCGCTGATGATCTACAACCTTCTGCTGACGATGGCGGGTCTTGCCGCTTCGGGCTACGCCATGACGACGGTCGCCTTTTTCGGCGTCGAATGGATGGAGGAGCTGCACGAGGCGCTTGTCGTCTGGGCCGAGATGAGCATCGTGCTGCATGTTCTGGCCGTTGTGGTGGAAAGCCGCAGGCTCGGGATCAACCTTCCGAAGTCGATGGTGACGGGCTACAAGACGGTCAAATGACCGAAAGCCGTCCGATGGTTGACCTGCCCTCTCCGAACCGTCTGAAGGTTCAGCGCGACAGACCCTTTGGCCTGATCGCGCTGATCCTGTTCCAGTGCTTTTGCACCGCCTTTTTCGTCTATGATGTCACCCGTGATCTGGACGAGGGGCTGACCAGCCTGTTCCACATGCTGCCCGAACTGGCCGCGACCGTCGGGCTGGTGATCGGCGTGGTGTTCGAGGGGCGGTCGCTTGTCGCGCTGCTGCGGCGGCAGGCACGGATGGAAAAGGGATTGGGCGTCGCCTCGGGCGCGCTGAACGACGTGATGGAAGGCTACTTCCGCCAATGGGCGCTGACGCCTGCGGAACAGGATGTGGCGACATTCACGATCAAGGGCTGCTCCATCGCCGATATCGCGCAATTGCGCGGCTCGGCCGAAGGGACGGTCAAGACCCATCTGAACGCGATCTACCGCAAGGCGGGGGTGCAGGGGCGCAGCCAGCTTGTCAGCATCCTGATCGAGGACCTGATGGGCGCCCCGCTGATCGGCAAGGAAAAGCCCGCCCCCTGACAGGGGCGGGCCATGCCGTTTCGCGGCGCGCGCCTTCAGGCCCCGATGAAATCGCGCACAAAGGCGCTGGCCGGGCGGGCGCGTATGTCCGAGGGCTTGCCGATCTGTTCGATCCGCCCCCCCGTCACCGACCCCGACATGACGACGACCAGATCGGCCAGTTCCATCGCCTCGTCCTGGTCATGGGTCACAAAGACCGTGGTCAGCCCCGTCTCGTCATGGATGTCGCGCAAGCCCTGGCGCAATTCCTTGCGCACCTTGGCGTCCAGCGCGCCGAAGGGTTCGTCGAGCAGCAGCATCCGCGGCTCGATCGCCAGCGCGCGGGCCAGTGCCACCCGCTGCCGCTGCCCGCCGGAAAGCTGGCTCGGGTATCGGCTGCCGATATCGGGAAGCTGGATCAACTCGAGCAGCTTGGTCACGCGCCGCGCGATTTCGGCCTTGGGCGGGCGGCTGGCGCGGGGGCGGGCGTTCAGACCGTAGGCGATGTTCTCGAACACCGTCATATGCCGGAACAGCGCGTAGGACTGGAACACAAAGCCCGCCCGCCGTTCCTGCACCGTCAGGCCCGTCGCATCCTGCCCGTCGAACAGCACGCGCCCCGAGGTCGGGAATTCCAGCCCGCCCAGAATGCGCAGCAAGGTGGTCTTTCCCGACCCCGAAGGACCAAGCAGCGCCACCAGCGCCCCCGAGGGGATTGCCAGCGACACCGGCGTCAGCGCCGCCGTGGTGCCGAACTGCTTGGAGATTTCGTCGATTTCGATATGCATGTCAGGTCTCCGGCATCAATGGCGGTGGGTGGCGGCAAGCGCGTCGGCATGGCGGATTTCCAGCGCGGTCTTGAGCATCAGCGTCACAAGGGCGAGCAGCGTCAGGACGGCGGCCATCGAAAAGGCCGCGACCGAAAGATATTCGTTGTAGAGCATCTCGATGGTGATCGGCATGGTCGCGGTCTGGCCGCGGATCTTGCCCGACACCACCGCGACCGCGCCGAATTCTCCCATCGCGCGGGCGTTGCACAGCAGCACGCCATAAAGCAGCGCCCAGCGGATGTTCGGCAGGGTCACGGTCCAGAAGGTGCGCCAGCCCGAAGCGCCAAGGGTAAGTGCGGCTTCTTCCTCGGCCCGTCCCTGTTCGATCATCACGGGAATCAATTCGCGCGCGACAAAGGGGAAGGTCACGAACATCGTGGCCAGCACGATGCCCGGCAGGGCAAAGACGATGGGATAGCCGCTTGCCACCAGCCAGCCGCCGACAAGGCTGTTGGTGCCGAACATCAACACGATGCACAGCCCCGCCACCACCGGAGAGACCGAGAAGGGCAGGTCGATCAGCGTGATGAGGAACGCTTTGCCGCGAAAGTCGAACTTGGTGATGAACCATGCGGCGGCAATGCCGAAGGCGGCGTTCAGCGGCACCGAAACGCCCGCGATCAGCAGCGTCAGCTTGATGGCCGATGCCGCATCGTGGTTGCCAAGGCTGGCCACGGCGGCAAGCCATCCTTGTGCCAAGGCCTCCACGAACACCGCGATCAGCGGGGCTGCGACCAGCACACCCAGCCCCAGCACGGCAACCGCGATCAGCGCGTAACGCGCCAGCGGCGTCTCTTCGCGCGCCGAGCGGAATTTGGTCAGGCTTGCGTCAGACATAACCGATTCTCCTGCGGCTCCAGACCTGGATGAGGTTGATGACCAGAAGCATCCCGAAGCTGATCAGCAGCATGGCGATCCCGATGGCGGCGGCGGCGTCGTAGTTGAACTCTTCAAGCTGGATCACGATCAGCAGGGGGGCGATCTCGGTCTTGAGGGGGATGTTGCCGGCGATGAAGATCACCGAGCCGTATTCCCCGACCGCCCGCGCCAAGGACAGGGCAAAGCCCGTCAGGGCGGCAGGGGCCAGCATCGGCAGCACCACGCGGCGCAGCGTGTAGATGCGGCTGGCTCCCAGCGTGGCCGAGGCTTCCTCGACCTCGGCCTCGATCTCTTCGACCACGGGTTGCACGGTGCGCGTGACAAAGGGCAGGCCCACGAACACCAGCGCGACAAAGATGCCCCATTGGGTATAGGCGATTTTCCAGCCGATCTCTGCCGCCAGCGACCCCAGCGCCCCGTTCGGCGCGTAAAGCGCCGTCAGCGCGATGCCCGCCACGGCGGTCGGCAGCGCAAAGGGCAGGTCCACGGCGGCGTCAAGCAGCCTGCGCCCTGCAAAACGGTAGCGCACCAGAACCCAGGCAAGGATCATGCCGAAGACCAGATTGAACAGCGCCGCGAACAGCGACAGCCGGAATGACAGGAACAGCGCCGCCCAGACGCGTTCGCGGTTCACGGTGTCCCATATGCCTGAAATGCCGAAATTGGCGCCCTTCCAGAGAAGGGCGCCGATGGGCAAAAGCACGACGAGGGAGAGCATCGTGAGGGTCACCCCCATACTCAGCCCAAGGCCGGGCATGGGGGATCGGTGGATAAGCGGTTTGCCCATCGTGTTCCCTTATTTCGCGACGTAGATCTGGTCGAAGATGCCGCCGTCGCCGAAGTGTTCGGGCTGCACCTTGGCCCAACCGCCGAACGAGGCGATATCGACAAGGTCAAGCTTCGGGAAGCGGGCCACATCTTCGGGGTTCGCGGCCGAACCGTCCCAGGCGCGGTAGAAGTTCTTGAAGGCGATGGCCTGACCTTCGGGCGAGTAAAGGTAGTTCAGATAGGCTTCGGCCAGTTTGCGCTGCCCGTCGGACTTGATGTTGCCCTCGACAAGCGCCACCGGCGGTTCCGCAAGGACCGACACGCTCGGCACCACGATGTCGAACTGGTCGTCGCCAAGCTCTTTCAGCGCCAGATAGGCCTCGTTCTCCCAAGCCAGCAGCACGTCACCGATGCCGCGCTGGGCAAAGGTGGTGGTCGAACCGCGCGCGCCAGAGTCGAGAACCGGAACATGCGCGAACAGCTTGCCGACGAATTCCTTGGGGTCCTGGCCGTTCTTTTCGGCCCAGGCCCATGCGGCCAGATAGTTCCAGCGCGCGCCGCCGCTGGTCTTGGGGTTCGGGGTGATGACTTCGACGCCGTCATTCACCAGATCGCCCCAGTCCTTGATGCCCTTGGGGTTCCCCTCGCGGACGAGGAACACGATGGTCGAGGTGTAGGGCGACGAGTTGTGCGGCAGTTTCGACTGCCAGTCGGCGGGCAGCTTGCCCTCTTTCGCGATCTTGTCGATGTCGGCGGCAAGGGCCAGCGTCACGACCTGCGCTTCCAGACCGTCGATCACCGCGCGGGCCTGCGCGCCCGATCCGCCGTGGCTGTTTTCGATGGTGGGGGCCTCGTTGCCCTGTGCCACCCAATAGGCGCTGAAGGCTTCGTTGAATTCGCGGTAAAGTTCGCGCGTCGGGTCATAGCTGACGTTCAGCAACGACTCGGCGCGGGCCTCGGGGGCGGCTCCCAGACCGACCAGCGCAATCGCCAGCGCCGAGAGAGCGCCCTTGACGAAGCGCGGCAGCGGCCAGCCTGTCAGGCGGCGAACGCCGGTTTCGATGGTCACACGGCCGTCGAGATGGTCTTCGACCTTGATCCCTTGCGCCGTGGTCTGGCCCGACAGGGTGATGGTGGTCAGCATGTCTTTCTCCTGAAACTCGCCTTGCCCGGCGGCAAGGGAAAAGCGGTGGATAAAGGGCGCGAGCCCCAGAATGGTGGTGGGGTGGTGCAGGCTCATGTCCTGCCTCCCGTTTCGATGGCGTCGATGCGGGCTTCCCAGATCCCGGGATCGCGCCCGGCCAGCAGCTCGGCCACGGCAAGGTCGGGCTGGCGGGTAAAGATCACCAGCGGCGTGCCATTGACGCGATGCGCGGCACCCGTGCGCTTGTCGATCAGATGGACAGCACAGGCAGGCGCATGTCCGGCGGCCCGTGATGGGGCGGCAGAGCGTGGAACAAGTGCGTTCATCGGCTGTCTCCTCTGTCTGACCGGGGCGGTGTGCCTTCGGTGGTTTAATATCGACAGAGTTGGTCGCCTATTGCAAAGGAATATTCACGCCAAATTTTGTCGTGTATAGAGAAGAATATTCTACGCCGCGCGGCGAAGCGGATGGCGCGGCGCGTTCCGGTAATGTGTTGAAATTCAACAGGTTGGTCGAAAAGGTCAGGCGCCAAGCACCTGATCGGCGGCTTCCGACGACCGCAGCATGTCTTCCAGCGTCAGGGAATCGATGATGAGAAGATAGGACCAGAACACCTCGGCAAAGACCTTGCGGATGCGGCAGGTGGCCTCGTCCGCGCAATCCTCGCAGCGCTGATAGGCGCGGCGCGACAGGCAGGGCAGGGGGGCGATCGGCCCGTCGATGGTGCGCAACAGCTCTGATATCGACACGTCCGAGGGTTTCTTGATCAGCGAATACCCGCCCGACCGCCCGCGGATCGACGCGATGACGCCGGCGTTGCGCACCTCAAGCAGGATATGCTCGAGAAACCGCTTCGGCGTGCCTGACCGCTTGGCGATTTCCTCGATGGTCAGGGCTTCGGGCTTCGGACGCGTGGCTTCATCCGCGAGAACGAGCAGGGCCTTGAGCGCATATTTCATCTTTTGCGTGATCATGGCTTCAAAGCTACGCCGCCGAAGATCGAGAATCAATGTAGGTATTTGCGAATTTCCGCCCACCCCCCGCGCAGGGGTGGGGCAAGCCTTTGAAAGGGCGTGTAAAATGGAAATCTTCTAAAACACGACAAAGACAGTAGACAAAACGTTTTTTATCGGCATCCTGTAGCAGGACCGCAAGAACGAGGGGTGTCATGGAAGATCTCGATCTGATCGACCGCAAGATCGTGGCCGAATTGATGCGTGACGCGACGCTGCCTGTGGCGCAGATCGCGGACAAGGTCGGGCTGTCGCAGACCCCGTGCTGGAAGCGGATCCAGAAGCTGGAAGCCATCGGCGTGTTGACGGGCCGTGTCGCGCTGGCCGACCCCGCGAAACTCGGTTTCGGGCTGACCGTCTTTGTCGGTATCGAGGCACCCGACCATTCCGCCGAATGGCGCGAGTCCTTTGCCAAGGCCACGCGCGACATCCCCCAGATCATGGAGGTCTATCGCATGGCGGGCGAGATGGATTACCTGCTGCGCGTTGCGGTCTCGGACATGGCGGCCTTTGACGGGCTTTACAAACGCCTGACCGGTGCCGTCCCGATCAAGAACGTCACCAGCCATTTCGCGATGGAGCGGATGAAGTTCACCACCGCCTATCCCGTCGATACGCTGAACCGCTAGGATTTCACGCGCAGCGATTGCGGATCGAAGGGGGCCGCGATGTGCAGCCTTGCGGCAACCCGTTCCGAGGCGACTTCCAATTCGTAGCTTCCCCCCGCGAGGAAGGCGTCATCCACCCCGCCCGCATGGCGCACGTAGCCCATGCCGATGGGCTGGCCCAGCGTATGGCCGAACCCGCCCGACGACAGCCAGCCCACCCGCTCGCCGTTGCGGTATATGGTCTCGCGGCCCAGCAAGATCACCTGCGGGTCGTCGACGGTGAAGCTGACGAGCCGTTTCTTCACCCCGCCCGCCAGTTGCGCCGCCACCGCCTCGCGTCCGATGAAGGGGATGCCGGATTTCATCTTGCAGGCCCATGCAAGCCCCGCTTCCACGGGTGTATGGTCGGGGCCGATATCGGCACCCCAGGCGCGATAGGCCTTTTCCAGCCGCAGCGTTTCGATGGCGCGGTATCCGGCGTTGCGCAGCCCGTGCGCGGCCCCCGCCTGCATCAACGCCTCGTAGACCGTCACGGCCACGTCGGTCGGCATGTGCAGCTCCCATCCCAGTTCACCGACATAGGTGACACGCAGCGCGAGGACGGGGCAGGCGGCAACCGAAATCGCCCGCGCCGTGGCAAAGGGGAATGCGGCGTTCGACAGATCATCCGGCGACAGCGCCTGAAGGATGTCGCGCGCCCTTGGCCCCATCAGCGACAGCACGCTCGAACCTGCGGTCACATCTACCAGCTGGCAGCGCGATCCTTCGGGGATGTTGCGGGCGATCCAGTCGAAATCATGCGTGGCAAAGCCCGTTCCGGTGACGATGTAGAATTCGTCCCGCGCCACGCGGGCCACCGTCACATCCGCCTCGATCCCGCCACGGCGGTTCAGCATCTGCGTATAGGTCAGCGACCCCACCGCACGGTCGACGTTTCCGGCAGCGATATGGTTAAGAACCTGCGCCGCATCCGGCCCCTTTAGGGTGAATTTGGCGAATGAGGTCTGGTCGATCAGCACCGCCCCCTCGCGCGCGGCGCGGTGTTCGCGGCCCACGGCATCGAACCATCCGGGGTGCTGGTAGGAATAGCGGTCGACAGGGGTTTCCCCTGCGGCAAGGTCCGCGAACCAGTTCGGACGCTCCCACCCCAGCTTTTCTCCGAAACAGGCCCCCGCCGCCTGCAAATGCGCGTAAAGCGGCGAGCGGCGTGTCGGGCGGGCCGAGCGGTGTTCCTCGGACGGCCATGCGATGGTGTAGTGCTTGCCATAGGCTTCGACCGTGCGGGCGCGGACCCAGTCGGTCGAGCGGTGGACACGGCCGAAGCGGCGGATATCGACGGGCCAAAGGTCATAGGGCGCCTCGCCCTTGGCCGCCCATTCCGCCAGCGCCATCCCCGCCCCGCCGCCCGAGGCGATGCCAAAGGCGTTGAACCCCGCGCCCACGTAGAAATTCCGCAACTCGGGCGCTTCGCCAAGGATGAAATTGCCGTCGGGGGTAAAGCTTTCGGGGCCGTTGATCAGCTGCTTCACCCCGGCATTCGCAAGCGCGGGCACCCGGGCCAGCGCGTTCTCCATGAATTGCGAATAATGGTCCCAATCCGAATTAAGCAGTTCGAAATGGAACCCTTCCGGTATGCCGTTCTGCGCCCAGGGTTTGGGATTCGGCTCGTAGCCGCCCCAGACAAGGCCGCCGACATCTTCCTTCCAATAGGTCAGCCGGTCAGGATCGCGCAGGGTGGGCAGGGTCGGGGTGACGCCCTCGATCCGTTCCGTGACCATGTATTGGTGTTCGACCGAGATCAGCGGCACATTGACCCCCACGGTCGCGGCCAGACTGCGCGTCCACTGGCCCGCGCAGCAGATCACCTTTTCGCATTCGATGGTGCCTTGCGCGGTTTCCACGCCCCTGATGCGCCCGTCTTCGACGATGATGCGGGTGACGGGCGTATCCTCGAAGATCTGCACCCCCGCCATGCGCGCGCCCTTGGCCAGCGACTGGGTGATGTCGGACGGGTTCGCCTGCCCGTCGGTCGGCAGATAGGCCGCCCCCACAAGGTCGTCGATGGTCATCAAGGGCCAAAGCTCCTGCGCCTCGCGCGGGGTCAGCAGGTGCATCTCCAGCCCGAAGCTGTGCGCGGTGGTCGCCTGCCGCTTCACTTCGGTCCAGCGTTCGGCATTGCAGGCCAGCCGCAAGCCGCCGTTCATCTTCCAGCCGGTTTGCAGGCCGGTTTCCTGTTCCAGCTTTTTGTAAAGCTCGACCGAATAGCCCAGAAGCTGGGTGATGTTGGCCGAGGTGCGCAACTGCCCCACCAGCCCCGCCGCATGGAAAGTGGTGCCCGAGGTCAGCTTCTTGCGTTCAAGCAACACCGTGTCGGTCCAGCCCAGCTTTCCAAGGTGATAGGCGGTCGAGCAGCCGATGATGCCGCCGCCGATGATGACGGCGCGGGCGGTGGTGGGAAGGGTCATGTCAGCTTTCCTCGAACGCGGCCAAGGCGGCGCGATAGGTGTCAAGATTGGTGGCCGTATAGGCCGCATAGTCGAAATCAAGTTCGGAATGGATTTCCTGCACCATGCTCCACATCGCCTCGCGCAGGGCGGATGCGGCTTTCATGGCGCGATAGCTGCGCCACAGCGCGGCATCGGGGGCGCGGTCGTAATAGGCCGACAGCATCCGCGCTTCCTGCGCCGGGGTCAGGCCGTTGTTGGCCGCCAGACCGCCAAGATCGAAGAGCGGAGAATTGAAGCCCGCATAATCCCAGTCGACCAGCCACATCCGCGCGCCGTCATGCAGGAAATTGGCAGGCAGCAAATCGTTGTGCCCGAAGACAAGCTCGACCGGACCGACCGCCGCCTCCAGCCGCGACGCCTGCGCCAGCAGGTCGGGCAAAAGCGGCGCATAGCCGCTGTCGCCGTCGCGCAGCGTTCCGGCATAGTCGCGCAGGACGTGGAACACCCAGAAAACCAGCGCAGGCCCGCGCAGATGGGCGGGCATGTCGCGATGCGCGCGGGCGACAAGCGCCAGCGCCGACTCGAGCGTCGCCGCATCGTGGAAATCGGCGGCCGCCAGCGTGCGACCTTCGATGAAGTCGATCACAAGCGCCCCCGGTTCATGGTGCAGCACGGCGGGGGAAATGCCCGCCGCATGGGCGGCACGGCTTGCCGACAGCTCGTTGAAGCGCAGGATCTGATGCACGGGAATGTCGTCTCCGATCCGCACCACGCAGCGCCGCGCGTCATCCTGCACTACGAAATTGACATTGGTGATCCCGCCGCCCAGCGGTTTGACCTCGGGTCGTCCGGTCCAGATCGGCAGGCGCAGCACCCTGTCCAGCGGCGTCATCGAAAGCCCCTCACCCCTTGCTTTGCCGCAAGCTGTGGGCTGCGCTCGCGGCTGTCAAAGGGTTTCTGACCCTTCCTGAACGCTCTGCACCAAAGCCGCCACCCGCGCCGCAAGGTCGGCACGGCGGACGGGTTTGGGCAGATGCGCGGCAAAGCCGGAGGCAAGATATTCATCGACCTGATGCGCCATCGCGTTGGCGGTTACGGCAACGGCGGGCGGAGCAACGGTGCCGCTGTTTTCCGCAAGCCGCCGGATTTCGCGCAAGGCGGTGATCCCGTCCATTTCCGGCATGGCAATGTCGAAACACAGAATGTCGAACCGGCCCGGCGCCCAGGCCTCGACAGCCTGCCTGCCGTTTTCAACCAGCAAGGTCTCGATTCCCATGCGCTTGAGAAAGGCGTCGATGATCTGGAGGTTGATCGGATTGTCATCGGCCACCAGC
Organism: Paragemmobacter straminiformis; assembly: GCF_014243445.1. Classification (GTDB taxonomy): domain Bacteria; phylum Pseudomonadota; class Alphaproteobacteria; order Rhodobacterales; family Rhodobacteraceae; genus Paragemmobacter; species Paragemmobacter straminiformis. The sequence continues at coordinate 21,423 of NZ_JACLQD010000007.1, forward strand.
GCGCGCACGCCGTGCAGGGCGGGCAGTTCGGTGCCGCGCGGCGGCGTGGCCTCGGCGGGTGCGACCGCAGGAAGGGGCAGCGTGACGCGAACGGTCGTGCCCTTGTCGGGCGCACTGTCGATCTCGATCCGCCCGTCCATCATCGCCGTCAGGCGGCGCACGATGGACATGCCCAAGCCCGTGCCACCGTAGCGCCGCGTCATGCTTGGGTCGGCCTGTTCGAAATCGTCGAAAATCCGCGCCTTCTGGTCCGCCGACATGCCGATGCCCGTATCCCTCACCTCGATCGTCAGGGGTTCGGCCGCTCCGCCGGTAATCCGCAAGACCACGCTGCCGGTTTCGGTGAACTTGACCGCGTTGCTCAGCAGATTGTGCAAGATCTGCGAAAGCCGGTGCGCGTCGCCCGTCCGCAAGGGCAGATCGGCGGGAAAATCCTTGTGGAAGGCCAGCCCCTTTTCCTCGGCCTTCAGCCGGTGCAAGGCACCGACCTTGCGGCCGATCTCCGAAGGCGAGAAGGTGTCCTGCACCAGTTGCAGCTTTCCGGCCTCGATCTTCGACATGTCGAGGATGTCGTTCAGGATGGTCAGAAGCGTCTCGCCCGATTCACGGATGGTCTGGGCCGTGCGGGCAAGGTCGGGGTCGGACAGATCGGCGGCAAGAAGATCGGCCATGCCGAGAATGCCGTTGAGCGGCGTCCTGATCTCGTGGCTCATGTTGGCAAGGAACAGCGATTTCGACCGGCTCGCCTCTTCGGCGCGTTCGCGGGCATCGTGAAGCTCGGTCACATCGACCCGCAGGCCCACGCTGCCACCGTCCGGCGTCTTGCGTTCGAATATCCGCAACACGCGCCCGTTGCCCAGACGCTGCTCTATCATCGGGCCGGGGTTCAGGTGCTTGTGCATCCGCTCGGCAAGCCATGTCTCTTCCCGTCCCACGGCTTCGGCATATTGGCCGCGTTTCAGGCCGTAGCGCAGGATATCGACGAAAGCGGTGCCGCGGATCATGGCGGGGGCGCTTTCGGCATAGATTTCCTTGTAGCGCCCGTTGGCGATCACCAGACGGTCGTCGGCATCGTAAAGCACGAAACCGTCCGGCAGCGCCTCGACAGCGGTGACGAGTTGCTCGCGCGCGGCGATGGCGGCCCGTTCGGCCTGCTGCAAACGCTCCTCGCGCAGCTTGCGGTCGGTGATATCCTCGACAAGGCTCCAGATCAGCACCCGGCCGTTGTCATCGGTGATGCGCACGGCATTGCAAAGCGCGGGGAACTGTCGGCCATCCTTGCGCAGAAACGCCTTTTCGAACGGCCCGCACCGCCCCGTGGCCCTGAGGATTTCGATCTGCGCGGCATCGACCGCATGGAATTCGGGCGGGCAGACCTCGAAATAGGTCAGCGCCAGCAGTTCGGGGCGCGTATAGCCCGTATAGGACATGAAGGCCGCGTTCGCATCGACCATCGCCCCCGTTTCCAGATCGTTCAGCACAATTCCCACGGGCGACAGGTCAAACAGCGCCTCGAGCAGGGTATCGCGGTAGCGCAGCACGGCCTCGTTTTGGACGGCTTCGGTGATGTCGCGGGCGATGAACAGATACCCCGGCTTCGAGGACGCATCATAAGGCGTCCGGGCCGAGGCCGAGAGTTCGTACCAGAATGTCTGTTCGCCGTCCGGCGGCGTCAGTCTGTACCGCTTGCCGCGTGACAGGCCCGTCGCATCGACCTCGCGCATGGCTTCGACCGCGATGGCCGCCACATCGGGGGGCAGCACCTCGGCCATGGGACGGCCGATGAAATGGTCGGGCGGAAGGAAAAGCGGCACACCTTCGGCAACATGGTAGCCGATGAAATTGCCGTCATAGTCCACCTCGAAAATCGGGTCGGGAATGGCGGCGAGCGTGGCCTGAAGGCGGTTCCGCTCTTGCTCCAGATTGTGTTCGAGCCGCTTGCGTTCGGTGATGTCCTCGAATGTCCCGAAGATGCGCGCGATATGCCCGCGGCGCCATTCGACCCCCGCCGTGCTGCGCACCCAGCGGGGGCGTCCCTTGGCGGTCGAGAACTGGAGTTCGAGGTCGAAGGGCGTTCCCTCCTTCATCAGCGCGTTGAAATGCGCCACCACGACCGCCCGACTTTCGGGCGCATAGAAATCGAGCGCCGTCTCCAAGGCGACAGCCGCCCCCTGCGGCATGCCGTGAATCCGGTAGGTCTCGGGCGACCAGAAGATCGCCCCGCTTTCTACGTCGATCTCCCAGCTTCCGACACCCGAAACCGCTTCGATCCGGGCATGGTGAAACGCCGCGCGGCGGCGTTCGGTCACGTCGCGCGCGGTGGCATAGACCAGCCCTCTGGCCGCGTCGAAGCTGCCGCTCCATTCCAGTTCGTGCCACGTGCCATCCCTGGCGCGCAGCCGGTTCACGAAATGCCGCGACGCACCGTCACGCAGCGAGGCGACAGCGGTGTTGGTGTCTTCAAGGTCGTCGGGATGGACGAAATCGCTTAAAGGCCTTCCCACCACTTCGGCGGGCGTCCAGCCGAGAATCGGCTCCCATGCCGGATTTACCGCGTGGACGTAGCCCTGCATGTCACCGATACAAAGCATATCGGCGGAAGCTTCGAAGAAATTGGCGAAACCCTTGTCTTCCACGCGCCCCTCTCGGTGACCTTGCCCATCGACCGCCCCGGAGGGTGACAAGATCACACTGCCCCTTCACGTTAACATTTATTATCGAAACGGCACAACCTTGGCCCCATGCCGCAGATGTCGCAGTGGGGCCAGAAATCGGGCCAGAAATCGGGTCGGGCGGCGGGCTTTGCCAAAGGTCGCGTCGGGGAACGCGGGCGCGGGTGCGGCGTTGCGCTTCTGTCGGTCGGGGTGCGGCACTGGACGCCGCTCAGGCTTGGCGCATATTCCGCCGGACCGATCTGAAAAGGAAAAGACATGCAAACCCGTCTCGCGCTGAACGATGGCCAGAGCCTGCCGCAACTCGGCTTCGGTCTGTGGCAGGTGCCGCAAGACCAGACCGCCCGCGTCGTGCGCGAGGGTTTGGCGGCAGGCTACCGGCTGATCGACGGCGCTGCGATCTATGGCAACGAGGCGGGCTTGGGCGAGGGCCTGCGCAGCACCGATGTCGCGCGGGACGAGATCTTCGTCACGACCAAGGTCTGGAACGACCACCACGGCCATGACGCCGCCCGACGCGCGGCAGACGAAAGCCTGAAGCGGATCGGGGTCGACTACCTCGATTGCCTGCTGATCCACTGGCCATGCCCCGACCATGACCGCTACGTCGAAACATGGCGCGCGCTGATCGAACTGCGCGCCGAAGGTCGCGTGCGGTCCATCGGGGTGTCGAATTTCATGGCCCCGCATCTGGAACGGCTGGTCGGCGAAACCGGTGTCGCGCCGGTGCTGAACCAGATCGAATTGCACCCGCGTCTGGCGCAGGCCGATCTGCGCGCCCTGCACCGGCGCATGGGAATCGTGACGCAAAGCTGGACGCCGCTCGGGCAGGGGCGGTCGTTCGATGCGCCTGCGGTTCAGGCCGCAGCCGCCCGCACGGGCAAGACCCCCGCGCAGGTCATCCTGCGCTGGCATCTGCAACTGGGCTGCGCGGTGATCCCGCGTTCGACCCGCGCGGCGGGGCTGGCCGAGAACCTCGATCTGTTCGGCTTTGCCCTGACCGATGACGACATGGCCGCCATCGCCCGCCTTGACGCGGCCGAGCGGACGGGGCCTGACCCGCTGCTGTTCAGCTAGTGCGGGGCTTGGGCCAATACTGGCGGGCGGCGGCCAAGGCGAATTGCGCCGCCAGCCCCGTCGCCAGCAAGGCACTGTCCAGCGCGAGGCTGTCGCCAAGCGCATGTTTCACCCCCTGAAAGGCGATGCACAGCACCGATCCCAGCGCAAAGACCGGCAATGCCTGACGGCCCAGCAGCTCGAAGGGTTTGGCGAAGACGCTGCCGCAGGCGCGGCGGACGGCCGGAAAGGTCGACAGGAAATAGGCCAGCGCCAGAATGTGCAAAAGCCGCGGGGCGGTGACATAGCTTTTCTCGAAAGCGGTCAGGAACCACGGCAGGCCCAGCCTGTCCTGCAACAGCCAAAGCGTGCCGCCCATCGCCTTGGACACCTCGGGCACCTGCGCGGCAACGGCGGCGAACAGCACGAACCCGCCTGTCAGCACCTGCAACCACCGCTTCACCGGCACAAAGCGCCGCCCGTCCTTCATGGCGACCCCGGTCAGCAGGCCGGTGATGAAGATCACCTGCCAGGTGAGCGGATTGAAGAACCACCCCCCCGGCGTGGGATAGTTCGGAAGGCTCAGATGCCACTGCCCCGCCGCCGCCCACAGCAGGACCGATCCCGCCATCAGCCACAGCGGTTTGCGCCACGCGGCCATCAGCATCAGCGGCGCGACAGCCAGCAGCACCAGATAAAGCGGCAGGATGTTCACATAGCCGAACTGGTGCGTGAGCAGCGTCAGGCCGATAAAGGCCCGCAGCGGATCGCTGAACACCTCGTCCATCTGGTTCAGGAACAGAACCTCGGAATTGTGCAGGAACACCGCCACCGCCGAGGCCGAGGCCAGCGCTGCCATCGTGGTCAGGATATGCACCATGTAAAGCGTCCAGACCCGTTTCCACACACGGCCGAACCCGACCCAAAGCCGCATCGGCGCGCGGAAGTCGGCCGAATAGGCCAGCCCCGCCGCGATGCCCGACATCAGCACAAAGCCTTCGGCGGCGTCGGAAAAGCCGAAATTCCGGCTGGTGTAATCCTCGTAAAGGTTCTTCGGCACGTGGTTGATGAAGATCATCACAAGGCAAAGCCCGCGAAACACGTCGAGCCGCGGATCGCGCGGCGATTTCACCCGCATCGGGGCGGTCTGGGCTGTCATCGACTGGTTGTTCATGGCTCACCGCTCACGCCGGAAGGGCAGTGCTGCGGCCCGGCTGGTCGCGCGCCTATTGCCTTGTGACCGTGCGGCCTGCAAGTGATGCAGTTTTGTGACGCTTTTATAGGCGAAGCTTTGCCGCCCGGCGCACCTCAGGCCCGTGCGGGCCGCGCGCCCAGATCGGCGACCTGTTCGGGCAGATCGGCGGCCACCATCTGCCAGCGCGTCAGCACCGCATCTTGCAGGTCCATCACCGGAGCCGCCGCCAATTCCGTCGGCGTCAGGAAAAGGCCCGACCGGCTGGGATGCGAGGTCCATGCGATCAGCACCGGGGCCAGAACCATCGGCAGGGCAACGGGCAACAGCCACAGCACCAGCGCGGGCGCGAACCATTGCGCGGCCCCCAGCACCACGACCCCCGTGGTCACGATCCAATGCGATGCCGCCCATGCTTCGGCCAGCGTCAGGCTGCCGTCGCCACGCGATTGCGCGGGCCAACCGCCATCGGCGCCGCGCAGCACCTGCAGGACCGAGCGCGTCTGGAACATCAGGAAGATCGGCGCGGTGATCGACGACAGCACCAGCTCGGCAAGGGTCGATTGCGTTGCCCGCAACGCCCCGCCGAAGCCGCGCACCCGCCCCCGCAGCGCCGCATCAAGCACGATCAGCACCTTGGGCAGGAACAAAAGCCCCACCACGCCGATGGCCAACCCCAGCGCCTTTGACACCTGACTGACGGGCAGCACGGGGAAGGGCCAGCTTTCGATGGGGAAATAGTCGATCGGCGGCGCGAAAAGCGGGGCGGCGATGGATGCGGCAAGAAAGGCCAGCCAGAACACAGGCGCGATATAGGCAAGGATGCCTTGCAAAAAGACGAACCGGCTCCACGGCTTCAGCCCCGGAGCCAGCAAGAGACGGCTGTGTTGCAGGTTCCCCTGGCACCAGCGGCGGTCGCGCTTGGCGTGGTCGATGATGTTCTCGGGCGCCTCTTCATAGCTGCCCTGAAGGTCGTCATCCACCCGCACCGTCCAGCCCGCCCGCGCCAGAAGCGCGGCCTCGACATAGTCATGGCTCATGATATGCCCGCCAAAGGGCGGCTTGCCCGACAGTTCCGGCAGGGCGCAGCTTTCGGCAAAGGCCCGCATCCGCACGATGGCATTATGCCCCCAGAACGGCCCTGTCCGCCCCTGCATCATCGCAAGCCCGCGCGCGAAGATCGGTGAATAGAAGGCTCCGGCGAACTGCATGGTCCGGCCAAAGCGCGAACGGGCGTGAATGATCGTGGGCAGGGTCTGCAACAGGCCAAGCGCGGGTGCAGCCTCCATCCGGCGAACCATCTCGACCAGCGTCGCACCCTCCATCAGGCTGTCGGCATCGAGGATCACGCCGTAATCATAGGCGGCGCCCGACCGCTTGATGAACTCCTCGATATTGCCCGCCTTGCGCCCTTTGTTCTTGGTGCGGCGGCGATAGAAGATGCGCCCTTCGCCATCGGTATCGGCCAGCAGGCGCAGGAACCACATCCGCTCGCGCGCGGCGATGGCGTCGTCACGCGTGTCCGACAGGATGGCAAAGTGGAACAGATGCCCCATTCCCGTCCGCCGCAGCGAAGCCTCCATCGCCGCGATGCGGGCAAAGGTGGCGACGGGGTCCTCGTTGTAGACCGGCACCAGAATCGCGGTGCGCGCGGTCAGCGCCCCTGTATGGCGCGGCGGCAAGGGCGGGCGCGTGGTCAGCCCCGCCAGCGCGGTGATCGCCCCCCATGCCAGCCAGAAGGTCGACGCGAAGATCAGCGCCGAACGCAGGATGTCAAAGCTGTCCAGCCCGTCTGCCGCCCCGAACTGCAAGAACAGCAGGAACCCCCCGTAAGCGGCTGCCAGACTCGCCCCCAAGGCCAGCGTCCGGGTGAGGATCACCCGGCGTTGCAAAGGGGCAGAGCGGGTCATGGCTTAATGTCCGGCCTTCGGTTCGGGCAGGTGCAGACGCAGGCGGAACAGGTTGAACACGCTTTGCGTCAAAGGCGATTCAAGCGCCTGCACCGGCATCGAAAGCGGTGCTTCGGGCAATGCGCCCAGATCCTCGGCCAGACGGTCAAGATCGAACTGTTCCTGCTGCGACAGGTCCATCATTTCGCGTTGATCCATTGATAAAGCCAGGTTTCGGTCAGTTTGCGTCCATATCCCGCAATATGGGCACCCAGTTCGACAACGGCAGCATCCGCCGCCGAAATATCGATCACGAGCCGCCAAATATCGGTATTTGCGACTTTTTCAAGCGTCGTGCCCGTCAATTCACCATTGGCGATGGTGACCACGGGTTCGACCGTCGCCTCGGCTTCGAGAGCGGCCAGCCAGCCGCCCTTGAAGTCGACCACGAACTTGCGGGTTCCGGTCTGCGCCTCGACACCCGAGACGCCGCCGTGTCCGGCGCGGGTTTCATGCACGATCGCCAGCTCAAGCGTCGGATCGACCGGCAGGTCGCCCCAATGCAGGCGGTAGGCGAATTCACGCGCGTCGCCTGCCTTGACCGGCGCTTCGGGCACCCAATAGGCCACGATGTTGTCATTGGCCTCGAGGTCCGAGGGGATTTCCACCAGCCGCACATGGCCCGTGCCCCAGTCACCCAGCGGCTCGACGTCAAGCGAGGGGCGGCGTTCGTAATGCGCGCCGGTGTCCTGATAGCTGTCGAAAGCGCGGTCGCGCTGGTGCAGGCCAAAGCGGTGCGGCGCGGTTTCCGCGAAATACGATCCCGTCAGTTGCGGCGGATTGTTCAGCGGCCGCCAGATCACGTCGCCGTCCGACCGTTCGATCCGCAGCCCGTCACTGTCATGCACGTTGGGGCGATAGTCGTCGAACTTGGCGCGGTTCTTCTCGGAGAAGAGGAACATCGAGGTGAGCGGCGCGATGCCCAACTCGGCCACGTCCTGACGGAAGAACAGGCGGCAGGTCACATCCATCACCGTTTCCGCGCCGGGGGTGATGGCGAAGCGGTAGGCGCCCGTCACGCTCGGCCCTTCGAGGGTGGCGTAGACGACGATCGTCTCGCTGTCGTTCCGCTCCATGTAGAAACGCGAGAAGCGGGGGAATTCCTCGCCCTTGTCGGTCGCGGTGTTCAGCGCAAGCCCGCGCGCCGAAAGCCCGTAGGCCGAGCCGCGACCCAGCGCACGGAAATAGCTGGCCCCGACAAAGGCCGCCAGCTCGTCCCACTTGTCGGGCCGGTTGAGCGGGTTGTTCAGACGGAAGCCCGCGACGCCGGGAAGCTTGGCATGTTCGGGCACGCGCTTGGCAAGGTCGTTCAGATACTCGAAATCATCGGTCGAGAACTGCATTTCGGTCGCCATGCCGCCCGCGACCTCGAAGATGCGGACAGGTTCGGGGAACAGCCAGCCCATGTGAAAAGCGGCCAGCCGGAAATGCGAGTCGGTGTCGGCCCAGCGGGCATGGTCGTCGCGGAAGCGGATCAGGCGATAGTCATCATAGCTCAGATCGCCAAGGAACCCTTCGGGGGCCGGCGCGGTCGTGTGCGGCTTGGTGGCAAGCTGCTTCATTTCCTCCGACAGGCCGTCGAAGCTGAATTGCTGCGGCGCAGCAGGGGCGGGCGTCGGCGTGGCACCCGCCTCTTGCGCCTGTGCAAAGCGGGGCAGGCCAAGCACGGCCGCCGGTGCCAGAGCGGCAGCGAATGACAGCAGCGCGCGGCGCGAAACGAGGTCGTTCATCGTCCGGTATGTCGACATAGAAGCCATAACCCAAAGGGATAACGCGCAAGGAGGAGGGGGCGCGACTCAGGCGCGGATATAGATGCGAGCGCAAGCGGACTGCAAGCGGGCATCAAGCGCCTGTGAAGGGAACGGCGATAAATTGCTTTCCTTATTTCAACGCATTGCACGGAAATTGCGCGCAAGCGATGCTGCAAGTGCGAAAGTTGCGCAGGCGGCCCTGCGGTGCGGCCCGCGCGCCCCGTGCCGCAGGCGGGCGCAGGGCGTTACTTCCCTCATTTTGACATCTCTTCCCCCCGCGCGGGCTGGCGGCGACGCCCCCGCCGCCGATTCCCTGCACCGCGCCGCCCTTGTGCCGCGTCACCGTCGCGGATGGGCCGGAAACGACATGCGACGATTCCGATTTTCCAATTTCTGTCAAAGGCTTGCGTGATCTAGTGTCGATAATGTCACAAGCCACCCGACGAAAGGGGAGGCCAGTTTACGTAATTAAGTATTGTTAATAGGATTGGACCAACAATTTTTGAAAACGGTAAATCCCATGCGCGCTATACTTGTTTGCAGCGTCTTCCTTGGCCTCGCTGCGTGCACCGAGAACGGTCTTGGCGATCTGTCCTCGACGGCTGACGGCGCAGCCTCGGTGGCCGATACCTCGAACCTTGCGTATTATCCGGACGACCAGTTGATCGTTTCGGGCAAGACGCAGTTCCGCGAGGGGAATTACGGCAAGGCGTTCACCGCCTTCAAAAAGGCTCTGGACGTGCAGCCGAAGGACCCGCAGGCCCTGCTCGGCTTTGCGGCGGCGGCCGACATGCTGCGCCGTTTCGATCAGGCCGATGCCGCCTATCGCACCTTGCAGCCGATGATCGGCAACCGGATCGAGTTCCACAACAACTTCGGCTATTCGATGTTGCTGCGTGGCAACCTCAAGGCCGCGCGCAAGCATTTCCTGATCGCCTACGAGATGGACCCCTCGAACCAGTTCGCGGCGAACAACCTCGAACTGCTGCGCAACTCGGTGACCTATCCCAAGCGGTCGGCGGGTGACCTGCAAGGGATCTGAGCCGGACTGTGGCTGTCTTAGACATCGCCGTATCGCTGGCCGCGCTGGTTCTTTTGGCCCGCGTCGCCTGGATAGATTTCTGCACCTTGCGGATTCCCAACCGCGAGGTGCTTGTGCTTATCGCCCTCTCCGCGATCCTTCTGGTGCCGGGCGTCACGCAGGCGGGCTTTGCAAACCTTGTTCCGGGTCTTTTGCTGTTCGTCCTTGGCGTGGTGTTCTGGCTCTTGCGGATGATGGGGGCGGGCGATGCCAAGCTGTTCTTCCCGCTGGGCATCCTGATCGGGTGGAATGGCGTTCTGGTCTTTGCGCTGGGGCTGTTGCCGTTTTCGCTGGTGCTGTTGGGCTTCGTGAAACTGGCCCGCAAAGGGCTGCTGGGGCAGGGCTTCGTCGCCCGCAGGCTGGCCGAAATCGCAACCTCGGGCGGCGTTCCCTATGGCGTGCCGATGGCGGCGGCCGGTGCGGTGGCGATTTTCTGGCGTCTGACGGTCACGTGACCGCTGGCTTGCGTTCTTTACAGAGGGGCGCAGCGAGTTAATACTTGTTAAGTCGGGTGGGGGCACCCGTACGGGCAGGGTGCGGGATTTTTGCGCCTTTTTGGCACATGGGTTTGAACATGCGAAATTTCCTACGTTCCGAGCGCGGCTACGTGTTGATCCTGACGCTGATCTTCATGCCGGTCTTTATCGGTATCGGGCTTCTGGTGATCGACATCGGGCGCGGCAACAATGCACAACAGGACCATCAGGCCGCCGCCGACGCGCTGGCGCTTGCAGGGGCCAAAGAGCTTGACGGGCAGACAGACAGCATCGACCGCGCCAAGGCCGCGATGGCGCTGGTGTCGAACACGGTCAGTTTCCTGAACGTGAACCCCGCGACCAGCACGCAGACGCTGACCTATACGGTCGGCAGCACCGCCCCCTTCAACGTGATCTTCCTGCGCAACATTCCCGACAGCGACGATACGCCCATCGACCTTGCCTATGCGCAGGCCAACGTCGCCAATGACGGCACCGAGGCGCAATACGTCTACGTCTTTTCGCGCAGCAGCAGCCTGCGGTCCTTCTTCTTCAACCCGCTGACGCGCACGACCGAGGATGTCCCCGTGGGTGCGGTCGCGGTTGCCACGCTAAGCCGGTCGACCTGCGATCTTGCGCCCATCTTCATGTGCAACCCCTTTGTCGGCGACGGCGCGCAAAGCTCGAAAGAGAAACTGCTTTCGGCCTTCCTGTCGGGCAGCCTGCACGGGCGCATGGTCAAGCTTGTCGCCAGCCCCGCCGCCTCGAAGCCGGGGCCGGGCAACATCGGCTACCTGCGCACCAGCGGCAAGCGCGGCGCGGCGCAGCTTGCGGCGGCCCTTGCGGGCGAACCCTATCCCGAATGCGTCAACCTCAGCCCCACCGTCACCACCCAGACCGGCACCGTCACCTCGGCAGGGGTGGGCTTCAACACGCGTTTCGACATCCACGCCAACAACTTCGGCGGCATCTTCGGCGCAAACGGCGACTTCCCCCCCGCGAACAACGTCCGCAAGGGATGGATCAAGAACGGCGCCTCGGGCTGCGTGACCAACCCCGCGGCCTTCGATTACCTCAAGGCTCCGGTGTTCTCGGACAACCGCGATCCGGCGACAGACCTTGGTGGCGGCTATTCCGACGTGATGCGGCAGGGACCGTGGAACTTCAGCCAGTCGATCACCGTCGACGTGCGCACCTCGCCGACCAAGGTCGATACGATCACCTATCCGCCCTATTGGCAGACCATGTATCCGATCGCCACCTATCCGAACATCGGCTTTGCAACGCCCCTGTCGGTCGCCAACCAGAACATGCTTGCCGCCATGACCTCGCGGCCGGGGGCCGAACCGTCGCGCTATGACGTCTATCGCTACGAGCAGACGCATGACGTCAACGGCAACGTGGTAACCAACCTTGCCGATGCGCTGGTGAACGAACGGTCTCCGGGCGGCAGCCCGAACCCGCCCGGCGAAAAGGGGCTGCCGCAGTGCTACAGCGGCACGGCCCCGACAGGCGGGATCGACCGGCGCACCATGTTCGTCGCCGTGGTCGATTGCGCGACCAACGACACGCGCGGCAGCGCCACGGTGCCGGTGGACCTGCTGGCCAAGATCTTCCTCGTCAACCCGCTCGAGACGAGCGGCAACAACCCCGGCTCGCAGAGCATCGATTTCGAGTTCGTCGATGTGACCGAAGGCTCCAACGGCGGCCTCGAAGAGTTCCTGCGGCAAGACGCGGTGCTGGTTCGCTAGGTCAAATCCGGCAAAAATGTGGCGGGCCGGACGGGCCGCCGCGCGAATCACTCGCAGCGTGATTCCCCGACCAAAGGCTGGATCGGATGCATGAATTTGGATGTGTCTGGTGTATTTTGGTCGGGATATTTGCTGCGTGGGCAACAGTCCTTACCAAAAGGCCAAGTCTGTGATGCAAGCCGTTAACAAAAACTAACAATCACTTGACCGCTTGCACAGGGCCACGGCATTAACAATTCATAACAAGTGCGGCAAAAGTTAGTCGGTGAGTTGGAAGCAGTAAGGCGGACGGCACTTAGTGGGGGCTGGTGCCACAATCGATTTAACCTTGGAGAACGAACAATGCGTATGCTGATCTCGAATTTGATGGCCCGTTTCAACCGTGAAGAAGACGGCCTCGCCCTGACCGAATACCTCATCCTGCTCGGCCTGCTGGTCGGCGGCGTCGTGGCAGCCGTGCTGCTCATCGGCGGCGACCTGAACGCGGCTTGGACCAGCTGGTCCGACTGGTTCGCTTCGAACAACCTCGGCGCTCCGTAAGCCGACTTGTTACGGTATTCCTGAACAAGCCGGCAGCGCCCCGCGTGCTGCCGGCTTATTTCATTTCGTCTCGTGGCCGGTGCGCAAGGCGTGTCATGTGTGCCGCACAATTAAGAAACATTAATAAACCACTTCGGCGGACCGCCCCGTTCTGCTAATTTTTCGCAAAACGGGCCAGTGGCCGATACAGGGCAGGATCATTCGATATGCGGGCTTCTACCGTCATCAGTTTCGTCGTGGCACTTGTGCTGGCGGGCTTGGCCGTTATCGGCGTGCGCTCGTGGCTTCAGAACGAGCGGGCATCCATTGCCCAATCCGCGCTCCAGACCGATGCCAAGCCGAAGAATTACGTCGTCGTCGCCAAAAGCAGCCTCGGCTTCGGTGACCGGATCACGGCGGACCGTGTCGAGCTTCTGGAATGGGCCAGCGACCGCGTGCCCGAAGGCGCGTTCCGCACCGTGGAAAACCTTGTCGGCACCGGCGAGGAAGATGCCCGCTACGCGCTGTCGTCGATGGAGCCGGGCGAGCTTATCCTTCCGGGCAAGATCACCACGCCGGGCCAGCGCGCCAAACTCTCGACCGCCATCACCCCCGGCATGCGCGCCATCTCGATCCGCGTGAACGACGTTCTGGGCGTTGCGGGCTTCGTGCTTCCGGGTGACCGTGTCGATGTCATGCTGACGCGCGACGAAGGCAATGGCCCCTTCGTCGATATCCTGCTTCAGGGCGTGCGCGTCGTCGCCATCGACCAGACCGCCGACGACCGCACCGACCAGCCCAGCGTCGTGCGCACCGTGACGTTCGAGGTCACGACCGACGAAGCGCAAAAGCTGACGCTGGCGGCCAACATCGGCACCCTGTCGCTTGCGCTGCGCAACATCGGCGCGGGCCAGATGGAAAAGACCGACCGGATCACCGTGGTCGATCTGAACGAAATCGACAGCTCCAAGCGCGATCAGGAACTTGCGCGCGCGCAGGCCGAACTTGCCGCCGCACGTGCCGCGCAAGACCAGACCAGCGCCGAAGCCCTGGCTCGCGTGGCCAAGCTGGAAGCCGAGCTTGAAAAGCTGCGCACCGACGCCGCGACCACGGCGACCGCCGCGGCCGGTGCCAGTGCCGCAGCAACGGCCGACGCCGCCGCACCGGCTGCGACCGGTCCGGAATTCTCGAACGTCGGGGTTATCCGTGGCGGCCAGCGCGCCGAGTACCGTGTGCTTACGTTCTTCGGGCAGTAACCGCGACAAGACAACAAATGTCCCCTGTCAAAGGGGGCGGGTGGACAGGAAATTGGGTCTAGAAATGAAAAACACACAGGGACAGAAGCGGCTCATTCCGGCCGCCGGATTGCGCGGTCTGGGAATGCTCCTTGCCGCCGTTCTGATGCTCGGGACCGTGGCGCCCCGGGCGGCGATGGCGCAGGACTCGCGCTTCGTCACACTGGGCGCAAAGGTCGATCCCATCGTCGTAACCCCCGGCTTCACGCTGACGGTCGAGGTCGACAAACCCTATACCGACCTTGTCGTGGGCAACCCCGGCGTGGCCGACGTTTTCCCGCTGACCGACCGGTCGCTCTATATTCAGGGCAACGCGCCGGGCGCGACGAACGTGGCGCTTTATGACGCGCAGAAGAAGCTGATCGGCTCGGTCATCGTTCAGGTCCGCGTCGACTTCAACGAATTGCAGGAAGCCATCAACCGCGCCGTTCCCAGCGCCGGTGTCGAAGTGTCGAACGTCAACAACCGAGTCCGCCTTTCGGGCAACGTGCGCGACGCGCTCGACATGCAGCGCGTGCTGGAAATCGCCCAGCAATACAGCGCCGCCGATGTTCCGGTCGTGAACGCGATCCGCGTCGTCGATCCGCAGCAGGTCCAGCTTGATGTGCGCATCCTCGAAGTGAACCGCAACGCGGGCCGCGCGCTTGGCGTGCAGCTTGGCAATGCGGGCGACGATTTCACGACCCCCGGCCCGACCGGTGACATCGGCACCCAGATCAGCGGCGTCCTGCGCATCGCGGGCGGTCAGGTCGACGTAGTCATCAACGCGCTCGAGGCAAAGGGCCTTGCCCGCCGTCTGGCGAACCCGCAACTCGTCACCTCGAACGGCGTCGAAGCCAACTTCATCGTCGGCGGCGAGGTTCCGATCACCATCGCCCAGCCGAACGAGGACGGCTCCGGTTCCACCCCGACCACCACTTTCCGTGACGTCGGCGTGAAACTTGCCTTCCTGCCCAAGGTTCTGGATGGCGGCATGATCTCGCTGCGCGTCCAGCCCGAAGTGTCGAACATCGACGAGCAGTTCACCGGCGTCGACGGCCAACCCGGCTTCTCGACCCGCCGTGCCGATACGACCGTGTCGCTGATGGACGGGCAAAGCTTTGCGATCGCCGGCCTGTTGCAGGTCGACAATACGCGCAGCATCGACCAGACCCCGTGGCTTGGTCAGGTTCCGATCCTCGGCGCGCTGTTCCGCTCGACCGAGTTCCAGAAACGCGAAACCGATCTCGTGATCCTCGTGACCCCGCATCTGGTCGATCCGGCCTCGCCGAACCAGCCGCTGCAATCGCCGCTCGACAACACCCGCTCGTCGGATGACGTCGAACTCTTCCTGCTCGGCATGATGGAAGTGGACCGCGACACGATCAAAGGTTTCCGCACCGGCGAAGGGATCGTCGGACCCTATGGCCACATGATTGACTTGGAGTTCAACGATGCGCTCATCAACAAAAAATAAGCGGGTCGTCCTGCTCTGCGTCATGGCGGCCCTGCTTGCAGGTTGCGCCGATTACATGAACCGCCGCGACTCGGTCTCGGCACGGGCGGGCGATGCGGTCGAGGGCAATCTGGCGATCCAGACGATCAATCCGCAGCCTCCGGCCGCGTTCCAGAACCGCACCGGCGGCTGACAGGGAGAAATCCGGCAGGGGTGCGCGCCGCGCCGCTGCCGGAACATTCTATCAAGCCTTGCGCGGGTGCTTTCCCGCCCAGAATGGATTTTGCCTTGAAGCGTCTGACCGCGCCCCTCATTTCGCGATTCAGAACCTCGGAACAGGGGGCGATCCTTGTCGAGGCGCTGATCGCCATCCCGATCATCACGATTTTCGCCGTCGGCCTGCTTGAATTCGGCGTGATGTTCTGGGAACGCCAGCAGATGCAGGCCGGCGTCAGGGATGCCGCGCGCTATTGGTCGCGTTGCAGCCAGACCGCCGCCGCTGCGGGCTCTTGCTCGCTGACCAAGGCGCGCAACATCGCCTTTTACAGCAATCCGGCAGGGACCGGCGGTTTGCGCGTGCCGAACTGGTATCGCCCCGAGGATCTGGCCATCTCGCCGACCACGCCGCCCGCCAATACCGCGCCCACCGATATCGTCTATGCCGAAGGGCGGCTGCTCTACAGCGGCTCGCCCCTTTTCGGGCTGCTCGACATCGGGGCCGTCACCGTCCGCTACAATTACTCGATGAGGTATCTCGGATGGTAATGCGGCGCAGGGGCTTTGGCCGCGATGAACGCGGCGTGTCACTGATCGAGGGGCTGATCGTCTTTCCGCTGGTGCTGACGGTCATCATCACCTTTGTCGAATTCGGCTATGCCGTGTTCCAGTGGAGCCAGACCGGCAAGGCCGTCGCCGTCGGCGCGCGGCTTGCGGCGGTGTCGACCCCCGTGGCGCCCGGCTACGCGACGCTCGACGACGACTATGTAAGCAGCTCGACCCTTCTCGCAGGCGAACCGGTTCCGGCCGCGACGGTCAGCACCTCTTGCGCCATCGCCTCGCGCGGGGCGGGGGAAACCTACAGCATCTGCAACTCCGATGCCCTGCGGTTCATCCGCGGATCGGATGGCGTCTGCAATCCGAACTACGGCACCGGCGTTGCGGGCATGTGCGACCTGAACCCGCGGATCGAAGGCAAGAACGTCATCGTCACCTATACCCGCGCGGGTCTCGGCTATGTCGGCCGCGTCTCGGGGCCGGTTCCGACCGTGACCGTGCAGACCCGCGACATCCCGTTCTACTTCTTCTTCGTCGGTGCGCTGTTCGGCCTGAACCGGATCGACATGCCCGTAAGCCCCGTCACCGTCACGGGCGAGGACATGGCAAGCTGTGCCAACCCCGCCACGACCGCCACCAGTTTCTCGACCCCCTGTCCCTAACCGCGCCCCTCGGGGTGCAGCGAGTCCTACCGATGAACGCGATGGAAAACGAAGTGAGCAGCCCTCGCAAGCCGATGCGGAAATATTCCGTGCTGATCGTCGATTCCGGCCAGGGCGGATCTGACGAGATCATGGAAATGGTCGCCAAGACCGGCGACTACCGTGCCGAGCGCGCCACCATCGAAAGCGTCATCTCGAACCCTCTCGCCCATTCGCCCGATATCGTCGTTCTCGACCTGATGAATCCGAGCAACGAGGAACTGGAAGTCCTTGTCGAAATCCGCGGCAATTATGGTGACGTGCCGGTCATCATCGTGTCCGAGGCGCTCGACGATGTGCAGATGCGCAAGCTTCTCAAGCTCAAGATCCACGACTGGCATCGCAAACCGCTGACCCAGAGCGATTTCCACACCTCGCTGAATTCGTCCATCCGCAATGCCAAGCAACTGTCCACGCGGGTCCATGCCGTGATTTCGGCGATGGGCGGCGCGGGCGGAACCACGGTCGCGATTTCGGTGGCCGATGCCCTTGCGCGCAAACTGTCCAAACAGAAAGAGTCGGTCGGCCTGTTCGACCTCGATTTCTCCAGCGGTTCCTGCGGGATGATGCTGAACCTGTCGACCACGCTGAACCTCGATTCCGTCATCACCCATCCCGAACGGATCGACCACGAATTCGTCAGCCTGATCCAGCAGCGCCATGCGCATGATTTCAACCTCTACTCCTTCAAGCGGCGCGATTTCGTCACCCACCTGAACGGTTACGAGGTCGTCCTGCGCCTGCTTGACGCCGTGACGATGGAACATGCCCATACCGTTCTCGACGTGCCCTATTACGAGGTGGACTGGGCGCAGGATGTGCTGTCGGCCGTGAACACGGTCACCGTGGTTTGCGAATTGAACATCCCCTCGATCAAGCACGCGCTCGATCTGCTCAAGACCATCCGCGCGCTGTCCGGCGCGCCCAAGCAGGTCAACGTGCTGATCAACAAGGTCGAAGCCGGCATGTTCAAACGCAGCCGCATTCCGGACTCGAAGCTGAAGGAACTGTTCGGCGACGTCCCCTACCGCATGTTGCCGCGCGATGACGCGACCTTTGCCGAAGCGCTCGACCGTGGTGTCGTGCCGAGCGATGTCAACGCGCGTTCCAAATTCGAACGCGAAATCGGCGCCTACGTGTCCGAGGTCATGTTGAACGAGAAGGCATCGAAATGAGGGCCATCCGCCTTGCCCTGATCGGGGTCGTGACCCTTGTCCTGGCCCTTTCGGGTGCGGCCTTTGCCGACAACAAGGCCGTGCCACGCGACCTTGGCCAGCACACGCGCGAGATCGTCGATTACCAGTCGACCGAACGCCCCGGCACCATCATCATCTCGAACGCCGAACGCACGCTGCATATCGTGATGGGCGACGGCAAGGCCGCGCGCTACCAGATCAGCGTCGGGCGCGAAGGGTTTACCTGGACCGGCACCGTCACCGTCGGGCGCAAGGCGAAATGGCCCGAATGGCGCCCGCCGGCCGAAATGCGCCAGCGCGATCCGTCGCTTCCCGACATGGTCCCCGCCGGCCCCTACAACCCGCTCGGCGCGCGGGCGCTTTATCTTTACGCCAATGGCCGCGACACCCTTTACCGCATCCACGGCACGAACAACGCGCCGACGGTGGGCAATTACGAAACCTCGGGCTGTTTCCGCCTGACGAATGCCGATGTGATCGAACTTTTCCAGACCGTGCCCGAAGGCACAAAGGTGATCGTCAGATGACCGTTCACGTTATTTCCGGAGGACGAAAATGGTAGGGCGCTTTTTCCGCAAGAGCGAAGACGGGCTCGCCGCCCCGATGACCGGGACGGCACCTGCCGCCGAAGTCAGCACCGCGCCCGCCGCGCGCACCGGTCCGGATATGGTGGCCGAACGGGTCAACCTGCACCGCTTCCTTCTGGACAAGATCAACCTGACGATCCTCGACAGCATGGAGGACAGCCAGCTTCTGGAAGAACTCCGCCCGCTGGTGCGCGATTATGTCCGGTCGAACAACCTGCCGCTCAACGCCAAGGAACTCGACGCGCTGGTGTCCGACACCGCCGACGAAATGCTCGGCCTCGGCCCGCTGGAACCCCTGCTCAAGGATGACAGCATCGCCGACATTCTGGTGGTCGGCCCGAAAACCGTGTTCATCGAACGCTACGGCAAGCTGAGCAAGACCGACGTGCGCTTCAAGGACGAAGCCCACCTTCTGCGCATCATCAACAAGATCGTCTCCTCGGTCGGTCGCCGTGTCGATGAAAGCTCGCCCCTCGTCGATGCCCGTCTTGCCGACGGCAGCCGCGTGAACGCCGCGATCCGCCCCGTCACGGTCGACGGCCCGCAGGTCTCGATCCGGAAATTCTCGAAGCGCCCGCTTGCCATGTCGAACCTTGTCGAGCGGGGCGCCCTGCCTGCGGGCATGGCCGATCTTCTGGCGGCCGCCGTCGAAGGCAAGGTGTCGATGATCGTCTCGGGCGGCACGGGTTCGGGGAAAACCACCTTCCTCAACGCGCTCTCGTCGTTCATCCCCGAAGAAGAACGCCTTGTGACCATCGAAGACGCCGCCGAACTCCAGCTTCAGCAGGAACATGTGGTGCGGATGGAAACCCGCCCCCCGACCCTCGATGGCCGGAACGAGATCACCCAGCGCGATCTGGTCAAGAACGCCCTGCGGATGCGTCCCGACCGCGTCATCATCGGCGAGGTCAGGGGCGGCGAGGCTTTTGACATGCTTCAGGCCATGAACACCGGCCACGAAGGCTCGATGAGCACGATCCACGCCAACAACCCGCGCGATGCGCTGGGCCGTATGGAGCAGATGGTCGGCATGGCCGGCATGCCCATGTCGCAACTGTCGATCCGGTCGCAGATTTCCTCGGCCATCCACCTGATCGTGCAACTGTCGCGCATGCGCGACGGGACGCGCCGCATGACCGCCATCTCGGAACTGACCGGCATGGAGGGCGAGGTGATCCAGATGCAGGATATCGTGCGTTACAACCGTCTGGGCGTCGACGACAACGGCAAGATCATCGGGGAATTCCGCGCCACCGGCATCCGCCCGCGCTTTCTGGCCGAGGTGCAGAGCATCGGCCTCAAGGTCGATGCCCGTATCTTTGACCCGACCACGCGGTTCTGACCATGTCGATACTCCTGATTTATGTCTTCGTTTTCGCCGCGGTCCTTCTGGCCGTCGATGCCATCCTGCGCTATGCCACCACCCGGACCCGGTCGCGGCGCGAGATAAACGACCGTCTGTCACGCCTGAACGAAGGCGGCGGCGATCAGGCGGAAACCTATCGCCAGCTGCTGAAAGACCGCAGCGCGACCGGCGGCTGGGGAAAGAAGGGCGTCTTTGCGTGGATGACGCGCATCTACCGCCAGTCGGGCATGCGCCTGTCGATCCAGCGCCGCATCCTCTATACCATCGGCTTCATCATCTTCGGCTGGATCGCCTTTGGCTTTCTTGTCGGCGGCGGCGCGCTGCAACTCGTCGCGGGGCCGGTCCTCGGGCTTGCGGTGATGGTGCTGGTGGTGATGCGCGTGCGCACCAAGCGCATCAAGAAATTCGTCGAACAGCTGCCCATCGCCATCGAGATCATCGTGCGAAGCCTGAACGCGGGGCACCCGCTCAGCACGGCCATCGCCCTTGTCGGGCGCGAAATGCCCGATCCCATCGGGTCCGAATTCGGCCTGCTCAGCGACCAGCTCACCTTTGGTTCGGAACTTGACGATGCGATGCTCAACATGCTCGACCGCGTCGGGGCCGAAGAACTTGCCCTTCTCGCCGTGACCGTCAGCGTCCAGCGCGGCACGGGCGGCAACCTTGCCGAAATCCTCGAGAACCTGTCCAGCATGATCCGCGACCGCGGCGTGATCCGCGCCAAGATCAAGGCCATCTCGGCCGAAGGGCGCATCACCTCGGTCATCATGGCGATCTTCCCCTTCGGGCTCTATTCGATGATCGTCACGCTGGTTCCGACCTATTTCGATCCGGTCTGGGAAAGCGGCTACGGCACGCAGATCGTCGTGGGGCTTCTCGTCATCATGGCCTTCGGTATGCTCATCCTCAACCGGCTCGTCCGGTTCGATTTCTGACAGAAAGCACCCCAGATGACCGAGAATGTGATCTATCTGATGGTGTTTCTGGCGGTGATCATCATCGCCTTCACCATCCTGACCATCGTCGCCCGCAACCGCGAAATCACCCGCAACATCGAAGCGGCCACCTCAAGCCGCGGCGCGGACAACGACATCTTCTCGTCCGACAACGAACAGGTCAGCCATTACTTCAACATCCAGAAGAAGAACCAGCCCGACAGCCTCGAGATGAAGCTGATCGCGGCGGGTTTCCTGACCAAGGGGGCGCCGCGCCTGTTCCACATCTCCCGCATCGTGGCGGTCGTGGTGGTGACGCTTGTGATGCGCTTCGTGATCGTGCGGCTGTTCCCCGACATCAACCCCGCAGGCGCCGTGCTGATCGCTGCCGTTTTCGGCGGCATCTCCTTCATCCTGTGCAGCGCGGTGCTCGACTATTACGTCCGCAAGACCGAAATCCAGAACCGCAAACTCTTCCCCGATTTCATGGACATGCTGATCGTCTGCGTCGACGCCGGCCTGTCGATCGAAGCGGCCATCGACCGTGTGGCGCGGGAATTCATCACCACGAAGCCGGTTTTCGGAACCCACCTTGCCATCATCAGCCTCGAAGTCCGCGCGGGCCGTCCGCTGCACGAGGCGCTGACGAACTTCGCCTATCGCGTCCGTCTGGAAGAGGCCCGCACCCTCTCGACCCTGTTCCGCCAAAGCCAGGAACTCGGGGCAAGCGTGGTGCGGACCCTGCGCACCTATTCCAAGGAAATGCGCCAGATGCGCCTGCTCAGGGCCGAAGAGAAGGCGAACGCGCTGCCCATCAAAATGCTTTTCCCGATGGCGGTCTTCCTGTTTCCCGTGAACCTGATCATCGTGATCGTTCCCATCGTCATCACGGTCCTGCGCCTGTTCCAGGGCCTGCGCCCGCCGTCGATCTGACCGGGGCGGCCCGCAGGGGTGCAGCCACGCCACAGTCACGGGGCCGAATTTCGCGCCGACGTTCCTTTGATTGCGCCTTTGGGCGGGGGTGACATATCCCTTCGGGTAAAAGCGCCCAAAAGAGCGCGACTTCGGAGGCGGTTTCTGTGACGACGGCAATGACCTGCGCAGCGGCGGTGGTGGGCTGATGTTCCACCGTTTCCTGATCTTCTCGGGGCTGGCCGCCGCCGTGAACCTTGTCACGGGCTATATCCTCTATGCCGGTCTCGGGCTGGTCGAGGGCTGGCAATACGCGCTTGCCGTCGCCATCGGCTTTCTGGCGGGCATGGGCGTCAGCTTCGTGCTGAACCGGCGCTACACCTTCGAACCCTCGGGCCGGTTGACCCGGTCGGAGGCCATCGACTTCTTCGCCGTCTCCGTGGGCGGTCTTGCCATCACCACGACCCTTGCCGAAAACCTGCGCGGCCATCTGCCCGCCATCGACCCGCATCTGCCACCCGAGGCGCTGGCCCATATCACCGCCGTGGGACTGACCGCGATCTATTCGTTCTTCGCCCATAAATACGTGAGTTTCCGCCGTGGCCGCCGCTCCGATGCGACGCCCCGCACGCCGGACGAAAGGCCATGACATGACCGACAAGATTGCCGTCATCATCGGAGCGGGCCCCGCCGGCCTGACCGCCGCGCATGAATTCGTCACCCGCTCGGGCATCAAACCCGTGCTGGTCGAGGCCGACACGCAGGTCGGCGGCATCAGCCGCACGGTCAACTACAAGGGCAACCGCATCGACATCGGCGGCCATCGCTTCTTCTCGAAATCCGACCGCGTGATGGACTGGTGGTCGAATGTCCTGCCGCTGCAAACCGCGGGCGATGCCGACCCCACGCTGACCATCAGCTACCAGAACAAGCACCGCAGCATCGACAACCCCACGGGCGGGGCCGACCCCGACCTGACCGACGACGTCATGCTGATCCGCCCCCGCGTGTCGCGCATCCTCTACCTGCGCCAGTTCTTCGACTATCCGATCAAGTTCAGCCTCGGCACGCTGGCGGGGCTTGGCCTCTGGCGCAGCGTCAAGATCTTCTTCTCCTACGCCAAGGCGCGGGTGCTGCCGATCCGCCCCGAACGCAGCTTGCGCGATTTCATCATCAACCGCTTCGGGCACGAGCTTTATGCCACCTTCTTCCGCGACTACACCGAAAAGGTCTGGGGCGTGCCTTGCGAGGATATCCCCGCCGAATGGGGCGCGCAGCGGATCAAGGGGCTGTCGATCACCGCGCTGGTCAAGAACGCGCTGCGCAAGCTGAAACCCTCCCGCACCACCCTGTCGCAGAAAACCGTCGAGACGAGCCTGATCGAGCGTTTCCTCTACCCCAAGCACGGCCCCGGCCAGTTGTGGGAGAAAGTGGCCGAAGGCGTGGTCGCCAAGGGCGGCGAATTGCACATGCAGACCCGCGTGACGCAAGTCTACCACGACGGCGCGCGCGTGACGGCCATCGACGTGACCGACGCCACGGGGGCCAAACGCCGGATCGCGGGCGACTACTTCTTTTCGACCATGCCCGTCCGCGACCTGCTGCAAGGCCTGACCCCTCCGGCCCCCGCCGAGGTGCAGGCGGTCTCGGACGGCCTGACCTATCGCGATTTCATCACGGTGGGCGTGCTTCTCAAGCGGCTCAAGCTGAACGGCGGCGCCACGGCCGCGAACCTCTATTCCCGCATCCCCGACAACTGGATCTACGTGCAGGAACCCGATGTAAAGGTGGGCCGCATCCAGATCTTCAACAACTGGAGCCCCTATCTGGTCGCCGACAGGGACGACATCTGGATCGGCCTCGAATACTTCGTGAACGAGGGTGACGACATCTGGTCCATGCCCGACGCCGACCTGACCGCCTTTGCCGTCGGGGAACTGGCCAAGCTCGGGGTTTCGGACCCGTCCGACGTGAAAGACGCCGTGGTGGTGCGCACGCTGAAAGCCTACCCCGCCTATTTCGGCAGCTACGACCGCTTCGATCAGGTGCGCGACTACATGAACCGCTTCGAGAACCTCTTTCTCGTCGGTCGCAACGGCATGCACCGCTACAACAACCAGGACCATTCCATGCTGACCGCGATGGTCGCGGTGGACGGCATCCTGAGCGGCCGCGACACCCATGCCGAACTGTGGGAAATCAACACCGAACAGGAATACCACGAGGCCAAGAAGGACTGACCCGCCGCCGCGCCGCCCGTGACCTTCGGAAAAGCGGGTATTTGGGCAAGGATGAAAACCGCAGGGCAGCTTCATCCTTGCCCAAATACTCAACTTGCAGCCGTGCCGAAGCGCCACGGCTGAAGGACTGCCCGTTGACTCGGCCCCCGCGATGTCGGACCCAAGGGCAGGGCAAAAGGGGGTCGCATGTCGGGCGCTTGGGAATTCTGGATCGACCGTGGCGGCACCTTTACCGATGTGGTCGCCCGCCGCCCCGATGGCCGGATCGAGACGCGCAAGCTTTTGTCCGAAAACCCAGAACGCTATGCCGATGCCGCCGTGCAGGGCATCCGTGATTGCCTCGGCCTCTGCCCCGGAGACGCTTTGCCCCAAGGGGCCATCGCCGCCGTGAAGATGGGGACGACCGTGGCCACCAACGCGCTGCTCGAGCGCAAGGGCGAAGCGGTGCTTCTGCTGGTCACCCAAGGGTTCCGCGACCTTCTGCGGATCGGCACGCAGGCCCGCCCCGCGCTGTTCGATCTGCACATCAAGCGCCCCGACCTGCTTTACGCGCGCGTGTCCGAGGTTCCCGAACGGCTGGACGCCAGCGGCGCGGTCGTTGCCGTGCTTGACGAGGGGGCTGTCCGTGCCGCCCTGCAAACGGCCTATGATGCGGGCATCCGCTCGGTGGCCGTGGCCCTGCTGCACGCCTATCTGAACCCCGCGCACGAGGCGCGGATCGGCGCCATCGCCGTCGGGGTGGGTTTTACCCAGATCTCGCTTTCCCATCAGGTCAGCCGCTTGGCAAAGCTGGTCGGGCGCGGCGATACCACGGTGGTCGATGCCTATCTCTCGCCCATCCTGCGCCGCTATGTGGCGCAGGTCGAAGGCGCCCTCGATATGGGCGTTGCCACGGGGCGGCTTCTCTTCATGCAATCGAATGGCGGGTTGACCGAGGCCACGCGCTTCCAGGGCAAGGATGCAATCCTTTCCGGCCCCGCAGGTGGCATCGTCGGCATGGTGCGCACGGGGCAGGCGGCGGGGTTCGACCGGCTGATCGGCTTTGACATGGGCGGCACCTCGACCGATGTCAGCCATTTCGCCGGAAGCTACGAACGCTCCTTCGAGACCGAGGTGGCCGGCGTGCGGATGCGCGCGCCGATGATGGATATCCACACCGTCGCCGCAGGGGGCGGTTCGATCTGCACCTTTCGGGACGGGCGCTTTCAGGTCGGCCCCGAAAGTGCCGGTGCCAACCCCGGCCCCGCCGCCTATCGCCGTGGCGGGCCGCTGACGGTGACGGATTGCAACGTCATGCTGGGCCGCCTGTCGCCCGCGCATTTCC
The DNA here is from genome assembly GCF_014243445.1 of Paragemmobacter straminiformis. Classification (GTDB taxonomy): domain Bacteria; phylum Pseudomonadota; class Alphaproteobacteria; order Rhodobacterales; family Rhodobacteraceae; genus Paragemmobacter; species Paragemmobacter straminiformis. The sequence continues at coordinate 46,635 of NZ_JACLQD010000007.1, forward strand.
CCGCCGTGTTCGGCCCGAACGGCGACCAGCCGCTCGACGCCGACATCGTGCGGCGGCGGTTCCAGTCCCTTGCCGATACCGTCGCCGCCGAAACCGGCCACCGCCCCGCGCCCGAGGAGATGGCGGCAGGTTTCCTGCGCATCGCGATCGACAACATGGCCAACGCCATCAAGAAGATCAGCGTCCAGCGCGGGCATGACGTGACGGGCTACACCTTGCAATGTTTCGGCGGGGCAGGGGGCCAGCATGCCTGCGGCGTGGCCGATGCCTTGGGGATACGGCGCGTGTTCCTGCACCCGCTTGCGGGGGTTCTGTCGGCCTATGGCATGGGCCTTGCCGATCTGCGCGCCCTGCACGAGGTGCAGTTCGACGCGCCTCTTACGGCCGATGCGGCCCCGGCCCTTGCCGACCTTGCCGCGCGGGCGCGCGCCGACCTTGCCGCGCAGGGCATCGCCAATCCCCGCACCGAAGCCCGCGCCCATCTGCGCTACGAAGGCTCGCACCAGCCGCTCGAGGTGCCCTTCGGCACCCCCGCCGCGATGCAGGCCGCCTTCGAGGCCGCGCATCAGGCCCGCTTCGGCTTCACCTCGCCCGAGCGCGGCTTGCTCTTCGAGATGCTCGCCGTAGAGGCCATCGGCGGCGGCGCGGACCTTGGCGAAGCGCCCTTGCCCGCAGGCCGCGCCGATCCGGTGGATGCGGTCGACCTCTGGCTGGACGATTGGCGCAAGGTGCCGCTTTATGACCGCGCAGCACTTGGCGCGGGGGCGCGCCTTGCCGGACCCGCCGTGATCCGCGAAGCCACGGGGACCGTCTATCTGGCCGAAGGCTGGGACGCCCGCACCGATGCCACCGGCAACCTGATCCTTGAACGGACCGGGGCGATCACCCGCCCCCCTGCGGCGGGCACCGAGGCCGATCCCGTCCTGCTCGAGGTGTTCAACAACCTGTTCATGTCGGTGGCCGACCAGATGGGGGCCACGCTCGCCAATACCGCGTGGTCGGTGAACATCAAGGAACGCCTGGACTTTTCCTGCGCCATCTTCGATGCGGCGGGCGATCTGGTGGCCAATGCCCCGCATGTGCCGGTGCATCTCGGCTCCATGTCGCATGCGGTCAAGGTGGTGATGGCCGAAACGGCGGGGCATGTGGCCGAGGGCGATGCTTTCATGCTCAACTCGCCCTACAACGGCGGCACGCATCTGCCCGATGTCACCGTCATCACCCCCGTTTTCGTCGGCGGCAAGCCCGCCTTCTGGCTTGGCTCGCGCGGGCATCACGCCGATATCGGCGGGCGCACGCCCGGATCATCCCCGCCCGACAGCCGCAGGATCGAGGAAGAGGGCGTCCTGATCGACGTCTTTCCCCTCGTCAGCCGTGGCACGCTGCGCGAGGCGGCGGTGCGCGAACTGCTGCTGTCCGGCCCCTATCCCTGCCGCGCCATCGAACAGAACATGGCCGATCTCAAGGCACAGATCGCCGCGAACGAAACCGGGCGGCGCGAGCTTTCGCGCGTGGTCGAAAGCTACGGGGCCGATGTGGTCGCGGCCTATATGGGCCATGTCCAGCGGAATGCCGAGGAAAGCGTGCGGCAGGTGATCGACCATTTGCAGGACGGCAGCTTCACCTATCCGATGGACATCGGCACGCGGATTTGTGTGCGCGTCACGGTTGACCGTGCGGCCCGCGCGGCAACGGTCGATTTCACCGGAACCTCGGCCCAGCACGCGGGCAATTACAACGCCCCCGCCGCCATCACTCGGGCGGTGGTGCTTTACGTTTTCCGCACGCTGGTCGGCAAGGCCATCCCGCTGAACGAAGGCTGCCTGCGCCCCGTCACGCTGGTCGTGCCCGAGGGGTCGATGCTGAACCCCCGCGCCCCCGCCGCCGTAATCGCGGGAAATACCGAAGTGTCGCAAGCCGCCTGCAACGCGCTTTACGGCGCGCTTGGCGTCATGGCCTGTTCGCAGGCGACGATGAACAATTTCGTCTGGGGCAATGCCCGCTTCCAGAATTACGAGACGATTGCCGGCGGCACGGGGGCGGGGCCGGGGTTCGCGGGCTGCGACGCGGTGCAAAGCCATATGACCAACACCCGCATGACCGACCCCGAAATCCTTGAAAAACGCTTCCCCGTGCGGTTGGAAGCCTTTGGCATCCGGCAGGGCTCGGGCGGCGCGGGGCGGTGGAGCGGCGGCAGCGGCGCGGTGCGCCGGATGCGGTTTCTCGAAGGTGTCACCGTCACCACGCTGTGTTCCAGCCGGATCGTCCCGCCCTTTGGCGGCGCGGGCGGTGGCGCGGGCGCTGTGGGCGAGAACCGCGTGATCTGGCCTGACGGGCGGGTCGAGGTCTTGCAGGGCAACGACGAACGCGACCTGCCCGCAGGCGCGGTCTTCGAGATGCTGACACCGGGCGGCGGCGGCTGGGGTTAGCGCCCTGCCTCGGACCGCAACACTTGCATGAGTTCGGTCAGCGTTTTGACATAACGCGCATCGCGCAGCCGCCCCGCCTCGTCGAATGCGCTGCGCGAGTCGGCCACCATCACCTCGGGCCCCGTGATCAGGCGCGGGCGGAACGGCGTCAGGCAAAGCCGCAGCGCGAATTGCGACCGGTCGCCGCCCGCGCGCCCGTCGGCGGCCGACATGATGGCCACCGGCTTGTCGCGCCACGCGGCCCCCGGCACGCGCGACACCCAGTCGAGCGCGTTCTTCAAACCGCCGGGCACCGATTTGTTATACTCGGGCGTCGCGATCACAATCGCATCCGCCGCCCTGATCTGGCCGTGCAGGGTGACGGCCCCGGGCGGGAAGCCGTTCGCCACCTCGTCATCCTCGTCGAAGAGCGGCATGCGGATGTCGCCCTCCACATGTTCTGCCGCGCCAAAGACGCGCCGCGCTTCGGCCAGAAGCAGGCGGTTGGTCGAACCGGCACGAAGCGCGCCGCAAATGCCGAGAAGGGTGAGCATGGTTCAAATGTGGTGCTGCAACCTGCGCGGGTCAAGCGGAGTTTGACGCAAACTCCGGCACGGAATTTGACGCAAATTCCGCGCGCCCAAGCCTGCCGCCGGTTTCTGCGTCAGAAACCGGACCGGAATTTGCGCCAAATTCCGTCTGCGCCAGCCCCAACATCTTGGGGATAAGCCGCCGCCCGCTTCTACATCCTGTTGACTTGCCCCCTGTCTGGCCGGACCATATCGCATCAGCGGAATCAGGACCAAGCCTTGCGTTTCACCCGCCTTCGGCTCAACGGCTTCAAAAGCTTTGTCGACCCCACGGATCTTGTGATCCATGAGGGGCTTACAGGCGTGGTCGGGCCGAACGGTTGCGGCAAGTCGAACCTCTTGGAAGCCTTGCGCTGGGTCATGGGCGAGAACCGTCCCACCGCCATGCGCGGCGGCGGGATGGAGGATGTGATCTTTGCCGGTGCGGCCACCCGCCCCGCACGGCATTTTGCCGAAGTGGCGCTGGTGATCGACAATCAGGACCGTCTCGCGCCCTCCGGCTTCAACGAGGCCGACCAGATCGAGATCATCCGCCGCATCACGCGTGATGCGGGGTCTGCCTACAAGGCCAATGCCAAAGACGTCCGCGCCCGCGATGTGCAGATGCTCTTTGCCGATGCCTCGACCGGCTCGCATTCGCCCGCGCTGGTGCGGCAGGGGCAGATTTCGGAACTGATCAACGCCAAGCCGAAAGCGCGCCGCCGCGTGCTGGAAGAGGCTGCGGGGATCTCGGGCCTTTACGCCCGCCGGCACGAGGCCGAGCTGAAGTTGCAGGGCGCGGAACAGAACCTGACCCGCGTCGATGACGTTCTGGAAGCCCTTGCCCAGCAATTGTCCACCCTGACGCGGCAGGCGAAACAGGCCGCGCGCTATCGCGAGATCGGCGAGGAATTGCGCCGCGCCGAAGGGATGCTTCTCTATCGCCGCTGGCGCGAAGCCGAATTCGCGCGGGCCGAGGCCGATGCCGCGCTGCGTGAACGCCTGCTTGCGGCATCGCAGGCCGAAGCCGCCGCCCGTGCGGCCGGAAAAGCCCGCGAAGGGCGCGAGGACGCCTTGCCCGCCAAGCGCGAGGAAGAGGCGATTGCCAGCGCGGTCCTGCAACGGCTGACCGTCCAGCGCGACGCGCTTGGCGACCAAGAAGCCCGCGCCCGCCAGATGATCGAAACGCTGCGCAGCCGGATCGACCAGCTTGCGCGGGATATGGAGCGCGAAGCGGGGCTGAACCGCGACGCGGGCGAAACCATCGGGCGGCTGGAATGGGAGATCGAGCAACTTGCCCGCGCCCATGACGGCCATGACGAACGCCTGACCGAATCCGCCGAAATCGCGCGCGAGGCGGGGGCGTTGCTGTCCGACCGCGAAACCCTGCTCGCGCAGGCGACCGAAGACAGCGCCCGCCTTGCCGCCCGCCACCAGTCGGCGCAGCGCATGATGTCCGACACCCGCTCCACCCTCGACCGTGCCGAAGCGCAGGCGGGCGCCGCGCGCGAGGCGGTCGAGGGCGCGACCGAAGCCTTGGCCGAAGCCGCCGAGGCCTTCGACGCCGCAACCGAAGCGCAAGAGGCCGCGGCCGCCCTTGCCGAACGGGCCGAGGAAACGCTGGCCGAGGCCGAAACCGCGCGCGCCGAAACGCAGGGCCGCGAAGCCGAAGCCCGCGCCGCCCGCTCGTCGGCCGAGGGCGAGGCGAATGCCCTGCGCGCCGAAGTCGCGGCGCTGGCCCGTCTGGTCGAACGCGAGGCGGCGGCAGGCTCGCAACTCCTCGACCGTCTGACCGTGACGCCCGGCTATGAAAAGGCGCTGGGCGCCGCGCTGGCCGACGATCTTCGCGCCCCCGAGGTCGAGGCCGCCGCCCGTTCGGGCTGGGCCGTGCTTGATGCCTATGCGACGCCCCAACCCCTTCCCGCAGGGGCAGACCCCTTGGGTGCGCATGTCAAGGCGCCCGCCGTCCTTGCCCGCCGCCTGTCCCAGATCGGCCTTGTCAGCCGCGAACAGGGTTTCGCGCTGCAAGCCGCGCTGCAACCGGGGCAGCGCCTTGTCAGCCTCGATGGCGACCTCTGGCGTTGGGACGGGTTCCGCGCGGGGGCCGAGGATGCGCCCTCGGCCGCCGCCCTTCGCCTGCAACAGCTCAACCGTCTGGTGCAGTTGAAGCGTGACCTCGAAGAGGTCGCGGCCAAGGCCGAAGGCGCGCGTCAGGCGCACGAGATGCTGCAAGCCCGCCTTGCCGATCTGGCCCGTGCCGACCAGATGGCCCGCGATGCCCGCCGCGCCGCCGATGGGCGCGTGACCGAAGCCAACCGCGCCGCCAGCCGTGCCGAGGCCGACCGCTCCATCGCCGCCGGAAAGCTCGAAGCCGCCCGCCTTGCCGTCTCGCGCTATGATGACGAGGCGATGGAAGCCCGCGCCCGCCTGCGCGAGGCCGAGGCGCAGCAGGCCGATCTTCCCGACCTCGACGCCGCCCGCAACGCGGTCGAAGCCGCCCGCGTGGCCGTCGAGGCCGCCCGTCTTGCCATGCTCACCCGCCGCTCCGCGCATGACGAGCTTCGCCGCGAGGGCGAGGCGCGGGTGCGCCGCCGTCAGGAAGCGGTCAAGGAACTGTCCGGCTGGAAGCACCGCCTTGAAACCGCCGAACGCCGCATTGCCGAACTGGCCGAACGCAAGGCCGAGACGGAAGAGGAATTGGCCGAGGCCAGCGCCGCCCCCGAAGAAATCGCCATCAAGCGCGAGGAACTGGCCGAAGCCATCGACGCCGCCGAGGCCCGCCGCCGCATCGCCGCCGATGCCTTGGCCGAGGCCGAAGCCGCCCTTCGCGCCGCCCAGGACGCCGAACGCGATGCCGAGCGCGCGGCGGGCGAGGCCCGCGAAGCCCGCGCCCGTGCCGAGGCCCGCGCCGATGCCGCCCGCGAAACCGTGGCCTATGCCGCCGAACGCATCGCCGAGGAAACCGAGGCGACACCCGACCAGCTTCTCGACACGCTGAAAACCGACCCCGACAGAATGCCCGATGCCGAAACGCTCGACGCCGATGTGAACCGCCTGAAACGGCAGCGGGAATCGCTGGGCGCGGTCAACCTGCGCGCCGAAGAGGATGCCAAGACTGTCTCCGGGGAATACGACACCCTCGCCGGCGAAAAGAACGATCTGGAAGAGGCGATCAAGAAACTCCGCTCAGGGATCGCGGGGCTGAACCGCGAAGGGCGCGAGCGCCTCCTGACCGCATTCGAACAGGTGAACGCCAATTTCTCGACCCTCTTCACCCATCTGTTCGGCGGGGGCGAGGCGCGTCTGGTGCTGGTGGAATCCGATGACCCGCTGGAAGCGGGCCTTGAAATCATGTGCCAGCCGCCGGGCAAGAAACTCGCCACCCTGTCGCTGCTGTCGGGGGGCGAACAGACGCTGACGGCGCTTGCGCTGATCTTCGGCGTGTTCCTTGCCAACCCCGCGCCGATCTGCGTTCTGGACGAGGTCGACGCGCCGCTCGATGATGCCAACGTGACGCGCTTCTGCGACATGCTGGACGAAATGACCCGCCGCACCGACACGCGCTTTCTGGTCATCACCCACCACGCCGTGACGATGGCGCGGATGGACCGCCTGTTCGGCGTGACGATGCAGGAACAGGGGGTGAGCCAACTCGTCTCGGTCGACCTCAAGAAAGCCGAGGCGCTGGTCGCGTGACACCGCAAGACATCGCATCCGCCCTGCAAGCTGCGGGTTTTGTCGGCATCGAACCCGTGGGCGACACCGTTTACGCCCGTGGCGATGGCCCCGCAGCCCCTGAATTCACGGCCCATGCGGGGGCAGGGGGCACCACCCTGACGCTGCGCTTCGAGGTGCGGGCACCCGAAGCGGCGCTTGCCGATTGGCGCATCTCGCAGAAAGGGACGCTCGCCATCGTCAGGGGCGAAACCCACCTGACCCTGACCGTCACGCAAGCCGGCCTTGCCGCCGCCCTGCCACAGTGGCGCAAGCTGATGCAGACGGCGGCGAAGCAGGCGGTCGCATGGCGGCGCGGGCAAAAGCCGCTGCACGGGATGTGAACGGTAGGGTGCGCTCTTGCAGCGCACCATCGTTCCGCGGCACAGGTGCGCATCAACTGCGCACCCTACGGCGTCACAGCTTGCAGATCACGTCGCCAAGGCGCACTTCGCCATCGCGCTCGATGGAACACAGCACCCCGCGCAGCCGCAATTCGGGGTGGCCGGGGGCCACGACCCAATCCTTCGCCTCTGCGCCGTAACGCACCTTCCACTTCACGCAGGCATCGTTGAACACATCGCTCACCCGCAGCACCGCCGTCCCGCAGGCCAGCAACGTCCCCTCGGGCAGATTGGCCAAGGATGTGTCGAGGTCCGCGATGATCGTATCGCCCGGATGCGGTTCGGCATCGCCTTCGCGCCAGACCAGATCAAGCACCCGCTTGGGCAGGATGGACACCTGGATCCGCGGATCGCCCGTGCCATCGGCCAGCTTCAGCCAGGGTGCCTTGGCCCAACGCTCGCCGGGAATGCCACCCTCGCGCGTCAGGGTCACGCGGTCGGGAAAGGCGCGCTGCCCGTAATCGGGGCGCAGGCACAGTTGCAGCACGGGGGCGGCATCTTTCGGGGCGGCCAGCACATGGGGCAGGGCGGCCATCAGTTCGGCAGTGGTTTTCACAATCTCTCCAACAGGTCGGCGGTCGGCCATGCATCGGCGGGAAGGCCCAGCCGCGTCTGCTCTTTCTGCACCGCAATCCGTGTCGATGCACCCAGAATGCCATCGATCTGGCCCACATCATGCCCAAGGGCCGCCAGCTTCTGCTGCAACGCCTTCATCTGGGCCACAGGCAGGGCCGGATCGGGGTTGCCCGCGCGATAGGGTTCGGCCCCCATCAGCCGCGTGGCGAAATAGGCCGCCGTGGTGACATAGACGAAGCTTTTGTTCCAGTTGAACAAAACCGAGTAATTCGGATAGGCGAGGAAGGCCGGACCCTTGCGCCCCTGCGGCAGAAGGATCGACGCGGGCAAGCCGTTCGCCACCACCCCGCTGCGCACCTGCACCCCCATCGCCGCCCATTGCTCGGCGGCAAGCTGCGTGTCGAGCCCGGTCAGCTCCCAGTCGAAACTGTCGGGCAGGATCACCTCTTGCAGCCACGGTTCGCCCGCGCGCCAGCCGTGGCTTTGCAACAGCCGCGCCCCCGACAGGATCGCATCGGGGGCCGAGGTTTTCAGCGTCACCAACCCGTCGCCATCGCCATCGACGCCAAGACGCAAGATGTCGCCCGGCAGCATCTGGACCATCCCGATCTCGCCCGCCCAGGCGCCGGTGGTGTCCAGATCGAACTCGCCCAGACCATGCATCTGGATGGCCGCCAGAACCTGCGGCTGGAACAGATCGGGGCGGCGGCAATCATGCGCCAGCGTCACCAGCGCGTTGCGGGTGTTGAAATCGCCCTGCACCGCGCCGAAATCCGTCTCAAAGGCCCAAAAGGCCAGCAGGATCCCGCGCGAGACGCCGTAGTCCTTTTCCGCCCGCGCAAAGATGTCGCCATAGCGGCTGGCATTGGCGATGCCCTTTTGCAGCCGGTCCTTCGAGATCAGGCTTTGCGAGAATTCCAGAAAGCTCTTGCGGAACACGCCTTGCGCGCGGTCGGCTTTCAGCACGCGCGGGTCCGGATTGGCCCCGGCAAAGAAGGCATCGACCGTGGCCGGCGTCTCGCCCGCTGCCACGGCTTCGGCTTTCATCGCGGCGACCCAACTGCCGAAATCACCGCCGCAGGGCGCGGCAAGGGCAGGGCTTGCGGTGGCTGTCATCAGGGCAAGGGTCAGGGCGCGCATTGGGCCTCGCATGCGGTTGGGGCGCGGGCAGGTTATGCGGCCCGGGCCTGCGGGGCAACCGCAGGTGGATCAGAAAAGCGCGAGAAGCAGCGTCAGCCCCAACATCCCGCCCCAGGCCCGCCACAGTGCCGCGCAGGCCGCGTCGATGTCATCGGGGCCTGCATCGCGCCGCCCCTCGGGCCAGACCCAGGGGAAATCGCGCATCTCGCCGTGATAGGACCGTGGCCCCGACAGCGCCACACCCAGCACCGGCGCCATCGCGGCCTCGGGCCAACCGGCATTGGGCGACCGGTGCAGCGGCGCATCGCGCAGCACGGGACGCGGGTCGAACCAGCCGTGGGTCACCGCGATCAAAAGCGCGGTCAGGCGCGCGGGGACAAGGTTCAGCAGATCGTCGAAGCGCGCCGCCGCCCAGCCGAACTGCTCGTAACGCGGGGTGCGGTGGCCGATCATCGAATCCGCCGTGTTGGTGATCTTGTAAAGCATCAACGCGGGCAGACCGCCGACCAGAAACCACAAGGCGGGGGCAATCACCCCGTCCGACAGGTTTTCGGCGGCACTTTCGATGGCGGCGCGCGATACGCCCGCCTCGTCCAGCGCGGCGACGTCACGCCCCACGATCATGGCAACCGCCTGCCGCCCTCCGCCAAGCGACAGGCGCAGCGCATCGCCCACGGCCTGCACATGCTGCACCAGCGACCTTTGCGCGAGCAGGATCGCCGCCGCGATCACCTCGACCACGCCGCCATCCGGCAGGGCATGGATCAGCCAGCCCAGCCCCCATGCGCCAAGCCCCAGACCCGCCATCGCCGCCACCCCGCGCAAGCGGCGGTGGTTTCCCCTGTTCAACAGCGCCTCGGCCCGGCCCACGGCGCGGCCCATCAGCACGGCGGGGTGCGGGAAGCGGTCCCACAGCCATTTCGGCTCGCCCAGTGCGGCGTCAAGCAGCAGGGCGGGGATCAGAAGCGTGGCACTCATAGCGCGGCCTCCAGCCGTGCCCAGCCATCGCCATCGGGCAGGCCAAGGCGCAGCCAGCGGGCGGAATAGGGAAAGATCCGGCCCAGAATGCGGTGCCGCGCCAGCCGCTCCTGCCACGCCGCCGCATCACCCACATCGTAAAGCCGGAACAGCGCGGTGCCGCCCGCCTGCGACACACCCGCCCGCAGCATCAGCGCATCAAGCCGCGCCGCATCCGCCGCCAGCCGCGCGCGCGTGGCCGCAGCCCAGGCCTCGTCGCGCAGCGCCTTGGCCGCCGTGACCAGCGCGGGGCCCGACACGGCCCAAGGCCCGATCATCGGCTCAAGCCGCGCCAGCAGCACGGGGTCGCCGATGGCAAATCCCAGCCGCATCCCCGCCAGACCCCAGAACTTGCCAAAGCTCTTCAGCACGACCGTCCCCGCCTGACCGGCCTGCGCGATCTGGCTTTCGTCGGGGCATATGTCGCAAAAACTTTCGTCGATCACGCTGAAGGCGGCGTCCGGTGCCGCCTGAAACCGCCCGTCGGGATTGTTCGGATGCACCACCACAGCCGCATCCGCCGCGCCCTCGACCACCTGCCAGCCGTTGGCCGCAAAGGCGCGGGCATGTTCGTTATAGGTCGGCCCCGCAATCGACACCCGCCCCGCCGGGCGCAGGGCCGGCAGCCGCGCGATCAGGGCCGAAGCGCCCGGTGCCGCCAGCACCGCCGCACCATCGGGCACGCGCCAGAAGGACCGCGCCGCAGCCTCGGCCTCGGCAAAGGCCGCGCGGTCGGGCAGGGCGGTCCAGATGTCGCCACCGAATGCGGGCAAAGGATAGGGTCGCGGGTTGATTCCCGTGGACAGGTCAAGCCAGTCGCCCCGCGCCCCGCCCCAGCGCGCCGCCGCCGCATCAATCCCGCCGCCGTGGTCGACCCCAGCCATGATTCGCCCGCCCCCGCCTGTCCAAGCGCCAGAAACCCGATCGCGCCCGCCCTGTCCATCGCCCCGCAGGGCCGCAACCCGCCCCCGCGCGCCCGAGTTGCGGCTTTTCCGTCACGGCGCGTTAACTTTTCCTGCCTACCCTGCCGTTGTCATCTGCAAGGCTATCTCGCTGTGAAACGCTCTGCCCAAGGGATGGAGAGACCGATGCTCGAATTTCTGCCGCGCGAGGTGCGCGAAGGGCTGGAAGCCGCACGCAAGGCAACGCTGCGCCGCAAGTCGCGTCTGCGCGTGCAGGTCGGCGGCGCGGTCTTTCCCGTGCTGCGCTTCTGGGAGGATGGCATGGCGCTCGACGCCAAGCTGACCCCGCATCTGCGCGGGCTGGTCGATGTCTACGACGGCGCGAACCACATCTTCCAATGCCTGATCGTCGCCTCGTCGCAGGACGGGGGCGAACTGATCTGCGGTTTCAAACGCTCGACCGCCGTGCTTGACCGCCCCGCGCTGGATTACTGGCACGACGAGAACGCGCCGGTGGGCTACCTGCCCAAGGCCTGACCTATTGCAGGTCGGCAAAGGCCGCCTGCATCCGCGCGACGGCCTCGACCACGACGGCGCGGCGCGTGCCAAGGTTGAAGCGCAGGAACTGCTCGCCCCCCGTGCCGAATGCGCTGCCGTGGTTGGTCGCGATCCGCGCGTCCTTTTCGACCCGTGCGATGAACTCCTCCGCCGTCATCCCCGTGCCGGAAAAATCCAGCCACGCCAGATAAGTCGCTTCCAGCGGCATCGACCGCAGGCCCGGAATGGCGGCCATGCCCGCGTCGAAAATCCGGCGGTTCTCTTCCAGATAGGCCATCAGCGCATCGACCCATGCGGCCCCTTCCGGCGAATAGGCGGCGGTGGCCATATGCATCCCGAAGGAATTGCCCGAAATCCCCAGCGCCATGATCCTTGCCGCAAACTTCGCCCGCAGCACCGGATCGGCGATGATGACATTGCCGGTATGGCTGCCCGCGATGTTGAAGGTCTTGGTCGTCGCCGTCATCATCACCAGACGGTCGGCGATGTCGGGTGCCGCATTGGGCATCGGAATGTGCTTTTGCCCCGCAAAGACCAGATCGTGATGGATCTCGTCCGACACCAGCACCAGATCGTGGCGCTTGCAGAAATCGGCCACCCCGCGCAATTCGGCCTGCGTCCAGACCCGTCCGCCGGGGTTGTGCGGCGAGCAGAGGATGAACATCGTCTCGCGCCCCGTCATCAGCGCGTCCCAGGCGGCGAAATCCATTTCGTAGCGGCCGGCATTGTCGGTCAGCGGGCATTCCACCACCACGCGCCCCGCCGCTTTGATGGTGCGCGCAAAGGCGTGGTACACCGGCGTCGTCAGCACCACCCCGTCCCCCGGCGTGGTAAACGCCTCGAGGCACAGCCCCGTGCCGTTGACCAGCCCGTGCGTGGTAAAGATCGCGTCGCGGTCGACCGTCCAGCCGTGGCGGGTTTTCATCCACCACAGGATCGCGTCCTTATAGGCGGTGTCATCGCCGAAATAGCCATAGATGCCATGCGCCGCCATCGCCTCGACCGCGCGCTGCACGCAGGCCGGCGGGCGGAAATCCATGTCCGCCACCCACATCGCCAAGCCCTGATCGGCAGGCACGCCATACATCGCCTCCATCATGTCCCATTTCACCGAATGGGTTCCGAAGCGGTCGATCACTTGGTCGAAGTCGTGGCTCATGCTAGGGTCCTGTCGTGCAAGGCTGGCTCTGCGTTTCCCGCCGTTTTAGGGCAAGCGGACGTATTTTCCAATATAGAGTTTTGTATTGGAACAATTTTCTACAATCGTATTGATTGGTGGAATATACGTCCGATTAATGGTGTTTTTCCGGTATAAACGCCCAAGGCGAATGCTGCGCCTCGCCCCATTGCGCCAAGCGGCGTCATTTCGTAAATCAGACCCATGATCCGCTCTATCCTGATCCATCCCGATCCGCGCCTCAAGAAGGTCTGCGACCCCGTCACCGGCATCTCGCCGGAAATGGGCAAGCTTGCCGAAGACATGCTCGAAACCATGTATGACGCGCCCGGCATCGGCCTTGCCGCGCCGCAGGTCGGCATCACCAAGCGGCTGATCGTGATGGATTGCGTCAAGACCGAAGGCGAAGCCCCGCGTCCGATGGTGCTGGTGAACCCCGAAATCACCTGGTCCTCCGAAGACCTGTCGACCTATGACGAAGGCTGTCTGTCGATCCCCGACCAATACGCCGAAGTCGATCGCCCCGCCGAGGTGCGCGTGCGCTGGACGGGGCTCGACGGCAAGCAGAACGAGGAACAGTTCAGCGGCATCTGGGCGACCTGCGTGCAGCATGAAATCGACCACCTGAACGGCAAGCTCTTCATCGATTACCTTGGCCCGCTCAAACGCCAGATGATCACCCGCAAGATGGAAAAGCTGAAGCGCGAACGCGCGCGGCAGGGCTGATGGCGGTCTTGCCCGTCCTGCGCTGGCCCGACCGGCGCCTTGCCACCGTTTGCGCCCCCGCCCTGCCGGACGATGCCACCCGCGCCTTGGCCGCCGATATGCTCGACACCATGTATGCCGCTTACGGGCGCGGGCTTGCCGCGCCGCAGGTGGGTGTCCTGACACGGGTTTTCGTCATGGACACCACGTGGAAAGAGGGCAGCCGCGCCCCCCGCGTCTTCCTCAACCCCGAAATCCTGCACCGGTCCGACCGCAGCTTGACCGGCCCCGAGGGGTGTCTTTCCATCCCCGGCATCAGCGCCGATGTGACCCGCGCCGCCGAGATCACGCTGCGCTGGACCGATCCTGACGGGCAGGCGCGGCAAGAAACCCTGTCGGGCTTTGCCGCCATCTGCGCCCAGCATGAAATCGACCATCTCGACGGTCTCGTCACCTTTGACCGCCTCTCGCCCGCAACCCGCGCCGCCCTCGAGGCTGCCTATTCCGCAGGTGCCAAATGACTGTCCGCCCCTGCCTGCCCTGGCCCCACCCCGTGCTGAAGGCACCCGCCGCCACGGTTGCCGCGATCACCCCCGAAATCCGCGCCATCTGGGCCGATATGGTCGATACGATGGACGCAATGCCCGGCTACGGCCTTGCCGCCGTCCAGATCGGCGTGCCGCTGCGCCTTGCGGTGGTCGATTGCTCGACCGAACGCGGTCAGGCCGTGCTGATGGCCAACCCCGAGGTGCTACACGCCTCGGGCCAGTTCCGAGAACATGACGAGGCCTCGCCCAACCTGCCCGGCGTCTCGGCCGTCATCAGCCGCCCGCGCGCGGTGACGGTGCGGTTCCTGAACGCCGAAGGGCAGGTGGAAGATCGCGATTTCGTCCACCTCTGGGCCACATCGGCCCAGCACCAGATCGACCATCTGGCAGGGAAAATGTTCTTCGACCACCTCTCGCCCCTGAAACGCAAGATGCTGCTGGCCAAGGCCGACAAATGGCGGAAACGGGCATGAAACTCGTTTTCATGGGCACGCCCGATTTCTCGGTCCCGATCCTCGAGGCGCTTGCCGCGCGGCACGAGATCGTCGCCGTCTACACCCAGCCCCCGCGCCCTGCCGGACGCGGCAAAAGCCTGCGCCCCACCGCCGTCCATGCCCGGGCCGAGGCGCTGGGCCTGCCCGTCCGCCACCCCGTCAGCCTGAAAACTCCCGAAGCGCAGGCCGATTTCGCCGCCCTGAATGCCGATATCGCGGTGGTCGTGGCCTATGGGCTGATCCTGCCGCAAGCCGTGCTTGATGCACCTCTGCGGGGGTGCCTGAACATCCATGCCTCGCTTCTGCCGCGCTGGCGCGGCGCGGCCCCGATCCACCGCGCCATCATGGCGGGCGATACCGAAACGGGTATCTGCATCATGCAGATGGACGCGGGTCTCGATACCGGCCCCGTCCTGCTGCGGCGCTCTACCCCGATCGGCGCCACCGAAACCACCGCCCGCCTGCATGACCGCCTCTCCGTCATGGGTGCCGACCTCATCGTCGAGGCCCTCGAAAGGCTCGACAGCCTGTCACCCGAACCCCAGCCCGAAAGCGGCGTCACCTATGCCGCCAAGATCGACAAGGCCGAAGCCCGCATCGACTGGACCCGTCCCGCGGCCGAGATCGACCGCCAGATCCGCGGCCTCTCGGTCTTTCCGGGGGCATGGTGCATGGTGGGGAACGAACGCGTCAAACTCCTCGGCTCGCGCCTTGCCGAAGGCAGCGGCGGGGCGGGGCAGGTGCTGCACGGCCTGACCGTCGCGTGCGGTTCCGGCGCGGTCGAGATCACCCTTGCCCAGCGCGAGGGCAAGAAACCGATGGACGCCGCCGAAATCCTGCGCGGCCTGACCCTGCCGGAACGCCTAGCCTAACCGTTTCACGGCATCCTTCAGGCGAAAGCCCTTGCCTCCGGCCATCTGCCACAGCGCCTGCCCTTGCCATGCGGCGAACAGGATCGCCGCCGCCTCGGGGTCGCGCAACCGCGCCGTCAAAAGCGCCTCGACCCGCGCGCGCCATGCCTCGGCCCGCGCCCGCAACGCGGCGTCGCGGAAATCGGCGGCCAGCAGCGCCACATCGCCCGCCCCCGGCGTTCCGCCCCCCAATGCCTTTAGGAAACCTTGCGCGCTCTCCGCCTCGGCCGCCGCGGTTTCGGTCAGCGCATCCAGCCCGTCCCATGCCGCAAGCAAGGCGGCGCGGATCATCCCGTCGCGGCTGCCATAGCGTTGCACAAGGCTTGCCCCCGCAAGGCCCGTCACGCGCGCGACACTGGCAAAGGACACGGCCTTGTCGCCCCCCGCTGCCAACAGGTGGCGCAAGGCAGAGAAAACATCGGCATCCGGAAGGCTGCGGGGTCTGGCCATGCTTTACCTAAACGACTGTTCGTTTATATTGGTGTCCTGCAACATGAAAGGCAAGCCCTTGGCAAAGATTCGCGGAATGATGGCCGCCACCCTCGACGGTTACGTCGCCGATGCGCGGGGCGGTGTCGGCTTTCTGAATGAATTCCAGCATGTCGATTGGGGCTGGTCCGGCTTCATCGCCGAAATCGGCACGGTCGTCATGGGGCGCAAGACCTATGACCACATCTGGCAACTCACCCCCGATTGGCCCTATCCCGACTGCGCGGGCATCGTGCTCGGCCATCCTGCCGAAGCGCTGCACGCCAATTGCACGCTCTGGCGCGATGGTCTCGATGCGCTTGTCGCCCATCTCCGCGCGCTGGACGGCAAGGATGTCTGGATCGTCGGCGGCCCCTCGCTGCAAGCGCAGTTCATCGCCAAAGGCGCGCTCGACAGGCTGGAACTCTGCCTTGTGCCCCGCCTCATCGGCACGGGCATCCGCCTCTTTCCCGATACAGGCGGGCCCGCCCTCCAGCCCCGTCTGCACGCCAGCCGCAGCCTGCCCGAAGGCATGGTCCTGCTCGATTACCGCTTCGGCGCGCGCGGCGGGCGCGAGCGGTAGACAGGCAGCCGCCAGCCCAGCGCCAAAGACCCCGCCCGCAGCACGAAGACCACGGCGGCGCAGGCGGTCAGCGCCGCCCATCCGGCCACCCCGACAGCGCCCAGCGCCACCGCGACCAGCGCGCCCGCAAAGGCGCAGGTGACGTAAAGCTCGCCCTGCTTCAGCACCATCGGCACCTCGTTGCAGACCACATCGCGCATGAGACCCCCCATGCAGCCCGTCACCATCCCCATGACCAGCACCACGGGCCAGCCCATGCCCTCGGACAGGGCGACACCCACCCCCGCCGGAACGGCGATGGCAAGGGCTGCGGCATCCAGCCATTCCAGCGCCCGATAGCGGCTTTCCAGCAAATGCGCGGTCAGGAACACCAGCACCGCCGCCACCGCCGCCACAAGCAGCATCACCGGATCGCTGACCCAAAGCGGCACGCGGTCAAGGATGATGTCCCGCAACGTGCCTCCGCCCACCGCCGTCAGGCTGGCAACGAAGATGAACCCCACGATATCCAGCTGCGACCGCGATGCCGCCAGCGCCCCCGTCAGCGCAAAGACCGCCACCGCGGCATAGTCGAGCCCCGAGACTAGCGCCGCCCCCGTCACGCCTTCACCTTGAACGGTGCCATTCCGGCCCGCGCAAGGGCATCGGCGCGCTCGTTCTCGGCATGGCCCGCATGGCCCTTGATCCAGCGCCACACCACCTTGTGCCGGGCCTGCGCCAGATCGAGCCTTTGCCACAGGTCGACATTCTTTACCGGATCATTCCCCGCCGTGCGCCAGCCCCTGCGCTTCCAGTTGTGGATCCACTCGGTCACGCCGTTCTTCACATAGGCGCTGTCGGTGACGATGGTGATCTCCGAGGCCCGCGCCAGCGCCTCGAGCGCCGAGATCGCCGCCAGCAATTCCATGCGGTTGTTCGTCGTCATCATCTCGCCGCCCGACAGCTCGCGCTCTTTGACGACCTCGCCGCCTTCGCGCGCCAGCATCAGCACGCCCCATCCTCCGGGGCCCGGATTGCCGGAACAGGCACCGTCGGTATAGGCGAAAAGATCGGGCATGGCGGCTCCTTTTTCCCCCGTTTAGGACCCGCGCCTTGCAGGGTCAAACCCCCATTCACCTTTGCCCCAATACTCTCGGGGGGTGAGGCGCCCCGCGCCGGGGGGGGCGGAAAGCCCCCCCGATTTTTCGCAGGAAAATCGTGGCCTACAGCAGCACCACCAGCAGGCAGGCCAGAACGATCAGGGTCAGCAGCACCCGCAGCCGCATCCACCATGCGGGGGCCAGCCCCTGCCGCGCAAAGCTGAAATCCAGCGCAAGCAGCGCCGCAAAGCCCGTGGCCAGCCAAAGGATCGACTCTGCGGTCGTATCCGTGACCATGAAGAATGCCCAAAGCGCGGGAATGACCGACAGGACGTAACCCACCGTCGCCTCGCGTCCCTCGGCCTTGGTGGCAAAGCCCCAAAGCACGCCCGACATGAACGAAAGGATCACCGTGCCATAGGTCACAAGCACCACGGCGCCGACAAAGACGGGCGGCACCAGCCGCATCGCGCCCGATGCAAGCGCGGGCGACAGCGTGGTCGCCGCCCCCCAGACAAAGGGGATCAGCCCCGCAAGGCCCAGAAGCAAAGCCGAACGCGGAATCATCTCAGACCGCCTCGCGCAGGATGCGGGGAACCTTGAACTCCACGTTCTCCACCGCCGTCTCGACCCGTTCCACCGTCGTGTCGAAACGCGCGCGGAAGGCGTCGACCACCTCGTTCACCAGCAATTCCGGTGCCGAAGCCCCCGCCGTCACCCCGACCGACCTGATGCCTTCCAGCGCGCGCCAGTCGATATCGGTTGCCCGCTGCACCAGTTGCGCATAGGCGCAGCCCGCCGCCGAACCCACCTCGACCAGCCGTTTCGAGTTGCTGGAATTCGGCGCGCCGATCACCAGAAGCGCGTCGATCCTGCCCGCAATCGCCTTGACCGCCGCCTGACGGTTGGTTGTTGCATAGCAGATATCTTCCTTGTGGGGGCCGATGATCGCCGGAAACCGCGCCTGCAAGGCCGCAACGATGCCCGCCGTGTCGTCCACCGACAGGGTCGTCTGGGTGATGAAGGCCAGTTTTGCCGAATCACGCACCACCAGACCGGCGACATCCTCGGCCGTTTCGACCAGCAGAACCTCGCCCTCGGGCAACTGGCCCATCGTGCCCACCGTCTCGGGGTGGCCGGCATGGCCGATCATCACCATCTGCAGCCCGTTCTCGTAATGCCGCTGGGCTTCGTTATGGACCTTTGTCACCAGCGGACAGGTCGCGTCCACCGCGATCATCTCGCGCCGCGCGGCCTCGGCCGGAACCGATTTCGGCACCCCGTGGGCGGAAAAGATCACCGGCCTGTCGGTCGGGGCCTCGTCCAGCTCCTCGACAAAGATCGCCCCTTTGGCGCGCAGGTCGTCCACCACGAATTTGTTGTGGACGATCTCGTGGCGCACATAGACGGGCGCGCCCCATTTCTGCAAAGCCATCTCGACGATCTTGATCGCGCGGTCCACACCGGCGCAGAACCCGCGTGGCGCGGCGAGGTAAAGGGTCAGCGGGGGCAGGGACATCGGGGCCTCGGTTCTCAGCTATCGCCCTAGACCTAAGGCGAAACCGCCTGCGGGTCCACAGGGCAAGCGCGGCCCGCCCTGTCGCCGTCGGGGTCAGTCGGCAAAGCCTTCCCAGTATCCGGCAAAGGCATCCTTGGCCTTTCCATCGGCAAAGGCGCGGGCCGGCACGATGATCGTTCCGCTGCGGGAATGCAGGAAAACATGGCTTTCCGTCTCGATCACATCGCGCAGCGCCTCGGCCCCGAGGGCCAGCGGCTTGCGGCCGTCGGCACGGGTTTCGACCAGACGGCGCGGCCAGACTTCCAGCGTCACCTCTACCTCCGAAGCGACCCGCTCGGCACTGCGCCGCGCCAGATCGCGGCGGTGCGCCAGCATCATTGCGCCAAAGGGGGCCAGCAGGATGACAAGGGCGATCGCGTTGGAATGCAGCCGCGACAGCCAGTCGGGCAAGTGGCGCGTCACCGTCACCAGAAGGCTTATCCCCACCATCAGCGAAATCCCCAGCCCCGCGCGGTTGCGCTTGCGCGCGGCGGGGTTGAGCCGCTCCCAGGCCCGCGCATCCGCAGGCGTCAGAAGGTAGGTCAGAACCGTGTCCGGCGCGCGTTTCGCAACGGAAGGTTCGGTTTCGGCATCGACCGTGGCCGTCATCATATCCGCATGTCCCGCCCCGTCGGGGGCCGTCTTCCAAGGGTCCGCCCCGGGCAGGGCGGACTGCCGTGGCGGTGCTATTTCGCCTGCGTCTCGATCTCTTCGCGCTCCATCGGGCGCGGGTCGCGCGGCGGGCGTCCGATGACGTCGCGCAACTCGTCCAGCTCGATGAAATTGTCGGCCTGACGGCGCAATTCGTCAGCGATCATCGGCGGTTGGCTGCGGATGGTCGACACCACCGAAACGCGCACGCCCTGACGTTGCAGGCTTTCCACCAGCGGGCGGAAATCGCCGTCGCCGGAAAACAGCACGATATGGTCGACGCGCGGCGCAAGCTCCATGGCATCGACCGTCAGCTCGATGTCCATATTGCCCTTCACCTTCCGGCGGCCCTGGCTGTCGGTGTATTCCTTGGCGGGCTTCGTCACCATGGTGAAGCCGTTGTAATGCAGCCAATCCACCAGCGGGCGGATGGGCGAGTATTCGTCGTTCTCGAGCAGCGCGGTGTAGTAAAAGGCGCGCAGCAGTTTGCCGCGCCGCATGAACTCTTGCCGCAAAAGCTTGTAGTCTATGTCGAAGCCCAATGCCTTGGCTGCGGCGTAAAGATTGGACCCGTCAATGAACAGCGCCAGCCGTTCGTCCTTGTAAAACATCGTGCTTTCCCCTCAAAAAGCAGTCGCTCGAACGCACTGGCCCAAGCCGGAAAAAAGTTAGGTCAATGACTTCTTGTTCCCCGACCCAGCGATATCAGCGCGACCACGGGCCCGACAAGTCAAGATATACGAAAGGTGAAGGATATTGGCAGCCCGAAACGATCAACTTTTGGTTGCAATGGGCGCAAATCTGCCGATCGGCGGGCAGGACCCCGCCGAAACGCTGCGCCTTGCCTTTCTGGCGCTGGCTGATTCGGGTCTTTCGGGCCTGCGCCTCAGCCCGCTTTACGCCACCCCGTGCTTTCCCGCGGGGGCCGGTCCCGATTATGTGAACGCCGCCATCGCCGGTCCGCTGCCCTCGGGTTGGGATGCCGCGCGGGTCCTTGCCACCCTCCACGCGGTCGAGGACCGCTTCGGCCGCCTGCGCGAAACCCGCTGGGGGATGCGGACGCTCGACCTCGACCTTTTGGCCTTCGGTCAGGCCGTGCTGCCCGATGCGCAGACCCACGCCCGCTGGCGCGGCCTCGACCCCGCCTTCCAGGCGCGCGAGACGCCCTCGGGCCTGATCCTGCCGCATCCGCGCCTGCAGGACCGCAGCTTCGTTCTGGTGCCGCTGGCCGATGTGGCCCCCGACTGGCGCCATCCGGTTCTGGGGCTGACCGTGGCGGAAATGCTGGCGGCAAGACCCCCCGCCGAACGTGCCGAAGTCGTGCCGTTGCGGGTTTGATTCAAGGCTTGTCAAGGCCAAGCCCTGCCATTACATAGGCCGTTCATTGCCCCCCATCCGAACTGGAGCAGCATATGGCCCGCGTGACGGTCGAAGATTGCGTTGACAAAGTGCCGAACCGGTTTGAGCTGGTGATGCTCGCCGCCCATCGTGCGCGCGAGATCCAGTCGGGTTCGCCGCTGACGATCGACCGCGACAACGACAAGAACCCCGTCGTCTCGCTGCGCGAGATCGCCGAGGAAACGCAAAGCGCCGATGTCCTGCGCGAGCGGATGATCGAAAGCTACCAGACCCAGATCGAGGTCGACGAGCCGGAAGATGACCAGATGGCACTTCTGATGTCGGGCGAAATCGACCGTCCGATGCAGGACGACATGTCCGAAGAAAAGATCCTGCGCGCGCTGATGGAAGCGCAGGGCGACAACTGACCGGTCGGCCATTGGGCCGACCCCGCGCGGGGCGATGATGATCGACGTCGAAGACCTCATCGCCCTCGTCCGCAACTACAATCCGCGCACCAATGCCGACCTGATCCGCAGGGCCTATGCCTACGGCTTCCAGATGCATGACGGTCAGGTGCGCAAATCGGGTGAACCCTATTTCACCCACCCCGTCGCCGTCGCGGCCATCCTCACCGAGCAGCGGCTTGACGATGCCACCATCGTCACCGCCCTGCTGCACGACACGATCGAGGACACCCGCTCGACCTATACCGAAGTGTCCGAGATGTTCGGAACCGAGGTTGCCGAACTGGTCGATGGCGTCACCAAGCTGACCAACCTCCAGCTCTCCTCGGCGCAAAGCCAGCAGGCGGAAAACTTCCGCAAGCTGTTCATGGCGATGTCCAAGGACCTGCGCGTCATCCTCGTCAAGCTGGCCGACCGTCTGCACAACATGCGCACGATCAAAAGCATGTCGCCCGAGAAGCAGGCGCAAAAGGCCCGCGAGACGATGGAGATCTTTGCCCCGCTCGCTGGCCGGATGGGGATGCAATGGATGCGCGAGGAACTCGAAGACCTCGCCTTCCGCGTGCTGAACCCCGACGCGCGCAACTCGATCATCCGCCGCTTCATCACGCTGCAACGCGAAGCGGGCGACGTGGTCCACAAGATCACCGCCGACATCCGTATCGAACTGGAAAAGGTGCAGGTCGAGGCCGACGTCTACGGCCGCGCCAAGAAGCCCTATTCCATCTGGCGCAAGATGCAGGAGAAGGACCTCGCCTTCTCGCGCCTGTCCGACATCTACGGCTTTCGCGTCATCTGCGCCTCGGTGGCGGATTGCTACCGCATCCTCGGCGTGATCCACGGCCGCTGGCGCGCCGTGCCGGGGCGGTTCAAGGATTACATCAGCCAGCCCAAGAACAACGGCTACCGCTCGATCCATACCACCGTCTCGGGCCGCGACGGAAAGCGGGTCGAAGTGCAGATCCGCACCCGCGAAATGCACGAAGTGGCCGAAGCCGGCGTCGCCGCGCATTGGAGCTATCGCGAAGGCGTGCGCGCGGTGAACCCCTTTGCCGTCGATCCGGCGAACTGGATCGCCACCCTGACCGAACGGTTCGACGAAGGCGATCACGACGAATTCCTCGAACACGTGAAAATGGAGATGTACTCCGATCAGGTGTTCTGCTTCACGCCCAAGGGCGATGTGATCCAGCTTCCGCGCGGGGCCACGCCGCTCGATTACGCCTATGCCATCCACACGCGCATCGGCAACTCTTGCGTCTCGGCCAAGGTCGACGGCATCCGCGTGCCGCTCTGGACACGGCTGAAGAACGGCCAGTCGGTCGAGATCATCACCGCCGAGGGCCAGCGCCCGCAGGCAAGCTGGATCGACATCGTGACCACGGGCCGCGCCAAGGCCGCGATCCGCAAATCCCTGCGCGAGGAAGACCGTGGCCGCTTCGTCAAGCTGGGTCAGGAACTCGCCCGCGCGGCCTTTGACCATGTCGGCAAGAAGGCTTCCGACAAGGCGCTGCGCACGGCGGCCAAGATGATGGGTCTGGCCGACGAGATGGACCTGATGGCCCGCCTCGGCTCGGCCGAAATCACCGCGCGGCGCGTGGTGGAACTGCTCTATCCCGAACTTGCCCGCAAACAGGCGGACGAGGTCGACGGCACCCGCCCCGTCGTCGGCCTTTCAGATGACCAGTCCTTCCGCCGCGCGCCCTGCTGCCAGCCCGTGCCGGGCGAGCGCATCGTCGGCATCACCTATCGCGGTCAGGGCGTGGTCGTGCATGCCATCGACTGCCCCGCGCTGGAAGAATTCGAGGAACAGCCCGGCCGCTGGGTCGACCTGCACTGGCACTCGGGCCGCCATGCCGCGGTCCATACCGTCAGCTTCGAAATCACCATTTCCAATGACGCCGGCGTGCTTGGCCGGATATGCACCTTGATCGGCGAGCAGAAGGCCAATATCTCGGACCTGAGGTTCACCGACCGCAAGCCGGATTATTACCGGCTGATCATCGACGTGGACCTCCGCGATGTCGAGCATCTGCACATGGTCATGACCGCTTTGGAGGCCGAGACCGACGTGGCCCAGATTTCCCGCCACCGCGATCTGACGCGCAAGCCCTGAAACGGGCACATCGGGGGACTTTTACTTGGTTTTCAAGCGGCGCAACCCTCGGACCCTTTGGGGCTGGACGCGCGAGATGGTCTATCCCCAAGGCGGCTTCAAACGCGCCACCCAATATGTCCTGCACCGCATGCGCCGCCTGCCGGACCAGCCCCACCGCATCGCGCGGGGGGTGTTCGCGGGGTCGCTTGTCGGGTTCCTGCCGCTGCCGGGCATGCAGTTCATCGCCGCATGGGCCGCATCGCGCGCGGTGAACGGAAACCTCTTGGCGGCGCTGCTGGCGACCTTCAACACCAACCCGATCACGACGCCCTTCTTCGCCGTCTTCGCCATGTCCTTCGGCCACTGGATCATGGGCATCCAGAAGCCGCTGACCGCCGGTTACATCGGGCGTGCCTTCGGCAATGCGGGCGAGGATCTCTGGTTCAACTTCCTTGCGATCTTCGGCCCCGAACACACCCGCTGGGACGGGTTGCTCCAGTTCTGGCGCGAAATCTACCTGCCCTATTTCATCGGCGCCCTGATCCCCGGCCTCGTCTTGTCGGCGATCTTCTACTACCTGACGATACCGCTGGTCATGGCCTACCAGAAGGCGCGCGCGGCCAAGGCCAAGGAACGCCACGAACGCCGCAAAAGCCTGCGCGAGGCGCTGGCGGCGGCGGCGGCGAAACTCAAGCGCGAAACCGCCAAAGGCGGGGATGACGAAGCCCCCCCCGCGCCCTAGTATCCCCGATGACCAAAGAAGGATTGCGGCGATGAAACCCCTCGGACGACTGCGGCTTGGCGTGAACATCGACCACGTGGCGACGGTTCGCAACGCGCGCGGCTCGGCCTGGCCCGACCCTTTGCGCGCCGCCCTGCTGGCCGAAGCCTCGGGTGCCGACGGCATAACCGCCCACCTGCGCGAAGACCGCCGCCACATCCGCGATTCCGATATCGAGGCACTGGCGGCCGGATTGCGCATCCCGCTCAACTTCGAATGCGCCGCGACCGACGAGATGAAGGCCATCGCCCTGCGCCTGCGCCCCCATGCCGTCTGCCTCGTGCCGGAAAAGCGCGAGGAGCGCACGACCGAGGGCGGGCTCGACGTGGCGGGCGATGCCGCGCGCCTGACCGATTATGTCGCCGAACTGCGCGCGGCAGGGTGCCGCGTGTCGATGTTCATCGGCCATGACCCGCGCCAGATCGAAGCCTCGGCCGCCATCGGTGCTGCCGTGGTCGAACTGCACACCGGGCTTTATTCCGAACTTCACGCCGAAGATCGCCATGCCGAAACCGAAGCCGAATTGCACGGCCTGCAAAAAGGCGCGGCACTGGCCCATTCGCTGGGGCTTGAAGTCCACGCAGGCCACGGGCTGACCTATGACAACGTGGCCCCCATTGCCGCGATGCCGCAGGTGATGGAGTTGAACATTGGTCATTTCCTGATCGGCGAGGCGATCTATCGCGGGCTGGACGGCGCGCTTGATGAAATGCGCCGCCGCATGGATCAGGCACGCGAGGGGCTGTGAGCGTGGGTTTTTCTGCGAAAAATCCAGCCGGCGAATTTTCTGCGAAAATTCGGGCCACAGACTCCGGCGCTGAATTTTCGCAGAAAATTCGTTGCGAAAGATTTTCGCAGAAAATCTTCGGTCTGCGCGCATGATCCTCGGCATCGGATCGGACCTTGCGAATATCGAACGGATCGAGGCGACCATCGCCCGCTTCGGAGACCGGTTCCTGAACCGCGTATTCACCGAACGCGAACAGCGCAAGGCGCAAAGCCGCCCCCGCGCCATCGCGGCCACCTATGCCAAGCGCTGGGCCGCGAAAGAGGCCTGTTCCAAGGCGCTGGGCACCGGCCTGCGCATGGGCATCTCGTGGCGCGACATGGCGGTGTCGAACCTGCGCTCGGGCCAACCGGTGATGCATGTGACGGGATGGGCCGCCGAACGCCTTGCCGCCATGACCCCCGCAGGGCATGAAGCGGTGATCCATGTCACCCTGACCGACGACCACCCTTGGGCGCAGGCTTTCGTGGTGATCGAGGCCCGACTGATCGCCGACCCGATCGCCCCCCTTTCCGCCGCCCAAACGCTGCCGTGATGGCGGCGAACTTGACTCCCGCGCGCCCCCCGCGCATGTAGCCCCGAACGCCGCCAAGCGGCCCCTTGTAAGGTAAGACGAGCATGGCGAAAAGCACGGCGAAGCACGATGGCGGGCTGATGGAGACGATCAAGACCGTCGTCTACGCCCTGTTGATCGCGGGCGTCTTCCGCACCCTGTTCTTCCAGCCCTTCTGGATCCCCTCGGGATCGATGAAGGACACGCTGCTGATCGGCGATTTCCTCTTCGTCAACAAGATGGCCTACGGCTATTCGCAATTCTCCTGCCCCTTCTCGCTCTGCCCGATCTCGGGCCGCATTCTTGGCGGCGAACCGCAGCGCGGCGATGTGGTGGTGTTCCGCCACCCCGTCAACGGCACCGATTTCATCAAGCGGCTCATCGGCCTTCCGGGCGATACGGTGCAGATGAAGGATGGCGTGCTGTTCCTCAACGGGACCAAGGTTCCGCAGGAACCGGCGGGCACCTTCGAAGAGGTCTACGAAAAGCAGGGTCCGATGGGCAACCTGCCGCGCTGCGAGAACGGCCCCGTGGGCGAAGGCGGCATCTGCACCTCGTCGCGCTTCCGCGAAACGCTGCCCAATGGCGTGGTGCATAACATCCTCAACATCGACAATGCCGGATTTGCCGACAATACCGATGTGTTCACCGTGCCGCCGGGGCATTACTTCTTCATGGGCGACAACCGCGACAATTCGCAGGACAGCCGCTTCGGGCAGGCGGTGGGCGGCGTGGGCTTCGTGCCCGCCGAATACCTGATCGGCCGCGCCGACCGCGTGATCTTCTCCTCGGCGGGCCGGTCGATGCTCTATTTCTGGACGTGGCGGCCCGACCGCTTCTTCAAGGCGATCGAGTGACCAAGCCGGGCGTGAAACTCGCCGCGGATCTCGCGGCTTTCGCGGCCCGCATCGGCCACGACTTCCGCCGCCCCGAGCTTTTGCTCAGGGCGGTGACCCATTCCTCGCTCTCCTCGGCCACGCGCCCCTCGAACGAACGGTTCGAGTTTCTGGGCGACCGCGTGCTGGGCCTGTCCATCTCGACCGCCCTGTTCCACGCCGATGGCACCGCCGCCGAAGGCCAGCTTGCCCCCCGCTTCAACGCCCTTGTCCGGCAAGAGACCTGCGCCGAGGTCGCGCGCGAGATCGGCTTGGGCGATGTGCTGAAACTTGGCCGTTCCGAAATGATGTCGGGCGGGCGGCGCAAAGAGGCGCTGCTCGGTGACGCGATGGAAGCGCTCATTGCCGCCGTCTACCTCGACGCGGGGTTCGAGACCGCGCGCGATCTGGTTCTGCGCCTTTGGGGCAGCCGCATCGCCGAGGCCGAGGTCAACGCCCGTGATCCGAAATCCGCGCTTCAGGAATGGGCGCAGGCCCGCGGCCTGCCGCCGCCGGCCTATGTGGAAACCGGCCGCGACGGTCCCGACCATCAACCCGTTTTCACGGTCGAGGCCCGGCTCACCACCGGAGACTCCGCCGCAGGCCGTGCCAATGGCAAGCGTGCGGCGGAACAGGCAGCGGCCAAGGCGCTGCTGGCACGTGTCGAAGCCGCGGGCGATTAGGCCGCGGCGTCAAACCCCTCGCCGCGCTGGCGCATGTCGGCCCGCCAAAAGCGCGCCCGCGCCTCGCGGGTTTCCAGCGCCCGGTACTCGCCTTGCGAATAAAGCGGCCAATCCAGCGCATGGCCGGCCTGCACCATCGCCGCCGCGAGATCACGCCCGTCGGGCAACCGGCACCGCGCCATGACCAGACCGGGCAGCGGAACCGCCTCGACCACCAGCGAAAGCCGCTTGCCGCGACACAGCCGGATCAGGGCATATTTCGCCTCGACCCCCCAGGGCTGGTCGCTGGCAGGGGCCTCGATTCCCCACAGGCGCACCACGACCCCGTCGACCATAAGCGTGTCGCCGTCGATGACACGGGCCGCCCCGCCAAGGGTCTGGCCGACCGCAAGCGCCCTGTCGACAGGGGCGACCTGCACGGGCAACGGATCACTGATCGCGGCAAGGGGGGATTCGGAAACGGCGCTTGCGCCGAAAAATCTGCTGAAAAGCAGGTTCAGGATACTCATGACACACACCACTGGTTACACACGTGAATCAAGGTTAACGCAGACTTCGCGGCAGGAAAAGCGATTTTACGGGATGCGGCCTTTCGCGCATTCGTGGATAAAGGTGGCACCTTGCCCCTATTTCCAGTAAGCGACCCCCTGACTTCTGAATGAGGACTGGAATGACCACCGACAAGCGCGCGGGCTTCGTCGCCCTGATCGGCGAACCCAATGCCGGTAAATCGACGCTGCTGAACCGCATGGTCGGGGCCAAGGTCTCGATCGTGACGCACAAGGTGCAGACCACCCGCACCCGCATCCGTGGCGTCTGCATGGCGGGCAATGCGCAGATCGTCTTTGTCGACACGCCCGGCCTGTTCCGCCCGCGCCGCAGGCTCGACCGCGCGATGGTTGCCGCCGCTTGGGGCGGCGCCGCCGATGCCGATATCATTGTCCTGCTGATCGAAGCGCATCGCGGCATGACCGAAGGTGTCAAGGCGATCGTCGACAACCTCAAGGACAAGATCCCGCGCGGCACGCAGGTGGCGCTGGCGATCAACAAGATCGACAAGATCAAGGCCGAGAACCTGCTCCGCCTGACCGAGGCGATGAACGAGGCCTTCCCCTTCGCCCGCACTTTCATGATCAGCGCCGAGCGCGGTTACGGGGTCGAGACGTTGCGCGACTGGCTGGCCGAAGAGGTGCCGCAGGGCGAATGGTTCTACCCCGAAGACCAGATTGCCGACCTGCCCATGCGCATGATCGCCGCCGAGATGACGCGCGAGAAACTGACCCTGCGCCTGCACGAGGAATTGCCCTACCAGCTCACCGTCGAGACGGAAAAATGGGAAGACCGCAAGGATGGATCGGTCCGCATCGACCAGATCATCTATGTCGCGCGCGACGGGCACAAGGGCATCATCCTTGGCGCGGGGGGCGAGACGATCAAGATCATCGGCCAGCAGGCCCGGGCCGAGATTGCGGCCTTCCTCGACCGTCCGGTGCATCTGTTCCTGCAAGTGAAGGTGCGCCCGAACTGGCTGGAAGAGAAAGAGCGCTATTCCGAGATGGGGCTTGAATTCAAGGACGGCGACTGATCCCCGGCGGCGGCCCCTGCGGCCAAGGCCGGGAGGGCTGTCTGCCCTCCCGGACCCTCCCGAGGATATTTGGGGCAAGAGGAAGGGGCGGGGCGCATGTCTGTCCGTCTGACCAGCGAGCTTTGGGTTTCCGCCTATCTGAACCGGCTGCGGCTGGCGGATATTCCGGTCTATGTGACAGCCCGGGGCGATGCCACGGCGGGGGCGGTGATCGTGAAATCGGCGACGCTTGACGGCAAGGCGCGCGCCTTCCAGCGATCGGTCGATTTCGCCACGGGCGGGCGCGTCTGGGTGGTGCTTGCCGAAGGGGAAGAGGCCGATGTCGATGCCCTTCTGGCCCGCCAGCGCGCCCGTGACCGCGACCTGTGGGTGATCGAGGTCGAGGACCGCCAAGGCCGCACCCTGCTCGGGGAAGACGGTCTGAGCGACTGACCGCGCTTGCCTTCCATGCGGCGGGAGGGGAATAGTCTGCCCTATGGAATGGCGCGACGAAGGCCTTTTGCTCTCGGTCCGGCCGCATGGCGAATCGGCGGCGATCATCGAGGTGTTCACGGCGGCGCATGGCCGCCACGCGGGCGTCGTGCGCGGCGGCGGCTCGCGCAAGATGGCGGCCACCCTTCAGGCGGGAACCCAGCTTCAGGTGGCATGGCGCGCGCGGCTCGAAGGGCATATCGGCGCCTTCACGGTGGAACCCCTGCGCAGCCGTGCCGCGCTTTTGTCCGACCATCTTGCCCTTTCGGGCCTGAATGCGCTTTGCGCCCTTCTGCATGCCGCCCTGCCCGAACGCGAGGCGCATGTCCCGCTCTGGCGCGCCACCATGCCGCTTCTCGATGCGATGGAGCGCGGCGCTGACTGGCTGCCCGACTACCTGCGCTGGGAGATGCTGCTTCTCGACGAACTCGGCTTCGGGCTGGATCTTTCGCGCTGCGCCGTGACGGGGGCACGCGACGATCTGGCCTATGTCTCGCCCAAGACGGGCCGCGCCGTCAGCCGTGCGGGGGCCGGAGACTGGGCCGCGCGCCTGCTTCCCCTGCCGCAGGTGCTGATGGGGCAGGGCAGCGCCACCCGCGCCGAGATCGGGCAGGGTCTTGCCATCACCGGCCATTTCCTCGGGCGCGAACTGTCGTCGCTGAACGACCGTCCGCTGCCCGAAGCGCGGGCGCGGCTGCTCGCACTTATTGCGCGGGGCGCCGGGCCTGCTGCGCCTTGACCCATTGCCGCCACAGGGTGAACAGCCCCGCCGCCACCACCAGCGCCGCGCCGATCACGACATTTGTCCGCAGCGTCTCGCCGAAAAGCAAAAGCCCGATCCCCGAAATCCAGACCAGTTGCAGATAGGCAAAGGGCTGGATGGCCGAGGCTTCGGCCACCGCAAAGGCGCGGATCAGCAGCCAGTGGCCCAGACTGGCCGTGCAGCACAGCGCCCCCATCCAGATCCAGTCGCTTGCCGCCATCGGCACCCAGAACCAGATGCCGACCAGCGTCATCCACGCCGCACCGCCGAAGCCGGTCCAGAAATAGCTGACCGAGGCGCTGTCCTTGCGGGCGACGTAGCGGGTCAGCAGTCCGTAGATGGCAAAGAGCAACGACGACAGCAGTGGCAGCAGCGCCCAGGGCGAAAACACCGCCACGCCGGGTTGCAGGATGATCAGCACTCCGACAAAGCCGACCATGATCGCGGACCAGCGCCGCCAGCCGACCTTTTCCCCCAGAATCGGCCCCGACAGGGCGGCGACCAGCAGCGGATAGCAGGTAAAGACCGCATGGCTTTCCACCAGCCCCAGCTTGACGAAAGCCACGACGAGGATGCAGACCTCGAGCACCAGCAACAGCCCGCGGATCGCCTGCGCCAGCGGGAAATGCGTATGCGTCGCGGCACGGATGCCCCCCGGTTGCCGCGCGGCCAGCACCATGACGAAGGCCGCAAAGAACCAGAAGCGGATCATCACCACCATCTGCACCGGATAGAGCGCCCCCAGATGGCGCGAAATCCCGTCCTGCGCGGCAAAGACGATCGTCGTTGCGATCATCAGCCAGACTCCCAGCCGCGTGTTCTGCGTGGTCGCGTTCTGGCTCATACCTTCGTTCCTGTCGTCATATGGCGCTTGCGCCCGTGTCCGGCCTGCCGCGTGACGGCAAATCCCGCCGCCTCGAGCGAGCGGCGCACATGGCCCGCCGCCGTATAGGTGGCAAAGCTGCCGCCTGCCGCCGTGTGGCGGCCCACCTCGGCCATGATCTCGGGCGACCAGAGTTCGGGGTTCTTGGCGGGCGAGAACCCGTCGAGAAACCACGCATCGGCGCGGCCCTGCCATGCCGGCAGCGTGTCGCGCGCATCGCCAAGGATCACCTGCGCCTCGATCCCGGCAAGGGCGATCCGTTTCACGCCACCCGCAGGCGCGTTGTCCCATTGCGACAGGAAAGGCCCCGCCACGGCATGGGCCTCGGGAAAGTGGCGCAGGGCGCGGGCGATGTCGGTCGCGGGCAGGGGATAGGCCTCGAAACTGGTATAGCGCAGCCCGCCGCGCCGGCCCGTCTGCGTCCATGCGATCAGCAGGGCGAGCAGGTTCAACCCCGTCCCGAAGCCCAGTTCCGCCACATGGAAACCGTCCGCCAGCCGATCGGGCAATCCGTTTCCGGCCAGAAAGACATGCCGCGTTTCGGCCAGTCCGTCGGCAAGCGAGAAATAGGGGTCATCGAAGCGGGTCGAGACGGGGATCACCCCGTCCTTCCACGCGACACCCGCGTCCGCGCCCTGTTCGCCGCTGCCCATTTGCCCTAAACCCTTGATCGGCGCGGACCATGGGCAAGGCGGGACGGAATGGCAAGGGTCGATCTGACGGTGATGGGGGCGGGCATCTTCGGCCTTTCCATCGCCTGGGAAGCCGCCCGTCGCGGCGCCCGCGTGCGGGTGATCGACCCCTCTGGCGCGGGGGCGGGGGCCTCGGGCGGGCTGGTCGGCGCATTGGCCCCGCATGTGCCGGAAAACTGGAACCCGAAAAAGGCATTCCAGCTCGACAGCCTGCTGATGGCGTCGGACTGGTGGGCCGCCGTGGAAGCGGCAGGGGGGCAGCCGGCAGGCTATCTGCGCTCGGGCCGATTGCAGCCTTTGGCCGATGCCGCTGCCGTGCAGCAGGCGCAGGCGCGGGCGGTGCAGGCCGAAACGCTATGGCAGGGCAGGGCGCTCTGGCAGGTCATCCCCGCAACAGGCGCCACATGGGAGCCGCCCAGCCCCGCAGGCTTTCTGGTGCATGACACGCTCACCGCGCGCCTTTCGCCGCGCAGGGCGCTGGCCGCCCTGCTTGCCGCACTCGCCGCGCAAGGGGCCGAGGTGGCGCGCCACGGCGAAGCCGAGGGTGCGGTTCTCTGGGCCACAGGGGCCGAGGGGCTGCGCAGCCTGTCGGATGCCCTTGGCAAAGCCGTGGGCGCGGGCGTCAAGGGGCAGGCGCTTGCCTTGCGCTTCGACGCGGCCGGCCTGCCGCAGCTCTTTGCCGACACGCTGCACATCGTGCCCCATGCTGACGGCACCGTCGCCATAGGTTCGACCTCGGAAAACCGCTGGGCCGACCCCGGCTTCGATGCCGCGGGCGAGGCGCTTTTGCCCCGCGCGGTCGCGGCCCTGCCCTGCCTTGCGGGTGCCCCCGTCGTCGCGCGCTGGGCCGGCATCCGCCCCCGCGCGAAAACCCGCGCGCCGATGCTGGGGCAATGGCCCGACCGGCCGGGCCATTACATCGCCAACGGCGGCTTCAAGATCGGCTTCGGCATGGCCCCCAAGGTCGCCTCGGTCATGGCCGATCTTGTCCTGAACGGGCAGGACCACATTCCCGCAGGCTTCCGCGTCACCGACAACCTTTAGGCGGCCTGCTTTTCCGACCAGCGGTCGAGCAGCCGGAACAGCAGCGGATTGCCAAGGATCGACAGCATCGCCCCCGCCACGACCAGATCCTTCGCCTCGGGAGGCACGATGCCAAGGCTCAGCCCCATGACGATCAGGATGAACGAAAACTCGCCGATCTGCGCCAGCGAGGCGGCAATGGTCAGTGCCACCTCGCGGTCATGGCCAAAGGCGCGGACGATGCCATAGGCCACCGCCGCCTTGACGCCGACGATGATTGCGACGGTGGCGATCAGCGCCAAGGGGGCGGTCACCACCACCATCGGGTTGAACAGCATCCCCACCGAAACGAAGAACAGCACCGCGAAAGCGTCGCGCAGCGGCAGGGTTTCCCGCGCGGCCTGCTGGCTTAGTGTCGAGCCGGCCATGACCATGCCCGCAAAGAACGCCCCCAGCGCGAAACTCACCCCGAACAGCGTCGACGACCCGAAGGCCACGCCCAGCGCGATGGCCAGCACCGAAAGCCGGAACAACTCGCGGCTGCCGGTATGGGCCACGTAATGCAGCACCATCGGAATCAGCCGCTGCCCCACGATCAGCATGAGCGCCACGAAGGCGCCGACCTTGACGGCCGTCACCAGCAGCGTCGCCGCCACCGGCCCGAAGCCCAGCGCCACCACCTCGGCGGCTTGCCCGTCGACGGGTTGCGCCGCCCCGCCCAGCAACCCCGCAAGCGGCGGGATCAGCACAAGGCTGACGACCATGACCAGATCCTCGACGATCAGCCAGCCCACCGCGATCTTGCCGCGGTCCGTCGTGACAAGGCCGCGGTCCTGCAAGGCGCGCAACAGCACCACCGTCGAGGCAACCGACAGCGACAGCCCGAAGATCACCCCCGCGCCAAGCCCCCAGCCCAAGGCCCAGGCCAGCAGCACTCCCGCGCCCGTCGCCACCCCGATCTGACCCACGGCACCCGGCACGGCGATGCCCTTCACACTCAGCAGATCCCGCACCGAGAAATGCAGCCCCACGCCGAACATCAGCAGGATCACCCCGAGTTCGGCCAGCTCTGTCGCCAGTTTCTGGTCGGCCACATAGCCGGGCGTGAAGGGTCCGACGATCACCCCCGCCAGCAGATAGCCCGCGATCAGCGGCAATCTCAGGCGCTGGGCGATCAGACCCAGCGCAAAGGCAAGGCACAGGCCAACGACGATTGTCGCGATCAGGGGGGTGTCATGGGGCATCGGCACTCCTTGGTCAGGGGTTTTGGGGCGGGTTGCGCTTTCGGGGGTCGCTTCTTCGCAATTATGCACGCTGCGCCCCGTTTCAACCGCATATTCCGCGTCAGCCTGAAATTGCCGCAGTTTCAGGGCAGTTTTCTTGCCGAAATCCTGCATGCCACCCCGTGCCGGTGCTTGCGGGGGCCGCAGCGTCACGGTCCGCACAAATGCCTGCGCCGAAAATTTACCGTTGACGCCGCGATCCCGCTTGGCGTCCCATCGGCGCATGGCCCTTCCCCTTCTGTCAAACGCCACCGCGCGACGCATCTTCCTCGACCGGCACGCGCTGGCCGAATCCCCCTCCGGCCCCGCCAAGGGCGCGGATCTGGCGGCCCTTGTCGACCGCATCGGTTTCGTTCAGGTCGACAGCATCAACACCGTCGCCCGCGCGCATGACATGATCCTGTGGTCGCGCCGCGCCAGCTACCGCCCCGAAGCGCTGCGGCGCCTGCTCGAACAGGACCGCGCCCTGTTCGAGCATTGGACGCATGACGCCTCGATCCTGCCCGTCCATCTGCATCCGCTCTGGCAGCACCGCTTTGCCCGCGATGCCGAACGGCTGCACAAGAACTGGCGCAACTGGTTCCGCGACGGATACGAAGCGCAGTTCGACACCATCCTGAACCGCATCGCAAAGGACGGCCCCGTGACCTCGGCCGAAGTGGGCATCGGCGAGGCGCGCGGCAAGGGCGGCTGGTGGGACTGGCACCCCTCAAAGACCGCGCTGGAATGGCTCTGGCGCACGGGGCAACTGGCGATCACCCGCCGCGACAGCTTTCGCAAGGTCTATGACCTGACCGAACGTGTCATTCCCGCCGCCCATCTTAGCGACCCGCCGGACGAGGCGGCGCTGGTCGACTGGGCCTGCCGTTCCGCGCTCGACCGGCTTGGCTTTGCCAGCGAATCCGAAATCCGCGCCTATTGGAACGCGCTGCGCCCCGACGAGGTGCGCGCATGGTCCGCCGCCGCCCGCAAGCGCGGCGATGTCATCGACATCGCGGTCGAATCCGCCGATGGCAGCACGCGCCGCGCCTTGGCCTATCCGTCGCTCTTGTCCGAAACCCCGCCCGAACCGCCCGCACGCACGCGCATACTGTCCCCCTTCGATCCCGCCTTGCGTGACCGCGCGCGGGCCGAGGCGCTGTTCGGCTTCCACTACCGGATCGAGGTTTTCGTTCCCGAAGCCAAGCGCCGCTACGGCTATTACGTCTTTCCCGTGCTGGAAGGGTCCAGCCTCATCGGCCGCATCGACGCCAAGGCCTTCCGCGACGACGGCGCGCTGCGCGTCCGCGCCTTCTGGCCCGAAGCGGGGGTAAAGATCGGCCCGCAGCGCCTGCGCAGGCTTGACGGCGAACTCGACCGCCTTGCCGCCTTTGCAGGCTGCGCCCGTGTCGAATATCTGCCCGACTGGTTGCGGGCTGATTAATCCGCCGCCCAATCCGGCATCATCACGAACATCGCCTCTTCCGCCGTTTCGACATAGCGGAACAACTCCACATCCGCCGCGGCGATCACCCCGGCCTCGACCAGCGCCTGCCAGTTTATCACGCTGTCCCAAAAGGCCCGCCCGAACAGCAGGAACGGCACCCGCTTCATCCGCCCCGTCTGGATCAGCGTCAGGCTTTCGAACATCTCGTCCAGCGTGCCGAAGCCGCCCGGAAAGATGCAGACCGCCCGCGCCCGCATCAGGAAGTGCATCTTGCGGATGGCGAAATAGTGGAAATTGAAGCACAGGTCCGGCGTCACATAGGGGTTCGGCGCCTGCTCGTGCGGCAGCACGATGTTCAGCCCGATCGACTGGCCCCCCGCCTCGGATGCCCCGCGGTTCCCCGCCTCCATGATCCCCGGCCCGCCGCCGGTCACGACAACCCATTCGCGGCCATAGCTCTTGAGGCTTTCCACCGTGATCAGATGCGCCAGCTTCCGCGCTTGCTCATACCACGGCGTCAGCGCCGTCGCGGTGCCTCCGCCCTCGGGGCGCACGCGGGCCGATCCCATCAGCACCACCGTGCTTTTGATCCCGCGCTCGTCCATCACCATCTGCGGCTTCAGCAATTCAAGCTGCAACCGCACGGGCCGCAATTCCTCGCGCATCAGGAAATCGGTGTCGGTGAATGCCAGCCGATAGGCGGGCGCGCGCGTCTGGGCGGTATCGGGCAGGCGTTCCGCCGCCGCAACGTCCTGTGTGCTGTCACGGAACGGGTGGCTGCGCGGTTCTTCGGTCATGGCGTCCTCGTGATTGCGTGGCGGCACCTCTGTCTTTATAGGGGCGCAAAGACCGACACCAACCAAAACGGGGGAAACATGACCTACGCTGCGCTGGAAGCCGCCATCGAAACCGCATGGGAGGCCCGCGACGCCCTGACCCCGGCCTCGAAGGGCGAGGCGGTCGATGCCATCGAAGCCACCCTTTCCGCGCTCGACAGCGGCAAGCTGCGCGTGGCGCAACGTCAGGCGGACGGCAACTGGCACGTGAACCAATGGGCCAAGAAAGCCGTGCTTCTGGGCTTCCGCATCAAGGACATGGGTATCCAGACCGGCGGCCCGCAGGGCGGAACGTGGTGGGACAAGGTCGACAGCAAGTTCAACGGCTGGGGCGAGGCCGAATGGAAAGCCGCCGCCTTCCGCGCCGTGCCGAACTGCATCGTCCGCCGCTCGGCCCATATCGCCAAGGGCGTCGTGCTGATGCCCTCGTTCGTCAACCTCGGCGCCTTCGTCGATGAAGGCACGATGGTCGACACCTGGGCCACCGTCGGCTCTTGCGCGCAAATCGGCAAGAACGTCCACCTTTCGGGCGGCGTCGGCATCGGCGGCGTGCTCGAACCCATGCAGGCCGGCCCGACGATCATCGAGGACAACTGCTTCATCGGCGCGCGCTCGGAAGTCGTCGAAGGCTGCATCGTGCGCGAAGGCTCGGTCCTCGGCATGGGCGTGTTCATCGGCAAATCGACCAAGATCGTCGACCGCGAAACCGGCGAGGTCAGCTATGGCGAGGTTCCGGCAGGTTCGGTCGTCGTGGCAGGCTCCATGCCGTCGAAGAACGGCATCAACCTTTATTGCGCCGTGATCGTGAAAAAGGTCGACGCCCAGACCCGCAGCAAGACCAGCATCAACGAACTTCTGCGCGACTGAGCGTCAGGCCACCAAAGCCCGCGCCTCCCGCCCCGTCACCTCGGGGCGGGCCAAGGGGCCGATCGGTTTCCCCTGTGCAAGGGCGGGAAACAGCCGCAAGACCTCGGCCTGCGTTTCGGCATCATATCCGCCCATCGTCGCCGGACCGGGGTAATAGCTTTCGCAGGGCAGGCCATTGGCCATGACCACCTCGTGCCGGTCGAACAGCAGGTGCAGATAGGTCACCATGCCGCCCTCGATCCGGCGCACGCCCTGCCCGTCGACCAGATGGCGTGCCTTGACCATCACTTCCGGCTCGGCAAACAGCAACTCGGCCCTCGGCCCGCCGATCATCACCCGATGGTTGGGCGACAGCATGACCGCCCGGTGCGGCCCGAACCGCCCCGCCGCTATCGCCACCGGCGCATCCGGCCCCACCGCCGCCCGCGTCGCCCGCCCGACCCAGCGCAGCGGCTGCGCCCCGTGGTCGCGGGTCAGCACCAGATCGCCCGGCGTCAGTGCCTCGACCGCGACTTCGCCATCCGGCACCGCGATCAGGGTGCCCAGCGTGAAACAGGCCACCACGTTCAGCGTGACAAAGGCGACGTCCGTGTTGCCCGCGCTGTCCTTCACCTCATAGGTCAGTACATGGGTGTCGCTGTGCCCCGCCGCGTCGACCGTCAGCACCCCGCCCTTGCCGACGGTGATCACATCCCCCGTCGGCAGCACGACCTTGCTGCCCACCGTCACCGCGACGCCGTTCACCTTGGTCACGGTCAGCGCACCCGCCGCCGTGCTGCTGTCATTGGCCAGCACGTCGACCGATCCGCTCCGCGCCTTGTGCACGGTCAGCGTCTCGTCCTGCGCAACCAGCGCCACCTGCACCGAATCCGCCGCGACCAGCACCGTCGAATCGTAGGCCCCGTCGCCCGCATCGGCGATGGCCAGCCGGAAGGTGTTCTGCACCCCCGGTTTCACCGCCGCCTTCAGCGTCAGCGTGACGGTGAAGCCATCCATTTCCGTGTTGTGGGTGTTCGCCGCCGCCGGGTTGTCGACGTAAAGGTTCTCGTTCGACCACGGGTTGATGTTGTCGATCGTGATATCGCCATCCCCGACCGCCAGTGTCGCCGGAACGCCGTTGACCCAGATCGCAACGGCATCGTTATAGCCGCTGCGCACATATTCCAGATATTCGTCCGAGCTGAAGACGATCTGCATCGTCAGCACCTTGCCCGTCGGCACGAAGGTCGCCGAAAAGACCGCCGCGTCATAGGTCTTTTGCCCCGACACCTGATCCAGCATCGCGTCGCCCGCCTTGCCGTAATTGGTCGAGGTGCTGTCCGAGATGTTCGCGTCACCCGAGGCTTGGGTGAAATCGTCCACCCGCCCCGTCGACAGGATCAACCCGCTGTCCGAGGGCGCGATGCCCGGAATCGTCGTCAGCGCGCCCGAATAGACGCCGACCTGATTGGACTGGCCGCTGTAGCTGGCCGATACGATGCTTATGCCCGATCCGAAGATCGTCTGCGCCATCTGCATGGCACTCGCCGAGTCGATCCTCAGGTCCATCTTCCACCAGCCTACCACCAACGCCCCGATAACGGCGGCCCGGCCGATGTTTTTAACCTTTGTTAACGAACCCGCCCGCTTTGCGCTTTCCGCGGCGCAGTGCTAACAGCGATGCCGCAACACTGTGGGGCCGCCATGACTGACGAGATCGAGAAGCCGAAAAAGGAAAAGCGCCCGCAGCAGGTTTTCACGCTTGTCGTGGAAGTGGGCCGCAAGCCCGGCGACGGCCTGCCCGACAAGGCCACGGGGGCCGCGCTCATGATCTACGCCTCGGGCGTGGACGAGGAAGAGGCGGTGCGCGAAACCGTGGCGATCCTCAAGCAAGCCGACCTCGCGCCGCTCGACGTGTCGGGCTACGGCACCCTTGATGACCGCCTGAAAGCCGGGGACGAGATCGATGACGAAGAGCGTGGCCTGATGCAGCGCGCGCTTGACGAAAACTCGGTCGTCGTGGCGCAGATGACGCCCTTTTTCGACTAGCCCACCGCCCGTTGCGGCAGGCGGCCCAATTGCGCCATCAGCGGCACGGCCTCGTAGCGGTCAAGCAGGCGCAGCGGCAAGGACAGTCCGGCTGCCGGATCGGTGCAGATCGTGCAGCCCTGCACCTCGACCAGTTCGGCCCCGCCAAACTCCAGCGCGACGCCTGACACCACGGCCCGCCGCCCCTCGGCCAGCGCCGACTGGCCGTCGACCAGCAGGCCCGCAGGCACCAGAACCTCTTCCTCGCCAAACAGATATTCCGCTTCCGGCCCGGCGACGCGCACCAGTTGTTCCGCCGACACCAGCAGGTCGCTGCGCCCGAACCACGGCGCGCGCAGCAGCACGGGCTGGAAACTTCCCCGCCCCGGCACGACATGGCGCTCGACCGACAGAAGCGGCACGGCACCATTCGCCGTCAGCACCGGATCGCCCGCCCGCAACTCTTCGGCGGGCATCGGTCCCTGCGCGGTCGGCACCATGCTGCGCGCACCAAGCCATGCCTTTGGCCGGGGCAAGGCCCCCTTGGTCACGCCGAACCACAAAAGCGCCTCGTGCCGCTGCCCGCGCCCCGCGCACAGATCGGCCAGCAGGGGGGCTGCCAACCCCAGCACCCCGCGCCCCTGCGACTGCAGGGCGGTGGCGGGCGCATCCGCCCCCAAGAGCCCGAATTGCAGCCGCCAACGGTCCTGCGCCGCATCCCAGTCGAACAGCATCCGTCCCGTAGCCCGCCCCAGCGGCAACGGCCCCGGCAAGGCATGCCGCGCCAGTTGCCCGCCACGACGGTGCAGCACCGAAAGCCCCGCCGCCGTGTCGTGCAGGATAGAGAACACCTCGGCCCCGTCCGCGCTGCGCCGGTCGAGCAGCACTTGCGCCCCGTCCAGCGGCAAGCGGAATTCGGCCGCGAACAGCCCACGGCCCACCTCGGGCCCCGAAGCGATGCCGGCCTTGTCAGAAAGCGCGATCCAATCCGTCCCCGAACCCGTGCGCACCATCACAGCACCCCGCTTGCCCTTGCGCATAGCGGAGCGTCATGCAGCGCCCCCGGATGCCGCCTGCGGCCTCCGGTCCTGTCGGGTCCTGCTCTGACCGGGCGCATTGGCCCGCTTCCGTCCTGCCTCGGGACATTGTTATTGCCCTCAAGGTTAACGATACTCCCTTGCCCTGTCATCAACATCCGAAAGGATGGGTGCCGCGCTTTCGCTTCGGTGACTCAACGGCCACAGTCCACAGCAGGTTGCCCCCGCCGCGCCAAGCCGCTAATGCGATTTACAGCCATATGTTTTGGACCCTCCGATGCAACAGACCGACCCCGTCGCCCTGACTGCCGACCTGATCCGCTGTCCCTCGGTCACGCCTGTCGAAGGCGGGGCGCTGGTGCTGCTTGAACGTCTGCTCTCTGCCGGGGGGTTCACCTGCACCCGTGTCGACCGTGGCAACACCGCCAATCTCTATGCCCGCTGGGGCGCGCGGGGCGCGAACCGCTCCTTCGGCTTCAACGGCCATACCGACGTGGTCCCCGTGGGCGACCTTGGCGCATGGACCCGCGACCCCTTCGGCGCCGAGGTTGACGGCGACTGGATGTATGGCCGTGGCGCCACCGACATGAAGTCCGGCGTTGCCGCCTTTGCCGCCGCCGCCATCGACTTCGTGCGCGAAACCCCGCCCGACGGTGCCGTGATCCTTGCCATCACGGGCGACGAGGAGGGCGACGCCACCGACGGCACCGTGGCCCTTCTCGACTGGATGGCCGCCAATGGCGAGCGGATGACCCATTGCCTCGTGGGCGAACCCACCTGTCCCGACACGATGGGCCAGATGATGAAGATCGGTCGCCGCGGGTCGATGACCGCCTGGTTCACGGCCCAAGGCGTGCAGGGCCATTCGGCCTATCCTGACCGCGCCAGAAATCCGATGCGGGCGCTGACAACCCTGCTGTCGCGCCTTCCCGACCGCATCGACGCAGGCACCGACCATTTCGACGCCTCGACCCTGCAAATCACCACCATCGATTGCGGAAACCCTGCCAACAACGTGATCCCCGCCAAGGGCAGCGCCACCGTCAACATCCGCTTCAACGACAGCCACTCGGGCGCTGGCCTGTCCGACTGGCTTTTGTCCGAAGCCGCCAAGGTGCAGGCCGAAACCGGCGTCACCATCGCCACCCGCATCCAGATTTCGGGCGAAAGCTTCGTCACGCCGCCCGGCGATCTGTCCGCGCTCATCTCGCGCGCGGTGCAGGCCGAGACCGGCGTCACGCCGGAAATGTCCACCACGGGCGGCACCTCCGACGCGCGCTTTGTCAAGAACCACTGCCCCGTCGTGGAATTCGGACTGGTCGGACGCACGATGCATCAGGTCGACGAACGCGTCAGCATCACCCAGATCCGGCAACTCAAATCCATCTATTCCCGTATCCTGAGGGATTATTTCGCATGACCCAATGCCGCTGACCATCGCCCGCACCGACGATATCGACGCCTGCCGCCGCCTGCGGCGGATCGTGTTCATCCACGAGCAGGGCGTCTCCGAGGCGGACGAGATCGACGATCTCGACGATCAGGCGATCCACCTTCTTGCCACCGATGACGGCATGCCCGTCGGCTCGGCGCGTCTGCTGACCATCGGCGTCACCGGCAAGATCGGGCGCGTCTGCGTGTTGAAATCCCTGCGTGGCAAGGGAATCGGAACCGAACTCATCAAGGCAGCGGTCGATGTGTTCCGAAGCATGCCGGGCATCACCCGCGTCAAACTCGGCTCGCAAACCCACGCGGTCGGGTTTTACGAAAGGCTCGGCTTTTCGGTGATCGGCCCGCAATACGAGGATGCGGGCATCCTGCACCGTGAAATGGTCATCACGCTTTAATCGCGCTTCGACATCTTCAGCAGGCGCGCGCGTTCGCGGTCCCAGTCGCGTTTGGCGCTGGTCTCGCGCTTGTCCGCCAGCTTCTTGCCCTTGGCGATTCCAAGCTTCAGCTTCACGATCCCGCGGTCATTGAAATACATCTTGATCGGCACGATGGTCATGCCCTCGCGCGCGGTGGCATTCCACAGCCGCGACAATTCCTTCTTGCTGACCAGCAGCTTGCGCCGCCGCCGCTCTTCATGCCCCCAGGTCTTGGCCTCGGCATAGGGGGCGATGTAGCCGTTGATCAGCCACAGCTCGCCGCCTTCGACCGATGCATAGCTTTCCGCGATGTTCGACCCGCCCTTGCGCAGGCTTTTCACCTCGGACCCCAGAAGCATGATCCCCGCCTCAAGGTCGCTTTCGATATGGTAATCGAACCGCGCGCGGCGGTTTTCTGCGATCAGTTTGGAATTGGGGTCTGACTTCACTTGCATGATGGACCCGAGATAGGCGATGCCGCCGCCCAAGTCCAGAAGCCCCGCCCTATCGCCCGAGGCATTTACCTTTCTTTGCGCTGGCCGCAATGTCACCCAAAGCAGACGGAGGCAGCATGTTCGGCCAGATCGCACTCGGCACAGGCGTCATGATGGTGTCCATCCTCATGGGGGCCATGTCGGCCCTGCTGATGGAGATGGGCTTTTCCCGCTGGCACGACTGGCTCGTGCGTGAACCGCATCGGCCCAAGATGATCCTTGCCGTCATGGTGGCCTCGCTCTGGGTCGTCGGCACCACCACGGCGGGCGTCTGGCTTTGGGCCTTTGTCTACGACACGCTCGGCGTCTTTCCGACGCTCGAGGAATCGCTCTATTTCTCGATCGTCTCTTTCACCACCCTCGGCTTCGGCGATGTGATCCTGCCGCATGAATGGCGCCTGTTGTCGGGCATGACCGCGACAAACGGCTTTCTCAACTTCGGCCTCATGACCGCGTTGATGATCGAGGCCTTCCGCCTCATCCGCATCGGTCAGGTGCGGCGTCGGGCCTGACGGCTGCGGTTCAGCGTGTAGATCCCGCTTCCGACGATCAGCGCCGACCCAAGCAGCGTCAGCGCATCGGGCCGCTCGCCAAAGACAAGCACGCCCGCGATCATGGCAAAGACCAGCCGCGTATAGCGGAACGGCGTCACGGCGGCGATCTCGCCCGTCCGCATGGCGACCGTCAGCGCGAAATAGGCAAAGATGCCAAAGCCGCTCATCGCGGCCACAAGCGCCGCACCCGTGGCATCGGGCCAGACCGACCCGCCCGTCACCGCCAGAATGACCGCCCCCGCCAGCGCCAGCATCGACAATCCGTAAACGCCAAGCTGCCGGTTCGAAAGCACCATCGGTGCCGCCCGCGTGGCAAGGTCGCGCCCCGCAAAGCCGATCAGCCCGACCACCGTGACCAGCGACATCAGGCTGAACCCGTCCAACCCCGGCCGCAGGATCACAAGCACCCCGACGAACCCCACGACGATGGCCGACCAGCGCCGCCACCCCACCGTCTCGCCAAAGAACAGCGCCGCCCCCGCCACCACGACCAAAGGTGTTGCCTGCAAAATGGCCGATGCCACCGAAAGCGGCGTCAGCGCGATGGCCAGCGAATAGAACAGCCGCCCCGTCACCTCGAACCCCGACCGGACCAGCAGCGGCTTGGAAAAGGCGGCGGGGTGAACCACCGCCTCGCCATGCCGCCGCGCCATGGCGGCAAAAAAAACCATGCCGATCAGGCCAAAAGCCAGAAGCGCCTGCCCCAGCGGCATATGCTTTACCGCGGCCTTCAGGAACATGTCCTCGACGGCGAAACCCGCCATCGCGGCCACCATCCAGACAGCGCCTTTCAGGTTGTCCGACACCGCCTGCGCGGTCACAGGATCCCTGCGTGCTGCATCGCGGCCTTGATCTTGGCCTTGGTGCCATCCGTCAGCGTCACCAGCGGCAAGCGCACCTCCTCGCTGCACAGGCCCAGCAGCGACAGGCCGTATTTGGCCCCCGCCAGACCCGGCTCGATGAAGATCGCCTCGTGCAGCGGCATCAGACGGTCCTGATATTCAAGCGCCTTGGCGTAATCGCCCGCCAGCGTTGCCGTCTGGAATTCGGCGCAAAGTTTCGGCGCCACGTTCGCCGTCACCGAAATGCAGCCCACCCCGCCATGCGCGTTGAAGCCAAGCGCCGTCGCATCCTCGCCCGAAAGCTGGATGAAATCGGCCCCGCAGCTTGCGCGCTGCATCGACACGCGCTCGATCTTGCCGGTCGCGTCCTTCACGCCCACGATGCGCGGCAGCTTGGCAAGCTGGCCCATCGTCTCGGGCGACATGTCCACCACCGAACGGCCGGGGATGTTGTAGATGATGATCGGCAGCTTGCAGCAATCATGCAGCGCCGTGTAATGCGCGATCATGCCCGCCTGCGTCGGCTTGTTGTAATAGGGCGTGACGACCAGCGCCGCATCGGCACCGACCCGTTCGCAATGCTGGATCAGGCGGATGCCCTCGACCGTGTTGTTCGACCCCGCCCCTGCGATCACCGGCACGCGGCCACGGGCGGCTTTCACCACCACTTCGATGACCGTTTCATGCTCTTCATGGCTCAGCGTCGGGCTTTCGCCCGTGGTGCCCACCGGAACCAGCCCGGTCGAGCCCTGCTCGATATGCCAGTCGACCAGACGTTTGAGCGTGTCGAGATCCAGCTCGCCGTTCTTGAACGGCGTCACCAGGGCAGGAATGGACCCTTTGATCATGACACGCTTCTCCGATTTCTGGGCCTTGAGTCGCCCGTTG
This sequence comes from Paragemmobacter straminiformis, assembly GCF_014243445.1. GTDB lineage: Bacteria > Pseudomonadota > Alphaproteobacteria > Rhodobacterales > Rhodobacteraceae > Paragemmobacter > Paragemmobacter straminiformis. The sequence goes on from NZ_JACLQD010000007.1 coordinate 91,198, forward strand.
CAAACGCGCCCTTCCTAGCCTTGTGGCAAAGGCTTGCCAAGCGGGGCAAAGCGGCAAGCCGCGCGCAGCGTCTCCGCTTGCCGCCGGGGGCGTTTTTCGGCACACTCGCCTTTAACGAATACAAAAAACGACAGACGAGCAGATCATGACCGGACCCCGCCGCCTCGCGTGGCTTCTTGCTGCATTCGCGGCCCTTGCGCCGCTTTCCGCCGCCGCCGATGCGGCGGGCGCGATGCGTGCGGCGCAAGCCGCCGTCGGGCAGCAGGATTGGGCCGGTGCCGCCGCCGCCGCCCGCGGCGCGGGCGAGATCGGCGCGGATCTTGTCGAATGGCAACGCCTGCGCGCCTCGGGCGGGCTGCTTGGCGATTATGAAGCCTTCCTTGCCCGCCGCCCCGATTGGCCGGGCATGCCGCTCCTGAAGGAAAAGGGCGAAGAGGCCGTTGCCCGCTCGACCGACCCCGCCCGCGTCATCGCCTATTTCGGCCCCGATCTGCCCGAAACCGCCACCGGCGCGCTGGCCTATATCAACGCGCTCCGCGCCGCCGGCCGCGCCGCCGATGCCGAGAACGAGGCGTTCCGCGCCTGGACGACCCTCGCCTTCGGGCCGGATGAAGAACAGCAGATCCTTGGCCTTTACGGCGATATCCTCTCGGTCGCGCATGAAGTCCGCCTTGACCGGCTGCTCTGGCAGAACCGCACGTCGGAAGCCAAGCGCATGCTGCCCCGCGTCGGCGCAGGCTGGCGCGCCTTGGCCGAAGCCCGCATGGCGCTGCGTGCCGATGCCGATGGCGTCAATGCCCTGATCGCCCGCATCCCGCCCGAATTGCAATCCGACCCCGGCCTTGCCTTCGAGCGATTCGACTGGCGCTTCCGCCGCGACCGCAACGACGACGCCGCCGAAACCCTGCTTGCCGCGTCGAAATCGCCCCAAACCCTCGGCGATCCCGACGCATGGGCCGAGCGCCGCGCCTCGCTCTCCCGCGCCCTTTTGCGCGACGGCAAGCCCAAGGCCGCCTATCGGGTCGCAGCCTCGAACCAGCTTGCGGCAGGGTCCGACTATGCCGATCTCGAATTCCTGTCAGGCTGGATCGCCCTGCGCTTCCTTGGTGATCCCGCAACCGCGCTGAAGCATTTCAAACATCTCGAAGCCGCCGTCTCGACCCCCATCTCGACCGCCCGCGCCCATTACTGGCAAGGCCGCGCCCTGCAAGCGGCGGGCGATACGGCAGGGGCCACCGCCGCCCTGCGCATCGCGGCGCAAAACCAGACCGCCTATTACGGGCTGATGGCTGCCGAAACGCTGGGTCTGAACCTCGACGCGTCGCTTCTCTCCGACAGCCGCCCGCCGAACTGGCAGGACGCGTCCTTCACCCGCTCCTCGGTCTTTGCCGCTGCCGTGCTGCTGGAAAAGGCAGGCGACCGCACCCTTGCGAAACGCTTCTTCCTTCACCTCTCCGAAGGGCTGAACGAAACCGAAATCGCGCAGCTTGCGCAATTCGCACTGGAAATCGACGAACCCCACCTTGCCGTGGTCATTGCCAAACAGGCGGCGGAACGGGGCATCATCCTGCCCCGCGCCTATTATCCCGTTCCCTCCTTCGTGCCGGGCGAAGGCTTGGCCGTCAGCCGCGCGCTGGCGCTTGCCATCTCGCGGCGCGAAAGCGAATTCGACCCCGCCGCCCGCTCTGCCGCCGACGCGCGCGGCCTGATGCAGGTGCTGCCCTCGACCGCCAAACTCGTCGCGCCCCGCGTGGGCCTTGTCTACGATTCCGGCAACCTGAACGATCCGGGCTACAACGTCCGCATCGGCACCGGATATCTTGCGCAGCTCGTCGAACAGTTCGGCCCCTCGGTCGCGCTGGTCGCTTCGGGCTACAACGCGGGGCCGGGCCGGCCGAAACGCTGGATCGGCACCTTCGGCGACCCGCGCGACCCGTCGGTCGATGTGGTGGACTGGGTCGAGATGATCCCCTTCACCGAAACCCGCACCTATGTCATGCGCGTGACCGAAAGCCTCGTGATCTACCGCGCCAAGCTCAAGGGCGTGGCCGGACCCGTGCGGATCACCTCCGAGTTGCGCGGCTAAATAGCGCCAAACCCGACCCGTCCTGTCGCGCGCGGTGCAGACGGGGCGGGCCGATCGCTGGCCAAATGCCCGAAAATCAGGCACGTCATGGCAACCCGCTACGTCCCCCTTTTCCTGCGCCATTCGCCCACGCCCCGCGTGCGTGACTTTGCGCTTCTGGCCGGAACCGAAGCCGCCGTGCGCGGCACGCTGATCTCGGCCATGCCGCTGGCCGTCTACCACGCGCTGGGCGATGCGGCGGCCACGTCGGAAGCCTATTTCCACGCCGGTATCGTCGCCCTGATCTGGGGGCTGATGGTGCCGTGGTTCACCCGCCACATCCCGCGCCGCTGGATGTATTCGGCAGGCTGCGGGCTGTATCTGATCGGCATGGCGCTTGCGGTCACCGGATCGCCCCTTGCGGTGCAAGCCGCCCTGATCTGTCTTGCGATGGCGACCGCGACGACCTTCGTCTGCTTCAACGCCTATGTGCTGGACTACATCGACCGCGCCGATCTGGGGCGCAACCAGTCGATGCAGATGGTCTATGCGGCCGGGCCCTGGGCCGTGGGCCCGATGCTCGGCGTCTGGCTGCACGACCTCTGGGCGCCCGCGCCCTTTCTTCTGGCCGGCAGCTTCGCCCTTGCCCTGCTTGTCACCTTCTGGGTGCTGCGGCTTGGCAACGGCAAGCAGATCGCCCGCGCCAAGGGGCCGGCGCTGAACCCGCTTGCCTATCTGGGCCGCTTCTTCCGCCAGCCCCGCCTGATCGCGGGCTGGATGTTCGCGGTGATGCGCTCGTGCGGCTGGTGGGTCTATGTCGTCTACCTGCCAATCTTCTGCATCGAAAGCGGTCTGGGCGACAAGGTCGGCGGCGTGGCGCTGTCGCTGTCGAACGCGCTGCTGTTCATCTCGCCCGTCATGCTGCGCTTCGTGCGCCGCTCATCGGTGCGTCAGGGCGTGCGTCTGGCCTTCGGTGCCTGCGGCGCGCTGTTCTTCCTCTCGGCCATCGTCGCGCCCATGCCGTGGCTCTCGGTCATCGCCATGATGGCTGCGGCCTTCTTCCTCGTGGTGCTCGACGTGGTGGGGGGGCTGCCTTTCCTCATGGCGGTGAAGCCCTCGGAACGGACCGAGATGTCGGCCGTCTATTCCAGCTTCCGCGACGTGTCGGGCATCCTGACGCCGGGGGCTGCATGGCTGGTGCTGCTGGTCGCCCCCGTTCAGGGCGTGTTTGCCGCAGCGGGCTTGGGCCTTCTGGCCGCCCACGCCGTGGCCAGCCAGTTGCACCCCCGCCTCGGCACACCCCGCCCCTCGGCGGGCGGTGCTAGTCGAGCAGACGCCGCGCGATGACCTGCGCCTGAATTTCCGCAGCACCCTCGAAGATGTTCAGGATGCGCGCATCGCACAGGATGCGGCTGATGCGGTATTCCAGTGCAAAGCCGTTGCCGCCGTGGATTTGCAGCGCATTGTCCGCCGCCGCCCACGCCACACGCGCCCCCAGCAGCTTGGCCATCCCCGCCTCTAGGTCGCAGCGCTTGTCATGGTCCTTCTGCCAGGCGCTGAAATAGGTCAGCTGCCGCGCCACCATGATCTCGACCGCCATCATCGCCAGCTTTCCGGCCACGCGCGGAAACTCGATCAGCGCCTTGCCGAACTGCTTGCGGTCGGTCGCATATTGCATCCCCGTCTCGAGCGCGGATTGCGCCACCCCCACGGCCCGCGCGGCGGTCTGGATGCGGGCCGATTCAAAGGTCTGCATCAACTGCTTGAACCCTTGCCCCTCGACCCCGCCCAGCAGGTTCTCGCCCTTCACCTTGAAGCCGTCGAAACCGATCTCGTATTCCTTCATGCCGCGATAGCCGAGAACCTCGATCTCGCCGCCCGACATGCCGGGCGTGGGAAAGGGGGTCTCGTCGGTGCCGGGGGTCTTTTCGGCCAGAAACATCGACAACCCGCGATAGTCGGTCGTCTCGGGGTTGGTGCGCGCCAGCAGCGTCATCACATGTGTGCGCGCTGCATGGGTGATCCAGGTCTTGTTGCCCGTGACCTCCCAATCCTCGCCCACCTTCACCGCCCGCGTCCGCAAGCTGCCAAGGTCTGACCCCGTATTCGGCTCGGTGAACACGGCGGTGGGCAGAATCTCTCCGCTCGCCAGCTTGGGCAACCACTGCGCCTTCTGCTCTGGCGTGCCGCCGCACAGGATCAGCTCTGCCGCGATCTCGCTGCGCGTGCCAAGACTGCCGACCCCGATATAGCCGCGCGACAACTCCTCGGACACGACGACCATCGACGCCTTCGACAGCCCGAAACCGCCGAACTCTTCGGGAATCGTCAGGCCAAACACGCCCATTTCGGCAAGCTGGCCGATCACCGACATCGGGATCAATTCGTCCTTCAGATGCCAGTCATGGGCAAAGGGGATCACCTGCTCGTCCGCATAGCGGCGGAACTGGTCGCGGATCATCTCCAATTCCGCGTCAAGGCCGGTGACGCCAAAGGTCGCCCGCCCCTGATTGTCGCGCATCAGCTCGACCAGCCGCGCCCGCGCCGCCTGCGTATTGCCCTGCGCCATCAGCGCCCCGGCAGCCCCGCCCGCGACCATCGGCGGCAACCACAGGTCCGACAGCCGCGCCACCTCGCCCTGGCTCATCGGAATGCCGCCCGCGATCTGGTTCAGGTATTCGCCATAGGCGATCTGAAGCAGCAGCGCCTCCATCTCGCCGAACTGTCCCGCAGCCTCGACCCGCCCGGCCCAGTCGCGCATCTGCCGCAGGCTTTCGACATAGGTCGCAAGCCACGCCAGCGCATGGGCCGCGAACTGATGCTCCTCCAGCGCCGCGGCCGACACCTTGCCCGCCACCGTCACCCGCTCGCGCAGGTTTTCCCGTGCCGTGGCGAACAGCGCCTCCACCTCGGGCAGGGCGGCTCCGGTCAGGCCGAGAAGGTCGGCAAGCAAGGGCGTCTGGGTCATCTGCTGGCCATCATGCGGCATGGGGGCACCTGTCTTTCTGCATCTGCGAAATAGCTAGAGCGGAATCTGCGAACGCGCAACTTAGTTTCAAGAAATTTTATCGTGGCGACGTAAAATGTCGCAGTCGATTTGGTTAGCTTGACAGGAATTCACAGGGGTGGGCTTCCCCCGGCTTAGGCTCCACCAGTTCGAACTCGGTTGTGGCAATCAGGCCATTGATGGATTTCGTCGTCAACGTCCAACGGCCTAACGGGTGCTCATCCGCGCTACCGAGCTTTACAACAATGTTCGCCAAATCGGTTGTGTTTATCGGCATCATCCAGTGCTCGACGGTGGTCCCGTCTGGGCCCAGCGGCGGATGTGTCATCGTCACGCTGTTGTAGCTGTCGTGTTGTCCCAAGATCATAAAGGTCATACCGAACTTTATGCCTTCGAAAGCGGGAATGACCTGCGTCTTGATCGAGATCCTGACGCCATCGTTTTGGAAAGACGTTCCGGCTCTCGTCCGCGGTGCCTTTTTCTGACCGACAACCGTCATGGAACAGACGATACCGACACTCAGCGCCACCGCCCGCGCCGGGTTTGCATAAGGCGCTGGCAACTCTGCGCGCGCTGGAACGGCGATAGCGCAGAATAGAAGCGGAGCAAACAAGAGCAGTAATCTGAAGCTTTGGCACATGTGCCAAGAATAGCTGCGACTTGCTTATTGGCAATTCTAAAGGTCCGCGCCGATGTAAAGTGCGCTGTTCGTCCGGTCGCGCCCGCCCGCCGCGCCTTGGCATTCCTCCCGCTTCGCTGCACCTTGGCCCAAAGCGGAGGACGTGCATGGATTGGCTGATGGCAGGGCAGGGGGCAGGGGCCTTTTGGGCGGCGGCGGCGGTCACGCTTTTCGCAGGCTTCGTCAAAGGCGCCGTGGGTTTCGCCATGCCGATGATCATGATCGGCGCCTTCTCCAGCTTCCTGCCGCCCGAACTCGCCCTCGCGGGGCTGATCCTGCCAACCCTCGTCACCAACCTCAGCCAGTCCTTGCGGCAGGGCCTCGCCCCGGCCCTTGCCACCACGCGCAAATTCTGGCGCTTCCTTGCGGCAATGTGCGCCTTCATCATCGTCTCGGCCCAGTTCGTGCGCGATCTGCCGCAGCCTGCCATGCTGCTCCTGCTCGGCGTTCCGATCACCGCCTATGCCGCGCTGAACCTTTCAGGCCGCAGCCTGACGCTGCATCTGCGCCATCGTCGCGGGGCGGAATGGGGGCTCGGGGTCCTCGGCGGTCTTTACGGCGGGGTCTCGGGTGTCTGGGGGCCGCCGCTTCTCGTCTATCTGCTCTCGACCGGCGTGCCGAAACTCGAAACCGTCCGCGCCCTCGGCGTGGCCTTCCTCTTGGGGGCGATCACGCTTCTGGGCGCCCATCTGCAAACCGGCCTCGCCAACGGCCAATCCCTGCCCTTCTCCGCGGCCCTCGTCATTCCGGCGCAAATCGGCATGAGCCTCGGCTACGCCCTGCAAGACCGCCTCGACCAGACCCGCTTCCGCTGGTGGACGCAGATCGTTCTGGTCGCGATGGGCCTCAACCTCATCCGCCGCGCGCTGATGTGACGACGGGGAAGCTTTCGCTCCCCCGTTCATCCTTGTCCAAATACTCTGGGGGTCCGGGGGTGAAACCCCCGGCGCCTGCTAAGGGCGATCGCCTCAGCCGATCGCCGCCGCCTTCACATCCTCGTCGATGAACGGCACATATTGCCCGAAGTTCTTCGAGAACATCTCGACCAGCTTCGCCGCCTGCGCGTCATAGGCCGCCTTGTCGCCCCAGGTGTCGCGCGGGTTCAGCAGCGTCGCATCCACACCCGGCACGGCGACCGGAACCTCGAAGCCGAAGTTGGCATCGCGCCGGAACTCGACCCCGCCCAGCGAACCGTCCAGCGCCGCCGACAGAAGCGCCCGCGTCGCCTTGATCGGCATGCGCTTGCCCGTGCCATAGGCGCCGCCGGTCCAGCCGGTGTTCACCAGCCAGCAGACAGCCCCGTGCTTGGCGATCTTGGCCTGCAACAGCTTGCCGTAAACCTCGGGCCGGCGCGGCATGAAGGGCGCGCCGAAACAGGTGCTGAAGGTGGGCTGCGGCTCGGTCACGCCCCGCTCGGTCCCCGCCACCTTTGACGTAAAGCCCGACAGGAAGTGATACATCGCCTGCGCCGGCGACAGCCGCGCGATGGGCGGCAGCACGCCAAAGGCATCGCAGGTCAGCATGATGACGTTCTTCGGATGCCCGCCCAGGCCCGTGGCCGACGCGTTCGAGATGTAATCCAGCGGATAGGCGCAACGGGTGTTGGCCGTAAGGCTGTCATCGTCGAAGTCCAGCTCCAGCGTCTCTGGGTCAAAGACCATGTTCTCGACCACCGTGGCGAAGCGGTGGGTCGTGGCATAGATTTCCGGCTCGGCCTCGGGGTTCAGGTTGATGGTCTTGGCGTAGCAGCCACCTTCAAAGTTGAACGACCCGCGGTCCGACCAGCCATGCTCGTCATCCCCGATCAGCGTGCGGTCGGGGCTTGCCGAAAGCGTGGTCTTGCCCGTGCCCGACAGGCCGAAGAAAACGGCCGTGTCGACCGGATTGCCGATGGCATGGTTGGCGCTGCAATGCATCGGCATCACGCCCTTTTCGGGCAGCAGATAGTTCAGCAGCGTAAAGACCGACTTCTTGTTCTCGCCCGCATAGGCGGTGTTGGCGATCAGGATCAGCTTGCGCTCGAAGTTGAGCGTGATGACCGTTTCCGTCCGGCAGCCGTGCCGCGCGGGGTCGGCCTTGAAGCTGGGGCAGTTGATGATGGTCCATTCCGGTACGAACTGGTCCAGTTCCGCACGGTCCGGGCGGCGCAGCAGGTGGCGGATGAACAGCCCGTGCCATGCCAGTTCCGTCACCACCCGCACATCCAGCCGGTGGACCGGATCGGCCCCCGCATAGAGATCCTGCACGAAGTAGTCGCGCCCCTTCATATGGTCGAGCATGTCGGCATGCAGGCGGTCAAAGGCATCGGGCGCCATCGGCGCGTTGTTTTCCCACCAGATCGTCTGTTCGACCGATGGCGTGCGCACCACGAATTTGTCCTTGGGCGAACGTCCGGTGTATTGCCCGGTCGAGCAGAGGAACGCCCCGCCCTTGCCAAGACGGCCCTCGCCGCGCTTCACCGCCTCTTCGACAAGCGCCGGCTCGATCAGGTTGTAATAGACGCTCCCCAGACCGGTGATGCCTTGATGTGCCAATTCCTGCGCCGGGTTCACGCGTCCGTTCGTCATCCTGCAAGCTCCTTGGGCCGGGATTACCCCCGGCAACTCTCCCAAAACACAACCCGGGCCAAAGGGTTGCGATGCCGCCTCCGGGCCAACGAAGGGGGGCATGACTTCGGCTATAACACGGCGTTCCAGATTTGGAACAGGACGCAATCGCACAGTTAGCGCAACCACCCGAAGGTTAGCGCAATCAGTTGACGCAACTGCGTGATCGCGCCGCCGCCACCGCCGGACCGGGTGCCGCAAAGCGCGCCAGATGCCCTTTGCCTCGGCATCGCAGCCGCGAATGGCGCGCAACCCTGACGCGAATCATTGCGGCAAATAGGCCATCCCCTGCGACTTTCGTGCAAGGGAAGCGAACTGATGCGCGGTGATTCGCACATTCGTATTGATTCTCGGGGTTGGAAACCCGATCATCTGGCAAAAATCAGAATAACGGGCAGTATAGGGATAGTCACATGGCAAGAATTGCGCTGGTTGACGACGACAGGAACATCCTGACGTCTGTTGCTATGACGCTTGAAGCCGAAGGTTTCGAAGTTGAAACCTACAACGATGGCCAGTCGGCGCTCGATGCGTTCAACCGGCGTTTGCCGGATATGGCCGTGCTCGACATCAAGATGCCGCGCATGGACGGGATGGACCTGCTCCAACGCCTGCGGCAGAAAACATCGATGCCGGTCATTTTCCTGACCTCGAAAGACGACGAGATCGACGAAGTCCTCGGCCTGCGCATGGGGGCCGATGATTACGTCAAGAAACCCTTCTCCCAGCGCCTGCTCGTCGAACGCATCCGCGCGCTTCTGCGCCGCCAAGAGGCCATCGCCTCGGGCGAGGTCGCGACCACCGAAGAAACCAAGATCATGGAGCGCGGCCAGCTTCGCATGGACCCGCTGCGCCATTCGGTCACGTGGAAAGGGCAGGATGTCGCCCTCACCGTCACCGAATTCATGCTGCTTCAGGCGCTGGCCCAGCGTCCGGGCTTCGTGAAAAGCCGCGACCAGCTGATGGACGTGGCCTATGACGATCAGGTCTACGTCGACGACCGCACGATCGACAGCCACATCAAGCGCCTGCGCAAGAAGATGCGCGCCGTGGACAACGACTTTTCCGCCATCGAAACGCTTTACGGGATCGGCTACCGCTACAACGAGGAATGACAGCTCAACCGCGCATGTCAAAGGAGGGGCGTCCGGCCAAGTCGGGCGATCTGCTTCTTGGGGACGACTGGGTCTCTCCCGAGCACCTCGTCGATCCTGCCCTGCGCGAGGGGCGGGGACGCCGTGGTATCGTCTCGCTCAACCGCTCTCCGCTGGCGCGCAAGATCATCCTGTTCAACCTGATGGCGCTTGTGCTTCTGGTGGCGGGGGTTCTCTTCCTCAACCCGTTCCGCGACTCTCTGGTGATCCAGCGCGAACAGGGGCTTATCACCGAAGCCATGCTTACCGCCAATGTGGTGCAAGCCGGCGTCGCGGGTGCCGCCGTGACCGCCGATGATGCCACGCGGGCGCTCGGGAACGCCGCGCTCGGACCGGGGGTCGAGGCTTTCGTTTTCGCGCCCGACGGCACGCTTCTGGGCCGCCACACCGGCGATCCGCGCAACATCGCCGACACGGGTGATCGCAGCACGCTCATCGTCGATGCGCTGAATTTCGTCTGGACCGGCGTGACCGGTCTTTTCGCGCGGAACGATCCCGCCGATCCCGCCTTCGATCCCGAAACCATCGTCCGCCCGCTGTTCGACCGCGCGGCGGCGGGCGATACCGTGGTCAACACCGGACGCGGCCCTTCGGGTGGAGCGCTGTTCTCGGTCGCAACCCCTGTGGCGCAGAATGGCAGCGTCGTCGCCGTCGTCGCCCTGACCAGCGCCGAAGGGGAAATCGACCGCCTCGTGCGGTTCGAGCGCGAACAGGTGCTGCAAATGTTCGTCGTGGCGCTGATGGTCAGCCTCGGCCTCTCGCTCGTGCTGGCCTCGACCATCGCCAACCCGCTCTCCGACCTTGCCGCCGCCGCCGAACTCGGCCGCGACCGCGACCGCAAGATGGGTCCGGGCCGCGTGCGCATTCCCGACCTTGCCGCCCGCCCGGACGAGATCGGCCGCCTGTCCGTCGCCATGCGCGGCATGGTCGCGGCACTTTACGACCGGATCGACGCCAACGAACAATTCGCCGCCGATGTGGCGCATGAAATCAAGAACCCGCTCGCCTCGCTGCGTTCGGCGGTCGGCACGCTGCGGGTGGCCAAACGCGACGACCAGAAGGAAAAGCTGCTCGAGGTCATCGAACACGATGTCCGCCGCCTTGACCGCCTCGTCAGCGACATTTCCAACGCCTCGCGCCTCGACAGCGAACTGGTCAAGGAAGAGGAAGAGGAATTCAACCTCGTCATCACCCTGTCCAACCTGTGCGAATATCTCGGCCAGCAGGCCGAGGAGAAGGGTGTCGAATTCATCACCGACTTCCCCGCCGATCCGATCACGATCCACGGGCTGGAAGCGCGTCTTGCACAGGTCTTCGTTAACCTCATCACCAATGCCGTAAGCTTCTGCGAAGACGGCGATGCCGTGCGCGTCTGGGCGCGCCGCCGCTCGAACCGCGTCCTCGTCGTCGTCGAGGACACCGGACCGGGCATTCCCGAACAGGCCCTGACCAAGGTGTTCAAACGCTTCTACTCCGAACGCCCGCAAGTCCAGTTCGGCCAGCATTCCGGTCTTGGTCTCGCCATCTCGAAACAGATCGTCGAGGCGCATGGCGGCGTGATCTGGGCCGAAAACATCCGCCCGACCAATGCCGATGCCGGCTCGGACCCGCTGGGCGCGCGTTTCGTCGTCGGCCTTCCGGTCTGATCCGGTGTCCCCTGCCCAGGTTCTGACGCTGCACGCCAGTTGCGTTTCGATCGCGGGGCAGGGCGTCTTGATCGCGGGGCCATCCGGATCGGGCAAATCCGCGCTCGCTCTGGCGCTCATGGCGCTGGGCGCAAACCTCGTCGCCGATGACCAGACCACGCTCACCCTTGCGGGCGAAACCCTTGTCGCCACCTGCCCGCCGCCGATCTTCGGTATGATCGAGGCCCGCGGTCTGGGCATCCTCAACGCGGATGCGCTGGACCATGCACCCGTCCGTCTGGTCGTCGATCTCTCCCAGACCGAAGCCCTGCGCCTGCCACCTCTTCGGAACGTGACCTACCTCGGGCGCATGCTTCCCCTTGTCCTCGGCCAGTCGACGCCCCATTTTCCCGCTGCGCTCTGGCAATACGTCAGGGCAGGGCGGCGGGAATGAACGAACAGGCGGCACGGGCCGATCTTGCGACCGAAGGGCACCGTCTGGTGCTTGTGACCGGCCCTTCGGGTGCCGGACGCTCGACCGCGATCGATGCGCTCGAAGACCTCGGCTACGAGGTGATCGACAACCTGCCCCTGTCGCTGATCCCCCGCCTGATCGACGGCGCCCCCCTGCCGCGCCCCATCGCGCTGGGCATGGATGTGCGCAACCGCGATTTCAACGCCACCGCCCTGATCGAAACCATCGACAGCCTGACCCGCGATCCGCGCGTGTCGCTCGATGTGCTCTATCTCGACTGCGCGGCGGGCGAACTGATCCGCCGCTACGCCCAGACCCGCCGCCGCCACCCGCTGGCACCCGCCGAATCCCCCAACGAAGGGGTTGCGCGCGAAATCGACCTGCTCGCCCCCATCCGCGTGCGCGCCGACCATCTGATCGACACCACGGACATGTCGCCGCATGACCTCAAGGCCGAACTTGCCCGATGGTTCGGCCGCAGCCCGATGCAGCGCCTTACCCTGTCGGTGCAATCCTTCAGCTACAAGCGCGGCCTGCCGCGCGGCGTCGACATGGTGTTCGACTGCCGGTTCCTGCAAAATCCCTATTGGCAGGCCGAATTGCGCGATCTCGACGGCCGCGACCCTGCCGTGGTCGACTATATCCGCGCCGACGCCCGCTTTGCGCCCTTCTTCGAAAAGCTGCGCGATCTGGTGCTTCTGCTGCTTCCCGCGCAGGTCGAGGAAGGCAAGGCCCACCTCTCCATCGGCTTCGGATGCACCGGCGGACAACACCGCTCGGTTGCAATCGCGGAACTTTTGGGCAATTCGCTTGCAGAGGCGGGCTGGGCGGTGTCAAAACGGCATCGGGAACTGGAACGCAGGGCGGCGGCGACGCCGCCTTTGGCATCGGGGTGATGGGCGCGTGATCGGTATCGTGATCGTGGCGCATGGCGGCCTTGCACGGGAGTATCTCTCGGCGGTCGAACATGTGGTCGGAAAACAGGATGCGATGCGCGCCATCGCCATCGAAGATGAACATGATCGCAGCGCCAAACAGGCCGAGATCTGCGCCGCCGCCGATTCCGTCGACCACGGGCAGGGTGTGGTGGTGGTGACCGACATGTTCGGCGGCTCGCCCTCGAACCTGTCGCTCATGGCCTGTTGCGGCCCTGACCGCCGCATCGTCTATGGCGCGAATCTTCCCATGCTGATCAAGCTGGCGAAATCGCGCGACCTTTCCGTTCCCGACGCCGTCGCCGCCGCGCTTGACGCGGGGCGCAAGTATATCAACAGTCTGGACCTCGGTGGCGGGGCATAGCCCGCGACAGGTTGCCCGCAATACGTGGAACGAGGCCCAAGTGACGGCAAGAACCCTTCGGATCATCAACGAAAAAGGCCTGCACGCGCGGGCATCGGCGAAATTCGTCGAAGTGGTCGAACAGCATGACGCCGCCGCCGCCGTCACCAAGGACGGCATGACCGTGTCGGGCGATTCGATCATGGGCCTTCTCATGCTTGCCGCCTCGCGCGGGACCGTGATCGATGTGGCGACTTCCGGCGCAGAGGCAGACAAGCTGGCCGATGCTCTCGAAGCCCTTGTTGCAAACCGCTTCGGCGAAGACTACTGAGACCCGTCAGACGAAACGAAGGCGCATTACGGGTGATCGAGACGTCCCAAAGCGAAGCGAAGCCGGCACTTGTCCGGCGCGATGACGGTGACGGCAAACCCTATGACATGCGTCGCCTGTCCTACGCGGGCACCTTCAAGAACCCGTTCAAAGCCGCGACGATCCGCACCATCGAATGGCTGACGGCCAAGGTCACGCTGCTGCGCCTGATCCGCCAGTTCGAACGCTCCGGCGCGCCGGTGGGGGCGCCCTTCTGGCCCAAGGCCATCCGCCAGATGGGCATCCGGATCGACACGCCGCCGGAAGAAATCGCGCTCATTCCCAAGACCGGCCCGCTGGTCGTGGTGTCGAACCACCCTTCGGGGCTGGTCGACGGCATGATCCTTGCCGAAATGGTCAACCGCGTGCGCTCGGATTTCAAGATCCTGACCCGCTCGCTTCTGACAGGCATCCCCGAAGTCGAGATGTTCATGATCCCCGTGCCCTTCCCGCACGAGGACAATGCCCGCGAACTCGGCCTGCAAATGCGCGACGACACGATGAAGCACCTCAAGGCGGGCGGGGTCATCATCCTGTTCCCCGCAGGCAAGGTCGCCATGTCCGAAGGGTGGTGGGGCCCCGCCATCGAAAGCGAATGGAACGTCTTCACCCACAAGATCGTCAAATCCTCGGGCGCGACCATCCTGCCGATCTATTTCCCCGGCCAGAACTCGCGCGCGTTCCAGATCGCCAACCAGATCAGCGATACGATCCGTCAGGGCCTGCTGCTCTACGAAATCAAGCGCTGCCTCTTCAAACCCACCCGCCCCGTGATCGGCGCACCGATTCCGGCGGAAGAGTTGAAGAAATGGGAGGGCAACCCGAGGGGGTTCCTCGCATGGCTGCGTGAACATACGCTGAACCTGGGCAAATAGGACGCTCAGGCAAGTTTCCCACCCGAAACCCGCCCCGTAGAATTTTCTCCGAAAATTCTTCGCCCCGCGCCTGCCCGTGGCCAATGCTCAGGCAAAGATCAGGGCGATCTCTGCTTGCGTCAGCAGCCGCCACTGACCGGCCGCCAGCCCGTCGGGCAGGCCCAAACCGCCGATCCGCTCGCGGTGCAGGTCGGTCACATGGTTCCCCACGGCCGCGAACATGCGGCGCACCTGATGATACCGCCCCTCCGTCACCGTCAGCAGCGCCTCGGTCTCCGAGACGATCTCAAGCGCGGCAGGGGCCAGCGGCTTCTCCTCGCCCTCCAGCATCAGCCGGCCCGAGGCGAAGACCCCACCCTCGGCTCCGGAAAGCGGGCGGGCGAGTCTGGCGCGATAGGTCTTGCTGATATGCCGCTTCGGGCTGATGACACGGTGCAGCAATGCGCCATCGTCGGTCAGCAGCAAAAGACCCGACGTCTGCTTGTCCAGCCGCCCGATGGTCGAAATCGCCGGATCCCGCTCTCTCCACCGCCCGGGCAGGATGTCATAGACGAGCGGGCCGTCCTCCTTGTGCGAACAGGTCATGCCCAAGGGCTTGTTCAACAGGATCACCAGCCCGGCAAGCGGGTCGAGCGGCGCGCCGTCGATCTGCATCCGCAGGGGCAGGTCCGGCGTCACGGCGATGCGCTGGCTGGCATCGGCCACCTCGGCCCCGTCCAGAACGATCCCGCCCGCCTTTGCCATCCGCGCCATCTCGCTGCGCGAGCCGTAGCCCATCGAGGAGAGCAGCTTGTCAACGCGCGATGACGGAACCTTGGCCATGACGACGCGCCCCGCGCCCTATCGTGTCGGAACCGGAACCTCGCCGCGATAGTCGTAGAAGCCGCGCTGCGTCTTGCGCCCCAGCCAGCCCGCCTCGACGTATTTCGTCAGCAGGGGGCAGGGCCGGTATTTCGTATCCGCCAGCCCGTCATGCAGCACGTTCATGATGGCAAGGCAGGTGTCCAGTCCGATGAAATCGGCCAGTTCCAGCGGCCCCATCGGATGGTTCGCGCCCAGCTTCAGCGACTCGTCGATCGACTTCACATTGCCCACGCCCTCGTAAAGCGTGTAGACCGCCTCGTTGATCATCGGCATCAGGATGCGGTTGACGATGAAGGCCGGGAAATCCTCGGCGCTTGCTGCCGTCTTGCCCAGTTTCTTCACCACCTCGTGCAGCGTGTCCCAGGTCTCGGCATCCGTGGCGATGCCGCGGATCAGTTCCACCAGTTGCATCACCGGCACGGGGTTCATGAAATGGAAGCCCATGAACTTCTCGGGCCGGTCCGTCCGGCTTGCAAGGCGGGTGATCGAGATGGACGAGGTGTTCGAGGTCAGGATCGTCGTGGGCTTCAGATGCGGCAGCAGATCCTCGAAGATCGCCTGCTTCACCGTCTCGCGCTCGGTCGCCGCCTCGATGATCAGATCGCTCGGCCCCACATCGGCCAGCGTCAGGGTGGTCCTGATCCGCGCCATCGCCGCGGCCTTGTCCCCGGCCGCGACCTTGCCGCGCGTGACCTGCCGTTCTAGATTGCGGTCGATGGTGGCAATGGCCTTGTCCAGACTGGTCTGGCTGATGTCGGTCAAAAGCACGTCATAGCCCGCAAGGGCAAAGACATGGGCGATGCCGTTGCCCATCTGTCCCGCGCCGACGATCCCGACCGTCCTGATCTCAGCCATGACGCCACCTTCCTGCAAATTCCGTGAAAAGCTTATGCATTGCACGGCTTTGAGTGCAAGGGCAGGCGGCCGCGCTTTACGCTTTGTTCACGCCTGCCCTTCAGTCTGGCGGCGGGTGTGACTGATGGGGTGTGGGGATGAGCTTCGCTTTTCCCGGCGATGCGTCGCTGGACTATTTTCCTTGCCGCTACGGGCGGTCGAAACTGCTTTTCAGGGGGCCAAGGCGCGATCTTACCGCGCCCTATGTCGCCGTTCTGGGCAGCACCGAAACCTATGGCAAGTTCGTGCCCCACCCCTATCCCGCGCGGCTCGAGGCGGCGCTTGGCCTTCCGGTGGTCAACCTCGGCGTGCCCTCGGCGGGGCCTGACGCATGGGGGCAGGATGCCACGCTGCTCGACATCGCCGCCAAGGCCCGCGTCACGGTGGTGCAGGTCACCGGCGCGCAGAACCTGACCAACCGCTTCTACGCCGTGCATCCGCGCCGGAACGACCGTTTCCTGCGGGCCTCGCCCCTGCTGACGCAGATCTTCCGCGAGGTGGATTTCACCGACTTCCACTTTACCCGCCACATGCTGCAAAGCCTGCGGCGCGTCTCGCCCGAAAAGTTCGCCCTTCTGGCCGATGAATTGCGCGCCGCATGGCTGGTCCGCATGGGGGCGCTGCTGCCACGCCTCGGCCCCCGGGTGGTGCTGCTGTGGCTTGCCCCGAATCCGGCGCAGGACGATGCCGAACCCATGCTCGTCGATGCCGACATGGTCATGGCCCTGCGCCCCCATGTCGCAGCCAGCGTCACGGTCACCTTCAGCGCCGAGGCCTGCGCTGCGGGCACGGCGGGAATGGTCTTTCCCTCTCTCGCAGAACCTGCGGCGCGCGGCATGCCGGGCCCGCTGCACCATGCCGAAATCGCGGCGGCCCTTGCGCCCGTGCTTGGCCCGCTTTTCGCCAGGGCCTAGGCAAAGCAAAAGGCGCGGCAGTTGCCTGCCGCGCCTTTCCCTGACGGTCTCAACCGTTTCACAGCTTCTCGATCATCTCCGGCACGGCGGCGAAGATGTCTGCGACCAGCCCGTAATCGGCGACCTGGAAGATCGGGGCTTCCTCGTCCTTGTTGATGGCGACGATGATCTTGCTGTCCTTCATC
>NZ_JACLQD010000008.1 GCF_014243445.1 Paragemmobacter straminiformis
CGCCCAGCAGCGTGTCGTTCCCGACACCCCCCTTCAGCGTGTCAGCCCCGTCCCCACCGTCAACAACATCATTCCCGCTGCCCCCATCAACACTGTCAGAACCGATCCCGCCGTATAGCTGGTCGTTTCCGGTGCCACCGGCGAGCGTGTCGTTGCCGTCATTGCCAAGCAGGCGGTCATCCTCGCTGCCGCCGTCGAGGCTGTCATTGCCCAGGCCGCCATCGAGTGTGTCGTTGTTTTCGTTGCCGGCCAGAGTGTCGTTGCCGTCACCGCCCGAAACGCTGTCGTTGTTCAGGCCGCCCGAAAGGGTATCACTCCCCGCGCCACCATCCAGCGTGTCGTTGCCCGCGCTGCCGGTGATGCTGTCGTCGTCACCGCCACCCGCAACAGAGTCGTTTCCGTCACCCCCGGCGAGGGTGTCGTTTCCGGCACCACCGGCGAGCGTGTCATTGCCGGTGCCGCCGTCGAGACTGTCGGTGCCAAGACCGCCATCGAGGCTGTCATTGTCCTCGTTGCCACTGAGCGTGTCGTTGCCGTCGCCGCCGGAGAGGGTGTCATCTCCGAAGCTGCCGACGAGCTTGTCGTCGCCTTCAGCTCCGTCGACCACATCGTTCCCGTTGCCGGCAAAGACCGAGTCATTGCCCGCACCTGCCGCGACGCTGTCGTTACCGGCACCGCCATCGACGGTATCGTCACCCGCGCCTGCGGCGACCGTGTCGTCGCCCAGACCCGAGGCGACCGAGTCGTTGCCCGTTCCCGCGGCAAGGCTGTCATTGCCTGCGCCACCGACCAGGGTATCGTTGCCCGCCCCGCTGTCGGCATTGATGGGTCCGGTTGCCGCGCTGCCGTTCAGGCTGTCGCTGCCGGATCCGGTCAGAACCTTTTCGATTTCCGAGAAGGTGACATCCACGCCCGCATCGGCATCGAGGCCGTTGACCGTGCCGTTCTTGGGGTTGGTTCCATAGATGACGGTCTGCGCCGCCGAACCTGCCGAGAGGTCAAGCTGATCGCCCGCGTCACCGTTTGCGGCATCGTCGGCCGCGCCCTGCGTGCCGTCGGTGCCGCCGTTGACGGTGGCGGCAATGTCGGCGCCGGTATCGGTGCTGTCGACGGTGAACACATCGTCGCCCGTGCCACCAGAGGCAGAATCCGCGCCGCCAAAGGCGATGTCATCATCTCCGGCCCCGCCCGAAAGCGTGTCGGCACCCGGACCACCCGAAAGCGTATCGGCACCGTCGCCACCGTTCAGGCTGTCGTTGCCGTCACCGCCCGAAAGACTGTCTTCGGCCGCGCCACCATCGAGCGTGTCATTTCCCGCCCCGCCGGCAAGGGTATCGCGCCCGTCGCCACCGGTCAGGCTGTCGTTGCCCGCCCCGCCGTCGAGGCTGTCGTTGCCAAGACCACCCGACAGCGTGTCGTCGCCCAAGCCACCCGAGGCCGTGTCATTGCCGTCATCACCTGCGAGGCTGTCGTTGCCGACATTGCCGTCGAGGCTGTCGTCGCCCGTGCCGCCCGACACCGTGTCATTACCCAGTCCGGCATCGACCGTGTCGTTTCCGGAACCGGCCGACACGCTGTCATCGGGTTGGGCACCGTCGATCTGGTCGCCCTGCGGATCGGTATAGGGCGTGCCGCCGGGGCCGCTGGTCGGGGTGATGTTATCCCCCGAAGCGGTGCCGTCGATGACCCCGTTGCTGTCGACAAGGACCTGCTCGATCTGGGAATAGGTGATCGTGACGGTCTGTCCGGCCTTGTTCGTATAGGTCGCCGTGCCTGCCTCGGGGCCTGTCGGTGTCAGGACGACATTCGCAAGGCCGCGCAGGTCGAGCACATCGCCCGAGCCGCCGTTCGTCGGATCCGTCAGATCCTCGGCCGACTCGCCGCCGATGATGGTGATGGGCGCGGTTCCGGCAAGATCGGGATCGATGCGGAATTCGTCATCTCCGTCACCGCCATTTGCGGTGTCGCCCGCGCTGGCCACGATATCGTCGTCGCCTGCGCCGCCGGAAAGGGTATCGTTGCCGACACCGCCTGCCAGCAGGTCAGAGCCGTCGCCTCCGGACAGGCTGTCGTTGCCATCGCCGCCGTCGAGCGTGTCGTTGCCGACATCACCCGAAACCGTGTCATTTCCGGTTCCGCCAAGGAGCGAGTCGTTGCCGTCGCCACCCGAAAGGGTGTCGTCATTCGCGCCACCGTCCAGCGTGTCGTTGCCAAGGTCGCCCGAGAGGCTGTCGTTGCCTGCACCACCGGTCACAGTATCGTCGCCCGCGCCGCCCAGCGCCGTATCGGCACCGTCACCAGAGGCAATACTGTCATTGCCGTCGCCGCCGCTCAGGCTGTCGGCGTCGGCGCCCCCGTCGAGGCTGTCGTTGCCAAGGCCGCCCGCAAGGGTATCGGCCCCGTCGTTTCCGGCAAGGGTATCGGCCCCGTCGCCGCCAGATGCCGAGTCGTTTCCGGCACCGCCAAGCAGCGCATCATTGCCCACGCCACCGTCGAGGGTATCGGCCCCGGCGCCACCGTCGAGGCTGTCATCACCGACGTTTCCGGCAAGGCTGTCGTTGCCTTCGCCGCCCGCGACGGTGTCGTTGCCCTGACCGGCATCGACGGTGTCATTGCCCGCGCCCGCGGCGATAGTGTCGTTCGGGCCGTCGGCCCCGTCGATTTGGTCGCCCTGCGGGTCGGTGAACGGCGTGCCGCCCGGACCGCTTGTCGGGGTCATGTTGTCGCCGCCGCCGGTTCCGTCGACCGTGCCATTGGCGCTGAGCAACACGTTCTCGATTTCCGAGAAGTTGATCGTGACGAGTTGACCTGCAGCGTTGCGATAGGTTGCCGTGCCGCTTTCCGAGGTGCCGGTCAGCGGGTTGGGGTTGGTGTAGGTCACCACAACATCCGTCAACCCGCGCAGGTCAAGCACGTCGCCGATACGGCCACCGGGGTTGTTGGTCGGGTCGGTCAGATCTTCGCTGGCCTCGCCACCCGTGACCGTGATCGGGGTCGATCCGGCAAGCGTCGGGTCGATGGTAAAGACATCGTCGCCATCGCCGCCATTCGCCGTATCGCCCGCGCCGACGACGAAGGAATCGTCGCCCGCACCGCCCGAAAGCGAGTCGTTGCCTTCGCCACCGGCCAGAGTGTCCGAACCTTCGCCGCCGGACAGCGTGTCATTGCCCGTGCCGCCGACAAGGCTGTCGTTGCCGACACCGCCGACAAGGCTGTCGTCGCCGGTTCCGCCATCGAGCGTGTCGTTGCCTTCGTCACCGGCCAGCGTGTCCTTGCCATCGCCGCCGATCAGCGAGTCATTGCCCAGACCGCCGCCAAGGCTGTCGTCGTTCGCGCCACCGTCGAGCGTGTCGTCGCCCGTGCCTCCGGCAAGGGTGTCGTTGCCCGCGTCGCCTGTCAGGCTGTCATTGTCGGCGCCGCCATCGAGGCTGTCGTCACCCGGACCTCCGGCAAGC
This sequence comes from Paragemmobacter straminiformis, assembly GCF_014243445.1. Classification (GTDB taxonomy): domain Bacteria; phylum Pseudomonadota; class Alphaproteobacteria; order Rhodobacterales; family Rhodobacteraceae; genus Paragemmobacter; species Paragemmobacter straminiformis. The sequence goes on from NZ_JACLQD010000008.1 coordinate 3,456, forward strand.
GTATCGTTGCCGTCGCCGCCCGCCAGCGTGTCGTTGCCATCACCGCCTGCAAGGCTGTCAGCGCCCGCTCCGCCTGCAAGGCTGTCATTGCCGGCACCGCCGTCCAGCGTGTCGTTGCCCAAGCCGCCGTCAAGCGTGTCATTGCCTGCGCCACCGGCAAGGCTGTCGTTGCCGTCGCCGCCCGACAGGGAATCCGCCCCTGCGCCGCCGTCGACGGTATCGTTGCCCGCACCTCCGGCGACCGTATCATTGCCTGCGCCACCCGTGACCGAGTCATTGCCAGCGCCGCCGTCGACGACGACCGGACCTGTCGCGGCCGAGGCATCGACCGTATCGGCACCCGTCCCCGTCAGAACCTTTTCGATTTCCGAGAACGCGATATCGGTCGCGGCATCGGCATCCAGCCCGTTGACGGTGCCGGTCTTCGGGTTTGCACCGAAAACGACCGTCTGCGCGGTCGTGCCGCCTGACAGGTCAAGCACATCGCCCGCGTCGCCATTCGCGGCATCGTCCGCCGCGCCCTGCGTGCCATCGGTGCCCCCGTCGACGGTTGCGTTGACGTTGGCATCCGTATCCGTCGGATCGAGGGTAAAGACATCGTCACCCGTGCCGCCGGTGGCCGAATCCGCTCCACCGATCGCGATATCGTCGTCACCCGCGCCGCCCGCAAGCGTGTCAGCTCCGGGGCCGCCTGCAAGGGTGTCGGCACCAGCGCCACCGGCCAAGCTGTCATTCCCGGCCCCGCCCGTCAGGCTGTCTTCGGCAGCCCCACCGTCGAGCGTGTCGTTTCCAGCCCCGCCGTCCAGCGTATCCGTGCCGTCACCGCCAGCGAGGCTGTCGTTGCCATCGCCGCCACCAAGGCTGTCGTTCCCAGCCTCGCCTGCAAGGGTATCGTCGCCGACACCGCCCGCGACCGTGTCATTGCCATCGCCTCCGGCAAGGCTGTCGTTGCCGACATTGCCGTCGAGGCTGTCATTGCCCGTGCCGCCTGCAACCGTATCGTTGCCCAACCCTGCATCGACCGTGTCGTTTCCGGCACCGGCGTCGACGTTGTCATTGGGCTCGGCCCCGTCGATCTGGTCACCCTGCGGGTCGGTGAACGGCGTGCCGCCCGGCCCGCTTGTCGGGGTCATGTTGTCGCCACCCGCCGTTCCGTCGACGACGTTGTTCGAGTCGATCAGGATCTTCTCGATCTCGGAATAGGTGATCGTGACGGTCTGGCCCGCCGCATTGGTATAGGTCACCGTTCCGGATTCAGGACCGGTCGGCGTAAGAACCACATTCTGCAAGCCCCGCAGGTCGAGCGTATCGCCGGTCCCGCCGTTCGTCGGGTCGGTCAGGTCTTCGATAGTTTCGCCACCGACAATGGTGATGGGGGCGCTGCCCGACAGGGTCGGGCTGACCTTGAAGATATCGTCACCCGAGCCGCCGTTCGCGGTATCTCCGGCACCGACAAACAGGCTGTCATCGCCGTCACCGCCGTCAAGCGTATCATTGCCTTCGCCACCGCCCAGAGAGTCGGACCCCGCCCCGCCTGCAAGGCTGTCGTTCCCCGTGCCGCCGTCGAGCGTGTCGTTGCCCAAGCCACCGTCGAGCGTGTCGCTGCCATCGCCGCCAAGCAGCGAGTCGTTGCCGTCACCGCCTGCAAGGCTGTCGGCATCGGCACCGCCGTCAAGCGTATCATCGCCCGTCCCGCCAAGCAGCGTGTCATTGCCGACATCGCCCTTCAGGCTGTCATTGTCGGCCCCGCCGTCGAGGCTGTCATTCCCCGCGCCACCGTCCAGCGTGTCGGCTCCGGTATCGCCAGCCAGCGTATCGGTGCCGTCGCCGCCGCTCAGGGAATCCGGACCGGCCCCGCCTGCAAGGCTGTCGCTCCCCGTGCCGCCGTCGAGCGTATCGTTGCCCAAGCCACCGTCGAGCGTGTCGCTGCCATCGCCGCCAAGCAGCGAGTCGTTGCCGTCACCGCCTGCAAGGCTGTCGGCATCGGCACCGCCGTCGAGCGTATCATCGCCCGTCCCGCCAAGCAGCGTGTCATTGCCGACATCGCCCTTCAGGCTGTCATTGTCGGCCCCGCCGTCGAGGCTGTCATTCCCCGCGCCGCCGTCCAGCGTGTCGGCTCCGGTATCGCCAGCCAGCGTATCGGTGCCGTCGCCGCCAAGCAGCGAGTCATTTCCGTCGCCGCCTGCAAGGCTGTCGTTCCCCGTGCCACCGTCGAGCGTGTCCGCCCCCGCGCCGCCGTCGACCGTGTCGTTGCCGGTGCCGCCGTCCACGCTGTCGTCGCCTGCGCCTGCCCCGACGCTGTCATTGCCGCCCGCCGCAAGAATGGTGTCGTTCAGGTTCGCCAGGCCGTCGATCTTGTCGCCGTCCTTGTCGGTGAAGCCCGGCGGCATGATGTCATCGCCGTCGGTCCCGTCGACGATACCGTTCGGAACGGCGAAAATCGTGCAGGTGGTGAAGTCGGGCGTGGCGTTCGGATCGACCGCCTTGTCGAACCACAGAAACTGGTAGCTGAAGTTGTTGAAATAGAATTGCTGGTTCGTGGCCGTCGGGCTCCACGAGCCGTTGGTGTTCTGCTTCCAGCCCGCCGCAAGGGCAGCGGTGGAAAAGGCCGCTTCCTGTCCGGGAGGGGCCTTGATGCTGGCCCCGTTGCCGCCGAAGCCGTCGGAGGAAACGACCTGGCTTGTTTCGTTCGTGGCAGGCGCGCCGAGGACGAGGTTGTCGTTGCCCCCCGCCATCGTGATCTGCCCGACGACATACCAGCCGTCGCCGATCTGGATGTATTCGTTGCGGCCCGCGGTCGGGTTGTTGCTTCCCGAGATGTTTCCGCCGACCGAGAGATTGTCACCGATGACGACGCCGTTCTTGGCATCGGTGCCGCCGAACACCACGCTGTTCGTGACGGTGAGGTTGTTGCCGATGCGGACGAGCTGGTCGGTTACGTTGCTGCCAAGGTTCACGTCGCCCTTGACGGTAACGAAGTTGCCGATCGCAAGGCAGTTCTCGGCGTTGTTCGAGTTCATCGCGATCGTGCCGACACCCTTGGCACCGATGATCGTATTGTCGCCGATCTTGAGGTCGTTGTCGCTGAAGTTCGAATTCAGGAAGATGTTCGCGCCGACATCGGAATTGGCCCCGATGATGACGGTGTTGTTGCTGTAGTTCGAATGCAGATCGACGTTGAACCCGATCGAGGCGTTGTTGCCCACGATGAAGCTGTTGTTCGAATAGTTCGACTCCATCGCGACCGTGCCGGTGATGACCAGATTGTCACCTGCCGTGAAGGCCATCGAGTTCTGGTCGCCCGGCGTGCCGTTGCCGATCATGTTGACGGTGCCGTTGATCCGCGCGTCCTGACCAAGGGTCACGGTCTTGTCGACGTTGTTGCCCGGCAGCACGACGTCGCAATTGAAGGTGGCACGGTCGCCGGCCACAAGATCCATCTTGGAATCGAAGCCGTTCATCGTGACCTGGGTGTTGAAGGTCACGTCGCTTCCGACAGTCACCTTGCCGACGGTGCTGTCGCCCATGACGATACCGTTGAAGGTAACGCCATTTCCTGCGGTGATCGTATCGGTCCCCGGCGAGCCGACGATCTGGCCCACGGTCGAGCCGCTGCCTGCGTCGACGGTGATGTTCTTGGCACCGGCAGCGTTGAACTGCATCGCATCGGCATCGACACCCGCGCCGATGTTCACCGTGGCGTCGATACCGGGGTTGAAGGTCGTGATAAGCCCGTTCGTCTGCGGAACGCCGGTGACGTTCTGGTTCAGGTTCACGGTCACCGAACCGGTCTGTCCGTTCGCGAGCTGGATGGTACTGTTCGCGTTCACACCGCCGTCGACGAAGAAGACGTCGCCGGGCTGCGCGGTGATGACACCTGCGTTGACCTGCGGATAGCCGTTGACGTTGCCGGGATCGATGGTTCCGACGGGTGCACCAGCGGCAATGATGTAATAGGTGGCCATACTCGTAAACTCTCGACTATCCGGCCCCGTCGGGGTCGCGGAGGAAATGGGGAAGCAAACGGCGCTGCACCGGAGGCCGCTTCGCGAAGGAGATCAGCTGAGGTGGGAACTCTGCCTACGTGTCACGCGGCCCGTGCGGGCGGCGGCGCTGGCGAGGACGACCCTGATCGATGTCCGGCCCTGCGGCGGGACAAGGGGGCGTTCCGGTCTATGGAGTATCATGGCAGTGAACCCTTGCGACTGGTAAAACGAAAACACACCGACGGGATCGCCCCGACGCACCCTGCCGACACCCCGTGTTTCCTGCCCCCACATGAAACACGCGTACCGACGCGGGCCGTCGCGACGGGATCGAATCCGAATCCACGCCTAGCGGTCACCGTAGCAAAGCGATGCGGCCCCGGTCCTATCGGATGTCGCAAAAGGATCAATTCGACTAAAATTAATACGTAAGTTCACCTTTGCGTAATACTTTTGGCTGTATCCGAGTCACGAATGCCACTTCACGCCGGAAACACGGCATTTGATTGTTTCCATAGTTCGGCAGACCCGCGCGCCCCGACCGCGCATGACGCCAGTTTCACTTGGCGACAGGCGCAAAGACGTAAAAACCGCCGCGCGCACGGCCGATATACGGCAGAATGTATGAAACTGGCGTTTTTCACATCCGACGTCGCTTGAAATGAAACTCGTCACGGTCTTAGTAGACGTTACGTAGGTACGAGTGTCGTGACTGGAGCGAGTGGATGAGTGTCTCTCGGGGAACTGTTCCCTTGGCGGAAATAAGGTTTGCTGACGGAAAGCGCTATTGGATCGCGCCCGCACCGGTCAGCGAGTTCCTTTTGAACCCCGTTTTCCTGAAATTCTTCCTGTGCTGTCTTCTGATCTACGGGCTTCTCGACGCGAACAGCGCCACCGAGGCCGCGCGCGAGACCGGGTTCGCGACCATCGTCCTTTGGACCCTGATCGGTGGCATCGCCCTGCTCTGGTTTGCTGCGGTGCTTGCCGTCCTGCGGTTCCTGTGGCGGCGCGGTCTGGTGCGGGTGATCTATACACCCTTGGTCACCCTGACGCTTTTCGTCTTTGCCGCATCGGCGACGCGTCTGGTCCTGAACGGGTTTCCACACTGGCAATCACTGCTCGAGGCCGCCTGGATCGACGGGCTGGTGCGGGATATGATCGTCATCATCGTGATGGATATCCTGTTCGGCAGTTTCGTTGCGCCGATGCATCCGGTGTTCCTGCCCCATCCTTCCGGCAAGCCCGAGGGCAACGAACCCCTTTCCGCAACCGTCATGGCGGCAGGCATCGAAACCGGTCCCGCGACAAGCCTGCCTGAACCGGGCGTCGAACATCCGGCCGCGAATGACACCGCCGTCCGCATCGGTGCAGAGGACATCTTTCCTGCCGAGCTGGTCTATATCCGCGCCGAGGACCACTATCTGCGCGTCGTCACCACGCGGCGGCGCATCCTTACCCGCGGGCGGCTTTCGGATGCGCTGGCCCAACTGGATTTCCGCCTTGGCATTCAGGTGAACCGCTCAACATGGGTGGCCTTTTCCGCCATCGAAGGGGTCGAGGATGACAGCAAGGGTATCCAGACCCTGACGCTGACAGGAGGCGAGACGGAGCGCGTGGCGCAATCGCGGCGGATCGCCTTTCAAACGGCGATGACCGGTTGGGCGGCGGCGACAGGAACAGTCTAGCTTGCGATGCGCAAAAGCGGGCGCTGCGCGGCGCGGCTGACGACCGGCACGACAGGCGCGCGCGCGTCGAGCAGATCGCGCCGTCGCGCCACCGGGCGCGCCGTCGGCCCGTAAACATCGGCCGCCGGGGCCTGACCCGTCAGGCAAGGTGCCAGCGCCGGAAAGCGCGCAGCCAGATCGGCGACGGCGGCTTCGCCCAGTGCGGCAAGCGCGACCGGACCGGGGTAAAGCGTTTCTGTCGCCATGCCGTTGGCAAAGACGATGGAATGGCACCCCAAGAGGATGTGGTGATAGGTCACCTGCTTCTTGCCCCGCGCAAGTCGGAACCGCTTGTCTCCGATTGCGGCAAGATGGCCTGCGCGAACGAACACCTCGGCCCCGTCAAGCCGGGCAAGGATCGCATGGTTGGGCGACACCATGACATCGCCACGGTTGCCCATCGCACCGTCACGGATGACGACGGGGCGCAGCAGGGGTTCCCGATCCAGCGCGGCGCGGTCCAGATGGCGACGGCCCGCCCAGAGGATCGGCTGTAGACCGTGATCGAGTGTCATGACCAGATCGCCCGCGCGCAGGTCTTCGACAGGGCGCTCGCCGCGATCCGTCAGGATCAGGCTGCCCGAGGTGAAACAAGGCACACCGATCCGCGCGAGGTTGTGCTTGCCCCTGACTTGCGATGGCGCAACCCCCTGAAGCACCAGCCTTTCGCCCATCGGAAAGGTCAGCACGGCATTGCCCGCGCCATCGTCCGTCACGACAATGTCGGCCCAGTCGACCGGGTTGCCCTGCAAATCGCGCAAGGCCGAAACGTCGATCTGGTCGCTGGCCGCCACCCCGCCCGAAACAGGCGTGCGCTGGAAATCGAGGATCTGGTCGGAACCGCCATTCGCCGTCAGGAAAAAGACGTTCTGTCCGGCACCGCCCGAAAGCGTATCGTCGCCCGCGCCGCCGGTCAGAAGATCGTTGCCCTGTCCGCCGGAGATCAGGTCGTTGCCATCATCGCCCAGCAGCGTGTCATCGTCGATGCCGCCATCGAGGCTGTCGCTTCCCGTGCCGCCGTAAAGCAGATCGGCATCGTCCGCGCCAAGGACCGAGTCATTGCCCGCGCCGCCATAGATCGTATCGCGTTCATTGGCGGGGGCGAGATCGGTCGCGTCGGTGATGACGGTCGTATCGACTTCGGTCGGGAAGGTGCCGCCAAAAATGGTGTCGTCACCGTCGCCGCCGTCGATGCTGTCCGACCCCTCGTTGCCCGCTATGCTGTCGTTGCCCAGTTCGCCAAGGACAGTATCGGCATCGAATCCGGCGTCGAGCGTATCGGCCCCGATGCCTCCGTAGACAAGGTCGGCGTCATCGCCGGTCAGGACCGAGTCGCTGCCGGCGCCGCCAAAGACCGTGTCGCGGTCGTCAAAGGGGTTCGCGTCGCCGACGAATGTGCCGGGGTAGCCGATGTCAGGCAGGCCCACCGTCGGGCGGGTGTTGATGAGATCATCGCCGTCGTCGCCGTAGACAAGATCGCTGCCGTCGCTGCCAAAGACCGTATCGTTGCCAATGCCACCCAGAACGGTGTCGTTGCCCGCATCGGCGCGGACCGAATCTGCGCCGTCACCGCCCAGAATGCTGTCGTTGCCAGCTCCGCCGGTGAAGGAATCGTCACCCGCAGCGCCGTCGAGCAGGTCTTCGCCCGCGCCACCGTCGAGAGAGTCGTTGCCGATCCCGCCGTAGACAAGATCGTTATCCTCGTTTCCGGCAAGGGTATCGCTTCCGTCTCCGCCGTAGAGCGTATCGTTCCCAAGGCTTCCGAGCGCGCGGTCGGCACCGTCGCCGCCGTCGATACTGTCATCGCCCGCGCCCGAGCCGAGCGTATCGTTTCCGATCCCGCCAAGAAGCGTGTCGTTGCCCGTGCCGCCATCGAGCGAGTCATTGCCGTCTGCGGCGTCGAGAAGATCGTCGTCCTCGTTGCCGGCCAGAATATCGTCGCCGGTGCCGCCCAAGACGATGTCATTGCCGAAACCGCCCGAGAAGCGGTCGTTCCCCAAGCCGCCGTCCAGCGTATCGTTGCCGGTGCTTGCCGTGATGCTGTCGTCACCGTCCTGGCCGAGGAGTGAATCGTTGCCCGCCCCCCCGATGAAAGAGTCGTTTCCAGCACCGCCTTCGAGCGTGTCGTTGCCGTCGCCGCCGTCCAGCGAGTCGCTGCCCGTTCCGCCATAGACAAGGTCGCTGTCCTCGTTGCCGGCCAGCGTGTCGTTGCCGTCACCGCCAAAGGCCGTGTCGTTGCCGAAACTTCCGGTGACACGGTCATCACCCGCTCCGGCATCGACGTAGTCGTTCCCGTCATTGGAAAAGACCGTATCGTTTCCGCCACCGGAATCGACCCAGTCGTTGCCCGCGCTTCCGAAAACCGAGTCGTTGCCTACACCCAGCACGATCCGTTCGATCTGCGAAAACGTGACGGTGGTGAAATTGTCGTTCAGCGCGCCGGTTTCGGCGGCGCTCATGTTGATGTTGACGTTGACGCCCAGCGCCGAGGCATCGAGAACGTCGCCGGTCGTTTCGGCTGTCTCGCCGCCAAGGATCACATCCGTGCCGAAACCCGTTTCGATGAAGAAGGTATCGTCGCCATCGTCACCGGACAGAGAGTCGGGACCCGTCCCGCCATAAAGCCGGTCATTGCCGAGCCCGCCGAAGAGGGTGTCGTTTCCGGCCTCGCCGAATAGCAGGTCGGCCCCGTCCTCGCCCCGAAGGGTGTCGTTGCCAAGCCCCCCGTAAAGCGTGTCATTCCCCGCCCCAGCCGAGAGCGAGTCGTTCGCGTCACCCGCCCAGAGGATGTTCGCGGCCGTCGAGCCGGTCAGCGTATCGTTGAACGATGTCCCAAGCAGGTTTTCAAAGCCTGCAATCGTGTCGCCCAGCGCCCCGCCCGATGTCGCCCCGGTTGCAAGGTTGACCGAAACGGCTGTCGTCGAGTCGGAATAGTCGAGCAGGTCGTTGCCCGTGCCGCCGTCGAGGCTGTCGTTCCCGATTCCGCCGCGGACCGTATCGTCTCCGCCATTCGCGGCGATGGTGTCGTTTCCCGCCGCGCCGATCAGCGAGTCGTTCCACGCCGAACCGAAAATGCTGTCATTGGCCGCCCCGGTATCAAGCGTGATGCCCGAGGTGAGAGCGCCTGCGTTCACCGTGTCGTTTCCGGCCCCGAAAAGGATCGTCTCGATGCCGCTGAAACTGCTGGTCTGGCCGCCGTTGACAAAGGTGCCGGAACTGCCGCTCGCAAGCGTGATGGCGATGTTCGGGGCAAGGGTCGACAGATCGAGGATGTCGCCCGTCACCTCGCCGCCAGTGTCGCCGAGGATCGTATCTGCCCCCTCGGAGGCGCCGATGACGAAACGGTCATCGCCCGTGCCGCCGGAAAGCAGGTCGTTTTCCGTGCCGCCAAGCAACGTGTCGTTCCCTGACCCGCCGTAAATCGAGTCTGCCCCCGCACCGCCCGAGGCTGAATCGTTTCCTGCGTCCAGCACCACGGAATCGGCGCCGACACTGCCGCTGAAAGTATCGTTGCCGATGCCAAGCGCGATTTGCTCGACCTCGAAGAAGGTGTCGGTATTCGCCCCTTGCACCAGATTGCCAGAGCCGACCCCGGTCATCGTGACCGTCATGCCGGTCGTGATGGCAGATGCGTCGAGAATGTCGGCGGTCGTCTGTGTTCCGCCGTAGTAGAAATCCGACCCGTCGTTCACCGCGACGATGATGCGGTCATCGCCTCCGCCCGCATAGACGCTATCCGCGCCGTTTCCGGCGTTGATGGTGTCGCCGCCTTCGAAAACCTGAATGAAATCTGCGCCATCACCCGACAGGATGCTGTCGTTCCCGTTGCCGCCGACCATGTTGTTGGCCGCCGACTGGGTGAAGGTCTGGTTGACAAGATTGCCATAGCCTACCGTCGAAAGGCCCGTGTCGCTGTTGATGCTGACGGTGGCGGTGATGCCGGGTTGGAGGTCGGTGCTAGACGCATAGCCGACGACCGTTCCGTTCACGTAGACTTCGTAAAGCGTGACGGTCGAAACGCCGTTGCTGAACGTGTAGCCGAAACCGAGGCGGGCCGGACCCGTGGCGACGACCGTTCCCGTGGCACTGGTGACCACGGCGGTCTGCTGCGATGTATCGAGCTGTGTGGTGCTGCTGCCGCCGAAGAACGGATCGTCGTCGGTGATCTCGAATGTGAGGCCGAGCGTCGTGACCGAAAAGTTCGACGCGATCATCGCCGTCGAGCCTTGGGCCAACGGCCCGCCGCCGGTTACGATGATCTGTGACGCGGGAATCCCGACGAACTTGTAAATCGCCATACTCGCAAACCGCCACTGGCTACACTGGTTAAACGCCGGTTACCCGACACCTCACCAAAGACCGTCAAATCGGGCAAAAGAATGACATTGTTGCCAAATATGATCTGATAAGCGCCGCGAACGGATTGATTGTCGACAGTTTGGCACAAAAGACGCGGGTGATTGGCGCGATGGACGGTGCGAAACGCCGGGTGCGCCGTGCCTCGCGACTGCATGGCTGCATTAATATTTCTTAAATTTGGACCGTTGTTGAGTCGCCTCCTGCCTGACGCCGGAGGGCTGACGGGGGTTTCATGACATCGAACCAAAGCAATCGGGCGCGGGTGACGCGGTTCGAGCGGCAAGAGCCTTGGCAGCCGCACAGCTTCGGCCCCGTGCAAAGCCGCCTGTGGCAAGCCCTTGTTGCGCTGACGCTTCTGACGGGGGCGTGGTATCTTGTCTGGCGGTGGACCGTGTCGATCAACTGGGATGCGACATGGGTTTCCCTGCCGCTTGCCATCGCCGAGACGGCAGCCTTTGGCGGAATGGTCCTGCATGGCCTGTCGAACTGGTCGGACTGGCGGCCCGAACGTCCGGACCTGCCCGCCTTTCCGGGGCATATCGGGCTTGACGGGATGCCGCGCGCGCTGAGTGTCGATGTGTTCTTTGCGACCTATGACGAGGACGTCGACATGCTGCGCGACGGGATCCGCGATGCCCGCGCGATGTTCTATCCCTATCCGCTCGATCTGCGCATCCACGTGCTTGATGACGGACGCCGCCCCGCGATGGCGCAGATGGCTGCGGCCGAAGGCGTCGGCTATATCACCCGTGCGAACAATGTCGGCTACAAGGCGGGCAACCTGCGCAACGCGATGGAGCAGACCTCGGGCGACATGATCGTCATCTTCGATGCCGATACCCGCCCCTTCCCCGACTTTCTGACCGAGACGCTGGGCTATTTCCGCGACCCCAAGGTGGCGTGGGTGCAGACACCGCAATGGTTCTGGGACATTCCGCCCGGCGTGCCGCTGCCCGCCTGGCTGGGCCGCCGCTTCGGTGCAGCAGGCCGCGCGATCGGCCGCGCGGTCGAAGCCACGATCGGCCCCGTGCGGTTCGGTGCCGACCCTTTCGGCAATGACCCGCAGATTTTCTACGATTTCATCCAGATGCGGCGCAACGTGGCCTATGCCTCGTTCTGCTGCGGGGCGGGTTCGGTCCACCGGCGCGAGGCCTTGATGGAGGCCGCCATCCGCGCATGGGTCGCCGAACTCGAACGGAACATGGCAACGCAAGAGGCCGAACTTACGGCCATCGGCGCAGGTGGCGCAGATACCGAAACCGAAGGCGCCCTGCGCCACATCACGGCACAAGAGGTGGATTTCACCCCGTTCAAACTGCATGTGTCGGAAGATATCTATACGTCGATCATGCTGCATTCGGACCGCGAACGCGGCTGGCGGTCGGTGATGCACCCAAAGGTGGTCAGCCGGATGCTGTCACCGCAGGATCTTCTGGCCTGGACGATCCAGCGTTACAAATACGCGGGGGGATCGCTCGACATCCTTGTGCATGACAACCCGCTTTTCCGCAGCGGGCTGAGCGCCGGACAAAAGCTGATGTATGCGGCAACCTTCGTGCCCTATCTCTCGCCCCTGTGGACGCTGGTCCTGCTGCTGGCCCCACCCGCCTATATGCTGACCGGAGCCGCGCCGATCGACGCCTATACCGCCGACTACTTCCTGCACCTTCTTCCGTTCCTGCTTTTGAACGAGGTTTCGCAGACCATCGGATTTTGGGGGGCCAACACGCAGGCGTCCAGACGCTGGTATGTGGCGATGTTCCCTCTCAAGCTGAAGGCGCTGGTCGCCGTGCTGCGCGGCGAACGCATCCGCTTTCCGGTCACCCCCAAAGACAGGGCCGAGGGGGCATTCTACCGGCTTGTCCTGCCGCAGATCGGGCTTGTCGCCCTGACACTCTTTGCGCTGGCCTGGGGCTGGGGCCGCAACGCCGCGGGGGCCGAAGGCTATGGTCTTGGCGCGATGATCGCGAATACGCTCTGGTCGGGATACAACATCGTTTCGCTCTGGCCGATCATCAACGCCGCCATGTGGAAACCTGATCCGGAGTTCGATCTTCCGGTCATGACGGAATATCGCAATGTCCTTTCGTAACGGCCTGATCGCCGCACGGGGGCAGATCCTGTGGATCCTGCTTCTTGCTTTGTCCTCGGTGGCGATCCTTCGCACCGATCTTGACCTGACGCCGTCGCGCCCGCCGCTTGAAGCCGCCCCCTAGCGGCGGCGGACCAGGCGAAGGCGCGACAGCTCGTCCTGTTCGTGCAAGGTCACCTCGTCCATCAGGACCATGATCAGCGCCAGACCGCGCCCGCTTTCGGGAATGGCCTGAACGTCGTCGGCATCGAACTCGAAGGTCGCGGTGCCCGCACGCTCCAGAAGGTCGGGCGGCATGGGCGAGGTGAAATCGACGATGTCGATCGAAATGCTCGCATCCGTCAGGTCGATCTCGAGCCGGATGGGGCGGGTTTCGTGCGGAGGGCCGTGGCGGACGATGTTGGTCAGGGCCTCGACCAAGGTCAGGTCAACCGCATCGCGGGCGTCCTCGTCCCATCCGACCATCAGCGCGGTGACGGCCTGCGCGGCAGGGCTTACCTCGGTCAGGGCGCGAAGCATGGCGTGTTCGTGATGCATGCCTCAGCCCGCCGACAGGGCCGAAACCGCCTCGGGCGTTCCGGGATGCATGGCGAAAACACGGTCCATCCGCGTGATCGAGAACAGCCGCGCGACGGCAGGCTGCACGCCCGCAATCGCCAGCTTGCCGAGCGGGTCCATCCGCTTGAGAACCGCGATAAGCGCCCCGAGGGCGGAACTGTCGACAAAACGCACGCCGGACAGATCGAGCACCAGCGCCTTGGCACCGGCTTCGATATGACCGATCAGCGCCTCGCGGATGCTGGCGGCATTGGTGGCATCAAGCCGCGCATCTTCGGGCGTCAGCACAAGCACACCGGCTTCGGTGCGGGCATTAATGGGCATAGGTGGGTTCCTTCGCTTCAAGGATAAGGATGGTGACGTCGTCATCGAAAGCCTCGGTGCCGCACCAGTCCCAAAGGGCCGAGTCGACACTGGCGAACAGCGATTTGACATCCGGTCGGACCGGTCGCGCCAATAGCCCGAGATAGCGGTCATCGCCGAACATGTTCCCGTCGGCATCGGCGGCTTCGGTGACGCCATCGGTCGTCAGGATCAGCCGGTCGCCGGGGTGGAAGGCGCAGGTCAATTCCTCGTATTCCGCCCAAGGCAGCGCCCCGACGGGCATTCCCCCGTCACCCACGGTTTCGACGCCACCAACCAAGGGAAGGCGCAAAAGCGGCGGATGGCCGGCCTGCACAACGCGGGCGGTTCCGGCGCGCGGGTCGATCTCGACGAGAAGCATGGTGAAATAGGGCAGCTCCTCGCTCCATTCACGGTTGATGCGGCTGATGATGTCGGCAAGGCTTTCGGACGGCGCGGCCTGCTGCAGGGCGGTCTTTACCGCGATGTGCGACATGACCGAGACAAGCGCGGCAGCGGCACCGTGGCCAGAGACGTCGATCTGGAACAGCCGCGTGCGCCCGTCGGGCAGCGACACATAATCGTAGGTGTCGCCCGCAATCATGCGGGACGGACGGTAAAATGCGTGAAACTGCGCTCCGGGCAGATCGCATGACGGCGGAAGCTGTGCCGCCTGCACACGGGCCGCCGCCTCGAGTTCGGCGGTCATGCTGTGGTTGGCGGCAACCACACGGTCGTTCAGGCGCGCAAGTTCGGCTTGCATCTTTTCGCGGCGCAGGGCGTTTTCCCGGAACACGGCCAGCGCGTCATACATGACCTGTATTTCGGCAAGACGTGTGGGCGGAACAGGTTCGAAGGTCAGGTCGTCGTTGGCAAGGCGCAGCATCCGGCTGTGAACCTGTTCCAGCGGCGAGACGATGCGGTGCAGCGTGAACCTGACCGCCGAAAGCAGCAGTGCCAGCGCCAGCGCGACCGCCGTCCCCCAGAGCATGATCGCGGCATGATCCTGCTTTTCGGCAAGACGCAACCGCGACCCCGCTTCGGCTGCAAGGGCGGCTTCGGCATTGGTCAGATGTGTCACGGCGTCGTGCGAAGACCGACGCCATGCCGCAAGCGAAGCGTCCCGCGGAGTGCCGGTCAGCATATCCTCGAGCACGCGCATTTCGGCCGGAAGGTAATCTGCCACAAGAAAATCTGTGGCCGACGCGATGCTGCCGAAGGCCGGAGCCCGATCCGAAAGGAACTGGTCCTCGGCCAGATTGGCCGCGCCACGCAGCTGGGCCGAGGAATCGGAGAGCATGACGAGGTGGATGGCGTCTGCCTGCCCGGCGCGGACGGCATCTTCGATTGCGAAACGGTTCGCGATCAGCGCGCGGAAGGCGAAGAGCGCATAGTAGCGCAGCGTCGTCAGTTGCGCGATCCTTGCCGCAGGTTCGCCGGACTCGGCAATCAGGTCATGGCTGATGCCTTCAAGATCGGGATAGGCGGCGTCCAGATACCGGCGCCAATCGTGCAAGGCTGCCTGACGCGCACCCTCATCCGCCCGCAGCGCCGCCGATGCCGCGGCACGCCGCGCATCAAGACCGGCGCGCAGGTCGGACAGCAGGCTGGCCGAGGCGGCATGACCGCCCTGATCGTGGCCGACCAGCAAAGCGGCCGTGCGGTCCAACGCGGCGTCCGTGCTGCGCGCGCCGTCTTGTGGCGAAATCAGCGGCGGCTCTCCGGACAGGGCCTGAAACAGGGCCATATCCTCGCGCCGCAGATCGTAGGACAGCTGGATCAAGGCATCGGTTTCGGCACCGCGCCCGAGTTCGGCCTGTATCCGGAAATGTTCGGACACGGCTGTGCCGAGGTTCCAGACCAGAACCCCAAGCGCAATCATCCCGAGCCATGCAAAGAGCGCGAGCAGGTTGTTACGGAGGGTGTTGTAGATCAGGGCCATGCTGCGCATAACGGCAGATCGGAAAACCTTTTACCCAAGGCCTGCGGTTTGCCGGTCACCGGCACCCATCATAACGGATGGGGTATGTTCGCATGCCGGATGTGCCTACTGCGTGCGGGCGGTTGAAAGCCATGCGGCAAGCGCAGATTTATCGATACAGGCCGGACCAAAGGATCGGCCCTTGGTCACTGGATATGGGCGGACACTGCAAATGGCAGGTCATGCGATGGGGTTGCGCGGCCGGTTCGGCCGCTGGATGACGGGCGCTCCGGTTGTGGAACGGGTCGCCGGAAACGCTGTGCTGCCAGTGGTTCCGGCCATGCGCAAGGCCCATGTGTCGCATCAGCCCCCCGCCGACAGCCTTGCCCCCTTTTCGGGACGTGAGGCTTTGGTCGCGGATGACAACGAGATCAACCGGCTGATCCTTAAGACATTTCTGGAACGTCTCGGTTTTGGCGTCACCCTGGCCTCGGACGGGCTCGAGGCTGTCGAGAACTGGCAGCCGGGCCACGATCTTGTCTGTCTCGACATCGAAATGCCGGGTCAAGACGGTATCGCCGCGCTGGCCGGCATTCAGACCGCGGCAAAAGCCAAGGGCGCGGATATGCCGCTGGCCTTGGCCGTCACGGTGAATTCGCTTAGCCATCAGGTCGCGCAATACCTGTCTGCGGGCTTCGACTCGTGCCTGCCCAAGCCGTTTTCGCGCGCCGAGCTGGAAGTGACCCTGCGCCAACGCTGGCCGCAATAAGGGTCGCGCAGGGATCTGGCCCCTGCGCGCCGGGCGGCTCAGGCGTAGATGTAACCACCTGAAACGATGATATTCTCGCCTGTCATATAGGTGTTCTTCGGCCCGCCTGCCATCAGAACCCATTCGGCCATTTCCGCAGGCTCGCCGCCGCGTCCCAAAGGGCTGGCCGTTGCCAGTTCGCCCAGAAAGCCTGCCTCGCGCGCTTTTTCCGTCGCCATTCCTGCGGGCGCGACCGAGTTGACCAATATCCCGTCAGGGGCGACGGCATGGGCCATGCTTTTCGTCAGGCTGACGACCGCCGCCTTGGTGGCTGCGTAATGCGCGTTCTGCGGATGGGCTTTGAACGCATCGACCGAGGTGATGTTGACGATCCGCCCCCGCACCTTGCCCACCGGTTCCAACCCCTGCATGTGACGGATCGCGGCGACCATCATGTGATAGGTGCCCTTCACGTTGATCGCATTCGACGCATCCCAATCGGCATCGGTGATTTCGAGGATCGGTTTGCGCGGATAGATCGCCGCCGAATTGACCAGCGTATCGACGCGTCCAAGATCTGCCGCCACCTTGGCAAAAGCGGCATGCGCGGCTTCGGCGGTCCGGATGTCGCATGCGGCGAAACTTGCCGGAATGCCCGCGATCCGGGCCGGAGCCAAAGCGGCCTCGGCGGCTTGGGCATTGATGTCGATGATCCCGAGGGCGCTGGCACCGCTTGCCACCGCCATCTGCGCGAGCAATGCGCCAAAGCCCGCTCCTCCGCCCACGATCACCACTGAAAGACCCTGCATCCTCAATCGTCCTTTTTCTGTGCGCCCGTCACGGTCGCCTGATGGGTGGGAAGAATGTCGAACCGCGCCACATCGACAGATTTCGGCAGGCGCAGGGCGGCAAGAACCATCGCAGCCACATCCTCGGGCTGCACTGCGGACTGTCCGGCATACATCGCCTCACGCGCTTCGGGGGACAGCAGGTCTTTGTAAAGACCCGTCTCGACACGCCCGGCCACGATCTCGGTGACGCGCAGACCATGCGGCGCAAGATCGAGCCGCAGGGCCTGCGCGAAACCTCCGATGGCGGCTTTGGTCGCACAATAGACTGCCAGCTTGGCAAAGGGCGCATGGCCTGCGGTCGATCCGGTAAAGAACAGATGACCACCTCCCCGCGCCTTCATTCCGGGAACGATGGCCCGTGTCACCCGCAACGCCGAAGTGAGGTTGACCGAAACGGCGCGGTCGATATCGGCTTCGTCGAGTTCGTCGAAGGGCAGCAAGGGCGGCATCATTCCGGCATTGTTCACAAGGACATCGGGCGCCAGCCCGGCCAAGGAATTGCGCACCGCTTCGGCATCGGACAGGTCAAGACGCAGCGGATGCAGGCCCAGACGGCCAAGGTCGTCCAGAGCCACCGGATCGCGCCCGATGGCGGTCACCGCATAGCCTGCGCCGTGCAGGGCAAGGGCGATGGCGCGGCCGATCCCGCTTGTCGCTCCGGTCACCAATGCTTGCATCATTCCCCCCGTTCCCCGTCATCCGCCGCTGCGCGCGGCCCCTCGCCCCATTCCCCGACGATCCAGCGGCAGAATTCGGCCACCGTCTTGATCCGTCGGTGCGATCGCGGAAGCACCAGATAGAAACCGGGCACCAGCGCCTCGGGCATCTGCTGCATCACCTTGACCCCGAAAGGCGCGACCAGCTTGCCAAGCTTCAGGTCCTCGGTCGCATCGACCGTCGAAATCAGGCCGACGCCCAAGCCTGCAAGGGTCGCGCTGCGCATCGTGGCAGCATCCTGAAAACGGATGTCCTTTTGCCCCAGACGGCCAGCGATGCCGAGATGCCCAAGCACATTGATCCAGAGTTCCGGCGACAGCACCGGATGCAAAAGCGGCAGGTTGCGCAGATCCTCGGGGCCTGCGATCTGCCGCGCCAGTTCGGGCGTGCAGCAGACGATCTTGTAGTCGCGCAAAAGCAGCGTGCTTTCGTAGGGCTTCCACGTGCCGTAACCCCATTGGATCGCCACATCCACCTCGTCCGCGACGAAATCGGGCAGGTCGACCATCGTGGTCAGGCGCAGGTCGGCATCGGGGGCCAGGTTGCGGAAGCCCGCGATCCGGTCAAGCAGGTAGCGGGTCGCGAAATAGGGGCTGGCGTTGACGTTGATGCGGTTGCGCGTCGTGGCCTTTGCGACCCGCCGCACCCCTTCGGCAAGTTCGTCAAAGGCGGCCTGCACATAGTGGGCCAGAAGAATCGCCTGCTCGTTCGGTTCGATGGCGCGGCCCTTGCGCTCGAACAACTCGACGCCCAGCGTCTCTTCGAGCAGTTTGATCTGCTGGCTTACGGCCTGCGGCGACACGCTGAGTTCATCGGCGGCACTGCGAAACGACCGGTGCCGCACCACCGTGTGGAAGACGCGCATCGCGTTCAGGGGCGGCAGCCGCACAGAAGAGTTACCCATCGATCCGCCTTTTCCCTTGCTTCCGGACTGCCGGTCAGATCACCGCCTTTTCGAGGAAAGGCCGCCCTTCGACGATACGTTCGTAACCGACCTCGGAAAGGTCAAGCGCGCGGAAGCCACCGTAGAGGATCAACTCGGCCACCCCGCGCCCCGTGGCGGGCCCCTGTTGCAGACCGTGGCCCGAAAAACCGTTGGCAAAGATGAAGTTCCGCACCTCGGGGTGCGGGCCGACGATCAGGTTATGGTCAAGCGTGTTGAAATCGTAATGTCCCGCCCATTGGTTGACCACCTTGATCGCCTCGAAAGCGGGCGAGCGCCCGGCAAGGGCGGGCCAGATGCAGTTTTCGAATTCTTCCCAACGCGGCTCGAAATCGTCCCAGTCTACGGCGGGGTCGTCAGCCGGTGCGCAGCCGGACAGGAAGTAGCGCCCTTCGGGGCGGCAAAAGACGCCAGTCGGGTCGATCATCAGCGGCAGACGCCCGTTGTTCACTGTGGCCGATCCTTCGGGCGTATGCGCGCAATCAAAGACGAAAAGCGTGCGTTTGCGGGGTTCGACCGGAACGTCCAGCCCGGCCATGCGCGCTGTCAGCGCCGCCCGCGGACCCGAGGCGTTGACGATTGTGCCGGCAGCGATCTTTGCGCCCGATTTCAACGTGATACCTGTCACGCGGTCGCCGCTGCGGGTGATGCCCACCACTTCGTCGGTGATATAGTCGGCCCCCAATTCGCGGGCCTTGGCCTTGAAGCCGTTCATCAGGCCGGTATTGGAAAACCACCCCTCGCCCGACTGGCCATAGCTGGCAAGGCGGATATCGGCGACGTCGAGGTGGGGAAAAGCCCGGGCCAGTTCATCGGGGCCCCACAACACCACATCGGCCCCGCAGGCCTTCTGGACGGCATGGTTTTCGCGCAGGGTGCGTTCCTGCGCCGCGGTATTGGCAAGAAACAGGTAGCCACCCTGATGGAAGTTCAGGTCCGGCCCCGGTTCGCCTGCCACCTGCATCGTCGTGGCGAAATCGCGGATAAAGGCTGATCCGAACTGGCTGATCCTGACGTTGATCGGGTTGGAAAACTGCGTGCGGATGGACGAGGACGAGAGCGAGGTCGAAGCCTTGGCATAGGTCGGGTCGCGTTCCACGACCAGAACCGAGCCGTCGAAATCGGGGTTCGCGGTCAGGAAATAGGCGACAGCCGATCCGATCACCGCCCCGCCGACGATCACCACATCAAAGCTGTCTTTCATTTCGCGGCCCCGTCATCGGGGTGACCCAGATCGACGAACCAACCGCCAAGGCATTGAACCGAAGGGGCTTTCGGGTCGGGCACGGGCACTTTTGCCTCGACGCCGGCGCGGAATCCTTCGGTGTTGTCTTGCGGGTGATAGCCAAGGTGGCCTGCCAGACGGTTGTCTACCGGCTTTACCGCATTGTCGGAAATGCCGAAGGACAGGGTAAAGCCGACGCGCGGTGCGGTCAGGGCCGCAGTCACAAGGCGGACGCAGTCGGCAAAAGAGAGCCATGACCACAGCATCCTTCGGTCGGCCGGTTCGGGAAACGAGGAAAAGATGCGCAGGGCGGCCGTCTCGATGCCGAACTTGTCCCAGTAAAGGCGGCCCAGATCTTCGACGAAACATTTGGACAGGCCGTAGAGCCCGTCGGGGCGATGCGGGGCGTTGGTGTCGATCTGGTCTTCGAGGCGGTGGTAACCGATCGCATGCACAGATGATGCATACACGATGCGAGGCACCCCGTTCTTGCGCGCGCCTTCATAGACGTTGTAGCTGCCGCGGATATTGGCGTTCAGGATGTCTTCCCATCCGGCTTCCAGCGCAATTCCCCCGAAGTGGATGATCGCATCCACCCCGTCGGTCGCCCGCAGCATGGCCGCCTCGTCCGACAGGTCACAGATGATCGCGTCTTCGTTGGGTTGCAGGTCCGCAATCTCGGCCACATCGGTCAGACGCAGGCGGCGGGCAAGAGGGGCCAGACCCCGGCGCAATTCGGTGCCAAGCCGGCCCGCGGCACCGGTGATCAAGAGCGTGTCGAAACGGGGAGAGGTCATGCCGCGTCCTTTGCCGGTTGCAACGCCGCGACAGCGCGGGCGATGCGTGTAAGTGCTTCTGTCAGAACCGCGTCCGAGGTCGCGGTCGAAATGCGGAAGAACGGCGAAAGCCCGTAGGCCGCGCCGGGCACAGAGCCGACGTGGGCCTCGTGCAGCAGATAGGCGACCACGGCGGTATCATCCTGAAGCGTCTCGCCCTTGGGCGTGCGCTTGCCGATCAATCCGGCGCAGCCGATGTAGGCGTAGAATGCACCCTGCGGCGGGTCGAGCGTCAGGCCCGCAATCGCCTTGACGCCATTGACCACCAGATCGCGGCGGCGCTGGAACGCGGTGCGGAATGTGGCGATGCAGTCTTGCGGGCCGGTCAGCGCGGCCAAGGCCGCCGCCTGCATCGGCGCCGCAACCGAGGTGACCGATTGGCTTTGCACCGTGTTCATGGCTTTCAGCAGCGGGGCCGGACCCGCCGCATAGCCGACGCGCCACCCTGTCATGGCATAGGCCTTTGCCACCCCGTTCACGATAAGGCTGCGGTCGCGCAATGCGGGGCAGGCTTTGGCAAAACTGGTAAAGGGCCTACCGTCGAAGATGATGTGTTCGTAGATTTCGTCCGAAAGAACCAGAACCTGCGGATGCCGCGCCAGAACCGCGCCCAGCGCCTGCAAGTCCGCTTCGGTATAGACAGCGCCCGAAGGATTTCCGGGCATGTTCAGGAACAGCCATTTCGTGCGCGGTGTGATCGCGGCGTCCAGCATGGCGGGCGTCAGCCGGAAACCGGTTTCGGCGCCGCAGACCGGCATGACCGGCACGCCGCCGAGGAGTTTGACCATTTCGGGGTAGCTGACGAAATAGGGCGCGGGCAAGATCGCCTCGTCGCCTTCGTTCAAGGTGGCCATCAGGGCGTTGAAGATGATCTGCTTGGCGCCATTGGCGACGACGATGTCGTCGGGGCCATAGTCCAGCCCGTTCTCGCGCCGGAATTTATCGGCAATCGCCGCCCTGAGCGCCGGGGTTCCGGCGGCGGCGGTATAGAGGGTCTCGCCCTTGGCGGCCGCTGCGTGGGCGGCGTCGATTATATGCGCGGGTGTCGGAAAATCGGGCTCGCCCAGCCCGAGGTCGATCACGTCGACCCCGGTTGCCCGCAACGCCTTGGCCGCCATGCTGGCCGCCATCGAGGCCGAGGGTTTCACCGCCGCAAGGCGGGATGCCACATAGGTCATTTCCGCCCCTCCGTCACATAGCCCTTGGACAGATCGTCCTGACGCGCCGCGTCGCTGCGGCGCGCAGGATCGCCATAGCCGCCGCCGCCGGGCAGATGCAGGACAAGCCTGCGCCCTTGGGGAACATGCTGCCAGCCCTTGGGCTTCAGCTTGGTGCCATCGTCCAAGGCAACGCTGCCCGAGGCACCCGCCCCTCCGCCATCGCGGCCCTTGGCGGGATGGTTCACCCGGTCGAACATGGCCGAGAAGTCGAATTCATGGCCGGGCATCGGCTCGATCTCGATCACTTGCCCGAGACCGCCGCGAAATTCGCCATCGCCGCCGCTGTCGGGGCGCAGTTCCTTGCGCCAGACGATGATCGGCCCTGTCTGTTCGGTCGCCTCGATCGGCATGGTCATGACGCCCGAGGGGAAGGCCGTGGCCGAGAGCCCGTCAAGTTCGGGCCGTGCGCCCATGCCGCCCGAGTTGAACATCAGGATTTCCGCCCTCCGCCCCGCCTGCCCCGCCACGGGGCGCACCGACATGTGGATGTTCCACAGGGCGGCTGCCCCTTCGGCCAGCACCTTGCCGGGCAGCGCCTTGGCCAGCGCGCCAAGGACGAGGTCGGGCACCAGATGGCCGATCACGTGCCGCACCGAAACCGGCGCGGGGCGCGGGGCGTTCAGGATGTTTTCGGGCGACGAGATAGTAAACGCCTCGAGCGAGGCCCAGTTGTTCGGAATGTCGGGGGCGACCACGCATTTCAGCGCATATGAGGCATAGGCCTTGGTATAGATGATCGGCACGTTGATGCCCCAGCGGCTGACAGGGGCTGAACCGCCGAAATCGACGTTGACGCGCAGCCCGTCGATTTCGACACGCGCGGCAAGGCGCACGGGTTCGTCGTAGCCGTCGGTGTCGAGCGCATTGTCCCATGCGCCTTGCGGCAGGGCACGAATCCTTTCCTGCATCGCGGCTTCGGTGCGCGAGAAGATGAAGGCGCCCAGATCATCAAGGCTGGTCAGGCCGATTTCGTCCATCATGTCGATCAGCCGGCGGTGACCCACTTCGTTGCAGGCCGCGAGCGAGTAGAAATCGCCGACCACCTGATTGGGTTCGCGCACGTTGGACCGCAGCAGGGTGACGAGCGTGCCGTTCACCTCGCCGCGTTCGGCGAACTTCATGATCGGGATCTGGATACCCTCTTCATAGACCGACTTGCCGTCGGCCCCGAATCCGCGCCCGCCAACATCGACGACATG
This sequence comes from Paragemmobacter straminiformis, assembly GCF_014243445.1. Lineage (GTDB taxonomy): Bacteria > Pseudomonadota > Alphaproteobacteria > Rhodobacterales > Rhodobacteraceae > Paragemmobacter > Paragemmobacter straminiformis. Next base: position 26,177 of record NZ_JACLQD010000008.1, read on the forward strand.
GGCGGTGCAGGCGAAAAAGCCCACCAGCCTGTCGCCCTTGAACGAGGGCGAGACCATCGTGATGTCGTGCAGGTGGCCGGTGCCTTTCCACGGGTCGTTGGTGACGTAGGTATCGCCGGGGAACATGTTGTCGCGGCCGATTTCGGTGATGAAATGCAACACGGCCTCGGCCATCGTGTTCACATGGCCCGGCGTGCCGGTGACCGCCTGCGCGAGCATCCGGCCCATCGGGTCGAACACGCCCGCCGACAGATCGCCCGCCTCGCGGACCGAGGTGGAAAAGGCGGTGCGCAGCAGGGTCATCGCCTGTTCTTCCACGACCGAGATCAGCCGGTTCCACATGACCTGCATGCGGATTTCCATTGTCGCGTCGGTCATGCCGAACCCTCCTTGCGGACCAGAAGCAGCGATCCGTCATCCTGCATCACCGCGTCGAAGGGCGATGTGACGACCGTCGCGGTTTCCCGCTCGACGATGACGGCGGGGCCGATGACGCGCGCGCCTGCGGGAAGTGTGGCGCGGTCCACGATGCCCGTCTCGCGGCTTGTGCCGCTGGCGGGGTCGAACACGGCGCGGGTGGCCGGCGGTGCGACAGTCCGGCCGACGCGCGTCAGGCTGTGGCGGTCGGGAGGCTGGCGCTGGTCTTGGGCCTTGACCGAGAAGGTCACCACTTCGATTTCGAGGCCGTCGAGACCGTCGATGGCACGGCCGAAGAAGCGCGCGTAATTCTGGCGGAAGGCTTCGCGCAGCAGGGCGGCATCGGCGGCCACGAAGGCGCGGTCGGGGAGGGTTACGGGAATTTCCCACCCCTGCCCGACATAGCGCATGAAGGCGGTGATCTCGCGTTCGATGCTGCCGCCCGATCCGGCGCGGACGAAGCCTTCGGCGGTGGCTTTCAACCCGTCGAGAAGGTGGTTGACCGATGCCGCGTCAAAGGCGGACAGCCGCATGATCTTTGACGCGAGCGCCTCGTATCCGAAGGGAGCCTTGAGAAAGCCGATGGCCGAGCCGACGCCCGCCCCTTGCGGGATCAGGCAGGTGTCGATGCCGAGCTTTTCGCACAGGCGGGCGGCGTGAAGCGGGGCGGCGCCGCCAAAGGCGATCATCATGTTGTCGGAAATGTTCTTGCCGTTTTCGACCGCATGGACACGCGCGGCATTGGCCATGTTCTCGTCGACCACTTCGCAGATGCCGAAGGCGGCGGCCGTGGCGTCAAGGTTCAGCCGGTTGCCGACATCTTTCAGGATGGCGGCGGCGGCGGCTGATGTCGAAAGCGGGATGGCCCCGCCTGCGAAGTTGTCGGGGTCGATCTTGCCAAGGACAAGATCGGCATCGGTGATCGCGGGGCGTTCTCCGCCGCGCTGGTAGCAGGCGGGGCCGGGTTCGGACCCGGCGCTTTCCGGCCCCGTCTGGATGCGACCCAAGGAATCGACCCAAGCGATGGAGCCGCCGCCTGCGCCGATCTCGATCATCTCGATCACGGGGATGGAGATGGGCATGCCCGACCCCTTGCAGAAACGGTAGGTGCGGGCGACCTCGAAGGTGCGGGCGGTCTTGGGCTGGAAATCCTCGATCAGGCAGATCTTCGCGGTGGTGCCGCCCATGTCGTAGCTGACGACCTTGTCCAGTCCGAACCGTTGGGCCACATCGGCGGCAAAGATCGCCCCGCCTGCGGGGCCGGATTCGACCAGACGCACCGGAAAGGCCGAGGCCGTCTCGACCGATATGAGACCGCCGCCCGAATGGATCATGAACACGGGGCAGGTTGCGCCCGTTTCGGCAAGGCGCGTTTGCAGGCGGCCCAGATAGTCGGCCATCTGCGGGCGGACATAGGCATTTGCGCAGACCGTATTGAAACGCTCGAATTCGCGCATCTGCGGCGAGACTTCGGACGAGATCGAGATGGGAACGCCCACCTTGGCGGCGATGATCGCGCGGGCGCGTTCTTCGTGGGCGGGGTTCATGTAGGAATGGATGAAGCCGATGGCGACCGCGCCGTAGCCTGTCGCGGCGATGCGGTCGGCGACTGCTTCCAGCGCCGCTTCGTCGAGAGGTGCCAGTTCCTGCCCCTGCGCGCCGATCCGCCCCGCAACGGCGAAACGGTCTTCGCGCGGGATCAGCGGCTTGGGCAGGCGCAGGTTCAGGTCATATTGCTCGAAACGGTTCTCGGTGCGCATTTCCAGCACGTCGCGGAAGCCTTCGGTCGTGACGAAAGCCGTCCGCGCCCCGCGCCGTTCGATCAGCGCGTTGGTCGCCAGGGTGGTGCCGTGAATCACGATTTCCAGATCGGCAGGCGTAATCTCGGCCTCGGCCAGCACGATTGCGATACCGTCGAGAATTGCCTGTTCCGGTGCGGCATAGGTGGTCAGCACCTTGGTCGAAAACATCCGCCCGTGGCAATCGAGCGCGATGTCCGTAAACGTGCCGCCGATATCGGCACCAAGGCGGATGGTCATGTCTTGTCCTTTGCGGCAAGGGCCGCTTCGCGCATCTGGGTGAGCGTCTGGCGCGGTGTCAGCGCCTCGGCGGAAATGTTCAGGTCAAGCACCGCACCCGTGCGCGACGCGCGGGCGCGGGCGAAGGCTGCGGGGAAATCCTCGGTCCGGTCGACGCGTTCGGCGTGGAAGCCATAGGACCGGGCAAGGGCGGAAAAATCGGGGTTTTCCAGCGTGGTGCCCGAAACGCGGGCGGGATAGTTGCGTTCCTGATGCGCGCGGATGGTGCCATAGGTGCCGTTGTTCAGGATCAGGATGATCGGCTGCGCCCCGGCCTGCATCGCGGTGCCGAGTTCCTGACAGTTCATCTGGAAATCGCCGTCTCCGGCAAAGCAGACGACAGTGCGGTCGGGAAAGGCGACCTTGGCCGCGATGGCCGCCGGAACCCCGTAGCCCATCGCCCCCGACTGGGGCGCGAGCAGACGCGCCTTGGCACCGAATTTGTAGAACTTGTTCGGCCAGACGGTGAAGTTGCCCGCGCCATTGGTCAGGATCGCATCGGCAGGCAGAACCTCGCGCAGATGCGCTGTGGCGAGACCCATGTCGACCGGCGAGGGTTGCGGCGGCAGGTCGAAACCTGCCTCCCACGCGGCCCGTGCCTTGGCGCGCCAATCGGCCCAATCGCCCTTGACGGGCTGCAAGGCCGCGGCAAAGGCGTTCGGCCCCGCGTGAAGCCCGAGCGCGGGCTGGTAGATCTTGCCGATCTCGCGGTCGGAGGCGTGAACGTGGATCAACCTTTGCTTGGGCAACGGCACGTCGAGCAGGGTGTAGGCATCGGTCGTCATCTCGCCGAACCGCACGTTGACGGCAAGGATCGTGTCGGCATCGCGCATCAGGGCGCGGACGTTGGGCGGCATGCCAACACCCGCCTCGCCCGCGTAAACGGGCGAGAAATTGTCGAACTGGTCCTGATAGCGGAAGGCCGCGACAACCGGAATATCGGAGGCTTCGGCAAAGGCTTGAAGTGCGGTCTGCCCCGCTTCGGTCCAGTTGCAGCCGCCCATCAGCAGAAGGGGGCGCTTGGCCGCCGCCAGCATGGCCATCGCATCGGCAAGGGCCACCGGATCGGGCGCCGCCTCGGCGATGCGGGCGGGGCCTTGCAGGGGGGCGGCATCGGTCAGGCTGGTGAGCATATCCTCGGGCAGGGCGATGACCACCGGACCGGGACGCCCCGTCGTGGCCGTGACCCAGGCGCGCCCGATGATCTCGGGCAGGCGTTCGATACGGTCGATTTCGACCGCCCATTTCGCCATGCTGCCGAATACGGCGCGGTAGTCGATTTCCTGAAACGCCTCGCGTCCTTTCATGTCGGTCCCGACCTGACCGACGAAAACGAGCATGGGCGCGGAATCCTGCATCGCGGTGTGGATGCCGATGGAGGCGTTGGTCACCCCCGGCCCGCGCGTCACCAGACACAGGCCGGGCGCACCTGTCAGCTTGCCCCATGCCGCCGCCATGAAGGCTGCGCCGCCCTCGTTCCGGCACAGCACGAAGTCGAGCTTTCCGCGCGTGTCGTGCAGCGCGTCGAGAACCGCGAGATAGCTTTCACCCGGAACGCCAAAGGCTTTGCGGGCGCCAAGCGCCACGAGGCATTCGACCAGAAGCTGTCCGCCGTTTTTCATCCGACCGTTTCCTTGCGCTGGGACCTGTGGCGATCCTGCCCGCAAGGCATCGGTGTGGAAAGCAAGTTTTCTGCGGGATCGGCAAGTTTTTCTTGTCGATCAGGGGCGGGCCCACCGCTTGCCGAAGGTGATCGGCCCCTGCTTTCGCGGGCGCTGGCAAGTGGTGCATCGGGTCACGGCAGGCCAGCTTTGGCCCGCCATGACATGAAGCAATCGCGCGGCCGGTCGAACGCGCGCCTTGGCCCTAGCGTTCTTCCTTGGCCAGCCGCTCGGCAACCAGTTCGTTCACGATCAGGACCGTGGGGCGCAGCAGCTTCAGCGCCGCGCGGATCACCGTCAGCTTGTGCCAGCCGCCCGAAGCCAGAACGATCTGCCGTGTGCCACGCAGCGAAAGCGGGTTCACGGCCAGAACGCGGTCGTTCACCGGGTGGTCGATCACATTCCCCTCGGCATCGATGAAATGGCACAAGAGGTCGCCCACCGCCCCCGCCGCCTCGAGCGAGGCGATCTCGTCGCGCGTGAGCAGGCCGTATTCGGAAAACACGGAATGCGGGGTCAGGTCGCCCACCGAGACCACCGCCATATCCAGCGTCTTGGCGCGGGCGAAAACCTCGGACAGGCCGGGGTGGCCAAGCAGCGCCTCGCGCGTTGCGGGATCGGGGGCGTAGACGGGGGCTGCCAGCATGTAGCATTCGGCCGACAGACGGTCGGCCACGCGCCAGGCGAATTCCGAAGGGTTCACTTCGCTCACCCGTGTCAGGCCGCCCAGCATGGCCAGCACCTTGACCCCGTCGGCCGCGCGCGGCGTGATGGCCGAAACCCCCGAGGTCAGGGTTTTGCCCCAGCCCAGACCCACGGTCATGTTGCTGGTCACGGCCTGCGACATGTAGGCCCCGACCTCGGCCCCGATGATGCCGCGCAGTTGCGACGGATCTTGCGGTTCGGGCACGACGATGGCGCGCGTCAGGCTCCAGCGGCTTTCCAGCATCCGTTCCAGCTCGACGCAGCGCGACATGCGGGTGGTGACGCGGATCTGAACGGTTCCGTCCTGACGGGCGGCGGCAAGGATGCGCAGCACGCGCGAGCGGTTCATGCCGACAAGGTTCGCCACCTCGTCCTGAGTCATGCCTTCGACGTGGTAAAGCCAGGCGATCCGTGTCTTGATTTCGTCGTTCACGTTCACGTCTGACATTGTCACGTTTGTCCCCCGTCGGCTGTCTGTCTGCCCGAAATGTGCGGACATTTGCGCGACAATGGAGTGTTATGTCCTTGGCATCAAGGCCCGATTGGCCAAGGCGGGCTCAGGCCGCCTTGACGGAACAGGCGCGCATGAAGGCCAGCGTATCCTCGAGCGAGACGACCCCCGCCTGACTGCCAAGCCCCGTTGCGTTCAGCGCCGAGGACGCCTGCGCCAGACGCACCGAATCTTGCGGTGACATGCCGTTCAGCAATCCGGCTGCGAAGCCCGCGTTGAACACATCGCCGCATCCGCAGGTGCATTTCACATCGATGGCAAAGGCCGGGATCCTGAAGCTGAGGCCCGTCTTGTCGCGGTAATAGGCCCCGTCGCCGCCCAGCGTGAACACGCAGGCGCCCGCGCCGCGATCCATGAAGAACCTTGCCATGTCGTCCAGATCGCTCAGGCCCGTCAGCGCCTGCGCCTCTTCGACCGAGGGAATGAAGTAATCGGTATGGGGCAGCACCGCATCGACATCCGGCAGATCGGCGGCAGAGCCTGCGAAGATGTCAACCGTCGTGATGCAGCCGCGCTTCTTGGCGTGCGCCATCAGGGCGGCGTTGCGTGGCCCGTCCATCGCATCCATCAGTCCCACGCCGCCCATATGGAACACGCGGGTATCGGTGATGCGGTCGAAATCGGCTTCGTCCACCACGAAATGCCCGGTGGCCCCTTTGACATGCAGCGCGGGGCGCGATCCGTCCTTGCGCGTCAGCACGATCGAGGAGGAGGTCGGCACCCCTGCCAGACGTTGCAGGCCCGAGGTGTCGATGCCGAAGCTTTCCAGCCGGCTGACCGCCCAGTCGCCCATCATGTCGCGGCCATAGCCGCCGACGGCCAGCGTTTTCAGGCCCAGCTTTGCCGCCACGATGGCCGCCGTTCCGGCCGCCCCCGAAACCGCAAGGGTCAGGTCTTCGATGAAATGCGTGCCGCCCCCGGCGGGAATGTCCGACACGGGCCAGCCCAGACAGTCGAATGTGTAGAACCCGACCGAAACGTAATCGTAGCGCATGGCGTCCTCTCCCTCGTGCTTGGCAGGTAGAAAAACTGAACATTTGCGGTTTTGTCAATATCATTGTGCAAAGAGCGGTGGCCGGAAGCGCGCGACGGGCCTGCGCGGGCAGGGCGCGCGCGCCCCTGCGCGGTAAGCACTTGCGCGGCAACCGGTATCGACGGGCAAAGCAGGTCGGATTCTGAATTTTTATGTTGCTCAAAAGTTTTTCTTGTGTGCAAAATGTTCAAACCTAGGGAGGCCGAGATGAAAGCAGCAATTCTTCACGCACCGAATCAGATGCGCCTTGCCACGGTGGCCGACCCCGTGACCGGACGCGGCGATCTGGTCCTGCGCGTCGCTGCGGCCACCGTCTGCGGCACCGATATCCGCGTGTTCCGCGGCCGCAAGACCGCCGGAATCCGCTATCCTTCGACCATCGGCCACGAATTTTCCGGCGAGATCGTCGCCACGGACGGCCCTTCGCCGTTCAGTGTCGGCCAGCGTGTCGGCGTCTGCCCCGCAATTCCTTGTGGCCATTGCTCGCAATGCCTGCGCGGGCTTGAGAACCTTTGCCCCGACCTGCAAGCCATCGGCTACGAAATCGACGGGGCTTTCGCGGAATACATCCGCATTCCCGCCCGTGCGGTCGAACTCGGCAATGTGCATGTCCTGCCCGACCATGTCGGATACGAGGCGGCGGCGCTGATCGAGCCCCTTGCCTGCGTGCTGAACGGCCAAAACAAGGTGGGGCTGAGCCAGGGCGACACGGTTGCCATCCTTGGCGCCGGGCCCATCGGGACGCTGCATGTGAAGCTGGCCCGCCTGCGCGGCGCGGCGCGCGTGATCGTATCCGAACCCAACGCCGCGCGGCGCGCGGCAGCTTTGCAGGCCGGAGCGGATGTCGTGCTTGACCCGACGACGGGCGACCTGCGCGCCGCCATCAGGAACGAGACGCGCGGGCAGGGCGCAGACGTGGTGATCTGCGCCATCGGCATCCCCGCCCTTGCGTCGCAGGCCGTGGGTCTTGCCGCCAAGGGCGGGCGTGTCAGCCTGTTCGCCGGATTTTCCAAGGGCGAGACGGGAACGCTTGACGTGAACGCGATCCACTATGACGAATTGCAGCTGACGGGTGCTTTCGGCCTGACACGGCACGATTACGAGGTCACGCTGCATATGATCGCCGATGGCCGCATTGACCTGTCGGACATGGTCACCCATCGTTTCGGCCTGACCGATATCGAACAGGCCTTTGCCGTGGCCGAAAGCGGGGCCGCCATGAAAGTTGCCGTCTGCAATGGCTGAGACTGCCGAATACGACGCCATCATCCTTGGCGCGGGCATCAACGGCTGCGGCACGTTTCGCGAGCTGGCCTTGCAGGGGTTGCGGGTGCTGCTGCTCGAGCGGGGCGACATTTGCCAAGGCGCGTCGGCAGCCTCGTCGCGGCTGATGCATGGCGGGCTGAAATACCTCGAGACGGGGGAATTCCGGCTGGTGCGCGAGTCGCTGACCGAACGGAACATGCTGCTTGCGACCGCGCCGCATTATGTTCACCCGCTGGAATGCGTGGTGCCGCTTAGCTCGACATGGGGCGGGATTGCGGGGTCGATCGCGCGGTTCTTCGGGATCAAGGCGCGTATCAACGACCGTGGCTATGTGATCACCGCGCTCGGGCTTCAGCTTTACGACATATACGGACGTGCGCTTCGGTCGATGCCGCGCCACCGGATGCTGCGCGGCAAAGCCCTGCGGCGCATGCTGCCCGACCTTGCCCCCGCGATTACAGGCGCGGGCATCTATTACGAGGGCCAGATTACCCATGCGGAACGGCTTGGCCTTGAACTGGTCATCGACGCCGAAGCCGCGAACCCCGATGCGCGTTGCGAAACCCATGTCGACCTGACCGGAGCAGAGCGGGGCACGCTTTTCTATCGGCGGCAATCGGGCGAGACCGTCGCCGCCCGCGCGCCGGTGATCGTCAATGCGGGGGGGGCGTGGATCGACCGCGTCAACGCGGCGCTCGGCATCGAAAGCCGGCTTATGGGGGGAAGCCGCGGGTCGCATCTGATCGTGGACAACCCCGATCTGCTGCGCGCGCTTGGCGGGCGGATGATCTATTTCGGCACGCCGGACGGGCGGGTGAACCTTGTCTATCCGTTTGACGGCAAGGTGATGGTCGGATCGACCGACATTCCCCAGCCCGACCCCGATACCGCCGCATGCAGCGCGGCCGAGGAAGCCTATCTCTGCGCCGCCGTGGCCAGCGTGTTCCCCGACATTCCAGTGACGCCCGACCAGATCGCCTTTCGCTTCTCGGGCGTCCGCCCCCTGCCGCGCGCCGATGGCGATATCGGGCTGGTGACCCGCGACCATTCCATCGCCACACTGGCCCTACCGCACAGCGGGGCGCCGGTGCATTGCCTGATCGGCGGGAAGTGGACGACGTTCCGCGCATTTTCCGAAATGGCGGCTGACCGCGTGCTGGCCGATCTTGGCAAGCCGCGCCGAATTTCGACGGCGGGAATGCCCATCGGCGGGGGGCGCGGGTTTCCCCGTGATGCGGCGGGTCGCACGCGCCTTGTCCAAAGCATTGCCCGCCTTGGCCGCATCACGACCGACCGCGCCGAAACCCTGCTGTCGCGCTATGGCACGCGGGCAGATGCCTATGTCGCAACGCTTGGCGGCAAGGGCGAGACGATGCTGTCCACCCTGCCCGATTACGCGGCCGAGGAACTGCTGCACATCGCGAGAACGGAAAAGGTCGGCGCGCTGGACGATCTGATCCAGCGCCGGACGCTGATTGCCCTGTCGGGCCGCGACCGTCCCGAAGTGCGGGCAGAGATCGGGTCGCTTGTCGCCCCCGTGCCGCAGCGGGTGCGCGCATGAACCTGACCAATCCGCCCCCCGTTGCCGAAGCCGAAGCCAGCCGCCGCCGCTCGGCCCGGCTGCGCCTGCGGGTGGCGTGGATGTATTACGCCGAAGACATGACGCAGGGCGCGATTGCCGAACAGCTTGGCATCGGGCGCGTCACGGTCACGCGGCTGCTGGCCGATGCCAAGGCGATGCACGAGGTGTCCATCTCGCTTTCGCGCGAGATCGCGGATTTGCCCCGCCTCGAAGTCAGCCTCGAGCGCCGCTTCGGCCTGCGCGAGGCCATCGTGGCCCCCCTGTCCAACCCCAAGGCAGACCCGACCGTCGCCATCGGTGCCGCGACGGGGGCATTCCTTGGCGGCATGATGCAACCCGCAACGCGCATCGGCGTCGGCTGGGGCCGTACGCTGCACAGCTCGCTCGACTTTCTCGAAGGCGGGCAGGCCGATACCGTCGTGTCGCTGCTGGGCGGGCTTTCGGCGGTTGAACATTACAACCCCGCCGAGTTCGCCTGGGCCTTCTCGCGGCTGTTCAAGGCGCGCTGCTATCTGGTCGCGGCGCCGGCCATCGTGGACGATGCAGATACCAAGCGCCGCCTGATCGACCATTGCGGCGTGGGCGAGTCGCTCGCCCGTTCGGAAACGCTCGACGCGGTTCTGCTTTCGGTCGGCGGCATGTCTCCGCTGCGGCCGACGGTGACGACCGAACCCTATCCGCCCTCGGTCCACGACGAATTGCTGCGCGCGGGGGCGGTGGGCAACATGCTTTACAACTTCTTCGACGCGCGGGGCCGCGTGGTGGACCACCCGATCAATGCCCGCGTGATGAGCGCGCCGCTGCCCACGCTTTGCCGCGCGCCTGAACGGATCCTCGCCTCGGGCGGGGCGGACAAGATCGCCGCTCTGCGCGGGGCCATGACCTTGATCAAGCCGACCGTGCTGATCACCGACGAGGTGACGGCGGGGCTTTTGCTCGAAGACTGATGCAACGATCCGGCTGGCGCCCCACACCCGCCCGCGGGCTGCATTCGCCTGCCCGCCGGTCGCCGTGGCCTGCTTCGCATGCCAACATTCGACCTGAACATTTTTAATTTGTAATTGACAAAAGATCATATCCACCGCAAATTACCCTCAACACGCTGGCGCCGCTTGCCCTGAGTCTTTCGGCCCATCGCCCTTGGATGAGAGGAGATTCCAACGATGCCGATCAACGTAGCCCCCACCGGACTTGCCCGTGACCTGCGCGCCCGCGCCGAAACCGGCCGCCCGATCCGCATCGGCCTGATCGGCTCGGGCGAGATGGGGACCGATATCGTCGCCCGCGTTGCCCATATGGAAGGCATCGAGATCGGCGCGATTTCCGAACTCAACCCCGTGAACGCGCAGAAGGCCGTCGACATCGCGTTCCGCGAAAAGGGCCATTCGCGCGAAGCCAGCAACACCGACAGCGTCAACGCCGCCATCGAGGCGGGCAAGGTCGCCGTCACCAGTGACGCCAATGCCATCCTGAATTCGGGCCTGATCGATGTGGTGATCGACGCCACGGGCATTCCCGCCGTGGGTGCGGAAATCGGCCTGCGGGCGATGGAACACGGCAAGCATCTGGTGATGATGAACGTGGAAGCCGATGTGACGATCGGGGCCTATCTGAAATCGGAAGCCGACCGACTGGGCGTGACCTATTCGCTTGGCGCGGGGGACGAGCCTTCGTCCTGCATGGAACTGATCGAATTCGTCAGCGCGATGGGCCACCGGATCGTGGCCGCAGGCAAGGGCAAGAACAACCCGCTCAACATCGACGCAACCCCGCCCGCCTATCAGGAAGAAGCGATCCGCCGCCACATGAACGTGCGGATGCTGGTCGAATTCGTCGACGGCTCGAAAACGATGGTGGAAATGGCCGCGATTGCCAACGCGACCGGCCTTGTGCCCGATGTCGCGGGGATGCACGGGCCTGCCGCCACGCTGGACGAGCTGAACAAGGTGCTGGTGCCGAAGGCCGACGGCGGTGTGCTGAACCGCGTGGGCGTGGTCGATTATTCGATCGGCAAGGGCGTGGCCCCCGGTGTCTTTGTCGTCGCCGAAATGGACCACCCGCGCATCTGGGAACGGATGGAAGACCTGAAGATGGGCAAAGGCCCCTACTTCACCTTTCACCGCCCCTATCACCTGACCAGCCTAGAGGTGCCGCTGACCTGCGCCCGTGTGGTGCTTTACGGCAAGGCCGACATGGTCCCGCTGGCCAAGCCCGTGGCCGAGGTCTGCGCCGTGGCCAAGAAGGACATGGCCGTGGGCGAGCGTTTGGACCAGATCGGCGAATTCTGCTACCGCGCATGGGTCATGGAAACCGCCGTTGCCCGCAAGGACGGGGCTATCCCCTGCGGCTTGCTGGCAGGCGGCACCGTCACCGCGCCGATCCGCAAGGGCGAGCTGATCACCTATGCCAACGCCAAACCGGCCGAGGGCAGCAAGATCGCCGCGCTTCGCGCCCGGCAGGACGAACTGGTCTACGGGCTGGAGCGGGTGTGACCATGGCGCGCGACACGCAAGAGAACCTGCCCTTCGCCATCCGCGCCTTTTCGCCTGAACAGCTGAAAGAGGCGCTGCGCAAGATGCACCTTATCCGCCTGTTCGAGGAGGGGGCCGAAGAAAGCTATATGCGCGGCCTGATCCACGGCACCATGCACCTGTCCATCGGGCAGGAAGCCAGCGCCGTTGCCTCGTGCATGGAACTGACGGACGCCGACAAGATCACCTCGACCCACCGTGGCCACGGCCATTGCATCGCCAAGGGCGCGGATGTGGGCCGGATGTTCGCGGAATTCTTCGGCAAGGAAACCGGCTATTGCCACGGGCGCGGCGGGTCGATGCACATCGCCGATGTGAAAACCGGCAACCTCGGGGCCAATGGCATCGTCGGCGGTGGCCTTCCCATCGCCGTGGGCGCCGGGTTGACCGCCAAGCGGCTGGGCCGCGATGACGTTACGCTTTGCTTCTTTGGCGACGGGGCCAATAACGAAGGTGCCTTCCACGAGGCGCTGAACATGGCCTCGATCTGGAAGCTGCCCGTCATCTTCGTGTGCGAGAACAACAAATACGGCATGTCGACGGCCGCAGCCTATGCGACCGCCGTGCCGAACATTTCCGACCGCGCCGCCGCCTATGCCATGCCCGGCGTCACCGTGGACGGCAACGACTTTTCCGCCGTGGCCGAGGCGCTGCACATCGCCATTGCCCGCGCCCGTGCGGGCGAGGGGCCGTCACTGGTGGAAAACCTGACCTACCGCTGGCGCGGACACTCGAAATCAGACCGCAACCGCTATCGGACCAAGGACGAGATCGAGGATTGGATGAGCCGCGACCCGATCCAGCGCTTCCGCGCCGAACTGGTCGCCCACGGCATCATCGACGAGGCGGGGGCCGACGCCATCGAGACCGCCGCCAAAGATGCGGTCGCAGCCGGCATCGAATTCGCCAAGGCGGGGCCTGCGCCGGCCATCACCGATGTCACCAAATTCGTCCATGCGGAGGAAGCGGCATGAACGCCCAGACCCATATCTCCCAGCCGGAAACCAAGACCCGCGAGATGAGCTATGCCGAAGCGATCCGCGACGCGATGGCGATTGCGCTGGAACGTGACCCGACCGTCATCCTGATGGGCGAGGATATCGGCACCTATGGCGGCGCGTTCCAGGTCACCGGCGATCTTGTCGAACGTTTCGGCAAGGACCGCGTGATGGACACGCCCATTTCCGAGCTTGGCGGTGCCGGTGTCGCCGTCGGTGCGGCGCTGACGGGGCTGAAACCCATCTACGAATTCCAGTTTTCCGACTTTGCCGCGCTGGCGATGGAGCAGATCGTCAATCAGGCCGCCAAGCTGCGCTACATGCTGGGCGGCGAGGCTGCGGTGCCGGTCGTGTTCCGGATGCCTTCGGGTTCGGGCACGGGGGCGGCGGCGCAGCACAGCCAGTCGTTCGAGGCGTGGTTCGGCCATGTTCCGGGGCTGAAGGTCGTCCAACCCTCGACCCCTGCCGATGCCAAAGGGCTGCTTCTGGCAGCGCTGGCCGACCCCGATCCGGTGATCGTGTTTGAACACAAGCTGCTTTACAAGATGAAGGGCGAGGTGCCGGAAGGCTATTATACCACCCCCATCGGCAAGGCCGCCGTGGTGCGGCAAGGCAAGGATGTGACCATCGTCGCCTCGGCCATCATGGTGCATCGCGCGCTTGAAGCGGCGGCGAAGCTGGCGAAAGAGGGGATCGAGGCCGAGGTGATCGACCTGCGCTCGGTCCGGCCGATCGACCGCGAGACGATCATCGCCTCGGTCAAGAAAACCGGCAAACTGCTTTGCGTCTATGAAGGGGTCCGCACGCTGGGCGTCGGGGCCGAAATCAGCGCGCTGATCGCGGAAAGCGATGCCTTCGACTATCTCGACGCGCCGATCCAGCGCCTTGGCGGGGCGGAAGCGCCGATTCCCTACAACCCCGATCTTGAACGCGCTGCCGTGCCGCAAGCCGCCGGAATCGAGGATGTGGCCCGCAAACTGGCGCGGGGGCAGGTCTGAGATGCCAACCGAAGTCATCATGCCCAAGGTCGACATGGACATGGCGTCGGGGAAACTCGCCGTCTGGCATGTGGCCGAAGGCGAGGCGGTGAAGAAGGGCGCGGCCCTTTTCGACATCGAAACCGACAAGGCCGCGATGGAAGTGGAAGCCCCCGCTTCCGGCATCTTGCGCCACATCCTTGCCAATCCGGGCGTCGATGTGCCCGTGGGCAGCCCCGTGGCCTATATCTATGCCGAGGGTGAAGCGATAGGCCCCGCCCCTGTGGCCGCGCCGCCTGCTTTGGCCGAGCCTGACGCGGCCAAGCCCGCCGCCGAACCCGAAGCGGTGGAAGCCGCCGCTTTGCCCTTGGCCGGGGCGGCGGATGAAGCCCCCCGCGCCACGCCCGTCGCCCGCCGACTGGCCCGCGAAGGTGGCATCGAGCTTGCCGCCCTTGCCGGAACCGGACCCAAGGGCCGCATCCAGCGCAGCGATGTCGAGGCGGAAATCGAGCGCCGCAAGACGCCCGTGGCAGCACCTGCACCTGTTCCGGCACCTGCACCGGCCGCGCCCGCCTATGTCATGGACTGGACGCCGCAAGCGGGTGACCTGCATGTCACCACGCGCAAAGGAAACGGTGTGCCGCTGGTCATGGTGCATGGCTTTGCCGCCGACTCGGCGGGGTGGACCCCTCTTGAGCGCGCCCTGCCACGCGACCTGCCGCTGATCCGCATCGACCTGCCGTCGCATGGCCGCTCGCCATTGCGCAGGATCGCGGGCTTTGCCGATCTGGCCAAGGCGCTGGTGCAGACCTTTGACCGCATCGCGGAAGGGCCGGTCCACCTGCTGGGCCATTCGCTGGGGGGTGCGCTGTCGCTGGCGTTGGCCGACATCCGCCCGCGCCAGATCAAGACGCTGTCGCTGATCGCGCCTGCGGGTCTTGGCCCCGAAATCGACGGCGCGGCACTGAACGGAATCGCGCGGGCCAGCACGGCCGACAGCCTTGCCCCGTGGCTGAAACGCCTGACCGCGCGCCCCGAAGGCATCAGCCACGACTTTGCCAAGGCGGCGATGCTGTCGCGGCTGGACCCTGCGCTCCGGTCAGCGCAGCAGGAATTGGCCGAAAGCCTGTTCCCCGACGGGGTGCAAGCCTTTGACCTGACGGCGGCCCTGTCACGCGTGACGGCGCCAACGCTGATGGTCTGGGGCCGTGACGACCATATCCTTCCGTGGAAACAGGCGCTTGCCGCCCCCGGAGAGGTGGCGTTGCACCTGATGCGGGGGGTGGGCCACGTGCCGCATATGGAAGACCCCGAGGCGGTCGCTGCCCTGATCGGGCGACACCTCAGACCGTGACAGAACACCACCCCGGCCCGTCCGGGGTGTTTTCTTTTCCACCCCGCGCATCTGTTTCGACGCACATCTTGGTGCTAGACTCGGCCCCGAACAAGGACATTGCCATGACCCTGCGCCATACCCTTCCGCGTCTTGATCCGGCCCCGCTGAAAGACATGGCCCGTAGCCTGCGCTTCGTGGCCGAACGCGGCGGCAAGACGCTGAAAAGCGCTCTCCCGCTTGATGTGCTGCCCGATCCGGCGGCGCGTGTGGCCGATGCCGCGCTCGACGCCGTGCTGAAGGTGGGCCAGGGCGCGGAACGCGGCGTGACCGCGCTTGCCCATGCCCTGCTTGACCGGGACGAAGCCCCCCCGACCTTGTCCCGCCCCGAGGACGCCGAAGCCGAGGCCCGCTTTGCCACCGCCGCCCATGACGGGCTGCGCGCGGCTTTGGCGCATCTGGGCGCGGAAAGCGCACTGGTCAGCGAGATGGCGGCACGCCGGGCATGGCAGGCGGTGACAGGGGCGGGCAGCGGACAGGAGGATACCGCGACTGCGGCCGCGCTGTTCCTTGGCCTTATCGCCACGCATTGCCTGCGCGAGGCGATCTGGCCCGAAACCTTTGCCCTTCCGGCGGCCGAGGCTGCGCGCATCGCGACCTTTGCCGTGCTTCTGTCGATGCTTTCCGATGCCGCCGGCTTCCGCGCGCTGTTGCCCGCTGCCGTTGACATCACCCTTGCCCTGCGTGCCGATCTTGCCGCTGCGGGCGAAGATCCCGCGCTGCTTGCCGCCCTGTTCGACGAATTCCGCAACCATGTCTGACCGTATCGACATCCACCTGCCCGAAACCGCGGAACCGCTGCGCGATGCCATCCGCCGCCTGCGCTGGTTCAGGCAGGCGCTGGACCGCCAGCTTGACGACCTGCGTGCCGAAACGGGGCTGAGCTTTGCTGTCGATGACCGCAAACTTGCACAGATCTTCGTCAACTGGCTGCGAGAGGTCGACGCGCAAAAACCCAAGGACGCCTCGGCACGGCGCGCCTATTTCGATTTCGTCTCGGGCCTGATGCTGCGCGATCTTCTGCGCGAGATGCCCTTGCAGGCGGGTCCGCTGCCCCCGCAGGCCGACACGACGCAGCCCGAATATTTCTGGCCCGAGGGCTTTGCCCTTACGCTGTTCTGCCTGAACGTCCGCGCCGCCGTGATCGAGCAGGAGTTCAACGCCGAAACCACGCTGGCACCCGAATTCTTCAGCCTGCGCCAGTGGTGGACGTTCAAAGAGAATGTCACGCAAGACTCCGCCACTGCCATCGGCTTTTTCGATGTGTTTGCGGGCAACCATCCCGACTGGCAGATGCCCGACAGCTTCCGCCACCGCCTGAACGCGGTGCTGATTGAACAGGCAAAGGCGGCGCGACTGACCGAATAGGCCCGCGGTTCACAACGACGAAAGGGCGGGGTTCTTCCCGCCCTTTTCCATCGGCAGCGATAGGCTGGCCCCGCTTTCATACTCGCCCAAATATCCCACGGGGGTGCGGGGGTGTGAAACCCCCGCTTCTACGCCCCCTCAGGCCGCGCCCGGTTTCTTGCCGAAGGCCACGGCCACGATGATGATCGCGCCCGAGATCATCATCTGCTCGGACACGTCGAGCCCCATGATGATCAGCCCGTTGTTGATCGTGCCGATCAGCAGCGACCCGGCGAAGGTGCCAAGGATCGTCCCCTTGCCACCGAACAGGCTGGTCCCGCCAAGGATGACGGCGGCAATCGCCATCAGCTCGGCTCCTTCGCCGAAATTGAAGCGCGCGGTCTGCATCATGCCGGAATAGAGCATCCCCGCCAAAGCCGCGGCGGCGCCCGACAGAAGGAAGGCATAAAACTTCACCCGCCGCGTCTTGACGCCCGAATATTCCGCAGCCTGACGGTTGCCACCCGTTGCAAGGATCTCGCGGCCGAAGCCCGTGTATTTCAGCACGACATGGCCCAGAACCGCGATGACCACCGACCAGATCAGCAGCGACGGCACGCCGAAAACATAGCCCGACCCGAACAGGCCATTGAAACTCTGGTTCGAGATCGAGATCGGATTTGTATAGGTCACGCGCATGTCGACGCCGCGGATGAACTGCATCATCCCGAGGGTGACGAGGAAGGACGGAATACCGATGACCGTCACGAAAAAGCCGTTCAGGACGCCGACCACCAACCCCGACGCGATGGCGGCCAGAACCGCCACGGGCCAGGGAAAGCCCGCCTGCATCACCAGCGCGCAGACGAGTGCGGCCAGTGCCGTGGTCGAACCGACCGAAAGGTCAAGCTCGCCCGCCGAGATGACGAAGGTCATGGCGACGGCGATCACCGTGATCATCGCCGTGGTGCGGGCGATGTTGAACAGGTTGGTGACGCTCAGAAATCCGCTGTCGCCGATGGTGAAGCCGAAGAAGGCCAGCACGATGATGAAGAAGATGTAGACGACGTAGTTCTGCCACTGGATATCAGGCATGGACAGCATCGGTCTGCTGGGCACGGTGGCCTTGGATTGCATGATGGAGTTCCTCCTCAGACGCCACGTTGCGGCGGTTCAATTCCTGCGAGATGCGGCCGCCATGCAGCACAAGGATGCGGTCGCTGATCGCCATGAGTTCTTCGAGTTCGGACGAGATCACCAGAACAGCCATCCCCGCATCGGCCATGCGGCGGACGGTTTCCACGATTTCCGACTTGGCCCCGATGTCCACGCCGATGGTCGGCTCATCAAGGATCAGAAGGCGCGGGCCACGGGCAAGCCACTTGCCCAGAACGATTTTCTGCTGGTTTCCGCCCGACAGAAGCCGCGCCAGCTTTTCCGGCCCGTCGGTCTTGATCGACAGGTCGCGGATGGTGCGGTTGACGGTTTGCAAGCCTTCGGCATCGCGCACGAAGAAATGGCGCGTGAACCGCGACAGGTTCGGCAGCAAGATGTTGTCGCGCACCGAATGGTCCAGCACGAGGCCCATCTTGCGGCGGTCCTCGGGCACCAGCGCGATGCCGCGGTCGATGGCATCGGATTGGCCGCGCACGGGTTTGCCGTCAAAGACCACCTCGCCGGACAGCGGCGCGCGGCGTCCGAAGATGGTGTCGGCAATCTCGGTCCGGCCCGATCCCATCAGCCCGGCAAGGCCGACGATCTCGCCGGGGCGGATATCGAAGCTGACATCGTTGATGCGGGTGGCAAGGCGCAGGTTGCGCACTTGCAGGATGGGGTCGGCGTCAAGCCGGTCGCCGCGGTCGTGCCATTCGAAGGATGCCGCATTGCCTGCACCAAGCATCGCCTCGACGATCTGTTCCACGGTCAGGCCGGCGCAGTCTTCGGTCATGACCGTCTCGCCGTCGCGCATCACGGTGACGCGGTCGCAGATGGTCAGGATTTCGGCCATGCGGTGCGAGATGTAGACGATGGTGATCCCGCTGGCCTTGAGTTTGGCGACCAGTTCGAACAGCGCCTCGGTCTCGGCCTCGGACAGGGACGAGGTCGGCTCGTCCATCACAAGGATCCGCGCTTTCTTCGACAGCGCCTTGGCGATTTCCACGATCTGCATCAGGCCGACGCTGAGGTTGCCGACCAGTGTTTCGGGGTCGATATCGACGCCCAGTTCCTGCAACAAGAGGCGCGACCTGCGGACCATTTCGGCGTTGTTGATGAACGGGGTTCCGGCGACACGCGGCTCGCGCTTGAGCCAGATGTTCTGCGCCACGGTCAGGGTGGGAACCAGCGAGAATTCCTGAAAGATCATCGCGATTCCGGCACGCTCGGCGGCGGAGGTGTCGTGCAGGTCGACGGGTTCGCCTTCGATCAGCACGGTGCCGGAGTCTTTCTGGTACACTCCGGTCAAGATCTTCATCAGCGTGGACTTGCCCGCGCCGTTGCCCCCCATCAGGGCATGGACCTCGCCACGCCGAAGATGGAAGTGGACCCGCTTCAGAACCGGAACGTTGCCAAAGCTTTTCCGGATGTCGGTCATTTCCAGAAAGTCGTGATTGGGCATGGCGAACCTCGGGGCCAAGGGGGGGAAAGAGGGGCGCGGCAGGGAGCTTGCCGCGCCCGAAGCCGCTTATTGCGACAGCGCGTCCGACATTTCGGCGGGCAGATCGACGCGGTAGATCGTCTTGTAGCCTTCGGCCAGGGTCGAGCGGGTCACCTTGAGCGGCGGCACGACGACATAGGACGGGGTCTGTTCGCCGATCAGCGCCAAGGCGCCGACGGTCGCTTCGGCAACACCCTGGTCATAGGGACGCTGCGAAGAGATGCCGGCGATGAAGCCGTTCTGCGCCATGTTGAGAGCAACGATCTGGTCGAAGTTCTCGTTCACGATCTTGAAGTCGCCCGGCGTGCGGCCTGCCACGTTGGCAGCGGTCACGGCGCCCATCGCGGGGATCGACCAGCTTGCATACATGCCGTTGAGCGTGGGGTAACGGGCCAGAACGCCCTGTGCCACTTCCTGCCCCTTGTTCGGGTCGTTGTGACCGGCGGCGGCGACCACGTTGATGTCGGGATATTTTGCCATGACGCGGGCGATGAAGCCTTCGTAGCGCAGGTTGGTCACGTAGAAGTCGTTGGCGAAGTACATCGCCGCGACGTCACCCTTGCCGCCCAGCGATTCCGCCAGCGCGTCGGCCAGATACATGCCCAGCGCGAGGTTGTCGGACGAGATGATCGAGGCGTAGTCCTTGCCCGGCTCCATGCCATCGACCGCCTGGTCGATGAAAACGACCTTGGTGCCGGCATCCGCGATCTTCTTGTAGGCCGAAGCGGTGGTCTGGCCGTTCAGCGGGATCGAGACAAGCAGGTCGGGCTTGAGCACCGAAATGGCTTCGAGGTCGGCGATCTGCTTGGCGTCATCCCAGTTGGCGTTGGTTTCGGCAACGACCTTGATGCCCAGCTTCTCGAACGATTCCTTGAGGCCGATCAGCTGCTGGCTTGCCCAGTCATCGCCCAGCCAGCCCATCGAGATGCCGACGGTGAATTCGCCGGCCTTGACCTTGGCGATCTGCTCGTCGGTCAGTTTCAGGTCGGCTGCGGGAAAGCCCGGCTCGCCACGCTGGCCGTCCGAGACGACGACGCCTTCGAGGTTGTCGAGCTTGGCAAGTTCCATCGTCTTTTCGGACGGGGCCTTGTACCACAGCGGGTGCTGGATATCGGCCGCGATTTCGGCCATCGCAAAGCCGGGCAGCACGGCGACAGACATCGCCAGCGCGAAGCTTTTGAATTTGAACGCTTTCATTGGGTCTTCCTCCTGTTTGATGGGTGTGACGGACCCTCCCTCATCCTCCGAGGGCCGCGCCAAGTTTGGGGTGGTGGGGTTCTTGGGGGGTGGCCACCGCGTCAGGACGCGGCGACAGCCCCTTTCTTGCGGTCGAGCATGAACTCGCGCAGCGTCTGGGCCAGCCGCTCGGGCGCTTCCAAGGCAAGGCTGTGCCCGCATTCCTGGAACACTTCCGACCGTTCGACGCCCTTGGCCACATTCTCCATCTGCCCGCGCACCAGTTCTCCGAAGAATTCGGGCGCGCCGATGGTCAGGATGGGCAGATCGAGCTTGGACTTCTTCAGCTCGGCGTTGATGCGCGCGTTCTTGAGGCCCGCGCGATAGGTTTCAAGGCAGCCGCGCAGACCGCCGGGGGCGGAAAGGCGGGCAATCCATTCGTCGATCGCCTCGTTGGTGATGGCGTTCGGGTTCCACGTCTCGGCCTTGATCCAGAATTCCCAGAATTCCCGCTCGCGCCCCGTGATGAGCATTTCGGGCAGGTGCGGGATCCAGAAGAAGGGGATGTGCCAGACCCAGACGCCGCGCAGGTCGAACTGCGACGAAACGTTGGCGGGCGTGAAGTTGGACCATTCTTCCAGACCTTCGCCCGAAAGCAGCATCTCGCTGAAGGACAGCGTCTTGACCCGCGCGCGTTCGGTCGCGGCAAGGGCGTAGGCGAATTCCGCGCCACGATCCTCGCCATGCAGGTGGAAGCTGTCATGGCCCAGATGGGTCATCAGCGCCGCCACGTCCTTGGCGTTGGTCAGGCTGTCATAACCTTCTTCGGCCGGCGGCTTGTCGGTATCGCCAAAGCCGCGCAGGTCGGGCGCCACCACGGTGAAATGGGGCGTCAGAAGCGGGATCAGCTTGTACCAGTAGAAGTGGGTCTTGGGTGTTCCGTGCAGCAGAAGCAGCGGCTCTCCCTGTCCCGCAGTCACGTAATGCATGCGGATGCCGTTCACGCGGGCCCGCCCATGCTTTACCGGCGCACCGGTATGATCGAAAATCTCGGCCATGCAGAACCTCCTCCTGCCTGCACATTTACAATTTCAAGATACCTATTGTTCAGAACAAATGTCAATCACAGAATCGATCTGTTCATCAGCTGCAAGCAAATGGTTTCATTGAATTATTACAGGCGTTGGCGCGTACAGGTCTGGAATCGCACCTGAATACGCCGAATCAGCCGATGCTCTGGCGTCGCAACAGGCTGCGCAAAATTGAATCGGAGACACCAAAAGCACAAAGAGAAACCCCCGCGGCGCGGGCCGCGGGGGTCGGGTATGGGCTGGTTTGCGGTGTCAGCTGGCGCGGCGGCGGAGCAGGTCGACAAGCACGGCGACAAGCACCACGGCGCCGACGATGACACGCTGCCAGAAGCCGGAGACGTTCATCATCACCGTGCCGTTGGCCAGCACCGTCAAAAGCAGCGCCCCCAGCACGGTGCCCACGATGGACCCCTGCCCCCCGCGCAACGAGGTGCCGCCAAGGATCGCTGCCGTGATCGCGCCCATCAGCCAACCCTCGCCCACTGATGGCTGCGCTGCGTCCATGCGGCTGGCAAACAGGATCCCTGCCATCGAGGCCAGCATGCCCGACAGGCCAAAGGCGATGAATTCGACCCGTCGCACCGGAATGCCTGCCAGAAGCGCCGCGTCGCGGTTGCCACCCACGGCAAAGATGTTGCGACCGAAGCGCGTCTGCGTCAGCACCCAGATCAGCACCAGCGCCGAGGCGAGGAAGATCAGCACAGGCACGGGCAGGCCAAGGATCTCGCCCTTGCCGAAGATGCCGAACTCTTCGCCCAGGGGCCGGATCGGGTAGCCTTTGGTGATGACGAGGGTCAGGCCCGCGAAGATCTCCCATGTCGCCAAGGTCACGATAAAGGGGTTCAGCCGCAACCAGGCAACGAAGACGCCGTTGATGGAACCGAGGAAGAAGCCGAAGGCCATGGTGAAGGGAATGACCAGATAGGGATGCAGCCCCCATTGCGTCAGCACGATGGCCCCCACGGTCGAGGCAAGGCCCGCCCCCGCCCCCACCGACAGGTCGATCCCGCCGACGAGCAGGACCAAGGTCTGCCCAAGGGCGACCAGCCCGACAAAGGCCGCCTGCCGCACCACGACAGAGACGTTATAGGCCGACAGGAAGTTGTCGGTCGCAAGACTTAGCGCCAGCACCAGAACGGCAAGCGCAACCAGAACCCCGCTCGCCTCCCACCCCCAGAAGCGCGCCAGCAAAGCGGGTTGGCGGCGGTCATGCTTGCGCCCGTCGGGCGTCGAGATCGCAGAAGTCATCCTTGCATCCTTTCTTCAGGCCATCGCCAGTTGCAGCAGGCCTTCCTGCGTTGCGTCCCGGCGGTCCACCACGCCCTTCACCCGCCCCTCGTGCATCACAAGGATGCGGTCGGCGACGTCGAGCAATTCTTCCATTTCCGATGAAATCACGATGATCGACAGCCCGCGTTCTTCGGTCAGCTTTCGCAGAACGCTTTGGATTTCGAACTTGGCGTTCACGTCGATCCCGCGCGTGGGTTCGTCCATCACCAGCACTTTGGCATCGCGCATAAGCCAGCGGGCGATGATGAATTTCTGCTGGTTGCCGCCCGACAGGCTGGTAATCGGGTCTTTCAGCGCGTTGAACTTGGCTTTCATCTGGTCGGCCAGTCGGGCCACTTCGGCCATCATGTCGCGGTTGCGCAGATGCAGCAGACCGCTGAAGCGGTCGATGGTGGGAAGCGCCGTGTTTTCGGCAATCGACAGCAGCGGGAAGATGCCTTCCTGCTTGCGCTCCTCTGGCAGGTAGATCAGCCCTGCGTTGATGGCCTGATAGGGGCCGGAGAAGGCGACCTCTTGCCCGTCGAGCCGGATCTTGCCCGATTGCGCGCGGGTCACGCCGAACAGGCATTTCGCCATTTCCGTGCGGCCCGCCCCGATCAGCCCCGAGACGCCGAGGATTTCGCCCTTGCGCAAGGTAAAGGACACATCCTCGAACTCTCCGGCGCGGGTGAGGCCCTGCACTTCGAGTATCGGCGCGGCGGTCGAGACGGGGCGGATGTCCTGCGCGCCCACCTTTGGCGGCCGCCCTGCCATAAGGCGCACCATCGCATCGCGGCTGGCCTCGTCGGGCGACAGCTCGCCCACATGCACCCCGTCGCGCAGCACGGTGATCCGGTGCGAAAGGCGGCGCACCTCGTCAAGGCGGTGCGAGATGTAAAAGGCCGAACGCCCCTCGCGCGCGAGGTTTTCGATATAGGCGAGAAGGACCTCTTCCTCGCGATAGGTCAGGGTTGCGGTGGGTTCGTCGAAAATCAGGATGCGGGCTTCGGTCGCTGCCGCGCGGGCGATCTGCACAAGCTGTTGCTGCGCCTTGGACAGGCCCGACACCTTGGCACGGGGGTCGATCGACTTGTCCACCTCGTGCAGATGCCGCGTCGCCTCGTCGCGCGTCCTGGCCCAGTCGATGGACAGAAACCCCGAGCGCTGCGCGCCGAGCATGATGTTCTCGTAGACCGTCAGATCGGGAACAAGGCTGATCTCTTGCGGTGCGATGGCGATGCCCTGACGCTGCGCATCCTTGGGGTTGTGGAAGTGGACGGGGGTTCCGTCGATGAACAACTGCCCGCTTGTCGGCTGCAATCGCCCGCAGATGATGTTCATGAGCGTCGATTTTCCCGCCCCGTTCTCACCGATGATCGAATGCACTTCGCCGCGGTTGAGGGTGACGGTCACATCGCTGAGCGCCCTGACCGGCCCGAAGGCTTTCGAGACGGCGCGGGCTTCGAAAACGGGGGTCGGCATCGGGTCGTCCTCGCAAAGGCAAAGGCCGGACGCAGTTTTGCGCCCGGCCCTGAAGGTTTACTTGCAGTCGTCTTTGGTCAGGAAGCGCGATCCGGTG
Source organism: Paragemmobacter straminiformis (assembly GCF_014243445.1). Classification (GTDB taxonomy): domain Bacteria; phylum Pseudomonadota; class Alphaproteobacteria; order Rhodobacterales; family Rhodobacteraceae; genus Paragemmobacter; species Paragemmobacter straminiformis. Next base: position 50,447 of record NZ_JACLQD010000008.1, read on the forward strand.
TTGTGGAACATCGGGATTGTGTGGTTCTCGTTCATGGCGACCATGTAGTTGATGGCCCAATAGCCCATATCCCACTGGCGCTGCGCTTTCAGGGCGTCGATGGTGCCCTTGCAGACGAAGTCCACGGCTTCCGGCAGGTCATCCATGCCGACGATGGCGACCTTGCCGGACAGGCCGGCATTGTCCACCGCACGCGCGGCGCCGATCGGGTTCGACGCGTTCGAGCCGAAGATGCCCGCAAGGTCGGGGTTGGCCGAAAGCGCGGATTCGGTCAGCGACACGGCGTTTTCCAGAATGTCGTCGTCGGGCTGTTCAAAGACGATCTGCATGTCCGGATACTGTTCCAGCGCCTTCTTGAAGCCGGTGATGCGCTGCACATGGTCGGACGCGGTCAGGCTGCCGGCGAGGATGGCGATCTTGCCTTTGCCGTCCAGACGCTTGGCCAGATATTCGCCAAGGTCATAACCGTCCTGTTCCGAGGATTTCGGGCCGATGAAGGGGAAGGCATCGTCGCAGAACGAGTTGAAGGTGATCGTGTTGATCCCTGCGCCCACGGCTTCCTTCAGAAGCTGCACGTTGGTCGCCTGGTCAAGGCAGGCCACGGCAAGACCATCGGGATGGCGGCCGATGTTGGCCTCGATCCGGGCGTTCTGGTCGACGACATCGGCTTGCGGCGGCTGGTCCCAGATCATGTTGATCTTGATGCCCTGCTTGGCGAATTCGTCCACCGCGAATTGCGCACCCTCGGCCACGACATCATACCACGGGTGGATGACCTTGGGGACGAAGACGAAGGTCAGTTCCTTGTCGACCGGCTTGATCAGATCGCCCTGTCCCGCAGCAAAGGCGGGGACCGAGGCACCAAGCGCGCCCGCGAGTGTAAGGGCAGCCAGTCCTGCCGCAAATTTCTTCATGGGTACTTCCTCCTGTTGACCCTGTTTTGCCATCGGCGATGGCAGATCGCTCCGGAAGGCAGCGGCCCGTTCGCGGGATGGCGGCAAACGCCAATTCCGCTCGGGCGACCCCTCCCAAGGCAGCCGAACAAAGATAATCGGACAAAATTATTTTCGTCAACACAATTGTTCGTCGCTTGCAGGTGCCGTCCGGCGCGGCAAGGCGGCCAGAAGGTTCGCGCGCCAGATCGCCAAGCAATCGGGCATGTCGCGCGGCGGATAAAATAGCGCATGTTTACAGCCTTGGCGACCGGAAGCCGCACTTCGGCGGCCAGTGCGGGCGGCTACCCGTCACTTCCGAGGTTGCGCCGCGCAAAGGCGTCTTTGTCGGCGTCGGCGGGCCGCTCGCCACAAAAGGCAAGAACATAGTCCGACAGCAAGGCCATGCGCTGCGCGGGCGTTTCGCTTATGTCCAAGGCGTAATAGCCAAGCTGCATGAAATAGAGCGTTCTTGCCCGGACGATGGCCTGCGTCGGAGACGCGCCGAAGCGGGTGAAAAGTGCGGCAATGGCGTCGAGACGACGGGAATCTGCGCGGCCAACTTCGGCCGCGACCGCAGCGGACCGGCGCGCCCATTCACGCACGGCGAAGTCGAGCCTTGCGTCGAACAGGTCGGGATTGGCCCAGCAATCGAAGATGTTGAGGACGCCTTGCGAAATCCGCGCAGCGGGGCGGGCGGCGCGGTCGATGATGGCGGCTGTGTTCCTTGCTTGCCAATATGCGAGCAGTTCGGCCAGCAACGCCTCGCGGTCCTTGAAGAACCAGTAGAAGTTCGAGCGCGAGCATCCCATGCGCTTGGCAAGCGTCATGATCTTTACCGCGGCCGCGCCTTCTTCGACCAGAATTTGCAGGGCGGTGCGGACCCAATCCTCGCGCGTGGTGCTGACAGGGGTTTCGGCCATGCGCGCCTAGTCTTCGGGCAGCATGCCGCCTGCCGCGATCTGGGCCGCGACATAGGGGGCAAGCCGCGCGCCCGCATCCTTGCAGGCGGGCGGGGGGGTGAATTCGGCCAGCGTCCTTTGCCAGATCGCGGTGGCCCGTTGGTCGGCCCTGAGCGCGCCGTTTTCAGTCCACAGCCCGTGGTTGGACAGATCGGCAACCAAAGGGGCGTAAAAGGCGGTCTGGTAGCGTTCCATCGTGTGATGCGCCGCAAAGAAATGCCCGCCGGGGGCGACCTCGGCAATCGCGTCATAGGCGAGGGCCGCGGCATCGGCTGCGGCGGGGCGGCAAAGTTCGGCCAGCGTTTGCAGGGCTTCGACATCGAGGATGAATTTCTCGTAGCCAAAGGACAACCCACCCTCGAGCCAGCCCGCCGCATGGACGGTGACGGTGGCTTGCGCCAGCATTGCAGCCCAAAGCGCGTTGACGGTTTCGGCCGCGCCCTGCGCATCGGCGGCATTCGACGCAGAGCCTGTGGCCGACCGCCAAGGCAGCCCGATGAACCGCGCCAGCTGGCCCGATCCCAGGTTGGCGCGGATATGTTCGGGCGTGCCAAAGGCGGGCGAGCCGGATTTCATATCGACGTTCGACGAAAAGCCGCCGTAAGCCACCGGCGCCCCCGCGCGTGCAAGTTGTGCCAGCGTGATCCCGGCCAGCGCTTCGGCATGTTGCAGGACAAGCGCGCCTGCGACGGTTACGGGGGCCATCGCTCCGGCAAGGCAGAAGGGGGTTATCAGGCTGAGCTGTCCCGCACGGGCGAAATCGATGATCCCGCGCGCCATCGGTATGTCGAGCTGTCGCGGGGAATTGGAGTTGATGACGGTGGTGGCCCAGACGCCGTCCTGAAACGCGGCGTCGTCCAGATTGTGGGCAAGGCGGATCATCTCGAAGGATTGCGCGACCTGTCCGCGCCCGCGGGAATAGACGAAAAGCGGCTTGGTGCAGTTGGTCAACTGCTCTTGCATCAGCGTGTAATGGCGCAGGTGAATCGGCACGTCCTGCGGTTCGGCACTTGGGCCGTGCATATGGATGACGTCGAAACTTTGTTGCAGGCGCAGGGTTTCGACAAAGCTTTCGCGGCTGCCGGGGCGGCGGCCACGCAGGGCATCGGTGACGTTGGGGCAACCCGATCCGGCCATGAACAGCGCGGCGCCGGGTTCAAAGATTTGCTCATGCGCGGGATCGGCGGCCCGCAGACGGATGCTGCGCGGGGCGGCGGAAAGGGCTTCTGCCACCAGATCGCGCCCGATGCGGACCATCTGGCTGTCGTCATCGACCAGTGCGCCAGCCGCGCGAAAGATCGACCGCGCCTCGTCGAGCAGAATGCGGATGCCAAGATTTTCCAGCACACGAAGGGCCGTGTCGTGCATCGCGGCGATTTCATCACCGGAAAACGCGGCTTGCGGCGCGAAGGGGTGGCGCAACTGCTTGTAACCCGCGCGAAGCGGCACGGGCGCGCGCGGGCGGCGCTGTCTTGGGGTATCGGTCATTCGCCTGTCCGTCCGGGGCCGGAATCGCGGGACAGGCGCGCAATCGCCCCGCTGCCCTGTCGTGCGCCCTTCGTCGCGGCCTGATCCTGCGCTTTCATGAATGCCCCCCGCCTTCGGTGACATCTTTCAGCCACTGGACAGTTCTGTCCAGCACTTGCGCGGCAGATTTGTCGGTTTCGGAACAGGTCACACAGACCCGTCGCGGCCCGTCATTTGACCAGTTCGACCTTTACGGCCGAAAGCAGGTCGACGCGATGGAAGGGTTTGCGCAGCAGTGCGATCCCTTCGGCCAAACGGCCATCGCGGATCAAGACGTCCTTGTCATAGCCCGACATGAACAGCGTCCGCAGCGAAGCGGTGTCTTTCGACAGCCGCTGCGAAAGCTGCAAACCGTTCATTCCGCCGGGCAAGACCACATCGGCCAGCAACAGGTCGATCGGCGCGATGCTGCGGTGCATTTCGACCGCCTCGTCGCCGGTTGCCGCATGCCAGACCTTGTAGCCCGCAACGCGCAACTGGTTGACGATATAGGCCGCCACACCTTCGTCATCCTCGACCACCAGCACGCGTTCGCCCTGACCGCTGACGGCATCGCCGCGCTTCGAGGGAAGCAGCAATTCTCCCTTGGAGCGCGGGAAATACATGCTCAGCGACGTGCCGACACCAAGCTGGCTTTCGATGCGGACGGTGCCGGAGGACTGGCGGACGAAGCCCTGCACCATGCTCAGGCCAAGTCCGCTGCCGCGACCGACTTCCTTAGTCGTGAAGAAAGGCTCGAACACGCGGTGCAACAGGTGTTCGGGTATTCCCGCCCCGTGGTCGGTTACGGTGATGACGACGTATTCTCCGGCCACGAGATCGCCGGAAGGGTCGTTCCCGATGGTCTGGTCGGTTGCGGAAATCGTCACCTTGCCGCCATCGGGCATGGCGTCACGCGCGTTCAGCACAAGGTTCAGCGTCGCAGACGAAAGTTGCGCCTTGTCGATCAGGGCATACCAGTTCGACTTGCAGGAAATTGCCAGTTCGATATCGGCCGGCAAAGCCCGGTCCAGCAGGTCACGCATTCCCTCTACGACGGCACCCGGACGGATAAGTTCGGGTGCCAGCGGTTGCTTGCGGGCATAGGCGAGAAGATGGTTCGTAAGCTCGGCCCCCCTCTCGGCGGCTTGCTGGATGCGCGATGCAAGCCGGGCTTCCTCGCTGCCTTGGGGAAGGATGTCGGACAGGAATTCCGCCTTGCCCAGAATGATCGTGAGCAGGTTGTTGAAGTCATGCGCGAAGCCACCGGTCAGCTGGCCCATCGCCTCGAGTTTCTGCGACTGGCGAACCTGTTCTTCAAGTTTGGCGCGTTCGGTGATGTCGACGATGCTGCCCAGAACCCGCGTCGGCGCGCCCTGTGCGTCGCGGATCACGAAACCGCTGGCGATGCAGGTCACCACAGACCCGTCCGAACAGGTAAAGTCGTATTGTTCACGCCAGATATCATGGCCGTCGGCAAAGGCCGTGGACAGGCTTTGGCGCACCCTGTCGCGGTCTTCCTGCGCGATCAGCCTGTGTGACTCGCGTGCCGAAAGCACGGGGTCGGGGAAATCATGCCCGAAGCGCGACTTTACGTGGTCGCTCCACCAGACTTCGTCGGTCCGAACGTTCCAGTCCCAGACGACGTCACTGGTCGCATGGGCCAGCAGCCGGAACCGCTCTTCGCTCAGGCGCAGCGACTCGGCCGAAGCGGCCCTTTCCTGTATCGAATGTCGCAGCGCATCGAACATCTGGTTGAAACGCTCGCCCACGTTGTAAATCTCGTAAGGCCCGGCGGGTTGCAGACGGACGGACAGGTCGCCTTCGGCAAATTCGCCCGCCGCCTTTGCCAGTTGTTTCACCGGAGTCGAAATCGACCGCGCGAAAACCCAGGCGAGGCCGAAAGCCATCGAGGTGACGACAAGCCCGAGCAGGCCGCTGACGAAGATCTTGGTCTTGAAGGGCAACAGGAATTCATCGAGCGGATAGCCCAAAGCGACGATCCATTTCGAGCGTGGCAATTGCGTGAAAGCGCCGATGCGCCGCACACCGGCAAGGTCTTTTGCAATAAAAGTCCCCTCGCCCCCGTTACGGTAGATGTCGGTAATGAATTCGGGAAGGGGCTTTCCGATCCGGTCCAGCAGGTCACGCGACCTCAGGGCGACGTTCAGATCGGGGTCCACCACTGTTGCAATCGCATTCGCGGGAACATTTCCGAGCAAGCGCTTTGACAGCTGTTCAAGGTCGATCGCCGCGATCACGACACCGACGGGCTTTCCGGCCTGGTCACGGATCGCATGTGTCACGATCACGACCCACAGGTTTACCGTCGGCGGGTAGAGAACGCCCGTAAAATACGGGCCATCTGCGGTGATGGCCTTTTCCAGCAAGGGGACGTAGGCGGGGTTGATCGGATAGGGCGCATCCTGCATCGACGAACAGACGAGGTTTCCCTGCGTATCGCGGATCGAGACCGAGATCAGTTCCGTGTAGAGCGAGTCGAAGTGGTTGATCATGGGATCGCAGTCGTTGCGATCCATTCGGCGGACTTGCGGGCGGCTGACCAGTTCGCCCAGAACCTCGCCATAGTCGCGGAAGACGCCGTCGAGGTCTCCGCCGATGGATTTGGCAAGGGTCATCGACTTGGAATACCCCTGATCGATCGCCGCATTCCATTCGGACCGCAGGTAAAGCGCCCATGCGCCCAGCGTTACCAGAAGCATGCATGCCGCCGGTATGAGCAGGCTAGAGGTTACGCGCAGACGCAGGTTTCCAATCATCCCGGAACGCCCATATCCTGCCGGCCAATAGCATGTGCAACATCGGGCATCGGCCAGCCATGGACCCGTGGGCCGTCAGGCTGCCGATGCATTCGGGCGGGCTGGCCGGAATGGCGCAAAGACCGGATCTGCATCATCGGCTTTCCCCCCTTTGGCGGCAAACGGACCAACCGGCGCCATGCCGCCGGGACGGGTGCCACCTGCACCAAGGCACACCGGATGCTAGCAGCCGCAGTTTTTGAAAATTCGCGAGATTTGTGCAATTTTGTGAAAGCGAGAGGGGTCGGCACCTGTGCGGCCCGTCACACAAGCATGTAGCCGAAGCCGTGAACCGTGCGGATGGAGTGGCTTCCTTCGGACATCCGTGGCAATTTGCGGCGCAGGCGGCTGACCAGGCCGTCAATGACCCTGTCATAGCTTTCCCATTCGCGCCCCTTGGCGAAGGTCATGATCTGGTCACGCGACAGGACCCTGCCGCGCGCCTCGAGCAGGGCCAGCAAGACCGAGAACTCTGCCGTCGTAAGGTCGATCTCGACCCCGTCCGGCGACCAGATTTGCCGCGCCGAGGAGCTGACCTTGTAGCCGTCGAATTCGTGGTCGATGTTTGCTGCCGGATAGAAATCGGCCGCTTTCAGGCCCGCGTCCTTTTGCAAGGCATGCCCTGACGTGCGGCGATAGACGGCATTCACCCGCGCCGCCAGTTCGCGGGGGCGGAACGGCTTGGTCACATAGTCATCAGCGCCGATCTCGAGCCCGAGAACATGGTCCAACTCTCCGTTGCGGCCCGTCAGGATGATAATTCCCGCTTCGGTCTGGCTGCGCAATTCGCGCACGACGTTCAGGCCGTTGCCATCAGGCAAGGTCAGGTCGATACAGCAGACATCGAAATTCCGCTCGGCGAGAAGGCTTTGAAACGTCGCGATGTTTCCGGCTCCGGTGAAGCTGTATCCCTCGCGCACAAGTGCGGTTTCAAGAATCTCCAGCATTTCCGGCTCGTCATCCAAGGCGAGGATGCTGGGTTTCGGCACGATCGGGCTTCCCTTTCTGCACAGTGCTTCAGCCAAAGATGAATTATCAAAGTAAGAATGTTTAATCAGCCTTGGCGAGCAGATCAAGACCTCGCACAATTTCACACAATTCCCGCAAACTTATAAAATCTTTGCGGTCCATCCTGCCGCCCATACGGCCATGGGTATCGATGCCAACCGGTCCGGCACATGGTTTCCAACCTTCCCCCTGCGTCGGGCGGAAGGTGCCTTTGACACAGAATTGCACAACTTCGCATGTCGATCCCAAAGTCTGGACACACCCGCTCTTTAGCAGCCTCCGGGTTCGAACTTTCACCGATGGAGACAGCGAATGGGACTTTCTGCTTCGATTTCAAAGGTGATCCGCAATCATCCCTTTCGCAGGGCAGGCACGCCGCCCCTGTCGATGGGCAGCCTTTTTCCCGATTTCGTCGCCACCACGACGATGGGACAGATAAGGCTGCATGATTGGAGCAAGGGCAGTTGGACCTTTCTTTTCGTCCACCCGCTTGCCGCGACACCGGTCTGCACCTCGGAACTTGTGAGCATCGTCGGCCGCCAGAAGCAGTTCGACGCGCTCAACACCAAGGTCATCGGCCTGAACTCTTCGCCGCTTCACGATCAGGATGCGTGGCATCGCGACTGTGCGTCCGTGTTCGGAAAAGAGGTCTGGTTTCCCTGCATCGCAAACATCGACCCGTGGCTTGCGGCGCGGCTGGGGACCGAATGGTTCACCGGCCGTCAGGTCCTGCCACGCAAGACGCTGGTTCTCGATCCCGATATGCGCGTGCGTCTTGTTCTCGACTATCCGCTCGCCCTCGGGCGGAACGTGCACGAGGTCATGCGCTGCATCGAAGCCATGCAGATCGCAGATCGTTGCGATGTGATGGTGCCCGCCGACTGGCGCCGTGGCGACCCTTTCGTGACCGCGCGCAGCTGCGGTTACGTTCCGTCCGGCGACGAGGACGATGTGACCTTCCTTCCCTACCTTACCGCCATCCCCGAGCCGAAGGACAAAACCGACCTTTTGAATGGAGGAGCGCCGTGACGAAATCATACGCTGGCAAGGATGCATCGCGCCCGGCCGCAACCCGAGGAGACATCGTTCCATTCGCCGCCAGTCGCGGCATGACCCGCCCGACCGCATGTAAGACCGTGGCAACATTCGATTCCCACGGGCTTTTGTGCGATGTGCTTTGGGTCTTTCGCGAAGTCATGCGAAGGCGGGCAGTTTCGATCCAAGCCGTTCAGGAAAGATCGCTGCGAAGCTGCATCGCGGGTTCGGATTGTCTGGTGGCCAGCGTCATCGGCCAGACGCTGCAAGCCGCGCTTTTCTTCTTGCATGACACGTTCCTGACCGCCGAAATTGGAGCCGTCAGCGCCTCTGGCGAGCTGGAGTTCCGACTGCGACAGGTCGCAAGGCAAGGTCTGCGCAGGGTGCGACCGGACCACCACCCCCGCGCCAGCGACGCCGGGATGTGGGACCGGATCGCCCGGGAATTGGACGGACGCGAGGATTTTTGCGCGCATGTCTCGCTGACGCGCGGCGCCTCTTCTGCCCCGAACGGACTTCGTGTCGTGCTTTTCCGGCAGCAGGGACAGCAAGGCTGGTGACGCGGCGCGGCCCGCAGCCTGCTGTCGCGGCTCAACGACATGACTGACGCGCGACTGCTGGCCGAGCAGATCGTCTGGGCGGGCGTCACCCCCGATGCGCGGAACGAAGCCTTCAACGCGGTGAATGGCGATGTCTTTCGCTGGAGCCGCCTGTGGCGCGTGATTGCCGACTATTTTGGAGTCGAGGCTGCCGATTGTCCGGCGGATCACACCCCTCTGGCCCCCCGGCTTCAGGGCCGCGATGCAGAGTGGCGCGCCATCGTGGAAGCGCAGGGGCTGCAACCCCTCGCGCTTTCGGCGCTGGCCTCGGCTTGGCATACCGATATTGACCTCGGGAGGCCGATGGAATGCGTTCATTCGATGGCCAAGGCGCGCCGCTTGGGTTTCAGATCGACACAAGATACCGAGGCCTCCTTCATCGACACATTCGACCGGCTGCGGGCCGAGCGGATCATCCCATGACGGGGCCAGCATTCATGCAGGACCGCGCCGGAAAGGTATTCACCCGCCCCATCCGTGCCTCCGTTCACTGTCCGGCAACGAACGGTGTGACAAACCCGCAAAAGCGGCAAAAACGAACACCGAAACACCGCCACGATCCGCGCGTTCATCGGCCGGTTCCGGTGCGGGATGCAGGAGGAGCGCGGGGAAAGGCTGCAGACGTGCTGCGAGGGTTGATCGAGAAGATCGTGCTGACACCGGATGGCACGGACCCAAGCGGCCATTCCCTCGAGCTTTTTTGAGAACCGCGCGGGATTCTGGCGCGCTCCGGGAATAACTTGACCCAGAACGCAAAAGGCCCCGCTGTTGGCGGGGCGTATGGGTCTGCGAAGTGTTCGCTTGAGTTGGTTGCGGGGGCAGGATTTGAACCTGCGGCCTTCAGGTTATGAGCCTGACGAGCTACCGGGCTGCTCCACCCCGCGTCCGTTGTGTTTCCCGAGGGCTTATTGTTTTTGCGATCGGGGTATATTGC
>NZ_JACLQD010000009.1 GCF_014243445.1 Paragemmobacter straminiformis
GCAATATACCCCGATCGCAAAAACAATAAGCCCTCGGGAAACACAACGGACGCGGGGTGGAGCAGCCCGGTAGCTCGTCAGGCTCATAACCTGAAGGCCGCAGGTTCAAATCCTGCCCCCGCAACCATCAAAGACCTACACAAGCCACCATCCGCGGTAGCTTTTGCATGTGTAGCCCCCAGCGCGAAATCCAAAATCGATGCCAGCGCGCCATAGAGCGTGACAGTGGCTTTGCCACGCGTAGCTCCTGGCGTGACCTCGATCCGCTCGACGAGGCTGCGGATGATCTCCATCGCCTGTGGGCGGGTTGCTTCATCCAATAGGAGGCGGTTCATCTCTTGTACCTTGCGGCGGTAGAGTTCGCCAAGGTTGGGATGGATATCGATCGTGGGGGTTGGAACTGATTGACGGATCTGCCGTTCGAGGTCCCGCTTTTTGGCTTCGAGCTCAGCGAGCTTGCTGCGGATGCTGCCCGGATCACCGTCGCCCTCGAGGATGAAGGACAGCGCGCGATCGATGCTACGCGCGACTTTGTCGAGTTCCTTTTGCAAAGCGGGGCGGTTGTCTGTCCGGCTGCGGCGCAAGCGCTCTACCTCCGCCCGGAAGCTTGCAGCGAACTCTTCGATCAGGTCCTCGCGTCCGAACAGGATATCCGTCAAAGACGCGAGGATGCGGTCCTCGAGTTCTGTAACACTGATACTCACCGGACAACTGCAGGTTCCCCGTTCCCGGCGGGCAGAGCAGGAGTAGCGTTCGCGGTTGATGATGGTCATAGCACCGCCACATGCCGCGCAGCGGACAAGACCGGAAAGGAGACGCTTCTTGGTTTGGCGCTTATTGCCGGCTTGCGAACTGTAGCGGCCACGCAGGGTTTGGGTGGTTTGCCAAGTGGCATCGTCAATGATCTGCAAGTCAGGGACTTCCTTAGTCACCCAGAGGTGTTCAGGGTTCACCCGCGATTGCCGCTTGCCGCTGTCGGGATCCTTCACGAAGCGCTGCCGGTTGTAGGTGATGCGCCCGAGGTAGAGTTCGTTGTTGAGGATACCGTTCTTGCGTCGCCGGCTTCCGTTGATGGTGGAGGCGTTCCAGAGGCCACCGCGGGGGCTGGGAATGCCTTGCCGGTTGAGACTGGCCGCAATCGCTCGGGGTGGTTGACCGGATGCATAGTCAGCGAAAATCTGGCGCACCACTGCCGCCTCGTGGGGATGGATCTCTCTCTCGCCCCGGATCAGGTTGCCGTCTTCGGCAATGCGCCGGATCATGCGGTAGCCATAGCTGTTCCCGCCTGGGATGCGCCCAGCCTCCACCCGCCCGCGCTGCCCACGCCGGGTCTTCTCCGCCAAATCCTTCAGGAAAAGCGCGTTCATCGTGCCCTTGAGGCCAACATGCAGCTCGTTGATCTCGCCCTCGGCTAGGGTAACCAGTTTGACGTCGGCATGGCTCAATCTCTTGAAAATCGCAGCCACGTCTTCCTGATCGCGGCTGATCCGGTCAAGGGCTTCGGCAATCACCACATCGAAGCCGCCGGCGCGGGCCGCTTGCATGAGGCCCAACATCCCCGGTCGCGTGCGAAGGTTGCTCGCGCTGATCGCATAGTCGCTGAACACCTCGACAACCTCGTGGCCCAGAGCAGCGGCCCTCTCACGGCAAATCCGGACCTGGTCATCTATCGACGCAGCGGATTGCAGGTCCGACGAGTAGCGGGCGTAAACGACTGCGCGGCTCATGCCGGTCTCCTGTCTGTCTTCGGGCGCAGCGATCTGCGCAATTCTGCGACCGACGACCGAAGCCGGCGACCAGCAACGATCTGATTGGCTTGGATGTAGTGCTGTTCGGCCGCGCGTGGGTCGATGTGGCCCAAAAGTGGCGAAACCACACCGATGTGTTCGGGATCTTCCAGCGCGACAAAGGTCGCCGCGCAGTCACGAAACAGATGCGCGTTGATTGGTTGACCGAACGCTGCTTCTGTCGATGACGTTACGGCGTCGTGGATGGTGCGCGCTGCCATCGGTGTTCCTCGTTCCGACACCCACAACCGATCATGGCTCAGTCCCTTGAGCAAGCGCGGCCTGACGCTGGCGAGGTAGTGATCGAATGGCTGAGTAAGTTCTTCGGGGAGAGGTGCCGCGTAGGGATGGCCCGTTTTGGTCTCGGCCGGTGCCAAGCGCAGCATGAAGCTGTTTGTCATACGCACCAGATGGCGGTCGATCTCCATGGCTGTCAGGTTGGCCAAGCGAATAGGGCAACAGGACAGAAGGCCAATGATTAATGCATCACGATAGTTGCGATCCGCGACCCTATGAAGAGGATTGCGGCGTGCGTCGTCCATGTGCTTCAAGGACCAGTCAAAAATGATGTGCGTTGGCTGCAGCCGTTGAAGTTTGCGGCGTCGGTTCACAATCTGTCGCTCGAGATACCGCACAATCCGCCGCAGCCATCTGAAGTCCTGCAGCGGCATCATCGCTTCGATCGTGCAGAGTAGGCCCGCCAGCCGTCCCCAGATTGTCCAGCTTGCCATGTCTTGATCAGAGAGTTCAACGAGGTAGGCCTTCACGTGGTCCAGTGTGACGCGCTCCCAAGGGGCTTCCTCGGTCCCTGCCATCAAGCCCTGACCGATTAGAAACGTGAGCCAGCGTCCATAGCTCTGCCGGTAGTTGGTTCGGGTCACCGGCGACCACAGGACACCACGTCCATCTGTGCCGTCCAGTACGTCCCCTCTGACGAAAAGGCTCTCCCAGGCCGATCGATCTGCTGCTGGCCAGAGGTTCAGAGGCAGACATTGGCGGGCGGGGTCGCCCAGATAGCTTTCCGCGGTCCTAGGCATGAGGCCTCCGCTGCACTGAGAGCTGGTTCCGCGCTGCTGTCACCGAGGCTTGGTAATGGCGCACAGCGTTCTTCTGTTCGAACTGAGCGTAAGCCTTCATCGTAGTTTGCAGCGTGTCCCCAATTGTATGGCTCAGCGTCGCGAAATCCCCGGGCTGGATCAGACAATGGATCTTGCCGGCAATGCTCCGGAAGAGATGGGTGTGGATGATGAGCCCGGTGTGCTCGAAGATCGTGTCTTTGATCAGCTTCGATACCGAAGTCGTCCACTTCGCCCCGCCGTCCCGCGCCGGGAAGAGAAGATCCGACGGTTGGGTCAACAGGGTAGGGCGGTAGTCCTTCAGGTACAAATCGAACAGCACAAGAGTCTCGCCGCTCAGCTCGAAGGATAGAGGCCGTCCGTTCTTCACCTCTTCGCCAGGGATCGACAGGATGATGCAGGGAGCGCCCTTCACCTCGGCGCGCCGAATGTGCTGCGTGAGATTGAGGCGCGTCAGGTTGCCGACACGCATCGGGGCGTGAAGCAGGATCTCGATGGCGAGCGCTGCTTGCACGAGGAGGGCGCGCCGGCGCAGGCGCTGATCGCTGCGGCTTGCTAAGGCCACGAGGCGCTCCGGCAGGTGAAGAAGATGGCCGAGGTTGGCTTCGTCGTCGAGTTGCTCGAGGCGTTCCTGGTTCTTGGTCCGGGTGCCATCGATGCACGCGGCAATCCGGGAAGAAATGCCGGAGAGTTCGCGCATCTTTGCATCGCCGAGCTTCAGGTGGTGGCGAGCGATCGACTTCACGCAAGTGACCAGCTTGTGCAGCGATCCGGTTGGCTTGCCGTTAAACCGGCTCATGTACCAACGCAGGCCGGCCGTTAGCTTCTCGAGATGCGCCAGACAGCCTAGATCTACAATATCGGTGATCGGTTTGCCGCTCCGCACAATGGCCGACGCCATCTGTTGGATATTGAACCTCTGGTACTTCAGCGAGGCTGGCCGCAGGGGTTTGCTCGGCCCCTCCCCAGAAAAAATGTCAGGGTTCGTAAGGCGGTCCATCCAGCGCGCGACGTCTGCTTGGAAGCTCTCCGGAAATGCTTCAATTGGAAACGTCCACGGCTCCCGTTTCCTCGGATAGGTCAGCGTGATCTGCGGCCAGCCCGGTTGCGTTTGACGCAGGCGGTTCCAGGCCGACACCATTGCCCCTACCTTCACCTTTGGGTTGTCGAGGAACGTCTCTTCTGAAAGCGCGGCGAGAAGCCCTTTGACATGGCTGTTCTCCACGGCGTCAGGGGCCACGCCGAGGGCACTACAATACTGCGCGAACTGGGTGAGCTTCCACCCGTCGCGCTGGTCTGGCACATGAGCGAGTAGGTCGGCCCAGTTCTCTGACACCGGGCTCAGCCAATCCGACCGGGAACGGGACGCCCCGCAAAGCTCCAGTGCCTTCAACACATCCGCACGGATGTTCTTAAGACGCTTCGCCGAGAGACCGACCTGAGCCGGGTGGATCCGCCGTAGCCGGACTTGTATCCAGGCCACATTGGCCGGAACCGAGCTCGGGGCTTGACCGATCAGGCGGCACAACGTGTGAACCGCGGACTTCATGTCACGGCGCTGCGTAGCCGTAAGGTCTTCCATGCTCTCGAGGTGGCTCAAGACGGCGTCCATCATCATGGCATCGGCGCGGACGAACGGGCTCGGCGATCGACTATCTTCGGGCTTCAGGCTCATCGGGCGGGGTCCTTCTTGGACATCATTTGCATCGGGTGGACAGGGCTGGTCAGGGTCACTGATTCGGGACACAGTAGCACAACAATCCGGCTCGGATTGCAGCGCACCGTTGTCCCGACACGTCGTCAAGTCATTGCCATTATTGGACAAAATTGCCATCTGTTGGTCATCCTTCCAGCCGGTCACGCACGAAGCGCGTCAGGTCCTGCGGGCGGATCCGCCACTGCAATCCGAGCTTCGCGGCGGGCAACTCTCCCCCCGAAATCCACCGCCGGATCGTCTTCGTGGAAACGCGGACATGCTCCGCCGCGTCGGGGATTGTCATGAGCCGCTCAGGGCTTGTCTGGGGTCGTTCTGCTTGTCTGGGCATAGGCCTCTCCCGGCTGTTCCGTCAGGCCAGAGGCGACAAACTCACGGGCAGCATGTACCGCAAGCAGCCGGACCAGCGCGCGCAGGTCACCCTGCGCTACGCTCGTCTCGATCTTATGCTCTTCGGCTGCCCGGCGCACCTGTCACGTCCTCTGCTGACACGCAAAGGACATGCCTGACCGATGGGTGGCCAGTTAGCCGAACATCGGCCGGTCGAAACGGCTGCCGGACTGGCCGGTTACTTTAGGCCGTCCAGTATTCCTTGAAGCGTTGACCGAGCCGGGGGCTTACGCTTCGTCTCGTCTTGAAACTGACCATTCAAATCTTCCATCAACTCGTTCTTCGAACGGTCAGGGTTTGCTGCCCTGAGTTGCCGGAAACGTTCTCGAAACCATTCCTTGGAAAACTTGGATCTCCCCTCGACCTCGCTGGTCCGACGCCAAAGACGCTCTACGTCAGCACTGCGGATGAGGATACCGAACCACGGCCTGACCTCGGCACCGCTAGGCAGGCAAATATAAGGACCGGCATCGACGTCCGGAACTAGGTCGATCCATGTCGACGCCGGGATCGCCTCTCTAGCGCCGTCCGCTGTCCGCTGTCCAAATGCCGTCAGGCGACCGTCACACAGTTTAATCACTAGCTCTTCAAACCGGCCAACCCGCTTTGACCAGCCCCACCCGGTGGCATAGCCCAAGAAAGCGCCCCAATGATCGGCGTTGGGCGGAGCGAAGCGCTCAACGACCGCAACTTCCCGGAAAACTACCCACGCCGCTGCCTGCGCCAAGGTCCAGTAGTCCGAGCTTCCAACCACCTGCACTCGCTTCGCGTCCTCTTCGATGCGAAGAGCTCTGTCATGCTCAAATTGATCGTCGCTCATAGCTGCGTCTCCTAGGATTCGATGCCTTCAAGTCAGGGCAGAGCGTTGCAAACCCGGCGTTAACTGAAACCTGGGTCCGGCATTCAGTTCAGGCTGGTCGCGAGTCGGGCAAGCAAAAGCGATCGTTTTGCAAAAATAAAGTTCGGGTGCGCGTCACAGCAGGCGCTCACGTTCTGCTCGGTGCGCACTAGCCATCAACCACCGACCTACCTTGCCCCGCTTGCCAACAGCCCTACAGTCCAAGCACCCTCGGCGATGATCTGATCCAAGCGATGACCGAGGCTCTTGCCCACGCGAAGGGCGACGGCCCCGCCATTGCCCACGCCCCCGTTGTTCCGAGGGAAGTGCGAGAACAGGCCCATCTGACGCAAGCACAGATGGCCCCGCTGATGGGAATGAGCCTGTCTCGCTACCGGAAATGGGAACAGGGGCAGCGCCGGATCAGCGGACCGGCAGCAAGCTTGTTGCGGTTGATTCAGCGAGAGCCGGAAGCGGTGCGGCGGGCACTTCTACTATGAACTAGGGTCAGGACCCATTAATCGGCTTGAGGCCGGTCTGCCTGCGTGATTCAAGCTCCCGGACTGACGGGGGTGATGATGAGCAACCTTTTCTGGCTGACTGAAGAGCAAATGGAGCCGCTGAAACCGTTCTTTCCGAAGAGCCATGGCAAGCCGCGTGTCGATGATAGGCGCGTGTTGAGCGGCATAATATTCATCAATCGCAATGGGTTGAGATGGTGCGATGCGCCTCGGGAATATGGCCCGCCGAAGACTCTCTACAATCGCTGGAAGCGGTGGGGCGACATGGGCGTCTTTGCCCGGATGATGGAGGGACTGGCCTCCGGGGGTGGCGAGCAGAAGACGATCATGATCGACGCGACATATCTCAAGGCGCACCGCACGGCTTCCAGCCTGCGGGCGAAAAAGGGGGGCCTGACGACCAGCGTGGGCGTCTGATCGGGCGCACGAAGGGCGGACTGAACACCAAGCTGCATGCCGTCACCGACGACAAAGGGCGGCCCCTGAAGTTCTTCATGACCGCAGGCCAGGTCAGTGACTACACCGGAGCCGCCGCCCTGCTGGGCAGTCTGCCCGCAGCCGAGTGGATGATCGCGGACCGGGGCTATGACGCCGACTGGTTCCGAGATGCATTGAAAGACAAGGGGATACGGCCCTGTATCCCCGGCCGGAAGTCACGCGGCAGGGCGGTTCGATACGACAAGCGGCGCTATCGCCGCCGCAACCGCATCGAGATCATGTTCGGTCGGCTGAAAGACTGGCGAAGGGTCGCAACACGCTATGACAGATGCGCCAAGACCTTCCTATCCGCCGTCGCCCTCGCAGCAACCGTCATGTTCTGGCTTTGACGATCAATGAGTCTGGAGCCTAAGCACTGACCGTAGCGGACAGCTATTGGCCGTGGTATAATGAGACGCCATTGATACTGATCAGCCGGTGCAGACAATAGCATAGATCACCGGGAGATCTGCCCATGGATCGAGGAACAGCGCATCAAAGCGTCCCTCGGGCAACTGCTCGTCCAGTGCTTTTTCGGAAGTATTAAACTAACGACTGAGCGTCACCAAAGGTGCTTCTGCGACATGCCCCTGACCGACCCGGACCTCTGGAACCTGATCAGAACCTGGCCGCTCCCATACTCGGACGAAATGGATGATGGCGTCACTCCGGCACGCCGCTGTCGCCGCTTTGAAGACAACCTCCGTAGGGCCGGCGACTGGACCGAAGATGCTGCCGAAGAGATAACAATCGCCTATCGTCAGTTCTTTTACCTCAAGGCACTGACCGGTGAGACTTTGACCCCGCCAAAGTGGATCGACGCGGCCTGGCACCAGCATTTGGCATTCCCAATCGACTACTCTGCCCTTGAGGCCGGCATAGGGCGCAAGATTGTCCACCAGCAGCAATTAAATAAAGAGGAACGGAAGGCAGGCTGGAACCGAGGGCGGGAAATCTGGAAAGCTGAGTTCGACGAAGATCCCCCGCTGAAAATGTGGCCACCTCTACAAGTGTGGTGGCGGCCCTGGGCAGCGTTAGCCGTTCTGATTATTGGCGTTCCCTGGAGCGTGCTACTAGTGAAATCAGAGATGGCAGGATTGCCACCTGGACTGCTAATTCCCTTTATCGCACTCTTCTGGCTTAGTTGTGGTTGCGTAGCCGTCTTGATTTACGGCAGTCCAAGGCCCGACCAGATGTCGCGCTGCGGCTGAAGCTTGATGTGGCCGTATCAACAGGTCGAGCGCATACGTGAGGGTTCAGGCAGTTCCCACCCGACTGGGGCATCCCTTGGGGCAAACCAAAGTTAACTACATCGGCTATGTCATTGGATTTGTCAACGCCAAGAACAGAGTGAGTGGCTGGCTGGGGCGCTAGGATTCGAAGCCTGAGGTTGGGCTGGTACCGATATGCTGCTGGGTTGTTGGCAGGTGGGGCAACGGGTGGGGCGGTGGCGAACCGGACGGAGGAAGTTGCTTTGGTCCACTGAAGCGGTCTAGGGTTAAGTGACGTGCAGAGACTGCAGTTACAGTCACTGGGCTTGAATTGTGTTCTCGTTAAGTTCGATAGCCATTAGGGATTTTATTTGCTAGGTACTGTTAACATTTGCGGCCCAATGGACCGGATGATACCTGGGCCGGAAATTAAGTATAAAGGATGCGTTGATGCAAAGAAAATTGGCCTACGCTAGCGTGGCTTCACTTATTTTGTTCGGAATCGTTTTTTTTATCGCAATTGCGTTAGATAGCCTAGCTCTAGGATATGTTGCGTCTGTTCTACTTTTCGCTGGACTTTTAGTTGGTCTGTTCGGGTTGATCTTTCCAATTTTGGCTTTTCACATTTACAGTAACGTGCTGAGTGATACGCAAAAAGAATCCATCAGGATAAATCCGCTAACGCGCTTCATGGTTTATCTCGGTTCTAATGGGAAAGAGAACTTCAAGTAGTAGAGAAGACGAATTGGAATCTATGTTAGAGTGGTGCCGGAATGCTGCGGGGCTGTTGGCAGGTGTGGCAACAGGTGGGGCGGTGAGGGCGATAGCTTAATGCAGAGACGTCAAGCAATCCTTGACCACTAACCTACCGGGAAAGCATTCTTCTCTTATTAGGCTGCACGAACAGTTAGCCGACGCATGCTGTGCTCGGATGCGCACGCTTTCGCTAATGACGGCTGAGAACGACCTGATAAGGAGGCGCAATGTCCGATCTGTTCTCTCGGCTTGGTTCCCCTGAATGGCAGTGGATCTGGGCCGCGCTTCAGACTTTCACGTTGATCGGCGGGTTCTACTTCGTCATCAGGCAAATCCGGCTTGCTCAGGTGCAGAACTCAATATCCCATCTAAACTTCTTTAGGGAGATTTGGATATCTCCTGCCATCCTTCGTGCGCGCCGATCCTTCAATGCCGCGCCTGTTGTTGCGGACGGGGAGATCAGAGCCCACGAGGATGTTATGTGTCTGTTCTTTAATGACATCGGTATCGCCATCCGCACTGGCCAAGTCGACAAGGTACATGTAGTTCGATTTTTCGGCTTCTTCGTCGAAGGGTACTGGCTCCTGATGTCGGAGCAAATTCAACGATGTCGAGATCGAGCCAGTGACCCCTCGATTTACGGCAGTTTCGAGCGCCTTTATGAAATCGTCATCCAAGAAAATGAGAGATACGGCCTTGGAACACTAACCGCATCTCGCCTCGGAATGTTTGTCAAAGAGGAAGCCGCACTCGCAAACTTCTATCTTGACGCCCCTGCCTAACAGTACTTGGGAGCGATGTAGACAGTTAGATTGCAAGAACCTACGTTACGAGCGGTCGGTCTAGACGAGAAGAAGCATGAAGACACTGGCGATGGCCACGCTACTGGCGGTCAGCAATGCCCCTGCGACCGTCACACCTTCGGGTGATCATCATGTGGAGCCAGTCCCAACACTCATAGGGCTCTCCTGCAGTCCTAGAAAGACTTGCTCCAAGACCGTCGAGAGCTGCGAGGAAGCCTATTGGCTGATGGAAAACTGCTCGTGGGGCGGGAAGCTTGACGGGGACCACGATGGTGTACCCTGTGAGAACGTGTGTCCCGGTGGGTAAGGTCTAGGAACGTCACTGGTCGGGAAGATCGGTCTTTGCGGTGAGCCTCATAGGGGAGTGCAAAGAGTGGACGATAAGCAGTTGGCACGCTTCGGTGGTCCCGTGGACCGAGTAGATGCTTGCCCATTCAAGACGGAGCGCGAAGTAGAGCAACTCGCGTATCGGGAAACTCCTTATTGGCATCACCTATTGGTCGGTCGTCACATCGGCATCCATCGCCCCGACGGTCGGCACTGCAACTGGATTGCCAGGTTGCTGACCAAGGACCGCCGTTACGTCCAACGCTGTCTTGGCTCGGCGCTAAGCAACGGAGCATCTGCCGTCTCCTATGCTGAAGCGATCGAGGCAGCATTCAGCTGGTTCTCTGAGTGTGACGGGCGTGGTGAGTCAGCAGAGCGAGCACCTCGCGGACGTACAGATGGCCTTAACTTCTGCCCGATTGGTGCTGAATACAGTGTGGGTCATGCTCTGACTGATTACCTGCAGTGGTCAAAGATCGCTCGGTCGGCAGGGGGTCATTACAACACCGTCGTGCTACTGAACCATCATCTAAGCGGTGGGGTAACGCATCGAGTCTTGGCGGAGTTTACTGCGGCTGACCTGCAGGAAATCGCGCTGAAGATCATCCGAACACCTCCTCGCTTCGGCTTTCAGCAACGCCACGCTACGCTTGTTGAACGCGACGATCTAACGCCCGACGAACTCAGGAGAAGGAAGAGGACCTATAACTCTGTGGTTGGTATCCTCAGGATGGCCTTCCAGTATGCGTGGGAGAACGGAAAGATCGGCTCTGATCGTCCCCTACGGTGTTTGAAGCGCATCTCAGTGGTCCATACGCCTAGGCTGCTATTCCTTAACCGAGACGAGTGCCGACGATTGCTGGACCACTGCACTCCTGCTTTGCGCGATCTCACCCTTGCTGCTCTCTACACCGGCTGTCGAGTGGGAGAACTAGCTAGTCTTCGGGTCGAGGATGTGGGCTACCAGATATTCGGGCTTAGGATCGCAGCCTTCAAACGCAGTCCTAGCCGCTACGTTTTCCTCCCCGATGAAGGCATGGCGTTCTTTCTAAGGAAGATCGAAGGGAAAGAGCCGAAGGACTTGGTTTTCCGGTCGGAGATGGGGAAAGCGATCAAGAAGCAGCACGCTAGCCTGTTTCGTCGTGCAGTCAGTCGGGCAGGTCTCCCAGATGAGTTCGTTTTCCACGGCTTGAGGCACACCTATGCAAGCGACCTCATCCGTCAGGGCGTTCCACTGGAAGTCGTTGCTCGCCAGTTGGGCCATGCTGATATCAGAACGGTTAGCCAGACCTACGGGCATATCGCTGAGCAGTTCAGGGAAGAGCAGATCAGGACCCGTTTTTCGCCACTAGACGACGAAGAATTAAAGAATGCAAAGGGTCGTGCAGGAGAACTGGATGAGCTGTGGCACAGAGTGAAAGCGCACGATTGGAGGTCGTATGCACAACATGAAGTAAGCGGCGAGCGGCGGGTGCGATCAAACATCAGAACACCAGCTAGCGTCCTTGAGGTTTTTGAAGTGCAAAGGCGGACTTAATCGGTGCAGGCTGTTTGACAGGCGGGGCGGTAAGGGCGGGTTGGTTCCCTCATGCTTTGGGCGTTGCGTGCCAGGCGAAGATGGGCTGGTATACCATTCTGGCTTGCTAGTGATGTGTATCGACCCAGCGGAATCTGCACAGGTTAAGCCGCTAATGCGAATGCCTCAGCGGGGGTTTTCATGTCCAGCGCCTGATGTGGGCGGCGATGGTTGTAGAAGCTGATCCAGTCACCGATGGCGCGGGTTGCATGTTGGATGCTGTCGAAGCGCTGGCGATGGATGCACTGCTCTTTCAGCGTTCGGATGACACGCTCGACCATGCCGTTCTGCTGCGGGCAGTGTGGCGTGATGAACTCCTGCTTCAGGCCGTAGCTCCTGACGAGGGCGGTGTAACGGCGGCTGGTGAAGACCAGGCCGTTGTCGGACCTCAGAAGGAACTCACGCGTGACCTTGCCCAAGGTGCCGAACCGGCTGATGAGGGCATGCTCGAGGGCACTGGCAGCGGTCGTTGCCTTGCCGGATCGCGACAGATGCCAGCCCAGAAGCTCACGGGTGTGACAGTCGATGACGAGGGCCAAAGTTGTCCAGCCGTCGCGCCCCGCCCAGACACGGCAAAGGTCGGTGGACCAGCGTTCGTTAGGAGCCGTTGCGACAGAGGGAACGGCCTCAATGCGGGGCCGCATGCCGATCGGGCGCTTTCGCACCTGCCAGCCCTTGATCTGGAAGATGCGCTGCACCGTGTTCTTGTTGAAGCCCAAGAGCCAGGCCACCGTTCGGTAGCCAAACGACGGCTCCTTTTCGATCATGACCTTGATCGGATCGGCAAAGCGGGGATCGACCTTTGGCGCTGCCTTGGTCGGCTTGTAATAGACAGTCCGCCGCGGCACGCCGAACCAGGCGCAAAGCTTGGTCAGCGGCACCGCGATCCCATCGGCCAGAAGGCCCTCATGGAGCGTCCGGATCAATTGCCGTCCTCCCGCTCCATGAGGGCCGCCAGCTTTTTTCTGGCGCGCAGCTCCAACATGGCCTCGCCGTAGGCCTCCTGCAGGTCCTTCAGCTGCTTCTCATATTGCTCGCGGATCTCCAGCGGGTTCGCCCGCAAGGCATTCTCCATGCCCCGCTTGGCGTCGTCGACCCAGCCCTCGATCTCGGACGGCGAAAGGTCATAGGCCCGACTGGCCTCTGCCACAGTCGTCTTGCCCTGAATGATTTCGACCACCAGCGCCGTCTTACGCTTCGCCGTCCACCGTTTGATGCTGTCGTCCATCGTCACACTCATCGCTACCGTCTCCTTTGTAGCATGAGCAGATTTTCACTGGGTCGATACATGCATTCGCTCTATGCGTGGAAGCGCAAGTTCGCGAAGGCGGCCACTGGCGAGACCGAGAAGGATGTCGAGATCCGTCGTTTGAAGCGCGAGCTGGCGCGCGTGTCGGAGGAGCGGGACATTCTAAAAAAGGGCGAGCCATTGTCTGCCATTGGTCCGAGGACAATGGCGAGCGCGTACTTCGCCAGGGATGCAAGGTGAGTGGAGCCATTGGTGCGCCATTGGTTCGAGCCCAATGGCGACGGCGTTCGTGGCCGAGCATCGGGGGCAGTTTTCTGTCAGGGCCATGTGCCGGTGCCTGCGCATCCAACTGAGCGAGTTCTATGCGTGGCTTCAGGTGCCGCTGAGCAATCGGGCGATGGAAGACAAGCGCCGGACGAAGATGCTGCTCAATGCCTGGACCGACAGCGGCAAGGTCTACGGCTATCGCAAACTGCACGACGATCTTCTGGAGCTGGGCGAGAGCATCTGTCCGAACCGGGTTGCCAGGCTGGCGCAGCTTGCCGGCATCAAGGCGCAGATCTGCTATAAACGCCGTCCTGGCAGCTACGGCGGCAAGCCTTCGGTGGTGGTAGACAACACCCTCGACAGGCAGTTTGACGTCGAAGCACCGGACCGGGTCTGGGTGACGGACATCACCTACATCCGGACGCAGGAGGGCTTTGCCTATCTCGCGGTGGTCAACGACCTCTATTCACGGCGCGTGATCGGTTGGTCCACGCAAAGCCGCCAAACCACCGACATCGTCTTGCAGGCTCTGCTCATGGCTGTCTGGCGGCGTAAGCCGATGGCAAAGGTGCTGATCCATTCCGATCAAGGCAGCCAGTTCACCCGCATCGACTGGGCAGCCTTCCTGCGGGCCCACAATCTTGAGCACTCCATGAGCCGCCGAGAGAACTGCCATGACAATGCCGTCGCCGAGAGCTTCTTCAACCTGCTCAAGCGCGAGAGGATCAGACGGAGAACCTATCGAACCCGCGAGGAAGCGAGGCAGGACGTGTTCGATTACATCGAGATGTTCTATAATCCGAAGCATAAGCATGCGAGGAACGGGATGTTGTCGCCCGTCGAGTTCGAACGGCGGCAGAAGATGAGACACGAAGGTGTCTAAGAAACTCGGGGCTATTCAATCAGCGTGCCGGGCAAGGAGCGCAGCCGCAGTTGCGCCCGTTCCGGAGCGAATTTGTGGCCTCCATTCATGGTCCGGCCGTGGCCCCATACTTTCGTATAAAGTCATCCGCGTAAGGATGGTTGGCCTAAAACGGATAGATCCATCGATACAACTCGGCCCGAACTGATGTATATGTACGCCATCGGATTGCACTGGAACGGAAATGAAGCAAGCCAGCCAACTGAAGTCGGACACGCACATGAGAGACGACATTGGGCACTATTTCGACCAGGCGGCGTTCGAACAGAACATGGTCGACCGTGATCGCCGCATGAAGCAGAAGGTCTTCGCCGCCGAACTGGAAGCACTTGGCGTGACGATTGATCAGGCTAACGGAAACGTCACGATCTTGCATCAGTATGCCGAGAAGAACCTGAAATGAACGTCATCTGGTCCATCCACGCCATGCACGTCAGCATCGCTCTTTTGAGCATCGTGTCGCTCGTGCTTATGGCATACGAACGCTAGCAGGGCATCGTCGGATTGGCAGTTCCCATCCGATCAAAGTGCCTCGAGCTGCTTTGAGCTTTCAACAACCCGAATTCCAAGGTAGATGCCACAGGCTCACCCCAAATTCGGAAAGGGCCTTGCGCAAGTCGTCCTACAGCTCGCCCCCGTGACCCGCCAGCCACCGCCGATCTCGCCCAAGTGTTGAACTGGGAAGCACCTGTTTGTCGCCGTTGCGCGAGCGAAGCGAGTGGGAAGGTCAGGTTATGCTTCCGGCAGCGATATGACAGCTCCCCAGAAACACATCACACCGCTGCCGAAACTCGCAGACCCAAACTGCGCGAGCACCATTGAGCTCAAAGCGCTTCGAATAAGCCGCGATTGGGACCGCGAGTAATCTGTGCAAACGGAAAAAGAAAGGTCACCATTCGGATGGATCACCGATTTCAAAACCGGGGCAGAACGGAGCCTTTGCACATCTGCCCCCAAACTCAGTAAAAACTCGTTCTCACTCGTACGAACTTTCCCTACATACGCCCTACAGCCCGGCACGGCAATGATGCTCATTTTGACAATCAGAATGCCAGGCGGACGAAGTGCGGCGACATGGCCGCGAACCATCAGCTTCCGGTCACCAGAGCGATCTCGATTGCGACCGTCTGCCTATCGCGTTCTTCGCCCATTGTAGCCAAAGAAGCCTGCCACCGCCGCGACATAAGTCGAAATTCTACATCGCACAACATCGGGGACGACATCCGGCGCGATCAAGAATGAGGCTCCGGTGTGATCTCGGATATCAGAACGAGAGTTTTCGGCCAGATCAATCAAAGCCCGAATGTCATCCTTCAAGCTGGCAAGCATCGCCGCACGGCTGTCTAGCTCATCATCATCAGATTCTTCAGTCATGCATCGGTCCCGGCAGCCAGTACACCGCGATTACAACCTTTGCGGTATCAAAAACACCTGAAAAACACCTCTGAAATGTATCTTTAGTATGTAGACCACCTATGCCCTTTACTAAAGGTGGGGAAAAGCTTGTAGTCTGTTCAGAATTCGTGCCGCGGCGAAGAGCGGCGACGAATGTCGATTCAGGAAAGAGACCGGTCGAGTCCGTGGCCAGCAAAGAAAAAGACGGCAAAACTCCAACATTTACGCGCGCCGCCAACGACGTCGGGCATTACTTTGATCAGGTGACCGAAGATCGAGAGATGCTTCGTTTGCAAATGCGGGCAGCGCAACTTGCGATGTCCGAGGAACTCGAGCGGCTCGGCGTCAAGATTGACCCGCACACAGGGAAGGTCTCGGTCGATCCTGCTCGCAAAGACAACTGACGGGCAAGCCTGCACCGGTTTCCGATCGCCGAGCATGGCACATGCTTGATCGGCCCGAGTCATACACAAACACCAACTGCAGATTCGTCAGAAGGCAGTCTCATTGCCGCCTTTGGTAAATCGATATCCTAAACTTAGGTATGTCATTATGTATACATAAGGCGTGGTTTTCAATCGGGATTGCCATGTTACGGTCCGGCGTCAGAATGGCAACCTGAGGTCAATCCTTCAACAAGAGGATGACGCCGAACTCTCCGCTACGACACGTAACCGTCTGGGAAATGGTACTTCTTTTACTGACGCTACAAGTTCCGATCTTAGGTTCCAAAAAGTCTGAACCGGAGGTGATACGATGCTGGAGAATGTGTTCAGCTGGGTTTGGATTTATGAAAGCCCGATCGCCGAGTGTGGCTGGTATGCAGTATTGCAATGGGCGCGATCTGGCACAGGACTTGTTCCGCGCGCAGCATTCTACGGCGACGATGGGTGGGGCAGAAATGACCTCATTGTTGTTCGGTCTCGCGCGCGCTTCGACTGCTCGTCCGAAGCGGAAGAAGCGGCAAAGCATCTGCCGTTCTGTTTGCCCCAGGCCTACTGCGGTTCTTTGATCGCAACGAGCTGCACATCGAGAAGCCATGACGCTCAGCCACACATGGCCCCAGAAAGTACTCCACGCGACCAGACCACTGATTAAGGTTTTAACAGTTCGAGTTCATCGACGGCGTGAACTAGCAGGTCACCGGCCTAAAGCCGCGAAAAATTCGAATGGACGGCCATCGATTTCGGCAAGGTGAGCCGACGCTCACGTTTCGGGTTCGATACTGCCATCGGGCTCTGGTGCACCGGGTTGCATTGGCGGTGACGCGAGGCTTCCTGCGATCTGAGGAAGGCCCCATTCCGCCAAGAGGTCATTCTTCAGGCTGAGCGCTGCCGGCGAATTGACCCATTCCAGCGGGCGGTCCTTAGGTTTGTCCACTGAGCCCACCCTATCGCTTCGTCCCCCATCATGCGCCCTAAACGGTCAGATAGATAGCCACCATTCCTGAAGCGCTCACGATAGCTGTGCCGCTTCGTGCTTCATCCAGCAACTCGGCCAAATACTCCCTTTACGCTGCCGAGTTGGCGCCCAGGCACGGTCCGCACTGAACAGGCGGCACAAACGTTGAAGGTTATGGCTGATAGCCCCGCAACTTGTACGAGACTTCGATCGCACGACTCAAAAGGCTGAGTTGACCATTACCGCCGTCAAAAGAAGCAAGGCCGCAAAGACAGCGATGACAGAGCTCAGCAGATCCAGCGGGAAGTTTTGCATTTCGGACACCTCGCGCGAAGATCCTGCGTCGCGCATCGCCCCATTTCAAGACTGCACACGTGCATCCAATTGGCGAGGCCATATCCCTCGGGTTGTGCCGCCGCCACCCGGACAACTGAGAGAAGAGCGCCGGGAGGTTCGATCCGGCCATACTTCATTCTGCTACAGATATCGCCCCAAAGCTCGGCAGGTCAAAGGATCGGGCCGCCACTGCGCGCCTCACTATCTGGCGAAGATCCACTGGGCCGGCGT
The DNA here is from genome assembly GCF_014243445.1 of Paragemmobacter straminiformis. Classification (GTDB taxonomy): domain Bacteria; phylum Pseudomonadota; class Alphaproteobacteria; order Rhodobacterales; family Rhodobacteraceae; genus Paragemmobacter; species Paragemmobacter straminiformis. The sequence continues at coordinate 17,278 of NZ_JACLQD010000009.1, forward strand.
TGAGACCATTTTCGTTGTGCTCGCTATAAACTGAGGGCAGGCGGAGTCGTAGGACTGTGGCAAGACGTGAAAAGGCACCTGCATTTGGACGGCGAAAAAACTTTGACCAGCCGAACTTTCGATTGGATTGCATTCTAAAGGTTCGATGCCAAGGGTCCGTCAAAGTTATAAAAGTGGAGAATTTCAGGAGGCATTATGATTACGAATTTCAATCTCGGACCGTCTACCGGCTCACAGCTTGCCCTTAGCTGCGTTTGCGCCGCAGCCACGAAACTTGTCCGTGCAGATGCCACGTGGCTCAGCTTGTCACACACTGACCATCATCAAGTCATCGCCAATGACGGCATGAACGAACCGATGTTACCTCGTGTTCTAAACCCGATCGACTTTTCCCGACCCCTGATCGGGTTTGCGCTCGAGGTGCACGGACATCCCAGCTATCGGGACGTATCGATCTGCAATGGATCCGAAGACCGCTTCGATACAATCGTCTGGGCTCCATTGCGTCACCGGGGCCACTGTTTCGGAATGCTGGCCGTGGCCTACCGCGACGGCATGCCACAATTCTGGGAGGAAGAGCGCAATTCACTCCTCATGCTCGCCCGGAAAGCCAGGGAACTCTGCCTCGATGCGCAGGCAGTCGCCGATACCGCAATGTCCCCGCCGCAGAGGTTTCTAATATAAGAGCATAAAGCGAGGTTTGATCTGATTCCCGCAAACTAGACCGTTTGGGGTTGGAGTTTTCCGCTAAGCTTTCCTGACTGGGAGTGGACTTGCCCGGTTTTTGTGAAGAGCGTTTAGCTCACTTCCCGGGCCATTCGCTCGAAGGCGATGGGGCTTTGGAAGCCGAGCGATGAATGCTGCCTGACTGGGTTATAGAGCCCGTTAATGTATCTGGCGACGGCGTTTTCGGCTTGCTGGCGGGATTGCCATGCGACCGGCCAGATCAGCTCCGACTTGATGGTCTTGAAGAACGCTTCCACCATCGAGTTGTCGTAGCAGTTTCCGCGCCCGCTCATAGCGATCAGGATGCCATGTCTGCGGAGCAGCGCCTGATAGTCGACAGAGCAGTATTGCGATCCACGGTCGGAATGGTGGACCAGCCCCGGCGCAGGGTTGCGAGCCACCAGAGCACGGCGCAGGGCTTCGAGCGCGAAATCGCGCTTCAGGCGGTCACTCGTGGCGCAGCCGACGACGCACCGCGAGAATAGGTCCAGCACGATGGCGAGGTAAAGCCAGCCCTCTGTCGTCCAGATGTAGGAGATGTCCGCCCCCCACTTCCGGTCCGGGCCGTCCGCCGTAAAGTCCTGCGCCACCAGATTGGGGGCGATGGGCCAAGCATGTTCACTGTCCGTCGTCCGTTTGAAGCGCCGCTTCTGCCGCGCGATCAACTGGTTCTCGCGCATCAGGCGTGCCGTGCGATGCCGCCCGATCTCATGGCCATCGTCGACAAGGTCGCGGTGCATGCGCGGGCTGCTATGGGTACCGTTCGATAGCGCGAAGGCCGTCCGGATATGCGCCAGATAGACCATGTCCTGCTGCTGGCGACAGGCAGGTCGTTCCTGCCACGCGAAGAAGCCGCTCTGGCTGGCCCCGAGGACGTGGCACATCCGGCTGATCGGGAAGCTGGCCTTCTCCGCTTCGATGAAGCCGAAGGTTATCCATGGCGGCTTTTCTCGAACCAGTGGCCTTCAGCCGCCAAATCCCTCTTTCGCGAATAGGGCCGCGGCTTTTTTGAGATGTCGCGCTCCTGTTTTAGGACCGCATTCTCCCGCCGCAACCGCTTCAACTCGGCATGGATATCAGCAGGTGCCTCACTCGGCTCGCTGGCATCAGGCTCATCTCTCAGCTACCGCGTCAGTGTCGACAGTCCAATGCCCAGATCCTCCGCGATCTCCCGTCGCGTCCGGCCACTAGTCAGTGCCAGCCGCACAGCTTCACGCCGAAATTCCGGCGTAGGCCTGTTCCCATTTCCTATAGAACACCTCCTGGTTCCTCAGTTGGTGCTCTCCACTTTTTCCAGGCAAGTCCAGAGTGGCGCTGACAGGGCCGCTAGCAGGTGAGTACGATGCGCCTGAGATCGGGATGATAGTCAGGGTCGTGGGGCGTCTGGGATCTCACCATTCCCAGCAAGCCTGAGCAGGCAATCAGAAAATCTGAAGAACAACCAGAACTGGGGCGAAATCCCCAGAAGGAGGATGCATGTCAGTACGTATCCAGTATGCCTATCTCAAGCAGCAGACTTGGCTTTATCGGAGGAACTAGGGATGGCCCAGTAGACGATGGCTGCGGGAGGCTTCACCTTGATCGCCTCAACCTGTTCGACCGAATTTAGGGCCTAGAGCGAGAGCCATTCGTCCAGCACGCGACCGTCGAGCACATGGTCATTGTCGCGGATGTGACCACCCTTGTGGGTGCCGTATCGCTCAGCGACAGCGCAGGTGTATCTCAGGTTGTTTGAATGCGCTGCGATCGCGAAAGCGCCGGTGGAGTATTGCTGCGGGAAGATCTCGAGCACCTTTGTTCCGGGGCGGCAGAAGAGGATGTTTGTAAGGCCAGCCCCGTGTGACGCAACCACTGCGTCGGCGCCTCGGAACATTTGGACCTGCTCGTCAAAACTGAAATCTTCGAGAAAACATTCCGCGAACTGATACCGTTCGAGTAGCTTTGAGGCCGCTTCGTCGGGCACGAGGCGACGTGAGCCCCGTCGGTTGACGAAAATCATTTTCGGCGTGTCGCGGTTCACCTCGGGAATGCTCAGCGCGTCTTTTACGATCTCCAAGAGGCCGGGCTGACCTTTGTTCAAGGCGTGATTGAAGTCCATTCCTACTGTCGAGAAGGATACGACCGTATCGGTCTCGATCGAAACCACCTCGTCTTGCATGTTCACATCCATCTGGATGCATTGATGCGGCTTGATGCCGAGGAGGACCAGGGTTCTGAGTTGGAACGGGGCTAGCCTACGGCTGAACACATAGTTGTACTCAGCCGTATCGAGTCCCGCCTGCCGCATCGAGGCAAGGCGCGGAATGGTGTCCATGATCCAGTGGCAGTAGTTGTTTCCCGCGAACTCGTCGATCGCAACGACGAGTCTGGGAACAAGGGGCGGCTTTCTCTTGCAGATTTCCGAGCCGCCCTTCAGATTAATCGCGTCGACGCCGCGTGCCGATATACGCCGCAAGGCAGGCCGTGCTGCGGCCGATTCAAGCATCACCCATGGTGTATTGTAAGCATAATGAAACGTGTAGCGACCTGCTGTTCCCTCCCAGACCACGAAGTCTTTGCTTTTCGAACTTAGGTATTCGGGTCTGGCAAGTGCGGTGGGGCTGTCATCCGTGAGGCACACCGGTGGCGGTCTGGCCTGCATCACCTCAGGACAAATGACGTGGGCAGCCCTTGTCCAGTCCAACGCGTCCGTTTCCTCCAAACGTTTGCCGCCGCTGTTGGAGCGACGGTAATGATCGAAGAAGACATCTCCCAGTCGCGCTTGATTGGCTCGGCCCAGTGCCCGGTTTAGCTTTTCGCGGCTGTCCTGAACGCGCCATGGCTCTCGTTCTACCTTTTGAAGTATGGCCTCGACTTCGCTTTGCTCGCCGCTTTCCATGCACTCCAGCCGTCTTTACCCTGCGACACAAAGGTTAAGACGTTCCAGCACCGCGTTCAACTACGGCGACGATCCGGACATTCTTGAGTGAGAGTTTGCGGCGAGGTTTATACTCTCAAAACAGAGAGCGGAGGAGAGGACGGCTTCGTATTGAACCACTTTGAGTGATGGCTGTGGGGCATCGCCTGGGGCAAACCCAAGTCTACGTCATCGGCTAAGTTGTTGGAAGGTTTGACGCCACGAACAAAGTAAGTAGCTGGCTGGGGCGCTAGATGGCCCAGAGACAGCGGATTGTGGGCGGCTATCAATATATCAGAACCCGAGCACCCTACTGATCCAGCCGCGCGCGTCGATCCCTGGCAGTTCCGAACGTTCGACTGAAGGCATCAGCGTAAGAAGGTAGCCTTCGGCGCAGCCCCCCTCACTGGCCGCCTCCCAAAGACGCTGGTGACGGTCACCTATGGTGCCAAGGTCGTCTGCGGCGGGGGTGCCGTGAAAAAGGGATCCCTGGGACATTCTAGGTGCGGCGGCGGCACGTGAAGGGTAGGTCTTAGCGGGCTCATGTCCGGCAATTGCGACCCATCCCTTTTCGGGCAGGTCGCCCCCTCCTGTCATGAAACCCGGCTGAAATCGGCCTGAAATCCTGAGGATCGCTTTGTAGTCGTGGTGTACGGATCCGTTTTGGATGATCCGGTCCTGAGACTTCCGACCTGCTCCTCCACCGATTTCAGAAGCGGATCGTCTCCGCATCCTGGCCGAGAGCCAATCGACCGAGGACGGTGAGATTGTGGGTTCCCATGGCGACGTGCCGGGTGGCGGTGGTCAGGTCACGAGCGCGGCGTTCGAAGGACGAGGTCTCGGAGATGGACGCTGTGCCGAGAAGTCTGCACAATGTCGTCATGACAGTTTCGCAGAGTTCGCCCGCCTGCGCGAGGCTTGCGCGAAATGTGGCCCGCGGAATTGCCCTTTCGCCGGGCGTGGCGAAGGCGCTTTCAAGGCCATCAAGCGCATCAAGGACGAGGGAACGTGCTGATCTGTGAAGCGTGATGCAGCGCCCGTATTCGGTTTGCACCAGTTCGCGTTCCGCCAGTTTGGCTGCCGTGCCGCCCCGCGTCCGATCTGCCATGGCTGCGAAATCGGCGATGGCTGCCTGAGTAATCCCGAGCGCCACGAGGGTCACGCTGAGCGGGAATATCGACAGATGTGGCAGGTGGTAGGGGTCGGCGTCAATAACAGGACGGTGCAGCAGGAAGGGCGCAACATGCGACTCTGGGACGAAGACGCCGTCTGCCTCGAAGGTGACGCTGCCGCTGCCGCGAAGACCCAAAGTGTGCCAGTCGTCGTTGAGTTGGACGGCTTCAATCGGCATGAAAGCGCAGACCACCCGCGCATAAGGATCGTCGATAGCCGGGATTTCGCACAATCCCATTACGCGGCGGGCGGCGTGGATGCCGCTGGCGAAGGGCCACTTGCCAGAGACCAGATAGCCTCCTGTCGTGGGAACGGCCTTGCCCAAGGCTGCAGTCGATCCGGCAATGGCGCAGTCGGGAGACGAGAACCATTCGGACACGGTTTCAGGAGGAAGAAAACCCGACATGCGCCCCGCGATAGTGACGTTCGCTAGGACCCAACCAACCGAAGCGTCAAGGGATGATGCTGCCTCCATCACCCCGAACCAGTCGCGCAGACCGAGTTGCGCGCCGCCGACGGTGCGAGGGATGGAGAGGCGGAACAGGTCCGCGCGGACCATTGCGGCGAACAGTTCGTCAGGCAACCGGCGCTCGCGCTCGAAGCGGGGGCGCAAGCGGATGACTTCTGAACCCAGCGCTTCAATACACGCCTTGGCGGTTGTTGCAGTCTGCAGCGGTATTGCATCCATTTCAGCCTCCCTCTTGGGCATGGCGCATCGTGTCGAATGCAGCCCAAGCGTGCAAAATCCTATTCTTCACGTTAGGATGAAGAAGATTCACCCTCACCGGAGATGGCGATGCGACATCTGCCTCCGCTGACCGCCTTGCGCGCCTTTGATGCGGCGGCGCGCAATATGAGCTTCAAGCGCGCCGCAGAAGAACTGGGCCTGACGCCGACGGCCATCAGCCATCAGATTCGGATCCTTGAGGATTACGTCGGGACTCCCCTGTTCCGCAGATTGCCCCGTCCCTTGGCTTTGACCGAAGCCGGGGCCGATCTTTTTCCCGGATTGCGCGAGGGGTTTGACCGGATCGGGGAAGCGGTCCAACTGGTCTCGCGCCCGCAGAACCGCGTCCTGCGGGTGACGACGACGAACGCTTTTGCTGCGCTTTGTCTGCTGCCGCGGCTGGACCGCTGGCATAGAGATTTCCCATCGATCCCGCTTAGCATAATCGGGACCGATGCCGTTCTCGATCTAGCTAAGGGGGAAGCTGATCTTGCGCTGCGTTATGCGCGCACGGCCCCGCCCGATGCGATTTGCGAGATCTGCCGCGATAGGTTGCTCGTCGTGGCAAGCCCGAAACTGGTGGGAGAGCAGCGAGACCTGTCGCCCGAGCAGATCGCAACCTTTCCGCTGATCGAAGCAGAGTGGCCGGATTGGGCCATCGATCCGCCGATGTGGCGCTACTGGAGCCGCGTGGCGCGTCAGAAGGGGCTGGCAGTGCCCGACCTGACGTCCGCGATCCGCTGGCGGTTCCGCGAGGAGGACCATGCGATCGAGGCCGCAATTGCTGGACAGGGGATTGCGATTTGCAGCGATGTCCTTGCCCGCGATGCCTTGGCGGACGATCGCCTGGTTGTCGTTTCGGAGATAGGCTTGCCCGGATACGGTTTCTACGCCGTCGCTCGCGCCGAGGCTGCGCGATCAGAGGCGATCCGCAACCTGATCGGGTGGCTGGGCGGTCTGTAGGGATAGAGGTGCAACGTCAGTGCATTGGCGTCGAGCCCCTGTAGTCTGGCCATGATCATAATGCGGGCTCAGTGGTTTCTGGCTCTGACATCGTTTGTTTGGGCACACGGCCGCTGCCCACGGAGCACGCTGAGGGTCTAGCCAGCGAGATCACATGCTGCGGTTGGAATCATGGCGATCTGGTGGTGTGCGTCCCGTATTAGAAAGGCCTGTTGGCCCTTCGTCCCGCCGACCGTCCGCTTTCCAACCTCTATAACTGTCTCGTCGCTCTCGGCCCAAAGCGGACGGTCAGGTAAGTCACCCGCCTTGTCGGGATCAGGCTTGGCCGGCCAGGCGAGCAACGCCCTTCACGTGGTCCGGCGCATCGACACCATCCTTGATCCTTGGGTCAGGGATGGGAGCGCCCAGCGAGACAGATGCGGGCAAGACACCGGCCCAGATCGGCAGATCGTAGTCGTCGGGTTCGTCCGCGGGCGGGCCAGATCGGATCTTGGCGCTGCCTTCGGTGATGGGCACCGAGAGGATCGTTGTCGCCTTCACCTCCTGCGGCAACATCGGACGCAAGAGCGCGCTGCGGCCCGGCCAGAGGCCTTCGATCATAGCGGTGAGGTGAGCGGCTTTTTCGTCCTCAGGCACGACCTCGGCGATACCAAAGAGCGTGACGGATCGTGTGTTGACCGAATGATTGAAGCCGGAACGGGCGAGGACGAAGCCGTCGAGGAGCGTCACGTTCATGCAGACCTCCTGCCCCTTCCCTGCGCGCAGGGCGTGGCTGGCGGAGGAGCCGTGCCAGTAGACCCGATCCCCCTCGCGCCATTGCAGCGTCGGGGTGAGGTAGGGCTTGCCGTCGCGGACGTAGGCCACGGTGCAGAGCGGTTGGGCATCGAGGATGGCGTGGATGGTTGGCGACGTCGAACCTGCCGAGGTCATGCATACGGCGCAGGCGGCTGCGGTCGGCCGGGGGGAGAGTTTCGGTCATCTTCGGCGCTCCGGTCACAGGCAGCGGGCCAGATCGGCGCAGATGTCGTCGGGGTGTTCCAGCCCGACCGACAGGCGGAAGATGCCCCGCCCCGTAAGCGCACGGAACCGCGCCTCGGCCTCGGGAGGGTGCTGATAGGTCGATTGCAGGATGTCGTCTGTGCCGATCCAGTAGATCAGGCTGCGGAGATGGCCGAGCGAGACGGCGAAATGCACGTGTTGTAGGTCGCTCACCATCTTGCGGGCAATCTCGGCCCCGTCTTGATGCGTCTGGAAAGCAATCATGCCGGAAAAGTTCGCCATCTGCCTGCGGGCAAGGTCGTGCTGGGGGTGCGAGGGCAGGCCGGGGTAGAACACGCGGGACACGGCGGGGTGCGCTTCAAGCCACTCGGCGACCGCCATCGCATTGTCCTGATGGGCGCGCATCCGGATCGGCAATGTCTCGGCACCGCGCATGATGAGCCATGCGTTGAAGGGCGAGAGAACCCCGCCGAAATGCACCGCGGCTTCGAGGTTCAGCGCATCGAGATCGGCCTTGCGGCCCAGCACCGCGCCGCCCATCGCATCGCCATGGCCCGAGATATATTTGGTCAGCGAATGCACCACGAAATCCGCGCCAAGCGACAGGGGCCGCGTGCCGATGGGCGAGGTGAAGGTGCCATCGACCACCACATCGGGCACACCTCGTGCATGGGCAAGATCGGCAAAAAGCGCGATGTCTGCGAGTTGGAGCGTCGGGTTGCAGGGCGTCTCGAGCCAGAGCATGCGGGTGGCGGGCGTGATCGCGGCTGCGACCGCTTCGGCATCGGTCGTGTCTACGAAGCTCGTCTTGATGCCGAAGCGCGGCAGGCTGTTGCGGATGAATTCTGCCGTGCCGGAATAGGCGTTTTCCGGAAAGATGGCGTGATCGCCAGCGCTCAAACGGCCCATGATGACCGCATGGGTCGCGGCGATGCCCGAAGCGAAGCAGCGCGCATCCTCGGCCCCTTCCAGCGCGGCGAGTTTCTCTTCGAGCTGACGCACCGTCGGATTGCCTGAACGGGCGTAGATGTATCCGGCGCTCTCGTCCTCGTCCCAGGCCGAGAAGCCGGTCAGTTCGCGAGGCAGGAAGGTCGCGGACATGACAAGGTTCGGGGACGAGGCGCGGGTGGTTGGGTCCACAGCCTCTCCGGCATGGACGGCCATAGTTTCGATCTTCATGCCCCGTCTCCGATCTTGCCGTAGCGCCGGACGAGCGCCGCCATTTCCGGATGTGCCTCGGCCAGTCCTGCGGCCACGCCCTTGCGGTCTCCCTCGGGCCGGTTCTGGCTGACCTTCCACTTGCCTTCGAGGCACCTGATGTCGATCTCGATCCCCACGATCCCGCGCAACTGCGCCTCGATATAGGGGCGCGGCGCGTCGGAAACCTGCCACGGTTTGGGCCTGTCCGCCTCGTGCCTGTCGGTCAGCGCGGCGATTTGGCTATCAAGCCACGCGCTATCCGCCCGCACCCGCGCCGTGCCGCGCGCCTGAACCATGGCATAGTTCCAGGTCGGCACGACCTTCCCCGTTTCGCGCTTCGTTTCGTAGAAGGCGGGCGTCACGTAATTCAGCGGGCCCTGAAAGACGACCAGCACATCCGCCCCATCCAACTCGCGCCACTGCGGATTGGCGCGGGCAATATGGGCTTGCAAACGGCCAAACGGTCCGGTGGCGCGTTGCAGCAGGAACGGCAAGCCGTTCGCCTGAAGGCCTTCGCTGTCATGCGAGACCAACAGGCCGAAGGGGTGTGTTTCGATCAGGTCGTGCTGGACGTCGAGACGGTCCTCGCGGTGCTGTTCGGGTTGATACATCGAGGGCTACTCCGCAGCGGGTTCGTGGACGGTCATTTTGAAGCGCAACGGCTCCTTGCCTGGGTTGGCGTAGGCGTGTGGCCTGTCGGTCAGCGCGATGGCCGATCCTCCCGCCGAGACCAGATGGGTCGCCCCATCCACGGTAAGTGCCAGCGTGCCGTCGGTCACATGGATCAGCTCCCGCGTTCCGGCCCCATGCACCGCCGCCTCGAAGCTCTCGCCGGGCATCAAGACCCAGTCCCAGATCTCGAGCATGTCGGGACCTTGCGTCCCCGCAAGCAGCGTTGCGGTGCCGCCGGATGAGCCCGTCCAGAGTTGCCGGGCATCGTCACGGCCGAGGAGTGTCACGGCCTGGGTGGTTGCCTCGGTCGGTGCGACGAGGTCTGCCACCGAAATATCAAGCGCCGCGGCAAGGCGGCACAGCGTCGAGATGCTCGGATTGCCGCGCTGCTGTTCGATCTGGACCAGCGTGCCTTTGGCGACGCCCGCCTTCTGGGAGAGGGCGTCGAAGGACAGGCTTTTCGCTTTGCGAAGCTCGAAGATACGCGCAGCGACCGTGGCGGCGAGGGCCGCTTCCTGTTCGTCTGCGCGGGTGAGGCTGGGTGTGTGTTCGGCATCGGTCATTATGATGTGATACTTCCCTTTGAAGTTCACGGTCAATGACCATATCGGTTCACTTTATTGACACGTAGCGCGTCGCATGCGACGAAGTTTCCCGCCCAACGGACCGAGGACCCCATGACACTCTACCCCATAATCGACGCCGAGATCTTCGCCCTGCGTCCGGACTTCATGGCTCTCAGCATCCATGTGAGCGGAGGACGCAACGGCCCGAGCGACGCCTTCAGCGAGGCCCTGCTGGAAGAGGCGGTGCAGTCCCTCGACGCCTTTCCGTGGGCCGAGGCTCATCTGGACGCCTGGCGCGATGCCTACCGCGCCTTTGGGGCGAAACCGAAGAAAACGCCGTGCTCGGCCGAGGCCCTTCGCAAGCGCGCCGTGAAGGATGGCGCGATGCGCCCGCTCAACGCTGTCGTCGACCTCTACAACTCCGTCAGCCTACGCTTCGCTATTCCCGTTGGCGGAGAGGATGCCACTACCTACGCCGGCCAACCGCGCCTATGCCTCGCCACCGGTGACGAGCCCTTCCATACGATGGCCGAAGGTCAGCCCGTGATCGAAGCACCTGAGGTGGGCGAGGTCATCTGGCGTGACGACGACGGCGTCACCTGCCGACGCTGGAACTGGCGACAGGGTCCACGCACGCAGATCACCGAAGCGAGCCAGGACATGTGGTTCGTTCTGGAACGGCTCGACCCGATGCCAGTGGAGGCTTTGCTGGATGCTGGCCGGATGCTGGTGGATGGCTTGCGGAGGATCGCACCGGAATTGGCGCTGTCCGCCCAAATGTTCGATGCCGCAAGTCCGCACGGCAAGCCATTTGCCGGGATGTGACGGCCTGGCATCCGGTAAGAACGAAGTAACATCGACTGACTGCTATCCGCCCGTTTCGGCGTTGAGGTCGATCACGGCCCACAGCGGACGGTCGGCATCATTCGAATACGACTGATGCGTCTACGGATTGACGTTCTGCGTGAGACAAGGATGTGAACGATGTGTTGCATCGGTCCAAGGCGTCGGCGATGCGTGACTGGGGAAGGGGTGGTCGAGGGTCTTGGTTCCTACCAGCGGAGGAACCTGCTGCCTGCAAGAGCGGTCAATACCGAGACGAGGAGGATTGCGAAGCCATACCAAGTCACAAAGAACAGCGGATTGTCTTGCACGCAAAAGAGCGAATAGCCGGTCGCGGCCCCCGATCCTGCGGCCAAGCCTGCAAGGGCACCGGACCGGATCGGGGACATGCTTGCCCCATGTTGCAGGCGTGCGATCAGGACGGCGGCCGGAACGACAGAGAGCAGGGTGATGAACCCGACGCATTCGGATAGCGAGAATGCCCCGACCTCGGCAAAACGCTGATCTGGCGACAGGTTCGCGAAAGCCCTGAGCCACATTAAGGCAGCGACAAGCGCCAGCAGAAGAAGGGGGCGCAATGCGTGGGACGGAGCGCGGTCCGGCCTTGCCATCCGCAGCGCCGCTTTCAGCGAGAGGATGAAGAGGCTGGCCGGAAGCAGCGTCTTGGTGGCAACCAGAGGCGACAGCATTGCGGCAAAGAGATCGGAGCGTGTGCCGGCAAGGGAAAGAAATGCGGTGGTGCAGGCCACGACTGCAAGAACTGTCGCCAGAGTTACGCCGCGTTCGCTGAAAGGGGGAGGCGGGGTGTCTTGGGCCAAACGCCGGATCAGGTCTTGGGTTTTCATGCGCGCGGACCCTTTGCGATGGCGGCCATCCGCTTGATGGCCCGGTGGAGGACCACGCGAACGGCCCCCTCGGTCAGCCCGAGTCGTTCACCGACTGCGAGGGCCGGTTCCTCGTCGATGCCAACCGAGCGGACGATTTCGGCGGAACGCCGGTCAAGCCGACCGATCAGGAACGCAACATCGCGCGCGGCGAGACCGTCGGCCGGCTCATCGGCGGCAAGGACATTCTCGAAATCGTCGATCTGAAGATGGACGGCACTGCCGCGGGCACGAAACGCATCGACCGTCTTGTGGCGGGCCACGGCATAGAGCCACGGCCTGATGGGCAGGTCCGGCTGCCAGGTGTGGCGTTTGCGGTGCAGGGCAAGCAACACTTCTTGCACGATGTCTTCCTGTTGGTCCCAGGCCAGATCGCGACTGCGCGCACGGACCACGGCGCGAAGGACGGGAGTCACATCGGCAAGGAAACGGGCATAGGCCCGAGCGTCGCCGCCAAGGGCAGCGCGCATCAGCACGGACCATTCGTCGTCGGCAGGTGACATCACTTCATGCAATACGGGTGCGCCGGGCAGACGTTACAGCGGAATGCGGCGGGTCGGCGAATATTTCTTGCCGCCTTCTTCGGATGAGGACCGGTGACGGGTCCGAGGCATAGCAATACGTGGTTTCGTGCGTGCCGTTACAGATGTTTCAATGGACTCGCGCAGAAAGTGGCAATTCTCACGTGTCCGTTTTTATGTATGAAATACAGATACTTACTTTCATCCGCTTGCTAGATTTCCTCTATCGCGCCACGGCATTCCGCCGGGCGGAACGGAGGACTGACCATGAAATCGCTTACCCTTCTTCTGGGCGCTGCCCTGACGTCCATGACCCTTGCGACCGGCGCGATGGCCGAGATGGCCGTCGATCCGGCGACGCTGAGCTGTGCCGATTTCCTTGCCATGGATTCGACCGGGATGATGGCGGCGAGCGATGCCGTCAGCATGGCCTCGGATGCGATGGCTGGTGACGCGATGGCTGGTGACGCGATGACGGACGATGCCATGGCAGGCGATGCGATGGCTGGTGACGCGATGGCTGGCGATGCGATGGCGGGGGACATGACCGCGCAGATCACCGAGGCGTGCAAGGCCCATCCCGATGCGAAAGTGACCGACGCGCTTGCGATGTAAGCCGGTCACCCGCGCGCTTCGGGAAGCCCCTCTTCCCGGAGCGCGCACCCTTTATCAGGAGAAGCGCGATGGATGGCGAAACGAGCCGGACGGTCCGGCACAGGATTTCGACGCGGGTCTGGCACTGGATGAACGTGCTGTCCCTTGCGGTGATGCTGATGAGCGGGTTGATGATCTTCAACGCCCATCCACATCTTTACTGGGGTGGGCATGGCGCGCAGCCTGACATGCCCTGGTTCGAGATCGTGTCGCTACAGGCGCGGGGCGAGGTGCATGTGGCGGGCCTGTCGATCGATACGACGGGCTTTTTGGGGCGCTGGACCGATCATACGGGCGTGGTGCGCAGTCGGGCCTTTCCGGAGTGGGTGACGCTGCCCTCGGGCTACAATCTTGCGCTGGCGCGCGATTGGCACCTGACCTTTGCGTGGCTGTTCATGTCGGGGCTGGTGGCTTATCTGGGACGCAGCCTGTGGAACGGGCATCTGCGCCGAGACCTGCTGCCGTCGCTGGCCGAGGCTTCGCCGGCGCATCTTGGGCGGGACATCCTTGACCATCTTCGGCTTCGCTTTCCCAAGGGAGAGGCCGCTTCGCGTTACAACGTCCTGCAAAAGCTGGCCTATCTATCGGTTCTGGTTGGTTTGTTGCCCGGAATGGTGCTGTCGGGTCTCGCCATGTCTCCGGCGGTTCTGGCGGGGTGGCCTTGGCTGCTGGTGCTTTTTCAGGGCCATGCCTCGGCGCGTTCGGTGCATTTTATAAGCGCCGCGCTAATCGTCGGTTTCGTCCTTGTCCACCTTGCCATGGTCGTGCTGTCCGGCCCGATCCACGGCATCCGCAGCATGATCACCGGCGGTCGCGTCGGGAAGGGAGCTTAAGCCATGGGAAACCTGCTGACGCGTCGCGGATTTCTTGCCGGTCTTTCGGTTTCGGCCCCTGCTGTTTTGGCGGGTTGCGACAGGCTGGGGGCTTCGTCCGGTTTTCGGCAATCGTTCCTGAGCTGGGGGGAATGGCTGAACTATCGCGCGCACCGCTTGCTGTTCGCAGACAGTCTTGCGCCCGAGTTTTCCGAGGCCGAGATGTCGCCGGTGTTCCGCACGAATGGCAACACGATGGCGGGCGATCAGGTCTATCGCAGGCATCTGGCCGAGGGTTTTGCCAACTGGCGGCTTGAAGTCGGCGGGATGGTGGCCAAGCCCATGCGCCTTTCGCTGGCAGAGCTGAAAACGCGCGAGGCGAAGACGCAGATCACGGAACACAGTTGTGTCGAGGGCTGGACCGCGATCGGCAAATGGACGGGCGTTCCTTTGTGGTCAATCCTGAACGAGGCGGGTATCGCACCCGAGGCGCGTTACATCGTTTTTTACTGCGCCGATGATTTCCGCGGCACGTCCTATTACGAGAGCATTGACATGGTGGACGCGATGCATCCGCAGACCATCCTTGCCTATGGCATGAACGGCGGCGACCTGCCGGAAAAACACGGCGCGCCGATCCGCCTGCGGGTCGAGCGGCAATTGGGCTACAAACAGGCCAAGTTCGTGATGAGGATCGAGGCGGTCGCGGCGCTGGAACAGATCGGCGGCGGTCGCGGTGGCTATTGGGAAGATGCCGGGCGCTATGCCTGGTATGCCGGTATATGATTGCCCGAAGGCGAAAGACCGCTTTCCGCCCTTTGCGACGTCGGCCTCCGCTCTTTTTGATTTCTTTTCTTTCGACGTGGCATGGAATCATCTGCCAGCTCGGACAGCCCTAAGCTGCCATTGAAATGGTAGGCACTTCAGTTGATCCTGCCCCCGCAACCAACTCAAGCGAACACTTCGCAGACCCATACGCCCCGCCAACAGCGGGGCCTTTTGCGTTCCGGCTACCCGCCTGCAAAAGCTCGACAATCTTGCCTTCCAGCTCGATCCTAAGGCGCCTGCCGATTATTGGCAGATTGCGGTTCCGCTGTGAGACGGGAACGCTGGCTTCACGCCGGGAGATCGGGTTGGGCGGGCTGGTGCGGGTTCCGTGTGGTGTGGTTGATGCTGCGGACGGCGCGGCGCCGTGGGGGCGCCGGCCGTCTCGCGCGGGGCGGTTTCAGACGTTGACCTGTGTTCCCAATTCCACGACGCGCCCAGCCGGAATGCGGAAATAGTCGGAGGCGGGTGCGGAGTTGCGGGCCATGACCATGAAGATGCGCGCCATGAAGGCGGGCATCTCGCGCCGTGATGAAAGCCGCAGGGACCGGCGCGACAGGATGAACGAGGTGGCCATGATGTCGAACTTCCACCCCAGCTTGCGACACAGGGCCAGCGCATCGGGAACGTCGGGCTCTTCGGCGTAGCCCCATGTCAGGATGACCTGACGGAAGCCGGGCGAGAGGTCGGCCATCTGCACGCGATCTTTGGGTGCGACCCTTGGCACATCGGCGGTCCGGATGGTCAGGATCACGTTCTGGTCGTGCAACACCTTGAAATGCTTCAAGCTGTGCAGCAGGGCCGACGGCGCGTATTCAGGGTCGGACGCCAGATAGATCGCCGTTCCGGTGACCGAGGACAGCGATTTCGATCCCAGTTTCGGGATCAGGCTGTCGAGACGGACTTCGCCCTGCGCCTCTTTGCTGCGGACCAGATTGCTGCCCATGATCCAGCTTGCCATCAGCAGGATCACCCCTCCCGCGATGGCGATGGGCAGCCATCCGCCCTCGGCCAGTTTCAACAGGTTGGCGCCGAAGAAGGTCAGGTCGAGCAGCAGGAACGGCAGCATCAGCGCCACCGCCACGGGGGCGGGCAAGCCCCATGTCTTGTGCGCGACGATCATCGCGAGCGTCGCTGTCACCACCATCGTCCCTGTCACCGCGATGCCATAGGCCGCAGCCAGCGACGACGAGGTGCCGAAGGTCACGACAAGGGCGAGCACCGCCACCAGAAGGCAGGTGTTCACCGCCGGCATGTAGATTTGCCCTTCCTGTTCGTCCGAGGTGTGGCGGATGCGCATGCGCGGCAAGAGGCGCAACTGGATGGCCTGCCGCGTCAGCGAATAGGCCCCCGAGATCACCGCCTGACTGGCGATGATCGTCGCCGCCGTGGCAAGGATCACGACCGGCAGCAGGATCGCGTCGGAATAGAGCCGGAAGAACGGGTTCCCGAGCGCGGCGGGATCCTTGATCACAAGCGCTCCCTGACCGAAGTAGTTCAGCAGCAAGGCCGGAAAGGCCACGACGATCCATGCGAGCTGGATCGGACGCCGCCCGAAATGGCCCATGTCGGCGTAAAGCGCCTCGGCCCCGGTCACGGCAAGAAAGACCGCCCCCAGCACGATCAGGCCAAGTTTCCCGTTGCCCGTGACGAAAGCTGCGGCATGTGCGGGGTTGACCGCCTCTAGAATGCCGGGGGCGTCGAGTATATGGGCCACGCCGCCTGCCGCCATCACCAGAAACCAGACGAGCGTGACCGGCCCGAAGAACCGCGCCATTGCGGCGGTGCCGCGGAACTGCACAAGAAAGAGCGCCGTGATGATGCCGACCGAGATCGGCAGGATGAAGGGATCGAAGGCCGTGGTCACGAGGCTGAGGCCTTCGACCGCAGAGAGCACCGAAATTGCGGGCGTGATCGCCGCATCGCCAAAGAACAGCGCCGCGCCGATCAACCCCATGGCCAGCACCACGCGCCGCCGCCGCCCCAGACTGCGTTCCGCCAGCGCCAGAAGCGAGAGTGTCCCGCCTTCGCCCTGATTGTCGGCCCGCGTTAGGATCAGCACATATTTCACCGTCACGATCAACATCAGCGACCATGTGATCAGCGACAAGACCCCCAGAACATCGGCCCGTTGCACCCCGCCATGGCTTGCGCCTGCGGCGTGCATCGCCTCGCGAAAGGCATAGAGGGGCGAGGTGCCGATATCGCCGTAAACCACCCCGATCGCAGCGAGAGACAAAGGCAGCAAGCCCTTGGCATGGGCGTTGTCGGTGGTGGCGGCGGGGTCGGTGGGCGCGTCTGGCATGATGTGTCCGTTGGCAGAACCATCTGTTGCGATGGCCTGCGAGTGATGCCCGCATCGCGGATAAGGAAGCGACAGGGAATGCCGTGCCGCGCATAAGGAAACCATAAAGACGGTGGACAGGCCCGATCCGTCGCCGCAGGAATGGGGCTGCGGTCAGAAGGGCGGGTGGCAGCGGTGGCTATGGCAAGAACCGGGTCAGAGCGGAGGGATGAGCTGCAAAGACAGATGCCCGAGCCGCCCTTTCGCCTGCGCGGGCCAACGGTTTCCGGCGCGGTGCTGGCGGCGGTGTCCGTGGCGCTTGCGGCGGGGATCGTTCTGGCGTGGCAGGAGAAATTGCCAGCAACCACGGTGCCGCTGATCTTTCTGATGGCGGTGCTTGTCTCGGCGGTGCTGTCGGGGTTCTGGGTGGGCGTTGCGACGGCGGCGGCTGCCTTTTTCGTCATGAACTTTCTGTTCACCGAGCCTTTCTTCACGCTGCAGGTGTCGCGCCCGCAGGACATCGTGACGCTGGGGGTGTTTCTTTGTGCGGCGGGGCTTGTCGGATCGCTTGCCGGAAGTCTGCGCGACCGGGCCGAAGCCGCGCGCACGCGGGCCGGGACATTGGCGATCCTTTCGGCGTTTTCGGCGCGTCTGGCCGAAGTGGATACGCGGGATGCGGCGCTGGCGCAGGCGGTTGCGCATCTTTCGGCCCTTGCGGGCGGAGATGCGGTGGCGGTGGTGTTGTCTGACCTGCCCAAGCCTGTCGCCGCCATGCCGGCGCTGGCAGAGCTTGCGGTGCCCGATGCGCAGGCGGCGGAACGCTGTCTGCGGTCGGGGCGTGTCGAGCATGCTTCGGCCGAGGGCTGGCAGGGGGCGGCGCTGACCTTTCTGCCCGTGCCCGACGGCACCGGCCTGCTGGCGCTTGGGCATTGCCGCCTGTCTGGGGCGGATACGGCGCAGCGCAGTGTCGCGATATCGGCGCTGGTGGAACAGCTTGCCCTTGCGCTGCGCAGGCTTGACGCCAGCCTCTCGGCGGCCGCCGCGCGACAGGATGCAGAGGCCGAGGCGACACGTTCGGCGCTGCTTGCCTCGCTCAGCCATGATCTTCGCACACCCTTGGCGACGATCCTTGGCGCGGCGAGCACCCTGACCGAGTTGCACGATGGCCTTTCGCCTGCGGCGCGGGCCGATCTTTTGGCCGCCATCAGCCAAGAGGCGGGGCGGTTGAACCTGCATGTCACCAACCTTTTGCAGATGACACGCCTGTCCCGCAGCATCCTGCCGCGTCTGGAATGGGTGGACGTGAATGACATCGCGCAGTCTGCCGTTGCGCGGTGGCAACGTGCCTTTCCGCACGCCGCGTGCCAGTGCGATCTGGCCGAACTGCCCATGATCCGCGCCGAGGGCGGGCTGCTGGAGCAGATGCTGTTCAACCTGCTCGACAATGCGCGGAAGCATGGAACGGCTCCGGTCACGTTGCGCACGGGCCGGGTCGAGGGCGGGCTGACCCTGGCCGTCGCGGATGCGGGATCAGGTCCGGCCAAGGGGCTGCGCGACTGGCTCGAGGGCGGGCAGATGTGGCCGATGGCCGAGCAACGTGGCCTTGGCCTTGCGGTCGCCAAATGCATCGCACAGGTCCACGGGGGCCGCTTGCAATGGTCTGACGGGGCCTTTCGCGTGTTCCTTCCGATGCAGGCCGACCCATGACCGCCGCGCGCCCGCTTGTCCTGATCGTCGATGACGAGCCGCAGATCCTGCGCTTTCTTGTGCATGCGCTGTCGGCCTCGGGGCATGATACGCTGACCGCCGCGACAGCCGCGCAGGCCGAGACGCAGGTGGCAACGCGGCGGCCCGATCTTGTCATTCTGGACCTTGGCTTGCCCGATGCCGATGGCAAGACGGTCATCGAAGCGATCCGCGCGTGGTCTGACGTGCCGATCATCGTTCTGTCGGCGCGCGACCAAGAGATGGAGAAGATCATGTCTCTTGACCTTGGCGCCGATGATTTCGTGGGCAAACCCTTTGCCATCGGGGAATTGCTGGCCCGCATCCGCGTCTGCCTTCGTCCGCGACGCGAGGGCGAGCCATCGACGCGGTTCAGGCTTGGCCCGCTTGAGATCGATGCCGCCGAACACCGTGTCTTGCGGGACCGGGAGCCTGTCCACCTGACCCCGAAAGAATTCGAACTGCTGCTTGCCCTTGCCGAAACGCCGGGCAGGGTGCTGACACATCGCCAGCTTCTGACCCGCATCTGGGGGCCAGCCCATGCGGATGACGTGCCTTACCTGCGGGTTTTCGTCGGCCAGCTGCGCCAGAAGATCGAATT
Organism: Paragemmobacter straminiformis; assembly: GCF_014243445.1. Taxonomy (GTDB): domain Bacteria; phylum Pseudomonadota; class Alphaproteobacteria; order Rhodobacterales; family Rhodobacteraceae; genus Paragemmobacter; species Paragemmobacter straminiformis. The sequence continues at coordinate 36,349 of NZ_JACLQD010000009.1, forward strand.
CAATCCCGGCTCTCCCGAACTGATCCTGACCGAACCCGGCATCGGCTACCGCGCCTTTGCGGCAAGATAGGCGGGCCAAGGACCGGGCGGCTTTGGGGATGGGCAGGCAAGGCCGTGACCGCAGGGCGCGAAAGCACCGCCAAGGGAATCAGCCCGCCCGCCCGCACCGGATTGCAGGGCCGTGACGCTTGCGCGCAGCGTTCGGCGAGGGCCTTGCACAGCCTGCGGGGCGGGCTTTGCGGGGCGCGTCAACCCTGACGCGAGGCCGGCGCAGATGCTTGCGGGCTTGTGTCATGAAACCGATACATGCCTTTGATTTCATTGTCATAAACTGTGGTTTTTCTGCCGCGCCGATTGGGGCTGCCCGCAATTGCCCGCTTCGTTACGCCAGTGTCACAGGCGGCTGAAATAGGCGTGCTCAACTGGACTGAGGGAGTCCGGTTTCCAAACGCGCGAAAGCTGAAAACATGAAAACAACTCTGCTCATCACCACCATGCTGGCCGCCTCTGCCGGAGCGGCCTTTGCCGATGTGACGCTGTCGGGCGACGCGCGCATGGGGATCGCCTCTGTCGAAGGCGGGGACTTCAACTTCTCGAGCCGCGCGCGTGTGCGCTTTACCCTGTCGGGCGAGACCGATGCCGGACTGAAATTCGGCGCGCAGTTCCGCGCGAACGAGGCCGAGGGCGCGACGCTCGACACCGAAACCAAGGTGAAAGGCACCGTGTTCCTTGAATATCCGGAATACGGCAAGCTGACGATGGGCGATGCCGAAGGCGCCGTTCAGGCGTCGGTGACCCAATTCGCCCCGATCGGCTTTGACGATACCAAGAAATTGCAGGAATTCACCTTCCTGACGGGGGGCGATACCGGAACGTCGAAAGACGTTCTTTACACCTATGCCAACGGTGCCTTGGCCGTGAACCTGTCGCTCGGCAATCCGGGTGGCAGCGAAGGGGCGGGCGCGGGCGCCAATGGCGACGACATGGGCTTTGGCGTTTCCTATACCACCGAGTTCTGGAAACTTGCCGCCGGTTACGAGGACAACGGCCTGAACAGCCAGACCGTGGTGAGCGGCAGCTATGGCAACGGCCAGTTCGAAGTGAAGGGCGCCTATGGTCTGCGCGACGACGACAAGTCGCAATACGTGATCTATGGCACCTATATCATCGGCACGACCACGCTGACCGCGTTCTTCCGCGACGACGAGTTCAAGGCAACCAAGACGCGCGGCATCGGCATCACGCATGACTTCGGATCGGGCCTTGCCCTGTCGGCGGGCTATGCCAAGGCCGAAGGCAAGAAGGCCAATGCCAGCCTTGGCCTGACGATGGCGTTCTGAACCGACAGACGTTCTTACGACCGGTCTGCGGGTCGCGGGCCGGTCATCGCACAGATTCAAACCTCTGGAGACCCCATATGTCGTTTTTCTGCATGACCGCGCTTTCGGTCACCGCCCTGTCGACGCTGGCTTTCGCTGCCGAAGCGCGTGATCAGGTTCAGGTGACCGGCTCGTCGACCGTTCTGCCCTATGCCACCATCGTCGCTGAATCCTTCGGCGAGAATTTCGACTTCCCCACACCCGTCGTCGAAGGTGGCGGCACCTCGGCCGGGATCAAGAAGTTCTGTGATGGCGTGGGCGAGAACACGCCCGATATCGCCACCGCCTCGCGCAAGATCAAGCAGTCGGAACTGGCGCGCTGCAAGTCGAACGGCGTGACCGATGTCGAAGAGGTCCGCATCGGCTATGACGGGATCGTCTTTGCCTCGGATATCAATGGACCGGCGTTCAAGTTCACCCCGTCACAGTGGTACAACGCGATTGCCGCCGAAGTGGTGATCAACGGCAAGATCGTGCCGAACCCCTTTACCAAGTGGTCCGATGTCGATCCGTCGCTGCCGGATCAGGAAATTCTTGCCTATGTGCCCGGCTCGAAGCACGGCACGCGCGAGGTGTTCGATCTGAACGTGATCGAAACCGGCTGCAAGACCTTCAAGGCCGACAAGGTTCTGGCCCGCCGCGCAGGCGGGGACAAGGACAAGACCAAGGCCGCCTGCATCGCGCTGCGCACCGATGGCCGCGTGGTCGAGATCGACGGCGACTATACCGAGACGCTGGCGCGGTTGCAGACCACCAAGCAGGGGATCGGCGTCTTTGGTCTGGCCTTTTATGAAAACAACACCGACCGTTTGCGTGTTGCCGATTTCAAAGGCGTGACCCCGTCGCGCGAGACTGTGGCCTCGGGGGCTTACAAGATCTCGCGGCCGCTGTTCCTTTACGTCAAGAGCCAGCATCTGGGCGTCATTCCGGGGCTGAAGGAGTTCACCTCGTTCTTCGTGTCCGATGACATGGCGGCGGCGGGTGGACCGCTCGAGGCCTATGGTCTGGTGCCCGATCCGGAACTGGCCAAGACACAGAAGAAGGTCGAGACCGATCTGGGCAGCTGAGCCTGCTTCGGTTCGAGACAGCGGAAGGCGCCGGATCGAGAGGTCCGGCGTCTTTTGGCATAGAGGAGGGCAGGGCCGCCCGTGGTTTGCACCGGCCCCGCGTTCGGCGATGCGGTATCAGGTCTGACGGCTGATCTGGGCTTCCCAATCCCCGCTTTTGACAAGGGCGTCGCAGGCTTCGTAGAGGCATTCCGCGACCGCCATGTTCGCCCTTGGGCGCGTCGCGTCCCGCCGCGTTGCAAGGTGCAGCGTCCAGTCCAGCGCGGGATTGGCAATCGGCACGGCTGCAAGATGGCCTGCGTCGATCTCGCGCTTGGCCAGATACTTTGGCAGGACCGTGCAATAGCCCTTTCGCACAAGCCCGAGCAGGCCGGGCAAGCTGTCGACATCGGCCAGCACCGACAGCGACAACCCTTGTGACGTGCAGGCCTGTTCAAGATGCAGCCGTATCGAGTTTGCCCGGCTTGGCAGCACGAGCGCGAGGCTTGCCAGTTGCGACAGGTCGATGCCCGCGCGTGCGGCGCAGGGGTGGTCTGCGGGCAGCAGCAGGAAGATCGCTTCCGTCAGCAAGGGGGTGCAGCGCAATCCGGCCAGCGGGGCGCTGTCGAACAGGACGGCAAGGTCTATGCGCCCGAGTTGGAGCTGCTCTTTCAGGACGCCGCTCATGGCCTCGATCACGTGCAGGCGGATGCGGGGGTATCGTCTGTGCAGCATGGGAATGAGTTCGGGGATCAGCCCGCCCGCGACTGTGGTGGGCAGCCCGAGATGAACCTCACCCGCGGGGGCCTGCGCGAGCTTGTCGTTGACGAGGGCGATCTGGCCCATCTCATGCGCGATGTCCCGCGCCTTTTGCAGGACGTAAAGCCCCTCCTCGGTAATGTTCGCGCCGCGCGAATGGCGCGACACCAGACGCGCGCCCGCCGCCCGTTCAAGCCGCTGCAACGAGGTCGTTATGGCCGGTTGTGTCAGCCCAAGCCTGCGCGACGCGGCCGAGAGGCTACCCGTTTCGGCTATGGCAATCAGGGCAAAGAGATCGCGAAGTTCCATTTTTTCGAGCGCGGTCCTGCTATATCGGGGTGTGATGGCTGCTGCGCCATCAATTCTATCTATAGCTTCGTTACAGTCTTACCGGATTGTCAACCGGTCCTGCCACGCGCAGCATGGGGCCGATCAACCCCGGAAACCGCCTGCCCGTTCCTTGCGCAGGATCACAAGAGGTAGTCCCATGGCCCGCCGCATCATCGACCTTAGCCTGACCGTCGAAGACAACATGCCCGCCCACAAGATGTTTCAGAGCCCCGTCTACCTTAAGGCGCTGTCGCATGAATTCACCGTTTCCTTCGGGCTTGGCGTGCCCGGTGACGCGATGACGTTCCAGACGAATTACATCGGCATGCTCGACCATGTCGGCACCCATGTGGACGCGTTCCTGCATGTCAATCCGAAGGGGTTGTCGGTCGACCAGATGCCGCTTGATCTGTTCATGGGCAAGGCTGTCTGCCTTGACCTGCGGCACATCGGGGATCTCGAGGACATCACTGCCGACCACATGTCGGCCGCCGAAGCCGCCGCCGGGGTCAAGGTTGACGGACATATCGTTCTGCTTTGCACGGGCTTTCACGCCCGCAACTGGGGCGACCGCAAGCAGATCGTCTGGGGCAACCCCGGTCTGACGGTCGGGGCGACGCATTGGCTGCACGAACGCGGGTCGCGGATGCACGGGGTCGAGGGGCCGTCGACCGACAAGCCCAGCGACAACCTTTTCGCCCAGCATCGCCTGTGCCGCGATCTGGGGATTTCCCATTTTGAATGGCTGGTCAATCTGGAAAGCCTGATCGGGCTGGGCGAGTTCGAATTCATCGGCCTGCCGATCAAGTTCAAGGGCGGGTCGGGCTCTCCGGTGCGGGCGGTGGCGGTGATCGACGAATAGGCCGCCGCGATGACCGGCTTTGCCTTTGCCACGATTGCCGAGTTGCACGCGGGGTTCGAGGCGCGGGCGTTCTCGCCGGTCGAGGTGCTGGCCGATGTGATCCGCAGGCTTCAGGTGATCGAGCCGCGGCTGAACATGTTCGCGCACCTCGATCTTGAGGGGGCGCAGGCGCAGGCAAGGGCGGCCGAGACACGCATGATGCAGGGCGCGCGTCTGGGCCCGCTGGATGGCGTGCCAACGTCGGTCAAGGACCTGATCGCGGTGGCCGGAATGCCGCAACGCTTCGGTTCGAGAACGACAGGGGCCGAGCCCGCCGCGCAGGATGCCCCCTCGGTCAGCCGATTGCGCGCGGGGGGGGCCGTCTTTCTGGGGAAATCCACCACCAGCGAATTCGGCTGCAAGGCTGTGGGTGACAGCCCCCTGACCGGCATTACCCGCAATCCGTGGGATCCGGACAAGACCCCCGGCGGGTCGAGTGCCGGAGCCGCTGCGATGGTGGCTTGCGGGCTTGTTCCCTATGCCTTGGGGACGGATGGCGGGGGATCGTTGCGTATCCCTGCGGCGTTGACAGGACTATACGGGTTCAAGGCGCAGTTCGGCCGCGTTCCGGTGTTTCCGACCTCGGCCACGCCGACGCTGGCCCATGTCGGCCCGCTGGCCCGCAGGGCGGATGATGTTGCGGCTGTCATGTCGGTCATTGCGGGCTATGACGGGCGCGACCCGTTTTCGCTTGCCGGACCCGCCCCGGATTTCGCGGGTGCGCTGGTGCGGCGCAGGCCCTTGCGCATCGCCTTTTGCCCGACGCTGGGCTATGCGCGGGTGGATGCCGAAGTGGCCGACATCACCGCCCGTGCGCTGCGCGGTTTCGCCGGGGCCGGGCACCATGTCGACCGGATCGACCCATTCTTTGATGACCCGGCCGAGCTGTGGACTGCCGAGTTCTATGCCGGAGTGGCGGTTCGCCTGCGTCCGGCTTTGGAAAAGACGCCCGATTTGCTGGATCCGGCGGTTCTTGGTGTTTTGCGGGCGGCGGTGGCCCTCGACATGCGGAGCTATTACGAAACGGTCTTTCGCCGCTATGCTTTCCGCGAAACGGTCCGCGCGCTGATGGAACCCTATGACGTGCTTGTAACGCCGACCCTGCCTGTGGCGGCGATAGATGTCGGTGTCGATGTTCCGCCATCGCAGGCCGAGCGGACCATCGTGTCATGGGCCAGCTTTACCTATCCGTTCAACCTGACGGGCCAACCTGCCGTCTCGATGCCCATCGGTCTGACGGCTGCGGGCTTGCCCGTCGGGTTGCAGGTGGTGGCCAATGCGATGGACGAGGAGACGCTGCTGTCCTTGGCGGCCGAGAATGACTTGCGCCTTGGCAAGGCCGGTCTGCGACCGGAGCGGGCCGGGTATCTGTGACCCGCTTGCCAGCGGATTGGCTGGCCCTTGGGGGGATGCTTGGGGTGCGAATGCGGTAAATCAGGCGCCGGTCCGGCCGCAGCGACGTTTCGGGCGGTTTGTTTTCGGGTGATCGGGACGCGGAAGTGCTGCCTGGCTGCGCCTTGCTTTGTCAGAAGGGGTGGTTGGTCCGTGCAAAGATCGCGGCGACGTCGTGGTCGTCGAAGCTGGAGATCGATCTGGCAAAGATGTCATGTTTGCTGCCCCAGCCATCGTCGCCGAAATAGGCCGCACCCGTGCGAAGGGTGTTTCCAAGTGCTGCTTGCGGCACCCGAAGGACGGCGTACCAGCCAGTCTGCGGCGGGGCGGGGCTGTCGACCGATTGCCAGTCACCGGCGAAAGGAACTGTGCCTTCCATCAGACCTTGCCCCTGCAAGACCGGCTTTGCCGACGGGAGACGTGACGCGACATGGCTGTTTCCTTGGATGAACCCGTGTGGTCCCCGCCGGCGCAAGGCCGACGGGGCAATCGGCTTAGGCCAGAGCCTTGGTCGCTGCATCAAGCGACTTGAGGCAATCCGGGTCGTTCTTGGCCGTCATCGCGGTTTCGGCGGCCTGGTAATGGGTCAGGGCGGCGTCCTTCTTCGGTCCGGCCGGAGCCTTGTCCCAAGCGGTCTTGACCAGTTTCATCTTGTCCTGGGTCGAGGTGTGGAGGTTCATCGACATGTGTCTACTTTCGGTTGTCTGCCCGATCGTCGGGCAGCTTGGCCGCGCGGAAGATGCGGGCCAAGACATGAACCTGCACCGTTTTCGACAGGGCCAAGCTGATCTGTGTGTGCCTGCCGAAGTCTTGTGGCCGCCCCGGGCCGTGGTCGGCCGGAATCCGCCGTTGGCGGCCCCTCAGGTCCGGCGGACCGAGTTGCCTCCGTCGATGATCTTGTTGATCAGCCGCGCCACTGCCGCATGGACTTCGGCCGAGCCTTCTCCGGCCAGAGCGTTCTCGTGCGCGGCTGCGGCATCTTGCAGAACGCCGACGATTTCCTTTTCCGGCAGGATATTGGCATCGTTCAGCGCCAGAAGCAGCGACTCGCATATCGCAAGAGCTGCCAGACCGGCGACCTCGTTTGAACCGTTCATGGATGCTTCGACTTTCTTTGAAAGTTCTGTCAGGCTCGGTCAGGGGGCCAGGTCCCGCCCGCATCATCGCAGAGATTTTTGGCACCAAGCTGATTTCGATCAGTATCGCGCCCGGTGAATTGGCCAAGTGTATGGCGAGCGCCCCGCCCCCGTCCGAGGAGCCGATGACCCAGCCGATCCCAGCCTCGCCTCAGGACAGCCCCTTCGCGCGCAAGTTGACCGCTTTCGTCACGCTGTCACAGAATGACCTGTCCGTGATGTCCGATCTATATCGGCGGCGGCGCAAGTTTGCCGTCGGCATCGACATCATCCATCAGGGGCAAACCGACCAGAGCGCCTATGTCCTCGCCTCGGGCTGGGCCTGTTCCTACAAGATCCTGCGCAGCGGCGGCCGGCAGATCGTCGATTTCCAGATTCCGGGGGATTTCCTTGGTTTGCGGTCGGTGCTGTTCCGCACCTCGGACCACAATGTCGAGCCGGTCACGCCGGTTCGCGCCTCGGAGGTCACGCAAGGAGAGCTGCTCGACGCCTTTTCGCGCACACCACGGCTGGCGGCGGCGGTGCTTTGGGCGGCCTCGAGGGACGAGGCGATGGTGGTGGAACATCTGGTCAATCTGGGCCGGCGGACAGCCATCGAACGTATGGCGCATTTCCTGCTTGAGCTGAACGCCCGCCTGCGGCTGGTGGGCATGGCAGACAAGTCCGGTTTCCTTTGCCCGCTGTCGCAATATCTGCTGGCCGATGCGCTTGGGCTGAGTGCCGTTCACGTCAATCGGGTGTTGCGGGAACTGCGCGAAGAGGGGTTGGTGACCTTTCAGAAGGGGCGCGTGACCTTTGACAATTATGATGATCTCGTGACGCTCGCCATGTTCGACCGCGCCTATCTGGACCATGACGGACCGTTGCTTGCCTGACCGCAAGCCTTTGGGGGCGAGGCGCGCGTTTTTGTGCTGTCTGGCTGATCCAGGGCAGCAAAACGCGGGCGGAATTGTCGTAAAAATTGCTTCGCTGTCGGTTCATGCCCCCAAGCCGCGGGTTCGGCGCGGGGGCTTTGACTGCAAAGGAACGAAGCGCCATGCCGCATATCCTGCCGCACCTCGACATTATCGCAGGCCGGGGCCGGATCGGGCCGGTTGCGGGGCCGGGCCTTGCCCTGCCGATCCTTGGCGCTTTGCACGCCAGCGCGGCGCGACTGGCCCCCGCGCAGATCGCCGGTGTTTTTGCCGGCGAGGTGCTGTCTGACCCGGGGGCGCTGCTATATGCGGTGCCGCCGATGCCCGTGCCGATGCAGGATGCGTTGTCCTGCGAACCGCTGCACCGCATGTCCAACAGCGTGCAGATCATCGCGAGCCTGCTCAGATACAGTCTGCGCGAAAGCAGCTCGGACGAGGCGCGCCGCGAAATCAACGGGGCCTATCTGCGCATCATGGCGGTGGCTGCGCTTGAGCGCGCCTTGTTCGACCCTAAAGGTCAGGTCGGTATCGCCGATCACCTGAACGGACTTTTGCGGCGGTTCGTCGAAGCCTTCCTTCCCGAGACGCGCAGGATTTCGGTCGGGATCCGCTGCGCGCCGGTGATGCTCGACGCGGCAACGGCGACCGATCTTGGCCTTGTCCTGACGGAATTGCTGATCAACGCGGTGAAGCATGCCTTTCCCGACGACAGGGGGGGAAGAATTTCAATCGCATTCCAGACGACGCCACAGGGATGGAGGCTGAGTGTGTGCGATGACGGGATCGGCCGCGCCGTCAGACCCGCCGCCGGACTGGGCAGCAGTATCATGCAGGCGCTGGCAACGCGGCTTCAGGCCGAGCTGACGGTTCGGGACGTGTCGAGCGGAACCCGTATCGTGCTGCGCCATCCGCGCCTTTAGCGACGGGGTGTTCGGGCAACCCGTGCCGCCCGCCAAGCCGCTGCGCCCTGCCATTGCAAGCCTACCCCCGCGGAACCGCGCGCCAAAGCGGCGGCGTAAGGCGCAGATTCGCCATCGGGATGCTTGCCACGACGTGCGGGCACGGGGTGCGAGGGCTGCCAAACCAGCCGTCCGGTCAGCGCGATGGTGGCAAGTTCACCCTTTGGCCCTTGTCGCGAAGTCGGATTCAATTCTGGATTGCGGTGGAAAATGCGATTTCGTCCAAGTTTCGTCAACCAAAGTGGGAATTGGGCCTTATGCCCGCGCGTTCCTTTGTCGTGAAAAGAAGTTCACGACAGGACGGGTCGCGTAACGGGCCGTCGCGCGCTTTTGGCGTTGGATTCGTGCTGCCGTTGCGTCGCGTAAAATCGCGTTTTCGGGGGCCGTGGGCGTGATTTTCCCTGTCTTGCGCTCGATTTGATGAAGCTGGACGAATTTGACGACATTCGCCTGACCGCTGCGCAGGGCGGGCGTTAATGATTGCTGCGTCCAGTCCTTCCCGACCGTGAAACCGCCGCACCTTTGCCGATCCGGGCTTGCGCGGTTTCAGCCGAAAGTCGGGGCGGGCCTATAAAATGGTCGTGCCACCGTGTCGTTATACAAGCGTCGTCCTTTGCAGAGTGCCTTGCCATGCCAAGCCAATGCCCCGTCTCCAACCCCTTTGCGCCCAAGGGTTTTTCCCGGCGCGGGGCAGGGCTGGCCTGTCTGGTCCGATCCCGTTCCCCGCGCGCCGAAGGGGGCTTTTGCCGCCCGCGTCGCATTTCCTTGACGCGTTAAGCGGGTCTCAACCTGAAGCGCCGATCCTGTCGGTCGCGTCGTCCGCATAACCAGTTTCGAGTTCAAGAGTATGGCCACTTATTACATCATCGCTGCAGGTGCCCCGGTCGGAACGGTCGACCCCGGCAACGTCAACGGCTATCCGCAGGTCAACGCCGGCACGATCACAGCCCAACCCGGCGATGTCTATGTGGTCGACAACGGCTTCAACGCCAATACGGTGATCCAGTTCGCGAATGGCCAGACCGGCACGGTCGAGGTCCAGTTCAACCAGTCGATCACCGGCCTGACGGCGACCAATCAGGGGTCGATCAGCTTCTATCCGGGCGTCAACGCCACGGTGAACATCGCCGCAGGGGTCGATGCCGATCCTGTGCAGATCGTCGCCTCGTCGGCGCAGGGGCTGACGGTCAATGCCGCTGCGAATGCCACGGTCGGCCAGATCACCGGCTCGGCCGGGGTCGATACGGTGACGGCGGGCAACGGCGTGACCCTGAACGGTCTGGTCATGGGCGACAGCACCACCGCCAACGTGACCGTGGGCAATGACGTCACGTTCAATACGCAGGTCACGCTGAACGCTTCGGACACGGCGATGAACCTGACCGCGGGCGACCGCGCCACGTTCAACTGCTCGATCACCATGTCGGGCAACAACATGGACAAGACCGTGACGCTGGGTGAGAGCGCGCGGATCAACGGGTCGGTCAACCTCAGCGGCGACGGCACCTCGTTCGACATGAACACGACGGCTTTCGTGGCGGGCAACAGCCTGACGGTTACCGGAAACGTGGCACAGGCGTCGAACTACGCGGTCAACGAATTCCGCGTCGGCACCAACGCCACCATCGGCAGCACGATCGACCTGCATTCGAACTACAGCGACAATACGGTCGTTCTGGGCAGCGGCGCGACGGTCGGGTCCTCGATCATCCTGACGTCGAACTACAGCGACAACGATCTGAAGATCGGTAACAATTCGATTGTCGGCAGCAGCGGCGTCGGTTCGATTTCGATGAATTCGAACAATGCCGAAAACTGCCTTGCGATCGGCAGTTTCGTGACCGTCAAGGGTAACATCGACCTTGGCAGCAACCTGACGCAGCAGCTTGTGCGCATCGGCGACAATCTGACGGTCAGCAACAGCCTTGTCTTTGGCGGCACGAATTCGTCGAACGGGGTCGAGATCGGCACCAACCTGTCGGTCGGCGGCAGCATCACCGGCAGCAACAACCCCGGCACCGGGGTGCAGGAATACATCCAGATCGGCGACGGCTGGTATGTCGTCGGCCAGATCAACATGGCGGGCGGCAACGACAACCTCGTCCTCGGCGCTCCTGCCGCGAACGAGACGAGCCAGGTCATCTCGGCCGACGGGGCCGGTGGCAACGGGGCCAGCATCGAAGCGCCGGTCGGTCAGGAAGCGGCCTTTTCCACCGCAGCCACGGCAGCCGGCTGGCGGCAGAACAGCGACGGGTCGTGGAGCCCGACCGCCGCGAACCAGAACTTCACCTTCAACAATTCGAACTACCAGTTTTTGTGGTTCGACAAGGCGGTCGATACGACGGCCGCGCCGAATTTCAACACCTGCACCATCTTCGTGACCCCCAATGGCAAGGTCGAGGGCACGGCGGGCGACGACTCGATGGCGGCCCCCTACACCGACCCGCAGGGCGACCAGATCGACGGGACCGACGGGCTGAACGACACCATCGTCGCAGGCGGCGGCAACGATACGGTGCTGGGCGGGGCGGGCGACGACAGCATCTCGGGCGATGGCGAGACGCCGCTTCCGCCCGTGCAGAACGCGCTTGTCACATTTGCCAACAGTGACAACCTGCAGGATTCGACGGCGGTCGAGGCGAACGGCATCCGCGCGGTGGAACTGGTGCGGCTGGCCGATGGCAAGCTGATCATGATCACGTCGGAGAATGGCGGGTCGACCGATGGCATCGCCTCGTACCGGATCGACAGCGACCCGAATTCCCCGACCTTCGGCCAGATTATGGGCACCACGCCGACCAGCGGCGGCACAGGTGACCTTTCGGCAAAGATCTCTTCGCTGTCCGAAGGGGTGTCCGGCGCGGGCTTCGACAATATCCAGAGCATGGAAGCGGCGACGCTGGCCAATGGCAACAGCTTCGTCTTTACCGCCGATGTGGCGCGGTCGACCATCGGCATCGCGAGGATCGGTGCCGATGGCAGCCTGACGGCAGGCCCGTCGCTGACGGCGCCGAACCTCGACGCGGTGCAAAGCCTGTCCTTTGTCACGGTGGGCGGCACTCCTGTCCTGCTTGCCTATGCGGGCGGCACCTCTGACAGCCTGATGTCCTTTGCCGTCAATCCGGCAACCGGCGCGCTTACGCTGCTCGACCGCGAGACGGATGGAAGCGGCACTGGTGAAAACTTCCTTGGCGGCGGCACCGGTGAAAGCCCGAGCTTCGTCGAGGGGTTCACCAACAGCGCGGGGCAGACCTTTGTTCTGGCGGCCGGCAATGACGGAGCCCAGAACGGGATCTCGCTTTATACGCTTGACGCGACGGGGCAGCTGACGTTCCAGAACGCGCGCGGCGATGACCAGAACGGCGCGTCCGAGACCGATCCGCAGGGCAACAGCCTCGGGCGCGATATCTATACACCGGCAGGGTCGCAGACCGGTCTGGACGACAGCGCGGCCGCCACCTGGGCCGAAATCGGCGGCAAGACCTATGTCTTTGTCGGCGGCAATGACGATGATGTGACGATCTTCCGCGTCGATCCCGATGCAAAGGGCGACGGCACCTTCGATCTGACGCTGGTCGGCCAGATCGACGACTATGTGGTCGATATCAGTACGATGGTCTTCATCCCCTCGGGCACGGGCGGCACGCTTGTGGTGGGGGGCGAGACCAGCGAATTGCGCTATGCGGCTGTCACGGTCGACCCGACGACAGGTGTCGTCACGCTGGTCGATCCGCTGACGCATATCGTCGATGACGCCCCCGAACCGGGTGCCGAAATCTTCGACTCGGAAGACCTTGCCTATGTGGACGGGGTTCTCGTCTCGGGCACCGATGATGACGACGGCGTCGCGGTGATGACCGCAAAATTCACCACCTTCACGCCTGCCGGAACCACGGCGGGGGTCGCGGGTGCCGACAGCCTGAGCGGCGGCGACGGCAACGACACGCTTGCGGGCAATGCGGGGAACGACACACTGTCCGGAGGGGCGGGCAATGACAGCCTTGCCGGAGAGGAGGGCGACGACAGTCTTTCCGGCGATGCGGGCAACGACACGCTCGATGGCGGGGCAGGCAACGACAGTCTGGCAGGCGGTGGCGGCAACGATTCCGCCTCGGGCGGGGACGGGGCCGATACGCTGCTGGGCGGGGCCGGCAACGACACGGTCAACGGTGGCGCGGGCGACGACGACATCGCCCTTGGCGGGGCAGATTCGGCAAGCGGCGGCACGGGCGACGATGTCTTTACGCTGGATGCGACCGATACGGCGGCCGATATCGCGGCCAGCATCGACGGCGGCACCGATGGCACGCAGGGGGCCGGTGACGATACGTCGAACGGCAATGCGGGCGATGTGCTTGACCTATCTGCGGGTTCGGCGGCGCAGACCGTCATCTATGGAACCAACCCCAAAGGCGGCACGGTCAACGGGCTTGATGCCGATGCGGGCGTGGACATCACCTTTGCCGAGATCGAGCGTCTGCTGACCGGCACGGGCAGCGACAGCATCAACGGTGCTTCCGCCACGGGGGCGATCTGGGTCGACAGCGGCGCGGGCAATGACACGCTGTTCGGCGGTTCGGGCAATGACACCCTGGCTGCCGGCACGGGGAACGACAGCATCGCTTCGGGCACCGGCGACGACACGGTAGATGCGGGCGAGGGCGACGACACCATCGACGCCGGAGCGGGCAACGACACGCTGATCGCGGGGGCAGGCAATGACAGCCTGATCGCCAGCACCGGCAATGACAGCATCGACGGCGGCAGTGGCGACGATATCGTCTCGTCCGGAACCGGAAACGACTCGGTCCTCGGCGGCGATGGCAATGACACGCTGGCAGGCAACGAGAACAACGACAGTCTGAGCGGCGGCACCGGCAATGACAGTCTCGACGGGGGGAGCGAGGACGATACGCTCGACGGCGGGGCCGGAAGCGACACGCTGGTCGGCGGCACCGGAAACGACAGCCTGACGGGCGATGTCGGCGATGACCGGTTGCAGGGCGGGCTTGGCAATGACACGGCGCTGGGCGGCGACGGCAGCGACACGCTTTCCGGAAATGAAAACAACGACCTGCTGGATGGCGGCGCGGGCAACGACAGCCTTGATGGCGGCAGCGAGGACGACACGCTTTCGGGGGGCGATGGCCTTGACACGCTGGTCGGCGGCACGGGCGAAGACAGCCTTGGCGGCGGGCTTGGCAACGACACGCTGCGCGGCGGCATCGGAAACGACATCCTCTTCGGAGACGAGGGGGACGACACGCTTTCGGGCAACGAGGACAACGACCAGCTATACGGCGGGATCGGTTCTGACAGTGTTGATGGGGGCAGCGGGAATGATGTTGTTGACGGTGGGGACGGGGCTGACACGCTGAAGGGGGGTGTCGGGAACGACACGCTGCTGGGCG